>CAKKQC010000040.1 GCA_919901855.1 bacterium | reverse complement strand
ACGTTCTGGATCGAAACTCCCCTCAGATGGGCGCCAACTGCGGAACTTGGGCTAGCCCTCTAAGCTCGGGGACATCCTTCGGATTGCCGGATTCTAACCGCCGACCTTGCAGACGGGACCACACGCACACCCATCAGGGTCAATACTGAACGGCAGCCGCCCCGGGAATCCGGCAATCCGAAGGGTGTCCCCAAACACGCTCCTGGTGTAAGTTGCACCAATTTGATGTAGACTGGGGACATGCCGGGAACCGAACGGGCCGTCCGCCGGAGCGTGACGCTCCCACCCCGCGCCGCCGAGCGCGTGCGCACGCTGGCTCAAGCGGGTCACACGACCGCCAGCCGCGTCCTGGCCGAACTGATCGATCTCGGGCTGGAATCCAAGGAGAACGAGAAGAAACGCTTCATGGCCTTGGCCGACCGGCTCGCTCAGGCCAAGAGCCCCGCTTCACGCGCCCGCCTTAAGGAGGAACTCGCCCGCCTGACGTTCGGCGATTGATGCCGAAGATCCAGTGGACGGACCTGCCGGTTGCGGGGCAGTCGCTCTAACGCGCCTCTTCCCCCCCCCTACCACCGGATCCGGATGCAGCGGACCGGGCCCGTCGAGGCGGGGACGGCCACGAGGACGCCGTCCGGTCCTTCGGCGAACCGGTGCGGCTGCTCTTCCCCGGAATGCGGGACCGCGGCGACGGAGACCACCCGGGCGCCTTCGGCGAGAGGGACCAGGACCTCCTCGTCCTCGGGGGCACTGACGTCCACCGTACGGCCGTAGTACACGGCCGTGCACGCGTGCGCGAGCTTGATCTCGCCCTCCTCCGGGATGCGGACCGTCATCACGGCCTCCCGCCGCACGCGCGGAGACCTTCGACGATGCCGGGCCGGTTGACCGGCCACTCGGGAGGCGACGCGAGGACGGCCCGGTAGAGCAGGATCGCCTCGGCGCACCGGCCGTGGAGAGCGAGCAGTCTCGCCCGCCAGTAGTCCGAGAACGGGTACCGGACCAGCAACTGCCGCGTGTGCTCGTCGTTGGGCATGCGAGCATCATACAGCCCCCGGGTCCTCCCCCACCGGCGGAACCAGGCCCGGTCCTTGAGGATGCTCGCGGGCGCGAGATCCGCCTGCCGCCGGACCGGAGCGTAGGCCTGGCCGCACGTCACGAAGGCTCCCCGCTCGATGGCGGCGAAGATCACGGCGAACCGGACGGGCTTCCCGGGGTCGAATGCCATCAGGTCCTCGCCCCACGGCCATTTGGCCGCGAATGCCGCCTCCTCGGGCGGGTAGATGAGCTGGATCCGCTTCGCCTGCTCCGGGAAGGCGCCGGGCGGCAGGGCATTCGCCATCACGACGACGGTCTTCGACTCCGGCCGATCCACGTACCGGACGAACGAAACCGGGAAATAGGCGTAGTCACCGTGGGCAACCAGGATCGACCCCTCCCCCGCGCTGTCGAGCAGGTTCCGGGCATTGTCGTGCGCAAGGTAGTACCGGCTCCAGTCGGCCCGCTCGACCCGGTCCGCCAGCCGCCACCCCAGCCAGCCGACGACCGCGACGGCAAGCGCCATTCGGACCGGCCTCCAGCGGGCCAAGACCGCGACACGGGCCAGCCCGAACGCCGCCAGGACGACGAAGACCGCGAACGCGGGGATGTAGTAAAGCCGCAGGGACACGGTCACCAGCCCGAACCCGGCGGCGAAGACCGCTCCGGTAGCCCCGGGCAGTAGCCAGGCGAGGTCACGCCATTGGCGGCGATAGATCAGCCACAAGAGCCCGGCAACCGCGAGCACGATGGCAGCCCAGCCGAACTCGTCCGGCAGGACCGTGGTCGAGTGCTCGATGAGGCGGCTCGACGTGCCCCAGACGCCCCATCGGAAGAGCCGGAAGTGGTAGGTCCGGGCGGATAGGTAGTCGGCCCAGCGCTCGTACACCGCAGGATGGTTCCAGTCCGGCCACGGGTGCGCGGCGGCCCGGATCGGGATCGAGACCAGCTTGACCGAGAATCCGAGGAGGCCCATGATCGCCATCCGGATGACGGCGCCGGTCCAAGTGCCCGTCGCATGGCGACGAGCTACCACCCACAACGCGACCGCGAGACCGGGCAGGACGTACGTCGCCTGCCCGTGGTGCGCGAGCGCCAACCCCAAGACGAGGCCGGCCAGCGCCACCCCGGCGGGACGCTCATTGCGCGTCATCGCGACGACGACGGCAAGGCACAGGACGAACCAGAGGAGGCTCACGGCGTACTTCTCCGCGAACATGGACTCCCACCAGATCGTGGGCGCGAGCCCGAGCGCCCAGCCCGCGGCGGCCGCACAACCCCACGCCACCGCCGGGGCACAGGCCGGGCGCGCGGGGTCCAGCAGGAGCCGGCGCGCCAGGCACGCGAGCGTCCCCGCGGCCAGCGCCGAGGCCGTCGCCGAGACGAGGTTCAGCCGGAACGCGACACACCCAACGGGCAGGAGGGCCGCCAGATGGCCCGCGAGGACGTATAGCGGGTACCCCGGCTCGTGCGTGATCCCGAGCGCGAGGGCGGCGCGGATCATCTCCCCCGAGTCCTCGAGCGCGACCGTGGGTGCGAAATGCCGGAGGTACAGGGCCCAGAGCGGGGTGGCGACCGCGAGGAACAGCCCCATGCCCGGATTCAGGGGCGGACGGGCGCCTTCCGGTCCATCCGGTGAAGCACCGTGACGCCATAGGCGGGCAGGCGCACGACGGGCCCCGCGCGCTTGCCGGTCACGGCATCCATGAACCCGGGGCCCACGACGGCCTGCTTGGGCGAGGTCGTGAAGTTGAGCAGGAAACGGAGCACGCCGCGGTGCACGGTGCGCTCCCGGATCTCGACGCCCTCGGGCACCCGGGCGAGCGGCTTCACGCCCGCGAGCCGGCAAGCGCGGGCCACGAGGGCGTTGACCACCCACTGCTCCGTTCCGCATCCGACATAGATAGCCCGGCCCTTCCCCGCCTGCCGTTCCGCGATCGCGGGCGTGCCCTTGTAGAACCCGGTGGCGTATACGGCCAGCGCCTTCGTCCCGGCCTTCAGCGACAGGAGGTCGTACCACGTGTGCGCCTGCGCGGTCCCCCGCCCGATCGCCGGGTCCTTCATCCGGATCCGGCCGGGCGGTTCGTTCGGGGTTGTGTGGTACCGGGCGATCTCCTGCACGTCGTAGGCCTCGACCCGGACCCCGAAGAGATCGTGCAGCCACGCCGGGGCCTCCTGCTCGGGCACGGCGACGTCCTCGTCCACGACCGCGGTCCGGAAGGTCGAGAGCAGGATTCCGCCGTGCTCGACGAACTTCTGAAGCCGCTCGGCGAGCGCGGGGTTCATGACGTAGTGCGCGGGCGCGAGGATCACCCGGTATCGCTCAAGCGCCTCCCGGGCCTCGACGACGTCGACGTTGACGCCGTACCGGACCGCCCCGCGGTACCAGCGGCCCAGCTCGCCGTCGTACGACCAGCGCTCCTGTTGGGGCTGGCGCTCGAAGGCCCACGCGCAGTCCTGGGTGCGCAGGATCGCGACCGGACTGTCGACCCGGCTTCCCTCCATGATCGCGCCGACGCGCCGGAGCTCCTGCCCGATCTGGACCGCGGCCGGAGCCACGTGCGGGTGCAGGGAGCCGTCGTGGCGCACGATCCCGCCCCAGAGGTTCTCGTGGCCGAACCACGCGATCCGCCAGCGGAAGTACGTCATGCCGTCCGCCCCGTGCGCGAAGGCCTGCCACGCGAGCAGGCGCTGCTCCCCCGGCCGGTTGAGCCGCGAGACGAGGTCCCAGCCCGGCTGGCCGCCGCGCTGTTCGAACGAGAACGGGGGCATCTTGGCCGACGGCGGCCGCATCGCGTCCAGCGTCATCGAGTTGCCGGGGTCGTCGCCGTTGTCCCACGTGTGGGGATAGAAGTTGTACCCGACCCGGTCAAGGACCTCGAACATGCGCGCGTCATGCGGGTCGAGGTTCGTGGAGATCCACTGGTCCCTGGCCTTCGCCCGAATGAGGTCCGCCTGCGTCTTCGCGTATTCGGTGATCAGGTCCATGTACCACCGCCGCCACGCGAGCGCGAGCGCGGGTGCGGGGTTGCGGTGCGTCTCGAGCGGCACCGGGATCTCCTCCCACTCGTTGTAGACGTGGGACCAGAAGATCGTGCCCCACCGGCGGTTGAGCTCCTTGAGCGAGCCGTACCGGTCCTTGAGCCACGACTGGAACGCCGCCCGGCACCGGTCGCAGTGGCACCGGTTCCCCCCGAGCTCGTTGTGCAGGTGCCAACCGAGAATGCGCTTGTCCGTCCCATACCGGGCCGCCATCGCGTCCACGATCCGCCGCGAGGCCTCGAGGAACGGCTTGTGCGTGAAGCAGGTGAAGTAGCGGTTCACGGCCCCCGCCCGGCGCCCTTGCGCGTCCACGATGAGAGAGTCCGGATTGGCGGTCGTGAACCACGGCGGCACGCCGCCCGTGGGAGTTCCCATGACGGTCTTGATGCCGCGCCGGTAAAGGGTCTCGAGCACCTCGTCCATCCACTCGAACTCGAAATGACCGGGCCGGGGCTCGAACCGGGACCACGCGAACTCGCCCATCCGCACCACGTTGAACCCGCACTCGGCCATCATGCGGGCGTCGGTTTCCCAGCGGTCGCGGGGCCAATGCTCGGGGTAGTAGGCGGCGCCGTACGGGATCACGCGGACTACAGTATCACGCGGACCGGACGGTCCGTGCGGATCGCCCAATTCGGACGATCCGCTCCCCGTAGAATAGGGAACGATGCTCCTCCCCCGACTGGTCCTCTGCTGGCTCGCGGCGTGCCTGCCGCTGGCGCTCTCGTTCCGGTGGAGCGTGGACCCGCTCGCGCCGAAGGCGGCCGCCTGGCTGATCGGCGGCGGTCTCCTCCTCGCCGTGGGGCCGCCCTTGCGCTGGCGGCCGTGGCCTCTGGTCATTCTGGTGCTCCTCGCGGCGCTCGAATCCCTCCGCGGCCCGGCCAGCGTGTGGCCGCTCGCTCCCTGGCTCGTAGGGGCCGTCGTCTACCTGCGCGCACGGGAGGCGTCCGCCGACCGCGCCGCGGTCGACCGGTATATCCGCCTGACGGTCGGGGTAGCCACGGCCGTCGCCGCCAACGGCCTCGGGCAGGCGGTCTGGAACACGCTCTTCACCTCGGTCCGGCTCGTGAACCCGTTCGGCACCCGGGTCCTCTCGACGCTCGGCAACCCCACCTTCCTCGCCGACTACCTCGCCCTCCATCTCCCGCTGGCGCTTTTCCTGTGCGCTTCCGCGCGGGCTCCGAGGGCCCGGCTGGCATGGGGCACCTGCGCGGGCATGATCGGCGCGACGATCGTGCTGTCGGGATCGAAGGGCGGCCAGCTCGCGGCCCTGGTCGCGGGAGGCATCTGGCTCGCCCTCGAGGCCCGGCGGCGGGCCTGGTCTTCCCGGACGATCATGACCGGCGCCCTGGCCGGCGCGATCGCGGCTGTCGCCGTCCTCCACCTCGTGCCCTCCGCCCGATCCTCGCTCTCCCGCTGGACCGCGCGGAGCGAGCGTTTCTCGTTCTCCCAGCGCCTCGAAATCCTCAAGGGCTCCGCCGCGCTCCTCGCCGACTCCCCGCTACTGGGCTGGGGAACGGGGCAGTTCCCGGTCGAGTTCCCGCGCGTCCAACCGGACGCCTTGAGCCGCACCCTGGGGGTGACCGTCAGCGTCAACCACGCCCACGACGACTTCGCCGAGATCGCGTGCGACTTCGGGCTCGTCGGGCTCCTGCTGGTCATGTTCGTCCTCTTCCGGCACCTCGGGCGGGTCCGCGAAGGAGGCGTCCCGGCGGCCCTCGCGCTGAGCCTCGTCGCCATGGCGGTGTCGATGGGGACCAACTTCTTCGTCTATCTCCCCTCCAGCGCCTTCTTCCTCTGGATGCACGCGGGCCTGCTGGCCGGCGGCCGCGCGGACCCGGACACCGCCACTCCCAAGCGGGCCAAAACCGCCCTCCGGCTGCTCGCCCTCCTGCTCGCGATCGGCGCCGGCCGGCTGCTCGTGTCCACGGGCTACTATCACTTCGGCGCCGAATGCGTGGACCGGGGTGATGGCGTCAATGGAGCGCGCTGGCTCGAGCGCGCGGTTCGCGTGGAAGCCCTCGAACGCCACCTCTGGCAGTACCTCGGTCGCGCCCGCGAGATCCAGCGCGACTGGAACGGGGCGCTCACGGCCTACACGAAGGCCCTCGCACTGGCCCCGCACCACGCGATCGCGTGGCTCAACGTCGGCCGGATCGAGCGTGAACGTTACCGCGCGTTCCCCCTCCTGCGGCACGGGGCACGCGCCCGGGCGATCGACGCCCTGCTCCACGCCGTCGGGGGGAATCCCTACATGCTCGAACCCCGGATCTGGGGCGGCGAGCTCGCACTCGAGGCCGGGGAGGCCCGGGAGACGTGGCGCTTCCTGGGCGAGGCTCCGGCGGACCTCGGCGGGTCCCCCGATTGGCACCGGCTCCGGGCCCGGTGGTTCGAGGGCCAGGGCAACCATAGGGCCTCGGGACTAGAGCGCGACAAGGCGGACGCGCTCGAGTCCCGGATGGCCATCACCGAAGCCGAGGCCGCGCTCAACGCCGGAAGGATCGGCGAGGCCGAGCGACGCGCGCGGGAGGTCACGCACCGCTGGCCCGCCTTCCCCGGCGGCTGGGAGACGCTCGGGTTCATCCTGCACGGCCAGGGCCGGTCGGGCGAAGCCCGCGAGTGCTACATCCGGGAGGCGAAGCTCGTCCCCGACTCGCTCACCGCCCAGCTCAACCTCGCCATGATCGCCCTGAACGCCCGCCAGCCCGCGCCGGCGGAGAAGTACCTCACCCGTGCGCTCGCGCTCGCCCCCGACAACCCCGACGTCCATCTCGGCCTCGCCCGCCTACGGGCCATGCAAGGCCGGTTGAAGGAAGCCGAAGCCGAGTACCGGCGCGTCCTCGCCGCGGTCCCGGGGCACCGCCAAGCCGCGGCCGAGCTCGCGAACCTGCTCGCCCGATGACGAACTCCCGGCTCGCGCGATTGGCACGGCTCGCGCTGCTTACCGCGGCGGCGCTGGTCCCGCTCCTGTTCGCCAAGGGCGGCCGGGACTACAAGCTCCTGTCGTCGCAGGTCCTCATCCTCCTGGGCGCCGCCGCCGGGACCGTGGTCCTCGCCCACAGCCGGCTCCGGGACCGTCGCGGCGCGCCTCTGGCGGCCGCTGCATGGCTCGCCGGCCTCTCGGTCTCCGTCGCCGTCGCGCACGGCCGCGGCATCCTCGCCCCGACGGCGATGGCGGAACTCGCGCGCCAGGCCCTGTGCCTCGTCGCGTTCCTCGGAGCCATGCTCCTGCTCCGCCCCGGCGACCTCCGGCGACTGGCCGCGCTCTGGGCCACGACGATCGTCTTCGTCGGCGGGTACGCGATCATGCAGAAGGCGGGCTGGGACCCGATCGAGGAGTTCCGGAAGTTCAACTCCCAATCCCGGCCGTTCTCGACGTTCGGGAATCCGGACTTCCTCGGCGTCCACCTCGCCTTCCTGGTCCCGATCCTGCTTTCGCTCATCGTCCACGCCGCCCGCAAGGGCCCCAGGATGGCACGGGACATCCTCCTGCACGCGACGCTCTTCGGAACGCTCGTCCTCCTCGTCTGGACGGGAAGCCGCGGCGCCTGGCTCGGTGCCTCCGCGGGCATCGCGATCGCGATCCCCCTGCTCTTCCGGCGATCGGAATGGGAGTCCATGGACCGCCGGATGCGGTCCGTTGCCATCGCCGTTATCGCGGTCGCCTTCGTCATCGCCGCGATCTGGCTTGCCCCGTCCGTACGCGACGCGCTGAACCGCCGCACCGACCGTATCCCGCTATGGCAGGGCACGATGGCCATGGTCCGGGCCAAGCCGATCACTGGGTGGGGCGTCGGCTCTTTCCCCTCCGAGTATCCGCCGTTCGCGCCGCCGGCATTCGCGGCGAAGATGAAAGCCGACAACACTTTCGCCGAACACCCGCATTGCGAGTACCTGCACGTCGCCGTCGAGGCCGGCCTACCCGCCCTCGGCCTCTTCGTCTGGTTGTTGGCCGTCGTGCTCCGCCAGGGCCTGTACCGGGCCCGCGCGGGAGACCGCATGGCTGCGGGGGCGCTCGGTGCCCTCGTCGCCGTGCTCGTCCACATCCTCGTGGACCGGAACTTCCGGCTGGCATCCACGGCGATCCCCTTCTGGCTTGTCGCGGGAGTGCTGTTCGCGCGGCGCGAAGGCGCGCCGGCGGGAACGAAAGCTCCGGGCTGGGCATGGCTCCCGCTCCTCGGCGCCATCGCGCTCGCCGCCGTCTCCCTGCGTCCACTGCTGGCTTCCTTCAAGGTCGCCCGCGAGGTGGACTTCCTCACGCAGAGCGCCGGAGTACCGGCCGCCCAGCTCGAGGCTCAACGGGACGCCCACGCCACGGACCCGCAGTTCCTCGTCGCGCTCGGGAACGCCTGGGCGCAGGAGAAGAACTTCCCCCGCGCCATCAAGGCCTTCGAGGACGCCCTGCGGCTGGACCCCGCCAACACGGGCGCGGCGGTCAACCTCGGCAACTGCTGGTTCATGATGTCGAGATTCGACGAGGCGGGGATCGTCTTCCGCAAGGTGCTCGAGCGAGATCCCGGGCACCGGGACGCGCGGTTCAACCTCGCGATGACGTACTACTACCAGCGCAAGATCAAGGCCGCCCTTGCCGAGGTCGAGATCCTGCTCCGGCAGGACCCCGCCAACCCGAAGGCGCTCCAGCTCAAGGCCCAGCTCTCGCCGTGACGGCGCTCGACCGGCCCGCATCCCGATGGTTCATGGTTGCGGCCTGGGTGGCCGCGAACGTCTGGCTGTCGAGCCAGTCCACGGTCCCCGTCCCCGGCGTCCCCGGGATCGACAAGGGCCTGCACGCGATCGAGTACGCAATCCTGGCATTCCTGCTCGCGCGAGCGATCTTCCCCCGCCTGCGGCGACTTCCCGCGGCCCGGCGGTGGGCGATCGTTGTCATCGGATGTTTCCTCTACGGCATCTTCGACGAGGCCCACCAGGCATTCGTCCCCAACCGGAGCTGCGATCCCCTTGACGTGGTCGCCGACGCATCCGGCGCCCTGCTCCTGGCCCTCGCCCTGCTCGCCCTGCGCCGGCAACCATGGCTCGGCAGAGTCGGTGTAGACTAGGCGCATGAGCCGCATCCGGCAGACGCTCTGCTACTGGGCCTTCAACCGGCCCGAGATCCCCTTCCTCAAGCTCTGCGCGGAGGCGCGGCGCATCGGGTACGAGGGCCTCGAGATGGTGCCCGAGGACCACTGGGAAATCGCGAAGTTCCAGAAGCTCCGGATCGTGACCCACGTCGGTCAATCGTCGCTCACCGAGGGGCTCAACCGCACCGAGCACCACGCCCGCCTCGAGGGCGAGCTCCGGGCGAACATCGACAAGGCCGCGGCCAACGACATCCCCGTCCTCATCTGCTTCTCGGGTAACCGGCGGGGCATCTCCGACGCCGAGGGGCTCGCGAACACGGTCGCCGGGCTGAAGCGGGTGGCCGGGTACGCCGAGGAGAAGAACGTCACGCTCGCGCTCGAACTCCTGAACAGCCGGGTCGACCACAAGGATTACCAGTGCGACCACACCGCCTGGGGCGCCGAGGTGATCCGCCAGGTCGGGTCGATGCGCGTCCGCCTGCTCTACGACGTCTACCACATGCAGATCATGGAGGGCGACCTCATCCGGACGATGACGGCGAACCTCGAGGCGATCGGGCACGTGCACGTGGGGGGCAATCCCGGCCGCAACGACCCCGACTCGACCCAGGAGATCAACTACCGGGCCGTCATGAAGACGCTGGCCGCCTCGACCTACTTCGGGTACGTGGGCCAGGAATTCATCCCCAAGAGCAATCCCGTAGCCGCCCTCGAGGAGGCGTTCAAGACCTGTGACATAGGTTAGGAGCGATCCGCCCCTCAATCCCCTTCAGTCCCCGCCCATCCCCCGGTCAGGGAAACTCCACCGCCGCGAAGCTCACGATCCCGCCCTCCGGGTCCGGCGCCTGCCCGTACGCCAGCTCGGTCCCTCGCGCGTCCGGTCCGAGCAGGTGCAGGAGCGTGTAGGCCGCCGACAGGGCGTCCACGTGGCGGGGGTTGCCGTCCCCGGCCCCCTCCGCCCAGAACCCCTCCGCGTCGCCCGCGCACAGGGGCGCCAGCAGGGCGCGGTCGGACTCCTCCACGCCCGCGGCCACCGACTCGTCCAGCCGGATGTCGTCGCCGAACTTCGGCCCGACGTGCGAGAAATCCACGGAAGCGATCACGAGCGCGCGCCGGCCGCGGAGCACCCCCGCCAGGCTCTCCAGCCCCCGCGCGATCCGCTCGTCCGACTGGGGCGAGTGCTCGCCGCAGAACTGCTCGAAGGCCGAGCACAGGACCGGCACGATCGTGAAGTCCTGCCCCGGGTGGGTCGCCTGGAGCCAGACGAGCTGGAACTCGATCGAGTGCTCGCTCCTGTGCGCGATCTCCTCCTCCCGCGCCCAGCCCCCGCAACCCGCCGATATGGCGGCCACGGCCTCGCGGTCGGCGGACACGACGCCCAGCGGGGTCTGGAACGCCTTGTCCGTGACGATGAAGGGCACCGGCGGCGCGCTGTGGACGACGCCGAGCACGATCACGAGGTCGGGAAGCGGCTCTTCCCGGTGGGTGCGGTGCGCGTGGGCATAGGCCAGCCCGCCGCGCTGGAAGTCGATGTGCGGGGCCACCAGGCCGCGCGGCGCCCTACGCGGGGTCGCGCCGGCGAGCAGGCCCGGCCCCCCCTCGGCCGTGAAGAACCCGCCCAGATACGCCGCGAGCTCCCGGGGATCGTCGGGGTAGGCGCCGCCCGCGTGCGAAGCGGGCCGCACGGGGAGATCGCCCCAGCGACGCCGGGCCTCGGCGCGCTTGAGACGGAACCCGGGGGTGTCCAGGAACCCCCGGAGATCGAGCTCGGCGATCACCTTCCGGATTTCGTGTTCCTCGACCATCCGGCCATCGAACGCCCGGGCGTAGGTCGCGCGCATGTCCGTCACCGTGGCGGTTCCGTCGAGCATGGATGCGATCAGGAAGGCGGCCGGCGAGAGGAGCATGACGTCTTCGACCACACCCTCGGGGTCCCGGAGCGCGATGTATTCCTCGCCCTCGACCTCGACGGGATAGGCGTCCACCCGCCGAAGCACGGGAAGAACCGTCACAGGTAGGGGCGCCCCAAGGTCGTCATCACCAGGGTTCACTCTACTCCTGCCCCCTCGCCCGGGTCCACGAAGCCGCTATAATGACGGGCCATGAGGCTTCGTCCCGCGCGCCTGTTCGCGATCGTGTCCGCCGCCGGCCTCCTCTGGGGATGCGCCGGCCGCCAGGCCGTCAGGGCCCCCGCGGAGGCCTACGGTACCGTGCGCGACATGGCGACCGAGGAAGAGCTGATCCGGGCCCGCGCCACCCTCGAGCGCGACCCCAGGGGTCCCGAGGGAGGCCCGGCCGCCTTCCTGCTCGTTCGCCAGGCCGTCCGCCAGGGCCGCTGGGGCGATGTCGACGTGCTGTCGTCGAAGTTCGAAAAGGACGTCCCGGCCAGCCCGTGGCTTCCGCCTATCCTGTATCTCCGCCTGGAAACCGCGAAGCATACCGAAGGCGCCCTGCGCCTCCTCCAGCGCATCGACGACGGACTGCGCCGGTTCCCGCAGGACCAATCGTTCGCCTCCGCCGCGCAGGAGCTGGTAGCGGCCGCGGTCGCGGCCGCCTCTCAATCGGACCTCGAGACCTTCCTGTCCGGATCCTCCGACGGACCGCTGGCCCCCGACGTCCTCCTCGCCCTCGGACGGCTCGAAGCCGAACGGGGCGCCGATGACGAAGCCAGCCGGAACCTGCGCATCCTGGTCGCCCGGTTCCCCTCGTCGGCGGCCGCGCCGCGCGCCTTCGAGATCCTCCGGGAGCTCTCGAAGAAGATCCCCGTGAACGGGCGCGTCATCGGAGTGCTCGTGCCCGAAACCGGTCCAAGCGCGCCCCTCGGCACCTCCCTCGCGCAGGGCGTACGGCTGGCGGCCGAAACCATGCCGCCACCGGGCGGCCCACCGTTCGAATTCGTGTTCGCGGACACCGCCGAGGACCCCGCGCAGGCCGTGCGCGCGCTCCAGACGCTCGTGTCGGAGCGCCAGGTTATCGCCCTCCTGGGCCCGCTCTTCAGCAAGACGGCGCTCGCCTGCGCGGCCGAGGCCAACGCGCTTGGCGTCGTGCTGATGACGCCGGCCGCGCTCTCCGCCAGGTTGACACAGACCGGGCCTTACGTCTTCCGGTCGGCGATCACGCCGGAACAGCAGGCAGCCGCGATCGCCCGTTTCGCCGTCCAGGCGCGCCAGTGCCGGAGGTTCGGCATCCTGGCCCCGGACACGGCCTACGGACGGAGCCTCGCGGCGGCCTTCACGACCGCGCTCGTCGCGGCCGGCGGCACGGTGCTCGCAGAGTCCCGATACCCGGCGTCGGCCGCGGACTTCAGCGACGCCATCGTCGACGTCGGCGGCGCGGACATCGCCTCCTTCAAGGAATCCGACGAGGAGTTCAGGCGCGGTGGCCAGGCCGAACTCGAGGTGTTCCTCCAGAAGTTCTTCTCGGCGGCGGGCGACCTCGCGCCGGCCCCGGCGCCTGTGGCGCCGCCCAGCGCGACGATCGCCGCCGACCCGGCCAGCGCCACTCCCATCCAGGCTCCGGCCGCCGTCGCGCCGTCCAACGCGCCGCCGCAGGCCACCCGGGTGGCCTGCTTCACCCTCACCTCGGAGCCCTATACCTTCGAACTCGCCCAACGCCTGCGCGCGGCCGCGCTTCCGGTGAAGACCGTGACCGTGCTGAACCCCGAGAGCGGCACGCAGTTCTCGGCGTACCTCACCCGCCCGGAGGCCGCCAGCCATGGCACCGTCTCGGGCCCGGAAGAGCTCGCCCTCTCGGAGCTCCTGGGCGAGGCCCAGAGCGGGCGGGACGCCCCCCTGGCGGTCCTCGTGGCGGTGCACGAGGACGCGGTCACCCCCCAGACCCAGACCCTCCTCTGCGCGTTCGCCATGTACGACACCCGCACGGGCCGCCGGATGGCCCGGCACGAGTTCCGGGCGCGCCGCCCCCTCCCCAGCCCCGGGAACCGGTACGGGATCGAGGCCCTCTACCTCCCCGTCTCCGGCACGCAACTACTCCATCTCGTTCCGCAGTTGGTGTATCATAATCTCAGCGTGACCCTGTTCGGCTCCGACACATGGGATGACGAGGCGTTGCGGAAACGGCCGGAAGCGGTAACGCTCGACGGCTATTTCACCACCGCCTTCTGGCCGGACCTTCCCGATTCGCGCACGGCGGATTTCACCAGGAAATACCAGGAGCGCTTCGCGGCGCCGCCGGACGCCATTGCGGCCGCCTCCTACGACGCCGCCCGGCTCCTCATGCGCGCGGCCCTCGCTTCGGACAGCACCCGGGAAGGCTTCCGACAGTCGCTCGCGGGCACCGGCTCGTTCGACACCGTGGTCGGCCCGGCCCAGCTCACGGCTCAGCGCGAGCTCGAACGCGATCCCGTGATCCTGCGGATCTCGGGCGGCACGATCGTCCCCGCCCGATGATCCGCCGGGCGCTCGTGCTCACGGCCGCCCTCGCAGCCCTGGCGGCCCCGGGCGCCGTCCGCGCCGCGTGGCCCGACGCGTGGCACTGGACCCTGGAAGCCGCACCGTCCGTCTTCTCGCCGCGGATGCACGGCATGGACAACGCGCTGGCTTACGAGGGGCTGAACGTCCTCGACCGGGCGTGGCGGGACTCCGGCGCCTCGGCGGGAGCCAAGGTGCCCACGGACTTCGCCAAGATCGAGTGGGGCTTCGGCGGCCAGATTTCGGTGGCATACGAGTTCAACGAGGACCTGCGGGGCGGCGTGTTCCTTGGCATGAACGGGGTCTGGAAACAGGACTATCGCATCGGAGTCGTGGACACGTCCACGGCCATATTCCAGATCACGGCCACGGTGACCGGCACGGTGACCTCGAGCACGACCTACCGGGTCGACGAGAAGGTCTCGCTCCCGCTCCTGACGATCGGCGTCTTCCTCCACAAGGTCTTCCGCTACGAGGAAGAGCCCAACCTCCGGACCTACTTGGGCGGCTGGGGAGCCTACGGCAGCCTCATCGGCGCGACAATCTCGGGGAGTTTCACGAGGGCCGGGACCGACCCACCCGTCTCGTTCTCCACGGATCTGACCGCCAAAGGCTGGAGCGCCGGCGGAATGGCCGGTGTCGAATACGCGGTTGCCCGGACGGTCTCGATCTTCGGGGAAACCGGGTACAACTGGTGCATCATCCCGAAAGTGCAATGGCTGGGCAACCAAGGCGGGGCCGGCCGGCTGGCGACCTCTGCCAACAAGCCCATCTCCCTCGACTACACCGGAATCTACATCCGCGCCGGCGTCAAGGTCGCGCTCGCGGGACCTTCCTGACCGCGGATCACTCTTCCGCCGACGTCTCCCGGTAGCTCAGCGTCACGATCCGCTCGAGACCCAGTCCTCCGAGGGATCCGATCCCGACTTCGACCGAGAGGCCGGCGACGCGGACGGCGAGCCCGCCGGAGGGCCAAGGGCTGATCGCGCGCACGGTGCCGATCTCGTATCCCGCGCGCAGGGCGGCGCCCATGCTCTCTCTGCCGAACCCGAGCTCGATGCCGCCCGCCGCGCTCCCCCCGCGTTCCCGCGACCACGCGCCGGCCAGCGACGCCCGCAGCGCCCCGCCCGACAACGGCAGGTCCGCCCGGTCGATGGACGCGCCCGCGGAGACCGCGGCCGGCCAGACCCGGGGCCCGGTCCAACCGACGTTCCGGACGACCGCGAACGCATCCACGCCCGCCCCGCACGGCACCACGACCCCCCCGCCGACGCCGCCGCCGGAAGCGGGCTGCCCCCCCACTTCGCGCTGCAGATAGGTCACCGAGACACCCGCGCGCACCGCTCTTCCGAACCACTCCGCCGCGCCCGATGGATCCGGCGCCCATCCCACGGTCCCGGCGACGGTCTGACAGGTCACGTCGCCCCGCGTCCCCCCGTACGCCCCCGCCCCGTCCTCGAGCGCAACCGGAAACGAGGCCCGCACGAGCCGCAGCGATGCGCCGAACGCGCCCGCCGAGCCGCGCGCGAGGCCGATCGCGATCTGGCTGTCCGACAGCCCGCCCGGGTGCAAGGCATACGTCGCCGCCGCGCTCCCCCCCGCGGCTTCCCCGATCCGCGCCGGGTTCTCCCCGACCGCGAGGGCGTCCCGCGAGAGCCCTCCCGTAGCGGAACCCGCCACCAATGCCAGGGCGCTCCCCGGGAGCTCGAGTTCGGCGGCTTCGCTCCCGCCCGCGTACCCCGCCGCGGCCGGAGCGGTCGCGGTCAGCGCCCACGCGAGCGCAGCAACCGCAAGCCCGGGGCAGAAGAGCGCGCGTCCGGCGCTCATGGCCGCACCACGGCGACGATGCCGGTTACCCGTTTCGCGCCCGGCGCCTCGACCGTGTAGTAGTACATTCCCGGCGCCGCGGGGCTCCCGTTGCCCGTCCGCCCGTCCCAGGCGGCTCCCGCGCCCCGGACCTCGACGCGGGACACGAGGAGCCCCGCGAGCGACCAGATGCGTACGTTCGCGCGGGGCGGCAGGTTCGCGAACTTGAACACGCCACCGACCGCCTTTCCCGGGTCGAAGGGATTCGGATAGGCGACGATCCGCCCGGCCGTCTGCGCGGGGACCGCGGGCCCACTCCAGCGGCGGATCAGGGCGTCGTACCCCTGGGTGAGATCCGTTCGATACTGGATCGCGGCCATGACATACCCGCCGGAGGAATCGACAGCCACCGACCTTCCCTCGTCGACCAGGAAGTACCCGCCGCTGTAACCATCCTCGTGAATCGTGAACCCGGAACTCGGGTCGAACTGCTCCAGCGTCAGGACCCCGAACCGGTAGGAGTCCGTCATGGCCGTGTAGCCGGCTACGAGGACCCGGCCGTCCGGCCCCGTCGCGCACCTGAACCCCGCGTCCGTCATGTAAGTGCCCTCGCCCTTGTCGATCATCCTGGTCCACAGCACCGAATTCCCGTCGCCGGACCAGGCCCGCACCAACCGGTCGAAGTTCGCGAGACCGTTGCCAATTCTGGCAACCGTCCCCGAGACCACAACGGAGTCGCCATGCCCGGATGACACCCCGTATCCGGAATCCCACGTGTACCTGCTCAGCGGGATGTCATTGAGGGAGCCGTAAGTTCGCCGCCACACCGGCGAACCCGACGGGCCGTACCGGCAGACCACGAGATCCTCGTCGATGGACAGGAGCGTCGGATTGTACATCGACGACGTACGGACAATAATCGCGGGCCAGTAGGCCGCCATGATGCCGAACAAGTCGAGCACGCCCTCGTAGCCCGTGACCAGCACGTCGCCGTTCGGGGCCACCGCCACGCTCAGGAATTCATCCCACAACCCGTGCCCGTCCGCATCGACGGCCCACACGGGAACGCCGCCGCCCATCGGCACCTTGACCAGCAGGGCGTTCCCGGACTGCAGGAGATCACCCCGCCCCTGACATCCGGCAACGTAGAGGTTGCCGCCGGCCTCGTCCACGGCCACATCCCGGAATACCGCCTGGTCCCCGGCGCTGGGGGAAGGGTACTCGAGTGTCCAGAGGACGTTCCCGTTGGTGTCGTATTTCCTGAGCCATCCCTCGGACGCCCCCCCCGTGATCGACACGCTGCCGGCGACGTAGCAGTTGCCGCCGCTGTCCACGGCGATGCCGAACCCGAGGTCCATGCCGCCCGGGAAGCTGTTATGAGTGCGGGTCCACAGGAGGGTCCCGGTGGGGCTGTACTTGAGCACGAGAATGTTCAAGTCCTCGCCTATATCGCTCCGATCGGTCCAACCGGCCACGAAAACGTTCCCGGCCGGGTCGAGCGCGATGTCTTCGGCGTGGTCGTCGCGGTGCGCGGGCCCGTCATAGGTGGCCGTCCACAGGAGCTGGTATCCCTCCGCCCGGACATCCGGCGCCGCCAGCCAGCCGCCGGTCACGAGCGCGATCAGGAGCGCCGCTCGCCGCATCCTTCAGCCCGTCAGGAGGTCGATGAGCTGGACCAGCGTGCCCTTGAGCTGGCGCCGGGACACGATCCGGTCCACGAACCCGTGGCTGAGGACGAACTCGGAGGTCTGGAAACCCTTGGGCAGCTTCTGCCGGATCGTCTGCTCGATCACGCGCGGTCCGGCGAACCCGATGAGCGCGCCCGGTTCCGCGAGGATGACGTCACCGAGCGATGCGAACGAAGCCATGACGCCGGCCGTCGTCGGATTCGTGAGGACCGAAATGTAGGGCACCCGGGCCTCGTGAAGGCGCCCGACCGCCGCCGACGTCTTCGCCATCTGCATCAGGGATAGGATCCCCTCCTGCATCCGGGCGCCGCCCGAGGCGGCGACGGACACGAACGGCCGGCGCTCCGCCAGCGCCGTCTCCGCCGCCCGTGTGAACTTCTCCCCCATCGCGCTGCCCATGCTGCCGCCGATGAAGCCGAAGTCCATGACCGACAGCATCACCTGGTGCTCGTCCATCTTCGCCCTCCCCGTGAGCACGACCTCGGGCAACCCCGTCTTCGCCTGGCTCTCCTTGACCCGAACCGGGTAGGGCCGGCTGTCGGTGAATCCGAGCGGGTCGCCCGCATGTATGGCGTGGTCGATCTCCTCGAACGAACCGACGTCGGCCAGCAGGGCGATTCGTTCCCAGGCGGTCAGCCGGAAGTGATACGTGCACTTCGGGCAGACCCGCTGGTTCGCGTCGAGTTCGCGCGAAAAGAGGGCGGCGGAGCATCCCTCGCACTTCACCCAGACGCCCTGGGGGATCTCCTTGCGCGCCCCCGCGCCGATCGCCTTGTCCTTCTTCTTGAACCAGGCCATCCGGGGATTACGCCGGGAGCTTGCCGCGCTGGTACGCGGCGATGAGGGCGTTGACGACCTTGGGGTCGAAGGCGGTCCCCAGGCCGCTCCGCACGTGGGCCAGCGCCTCGGGCAGGCTCATGGCCGGGCGGTACGGGCGGGCCGACCGGACGGCGTCGAACGCCTCGGCCACCGCGACGATCCGCGCCAGCACCGGGATGCCGTCCCCGACCAGTCCCTGGGGGTATCCGCCACCGTCATATCTTTCATGATGATACAGGGGTCCGGCCATCAGATGCCGGAGCGCGGTCACCTCGCGCAGGATTTCGGCCCCGATACTCGTGTGCCCCCGCATCTGCTGGATCTCCGCCTCCGTCAGCGTTCGCGGCGCCGCGAACAGCTCGTCGTCGACCCCGACGTTCCCGAGGTCGTGCAGCAGACCCGCCATGTACGCCTGGTGGACCTCCTCCGGCGACAGTCCCAGCTCCTCGGCCAGGGTCTGGGATACCTTGGCGACGCGTTCCGAATGCCCGAGCAGGTGCGGCGACTTCGCATCCAGGAACCTGGCCATGCCCCGCAGGAGCTCCATGATCGTCCGCTGGTCCTCGAGAGTCTGCTGCTTGTGGTCCAGCGCGAGCCCGGCCTCGCGGCCCAGCACCGCCAGCAGGTTCACGTCGGACTGGTCGAAGCCCACGCCCTGGGCGCGATTGACAACCTCGAGCACGCCCATCATCCGGCGCGCCCCGCGAATCGGCACCGCGGCCACGGACTGGATGGGAAAGGAAAAGACGGGGGACGTCTGGCCCGCGACCCAGCGATCCCCGTCGGTCGCCGAGTTCACGGCTTTCCCTTCCAGGGCCACCCATCCCGCTACCCCCGTACCGACGGCGAACTGGACTGGCGCGGCCAGCCGCCCGGAGGATGCGATGCAGGCCAGCGACTGCTGGGTCTCGTCCAGGATATATACGGCCGCTCCGGCGGCCTTCACCATCCGGGCCGAGAGCTGGACGAGCAGGTCGGCCATCTTCTGCCGGTCGCCGGCTACATGCAGGAGTTCGGTGACGCGCACGAGCGTCGAGAGCCGGGCCGCCTCGTCGCGCGTCCGCGAGGATTCCGCCTCTCGCTCCAGCTCCCGCGCGAGACGAAGGGCGAAGATCGTAAGCAGGTCGACGTCGCCCTTGCTGAACCGCTTGCGGTCGAGCGTGTTGACGAGGAGCAGAGCCCCCCACGGCCCGGACCCGCCCACGATCGGCACACACAGGGCATTCCGGGTCTCGCGAATCACGTGCTCGGGGCCGTCCCCGCGCAGGCGCGGCTCCCGCCGGGCATCCGGGACCAGGAGCGGCATCCCGCTGCGCGCAACTTCGCCCACGATCCCCTCGTCCTCCCCGTAGATCTGGCCGCGCACGAGCTCCGAACGGTCCCCGATCGCGGAGACGACGGACAGCGAACCCTGGGGCGTTTCCCGAAGAGCCAGGAGGCCGCCCTCGCACCGGGCGCCCTTCACGGCCAGCTCGATGAACGGGCCGGCCACCTCCCGCATGCTCGCGGCCGTCGCATACAGGTGCTGGAGATTCGTGAGCGCGGCGATCGCCCGGTCCTGGTGGTCCAGGATCCGGTTGATGTTCTGGAGGGTGGCCTCCTGCGCGCGCAGCTTCTCCTCGAGACCGCGGATCTCGCGATCCTTGGTGCGTAGGGACTGCTCGAGGATGTCCTGTTCTCGCGCCACGGTCAGCCTGATTGCATCCTACCGTGAATAGGCCGCGCCGTGAACGGCTCGCGCCATGGATGCCGTCCAGCGCGCGATGGCGCGTCGCTTTTCGACGCCCCGGCCCCAGCCCTCCAGCCGCCGGACCACGGCGGCGCCGACGATCACGCCGTCCGCGACCCTGGCCACCGCGGCCGCCTGGCGCGGGGTCGAAACGCCGAATCCGACACACACCGGGGAGCGGGCGATGCGCCGAACCGTCCGGAGCCGCGCCGCGAGCCCGCGCGGCAAGGACCGGCGCTCCCCCGTAACCCCCGCCAGCGAGACGTAGTAGAGGAATCCGCGTGTGTTCCGTCCCGCCTGCCGCAGCCGCGCGGCCGGCGTCGTGGGCGCGGCGAACAGGACGAGGGCCAGCCCCTGCTCCGCGAAGGCGGCGCTCCACGAACCGGCGAGCTCGAGCGGCAGATCCGGCACGATCACGCCCTGGGCCCCCGCGTCCGCCAGCCGGCGCGCGAGCGCCGGAAGGCCGGCCTGCCACAGCGGGTTCGCGTAGCTCATGAGGACCGGCCGCAGTCCCATGCGCGCGGCGGTCTGAACCGCTCGCAGGGCTCCCGCGAGACCCCCGCCTCGCGCCAGTGCCACCTCGGAGGCCCGCTGGATCGTGACCCCGTCCGCGACCGGGTCCGAAAACGGCACCCCGATCTCGACGCAGTCCGCGCCCGACCCGGCCAGCATTCCGAGAATGCCGGGCATCGCCCCGGCGCTGGGGTAGCCCGCGGTCACGTAGGGCATGAACGCCCCCCGCCGGCCCGTTCCCGTGGCGCGGAAGTACGACTCGAGCACCATGGGCTTCACGGGCGGCTCCGCCGCCCCGACAGGAGCCGCCGGACCTCCGCCACGTCCTTGTCCCCGCGCCCCGAGAGATTCACGACGATCCGCGACCCCGGCGGGAACCGCCGCCCGCAGCTATGGAGATACCCGAGCGCGTGCGCCGGCTCGAGCGCCGGGATGATGCCCTCGCGCCGCGCGAGCCAGAGGAACCCCTCGAGCGCCTCCGTGTCGGTCGCGCTCACGTACCGCGCCCGGCCCGAGGCTTTGAGCCACGAGTGCTCTGGACCAACGCCCGGGTAATCCAGCCCGGCCGATATCGAGTGCGTCGGCTGGACCTGGCCCTCGCGGTCCTGCAGGAGATAGGAGAAGCTCCCGTGCAGGATGCCGGGCCGGCCGCGCGTCAGGGTCGCCGCGTGCCGGCCCGGAGCGCGTCCGCGCCCTCCCGCCTCGACGCCGACCAGGGCCACCCGGCGGTCCCGGAGGAAGCCGGAGAATATCCCCATGGCGTTGCTCCCCCCACCCACGCATGCCAGCACGTGCGTCGGGAGACGTCCCACCTGGTGGAGCATCTGAGCACGGGCCTCGCGGCCGATCACGGACTGGAAGTCGCGGACCATGGTCGGGAACGGATGCGGCCCCGCCACGGTGCCGAAGACGTAGTGCGTCGTGTCCACGTGCGAGATCCAGTCCCGGAACGCCTCGTTGATGGCATCCTTGAGGGTGGCGGTCCCCGCCGTGACCGACACGACGCGCGCGCCGAGGAGTTCCATCCGGAAGACGTTGAGCGCCTGCCGCCGCACGTCCTCCGCTCCCATGTAGATCACGCATTCCGCCCCGTAAAGCGCGGCCGCGGTCGCGGTCGCGACCCCGTGCTGGCCCGCGCCGGTCTCCGCAATCACCCGGCGCTTCCCCATCCGCCGGGCCAGGATGAGCTGGCCGAGCGTGTTGTTGATCTTGTGCGAGCCCGTGTGGTTGAGGTCCTCGCGCTTGAGGAAGACGCGTATCCCGCGCCCGAGGTCCGCGGATAGCCGGCTGGCGGGGCTCAGCAGGGACGGCCGGCCCGCGTGGACCCGCAGCGCCTCCCGGAACTCGCGGAGAAAACCGGGGTCCCGCTTGACCGTATCGTAGGCCTGCGCCAGGGCCCGCAGGGCCGGCTGGAGAGTCTCCGGCGCGAACTGACCCCCGAAGGCGCCGAACCATCCGGGACCTATGCGGCGAATGGGCGTCATGCGCACTTGGCCGCCCGCACGAACCGGATCATCTTGCCGGGGTCCTTGCGCCCGGGCGCGCGCTCCACGCCGCTGCTGACATCCACCCCGTAGGGGCGGACGCGCCGGATCGCCGCGGCGACGTTCCCCGCCGTGAGACCCCCGGCCAGCAGGAACGGCGCGGGCAGCCGGGCCCCGGCGAGGACACGTGGATCCAGCCGGCGCCCGGTGCCACCCGAAAGAACCGGGTCGTAGGCATCGAGCAGGAAGAGGGCGGCCCCCGACCCCCGCAGGCCCCGCAGGTCGGCCCGGACTCGGACCTGAACGGCCTGGATCACCGGGAACGGCCGCAGGGCAGGCACCAGTCGCGAAGCGAATGGTGGATGGACCTGGAGCACGCCCACGCCGCTCCCGGCGGCCAACGCCCGCAGATCGCGCGACGTTCCGCCCACGCAGACGCCCACGGCCGCCACGAGGGGCGGGAGGCTTCGCACGATCGCCCGCGCCGCCGCCGGGGTCACGTACCGCGGGCTCGGACGGTGAAAGTTGAACCCAAGCGCGTCCGCGCCGGCGTCCAGGGCCCGCCACGCGTCGACGCGGTTCGTGATTCCGCAGATCTTCACCCTTACCATGCCGTCACCGGAACCTTCCCGGCGTCCACGCCGTCTCTAGGTGTGCAGGAGCTCGTGCACGAACTGGGCCGGCTTCCGCGTGCGCATGAGGGCCTCCCCGATGAGCACCGCGTCGTAACGCAGGGTCCGCAGGACCTCAATCTGGCGCGGACTGTCGATCCCGCTAGCGCAGACGGCCGCCCGGTCCGGCGGGATCCTGGGGCGCAACTCCTTCGCGACCGCGAAGTCGGTCTTGAAGGTGGAGAGGTCCCGCGTGTTCACGCCGATCATGTCCGCGCCCGCGTCCAGCGCGCGCTTGAGCTCGGCTGACGTGTGCACCTCGACGAGCGCCCCGAGCGAAAGATTGCGCGCGAGGGTCACGAACTCCTTGAGTTTGCGCTGGGGCAGGAGCCGGACGATCAGGAGGACCGCGTCCGCCCCCGAAAGCCGGGATTGGTAAAGCTGGTACTCGTCGACGATGAAGTCCTTGCGCAGGACGGGCAGGCTGGATGCGCCCTTGACGAGCCGGAGGTTCTCGAGCGATCCCTGGAAGAACTTCTCGTCGGTCAGGACGGACAAGGCGGAGACCCCGGCATCCTCGAACTCCCGCGCCGTCCCGGCGATGTCCACCTTCGCCCGGAAAACGCCTTTCGAGGGGGACGCCTTCTTGATCTCGCCGATGATATGGATCTCGTAGGGGCGGCGGCGCAGGATCGCCTCGCGAAAGGCCCGGGTCGGCGGAGCGCTGGCCAGCGCCTCCACCACCCCGCCCTGGGGCATGCCCTTCTTCGCCCGAGCCACCTCGCCGCGCTTCACCGACAGGATCCGTTTGAGCATCGATGACTGTTTCATCGCGTCGCCTCCTGAAGCTGCCGGAGCTTGGCCCTGGCAGCCCCCGCATCGATCGATTTCCTGGCGGCTTCCATCCCGAGCCTGGGGGTGCGAGCCAGCCCCGCGAGCCAGCATACGAAACCCGCGTTATAGATGGTCACATCCCGGAAGGCGCCCTTCTGCCCCTCGAGAACCCCCGTGATGGCGGCCGCGTTCTCCTCCGGGGATCCCCCCGCGAGATCGCTGATCCTGACGCGGCGGAAACCGAACACGCGGGCATCCAGCGTCAGCCGGCGCACGACGCGATGACCTCGCACCTCGATCGCCTTGGTCGGCGCGGTGGTCGTCAGCTCGTCGATGCCGTCCCGCCCGTGCACGACGAGCGAATGGCCGGTGCCGAGCGCGGCGAGGGCGCCCGCCTCGAGCGCGAGCAGTTCCCCGGCCGCGACGCCGATAAGCTGGGCCGACGCCCCGGCCGGGTTCGTGAGCGGCCCCAGCAGGTTGAATATCGTGCGGACCCCCAGCTCGCGGCGCGGGGGGCCGGCGTGCTTCATCGCGGGATGGAACACCTGGGCGAAGCAGAAGGCGACGCCCGCCTCGAGCAGGCAACGCTCGACCGCGGACGGGTCCGCGTCGACCTTGACCCCGAGCGCGCCCAGCACGTCCGCGCTCCCGCAACGGCTCGACATGGCGCGGTTGCCGTGCTTCGCCATGGTCACCCCGGCCCCGGCCGCCACCAGGGCGGCCGCGGTGGAGATGTTGAGCGTGTGCATTCCGTCCCCGCCGGTGCCGCACGTGTCGGCGATCACGCCCTTCGGGGCAGCTATCTTTGCCGCCCGCCGGCGCATCGCCCGGGCGAAACCGGCCACCTCGTCGACGGTCTCCCCCCGCATTCGCAACGCCACCGCCAGCCCTGCGATCTGGGCGGGTGTGACGGTCCCATCCATGATCTCCCCCATGGCGGCCTCGGACTGGGCCGCGGTCAGGGGCTTGCCTTCGACGAGGATACGGATGGCTTCCTGGATCAACGGAATACCTCAGCCTACCGGGCAGGTTCGCAACTTGGCGGACTGTCAAGTCGTCTGGTCAAGGTTCGCTATCTTAGCATCCCTTCCCCTTGCCCCGCAATCCTTCCCCCGTCGTCGTTCCGGGTCTCCTCCTTCGTGTCCCCATCCCCTTCGAGGAACACGAACTCGACCCCCTCGTCGCAGCCGGTAGTCAGCACATCCGGCAGTTCGACCAGGCTCGTTGGTGCCATGATCCACCTCCCCTCGCCGCCACCCGGCGGCCCCGATCTCGATCCCGCGGTGTCGGCCCTCTGGGCATTCATCGCTTCAGCACGCTGATGCGCCGGCTCTGAAGATCCGACCCGGCCTGGAGCGAGATGAAGTAGACGCCGTTCGCCACCGGCCCGCCGGCCGCGCCCCGACCGTCCCACGCGAAGGTCGCGTCCCCCGCCGAGGCATCGCGGTCGGCCAGGGTCGTGATCAGCTCGCCACTCATGTTGAACACGCGTACCCGCACCCGGACCGCCCGGGGCAGGTGCACCTTCACATCGACCTTCTCTCCGCGGGACGGATCGATGAAGCTGCGCGACAGGATCTGGGCGACGCCGCCGGGCAGGATGCTCTCGACCGACAGGGACGACAGGACCGCCCCCGCCTGGCTCTCGACGGTGACCATACCCGGGTCCGTGCCCATCGTGATCTTCCCCTCCGCCACCCCGTGCTCGTCCGAGATCGCGAACGGCGGATCCACCCGGCCCCGCCCCGCCAGTATCCCGAAGGCCACGCGGACCCCCGGCACCGGGATCCCCTGGATGTCCCGCACCGTCGCCGTGATCCCCACGGCGGTCCCGGTCACCGCACTCTCGGCGTTCGCCGCAAGCTGGAGGGTCGCGGGCGCCGAAGCCACGCCTACGGGAGTCGAGACGGCCGGGGCGGAGTCCACGATTTCGCCCGAACTCTCGTCGAATCCCGACACCACGCCCGTGAACGCGACGGCACCCGCGCCGGTCGCCGAAGCCGTCCAGGCCACCTCGCGGCTCTCGCCGCCCTTGAGCCGGAACGGCGGCTGGGGATCGGGCCCCCGCAGCGTCCCGATGAGCCCGCGCGACCCCGCCCCCAGCGAGATCGTGGTCACCTGGCAGTCCGCCTGGCCCGCGTTCGTGATCCGCATCCGGACCGACATCGCCATGCCCTGCCGCACGTTCGCCGGGAACGGCGTGACGGCCACATCGAGCCGCGCCGGCAGGCGCACCATGATGTCGTTCGAGACACCGGGCACGACGGTCGCCGGCCCGCCGCTCGGCGCGTCGACGCCCCGGCATCCCGACCGGAAGACGATCGCGCCGGACCCCGACGCGGAGAACGTCCACGAGAACGTGGCGAATTCCCCGGGGGCCAGCGAGCGCACCGGACCCGCGGCCGGCGCCGAGAGCATCGAGGCCCCGGCGCTTCCGGTGGCGACGGGCGCGTCCGGCGTCACAGCGGACGCCTCGCTCCCGCCCGTATTCGCCACCAGCAGCGTCACGTGGACAATCTGCCCCGCCGTCACGACCCCCGGAGCGGCGGCGACGCTCGCGGTCAGGATCGCGGGAGCGTCGACGAACAGGGAGGCCGAGTCCGAGGGGTCCAGCTCGAATCCCGCCAGGTCGCGTACGGCGATCCGGACCGCATAGGCGGTGCCCTGCGACCACTCCACCTTCGACGTGTCGAAGGACCACTTCACCGCCGGTCCCTTGCCCGAGAGGACGGCAGGCAGGTAGACGGGCTTCGCGCCGGATTCCCA
Organism: bacterium; assembly: GCA_919901855.1. Lineage (GTDB taxonomy): Bacteria > Oederibacteriota > CAKKQC01 > CAKKQC01 > CAKKQC01 > CAKKQC01. The sequence goes on along the minus strand of CAKKQC010000040.1, from coordinate 191,821 downwards.
GCGGCTCCCGCCCCACCACTCCCCCGTATCGTTGCGCCGGAGGGCCACTCGCACGGTCGCCACCCCCGACCCCGCATCGACCGCGGGGCCCGCGATGTCCGCCGGCCCGCGTCCGCTGAATCGGGGGCTCGGCCCGGGCAGGCGCAGGGACGCGCTCGGCGCCACGGTGTCTCCGACGGCGTTGACCTCCGCCGACGACGGCCCCTCCTTGCCGTCCCGGCCGAAGACGCGGACGACGAAGAAGCACCGGGTGCCGTTCGGGACCGTAGCGTCCCGGTACTCGCAGGCCGGCAGGCACGGAGCGGTCGCCACGAGCGCGTACGGCCCGCCCGCCGACATCGACCGGTACACGTGGTACCCCTCGACCTCGTCGGGCTGCGCCGCCGGATTCCACGTCACCAGCACGAACCCGGCGCGTGTGGACGCGGCGACTCCCGCCGGCGCCTGCGGCGCAGACGCCGTCTGGCCGGCCCCGGCGAGGAGCGGAGAGATGAGGAGGCCGGCCGCCAGCGCCAGGATGGCGCGGGGCCGGCCCCCGTGTGCTGTGCTCATTGCGAGCCAAGCTCCCTTTTCAACCTGACGAAGACCCGGAGGGAGAGGCGGACGGCTCGATCTTGGAGCCGAACTGCCTTTAGGGAGGGCTTGTGCCAGTTCCGCCGCCGCCTTCCCCCCGGATTCTCGTTTGTCAGGCCGCCGGGAGCACCTCCTTTCCAATCTCGCGAAGGAGATACTCCTCCGCGTAGGCGCCGAACTCGCCGTCCTGCCAGGGACGGTAGACTTCGGCCGCCCGTACCAACGCGACATTCCCATCCACGATCAAGTCCGCCTGTGCAGAGCCTCCAGGGCGCAAACGCTCGGCCATTTCGACCACGAGCCAGAGATGCCTCTCGATGAGCTCCTGGCGGGCAGCCCAGTCGCCCGACCATGACAGCCAGCCCAGCGACCGGGCATCATCCGGTGCCAGTTCCGGAATCTCCCGGACAGAACTCAGATACGCGTCGATCGGTTCAGGTCCCATCTTGTCTTCCACATAACAAGAAGTGCATGCTCCATGCCAAGACGGGTTCATGACAGGGCAATGGAATAACCGAAGGGAAAGTGACAACTGTCAGTCGAAAGTGGCAGTTTCTGACATATTTCAACCCGGATTCGACACCCCCGGACGCCCATACGGCCCGATCGCGTTCCCCCGCTCGGCGGGATTCAGCGCCCCAGGAGGAGCAGCAGCGGCACGCTGATGCGGTGGCGCACCTGGTTCGCGGTGGAGCCGAGCACGAGGTCCGCAATGAACTCGTGCCCGTGCGTGCTCATCGCGACGAGGTCGCAACGGTGGCCCTTTACCCATTTCACGATCTCGTCCGCCGGATCGCCGTAGGCGAGGATCGTCTCGGCCCTGAGCCCCGCGGACCGGAACTCGGCGCGCACCCGCGACAGATAGGCCGTGTCCCGCCTGATCTCGGCACTGACCGCGTTGGCCCCGAAGGCCCGCGCCGCCCACCCGTCCGCCACGTGCATGAGGACGAACCGGCTGCGCATTCGCCTCCCCAGTCTCTTCACGTGACGGATTATCGCCCGATCAGTCGGCGTGCAGTCCAGCGTCACCAGGATGTTCCCGTACATGCCTTGTCCTCTCCCCCGGAGCCCCACCATCAGGGCCCGGTCACGATTTGCCAGGCGGCGCTCAAGAGGCCCGGAAGTCCGACCACATCCATGGTCGCGATCAGCAGAGCGCTCGCCCACCCGGCCGCCAGCAATATCCATCCGTTCTTCCAGACGCCCATTCGCCGGCCCGAACTGGTGAAGTGAAGCAGGGGGAACACGGCGAACGGCAACTGGAGGGCCAGAATCACCTGGCTCAGCGTCAGCAGGTCCGTGACGCTGCCCTCCCCCCGAATGCCGACCACGAAGATCGCGGGCACGATCGCAAGGAGGCGCGTGACCAGCCGGCGCACCCACGGCCGGAGTCTCCACTCCATGAAGCCCTCCATCACGACCTGCCCGGCCAGGGTCCCCGTGATCGTGCTGCTCTGGCCGCTCGCGAGCAGCGCGACCGCGAACAGGATGCTGGCCGCCGCCGTCCCGAGCAGGGGGGCGAGCGTCAGGTACGCGATCCTGATCCAGTCGCTGTCGGCCTCGAACCGGACCACCGCGCCACCCGCGATCACGACGGACTCTCGACCGAAGAACACGGTCGCGGCCAGCACCAGGATGGCCGCGTTTATCAGGAAGGCGACCACGAGGGCGATGGTCGTATCGATGGTGTTGAACCGGATGGCCTGCCGGACGGAATCCTCGTCCCCCTGCAACCTGCGGCTCTGGACGAGGGCCGAGTGCAGGTAGAGATTATGCGGCATGACCGTGGCCCCGATGATCCCGATGGCCGTGTAGAGCATCCCCGCTTCCCACAGGCGCGGATGGGCCAGGGCCCGGGCCATCTCGACCGCATCGGGGCGCGTCTGGGGAATGACGAAGAGCTCGATGAAGTAGCACCCGCATATCGTCGCGACCAGCACCAGCACCACGCTCTCGATCATCCGCATGCCGTACCCCTGCAACGCGAGAATGACGAGCACGTCCAGCCCCGTGATAAGGACCGCCCAGAAGAGGGGGATGTGGAAAAGCAGGTTGATGGCGACCGCGCTCCCCAGCACCTCGGCCAGATCGGTCGCGCAGATCGCGAACTCGCACAGGAGCCAGTTGGGCCACCGGGTCCAGCGCGGATACCAGTCATGACAGCACTGGGCCAGGTCCCTCCCCGTGACGATGCCGAGCCGGGCGGACATCACCTGGAGGAAGATGGCCATGGTGCTAGCGAGCGCGACCACCCACAGGAGTCCGTACTTGTACCTGGCACCCGCCTGCAGGTCGGTGCCCCAGTTGCCGGGGTCCATGTAGCCCACGCTGACCAGGAGAGCCGGGCCGACGAAGGCGCGCCATTGCCGCCAGAATCCGGACTTCGTCCCGGGCACTCCGACCGTTCCATGGAGGCCTTCGAGGGAGGGGTGACGTGTGCCGCCCGCGGGTCCCGCGGATTCGGCGCGCTGCCGGGGGCCTGTCACATCATCACCGTGGCATATTATACGTCCGATCGCCGCCCCAGGCCCCTATCGCCGGTAGACGATCACCTTCCGGATGCGGACCTCGTTCCCGGCCACGATCTGGATCAGGTAGGTGCCGTTGCTGGCGGGGCCTCCCTGGGCCGTCCGTCCATCCCACTCCCAGCTCGTGACTCCGGGCATGACGTCCGCGTCGGCGACCTTGCGTACCAGTTCGCCCGCCACGTTGAACACGCGCACCGTGAGCCGCATCGGCGCTGGGACACTCGTGCGCACCCGGAGGGTCTCCCCCGCGGCCGGGTTGAAGTAGTTGCGGTTCAGGAAGGCGGCGACCGTGGTGGAGGCCGTGCCGTCGACGTAGCCCGTCCCGCCCGGCTGGACCGGCCCCGCGGTCACGTCCACCCGGATCGCGTTCCGAACCGGCTCGGTACCCAGGTTGAGGGTCCCGGTCACCAGCCCGGAGTTGTCGGTCACCGTCGACGAGAGGACGGCCGTGCCGCCGCCCGCGAGCACGGTCACCCGCACCGGCACCCCCGGCTTAGGCACCCCGGAGCAGCTGTCGAGCACCAGCGCGGTGAACGCCACCGCAGATCCCGCCGGAGAGCGGCCCTGGGCCGGCGTCACGACCACCGCCCCCGCGTTGCCGGCCACGCCCACGACGTTGCTCCCGGCCGTCACGGCTGGCACCGGCAGTCCCGTGACCGCATCGGTGCCCGACACGTCCACCCAGACGCTCCCTGATCCGCAAGCTGTCGTCACGTAGCTCCAGGTGAATACCGTGGACGCGCCCGCGTTCACCGTAACCGGCACCGCCGGCGCGAGCGCCGAGGCCGCCCCGAACGAGGCCGGATTGCCCGTCGTGCGCGTCACCCCGGTCAGGTTCACGGGGTTGCCTCCCGGATTGCGGACCGTAAGCGTGACCGTCAATCCGTCGCCCGTGTTCACGCTCGGCGCGGGCGAGATCAGGAGCGAGGTAACCGCCAGGGCTCCCGCGGCGGTCACGATCACGTTGCCGGTCGCGAGTCCGCCAGTCGAGACGCCCAGCCCGCTGTTGGCATCGGCCCCCGCGGCGCTGCCGTTGAACGACACCGTGCCCGGCCCCGTGACGGTGTAGGTCCAGACGAACGTCACGGCGCTCCCGCCGCCCGCGATCGCCACCGGGCCGGCCGGCACGGGGCCGCCCAGGACCCCGAGAGCGGCGGTCGGGCTCAGGACCGGCGTGACGCCCGACGCCCCGGCTCCGCCCGTATTCGTGACGGTCATCGTGATCACGATCAGCTCCCCGACGGTGCGCGGCGAGGGCGTCGTCACCACGAGCGAGCCCGCGAGGGCGGCGGGGGCCACCGCGGCGAGGCTCGTGGCGGCCGAGGCGGACACGGGCAGGGACGTGCAGGTCAGCCCGCTGGCGGTCGCGCTGAAGGCGTGCGTCCCCACCGCCCCCACCGTGTAGTTCCACGAGAACGTCCGCATGGCTCCGGCGGGCACGGTCTGGCTCACGGGCGACGGCGCCCCGAACGTGCCGGTTCCGGCCACGACTCCGATCACGGGCGCGACGCCGGTGGCGTCGACGCCACCCGTGTTGGTGAGGGTAAGGGTCACCGCAACCACCTGGCCGTTCGAAGCTCCCACGGGAGCCGACAGACTCGCATCAAGCGAGGCGCCCGTGCTGATCACGGCCGCGCTCGACACGCGGGGACCGGTGGAGAGGGCCGCGCCCGAGACCGCATCAGTCCCCGTCACCGTCGTCGTGAACCACACGCTCCCGGCGGTTCCACCCGTGTACGTCCATGTGAACGTGCGCGATGAGCCGCCCGCGAGCGCCACCGGCAGCGCCGGAGACGGCCCGGCCGCCAGGGCCGCCGTGCCGCCGCCGGAGACCACGAAGAGCCCCGCATCTACCCCCACCGCTCCCGCCTGTCCGGAGTTCGTGACCGTCAGCCGCACCTGGAGGATCTGGCCGCCGCAGACGGCCACGGGAGCCACGGTGACCGCCGCAGCGAGGCTCGCGGGCGTCAGGATCTGGACGGCAGGCGTCGCCGGAGCGCCGATGGTCAACGCCGACCCGCAGGCGTCCGTCCCTACCACGCCCCCGGTGAAGTTCACGCCGCCCGCGCCCGTGGCCGTATAGGTCCACATGAACGTCTGGGCGGCCCCGCCGCCAGCGATCCCGACCGGCCCGGCAGGATACGGCCCGCCCAGGATCCCGAAAGGCCCGCCGGGCACGACCGAGGCCGTCACGCCCGTGGCCGCGGTGGCCCCCGTGTTCGTCACCGTCAGCGTCATCACGACGACCTGGCCCACGGTCAGCGGCACCGGCGTCGTCACGATCAGGGTTCCCGACAACGCGGCGGCCGCGGTCGCGGCCAGGCTCGCGGCTCCCGCGCCCGACACCGCCGAGGAGCCGCAGGTCAGCCCGCTCGCCGTGGCACTGAAGCTGTGCGCTCCCACCGTCCCTACCGTGTAGCTCCACGCGAAGGTCCGCATCGTGCCCGCGGGCACCGTCTGGCTGGCGGGAGTCGGGGCGCCGAACAGCCCCGATCCGGATGTCGTCGTAGCGCTGGGCGAAACCGCCATCGCGTCCACGCCGCCCGCGTTGGTCACCGTCAGCGTCACCGTCACGACCGAACCCGTGCAGGCGGCCGGCGGAGCCGAGACGCTCGAAACAAGGACCGCTGGCGTGGAGATCGTCACGGGCACCGACGTCACCGGACCGGTCGTCAGGCCCGCCGCCGTGAGCGCATCGGTCCCCGAGACCGTGGTCGTGAACCAGACGCTCCCCGCAGCCGCGCCTGTGTAAGTCCACGTGAATGTCCGGGAGACCCCCCCGGCAATGGCCATCGGCAGAGCGGGCGTCGGCCCGCCGACGAGGGCCGCGCCCGCGCCCGAGAGCACGAGGGCGCCCGCGTCCACGCCGTTCGCGGTCACCTCACCCGAGTTCGTGATCGTCAGGCGAACCTGGAAGGACTGCCCCGAGCACGCGGAGATCGGCTCGACCGTCACCGCGGCCTCCAGGCTCGGAAGCGTCAGGATCTGGACGGCAGGCGTCGCCGGAGAGCCGATGGTCAACGCCGACCCGCAGGCATCCGTCCCCGTCGCGCCACCCGTGAAGCTGACGCCCCCGGCCCCCGTCGTCGTGTAGGTCCAGACGAACGTCTGCGACGTGCTCGACGCCAGCGAGACGGGCCCGGCCGGGAACGGCCCTGCCAGCACGCCCAACGCCGCGCCGGGCACCAGCGATCCCGTGACCCCCGTCGCCACAGCCATCCCCGTGTTCGTGACCGTCATCGTCAGCACGATCATCTGGCCCGTTTCGGTCGGCACCGGAGTCGTCACGATCAGGGTCCCCGACAGCGAGGCCGCGGCGGTCGCCGCCAGCGTCCCCATCGCGTCCCCCGAGACCGCGGACGATCCACACGTCAACCCGCTGGCCGTCGCGCTGAACACGTGCGACCCCGCCGTGTCGACCGTATAGGCCCACGAGAAGGTCCGCATCGTGCCTGCGGGCACCGTCTGGCTGGCGGGAGCCGGGGCGCCGAACGACCCGGAGCCGGATGTCGTCGTCGCGCTGGGAGCCACCACCGTCGCGTCCACGCCGCCCGTATTCGTCACCGTCAGGACTACGGTCACCACCGAGCTCGTGCACGCCGTCGTCGGCGCCGAGACGCTCGCCACCAGGATCGCCGGCGTGGAAACCGCGACCGGCGCCGAAGTCACCGGGCCGGTCGACAGCCCCGCCGCCGTGATCGCGTCGGTTCCCGAGACCGTGGTCGTGAACCAGACGCTCCCCGCAGCCGCACCCGTGAACGTCCAGGTGAATGTCCGGGACACACCCGAGGCGAAGGTCATTGGCAGGGCGGGTGTCGGCCCGCCGACGAGGGCCGCGCCCGCGCCCGAGAGCACGAGGGCACCCGCATCCACGCCATTCGCGGTCACCTGTCCCGAGTTGGTAATCGTGAGCCGGACCTGGAAGTCCTGCCCGGAACAGACCGAGACCGGCTCAACCGTGACCGCGGCCGCCAGGCTCGGAGGCGTCAGCACCTGCGTCGCCGGCACCGGCATCGGACCGGTCCCCACGGCGAAGCCGCTGTTCGCGTCCGTCCCATCGGCGCGCCCGTCGAAGAACACCGACCCGGCAGCCGTCGTCGTGTACGTCCACACGAACGTCTGCGAGGCATTGGAGGCCAGGACGACCGGAGATGTCGGCGACAGGAGGGTCCCGGACACGATGCCGGAGGACGGGCTCATGAGCGGGTAGACGCCGTTGGCGTCCGCGGCCCCCGTGTTCGTGACCGTCATCGTGAGCACGATGAGCTGCCCCACCTCGACGATAGCCGGAGTCGTCACGATCAGCGTCCCCGAGAGCGCGGCCGCCGCCTGGACGGTCAGGATCCCCGAGGCGGGGGCGCCCACGAACAGCCCGCCGCAGGCCGTGCCCGAGGCGGTCATGCTGAAGATGTGCCCGGGCGCCGTGCCCGAGACCGTGTACGTCCACGCATACGTCACGAATCCGCCCGCCGGCACGCCCTGGCTGGCCGGCACCGCCGCGCTCAGGAGCCCCGCCCCCGTGGCCGTGGTCGCGCTCACCGCGACCCCGGTGGCCGCCGTGTCTCCCGTGTTGCTGACCGTGAGCGTGACCGCAACCGGCTGGCCGACCGAGGCCACCGCGGGCGTGAACGACACCGCCGCCGACAGGACCGCGCCGGTCGCGACCGCCTCCGCCGGCGACGTCACCGGGCCGGTCGAGAGAGCCGCGGAGGTCAGCGCGTCCAACCCCGTGGCCGTCGTCGTGAACCAGACGCTTCCGGCAGCCCCTCCCGTGAACGTCCACGTGAACGTACGCGTCAGCCCGCCGCCGACCGTGGACGGCAGCGTGGGCGACGGCCCACCGACCAGGACCACTCCCCCGGAGCCGGAAACCACGAAAGCCCCGGCGTCGAGCGACAGGACATCCACCTCACCCGTGTTCGACACGGTCAGCCGGACCTGGAAGCTCTCCCCGACACACACGCCGACGGGAGATATCGTAATCGCCGCCGACACGTTCGCCGGCGTCATGATCTGTACCGCGGGCGTCACCTTCGCTCCCGTCCCGACCGCCATACCGCTGTTCTCGTCAGCCCCCGCCGCGCTCCCGGCGAAGGACACGAACCCGCTCGCCGTCGCGGTGTAGGTCCACACGAAGGTCTGCGCCGCCCCGCCGGCGACGGCAACCGGCCCGACGGGCGACAGAAGCGTGCCGGAGACGATTCCTGACGACGGACTCAGGATCGGATAGACGCCGGTGACGTCCGCGGCCCCCGTGTTCGTCACCGTCATCGTGAGCACGATGAGCTGCCCCACCTCGACGATCGCCGAAGTCGTCACGATCAGGGTCCCCGACAGCGCCGCCGCCGTCTCCACCGGCAGCGTCCCGGTCGTCGCCGCCATCGCCACCAGCCCGCCGCATGCCGTCCCCGACGCGGTCACGCTGAAGACGTGCGAGGGCGCCGTACCCGAGGCCGTGTACGTCCATGCAAACGTCACGAACCCACCCGCGGGCACACCCTGGCTCGCCGGAACCGCGGACCCCATGAGGCCCGCCCCCGTTACCGTCGTCGCGCTCGCGCCGACCCCGAGCGCGGCCGTGTCACCGGTGTTGCTGACCGTGAGCACGACGGCAACCACCTGGTCCACTGAGGCCACCGCGGGCGTGAAGGAGAGCGCCGCCGCGAGAACGGCGCCCGTCGCGACCGCCTCGGCCGCCGATGTCACGGGGCCCGTCGACAGAGCGGCCCCGTTCACGGAATCGGTCCCGGAGACCGTGGTCGTGAACCAGACGGCGCCCGCCGAGGAACCCGTGAAGGTCCAAGTGAACACGCGCGAGAGGCCTCCCGCCAGTCCGGTCGGGAGGGCCGGGGTCGGACCGCCGACCAGCGTCGCCGCGCCGCCGCCCGACACCACGAACGCGCCCGCGTCGACCCCCGTCGCGCCCGCCATCCCCGAGTTCGTGATCGTGAGGCGCACCTGGAAGGTCTGGCTGGAGCACACGGCCGCCGGCGAGACCGACACAGCCGCCGAGAGGCCCGCCGGCGTCAGGACCATGACCCCCGGGATCGAGAGAGGCCCGACGGCCGTGACCACCCCGCTGTTCGCATCCGCCCCCGCCGCGGTCGCCGTGAAGGTTACCGCCCCGGCCGCCGTCGTCGTGTAGGTCCAGACGAAGGTCTGGCTCGCGGCCCCCGCGATCGCCACGGGACCGGCCGGGTACGGTCCGCCGAGCAGGCCCGCCGCCCCGGCGGCCAGCAGGTTCGCCGCCGCACCCGTCGCGGACGCCTCCCCCGTGTTCGTGACGGTCATCGTCACGACCACGACCTCTCCCACCGTCACCGTCGCGGGCGTCGTCACGATCGCGGTCGCGGAGAGGACGGCCGGCATTTCGGCCGTCAGGCTTCCCGTGATGTAAGCCGAGGTCGTCGCGGTCCCGCACGTCAGCCCGGTTGCCGTGATGCTGAACACGTGAACCCCCGGCGTCTCGACCGTGTAGTCGAATGCAAAGAGCCGAGTCGCGCCCACCGGAACATCCTGACTGGCCGGCACCATCGGTCCGAGCAAACCCGAACCCGATGTCGTCGTCGCGCTGGGCGTCACACCGGTCGCATCGGTGCCGCCGACGTTCCGCAGCGAGAACGAGAGCGGCACCACCTGCCCCACCGACGCGACCCCGGCAACCGTGAGGCCGGGCGACAGGTCCGCGGGATCGGAGAACGTGACCGGGCCCGCGGCGGCGGGTGCGGTCACGACCGCCGCTCCCGTATTGACATCCGCTCCCGAGGCGGTCGCCGTCAACGAGAGCGTACCCGCCGACGTGCCCATGACCGTCCACGTGAACGACACCGAAGCTCCGCCCGGGATCGCGATCGGGCCGGCCGGGTTCGGGCCCATCGTCACGTAACCGGCCGCGCCGCCGGACGGCCAGAGGTTCACGGTCGTCCCGGACGACGCGGCCTGTCCCGCGTTGGCGACATCTAGGACGAAGAGCGCGCTCTGGAACACGCACGCGGTCGCGGGCAGGAACGTCGCCGTTGCCGCGAGCGACGCCGGCGTCTCCACGCCGATACAGACCGAGGACGCCCCCGAGACAATCGGGCCATCCGCGGTCGCAGTCGCCGACAGGCACAGGGTGCCCGCCCCCGTGGCCGTCACGCTCCACGTATAGAGAGCGCCCGCGTTCGTCGCGATGGAGGGCACCAACACCGGTGCGGCGGGGCTCAGCGTAGCCGTCCCCGCGCCACCCGACTGCCAAGCCGCCGCGGCCACGTTCGTCGCCGCGACACCGCCGGTGTTAGTCACGGTGAGGCTGAGCTCGATGACCTGCCCGACGCTGACCGACGTGCGGGACGCGTAGATCGCGGCGACCAGGGACGAGGGCGAGGTGACCGTCACCGGGACCGAGGTGTCCCGGGCGGCGGCCACCATGGCCCCCGAGTTCACGTCGACCCCGGAGACGGTTGCCGTAAAGGCAACCAACCCGATGGTCGAGCCCGTGAACGTCCAGGTCAGGGTTACCGCCGCTCCCCCGGCGAGGGCCCCCGGCAGGACGGGAGCGGACGACAACGAGGCTCCGCCGGCACCCGCCTGCGCAAACGCGTCGAAGACGAGCCCGGAGGCCCCCGCCTGACCCGTGTTCGTCACGGTGACGGTCACGAGGAACGTGCTCGCCTGGACGACTGGATCGGGGAATGCGGCCACGTGAACTGCCAGTGCGGGTGGCGTCTGCACGGTCGTGACCACCGTCGAAGCCGCCAGCACCGTCGTCGTCCCGCACGCGAACCCGGCCGCCGTCAGCGTGAAGGTAACCGGCCCGGCGGCCGTCGCCGTCACGGTCCATGCGAAGGTGTCCCCCAACCCCGGCGCCAAGACCCCGTAGCCCGCCGGCACCGGCCCCAGGACGGCTGCGACCCCCGGCCCCACGAACGCGGTCGCAGTGAGCGTCCCGACCGCTGCTCCCCCGGTGTTGGTCGCGGTGAGAGTGACGGCAAAGATCTGCCCCACCGACACGATGGCCGGCGCGGAAACCGCGGCTGCCAGAGCCCCCGGCGACACCACGGTGAAGGCATCGGGCGCACTCGCGGCCTCACCCCACACACAGCCGCGCGTCCCGCGCGCCCACGAGGTGCTCGAGATCGTGCCCGCTGCGCACGCCACGGTCGCGTCGAGAATGACCGTCACGCTGGCCCCCGGCGCGAGCGTGACGGTGCCCGACCACGCGATCACGCCCGTCGTGGCCCCGTTCCACGCGAGGCCCGCCGATGTCGACTGCCCGGTGAACGTCAGCCCCGCCGCCAGGGTGTCCGTAACCACCAGGGCGGTGATTGTGGACGCCCCCGCGTTGGTGACGACGGTCGTGTAGGTGACAGCCGTCCCCGGCAGCGGCGAGGCTGGCGCGTGCGCTTTCACGACCGAGAGCACCGGCACGGGCGGCGGCGCAAGCACGAATCCGGATACGCCGCCGAACTGGTCGAGCTCGGCGCAAGCCGTGGACCCTGTCGCAAAAGCCGTGCTCGACACCCCCGTCGTGCCGCACACCACCCCGACCTGCCCCGTGATCGTGAAGGTCAGGACGGCCCCGGGGCCGAATCCCGGCGCGCCGAGCTCCAGGGTCTTGAGGGCGGTGACGCCCGAGAAACCGCCGACCGCGGCGATCCGGCCGGCGAAAGCCGTTGACGCCAGGCTGCCCCGCCCCGTCGCCATGTTCGGCTGCGCGACCCAGCGGTCGTTCGCCGGGTCATACTCGACCACCGCCGGGCCATAGCCGCCGCCGTCCACGCCTCCGACGGCGTAGACGCGGCCATTGAGGCTGACGCCCGCGATCTCGCCGCGCGCCATGGGCAGGGACGCCTTCGTAGACCACGTGTTCGCGACCGGATCGAAGACCTCGGTCAGGGCCGTGTATCCGCCGCTGTCCGTGCCGCCGAAGACGTAGATCAGCCCACCCGCCACCCCCGCCCCGGCGCCCGTGCGCGGATCGGGATCGGGAGCCTTGACCGCCCACGTGTTCGCGACTGGATCGTAGACCTCGACCGCGTCCTGGGGCGAGCCCGACTGGAATCCGTCGATGAGGTACACATTCCCGCCGACGACCGCGACCGCCATCCCGTTGCGGGCGGTGGGCATGGCGTTGTTCCTGAGTGTCCAGGTGTCGGTCGCGGGATCGTACGCCTGGACCTCCTGGAGGTACGAGCCGCCGTCGAACCCGCCGAACGCATAGACCGTTCCGCCCACCGCGGCAAGAGTCACACCGGTCCGGCCGGTCGGCAGCGGCGCGATCGGGGCCCACGAATCCGTAGACAGGTCGTAGCGATAGGCCGAGGCGAGCGGCGCGCCGCCGCTGGTTCCGCCCGCGACGTACAGGCTCTCGTTGATCGCCGCGGCTCCGAGCCCGCTGAGCGACCCCGGCATCGGCGGCTTCGTCGTCCAGGTCAGCCGGGTTCCGCTGAACGTGTAGGTCGACGCGGAACCCGCGACCCCCGCCACCACCGGCCCGAAGCCCGCGGGCTGCGCCGACGTCACGCCCACGACGACGGCGGTGAGGGTGTCGACGACCAAGACGTCGAGGAGCGTCGCGGCCCCGGTGTTCGTCACCACCATCTGGTAGGTGACCGTCGCGCCGATACCCGGACTGGCCGGCACCTGCGTCTGCGCCACCGCGAACGAGGCCGCCGCTGGATTGACCGTGAAGGAGGCGGTGCCGGACAGCATCGCGCCGCCGCCGCAAAGACCGGACGTCTCCACGAAGGCGACGTTCGCAACCGTCGTCACGCCGCACACGGCGGCCACCCGTCCCGTGACCGTGTAGGTGAAGGTTGCCCCCGGCGACAGCGGGGACAGCGGCACCCCGACCGTCCGGAAGAGGGTCCCGCCCGCGACGGGAGAGAACACCGCCACCTGTCCCGGCCTGACGACGGCCGCGGGCCCGGCGATCACGGGCGACAGGGTGTCGAAGACCGTCACGTTCGTGACAGTGGCCCCGCCGGGCGGGTTGGTCACGATGATCCGGTATGTGACCAGATCGCCGATGCCCGGGCTCGCGGGCGCCTGCTCCATCGTGACGAGCGGCAGGAGGCCGGGACACGCCGTCGCCGTCGCTTCCATGGAGATCGCCGACTCGACGCCCATCCAGTCCACGGCGAGAACGCGGTAGAAGTACTGGACCCCGCCGACGACTGTCGCATCCTGGAACGTACTGGTCGTGCCGTCCGACACCTGGCCGAGGTAGCTCCCCTCCGTCACCCCCGCCCAGGTCTGGCGGAAGAACCGGTAACCGGACACGGCCCGCGTGCCCACGGCCGCCGGAGTCCACTGCAACCCGATGTAACCCGGGTATCCCGATGCCGTCAGCCCGGCGGGAGCGGCTGGCGGGTAGAAGGCCGGGAGTTCGTACCGGGCCACCGCGGCATTGCTGTTCTCGTCCCGCACCGTCTCGACGCCCGTCACATACACGGACGCGGTGCCGTTGGCGGCCACTGCCCTGAGGATGTCGTAGCCGGCCAGAAGACCGTCATGCGAGATCTTCGCTCCCACCGGATTCAGCGCGTTGTCGAGCTTGCGGACCCACCAGTCGTAGGTACTCCCGGCGCCGACCTCGTATCCCGCGAGCACGAGATTCCCCGACGAGTCCAGCGACGCCCCGGCCGCCGTGTCCAGCGCCGTGATCGGGCTGTCGAACATGGCGGACGCCTTCAGGAACTGAAGGGACGAGTCGTAGCAGCGCACGCGGGTGTTGTCGCCTCCGCCCGGAGTCCACTCGGACCCCGCCACGAAGATCCGTCCATCCCGGTCCACGGCCACCGCGGTCGCGATGTCGACATTGCCCACCGCACCGTTGTAATCCGTCGTGGCGAGAAGCGTCGACAACGTCACGTCGTACCGCCGGACGCGCCAGTTGTATCCGCCCGCGCTCCCGTCTTCGCGACCGACCACGACGACCCCGCCCGCCGGGTCCCGGGCCACCGCGAGGGCGGCATCCGCCCCGTTCGCGGGCCCGTCATAGTCCGTCGCCGCCAGGAGGGTCGAGAGTGTCGCGTCGTAACGCCGGATGCGCCAGTTGTCGCTCCCCGCGGAACCTCGCTCGAGTCCCACGACGACGATCCCGCCGGCCGCATCGACGACCACGCCGTTCGCGAGATCGGTGCCCGATCCCGGTCCGTCATAGTCCGTGGACGCCAGCAGGACGGTCAGTGTCGCGTCGTACTTCCGGATCCGCCAGTTGCCGCCGCCGACGAGTCCCGTCTCGTAGCCGGCCACGACCACGTTCCCCGCCGCGTCCACGGCGATGCCCGTCGTCTCGTCGCTGACGTTCGCCGGCCCGTTGTAGTCAGTGCTGGCCAGCAGCGTTCCCAACGTGGCGTCGTAACTCCGGATCCGCCAATTGAACCCGCCCGCGAGCCCGCTCTCCCTCGCGGCGACGAAGACATCGCCGGCGGGACTCACCGCCACCGCGTTGCCGTAGTCCCCGGCACTCACGGGACCGTTGTACGTCCGCAGGGCCATCAACGGCGGGGCGATGCGCTTGCCCGTGGCGGTGTCCGAGTAGGACAGGGACACGCCGGATAGCCCGCCCGCATCGCACGCCATGGTCGCCGTCACGGCGGTGGCATACGCCATCTCGAGGCCTGCGATCGCCGTCGTTCTATATGAAAGCTCTCCGCTTTGGGACGGCCCCAGCGAGGAGATCACCCAACGGAGGTACAGGGGATCGGTCTGCGGCGCGGGCGGCTCGACCTGGGCCCACGCCGCCGCCATGTTCGTCGTGTGCGCAACCGTGACCGTGGCCCCTGCCACCGTCACGCTGAAGGACGCGGGCACGTACGTGCGCTCGCCGAACGAGCCCGCCTGGGTCGTGATCGTGAGGTTGTATACGGTCTGGACGCTCGAATTGCTGAAAGCGATCCGCCACAACTGCTGCTCGCCTGCGCTCACGTACAGCGGCTCCGGGTTCCTGGCCTTGAGCGTCAGACTCGGTACGCACACGGCCAGCGGCGAGCCTGTCGCCTCCATCGAGAGTCCGGATTCCGCCCCCATCCAGTCCACGGCGAGGACGCGGTAAAAGTACGGGGTCCCCGGAATCGCGCTCGCGTCGTTGTACGTGCTCGTGGTCACATTCGCCAGATCGACCAGCAGGCCGCTGCCCTGCACCCCGGCGAACGTCTGACGGAAGACCCGGTAGCCCGAGACGGCCCGGGTTCCCGCCGCCGCCGGCGTCCACTGGAGACCGACATATCCGACGTACCCCGATGCCGTCAGCCCCGCCGGGGTGGCCGGCGGGAAGAAAGAGGCGAGTTCGTATCGCGCTATCATGAAGTTCGTGCCTTCGTCCCGCACGTCCTCCTGGCCCGGGACATACACGGTCGCGCTCCCGACGACCGCAATCCTGTAGCCCGCCACCTCGGTACCACCGGCAACCAGGCCGTCGTGGGCCTGCGAGTCGATCAGGTTGAGGGCGCTGTCGTACTTGCGAATCCGCCAGTTATTGGCGCCCACGGCACCCCACTCGGACCCGGCCACCACCAGGTTTCCGACTCCATCCAGCGCCACCGTCCATGCATCGTCCGACAGATTGCCTGGGCCGTTATAGTCGGTCGTGGACAGCAGGACCGTCAGCGATGGATCGTAACGGCGAATCCGCCAGTTGACGCCTCCGGCACTACCGGCTTCGCGGCCAACGACCACCACATTTCCCGCGCCATCCACCACCAGCCTGCGGGCGATGTCGGAGCCCCCAGCCGGTCCGTCATAGTCGGTGGACCCGAGCAGCACCGCGAGCATGGGGTCGTACTTTCGCACCGACCAGTTCGTACCGCCGACGGTGCCCGTCTCGGATCCCGCGACCACCACATTGCCGCTCGCGTCCACCGCCACGCTGTAGGCGAAATCGCCCGCGTTCCCCGGGCCGTTGTAATCGGTCGCTGCGATAAGCGTCCCGAGCGTCGCGTCGTACTTGCGCACCATCCAGTTGGTGCCGCCGACACTGCCCGTTTCGTATCCCGCCACCACGACATTGCCCGCGCCGTCGATGGCCAGGCCGTAGGCGGAGTCGTTGGTGTTGCCTGGACCGTTGTAGACGGCCGACGATAGGAGCGCCGTGAGCGTCGGGTCGTATCTCCGGATCCGCCAATTGCCCCCCCCCGCGAAATCGAATTCCGAACCGGCGACCAGGACATTGCCCGCCCCGTCCACTGCCACGTCGTACGCGGCTTCGCTGTTGCTTCCAGGTCCGTCGAAATCCGTCGACGACAGCACCGCGGACAGCTCCGGATCGTAACGACGCACCCGCCAGTTAGCGAGCCCGACAAGGCCCGCCTCACGGCCCGCCACATAGACGTTTCCCGCCGCATCGGTCGCCGCGCTGTGGGCGATATCGACCCCGCTCGCCGGGCCGTCGTAAGAACGGAGCGCCATGAGCGGCGGCTCGATGCGCTTGCCCGTGGCCGTGTCGGAATAGGACAGGACTGCACCAGCCAACCCGGCGGGGTCGCACGACATCGTGGCCGACACGGTCACGTCGACCGCCTGCTCCCCGCCGCCCAGCATCGTCGTCCGGAAGGAGAGCTCGCCGCTCCGGCCCGGGCCCAGCGGAGACACCACCCACCGGAGCTGGAGCGGCCCGCCGCACCCGCCGGAGCACTCCCCCGGCGTCCAGGCGATCCCGTCCGAGGACCAGGCGGCGGACGCCAGCGAGCCTCCGCCCGTGACCGTGACGCTCAGCGACGGCCCGGCCGAGTACGTCTGCGAGAAGAACCCGCCGGTGGCGGTCGTGACCGTGAGGTTGAACACGGTCTGCGCGCCGGAATTGCTGAATGCGATCCGCCAGAGCTGGACCTCGCCGCCGTTCACGTACAACGGCTCCGGGTTCCGCACCTTGAGCGTCAGGTTCGGCACGCACGCGGCCAGTGGTGTGGCGGCAGACTCCATGGAGGGAACGGACGCGGCCCCCGCCAGATCCACGACGAGCACGCGGTAGAAGTAGGTCGTTCCGCCAGCCACCGTCGAGTCCGAGTAGGCGCTGACCGTCGCGCCGTCCACTTGGGCCAGGAATCCGCCCTCTCCAGGAATGACACCCGCGAAGGTCTGTCGGTAGATCCGATAGGCGGAGACGGAACGCGTCCCCGGCACGGCGGGCGTCCATGCGAGCGTCACCAGGGACAGCCCTGCGGTGGCGGTCAGGCCGATACTGGCGGCGGGCGGATACCACGACCCCAGGACATAGCGTGCCACGGCTGCCTGGCTCTCGCCGCCGCGCACCGTCTCGAGTCCCGTCACGTACACCGTGCCGGAGCCGAACGGACGAACGGCCATCAGATTATCCTCATCGGCCGCAATGCCGTCGTGCGTGAGGCCGTCCAGGAAATTGAGCGCATTGTCGTAGCGGCGCAGGGACCAGTTGTCCACGCCTCCGGGACCGTCTTCCTTCCCGGCCAGGACGAGGTTCCCGGCACGGTCGAGTGCCGCACCGTAGAGGCGGTCCGAGCCGTTCGTCGGCGCGTTGTAGGAGGCGATCGCCAGCACCGTCGAGAGCGATGCATCGTACTTGCGGATCAGCCAGTTATTGCCACCCGCGGCGGCGAGTTCCCAGCCCGCCACGTAGACGAATCCGGCGGCGTCCACGAGGATCTCCCGCGCTTCGTCGTTGCCTCCTGCCGAACCATCGAAGTTCGTCGAGGCAAGCAGCGTCGCGAGCCCGGGGCCGTACTTGCGTATGCGCCAGTTGTTACCGGCGGCCACGGTGGTCTCGAGGCCGGCCGCGTACACGTTTCCGGAGGCGTCGAGGGCGAGAGACTCGACCTGGTCGTCGAGCGCATCGGCCCCGCCCCAGATGGTCGCGCCCAGCAGAACCGACAGTGCCGGGTTGTACATGCGAAGACTCCACTCGTCCTGGCCACCGGGCCCGTCCTCCTTGCCTCCCACGAATACATTGCCCGATGCATCGAGCGCGATCGCGATCGCCCGGTCGGATCCACCGTTCGGCGCATCGTAGGTCGTGGAGGCCAGCACGGCCGTCAAGGACGGATCGTACCGGCGGATACGCCAGTTGTATCCGCCCAGGGTCATGTTCTCGTACCCCGCCACGATTGGATTGCCGCCGGCATCCACGACAACCCCCAGGGCCTCGCCGGTACCGCCGGCGGTGCCCTCGTAGGTCGTCGTTGCCAGTTGCGCCGCCACGGATGGGTTGAACTTGCAGATTCGTCCGTTGATGTCCCCGGCGGCGCTCGCCTCCCGCCCGACGACATACACGTTGCCGGCACTGTCAGTGTCCATGTCAAACGGAGTCGCAGCCATCCCCGGAGCCGATCGCAACCTCAAGGCGTACAGCGGCGGCTCGATGCGCTTGCCGGTCGCCGTGTCGCTGTACGGCACAACGAACTGGGAGACGCCGCCCGGGTCGCACGACATCGTGGCGGACACCATCACCTCGAGGAGGGCCTCCGGCGGGTTGCACGCCGCGATCGTCCGGAACGAGACCTCCCCGCTCCGGCCCGGTCCCAGCGCCCCGACCGTCCAGCGCAGGTACAGGGGATCCGTCGTGGTCCCCAGCGTCGGCTCGCCAGGCGTGTACCCCGCGAACTGGGCCCATGCCGAGGCCGTGATGGCGGCCCCGCCGGTCAGCGTCGCGCTGAAGGACTCGACCGCGTAGTAGCGCTCCGCGAGCTGGGGCAGTTTCGCCGTGATCGTGAGGTTGAAGACCGTGGACGCCCCGGGATTGCTGAACGCGACGCGCCAGAGCTGCTGTTCCGAGCAGTTGACGTACAGCGGCTCGGGATTCCGGGCCTTCAGGGTCAAGCTGGGCGCGCATGCCCCGCCCGAGGTGCCCGTCACCGTCGCCGCGAGGCTCGGGTTCAGGTACGGACTGTCGTCGTAGGCGTACAACCTGTACCAGTACGGCGTCGCCGGGGCGACGGTCGTGTCGGCCCACGTGGTGGACAGGGCATCAGGCGTGTACCCCGCCCACGACGCCGGGCAGGCCGCGCAGGTCGCCCGCCAGACCGTGTAGCCAGAGACCGGGTAGAAGCCCGCGACGGAAACGGTCCAGTCTAGCCGTACCGCCCCCGGCAGCGTCGTCGCGACCAGCCCCTGCGGCCGGCCCGGCGCGTCCACGAACGCGTGGACGGCCTGGGACCGCGAACCCGCGTAGACCCGCCCCCGGCCCGATCCGTCCTGCCACAGCGCCGGCGACGCGGTCCCAAACGGCCCGGCGCCCGCGGGCGCGCAGACCGACAGGCCCACCCCGGGACCAGCCGCCTCCACCGCGCGACCGGCCTCGTCGGTCCAATAGAGCCGGCCCTTGGCCGCGACCGCGATCGACGAGAGGATGGGCGCGCCCGTATCCTCCGACGCAAACGTGCCGGCCGGATCCGCGACGTTGAACCCGTAGACGAGGCCGTCCGTGCAGGCGGCGAAGACGTTCCCCGTCGTCTGGTCGAAGGCGGGCGCCCCGACAAAGGCGCCGCCCGCGTTCCCCGTCCAGGCGATTGTCGGCCCGACGTTGACATCCACGTCGTGCAGGCGTCCGCCCCGGGTCGCAACGTACAAATGCTTGCGGACCGGGTCGGCGGAGAACCCGGACGGGGTCCCCGTCAGCGCGATCGACCCGAGCACGAGACCGTCGTCGGGCCGCAGGCCGTACAGGTTCCAGTCGCCGCACCCGACCACGATCGCATCGTTGACGAAGCCAACGGCCCCGACGATCGCTCCCGGCAGGTTCGCGGTCCACGCGATGGAACCGTCCCTCTGGTAGGCCCGGACGACTCCGTTGTCCGCGCCGACGATCACGCCACCACCCGGCAGGGGCAGAGGTGAAGCGTTCACCGGCCCCCCGAGCAGGCGCGACCAGACGAGGACGCCGGCGTTGTCGAATGAGTAGAGGTATCCGGCAGCACCACTGCGTCCACCCACGTAGATCCGATCCACGGTCCCGAACTCGTCCGCGTAGGAGATCGACGGCGAGGACACTGTGCCTACCCCCCCGACCGGCAGCGCCGGGCTCCAGAGCACCCCGCCCGTCGCATCGATGTGGTAGAGGAATCCTCCCAGGGCGCCATCGTCCGTGACGTACAGGCTCCCGTCGGCCGCGTTGACGGCCGGCGTTCCCCAGACCGTTCCCGAAGTCGGGATCGACCAGCCCACGGCGAGCGAGGTCCGCAGGCCGTCCGCAAGCTGGGACCGGCCCGTCCCCTCCACATCGCCGCGCGCCATGCGCCAGTAGCCGGCGCCCGGCATCGCGGAGGCCACCGCCGACTCGCCCGACAGCGTGGGCGGCTTGTTCTCGTCGAGGGCATCGAGGGCGTAGTAGTATGTCCGGCCGAAGGCGGCGGAGGCCGTCTGGTCCACGAGCATCATGAAGACGGTCGCGGACTGCGGAAGGATTACGCTCGCGATCTGGATACCGGTCACCTTCGGGCTGGTGGCGGGCATCGTCGTCCGCCACACCCGATACCCCGTGATCGCGGCGCCTCCGGCGCACGACGCCGTCCAGGTCAGCTTCACGACCTGGTCCAGTCCCGGCGTGGCCACCAGGTCTTGCGGGACGCCCGGCGGCTGGATGTACGCCGGGGTCGCCCAGGCCTCGTTCGACGGGTTGCCCCAGAACGTCTGGGACGAGATCGCCCGCACGACGTAGAAGTACTTGGTGCCGTTGGTCAGCCCCACATCCGTGAACCAGGTCTGGTTGCGGCTGACCATGCCCGCCATGTAAAGGCTGGCCGAGGGCATGTCGATCAGCCCGACCCCGGCGTACGTCGTCCGGAACACGGAGTAGCCGATGAGGTTCTCGCCGTCGGGGTTCGCGATCGGATCCCACGAGAGCGCGATGGCCGAGCTCCCGGCGACCGCGGTGAGGTTCGCCGGCGCGCTGATCGGGAGGGTCGCGACGTCCCACATCAGCCCCTGGTGGCCCCGCACGTCGTCGGCGACGCCGATGTAGAAGTAGGCGTTTCCGTTCGTGACGGCCGCGTCCGTATACGAAGTGGTCCCCGGCCCGAACGAGTAGGCCGGAGCTCCGAGCCCCCCCCAGCTCTCCGGGGAACTCGTGGACCGGTAGAGCTTGTACGACGCGAGCGGGTACGTCCCGGCCTCGACGCCCCAGTTCAGGCCGACGACGTCGTCGCCGGGAACGGCATGCAGGGGCTCCCCCTCGAAGGCGGAGGCCAGCGCCGCGCCGCCGACCGCGGTCCGGCCCCCGACCACGTAGAGCTTGAAGTTCATGTTCACCGCGCGCGCGTCCGTGCGCGGCGCCGGAAGCGCCGCCCGGGTGGCCCAGGTCCGCTTCGAGGGGTTGTACTCCATGACGGGCGTAGTCCCCGCGGCGATCAGCCCGTTGCCGCCGATCGCGTACGGGCGGTAGACGAGGGTTGCCCCCGCGGGCCCCGCCGTCGCCACCGGCATCCACTGGTGGTCGACGAGGTCCTGCCGCCAGAAGACGTACTCCTGGACCGCGTTCTGGGCGCTCCCGTTGTCGCCTCCGAAGAAGAAGGCACTGAACCCCGACGTCGCGCTCCCGAGCCTCGACCGCGCCGGCCAGCCGCCGAACATGGGATTGCTTATCACGGTCCAGCCCGACGAGACCGGGTTCCGGTACTGGAGCTCGTACGAGTAACCGGACCCGTTGTACCCGTCGAACGCGACCAGCCAGCCGGTCACCGGATCGGCCTCCATCCCGAAGCCCTCCATGGGGTCGAATCCGGCCGTCACGACGTCGCTCCATCCGGTCGTCGACGGGTCGAACACCTGCATCGCCGTGATGGGCGTGACCGAGAGCCCGCTGTTGCCGCCCACGACCCAGAACTTGCCGTCCCGGAGGGTGCATCCGAACAGCCGGCGGGCGACGAACGGCACGCCCGACGGCGCCAGCGGGACCCACGGCGAGCCGAACGCGAGCGGGCTGAGGACTTCCATCGAGGCAAGCGTGCCGGCCCCGCCGTCGCCGCCGAACGCGTACAACTGGTTGTTCCAGGCCGCGAGCCCGTGGCCCCACCGGGCCGTGTTCAGCGACGGGAGAGCCGTCCAGGCCACGATGAACGGCGCGGGCGGCTCGTAGGGCTCCCCCGAGTTCGTGGCCGACCACGCCCCCTCGTTCGCCGGGTCCGCGGCGTCCTGCGCCGCGACCGCGTACGTGTATCTGACGCCGTCGGTCAGGAACATGTCGATGAACGCCGTGGTCCCCGCGTCCAGCGTGGTCCCCGCCGGCATGAACGGCCCGTCCGACCCGGTGCTCCGGTACACGGCGTACCGCGTGATCCCGTAGGTGCCGCCGCTGGCCGAAGGCGCCCAGCTCAAGATCAGGAACCGCGACCCCTCGGTCAGGACGGTCAGATTCGTCGGCGCCGAAGGCGGAACCGCCGCGAGTGCCCAGTCCTCGTTCGTGATCGCGCTCTTGCCCGCGTTGTCCGTGATCCTGACCTGGTAGTAATACCAGGTGCCGGGGACTACGGTGAGGTCCGCGTACAGGCTCGTCGTCTGCGTCGCGGGCGGCACATTCAGGGCATCCAGCGCCGCGACCCGCTGGTAGAGCGTGCCGCCGCCGCAGAAGGTCGCGCGGAACACCTGATAGTTCAGGATGCTGTTCGTCCCCTTCTGGTGGACCCATCGCAGGTCGATCGCGTTCCCGTTCCGGTTCCTGACGATCAGCGACCGGCCCTCTTCGCAGTCGTCGGATGTCGTCGGGTTCATGTCGCCGCCGACCGCGTAGACCTTGCCGACTTCCGTGGTAACCAGCCGGCCGAGCCCGCGGGGCACGTTCAGGTCCCCGGTCCGCCGCATGGTCCGCCCGCGCGGGTAGTAGACGTCCACGATGGGGCTGGCCGGGCCGCCCGATGTGCCGCCGATGATCAGGATCTTGTCCTGCCAGTTGCCGCCGAAGAAGTTGTGGCTGTGCTGGGTCATGCCCCCGGGTGTCAGCATTCCCTCGTCGTCGTAGGTCCGCCACGTGCCGGTGGCCGGATCGAGGGCATCGTAGGGTGTCAACGTCATCGACTCGTGCCCGACCAGCCACACCCGGCCGTCCTGCACGTCGCTGATGTGGTACGACCGGGCCGTCGGAATATCGGAAGGGAACGCCTGCCAAGTGTCCGACGCGGGATTGTAGATGTCCATCCACGTGTTCCCCATGAACCCCGGCGGAGCCCCTCCCGTGACGTAGACCAGGCCGCCGAGTTGCGCTGCCCCGGTTTTCTCGCGCGCGCGGGGCAGGGGGAACTTGGCCGACCAGCTGTCTGTCGCGGGGTCATAGGCCTCGACGGTCGTCTGGGGCAGGTTCGCGATGTCACCGCCGAACGTGTAGAGGCGGCCGCCCCATACGGCGGAGGAGAGCCATTTCCGGGACGTGAATCCGAGGTTGCTGCGGGGGCTCCACTTGTTCGTGAACGGGTCGAAGACCTCGACAGTGGGGACGTCGTTGCCGAACATGGCACCCTCGCCGCCGGCCACGTAGATCTTGCCGTCGATGAGTCCGAGGGCGAACCCCTTCCGGGCCGCGGCCATCTTCGACCGCAAACGCCACTCCAGCCCGAGCAGGGGCGGCGCCGCCGGAGTCCCCCACGCCTCGGGAGAGGGACCGCTCAGCGCAGGGGGGAGCGGGGCGGGCTGGCTGTCCCGCGCCCGGATCACGTAGTACCGGGGGAAACCGTTCAGGATCCCGGCATCCGTGTACGTCGTCGCATACGCCCCGGAAACGGACGCGATGAGCGAGTAGGGCCCCCCGGGGAAACCTCCGCGGTAGACGTTGTATCCGTCTATCGGGAAGGACCCGGGCACCGACGGCGACCACTGGATTTCGAGATACGCATCCCCCGCGTCCGACACGACCGCGGACGCGGGCGCCGAAGGCGGGACGAACGCCGCGGCGTACACCTCCGGCGACATAGGGCTCCGGTTGCCCCGGGTGTCCACCGCGTCCATGACGTAGAAGTAGGTGATGCCGTCCACGGCCGCCGAGTCCACGGTCGCCGTCGCCGTTCCCGCCATCGGGAACTGCGGCGCGCCCAGGAGGTTCTGACCCCCCGAGTACGTCGCCCGCCAGATCCGGAATTGCGCGATCGGCCACGTCCCCGGCTGGTACTCCCACTGCAGACCGACCCGGCCCGGTCCGCCGACTGCCTCCAGGATGCGCGCCTCGCCATTGAACGACGACGAGGTCACCCCGCCCACCGCCCGGACCTTGCCGCCGACGACGACGGACCCGAAGTTATCGCCGCTCACGGGCATGGCCTTGAACCCGCGGTACCAGATATCGGCCTTGGGATCGTAGGCCTCGACCACGCCGGTGCAGGACATGCCGCCCATCGCGATGATGAGCCCGCCCAGCCTCTCCGTGCGGAGTCCATACCGCCCCGTGGGCATCGGCTCGCGCATTGTCCACGACTCGGCACCAGGATCGTAGGCCTCGACCCGGCTCAGGCTAGTGTATTCGCTCCCGCCGGTCACGTATATCCGGGACCCGAAAGTCGTGGCGTCGTAGCCGCTGCGGGAGAAAGTCCAGTTCGGATGCGCCGTGTACGCGGCCGGCACCGTGAACGAGTCCACCTGCTTGTCGGTCAGGATGGACATGGAACCACCGAAGAAGTAGAAGCTCCCGCCCAGCGCGTCTCCCGCGTAGTCGAACCGGGTCCGCGTCCCCGCGATCGCGACCCCGGTCAGGATCCACTTACCCGTCGCCGGATCGAAGCGCTCCACCGAGCTGCCGCCGTACGGATCGAGCGCGTACAGCGTCCCGCCCAATGCCGCGACCTCGAACCGGCCCGGCCCGCTGCGTCCGCTGTCGAGGTCGCCAAGTTCCGTCCAGACCCCGGTGCCGGGATGATACCGTTCGGTCTTCTGGCTCCAGTTTGTGCCGTCCCCGACCGCGTAGACGTATCCGTCCAGCTCCGCGACCGCCGGCATGTAGTGCGTGAACAGGGCCGGAGCGCCCTGGGTCCAAACCAGGTTCGGCAGGGGTGGCCGGAAGGTGAGGACGAAGAGCTCGCCCGACGGCAGGCTGTAGTTCGGTGTCGCCTGGTCGTCGAGCGCCCGTACGCGGAAGTAGTACGGCGTCGCATTCACGAGGGGCGAATCGAGGTAGCCCGTCGCGCTCAAGCCCCAAGTCCGTCCGATGTAGGTGCCGCCGGCCAGCGCGAAACCGGAGTAGGTAGCCCGATACACCTGGTAGCCGGAGACCGGGTACGTGCCCACCGGTGATGGCCGCCACACGAGCCGGGCCATCGCGTCCATCGGCTTGCCTGTCAGCGCCGACGGAGCCCCGGGGGGATTGGGCAATCCCCCGGACGGCATCGCATTCGCTTCGTTCGAGTTCGCGCTCTCGATACCGTCGGTGTCGTACCCGCGGACGACGTAATACACTCGCAAGGAGACGGTCACGCCGAAGTCCGTGAACGTCGTCGTCAGCGGATCGTAGAGCCTCTGGATGCGGTCGTAGCCGCCGCCCGTATACGTGGAACGGTAGACCATGTACCCGGACAGCGGGTAGGTGCCCGGGGTGGCCTCCGACCACGAGAGGTTGACGCGATCGCTTCCCGCCCGGGCGCTGAGGTCCAGCGGGGGCACGGGCGGATCGTCCTGCGTCCGGCGGACGACGATCCCCTTCTCCCCGACCGCCCACCCGTCCGCCACCCCGGCGAACGCCGACTGGCGGAAACTCCGGGGACCGGTGCTGATCGAGAGGTAGCTGCGAGTCGCCTCATCCGCCCAGGTGAGACCCGAGTTCTTGGTCATCTTGATGATCCCGTCAACGACCCCCGACCGGCTCCCCGTGATCCATCCCGACACCGTGTCCGTGAACGTCACGCCGTACTTGGCCGCCCCGCCGACCGTCATGTTCACCCATTCGACCGCGGTGTCGCCGCCGGCGTTCGTCATGAAGGCATCCGCCGGGGCTCCCACGATCCACCCCACGTCCGGCCCCCCGAATGCGACATCCTCCATGTCGGCCTTGCCCGATCCCAGCACGTAGGTCCCCCAGCCCGCCCCGCCGTTCACGGACTTGATCACCCGGCCGGCCGCCCCTACCGCCCAGACATGCTCGACGCCGGGCGAGACCTCGACGGCCGAGATGCCGTTCAGGTTCTCGGAGACGGCAGTCGGCAGGAGCGTCCAAGAGGCGCCGGCGGTGTCCGTCCGGTACACCTCCCCGTTGAGCGAGGCCGCGAACCCGGTCCACGATGTCGTGAAGGCCAGGGCGCGCACCGCCTGGGTCGCCGATCCGGTCACGACCCAGGACTGGCCGCCGTCCGACGTGCGCCAGATGTAGTTACCGGAACCGCTCGCCCCCCCGGCGACGACACCGGTCGAGGTGTCACTGAACGCGACCGCGTAGAGGTCGGTGACGGCACCGAAGGAGGCCAGCCGCTTCCAATCCAGCCCGCCGTCCACGGTCTTAAGGACGGTCCCGTTGAACCCGACCGCGTACCCGACCTTCCGGGACGGGGAGGCGACGTCCTGCAGGAAGAATGTGCTCCCCGGAACGTAGGTCCGTGAAGGGTTCCACTGCTCGATCCAGGTGCCGGCACCCGCGACGAGGGGGGCCAGCGCGGCGGCCGTTGCCTCCGCCGACGCTCCGCTCTCGTTCGGAATCGGCAGCAGCGCGTCGTAGGCGTTGACCGTGTAGTAGTACATGATCCCGGGAAGGATCGCCGTGTCCGTGTACGCGGTCGCATACATGCCGATCAGCCGGGCGATGAAGGCCGGCGACTCGCCGCCGGGGAAGCTCCCGCGATAGACGAAGTACCCGGACACGGCGTAGGTCCCCGCGACGGACGCGTCCCACGCCAGCGCGATCGCAGCGACCTGCCCGATCGCGGTCAGGTTCATCGGCACGCCGGGAGGCGAACCCGCGATCACGATCGGGCCCGACAGCGGGCTCGGATCGGAGAGCGATCCCACCGCCCGGGCATGCCACCAATAGGTCCCGGGGGCGGGAACCCGGTCCACGGCCGCGTTCGTCAGGGCATCCACCACGGCCACGGCCCCCAGCGCGGGGCCCGCATATGTCGTCCGGTAGATCGCGTACGCGGTCGCGGGGTGCGTTCCCGCCGGGGCGAAGCACCAGGCCAGGTCGATCACGTTGGAAGTCCCACGTTGGGCGGCAGTGAAGCACCCGGGCGGGTTGAGATTCTCGTCGAGCGGCGTTCCGGAAGCCGTCATCGAGAAGGCGCTGTAGTCGGGAACGGTCGACCCCGCCCGCACCTTGTACCAGTAGGTCGTGCCATTGACGAGCCCGCCCGGATCGAGCGTGGACGTCGTCGTCGCGGCCACCCCTCCGACGATGTTGTACGGGCAGTCCGCGCACGTCGCGCGGAAGATGTCGTAGAACGCGAGCGGATCGGTTCCCTGCGTCGACGGCGCCCAGTTCAGGGCAACCTGCTGGTTCTGACCGAGGGCGGTCAACGACGGCGGCGCGGATGGAGGCAAGGAGACAACCGGCAGCACATCCACCTCGTCCGTGAGCCGGCTCTCCGCGCCCTGGTCGTCCACGGCCAGGATGCGGTAGTACACGCGCGTCGCGGCCGTCACCGCGAAGTCCGTGAACGCGCCCGACGCCGGGCCGTTCACCTCGGCCAGGAGCGTCTGCACGACCGGCCGCACGCCGCCCCAAGTTTGCCGGTAGATCCGGTAGCCCGAAACCGGGCGGCTGCCGGCCGCTGCGGGCGTCCACGACAGCGCCGCCTGCAGGCCTCCGCCCGCGGCCGTCATGTTGAGAGGCGCCTGCGGCGGCGACCACGGGGTGAGTATGTACTTCGCGACCGCGAAGTTCTGGACCTCGCCCTGCACATCCTCGGACCCCGCGACCACGACCGCCTGGCTCGCGGGCACCGGCGCCACGGCATTGAGGCCGTCCTTACCGTGAGGCCCCCCCACTCCGCCCAGCGGCGTCGGCACAATGCCCGTGTGTTCCTCGACACCTATCAGATTGCCGGCGTTGTCGTACTTGCGCGTCACCCAGTTCCACATGTCCTCGGTGCTCATCCCGTAGTCGACCTGTCCCGTCACGACCACATTGCCGGCGTCGTCCACCGTGATCCCGTACGCCCCGCAGTTGTTGCTGTTGCCGGGATTCGCGTACTTGCGGGTCCACACCAGGTTGCCCGCGTTGTCGTACTTCTGGACCAGCCAGTTGTACGCCGAGGCGGGATTCGAGATGCCGGCGACATACACGTTCCCGTTCCGGTCCGTGGCCACGGCCCTCGCCTCGTCGTCCGACATGCCGGATGCAGCCCAGCTCCGGCTCCAGAGGAGCGACCCCGTGGCGTCCCACATCGCCACGGACACGTCCTGGCCGGTCGACAGGTTCGTCTCGTGCCCGCCAGCCACGATGTCGCCCCACGGGTCCACGGCCACGCCATAGAGGTACTCGCTGTTGGCGCGCGGGCCGTTGCCGGATTGCATCCAGACGAGTCCGCCCCCGGAATCGTACTTGCGCACCGCCCACTCGTACCCCGCCGCCCCGCCCGTCCACTGCCAGCCGCCGACGTAGACGCTCCCGCTCATTGCGTCCACGGCGATGGAGGTCGCCTCGTCCATGCTGCTGCCCGGTCCGTTGTACGTCTGGTTCCACAGGAGGCCGCCGCCCGGGCCGTACTTGCGCACGAGCCAGTCCGACCCGCCCGTAACCCCGGCCACGTAGGCGTTGCCCACGCCGTCCATGGCGACCGCCTCCGCCTTGTCGTCGCCCATCCCCGAGTCGAAGTTGTCGGTCCAGCCCGGATTCCCGGCGGCGTCGTACTTCCGCACGAGCCAGTTCTTGCCCTGGAAGATGTCGCTCCGGTCGCCCGCGCCCGCCACCACGACGCCGCCGGACGCATCCACGGCCACCCCGTAGGCGACGTCCACGGACCCCGACCCCATGTTCACTGCGCCCGTAGACGTCAGCCGGATCCATGCCAACGGGGGCGGGAAGAGGCGTTCGCCGGTGTCCGTGGTCGTGTAGGGCAAGCCGGCACGGCACCCCACCCCCGTATCACCCGTGGCCCCGGCGTACCCATAGAGCATGGTCGTCCCACCGGCGAGCGCCCGCGCCCGGAACTGGATGGTACCCGCCCCCCCGGGCCTCAGCACGTCGAAGGTCCAGCGCACGTAGACCGGATCGGCCGTGCCGTCGGGCGGCTCTCCCGGTATCCACGGTCCGAACTCGGTGACGCCCCAAGCCGACGAGGTCACGTTCGAACCCAGGATCAGGGCACTGAATGACGGCGTGACGTACGACCGGTTCGCGAACATGCCCGGCCGCGTCATGACCGCCAGGTTCGTAACCGTCACCGAACTGCCGTTGGAGACCGTCAGCGCATACTGGATCGCGTCGCCGATGGAGGCATAGAGCGGGTCCGGATTCCTGAGATAGAGCGACACGGGAAGCGGGGGCCGGCTGGCCGTGTTCGCCGCCGCCTCGGTCATCAGCGGATCGCTCGTGATCGAACTCGTGGACGACGCCTGGTTTCCGAACGACGCCCCGTCGCCCAGCGCCCCGCTGTCCTGCACGGCCGCCTGGAACGTGAGATACCCGGACGCCCCCGGCACCACCCGGTTCACGACCCACCGCAGGACCACGCCCACGGTCCCGTTGGCGGGTTGGCCGGGCGTCCACGGGCCGCCCAGCGACGGCGCGTACGCCGAGGCCGAGAGCCCCGGCGTCCCCGACCCGTCGGCTTGCATCCACGTCACGAGACTCGCCCCCACATACCCGACCGCCCCCGGCAGGGTGTCCGTGATCGTGAGCCCGGTCACCGTCACCGCGCCGGCGTTGCTCCACGAGATCGTGTAGGTCATCACCGCACCCACGCACATCGGCCCCGCCGGCGAGCCCTGCTTGTGCACGCACGCGGGCGACCCCGTGATCGCCGCCCACCCCTCGGGCGAGAGGTAGCCCGGCACGCCTGCGGTATCGACCGCGAGGACGCGATAGGAATACTGGACGCCCGGCACTACGAACGCGTCCCGGTAGTACGTCGACGTCGCGCCCGCAACGGTGGCCACCAGCACCCCCGCCGTCGAAAGCACGCCCGGCCAGGTCTGGCGGTAGATCCGGTAGCCCGCCACCGGGTTCGTCCCGGCGCCAGCCTGCGACCAGCCTACGGTGATCGCGAACCCCGTCGCGTTCGCCGTGAGCGTGACCGGAGGCGACGGCGCGCTGAACGGCGCCGTCGCGTACCGGGCCACCGCCATGTCGTAGTTGCCCTCCAGCATCTGTTCGTCCCCGGCGAGGCAGGCGTCCTGGCTCCCCGCCGCGGCGGCCACCCCCAGGAGGCGCGTGCCGGGGAACCCGCCAGAGTCCGTGAGATCGTTCCGGGCGATCGCGTCCACCAGGTTGCCGGCCGGATCATATTTGCGCAGCATCCAGTACCCCGGCACGGATGGCGGCCTGGCCATCCCCCCCACCAGCCAGTTCCCGGCCCCGTCGACCGCGACCCCGTACGGCTCGTCCTCGGAGCATCCGCCCCCCGCATCGAATCCGCGCTCCCACAGGGGGATCCCGAGCGGATCCAGCTTCCGGATCTTCCAGTCCCCCTGCATGCACTGGAGGCTCTCGAAACAGGCCGCCAACACGTTCCCGTCCCGGTCGAGACCGACCCCGAGGGCGCCCAGCCCCATCATCGCCGCCGGGTTGGTCCACGACGTCGTCCAGACCTCGTTCCCGCCGGAGTCGTACTTGCGGACCAGTTCGGTCCCCGATCCCCCGAAGCCGGCCGTGCCCGCCACGACGAAGTTGCCGGCCGGATCCACGGCAATCGCGTTTGCGGTACTGCCTCCCGACGCCGCTCCATTCCACGTCTTCGTCCAGAGCAACGTGCCCGCCGGGTCGTACTTCGCGATCAGCCACGCGTTCTGGAAGCTCGCGTTCCGCTCCGTCCCCGCCACGTAGATGCTCCCGCTCGCGTCGATGCCCACGGGATTCCCGAACCCGCTAGTGCCCGTCGACCCGCCCACGAAGTCGTCGCCGTTCCCCAGCGCGTTCAGCGTCCGCGTCCACAGGATCGCCCCCGACGGGTCGAGCTTCAGAACCAGCCAGTCCGTCTTCGCCAGCACCGTGTTCCCCGCCACCACGATGTTCCCCGTGGCGTCCGTCGCCACCCCGAACGCCTCGTCCGTGTTCGGCACCGCGGCGTTGAAGTTGTACGTCAGGCTCCAGATCAGGGTCCCCGCCGGGTCGTACTTCCGGATCAGGAAGTCGTGGTTCATCCCGAACGCCGTGAGGTCGTCGTACCCGACCGCGATCACGTTGCCGCCCGGGTCCACGGCGACGGCCCGACCGCTCTGGGGCGTGCCGTGGCGGGGCCACGCCCCGTCGTGCAGCCTGATCCACTGCATGGGGAGATCGACGCGACCGCCGCGCTCGATGTCGTCGGGAGACACCGCCCGGCCGATGGCGAGCGACGGATCGCACGAGAACGTGGCCGAGAGCGTGACGCCCAGCCGGGAGCTCCCCGTTGCCACCGGGCGCACCTGCCACTGTACGTACCCGCTCATCCCGGGAAGTAGTTGCGCGACGGTCCACCTCAGCAGGAGCGGCTCCTGCGTCCCGCCGGCGGGCTCTCCCGGCGTCCACGGCCCCCCGCCTGCGGTCGCCCACGAAGACGTCACCGTCCCCACCCCGCCCACCCACGTCGAGAGGCTCCCCGCCTCGTAGGCCCGGCCGTTGAAGGTGCGGCTCGTGAGCACGAGGTTGAATGCCGTCGCGGACACCGCGGTGTTGCCCATGTCGATCCGCCAGGTCTGGACTTCGCCGGCCGCGGCGTACACGGGATCGGGACGCCGCACGTTGAGGGCGACAGCCGGGCTCCCCCACGCCGTCGTCATGACCACCCCACTCGACTGCATCGTGGTCGTGGAACCGAAGAACCAGGTCCCGCTGGCCTGGTTCGAAATCAGGGCCGGCGAACCCGTGATGGTGAGGCTCAGGTTCACGGTGTACGAAAGCGAGCCGCTCGTGAACGGGGGAATGCTCGAGACGAGCCACTCCATGATCCGGGGCGCGACCGCGCCGTTGGCGGGCTCCCCTGCCGCCCAGGGCCCGGACAGCCCGGTCGCGCTCAGCGCGCTCACGGTCACCGCCGCCGGCACCCTGACCGCGAGGCTCGGGTTCGCGTACGCGCACCAGCCCGGAAGCGTGTCCCAGATCCAGACGTTGGTCGCGGTGGTGACGCTCGCGTTGCTCCACGCGATCGTGTAGGTCAACTGGTCTCCGGCCACGGCCACCGGCGCCGACACCTGCTTGGTCAGGGAGACGACGGGCGGCACCGCGAACGAGGCCATGATCTTGTCGAGAGACGCATACACGCGGCCCTGGGGCGTCAGGATCGGCGCGGCGAGAGCGTTGGCCACCGTGGCGGTGCCCGACCGCCAGTCCCACAGGAAGCCGCCATCCGAGGCCCGCAGGAGCGCGAGGCCATTCTCAGTCGTCCCCACCTTGTAGGCGACCAGGATTCGATCGTTCGCCGTTAGGACGGGCGGCGCCGCCTCTCCCCCGGCTCCCCCGCCCAGCGTGACCGTCCAGAGGAGGCTACCCCCGGGAGTCACCTTCTGGACGAATCCCTGTCCGACATCAGTACGCGTCAGGTAGACGAAGCCGTCCAGACCACAAGCGATCCCGCCTATCATCCCGGGCACCGACACCGTCCAGATCTGCGCTCCGGTCTTCGGGTGGATCGCAAACAGGTAATTCGTAGCCGCCTTGGAGTCGCCCGTGGCGGCGAAAACGGTCCCATCGGGACCGACCGCGAGGTTCGATTCGTAGGACTTGCCGGAAGGGTAGAACCCCATAGAGAAGGTCCACCGGACATCGCCTTCCGGCGTGAGGCACAGCACATCGCCGGCGGTCGTCCACTGCAACGACACCACATCCCCGTTCATGAGCACGGCGGACCCGCCGATCTGCCCAGGCATGTCGACGTATTTCCAATCAACCGCTGGAGTCGCGTCGAGCAGATAGTAGTCGCCGTAGTCGTTGGCGGTGAAGACCTCGCCGGGCGCCAGCATCGAGAGGTTCATCCAGGCCCCCTCATACCCCTTCGACGAGGTCATGATCGCCCCGTACTTCACCCCGAGCCCCGGCATGTTCCAGGCGTACAGCCCGGTCTTACCGTTGGAGTCCATGGCCGAGTAATAGATGATCTCGTCGAGGCCGACCATGGGCGCCATGTAGATGGGGTTCGTGCTGTTTGCCACCGGCGTCCCCGCCACGCCCGTGAACGCGTCGTAGGGCCGCAGAGCGCCTCCCGTATCGGTGAGGTAGACGGTCCCCTTGTGCTGGACCGCCTGGTGGAGCCCGTTCGGCAGGACCGCGGTCTTCCACATGAACTCGAGCCGGTCCGGCACGGACACCGGGGACCGGCCGGAGAGGAACGCATCGCCGCGGAACCGGTGCCAGCCGGACCACTCGGGCTTTGCCGAGACAACCAGCGCATCGGAGAACGCGGGGAAGCTGTCGCGAATCCTCACGCGGTAATACCAGGTATGTCCGTACGCCGGGCTGGCCGACGGATCGACGAAGATCGTGGTCCCCGTGCCGGAGAACCCGCCCGCAGGAGCCCCGATCCACTTGAGCACCGAGAACGGGCCCAGCGGCCCCGTCGCCCGCATGACCTGGTAGGCGCTGATGGGCAGTCCCGAGGTCGGGCTGGTGTTGAGCAGCGGCCAGGACAGCGTGACCTGATGCGGCCCCGGAACGGCGGTAACGCCCGGCGCCGGCGGCGCGATCGGAGCCGCGATCTTCCAGTACCGGATCGACCCCTGCCAACGGGATCCCGCGGTGTAAGTCCGAGCCCGGAGATAGTAGGTCTGCGTCGCTTCGGCCATGTAAGAGACACGGAACTGGCGGTTGGCGTCGCCGCTGTCGTCGTCGTAGGCGACTTCATTCGTCCCGGCCGCATCGCTGTAAAGCTCGCCGTAGGTGTCTCCGTCCCCGATCGACACCGCCGCTCCCGCGTACGTGGAGGTCAGGATGATGGTCTCCCCGATATTCAGCGGTATCTGGAACCAGTCCGCGAGATCGCCGGCGCACAGCCGGTGCGGACCGTGCGACTGCATCACCAGCGTGGGCGTTAGCACCGTGGGCGTCGTCATCCCGTCGTCGTCGGCGGGGTCGAAGGCGTCGCTCGTCGGCACGGCCAGCCGCGAGGCCATCGCCACACCGGTCGAACCGGTAGCGGTTGCCGTGAACACGGCGGCCGAGCATCCCGCCACGCTGTACGACCAGGCGAACGAGAGCGAGGCCCCCGGCCCGATCGTCTGGGGGCCGGCCGGCACGGGACCGCTCGCGAATGTCCATTCGCCATCCGCCGCATCGTTCCACACCGTCACGGTGACCCCGTTCGCGACCGCCGCCCCCTGGTTGGTCACGGTCAAGATCACCTGCGCCATCGTGCCGCCGACCGGAGTCCCCGGCACGACCGACAAGGCCCCCACCAGCGTGGTCACGATCAGGTTGCCCGACGCGGCTCCGAGCTTGGGCGCCCCGGTCCCGGCCTCGGTGCCCGCGGCCGTCCCCGTGAACCGGACGATCCCCGCTCCGCTCCCGCTGTACGTCCACACGAACGTGACCGCGTTCCCCGGCGACAGCGGGATCGGCCCCGGGGGCACGGGACCGCCGATCAATGCCACCGCGGCCGCGCCCGTGTTGATCTGGAGGGCGGGCAGGACCGCGTTCGCCACCGTACCGCCGGTGTTGGTTACCGTTAGTCGCACCTCCGTCCATCCGCCCACCGGGACGACGTAAGGCACCATGGAGAGGCTGGATGCGAGCCGGGCGGGCTCGGTAAAAACCCGGACCGCACCGGCCCACGTCTGCCCGAGGGTGTAGGTGCGCACCTCGAGATAGTGCGTGCCGCTCACCATCGCCGTGTACGACAGGTTGAACTGCGAATTGCCGCCCCCGTCGTCGTCACTGCCCACCGCGGTCATGCTGACCGGATCGTCGTAGAGCCACGCCCGGACGTCGCCGGCTCCCATCGACGCCGCCGCCCCGGTGAAGGTGGAAGAAAAGACGTAACTGACGCCTTCCGACAGCCAGACCCGGTACCAGTCCACGGCATCGACGGCGTCGAGCGTGTGCGGCTGGGACCAGGCCGTGGTCGAGAGCGCGGTCACCCAGTTCCCGGAAATGCGCAGGTCGTCTACGGGATCGAATGGGTCGGCCGCGACGCTCGCGGAAGCCCAGAGCAACATAGGAAGGGCCAGGCGAATTGATAGCGCCCGGATTGTGTTCGAACCGTCAGTCGAGTCGCACCGCCTGCTCAAGACATGCCCCAGATACGGGTATTTTACCCCTCTGGGGCTCTGAAGATGTGCCCGCCGTCACTGCTTGAGGACGATGACCCGCCTGATCTGGGTGTCCTTCCCGGCCACAATTTGGATGAAATAAGTGCCGTTTCCGACGATCTGGCCCGCCTCGTTCCGACCGTCCCATTCCCAGGCCGTCAGCCCGGGCTGGACATCCTCCTCGCGGACCACGCGGATGAGCTCCGCGGCCAGGTTGTAGACCCGGACGGAGACGCGGACCGCGGCCGGCACGAAGACGCGAACCTGGACCTTCTGTCCACGTCTTGGATCGAAGAAGTTCTTCGTCAGGAAGTCCTGGACCTCCCCCGGCGTCGTGCCCTCGACGAACACGGTGCCGCCGGTCGTGCCCGCGACGTCGGCCCGGACCCCGTTGGTCCCCACCGTCGTCCCCAGCCGGAACCGGGACCCGTAGACGCCGCTCGTCGACGTCGTCCCCGCGGGCGCCTCGACCACGCCGTTCCCGAGGATGACCGCGAGGCTGACCGCGACCCCCGGCACCCGCTGGGCCGGCGCGCAGGAGTCGTAGACGGTCACCGAGATCGTCGAGAGCGTGCCGACCTTGCCCCGGGCCGGGTTGGCGCTCATGACCACGAACGACGGAAGGCCCGCGACCCCGGAGGAAGCCATCGCGCTCGCGAAGAGCGGAGCCCCCGTCAACGCCTCGGTCCCGGTAACGGTGAGCGACACCGTCAGCGGGCCGCATGACGTGCTCGGGTAAACCCAAGCGAAGGACGAGCTGGCGCCTCCGACCAGCGTGAACGGCGCCGGCATCGCCGGAGAAGGAGCGCCCAGCGCCCCGTTCGGATCCCCCACGAGCCTGACCATCGTCACCCCATTCGCATCCGCCTGTCCCGTGTTCTGGACGGTGACCGTCGCCGAGAGCACCTCGCCAACGCGGATCCCGGCCAGGACATCGAGGGAACTCACGACGAGCTGCGCCTGCGTCTGGACGGTGATCCCGGACGACGTGAGCCCGCCCGTGCCGACCGGGGACCCGCTGTTGGCGTCCGTCCCCCCCGCGCTCGCGTTGAACGACAGCCCGCCCGCCCCCGTGGTCGTGTAGGTCCAGATGAACGTCTGGGCCGATCCGCCGCCGGCGATGACGACCGGCCCGGCGGGGATCGGTCCGCCGAACGTACCCGTGACGCCGCCAGGCGTCAGGTTCGCGGTCACGCCGTTGGCGTTCGCCGACCCCGTGTTGGTGACGGTCAGCGTCACGACGACCAGCCGGCCCTGGACGGTGGTGCCCGGCGTCGTCACGATCAAGGTGGCCGAGAACGCGGCCGCCGCGACCGCATTCAACGTCCCGGTGCCGAGTATCGACACGGGGGTCGACCCGCACGTGAGCCCGGATGCGGTCACGCTGAACGAGTTGGTGCCCGCCGTACCCACGGTGTAGCTCCACGCGTAGGTCCAGCTCCCGGCGGGCGCAATCGTCTGGCTGGCGGGCACGGCCCCGAAGGTGCCGGATCCCGCTGATGTGGTCGCGCTCACCCCCACCCCCGTCGCATTCACGTCGCCCGTATTGGTAACCGTCATCGCCACCGTGACCGTCTGCCCCACCGACGCCGTCGGCGGCACCGACAGCGCCCCGGCGAGTACCGCCGGGGCGTTCACGGTCACGACCCCCGTCGTCGCCGCGCCCGAGGCCACGGGCAGAAGGCTGACCGCATCGGTCCCCGTCGCCGTCGTCGTCACCCAGGCCGCGCCCGAAACCCCGCCCGACGTCGTCCAGGAGAAGGACTGGGACCCTCCCCCCGGAATCACGGCCGGGAGGGCCGGCGTCGGCCCGGCGAAGGCCCCGAACGAGCCGCCCCCCGAGGTCAGGAACGGACTGACGTTCACGCCGTTCGCCGCCACCGTCCCCGTGTTCGTGATGTTCACGACAACGAGGACCGGTGCCCCGGAGCACACGGGGGACGGGGTGGCCGTCGCCGTGGCCACCAGGGCTGCCGCGCCCGCGACCGTGAACGCCGGCCCCGGCGCCGAATCCTGAACCGGCGCGCAACCCGCCGCCCCCGAAGCGTAGGCCGTGTTCCCGATGGTCGTGGTCGCCGTCACCGGCCCGACCGTCCCCGAAACCGTGAACGTGTACGTCAGGCCCGGGGTCATGGCCACCGCCGCGCTCCAGGCATAGAGCGTCCCCGACGTTCCGGAAACGACCGCGGGCGCGCCGAACGGCGCGGGCTGCTGGGTCGCCGCCCCGGTCACGACCGGCGAGACCGTATCCGTGACGACCAGCGACGTCACCGTGGCCGCCCCCGTGTTGGTCACGACGAGGGTGTAGGTCACGGGCCCGCCCACCACTGGGCTCACCGGAGCCATGAACTTCGCCACCGAAAGTGCGGCCACCGCGGGCTGGAGGACGAATCCTGCGGACGGCGAGAAGACGGCGGCTGTGCCGCCCGGCCCGGTCGCGATCACGTAAGCCGTGTTGCTCACGGCCTGCGCCGCGCAGACGAACCCGGCCTGCCCCGTGATCGTGAAGGTCAGCGAGGCATTGGGGCCCATACTCAGGCTCCCGGCGCTCCACTCGTACCGGGTGCCGGCGCCCGGCACCTGCGTCACGACCGGCGCGCCGAACCCGCCCGGCTGGTCCGTGACCGGGTTCACGAAGACGGGCGAAACCGTGTCAACGACCGTCAGGGACGTGACCGTTCCCGCGCCCCCGTTCGTGACCACGATGCGGTAGGCCAAGGGCCCGCCGATGCCCGGCACGGCCGGCGTGACCGTCTTGGAAACCGCCGGCACGGGCGCAGGCACCATCGACACCGTGATCGCGAATTGGGCCGGGTTGGCCGCGCGCGCGCCCGCCGGCAGCCCGGCGATCCCCGCCAGGCCGATCAGGCCCAGCAGCGTGGCGAGTCCGAGCCGGAGTGATCTCATCTCACCCGGCCAGCCTCCCGTCCATCGTCAAGTCGTTCATCGACATCCTTCCTCCTGCCTGTCTCTTTCCCGCCCTTTCGGGCAAACAAAGCCTTCCCATCCGGCGTCGGACCGTTTTCCGGCCTCCGCCTTCCGTCTCCAGGCACCGTACCCGCGGGTCCCCGTCTCACCGGGCGGTCCGGGGCTGATCCCCGTCGGCCGTCGCGGCGGACTGGGTCCCGCCCGTGCGTTCACCCGTCCCGCGCTCTCGCGGTCATCCGCAAGGCCCTCCTCATCGGAATGTCGTCCCCGATCCGGCCATGTTCGTTCCCGACAGCATCGGCAACGACACCCGGACCACGTTCCAGATCTCCACCGGCTTGTTCCCCGTTCGCGTCGCCACGAGGTGCAGAGACCCCATGTAGATCCGGCCGAACTGCGCGGCACCGATCGGAATCCGCGCCCGCACCGCCAACTGCGTCCCCTTCAGCGGGGGCAGAATCACGGTGCGTGGTGATACCTCGACCCATTCGGGATCCATGAGCAGATCCCCTGGCCTCAGATCCAGTCGTTTTGGCGCCGCCGGGCCGGGTACGAACTCGTACGTCACCGGTGCATCCTGGTGGTTTTCCACCACCACCGGATCGCACTCGATCACGATCTCCTTCGCCACCCCGCCACTCACATACGGCTTCGCCACCGCCAACTTGCGCGGCAGATTCGTCAGTTTCGGTCCTCCGGGTCTCCCCTTCGGGGCGATCGAGAACAGCAGGCGCGGCTTCAATCCCACCGAAATGCCCAGCGTCCCCGCCCCTTCCACGGGATGGATCCAGACCATGACCTGGAACCGTTTCCCCACATACTCGGGATCGTCGGGCACGTTCAACACCGCCTTCGCCGTGACCGTCTCCCCGGGCTTGACCTCCACCGTCCGCGGCTCGAATCCCACCCAGGCCGGATCCGGTATCGGCTCGTACCCCGGCCGCATGAGGCCGGCCGACGGCTCCTCCGCCTCAAACCTGATGCGGAGCGCGACGTCACTGTTGTTCTTGACGTCCACGAGTTTCTCCGTGATCGCATACCGGGACCCCGCCGGCACATCCTCCACGAGCACCTCGACGAAGTTCGTCGTGATGCCCAACCCGGCGGCGGCGGGGCGGGACAGCCCCGCCGCCAAGCCGGCCAGGAGCGATGCGAGGCGAATCGGACTCGTCGCCTTCATCCGCTCAGCAATCCTCCTTCAATGCGCGTCCCTCCTCAGGGAGCAACCGCGTTGATCGTTACCGTGAACGACTGGGCCGCTCCGCCCGTGGTGTCGCCCGAGGGCGCCCCGAACCGGATCCAGAAATTGTTGTCCTCGCTCGGCAGAACCTCCTGGCCGTCCTGGGTGCCGACGAATGCCTCGGTACCGAGAGTGCCGGAGAGCACTGGAAGCGCGCCACCGGACAACTGGTCCGCCGCCAGGAAGTCACCCAACCCGGGCAACGTGGTCGGCGTCAAGGCGTTGAACAACACGTGCAGGGTCGCCGTATCGGAGGCCTGCGCCGCCCCGATCGTCCACCCGCCCACCGAGTTCGAGACACTGATCTCGTAGTCCTCGATCAGGCCGCTCGAGTCGTTCCGGACCACGACCGGCGTCCCGAGCGGATTGCCCAGGATCTGGCTGGCGGTGACCGTACCGAGCGCCACCGGCGCCCCGGACACGATCACGACGCTTAGAGCCGATCCGCCCATGTCAACCGTGATATTGAAAGTCGCCGGGGTCAGCGCGGATGCGCCCCCCGCGAGTCCGATTGTCCCGATAACCGCAATTGCCTTGGCCAGCTTGTTCATTGTCAATTCTCTCCTTTGTGTAGTTGTTCGACCATCACGGCAGGACCGCCGTGACGGTCACCTGGAAGTTTTGTCCTGTGGGATCCGTCGTCCCCGTCGGAGGCATCAGCCTCAGCCACAGATGCCGAGTCTCCCCCGCGGGCACGCCTTCGCCCGTTTCGTCACCCGCAAACCTGGAAGCCGTGCACAGATCGGGCCCCGGCGGCGCCGCACGCAGGGCATGATTCGCCGTTACCCATGAACCCGGTGCAACCGTGTTGAACTGCCCGGCGATCTCGCATTCGTCCACGCCGGGCGAGCCCGTCGCCACCGGCCGCCACCTGCCGGCCGTGTTCGTCAGGCTGAAAGTGAGCGAGACCGGGACGTTGCCGATGTTCTGCACGTCCACGGAAGAAGAAGACGGGATGGGCGCGCCCACGACGACGGTCCCGAAGCTGTATGCTCCGGGCGACACCGAGATCGAGAGCGAAGGCACGGCCTCGAATCCGACGGCCCCGGACGTTCCCTCGATCGAGAAGCAGGCCGTCGCCGCGGCGGCGTACGCGGTGTTACTGACCTGCGTGGTCGTGGCCGTGATCCCGACTACCCCCGTGATGGTGAA
Source organism: bacterium (assembly GCA_919901855.1). GTDB lineage: Bacteria > Oederibacteriota > CAKKQC01 > CAKKQC01 > CAKKQC01 > CAKKQC01. Next base: position 151,171 of record CAKKQC010000040.1, on the reverse strand, counting down.
GGTAAATGAAGCCGAAGGGGACAACAGGGACGCGGCGGCGCCGGTCCACTCATACCGGGTTCCGGCGCCCGGCACCGACGTGACCGCGGGCGGCCCCATCGCCGAGGGCTGGTCGGTCAGGATGCTCTGGACAATCGGCGATACTGTGTCGACGACCGTCAGGTTCGTGATCGTGGCGGCCCCCGTGTTAGTCACGAAGAGCCGGTAGGTGACCGGCGACCCGATGCCCGGCACGGCCGGAGCCTGCTCCTTCACGATGACCAGCCCGGCGGACGGCGGCGCCAGCAAGAACCCGGCGGCCTGCGCGGATTGGCCGGCAATGGCGCACCCGGTGCCCGCCAGCACGTAGGCCGTGTTCGACACCGCCGTCGCGGCGCAGACCTGCCCTACGTACCCCGTGATCGTAACCGTGAAGGTATGGCCCGGCCCCCAATCGAGCCCGGAGCCCGCCACGGTGTAGATCGAGCCGGACGGGCCCTGGGTGATCGTGATCGCCGGGACGCCATCGCCATAGGCCGTGGCTCCTGTCAGCACGGGCGACAGCGTGTCGGTCAACAGGATGTCCTGGATCGTCGCCGTCCCCGTGTTCGTCACCACGATCCGGTAGGTCACGGGGTCGCCGATTCCCGGATTGGCCGGCACCTGGTTGTTGGTGATCGTCAGTCCGATCGCGCCCGGATTGGCCGTGAATCCGGTCACGTTCGACGCCGCGGCAACCGCCCCACACGGCGCCTGCGCCACGGCGAACGCCGTGTTCGACACCGCCGCCGGCGCGCAGACGGCCCCAACCGCGCCGTCCAGCGAGAATGTGAACGTCCCGCCGGGGGCCAGCGCGGGGACGGCAGGACGGAGCACAATCGCCCGCGTAGTGCCATCGCAGAAGCTGGACGAGAGGTTCGCGTTCCGCGGCCCCGTCGGGCCGGTCGCCGGAACGACTTCGTGCGCGAACTCGATCGCGTACCGGCCCGCTCCCGCGTATGTCGCATCGAAAACCTCCGTCATGGCGGGATCGGGAGTCCATGCCCCGGGGCTGAAAGCACTGGCGAATACCCCCACCAGCAGGTCACCGGCGGTTGTCGTGGTCACACTGCCGGTGGCCAGCCCCGTATCGCACATCGCGGTCTTGCCGGCGGTTGTCGTATCGTCGATGGGCGAAGTCGTGTTGACACCGGAGTACGACGCGATGCCTCCCAGGGCGATGCGGTTCGCCCCGTCCCAATCCCACATGTAGCTCGGCGGCTCGGCGGCCCCCGCCAGCCGCCATCCGGTCCATATCCGCATCGTGCCAACCTGGCTCTGGCCGATGTAGGTCCAGCCGGCGGGCGTGTTGTTCCACGCGGGCGCCTCCATGACGAAGTTCGCGATCATGACGTCTCCCGCCACGGTTCCCGGCGGAACGCTGAGCGTCAGCGAAGGCGTGCCGGCGCCGTTATTGCCCGTCGTCGCGCCGCGGAGTGAGATCGCTGTCCCACCGGAGAGCGTCCAGGCGTAGAGCGTTCCCGATCCCGGCACCGAGGTGACCGACGGCGGCGCCAGCCCACCCGGCTGCCCCGCGACGACTCCGGTCACGATCGGTGAGACCGTGTCGGTGACCGTCAGGTTGCCGATCGGGGTCGTTCCCGTGTTCGTCACCGCGATCTGATAGGTGACCGCTCCCCCCGCGACCGGGTTCGCCGGAATCTGGCTCTTCACCACCGAGATCGAGGCGGTCTGGGGTGCGACCGTGAACCCGGCCGCCTGGGCGGAGCCCTCTGCCGAACCGCAAGACCCGCCCGCCAGCACGTAGGCCGTGTTCGAGACCGCCGCCGGCGCGCACACCGCGCCCACGAACCCCGTGATCGTGATCGTGAACGACTGTCCCGGCCCCCAGTTGACGCCGGTCCCGGAGACGGAGTAGATCGTCCCCGCCGTTCCCTGCGTGACCGTCATCGTCGGGGTCCCGCTGCCGTAGGCGGTCGCACCCACTATCACGGGCGAGAGCGTGTCGGTGAAGACGATGTCCTGGATCGTCGCCGTGCCCGTGTTCGAGACGATGATCAGGTAGGTCACGGGGTCGCCGATCCCCGGCGATGCCGGCGTCTGGATTTGCGCCACGGTGAATGAGGTGGTCGGCGCCGCGATGGTAAACCCGGTCGCGTTCGAGTTCTGCGTCAGCGCCGCGCACGACGAGGCCGCCGTCACAAACGCCGTGTTGGACACCATGGTCGGCCCACACGCGGCCGCCACCTGGCCTGTGATGGTAAACGTGAACGCCTGGCCGGGCGTAAGCCCGATGATGCCCTGCTCGGCGGTCGTCCCCGGTCCGATCGCCACCAGGCGGCCTGCAATCGCCACCATGGGGTTGTCCTGTCGCGCGGTCATGCCGCCCGCGTCGCTAGTCCAGTAATCGCCGGCAATGTCGTAAACTTCCATCAACGCGAGCGTGGAAGTGCCGTTGAATCCGCCGTAGCAGTAGATCTTTCCGTCGAGCAGTGCCGCCCCCATCCGGTTCCGGCCCGTCGGCATCGGCGCCAGGTCGACGTACGTATTGCCGACCGGGTCGTAGCGGGTCATCCGGTTCGTGTACGAACCATCTTGTCCCCCGATGATGTACACGTAGTTTCCCGCGGCCACCACCGACGGGAATTGGCGGCCCGCGCCGATGTTCGCCCGCGTCGCCCAGGCATTCGCAGCCGGGTCGTACTCGAGAACGTCGGGCAGCGATGGGCCGAACGCGTAGATCCTGCCGTTGAATGCCGTATCGGCACCGACACAGCACATCGCGGCTGGAAGACTGGCCCGGCTCGTCCAGGAATCCGTAAACGGATCGTAGGCGACCACCGTGTCGGTGTCCGCGCCTGTCGTCCCGCCAATGGCGTACAAGGTGCCTCCGGCGACCGCCACTCCCATACTGAATCGCGTCACGGGGAGGTTGGCCCGCGCCGTCCACACCCCCGTGGCCGGATCCCAGGCCTGGTGGGAATCGGTCGGCGGCGCAGCGCCGCCCACGATGTGCACCCGTCCATTCAGGATGGACGCGTTCGACATCATCCGGCTCGTCGCCGTCGGGGCGATCGGCGACCAAGTCATCCCGTCTCCGGACCAGACGAAGAGCGTACCGCCGGGAGCACCTGTCACGCTCAGCGTCAACCCCGCCGGCTTCGCCGAATCCAGTCCGGTCAGCGCCAGCGACACCGTATCAATCACCGAGAACGCGGAAACCGTCGCCGTCCCCGTGTTGGCCACCGTGATCGCGTAGGTCACGGTCTGGCCCACCACCGGGCTGGCCGGCGTCTGGGTCTTCACCACCGTCATGGACGTGACCGGCGGACTGACCGTGAACGAGGTCTGGTTCGAGACCGCCGCCACCGACCCTGCGCAGTCGCCCGCCACCACGGTCTGAGCCTCGCCGAAGACGGGAGTCGGCGAACACACGTTGGACACCCGTGCCGTGATGGTCGCGGTCATGACGACCCCCGGGCCCCACCCGATCCCGGTCCCGGCCCAGGTGAGTAGCGTCCCGCCCGCCACCGGCGTCCACGCGGGCGGCGGGCCCGTCTGGTCGGTGGCGATATCGACCAGAACGGCCGCAACCGTATCGGTCGTCACCACGTTCTGGATCGTGGCCGTCCCCGTGTTGACCGCCACGATCAGATACCGGACCAGCTCCCCGATCCCGGGACTCGCCGGCGTCTGCGATTTCGAGATCGTGACCGACACCGCTCCCCCTGCCGCGATGAATCCGGTCACGTTCGAGCCTGCGGCCACCGCCCCGCAGGGCGCCTGCGCGACGGCGAACGCCGTGTTCGAGACCGCGGTCGGCGCGCACACCGCCCCAACCTGGCCGGTGATGGTGAAGGTGAACGAGTAGCCGGGCGGCATGCCCGCGGTGGCCGCCTCGACCGTATTCAGGTACGACCCGTCGTTTCCGCCGACGCAATAGAGCTCGCCGGCGAGCACCGCGGCCGCGGGGCCGCGGCGGCGGACGGACAGGGGAGTCCTTGGCGTCCACGAGTCCGTGTTCGGATCGTATGCCGCCACGTCCGTGATCGCGAAGGACGCACCGGTATCCCCGCCAAACGCATAGACACGGCCGTCCATCGCGGCCGCCGCCAGGTAGCGCGAAGCGAACGGCGCGCTGGTCTTCGTCGTCCAGGTGTTGGTGGCCGGATCGTAGGCCTCGACGATGCCGGTCCAGCCCGAACCCCCTTCCCCGCCGACCGCGTAGATCGTTCCGTTAAGTACCGCCACGGCGAGACCGCGCCGCGGCGTCGGCAGACTGGCCTTCGTCGTCCACGTGTTCGTGGCGGGGTCGTAGGCCTCGACCGTGCCCAGATAGCCGCCGTTGTACCCCCCGATCGCGTACAAGGTGCCACCCAGCGCGCAACCTCCCAGCATGCCCCGCGGCGTGGGAAGGTTCGCCCGGGTCGTCCAGCCGTCCGTAGCCGGATCGTACGACTCGACCTTCGCCGACCAGCCCCCGGTATAGCCGCCCGCCGCGTACACCTGCCCGTTCAACGTGCCGGCTGCCATGTAGCCGCGCGCCGTCGGCATGCCGGCCTTGGTCGTCCAGGAGTCCGCCGCCGGGTCGTATACCTCGAGCTTGGCCAGGAACGGTCCATTCGTTCCGCCCACCGCGTAGAGCAGGCCGTTCGCCACGGCTACGCCCAGACCCTCCCGCGCGGTGGACATCTGAGCCTTGGGCCGCCAGACCAGTCCGCGGAATCCGCTCCAGTCGTAGCTCGTCCCGGATCCCCCGACCTGGGTCACGGCGGGGCTGTCGAACGCCGACGGCTCCGCGGTCGTGGCGGAAACGATGACCGGCGAGATGGTGTCGACCACGAGGATGGACTGAAGTGTCGCCGAACCCGTATTGGCTACCGTGATCGCGTAGGTCACGGCCTGGCCCACCGCCGGATTGGCCGGAGTCTGCGTCTTCACCACCGTCATCGAGGTCGTCGCCGGATTCACGGTGAACGAGGTCTGGTTCGAGACCGCCGTCACCGACCCCGGGCAGTCGCCCGCCACCACGGTCTGCGCCTCCCCGGTCACCGGTGTCGGCGCGCACACGTTCGCCACCCGCGCCGTGATGGTCGCGGTCATGACGACCCCCGGACCCCAGCCGATCCCGGTCCCGGCCCAGGTCAGGAGCGTCCCGGCCGCCACCGGCGTCCGCGCAGGCGGCGGGCCCGTCTGATCGGTCACGATGTCCACCAAGGTCGCCGCGACCGTGTCCGTCGTACAAACGTTCTGGATCGTGGCCGTCCCCGTGTTGACCGCCACGATCAGGTACCGGACCATCTCCCCGATCCCGGGATTCGCCGGCGTCTGCGACTTCGCGATCGTGACGCCGGCCGCCGTAGGGTTCAACGTGAACCCGACGCCGTTGGTCGGGGTCGCCAGCGTCCCGCAAACCGACCCGGCCGTGACGAACGCGGTGTTGCTGACCGCGGCCGGAGCGCAGACGCCCGCGACCTGGCCCGTGATCGAGAAGGTGTAGACCGCGCCGGGGCCCATGGTCAGCCCCGCGGCCCACGCGTAGCGGACGCCCGAGCCCGGCCGGAGCGCCAGCATGTGGGTCACCCCCACGTCGGAGAGGCTGGCGACGGCGGTGCGGATACCGCTCGCCCCCGCCGCTGCCTGCGACTCGTCCGCCATCATCACCGTCGGCTTGAATGACGCTCCGCCGCCCGAGTTGGAGATCTCGTACCGCTTGCTCATGGACCCCGGGGCCGCCCAGGTCACCCACTCGGGAACGACGAAGGAGGCCACGAGCACGGCGTTCGGGACCGTCGTCGTGACCGAGGGCGCATCATGGTTGTTGCTGGCGGGGGTCGTGTTCCCGAACTCGCCGTCGACCGGCGACACCGGGTCCACGCCCGAGTACGCGGCGATGCCGCCGGCGGCCCGGACGACGCCGGAGTAGGTCCAGTTGTAGCTTCCGGGCTCGCCGGCGGCCACCCGGACGTAGACCGACAGCCCGACCTTGGTCGGGTTATTGGTCTGCCGCACCAGCGTCCAGCCCGCGGGAGGCGTCTCCACCAGGAGCGGGGCCGCCTCGCCCTGCGCCACGGTCGCCACCAGGACGTCGCCGTTCACGACGCCCGCCGGAACGGGGATCGTCAGGACACTCGAGACGTCGTTCCCGTTTTCCCCCGTCGAGGCCGACCGCAGGGCAATCCCGCCGCCGAGGCTGGTCACCGTGGGCGGTCCGAACGGGGCCCGCTGGTCGGTCGCGACTCCGGAGAGCCCGCCCGTCACCGTGTCCGTCACCGTGAGGTTCGTGATCGTGGCGGTCCCGTTGTTCTGAACCACGATCCGCCAGGTCACCTGCTCCCCGATAACCGGGGCCGCCGGCACCTGCTCCTTGACGGCGGTGAACGACATGGTCAACGGAGGGATCGTGAACCCGACTGCGTTGCTGAGGGCGTTCCCCGAACCGCAATCCGTCACCGCGGCGGCATAGGCCGTGTTGCTGACCGGAACCGCCGCGCAGTTCTCGGGCACGCCTCCCGTGATCGTCATCGTGTAATCGGCGCCCGGGGACATGGCCACCGCCGCGCTCCAGACGTACCGGTAGCCGGTAGCGGCCTTGGGCCTCAGCGCGAGCAGGTGGGCGGCGCCGACGTCGGCCACGGTGGATACGCCCGTCCGCGCCCCGGTCGCGCCCGCCACGGCCCAGGCTTCGTCGTCCACCGCCGTCGTCGGCTTGAAGTTGGTGCCGCCGCCGGGATTGAAGATGTCGTACCGTTCCGCCATCCCGCCCGGCGGATTCCACGACACCTGCTCCGGCGTGGCGAAGCTGGCCACCAGAATCGCGTTGGGGACGGTGGTCGTGATCGACGGCGTGGCATGCGTCGTGTTGCCCGGAGTCGCGACGCCGTTCTCGGCATCGATCGGGGCGACCGGGTCCACGCCGCTGTAGGCCACGATTCCGCCGTTCGCCCGCACCGCCGCCCCGAAGTTCCAGATGTAGCTTCCCGGCTCGCCCGCCGCCACCTTCACGAACACCGTGAGGGTCAGATCGCCGCTGTCGATCCGGCGCACGAGCGTCCAGCCGGCGGGCGGCGTGACCGTCTGCCCGCCCAAGTCCGAATGCGAGACGGAGGCGATCATGACGTCGCCGTCGACCAGCCCGGCCGGGCCCGGGATCGTCAGGCTCGGGGTCTGCGAAGAGCCGTTCGTCCCCGAGGCCGCCGACCGGAACGCAATGCCGCCCCCGCCTCCGACCGGGGTCGAAGTCGGCGGGCCCAGCGCGGCCGGCTGGTCCGTTGCCACGCCGACGAGCACGGCCGAAACGGTGTCGACGACCACCAACCCGACAACCGTCCCCGCGCCCGTGTTGGCCACGGTGATCCGCCAGGTGACCCGGTCGCCGGTCACCGGCGACGACGGCGTCTGCGTCTTGACGACGGTCAATGAGACCGGGGGACATGCCATCGCGACACTGCGTTCCTCGGTCAGCCCCGATTCCGCCCCGGCGACGTCCACGGCGAGAACGCGGTAGAAGTACGGCTGTCCCGGAACCGCGGAGGCGTCCTGGTAGGAGCTCACCGACACCCCATCGACCTGGACGAGGCGGGTGGCCAGGGCCGCCGGAATCTGCGTGACGGTTACCGGGAATCCCGCGTAGGTGGCCCGGTAGATGACGTAGCCCGAGATCGGCCGGTGCCCGGCGGCCTCCGGCGTCCACTGGAGTCCGACGTACCCCGCGTACGCGGAGGCGGTCAGCCCGGACGGGCCCTCCGGCGGGTAGAACAGGCCGAGGGAGTGCCGCGACACGGCGGCGTCCTCGATGGTGTCGCGGACGTCCTCCCGTCCCGCGACGATCGCCGACTGGTCCCAGGGCATCCCGGCCACGCCGAAGGACCGTTCGCCGGCGCTGCGCACGCCGTTCCGCGTCTGCACCTCCCACTCGTTCCCGGCGTTGTCGTACTTGACCAGCAGGCAGTTCAGCGCCTGCCCGAGGTCGAGCCGCAACTCCTCGCCCGCGACCAGGAGGTTCCCCGCCGGATCCCGGGCGATCGCGTACGCCGCGTCGCCCGAGTTCAGCGGGTTCACGAAGTTCCGGCTCCAGGCGAGGTTGCCGAGCGGATCGTACTTCCGAACCAGCCAGTCCGAACTGGCGGACCCGGCGACGTAACAGTTGCCGTTCTCATCGAGCGTCACCGACAGGGCCCGGTCGGTCGCGGGGGTCGAGTAGGACCGCTGCCAGACGAGCGCCCCGCTTCCGTCGTACCTCCTGATCAACCAGTCGTTCCCTCCGCCCGCGGTGCTCTCGAAGCCCACGACGACCGTTTCCCCGCGGTCGTTCACGGCGATACCGTGGGCGGCGTCGGCGTTGTCGGCCGCGCCGTTGTATGTGACCGACCACACGAGCGCCCCGGCGGGATCGTACTTCTGCACGACCCAGTTCACCGCCTGCCCGACGTCGGACCGGTCCTCCTGGCCCGCCACGTACACGCTGCCCGATGCATCAATGGCCACCGCGTTGCCCTGGTCGTAGTTGGCTCCCGCGCTGTTGTACGACCGGCTCCACTGGAGGGTGCCCGCCGCGTCGTAGAGATTGATGCCGAGGTCGTTCGACGAGGTGACGCTGTTGTACCGAAGCCCCGCGACCGCGATCGTCCCGTCGGGCATGGCCGCGACCCCGTTGGCGGAGTTCGTCCCGCCGACCGGGTCCTGGAAGGTACGGAACCAGACCAGCGACCCGTTCTCGTCGTACTTGCGGACGAACCAGTGATTGTAGAAGCCGGCGTCGTACGTCGTCCCGACGGCGTAGACGTTGGCGTTCTCGTCGGTCGCCACGCCGTTCGCCGCCTCGGGGTACCCCGCCCCCGCCCAATCGAACGTGCGGACCCATTGCAGCGGCGGGACGATGCGACGGCCCGTCGCGGTATCGGAGAACGGCACCGCGTATTGCGACAGCCCGCCGGCATCGCAGGACATCGTGACCGAGACGATGGAATACGGCAGGTTCTGCTCCGGCCCGCCGGCAATGGAAACCTCCAGATGGCCGACCAGACCCGCGCCCGGAGGAACCGACCCGTAGGTTTCCATGATGTAGAACGGCTCGAAGGTGCCGTTGGGAACGTCGCCGGGCGTCCACGGGCCCGCCGGGCTCGTCGCCCACGCGTTGTCGGTGTACGCCACTCCACCCCAGAGGGTGCCGCTGCCCGGGGTGTTCACCACCATCCGCGCCCCGGCGCCACCCCAGATGCCGTACACGATCGTCAGGTTGTACACGGGCTGGACGCCGGTATTGCTGAACCCCATCCGGAGCAACTGCGTCTCGCCACCCGACACGTAGAGCGGAGCCGGATTGAAGGCCTTGATCGCGATCGCCGGCGCGCACGGCGCCGCCGTGCCGCTCCGCTCCTCGGTCAGCGCGCTCCCGGCCCCCATCCAATCCACGGCGAGAACGCGGTAGAAGTACGTCGTACCCGGGACGGCGGAGGAGTCGACGTACGAATCCGTGTACCACGACGCCGTGATCGCATCGACCTGGGCCAGGAGGGAGGGAGCGGCCTCCGTCACCCCGGCGAAGGTCTGCCGGAAGATCCGGTACCCCGACACCGCCCGGTCCCCGGCCGTCGCCGGAGTCCACTCGAGGCGGATACCGCTCGCCAGGGCGGCCGCGGTGAGCGTGAACGGCATCCGGGGCGGCGAGAACTCCGCCAGTTCATACCGGGCCACGGCGATGTTGATGGCCTCGTCCCGCACCCCCTCGTCTCCGGCGACGTACACGGTCGCCGATCCCCACGCGACCACCGCCCGCAACGTGTCCGTCGCACCGCGCACTCCGTTGTGCGACCGGGAATCGACGAGGTTGAGCGCGCCGTCGTACTTGCGGATGAGCCAGTCGATCCCGCCCGCCGATCCGACCTCCGAGCCCGCGACCAGGATGTTTCCGCGCGCGTCCAAGGACACCGCGTAGGCGTAGTCGTTCCCGTTTCCCGCCCCGTTGTAACTCGTCGTCGCCAGCAACGTGCCCAGCGTCGCGTCGTACTTGCGCACCCGCCAGTTGTACCCGCCCGCGCTGCCCGACTCGCTCCCCGCCACCACCACGTTCCCGGATCCGTCCACCGCCACGCCGTAGGCGATGTCGGCGCTGTTCCCCGGGCCGTTGTAGTCGGTCGAAGAGAGGAGCGTCGTCAGCGTCGGATCGTACTTCCGCACCATCCAGTTGTCGCCCCCGGCACTGCCGTACTCGCGGCCCGCCACCACGATATTCCCCGCTGCATCCACCGCCACGGCGTAGGCGTAGTCGTCGATGCCCCCCGTTCCGTCGTAGTCGGTCGAGGCGAGCTTCGTCCCGAGTGCCGCGTCGTACTTGTTGACGCGCCAGTTGAAGGTGCCGCCACCGCCGGTCTCGTTCCCGGCCACCACCACGTTCCCCGCTCCGTCCAGCGCCACCGCGTAGGGACGGTCCGGCCCGGCGGAGGGCGCGCTGTAGCGCGTCGTCGAGAGGACGGCGGACAGGTTCGGGGCGTACCGGGTGACCCGCCAGTCGTTGCTCGAGGTGACCACCACTTCGGACCCGGCGACGACGACGTTCCCGGACCCGTCGACCGCGACGGCGTAGGCGAAGTCGCCCAGCCCCGACGGCGCGTTGTAGGTCGTCGTCCCCAGCAGGCTCCCGAGCGTCGAGTCGGCCTTCAGAACGCGCCAGTTGTCGCCGCCGACGAGGTTGTACTCGCTCCCCACGGCCGCCACGTCGCCGGCGGGTCCGACCGCCACGCCGTACCCGTAATCCGCGCTCCCCGCCGGGGGACCGTTCCGGAGCCGGATAGCCATCAGCGGCGGGGCGATGCGCTGGCCGGTCGAGGTGGACGAATACGAAAGAACGAAACCGTTTAAACCGGCTGCATCGGTCGAGCCCGTGGCCGTGACGATCGTGTCGAGGTTGAGCGTCGTCGGCGGACCCGCCGCCGTCGTCCGGTACGACAGCTCCCCGCTCCGCCCTATGTTGAGTTCGCCGATCACCCAGCGCAGGTACACGGGCTCCGGCTGTCCGTCCGGCGGCTCGCCGGGCGTCCAGGCGCTGCCGAGGCTGGTAGCCCACGCCGACGTCGCGAGCGCGCCACCGCCGCAGACGGTCGCGCTCAGCGACGGCCCCGCGTACATTCGTCCCAGCATGGAACTCCCGGCCGGCTTCCCGAGCGTGGTGATGACGAGGTTCGCCACCGTCTGGCTCCCGGCGTTGCTGAACGAGAACCGCCAGAGCTGGGCCTCGCCCTCACTCACGTAGAGCGGCTCGGGATTTCGCGCGTACAGCGTTACAACGCCCTTGCCGGTCGAAGAAGAGGTCAGGAACACGCGCAGGGACCAGGAGGAAAGGTTCGCGTAGGGGCTGGAATCCAGAGCCCGTACGGTGTACCAGTAGTCCGTGTAGGGCTTCGCCGACGTATCCACGAACGCCGTCGCCCATAGGCCGGTCGTCTTGCCGATCGCAACCGCCGAACCCTCGCAGTCGCACGTCGCCCGGTACACGCGGTAGCCGTCGACGGAGAAGTACCCCTGACCGGAGAACGACCACGTCAGGTTCACCTGCCCGGGCGCCGCCAGCGCCGAGAGCCCGGTCGGCGGCAGGGGGCCGTCCACGAAGCAGTACATGCGGCCGTCGACCGCCCCGTTGTAGAAGGTGGGGCGGCTGGACGCGTCGTGCCAGAGCGCGGGGGACGCGGTGCCGAAAGCGGGCGCGCCGGGGACATCGAAGACCGTCGCCCCGGGGGCGGACACCTGCCAGATGCGGCCCTCATCCGCACCCCAGACCAGGCCGTCCGAGAGCGTGGCGAACGCGGGCGTGGACCGGCTCGGACCCGTGGGCGACGACCCCAGGGAACCGAGCGGGTTGTTCGCCGAGAAGTAGTAGAGGAAGCCGTTCGTGTTGGTGGCGAACACCATGTCCCCCCCATTGCCGATCATGGTGTTCAGCCCGGCCGCGAAGCTCCCGGTCACGGTCAGGGTCAGCGGCAGGCCCGGTCCGTCCTTCGGGATCACCATGAGTTCCCCGGCGGCCGTCGCCGCGTACATCACCCCGGCGTTCGCGTCGAGGGCAACGCCGGTCGGGGTCCCGGTCGCCTGGAAGCTGCCGAGGATAGCGCCGGTCCGAACGTGGAGTCCGTACATCCGCCAGTCGCCGCACCCGACCCCGACCGCCGCCCATCCGCCGTATCCGCGGGCGTCGTTGATCTGGAGCGGCTGGCCGGCCGGGACCGGCCCCGGGAGGACGCGCCCCCAGATCGGCGCGCCACTCCGGGAAACGCGCCGGACCAGCCCGGACTGGTCGCCGATGATCACGGACCCGTCCGGGAGCACGAGCGGCGAGATCCGGACCGCATCCGCCATCGGCGCCGTCCAGACCAGGTTGCCGCCGGCGTCGAAGGCGAACAGCGACCCGCCGGTGCCGGACGGCGTTTTCGCCCCCACGTAGATCCGGTCCACGTTCCCGGCCGTGTCCGCGTAGGCCAGCGCCGGCGAGGACTCGGTGGCCTCCTCGGTGAAGACGCCGTCGAACAGCGGCCGGATCCACGCCACGGACCCGTCCTCGTTCAGGTGGAACAGGTTCGTCCCCGCCGTGAAGTACATGCTCCCGTCCTTGTCCCTGATCGCGGGCGTACACCACACCGTCCCGCCGCCGGCGCCCGTGTCGAACGCCCACCGGATCGCGGGCGAGCTGCTCATCGTGCGCCCCGCCTGCGACCGGCCGGTCGCATACCCGTTCGCCCGCGCGGTCTTCCAGCTCCCGCCCAGCGGGACGGCGGACGCGAGGACCGAGGGCGCCGACTCCGTGGGCGGGTCCCAATCGTCGAACGCCGCGACCCGATAGGCGTATCCGGGCGTGAAGGTAAGCCACGCCGCCTGATCGATCGCCCCCAGCGTGACCGTGACCGTGAGCGGGAGCTTGATCTCCATGATCAGCTCTCCCAGGGTCACGGGATCGATCGCGGCCGTCGTGGACCGGTAGACGCGGTATCCCGAGACCGCCCGGTCTCCGGCGATCGACCCCTCCCACGACAGCCCGACCACCTCGTCCTCTCCGCCCGTCGCCGCGAAATTGAGGGGCATCGACGGCGGCGCGATCGATCCCGGCTGGGCGCTCACCTCGGTGCTCGGCAGGCCGTACCCCGTGAGCGCCGAGGAAGCCCGCACGACGTAGAAGTACGTGGTCCCCGGCGCCAGCCCCTTGTCGAGGTACGTGTCGGCGGCGGCATTCACGTACGCGATCATGTATACCCCGGCGTCCACGATGTCGATCGCCGCCAGCCCCGCGAACGTGGACCGGTAGATGATGTAATCCCGGACGTTCTCGGCCGCCCAATTCGGGATCGGGTCCCAGGTTAGCCTGACCTGCCCGCTTCCGGTCTGCGTGAGGAGGTTCTGCGGCGCGGATGCCGGCAGATGGACGAGGTCCCAGGCCCAGTTCGTGTTGTCCCGGTCGTCGGCCGCCTCCACGATGTAGGAGTACGAGTTGCCGTTGGTCACGGTCGAGTCCACGAACGCCGTGGCCGCCGCTCCGCCGCCGCCGAAAGTCGCGATCGGCGTCCCCAAAAGCCCGGGCATCATGGCGTACGTCGTGCGGTAGACCCGGTACGTGCCCGCGTTCCGGAGAGGCCAGGTCCCCTGGTCGAACCCCCACTGGAGGCCCACCTGGTCGTCGCCGCCGACCGCCTCGACGGGCTTGCCCTCGAGCACCTCGCTCAGGGGATTCGCGTCCCAGCCGCCGGTCAGGAAGATCTTCTTGAGATAGGCGGCAGCCTTCGCGAACCGGCGGGGCCCGGGCAGGGCGCGCCGGTCCTTCCAGACGCCCAGCGCCGGGACATACTCCTGCACCAGATCGAGCCCCGTTCCGCCGTCGTCTCCGCCGATCGCGTACGCGCGCGAATCCAGGGGCGCCCCCGCGAGCGCCCACCTGGCCGGCAGGGGCAGATCGGCGTGGGCGACGGTCTGGTTCCTGCTCCACAGGTACTCCTCGGTCGTCCGCAGGGGCGCCCCGAGGTTGCGGCCGCCGATGAGGAAGATCCCCGCCCCCACGGTAGCCGCGCCGCGGAACGACGCGGTCGCGACCTTGGACGACACCTCCCACGTCCCCGTCTCATAGAGGTAGGCCTGCCGCAGGTCGTAGAAGAGCCCCGAGTTCTCGCCGCCGAACGCGAACGGCCGCCCCCAGAGCGCCGTGGAGGCGGGACCGACCACCGGAGTGAACGTCGTATTGCAGGGCTCCGCGGGCAGGCACGAATCGGTCCAGTTGCTCGACGTGAACTGGAAGCCCTGGAGGGCCGCGAGCGCGGATGCCCCGTCGTCGCCGCCGAACGCGACGAAACTCCCCCCCAGCATCGCCGAACCGAAGTTGCGCCTCGGCCGGAAACCCGGCGTCGACAGCACCTGCCACGGCGCATTGACCCGGTAGAAGTCCAGGTACTCCATGTCCTGATGGAAGACCCCCGGCGCCCGCTCGCCGCCGAAGACGTACAGCTTCTCGCCCACCACCTGCATCTCGTGGCCGAAGTGCGGCTCGGCCAGGTCTTTTCTCTTCGTCCACGCCACGATGTACGGCGCCGGCGGCTCGAACGGCTCTCCCGTCACCGTCTCCGTGAACCGGCTCTCGTCGCCCGCCGCATCGTAGGTGACGGCCTTCCACCAGTACCTGACCCCGTTCGGAATCGGCGTGTCGAAGGACATCGTTCGGGACTCGCCCGCCACGTCCTCGGCAAGCGTGAAAGGACCCGCCGGGTCCAGGGCGCGGTAGACGCGGTAGCCCGCGATGCCGGTGTCGCCCGGCGCGGGCGAAGTCCACTGGAGGAACGCGAGGCGCGAACCGATGGCGGAGACGGTCAGGCCCACGGGCGGATCGAGTCGGGCGTTCGTCGTCGCGGCGGTCACGCGCTCGATCGGATCCACCGCACTCGTCGAGGACGCCCGGTTCACGAACAGCTGGCCCTGCCCCCCCGCCGGCACCGCCATCTCGAACCGGAGGAATCCGCTGGCGCCCGGCGCGACACGCTCGACGCGCCAACGCAGGACCACGCCCGATGCCCCGTCGCCGGGCTCGCCCGCCGTCCACGGGCCCGCCAGCGATGCCGCCCACTCCGGCCAGATGCCGGGTATCCCGTATCCGTCCGGCGCAGCCCAGGCCGACAGGCTGGGACTCCGGCAAGTCAGCCCCGCTGGAACGGTGTCCCACACCAGGAGATCGAAGACCGTGGTCGTGCCGTGGTTGGCCCACGCCAGTTCGTATTCGAGCACGGCCCCGGTCCCGACCCCTCCCGCAGGCGTCGCGCGCTTGACTACCTCGACCGGGGCCGCCTCCACCACGACGATGCCCGCGGCGCATCCGGCCCCGGTGGCGTGCGCCTTCACGCCCAGCAGGCTCGGCTGGCCGGTGCCCAGGTCCACCGAGTGGACGGCGAGCGTGCCGCCCCCGACGGTAAACATGAGCCGCCCGTCCCGCGACAACTCCATATTGAAGATATTGGCCACCCCGGGCACGTAGGGATTCCAACCCGACGCGGAGAACAGCGGGCCCGCTGCCACCGAGTAGCCGAGAATCTGGCCTCCGTTGGAGCCGTAGAGCCGGTTCCCGTCGGGGCTCCACCGGACGCCGGCAAGCGGCCCCCCCGCCGAACTCGTCTGTCCCGTCAGCGCGCCCCCGGCCTGGATCCCGAACCCGCGGACATCCGGGATGAATCCGTCCGCGACGGCCAGTTCCCGGCGGGCGGGCGAAACGGCCATGCTCTGCGGAATCGGACTCGTCGCGAAGGGGGACCCGGGGACGGGAGTCAGCGCCCCGGTCCCCGGATTCACGGCCAGGACCTGCGTCCAGTTGCCCGCGCCGGTCAGGATCGTGTTCGCCACGGGATCATTCGCGACCGTCCGCCCCCCCATGGTGCCGGTCGCGAACGGCGACCCCGCCAGCAACGACAGCGACCCGTCGGGGTTGATCGCGTACCCGTCCACCCCGTCGGAGCCGCCGTTCCCCCGGCCCACGTAGAGGTAGGACCGGGTCGCGTCGAGCGCCAGTTCCGTGGGAGCGCTCCCGCCGGGCGAGGGACAGCATCCGGAGAGCCCGTAGGATCCGATCGGACTCAACGATCCCGTCGATGGATCCACACCGAAGGCGTGGACCAGTCCGGTATTCGGCACGCTCGCATACACCGTGCGATGGACGGGGTCATGGACGAGAGAGTTCACGACGCACCACACGCCCCCGGGCGCCACGGCGAACGGACTGCCCGGCACCTCGCGCAGGGAGCCCTGCCCGGTGACCGCGTACCCCGCGATGCCGGACTCCGCGTTCACGTACACGTACGCCGATGGCGGTCGCGTCACCTCCGTCGTCATCGGCCGCGTAACTCGCTCCGCCGAATCGACCGAGTTCGTCGCCGATGCCGCGTTCACCACCCGGCTCCCGTCGACAAGCGTCCCCGAGACCCTCACCCCGAACCGCACGTACCCGCTCGACCCCGCCGCCACCCGCTCCACCCGCCACCGCAATACCACCCCCTCAGCCCCGTCCCCGGGCTCCCCTCCCGTCCACGGACCAGCCAGCGTCGCCGCCCACTCCGGCCAGATCATCGGCACCCCCTGCCCGTCCGGTGCCGCCCATCCCGCCAGGCTCGGACTCCGGTACGCGACGCCCGTAGGCAGCGTGTCCCATACCATGAGATCGAACGCCGTCTCAGTCCCCCAGTTGCTCCACGACAACTCGTACTCCAGAACGCTCCCAGCCCGCACCGGACCCGCCGGCTCCACCCGCCCCGTCACCTCCACCACCCCCGCATCCGCCACCAGCACCCCCGCCGCGCACCCCCCGTTCGCGTACGTGACACTCGCCGCCCACGTCGGCTGTCCCGTCACCCCGTCCACCACGTACGACATCAGCGTGTTGTTCCCGTTCACGAGCAGGTGACGGCCATCATCCGTGAACGCCACGTTGTACGACCACGACGGCAATCCCCACGGACTCCCCAACAGCGCGTTCCACATCGGCCCCACTCCCGCGCTGTACCCGTACAGGCTAGTCCCGTTCACCGCGTACGTCCGGCTCCCCCCTCGCGTCCACCGCATCCCGCTCCGCGGACCCAGCTCGCTGTCCGTCTGCCCCGTCAACCCGCCCCCTGCAAGAATCCCGTACCCGTTCATCCGCTCCGGCGCCGCCATCGGATCCGTCACCGCCAGCTCACGCCCCCACGGATTCACCTCCAGCGTCTGCTGCCCACTCCCCACCCAGTACGGCGAACCCGGGATCTCCGCCAGCGCCCCCGTACCCCCGTTCACCCGCAACACCCGCACCTGCGTCCCGCTCCCCGTGATCACCGTGTTCTCCACCACGTCCACCGCAAGCGTCTGACCCGTGTTCGCCCAGCCCTGGTAATACGGGGAAGAACCCAGCAGCACCAGCGACCCGTCAGCCTGGATCGCGAACCCGTCCACCCCGTCGCTCCCCCCGGTCCCGCGCCCAGCGTACAAATACTGCCCCGTCGCGTCGATGCCAAGCTCCGTCGGCGCCCCGGGCCCCAGCGGCTGCAACCCGCTCAACCCGTAAGTCCCGATCACCGTCAACGACCCCGTCGCCGGGTTCAACCGCAACGCCGTGATCGAACTCATCCCCGGATTCCCCGCGTACACCACGTGCCGCACCCCGTCGTACACCGCCGTCTCGATGTTGCACCACCCGCTCCCCACCGTCGCGAACGGACTCCCCGCCACCGCGCGCAATACCCCGCTCTCGCTCACCCCGTACCCCGCCACCGTCCCCTCCGCGTTCACGTACACATATGAAACAGGAGGACGCGTGACTTCCGTCGTCATCGGCCGCGTAACTCGCTCCGCCGAATCGACCGAGTTCGTCGCCGATGCCGCGTTCACCACCCGGCTCCCGTCGACAAGCGTCCCCGAGACCCTCACCCCGAACCGCACGTACCCGCTCGACCCCGCCGCCACCCGCTCCACCCGCCACCGCAATACCACCCCCTCAGCCCCGTCCCCGGGCTCCCCTCCCGTCCACGGACCAGCCAGCGTCGCCGCCCACTCCGGCCAGATCATCGGCACCCCCTGCCCGTCCGGTGCCGCCCATCCCGCCAGGCTCGGACTCCGGTACGCGACGCCCGTAGGCAGCGTGTCCCATACCATGAGATCGAACGCCGTCTCAGTCCCCCAGTTGCTCCACGACAACTCGTACTCCAGAACGCTCCCAGCCCGCACCGGACCCGCCGGCTCCACCCGCCCCGTCACCTCCACCACCCCCGCATCCGCCACCAGCACCCCCGCCGCGCACCCCCCGTTCGCGTACGTGACACTCGCCGCCCACGTCGGCTGTCCCGTCACCCCGTCCACCACGTACGACATCAGCGTGTTGTTCCCGTTCACGAGCAGGTGACGGCCATCATCCGTGAACGCCACGTTGTACGACCACGACGGCAATCCCCACGGACTCCCCAACAGCGCGTTCCACATCGGCCCCACTCCCGCGCTGTACCCGTACAGGCTAGTCCCGTTCACCGCGTACGTCCGGCTCCCCCCTCGCGTCCACCGCATCCCGCTCCGCGGACCCAGCTCGCTGTCCGTCTGCCCCGTCAACCCGCCCCCTGCAAGAATCCCGTACCCGTTCATCCGCTCCGGCGCCGCCATCGGATCCGTCACCGCCAGCTCACGCCCCCACGGATTCACCTCCAGCGTCTGCTGCCCACTCCCCACCCAGTACGGCGAACCCGGGATCTCCGCCAGCGCCCCCGTACCCCCGTTCACCCGCAACACCCGCACCTGCGTCCCGCTCCCCGTGATCACCGTGTTCTCCACCACGTCCACCGCAAGCGTCTGACCCGTGTTCGCCCAGCCCTGGTAATACGGGGAAGAACCCAGCAGCACCAGCGACCCGTCAGCCTGGATCGCGAACCCGTCCACCCCGTCGCTCCCCCCGGTCCCGCGCCCAGCGTACAAATACTGCCCCGTCGCGTCGATGCCAAGCTCCGTCGGCGCCCCGGGCCCCAGCGGCTGCAACCCGCTCAACCCGTAAGTCCCGATCACCGTCAACGACCCCGTCGCCGGGTTCAACCGCAACGCCGTGATCGAACTCATCCCCGGATTCCCCGCGTACACCACGTGCCGCACCCCGTCGTACACCGCCGTCTCGATGTTGCACCACCCGCTCCCCACCGTCGCGAACGGACTCCCCGCCACCGCGCGCAATACCCCGCTCTCGCTCACCCCGTACCCCGCCACCGTCCCCTCCGCGTTCACGTACACATATGAAACAGGAGGACGCGTGACTTCCGTCGCCGCGAACGGGCTCGAGCGCGGCACGGAATCAATCGAGTTCGTCGCCGAGGCCCGGTTCGCGACGAGGGTCCCGTCGGCGAGTCCGCCGTCGAGCTTGACCTTGAACTGGACGATCCCGGACATCCCGGGCGCGGCCCGGTCCACGATCCAACGCAGGACCAGGGGCGTGCCCTGGCCATCGGCGGGCTCGCCGGCCGTCCAGGGACCCGCGAGCGAGGATGCGTATTCAACCGCGACCACCCCCGGCACGCCCCAGCCGTCCGGCTCCCGCCAGATCCCGAGACTCGGAGCCCGGTACGTGACCCCGGCCGGCAGCGTGTCCCAGACCGTGATGTTGAAGGCGGTTTCCGATCCGGGGTTCGTCCACGCGATCGAGTACTCGAGAGGCATCCCGGGCGCGGCCTGGGTCTTCGAGACTTCCTTCGTCAGGCTCAGGGCCGAGTGCCCGACGAACACGATCCCATTGCCGCACCCCCCGGAAACGTAGGTCTTGGTCTGAACCGACGCCGGGAAGCCGTCGGCCGGGTTGAGCGTGAACGTCTCGATGTTGCCCGCCCCGCCCGCCGCCAGCGCCAGGCCGCCGTCGTCCGAGATCGCCAGCCCGTAGCGGGCGGCCGTGGGAACCCAGGTCCAGGGAAGCGATGTGTAGGACGGGCCCGCAGCGGCGCTGAATCCGTAAATCTGGTGCGCCGGTCCGGCCAGCCCGTAGAGGCGGTTCCCGTCTGGAGCGTACGTGACTTCCGCGGAAGGTCCCGCGCCGGATGTCACGTTCGGTCCGATCCCGCCCCCGGGCTGGAGGGCAAAACCGCCCACCGTGCCGCCCCCCACGGAGATCGCCAGCTCGCGGCGGACGGGAGAGACATCGCACGCGATCACGGCGCCGCCGAGTCCCAGGAACGGCGAACCGGGGATCGCCACCAGGGAGCCGTCCGCCTGCACCTTGAGCACCTGCATCATCCCGCCCCCGCCGGCGGTGAGAATCGTATTCTCCACGGAATCGTTGACCGCGGTGATCCCGGACGACGCCCCCGTCGCGAACGGCGCCCCCGGAACCAGCGTCAGCGATCCGTCGGCGTTGATCTTGAACCCGTCGACGCCGTCGTTCCCGCCGGTGCCACGGCCGGCGTACAGGAACTTGCGTTTCGCGTCCAGCGCCAGTGCCGTCGGAGCGCCGCCACCGGGGGCCGGAACGCAGCAAGAGAGAAAGTAGGGAGAGAGCGGCAGGGGTGACAACACGCCGGTGGCGACGTTCACGGAGAATCCCGAGATGCTGTTCGCGACCGGGTTCGCGACGTACAGCCGGTGGTGAACGTCGTCGTAGACGGCGGTCCCGATGGTGCATCCGCCGCTCGGCGCCGTTGCGAACGGCATCCCGGGCACCGGGTCCATGAACCCCTTCGCGTTCACGGCATAAGCGACGACACTGCCCTCGGCGTTCACGTACGCGAACCCGACCGCGTCAATCATGGAACTCGCGGACACCTCGGCGGACGCCCCGGACTCGTTCGTGTTGGGCGAGAGCTGGTCATCGAAAGCGTTGACCGTGTAGTAGTAGAGCGTCCCGACCGTCACCCCGAAGTCGGTGAAGGTCGTGTTATTGATACCGAACACCTGGCCTACGAAGGCGGCCGACTCCCCTCCCGTGTAGGTCCCACGATAGATGTAGTACCCCGCGACCGGGAAGGTGCCCGGCGTCGAGGGATTCCAGTCGAGCCTGATCCGCTCGAGCTCGCGCGTCGCCGCGAGCCCCGTCGGCACCGACGGCGGCGTGCCGGTCACCGAGATCCCGGGGGACCCCGGAGACGGGTCCGAGAGCGATCCGATGGCGCGGACGTGGTAGTAGTACGTCCCCGGCCCGGGAGCCCGGTCGACATACGAGTTCGTCGCGGCATCCACGACCGCGACGGCGCCAGCCGATATGTCGAAGTCCGGCAGCAGCGACCGGTACACGGCGTAGCCGGTGGCCGGGTGGGTCGCGGCAGGCGAGAAGCACCACGACAGGTCCACGACGTTCGATGTCCCCCGCTGGCTGGCCGCGAAGCACGGCGGCGGGTTCAGGTTCTCGTCGAGCGGGACCGCTGTCGCGACGAATCTCGTCGAGCTCTCGGCGCCCAGAACATCCACGGCCCGAACCGAGTAGGTGTAAACCTCCCCGTTCACGAGCCCGGCATCCGTGATCGCCGTGACCGAGAGCGGATACGCCCCGACGAGAACCGGCGCACATCCCGCGCAGTTCGACCGATAGGCCACATATCCGGAGAGCGAGCGGGTTCCGGGCGCCGCCGGAGCCCAGTTCAGATAAACCTGCCGGTTCTGCCCCCGCGCCGTAAGCGGTAGCGGCGCCGTCGGAGGCAGGAACGGCGCGAGCTCGTAGCGGGCCACGGCCATGTCGGCGCCATTGTTCCGCACGGTCTCCTGACCGGCCACGTACACGCTGCTCGTCCCGAACGCGGCCACGCCCCGCAGGATGTCACTCCCGGTCAATAGCCCGTCATGGGACAGGGAATCGAGGAGATTGAACGCCGTGTCGTACTTGCGAATACGCCAGTTCGAGCCACCTGCCGCGCCCAGCTCGTTGCCCGCCACGACCAGGTTTCCGTTCGCGTCCCGGGCCACGCCGTAGGCAACGTCGGTCCCGCTACCCGGGCCGTTGTAGTCGGTTGTTCCCAACAACACCGTCAGAGCCGGATTCCAGCGGCAGATTCGCCAGTTGTTCCCCCCCAGCAGGCCGGTCTCGTATCCGACCACCACCACGTTTCCCGCATCGTCCGTCGTCACCGCATTCGCGTATGCGTTCCCCAGAACCTGCGGACTGCCGTAGACGGTGCCGCCAAGAAGCGTGGTGAGCGACGCGTCGTATACGCGGATCCGCCACTTGTCGACCGTCCCATCCGACTCATACCCGCACACGACGATGTTGCCGCTCGCGTCCACCGTCACACCGGTCGCGGCGTCGACCCCGCCCGCCGTTCCGTTGAAGTCCGTGGTCGACAACAGCACCGACAATGCGGGATCGTAGACGCTGATTCGCCAGTTGATGCCGGTCGTGGGGTTCGTCTCGTACCCCGCCACCACCACGTTCCCCGTTCCGTCCAGAGCCACGGAATAGGCGATGTCGGTGGCGATCCCGGCGTTGTAGTCAATACTCGCCATGACCGTGACCAGCGCCGGATCGTACCGGCGCACCCGCCAGTTCGTTCCCCCGGCACTGCCCGTTTCCGAACCGGCGACCACCACGTCACCCGACGCGTCCACCGCCACGGCGTTGGCAGTATCAATGCTGTTCGCCGGTCCGTTGTAGTCGGTGCTTGACAGCAGCAGACTCAGATCCGGATCGTATCGCCGTACCCGCCAGTTGACTCCGCCAGTGATGCCGGTCTCGGATCCCGCTACCACCATCTTCCCCGCCCCGTCCACCGCGACGGAGTAGGCATAGTCATTCGAGTTCCCCGGACCGTTGAACGTCCTGAGAGCCATCAGGGGCGAGGTGATGCGCCGGCCGGTGGCCGTGTCGCTGAACGGAACCGCGTACGGGGACAGCCCCCCGGCGTCGCACGACATCGTCGCGCTCACGAAGTAATACGGCAGGGCCTGCTCCGCGCCCGCCGCCACCCATACGCCGACGTCATACCAGTTGCCGGCTACGGGATCGATGCTGGAAAAAGTCCGGCGGATGTAGAACGGCTCCGGCTGGCCGTCGGGTGGTCCGCCGTCGGTCCACGGCCCGGCCGGGCTGGTCGCCCAGGCGATCGCGGTCGCACCCCACGATCCCCAACCCGCGGCCCCGCCTCCCCCGGCGTTGTACTGGCGGCCCGCTCCGCCGTCGATGCCGTACGTGACGCTCGCGTTGTAGACGGGCTGGGCGCCGGTGTTGCTCCACCCGAACCGGACCGTCTGGGCGCCGGAAGCCACGTAGAGCGGGCCCGGGTTGAACGCCTTGATCTTGAACGCGGGCGCGCAGGCCGTCATTGCGCTCCGCTCCTCGGTGAATCCCGATTTCGCCCCCATCACATCCACCGCCAGGACGCGGTAGAAATAGGAGGTACCCGCCGCGATCGCCACATCGGTGTACGTGGAGGCCGTCGCACCGTTCACCTGGGCAACAAATGCCGTAGCTGACTCAAAGACGCCGGCGAAGGTCTGCCGGTAGATGCGGTAGCCCGAGACCGCGCGGGTGCCGGCGGTCGCCGGAGTCCACTGGAGTCCGATCCGGTCCGGCGACGCGTACGGCTGGACGGTCAGTCCCGACGGGGTCCCCGGCGGGACGAAATCCGCCAGCTCGAACCGGGCGACGGCGTAGTCCGGCATTTGCTCCGGAACCACTTCGTAGCCGGAAGTGTACACCGTGGCCGTGCCCCACGCGGCCACGCACTCGGACTGGCCGTCCAGCCCGTTCACGCTCGCGTGCTCGGCCGCCCCGACCAGGTTCAGCGCGTTGTCGTACTTGCGGACGATCCACTTCATGTTCCCGCCCGGCAGCGTCTCCCCCCCCGTCGCCACCACGTTGCCGCGCGCGTCCAATGACAACGACCCGAAGAAGTCATCGAGGCCCGCCGCCCCTGCGTAGTCCACGGAAGCCAGTTGAGTGGTCAGCGTCGAGTCGTACTTGCGTAGCCGCGCATTGTAATCAGTCCCGGCCCACTCGTAGCCGGCGACGAAGACGTTGCCGTTCCGGTCCACCACCGCCGCGTACGCGACGTCGTCACCCCCAGCCGGCCCGTCGTAATCCGTCGCGGCGAGAAGCGTCGAGAGCGCCGCGTCGTACTTGCGGATCGCCCAGTCGAGCGCCCCCCCCGCGCCGAAAGCGTAGCCGACCGCTATGACATCGCCCTCGGCGTCCAGGGCCAGCCCGCCGATCGCGTCCCAGTTGGCCCCCGAACTGCTGTAATCGGTGCTCGCCAGGAGGACGGAAAGGTTCTGGTCGTATCGGCGGAGCATCCAGTCGGTCCCACCCGCCAAGACAGTCTGATAGCCGCCGACCAGGATGTTCCCCCCCGGCTCGACCACGACCGGCAACGCGCCATCCATGTCGCCCGCGGGTCCGCCGTATTCCGTGCTCGCGAGCAGGATCGAGAGCGCCGCGTCGTACTTGCGGATCACCCAGTCGTAACCGCCCACCGTCATGGCCACCCGGCCCACCACGACCGGCAGACCAGCCGCGCCCACGGCGATCCCGCCGGCCTCCGCCGCAATGCCGGCCGGAGAATCGTAGCTGGTGCTCGCCAGAACGGCGGAAAGCGCCGCGTCGCGTTTCTGGACGAGCCACCTTGGCGCGCCCGACAGCCCGCGCTCCTTCCCCGCCGTCAGGACGTTCCCGCCCGGATCAATCGCGACGGCGGCAGCGTCGTCCCAGGCGTGCGCGGGGCCGTCGTGCAGCCGCACCGCCATCAGCGGCGGGACGATCCGCTTGCCGGTCGCGGTGGTCGAGTAGTCGAGCGTCTTGTTGCTGGCCAGCCCCGCGTCGCACGACATCGTGGCGCTGGCGTACGACTGGATCGGCTGCTCCGCCCCGCTTCCCATCGTCACGCGGAACGATATTTCCCCGCTCGTTCCCACGGGCAGCGAGGACATCGTCCACTTTATGTAGAAGGGTTCCGGCGTGCCGCCCGGCGGCGTACCCGGGAACCAGGGGCCGGACGTGGAAACCGTCGAATACGCGGACGCCGTGAGCGTTCCTCCTCCAATAATGGTTGCGCTCGCCGAATCCGCCGTGAACGAGCACACTCCGCCCCCGGCGAACGATTCCGTGGTTATGGTCAGCCCGTACGCCGGATCCGGACCCGCATTGCTGAACGAGAACCGCCACAACTGCTGTTCCCCGGCGGCGGCGTACAGCGGCTCCGGAGCCCTGGCCTTGAGCGTGACGGCGGGATTGCAGGGCGGAGGAGGGCCGGGGATGAGCTCGTAACGGGCGACGGCGAAGTCGGCCCCCTGTCCCATGACCGATTCGCCGCCCG
Source organism: bacterium (assembly GCA_919901855.1). Classification (GTDB taxonomy): domain Bacteria; phylum Oederibacteriota; class CAKKQC01; order CAKKQC01; family CAKKQC01; genus CAKKQC01. The sequence goes on along the minus strand of CAKKQC010000040.1, from coordinate 125,954 downwards.
CCACGTACACCGTGCTGGTTCCGCATACGGCGACGCCATAAAGCTTGTCGGCGTAAGCGGACATGCCGTCGTGGGCCTGCGAATCGACCAGGTTCAGCCCCTGGTCGTACCGGCGCACCCGCCAGGCCTCCTGCTGGGAGAAGCCGTTCCATTCGTATCCCGCCACCGCCACGTTCCCGTTCGCGTCCACCGCCAAAGCGTTGGCGAAATCGTCGCCGTTCGCCGGCCCGTCGTAGGAGACGCTCGCCAGCACCGCCGTGAGCGCCGGGTTGTACTTGCGGATCCGCCAATCGACCCCCGTGGCGATACCGTCCTCGTCCCCCGCCACCAGTATGTTCCCGTTCCCGTCCACCGCCACGGCGTTGGCGGAGTCATAACCGGTTCCAGGACCCGCGTAGTCGGTGCTCGTCAAAGGCCCGGAAAGCGCCGCGTCGTATATGCGCAAGTGCCAGTGCGGCCTGCCGTCGCTGCGCCATGCGCTCCCCGCCACCACCACGTTCCCGCTCCCGTCCACGGCCACGGCGCGGGCGTAGTCGTCGCTCAAGACCGGGTTGTCGTAGGAGACGCTCGCCAGCAGGGCCGAGAGCGTCGGGTCGTACTTGCGCACATGCCACTCGCGTTCGGCCGAAGCATCCCAGTCGCATCCCGCCACCACGACGTTCCCGCTCCCATCCACCGCCACGGCGTAGGCGATGTCCGCGCTGGTCGACGGGCCGTCGTAGTCGATGGTGGCCAGGAGCGTCGAGAGGGTCGCGTCGTACTTGCGCACCCGCCAGTTGTACGATCCGCCGGCGCCCCATTCGTATCCCGCCACCACCACGTTCCCGCTCCCGTCCACGGCCACGGCGGACGCCCGGTCGGTCCCGTTCCCGGGGCCGTTGTAGCCGGTCGAGGACAGGAGCGTCTTCAGCGTGGGGTCGTACCGGCGCACGAGCCAGTTGTCCCCGCCGGCGACGCCCGTCTCCCACCCCGCCACCACCACGTTCCCGCTCCCGTCCACCGCGATAGCGTTGGCGGTGTCGTCGCTGTCCGCCGGGCCGTCGTAGGTCTTGAGTCCCATCAGCGGCGGGGCGATGCGGCGGCCGGTGGCCGTCGTCGCGTAGGAAAACGCGGCGCTGGTCGTGAGCCCGGGATCGCACGAGCAGGTCGACGAACCAGAGAAGACCTGGAGGAGCTGCGGGGATCCACCCGCCACGGACGCCCGGAACGAGATGATCCCGCTTCGCCCCGGGAAGACCTGGGAGACCACCCAGCGCAGGTAGAATGGCTCCGGCACCGCCGCCTCGCCCGGGAACCAGTTGATCCCGTCCGGCGAGTATCCCAAATGCAGGAGTCCTCCCCCGCCGAACACGGTGACGGAAAGCGACGGCGCGACATAGGTTCGAGCCCCCGCGCCTCCCGTGGCCGAGGCGGTGATGGTCAGGTTGAACACCGTGATGTTGCCCGACACGCTGAACGAGAACCGGTAAAGGACCTCGTCTCCCCCGGCCGCGTACAACGGCTCGGGATTCAGCGCCCTGACCGTGATGGCCGGCGCGCACGCGCCCGCGCCGCCCGGCGCGTACTTGCGGATCCAGGCCTTCGAGTTCCGGACCTGCACCGGGTAATCGGCGTCCTGCTGGCCCCCGGCATAGAGCGACCCGTCCGCGGCCAGCGCGAGCCCGTTGCAGAACTCGTTGGCCAGGGGAGCGGCGCCGAATGTCCTGGTCCAGAGGAGATTGCCGTAGAAGTCGAACTTGCCTACCCAGATATCCGCCTGCGCGGTGACGTCGGGGGAGATATCGCCGCCCGCGAAGACGCTCCCGCTGGGTTCCCCCGCCACGGCCATCAGTTCGTCGAACTGGTTGACCCCATTGATGTTGATCGTCCGGCTCCAGACCATGGCTCCGGTGGCGCAGTTGAACTGCCCCAGGAACCCGTCCTCGACCTGGCCCGCATTGACCACCCGGCCCGCGACATAAGCCATGCTGGCCGGATTCGAAACGAGCGAGACCCGGAACCCGGTGTTGTTGTTGCTCACGGCGGTGCCGGCGAAATCGACGCTCCAGAGGGACGCACTGCCGTTGGCGGGAATCCGCATGACCCAGCCCCGGGCATCCGCGCCGGAAGCCATGCGCTTGCCGGCCACGATCAGGTCGCCGCTGGGATGGACCGCGATGCCCTGGCCGATGTCCCCGAACGCCCCCGGCCCCGTGTCCGTCCTGGTCCAGACCACCGCCCCGGCCGGGGTGTACCTCCGGATCACGAGGTTGCCGGACCCCGAGGTCTGGGTCTCGTATCCGGTGACGTAAACCGCGGCCGCCAGGGGGTCCCAAGCGACGCCGTTGTAGGCGTCGGCACTGTTGAAGCTTCCGTTCTGCGTCACCGACCAGACCGGAGGTCCGTCACCCGATGCCGTGATCTTCATCAGGAACCCGTTGAAGCCTCCGCTGCCGCTCCCCTCGAAATACCGCCCCACCACGTAGAGATTGTCCGCATCGCCGACCGCGATGTCGTTGCCTCCCGCGCTGGTGTTGCTGCCCAGCGGGAAGACGGTTCCGGCAAACGTCCGCGACCACAACTGGTTACCGGCGGGATCGAACTTGGCCACCCAGATGTTCACGCCGTTGCCGGTGACCGTGACCGTTCCGGTCACGCAGATGTTCCCGAGCGAATCCAGCGCGACGCCGGAAACCTTGTTGCCTTGCGGAGAGACCGTGCCGGCGGTCCCCTCCAGCGTCCGAGTCCAGAGGACATCCCCTTCGGCCGCTACGCCCGCTCGCGGGAAGATCACGGCAACGCCGATGGCGACCGCCAACGACGCGAGGAGCCGTCGCGGATACCGGCGCCGGACGCCGGGGGCCGGACCTCCGGCGAATCCCCCGCCCACTATGCGTCCTTCATGAGAGGACCGGCTCCCGGCTTCAGGTATAGCAGGTGAGTTCGGCCGCGACGGCCTGGGTGCCGTCCACAAAGGTGGCCGTGACGTTGAAACACTGGGTGCCACGCGGGGGCCTGGGCGGCGCGGTTGCCACGATGAGCGTGGAATCCACGGCAGTCCCTTGTACCGTGGACGACCCGAACATGACGGACACCGCGCCCGCCGCGCCGACGTCCCTGAACCCATACCCGAATATCCGCACGTCCGTCGGCAGGTTCGGATCGAGGACGTCCGGATAGACGTCCGTGACCGCGGTCCCCTCCGGAACCGTGCCGACCGTGAATCCCCCGACGAACAGACCGTCCGGAATCTCATCGGCCACCAGTACGAGCGCCACCGGCCCGTCCGGGAGCGACGGGACCTCGGCCTTGACGTGCTGGTCGTTCTTGACGACAGTCAGGGGAGCCGCGACCTCGAGCGACCCAAATCTGACACGGACATTGGTCAGAACCGAGAACCCGTCGCCGATGATGTTGACCGGCAATCCGGCCTTGCCCTTCTTGGGCCCGTACTCAACGACGGTCGCCATGGTCTTCCGGAGAGGCGGGTGGAACCGCGGCCGCGGCGCGGCCGCGGACCCGCGTGCATAGTTCGAAAGTTGGCATGGGCGGTGCCTCCTAGTGGTGCGATGCCGGGAATTTGGCTCCTAGTTTCCCCCAGACCGCGGCCCGAAACAAGTGACAAACAGCACTCCCGGAAGGAAGAGGGAGATTGTGATATTCGTCACACGAGGATGTCAAACCGCGGGCGATTTGACACTATTGACATCGCAAACGAACGGGATTCGAGGATTGCGTGGACCGCAAACTACTTCCGCTGCACGACCACGCGCTTGGTCTCGACGCCCAAGCCGCTCTGGATCTGGATGAAGTACATGCCGTTCGCCGCCGGCCCCCCCTCGGCCGTCCGGCCGTCCCACTCCCACACCGTCAGCCCCGGCAGGACGTCGGCCTCGTTCACGCGGCGGATCAGCTCGCCCGCGACGTTGTAAACCCGCACCACCAGCCGGACCGGCGCGGGCTCCATGATCCTGATCCTGAGCCGTTCGCCCCGCCCGGGGTTGAACGTGTTCTGGGAGAGGTACGTCGTCGGCTTGGCGGGAGGCGTCGCCTCCACCGCGACCGTGGCGGACGGATTCGATCCGGACGGCACATCGATCCGAATCGCGTTTCGGCCCGGCGCCGCACCGACCCGGAAATCGAGAACGATCCGCCCATTCCCGTCGGTGACCCCAGACGCGGGAGAGACGGCGGCCCCACCGGTGTCCGTGACGATCACGGCCGTCACCGGTGCTCCCGGCACCGGCACCCCGCAGCCGTCCACGACCGTCACCGCAACCGGCGTCGTCCCCCGGATCTCGACCTTCGGCTGGCCCGCCGACGCCACTACGGCGGCCGGCAGCCCCGCCACCCCCACGGCGGGGGTCGACGCCGCCGCGCCGACCGCGCTCCCGCTCACGACCGCCGTCCCCGTCACCGTCGCTGTCACGCCCGAGAACCCGCACGACCCCGCGGTGAAGTACGTCCACGTGATCGTTTGGATCGCGCCCCCGGCCACGACGAACGGCGGGGCCGCCGAAAGTGCCGACGGCAGAATGAGCACCGCCGGGTCGGTGGCCGAGCGCGCGAGCGCGGTCACGTTCGCGGCCTCCGCCCCCGTGTTGCGCACGACCATGGTCGCGGTCAGCGTGGCCGTGAACCGCACGTTCGGCCCCGGAGTGAGCGTGAACGAGTCGACGACGAGGGCCGCCCCCGACAGGACGGCCGTAGCCGGCGCGACCTGCCCCGGCATCGCGATCGCGAACCCGCTGTTGGCGTCGGTCCCCGACGCGCTCGCCGCGAACCCGGCGCTCCCGGCGCCGGTGACCGTGAACGTCCAGACGAAGATCCGGTTCCCGCCCGCCACGATGACGACGGGAGCGGCCGGCACCGGGCCGGCGAATAGTCCCGTAACCCCCGCCGGCGAGAGCACCGGCGTCACCGCGTTCGCGTCGGCCCCCCCGGTGTTGACGACGGTCAGCGACGCCACCAGAAGCTGGCCGACGGTCACGGGCCCCGCCGGCGTCACGAGCAGCGTGCCGGACAGCGCCGCGGGCGCCGTCGCCGTGAAACCGCCCGTCGTCGCCGCCGCCGCCGTGGAGGCTCCGCACGTGAGGCCCGACGCGGTCACGCTGAACGACTGCGTACCCGCACTCAGGACCGTGTAGGTCCACGAGAAGGTGCGCTGGGACCCCCCGGGTACGGTCTGGGACGCGGGCGCGACGGCGCCGAACGCGCCGGATCCGGCGAAGGTCGTCGCGGCGATCCCCACTCCGGTGGCATCGGTGCCGCCCGTGTTCGTCACCGTCAGCGTGACCGTCACCCCCTGCCCGACGGACGCCGTCGCCGGCGCGAAAGAGAGCGCGGCAGCCAGGGCGGCGGGCGCTCCCGCGGTCACGATCCCGGACGCCGCCGGCGGCGAGGACACCGCGACCGAGGAATTCACGTCCGCGCCCGACACCGTCGTTGTGAAGGTCACGGACCCGGCCGCCGCGGCCGTGTAGGTCCAGGTGAAGGTCACGGACGCGCCCCCCGCGAGGACATACGGCAGGGCCGGGAACGGCCCGGCGACGGGCGTCATCGCGGCACCCGCGGGCTGGACCGGCGCGGCGGTCACGGAGGCGCCCGCCTGGCCCGTGTTCGTGACCCGGGCGCTGACGACGATGTCCTGGCCCACGCAGAGGCTCCCCGGGGAGGCCGCCAGGACGGCGGACAGCGCCGCGGCGGACTGGACCGTGATCGCGGACGCCGTAGCGGGCGGTGAGGTCGCGCCGAGGTCTCCCCCGGCGGTGGCCGTGAAGCCGAGGCTCCCCGCCGAGAGGCCCGTCACCGTGAACACGAATGTCTGCGCGCCGGCGGGCGCGAGGCTCGCCACGCTCGCCGGCACGGGCCCCGTCACGCTCCACCCCGCCGCCCCCGAGGAACGCCAGATCGAGGCGCCCACGTTCGCGGCGGCGGAGCCGCCCGTGTTGGTGACGGTGAGGTACACGAGGACCGCCTGCCCCGTCGAGATCACGGACTGCGAAGTCGCCAGGCTCGCCGCCAGCGCGGCCGGCAGGGCCTGGATCGTGGTCGACAGGACCGCCGAGGCCAGGAGGGTCACGCCGCCGCACCCGCCCCCCGACGCCGTGACCGAGAAGACGACGAGCCCAGGAGCGGACGTGGCGAACGTCCACGCGAATGTGGTCGAGCCCCCGGCCGCCAGCGGGACGGCGCCCGTCGGCGCCGCGAGGGTCGAGACCAGCCCGGCACCCGGCCCGACGACGATAACGGGAGTGACGGCAGGAGCCGTCACTCCTCCCGTGTTAGTGACCGTCAGGGCCACCGTGATCGTTCCGCCGACCGTGAGCGACGGCGTTGCCGCCCCCATCCCCGCGAGGGCCGCCGGGGCCGGCACCACGAACGAGTCCGCTGCCGGGAAGGCCTGGACCGTCCCGCAGGGGCCGGTCGCCGTCACCCCGGCCGGATTGTCCGTCGTCCCGCCCGCGCATGCCAGCGTCCCGTCGATCGTGACCGTGACCGTCATCCCGGGCGTCAGCGTCAGCGCGCCCGACCAGGTGTGAACCGGTCCGGCAGCCGAATGCGCAAGCGCGGGAACACTCGATTCGCTTCCGAACGTCACGCCGGCGGCCAGCGTGTCGGTCACGGTGAGGTCCGCAAGCGTCGCGGCGCCCGTGTTCTGGACGATGAGCGTGTACGACACGCTCCCGCCCGGTTGTGGCGATGCGGGCGCGCGCGACCGTACCATGGCCACCGACACCCCCGGCGGCGCCAGCGTAAAGCCAGTCACGTTCGAGGCCAGCCTCGTCACTCCGCACGACGTCTGCGCCTCCACGAACGCCGTGTTTCCCACCGCCACCGGGCCGCAGACGACCCCCACCGCCCCGGTGAGGCTGAAGGTGTACACGCCGCCGGGCGCGAGCGCGAGCCCAGTCGCCGACCACTCGTACCGGGTCCCACCAGCGACGCTCGTCACCACGGGCGCCCCGAACGCGCCGGGTTGGGCCGCCACAACGCCCGTCACCAGCGGCGAGACCGTGTCCACGACCGTCATCGACGTCACCGTCGCCGACCCCGTGTTCGTCACCTGGATCGTGTAGGCGAGGGGCGCGCCGGTGCCCGGCGACGGCACGGACTGCGTGTCGGTCACCGTGATCGCCACGGCCGGACCAGCCACGACGAATCCGGTCACGTTGGACGCCTGTCCCCCGGCCTGGCACGCCGACGCCCCGGCCACGAACGCCGTGTTCGAGACGCTCCCGCTCCCGCACAGGGCCCCCACGGCCCCGTCCACCCGGAAGGTCGCGACCGTCCCCGGCAGGAACGGACCCGTGCTCGTCCAGGTGTACAGCGTCCCGCCCGCCGCCTGGCTCACGACCGGCGCCGCGAACCCCGCCGGCGTCGTCGGCGTGCCCCCGGTAAGCACCGGCGGCACCGTGTCCGTGACCACCACGGCCGTCAGCGTCGCCGCCCCCGTGTTAGTCACCTGGATCGCGTAACCGACCGGCCCGCCAACCACGGGCGAGGCGGGCGTGAGCGTCTGCACCACGGTCATCCCGTTTGCCGACGGGAGAACCACGTTCCCCGGCGCTATCCCGAACTGCTGGAGCGTCCCGCACCCGACCGCCGCCTGCACGTAGGCCGTGTTCGCCATGCCAGTCGGGTCGCAGACCAGACCCACCGCCCCGCCCAGCGTGAACGTCTGTGGCACGCCCGGCCCAATGCTCAGCCCGGTTGCCGACCATTCATACCGCGTCCCCGTGGCAACGCTCGTGACCACCGGCGGCCCGAACGGCGCCGGCTGGGCCGGCGTCACGTTTACGAGCACCGGCGACACCGTATCCACGACGGTCAGTGTCGTGATCGGCGCGACGCCCGTATTCGTCACCTGGATCGTGTACCCGAACGCGGTCCCGATGCCCGGGCCGGGCAGGGTCTGCGTGGTCACCACCGTCATCCCCGTCCCCGGCGGCGCCAGTGTGAACCCTGTCCCATTTGACCGCAGGCTCGTGATCCCGCACGACGTCTGCGCCTCCACGAACGCCGTGTTTCCCACCGCCACCGGCGAGCAGATCGCCCCAACGGTGCCGTCGAGCTGGAACGTCGCCGACGCCCCCGGCAACAGCGGGCCCGTGCTCACCCAGCCGTAGACCGTGCCCCCGGTTCCCTGCCCGACCGGCTGGAGCGTGAACCCCGCCGGCGTCGTCGCCACGACCCCCGTCACCACCGGCGACACCGTGTCGGCCACGGTCACGGACGTCACCGTCGCCGCCCCCGTGTTGGTGACGACGATCGTGTAGTTCACGGGCCCGCCCGCCACCGGCGCCGCCGGCGTCTGCGTCTTCGACACCGACAGAACCGGGACGCTGCCGACGATGAGCGCCGCCGGGACCGCCGGGCCGCTCGACCGCCCCGCGCCGCTGTTGGCGTCGAAACCGGTCGCCGTCGCGGTCAGGACGATGTCCCCCCCCGCGCCCGCGGTGAAGGACCAGGTGAAGGTCAGAGCCGCCCCGCCCGCGAGCGTGACCGGCATCGCCGGAGAGGGCCCCGCCGCCGGCGCCGCCGACCCCGCGCCGGAAACCGATGGCGCGGCCGCGGCGACCCCGGTCGCGTCCGCTCCGCCCGTGTTCGTGACGGTCACCGTCACCAGGAACGGCGAGCCGGCGCAGACCGGGGACGGGAACGCGGCCACGGCTGCGGAGAGGGAGGCCGCCGTCTCCACGGTCAGCGCCGCGCCCGCCGCCGCCTGTATAGTCGCCGACCCGCACACCGCCCCGGTGGCGGTCGCCGAGAGCCCGACCGCTCCGGCGCCCGTCGCGGTGAAGGTCCAGGCAAACGTCACCGACGCCCCCGGCGCAAGGGTCGCCACGGTCGCCGGGACCGGCGCCACCGGGACGGTCACGAGCCCGGCGCCCGGGCCGACCGCCACATCCGGCACGAGCGCGGTGATCGGCGTGCCCCCCGTGTTGGTCACCGTAAGCGTGACGAGGAAGGCCTGCCCCGTCGAAACCTCCGCGGGGGACGCCGCGGCGGCCGCCAGCGTGCCGGGCGCCCCGAGGACGAAAGAGTCCGCGGCCGACGCTTCGGCCGCTCCGCACGAGGCCGCCGCCTGCCCCCACGCTTCCGCGCCGACCGGACCGGCGGCACAGGCCGCGACTCCCGTCACCGTCACCGTCAGCATGTCGCCCGGCGCGAGCCCCACGGAGCCGGCCCAGGCCAACACTCCCGTGGTGGCGGCATTCCAGACGAGCCCCGGCGGGGACGCCTGCGCGGTGAAGAGGATGTCCGCGGGCAGCGTCTCCGTCACGGTCACGGCGGTCAGGGTCGCCGTCCCCGTGTTCCCGATCACCAGCGAATACGTCACGACATCGCCCGGGCCCGGCGAGGCGGGCGTCCGGCCCAGCGAGAACGCGATCGAAGTCGTCAGCGCCGTCAGGTCGAACCGGTCGATCGCGCTGGCGGCCTGCCCGACGCCGCATGGGCTCCCGACCGCGGCCCAGCCCGTGTTGTCGACTTGCCCGGTCAAGCAGGCGGAAACGACGCCGTCGATCGTGATCGTGGCGCTTCCGCCCGGCGGGAGGGACACGGGGCCTTCCCACGCGACGGCTCCGGTCGTGGCGCCGTTCCAGATCAGCCCGGCGTTGTCGGACTGCGCCACGAACGCGAACGCGGGCGGAAGGGTGTCCGTCACGAGGAGGCTGGTCAGGGTCGCGCTCGGGCTCGCGTTCGTCACCACGAGCGTGTACGTGACCGCTCCACCCGGATCCGGCTGGGCCGGGGAGTGACCGGCCTGCACGAGGACGGCGGGCGAGAGCGCCGTGAGCGGGAAGGCGTCGATGACCGACGCCGCCTCGCCCGCCCCGCAAGCCGAGACACCCCTCGCCCACGCGCCGCTTACGACGATTCCGGTGAAACACGCGTCCGCGGTCCCGTCGATCGTGACCGTCACCGTCGCGCCGGGAGCCATCGCTATCGCCCCCTGCCACGCCACCACCCCGGCCGCGGCGCCGTTCCAAATGAGGCCGCCGGTGTTCGACTCCGCGACCAGGGCGACCTCGCCGGGCAGGCTGTCGACTACGAGGAGGTCGGTCACGGTCTCGGCGCCCGCGTTCGTGACCCGGATAGTCCAGGAAACCGGTCCCGCCGCGACCGGGGACGCCGGGCTCCTGGAGATGTCCACGGTCAGGGGCACGGCCGTTCCGCTCACCCAGGCGGGAGCAGACGCGGCGACACCCGTCGGGACCGCCGCACCCGAGTTCGCGTCGGTCCCGGACGCCGTGGACGAGAAGACCGCCTCGCCCGCCCCCGCCGCCGTGTAGACCCACACAAAGGTCACCGCCGCCCCGCCCGCGAGCGACTGCGGAGTTCCCGGGACCGGCCCCGAGACGGGCACCGCCGAACCCGCGCCCGTCACCCGCGGCGCCGCGGGGGTCACCCCCGACGCCGCCGCCTCCCCCGTGTTCGTCACCGTCATGGCGACCGTGATCGGGCTCCCGACGCAGACCGGGGACGGGCCCGCCGCGAGCGCCGCCACGAGCGCGGCCCCGGCCTCGATCGCGACCGTCACCCCGGAGGCCGCGGAGAGCGACGGGGCCCCGCACGCGGCACCCGAGGCGGAGAGCGTGAACGCCGCCGTGCCGCCGGACGCCGCCGTGGCGGTCCACGTGAAGACGATGCCGGACCCCGGCGCCAGCGACGCCGGCCCCGCGGGCCAGGGGCCGCCGGACAGGGACGCCGCGCCGCCCCCGGAATCCCAGCCGGCCGCGACCAGCCCGGTCACCGGAGCCGCTCCGGTGTTGGTCACCGTGAGCGTCACCAGGAACGACTGGCCGACGGACGCCGACGCCGGGCCGGAGCCGGCGGCCGCGAGCCCGGAGGCGGGAGGCGCGACCGTGAATCCGGAAGAAGTCGCCTGCTGTATCGCGCTTCCGCACGCCGTAGCGGCCTCCACCCAGGCGGTGCCCGACACCCGGGTGGAGACGCACACGCCGCCTACGACGCCGGTCACCGTGAACGTGAACGAGGCGCCGGGAACGAGGCTGGCCGCGCCGCTCCATGCGTACCGGGTTCCTCCGGCCACGGATGCGACGGCGGGGACGCCGAAACCCGGGGGTTGTCCCGTCGCGACCGCCGTCACAACCGGTGAGAGCGTGTCGACGACCGCGAGCGCGGAGATCGTCGCCCATCCCGTGTTCGTCACGATGATCCGGTAGAGCAGAGGCGCGCCCGTCGTCCCCGCCGTCTGCTGATCGTGGAGGACGCCGAATGTGAAGACGGGCGGAATGACCGTGAAGCCCGTGACGCCGGAGGACGCCCCGACCGGACCGCACGCGGCCGTGCCGACCGCCCAGGCGGTCGACGACACCGCCGTGGATGCGCAAACCGTACCCACGACGCCCGTGATCGTGAAAGTGAACGCCGCGCCGGGAACGGCGACCAGCCCGCCCGAATCCGACCACGAGTACAGCGTGCCTGCCGGAGTGCCGGCGACCGGCAGGGCCGTGAACCCCGATGGGCCGTCGAGGACGGCTCCCGTGATCACGCCGGGCAGCGTGTCGACGACGGAGAGCCCCGTCAGGGTCGCCGTGCCCAGGTTGACGACGACGATGCGGTACGTGACCGTTCCCCCCGCAGAGGGCGAGGCGGGGGTCTGCGTCTGCGCGACCGAGACCGCGGCAATGTGCGGAGCCACCGCCAGGAACGACGGGACACCCGGGGCCGCGGCGTAGGCGGCGGCGCATCCCGTCCAGGCCTCGCCCCACGGGGTGGAACCCGCGACGACCGGCCCGCAGACCGGCCCCACGGCTCCCGTGATCGTGACCGTCATCACCGTCCCCGGAGTGAGGCTCAGGCTCCCGTTCTCCCACGCGTAGACGGACCCGGCGGGGGACGGCGCGACCGACATCGCGAACCCGCCGGGGGTATCCGCCGAGACCCCGGTCACGAATGCCGGGAGCGTGTCCACGATCCTGAGCCGGGTGATCACCGCCCCCCCCGTGTTGTCGACGACCAGGCGCCAGGAGACGCTCGCGCCGACGCTCCCGGTCGCCGGCGCCTGGGTCTGCGCCAGGGAGATCGTGAAGACGGGCGCCCCGAAGACGAAGCCAGGGCTGTTGGACGAGGTCTCGGCCACCCCGCACCCCGACCGCGCGCTCACGAACGCGGTGTCGCTCACGACCGTCTGGACGCATACGTCGCCCACGACGCCGGTGATCGTGAAAGTGAACGCGGCCCCCGGGGCGAGCGAGAGACCCGATCCGGACCAGGCGTACCAGGTGCCGGACGCCGTCTGGGCGGGCGGAAGGACCGCGAACGGCGCCGGCGCGTCGCGGGAGACCCCCGTGACCGACGGCGCCACCGTGTCGGCCACGACCAGGTCCGTCACCGTGGCCGCCCCCGTGTTCGTGACGACCAGGCGGTACGTGACCGGGGATCCGACACCCGGGGACACCGGGGTCTGTTGCAGCGCCGCGGCGACGCTCAGAACCGGCTGGGCGATCGAGAACCCCGCCACGCCCGATCGCGCCTCCGCCTCCCCGCACAGCGATCCGGCCGCCGCCCACGCCGTGTTGCTGACGGACGTGGACGCGCAGACGACACCCACGGTTCCCGTGATCGTGAAGGTGAAGGCCGCGCCGGGGGCGAGGCTCACGGCCGCCCCGGTCCACGCGTACCACGATCCGCTTCCTGTCGACGCCGGCGCGAGCGGAACGAATCCCGCGGGGGCGTCCCGCGCGACCCCGGTCACAACCGGGGAAACCGTGTCGGCCACCGTGAGCGACGTGATCGTCGCCGAACCCGTGTTGGCGACGACGATCCTCCACGCGACCGGCCCGCCGGAAACCGGCGACGCCGGCGCCTGAGTCTGGGAGACGGCGAACGACGCCGCCACCACGCCGACCGGCTCCGTAGTCGCGGGGCCGGCCGCCAGCGCGGCCCCCGAGTTCAAGTCCGCCGCGAACACGGTGGTCGTGAGGACGACCGTCCCGCCGGACCCGCCCGTGAAAGTCCAGGTGAAAGTGGCGGATTCCCCGCCCGCCAGCGTCACCGGCATCGCCGGCCACGGGCCCCCCGCGGGCACGAGGCCCCCGGGACCGGAGGCGAGGAAGGGCGACGCCGTGACCCCCGTCGCGTCCGCCGTCCCGGTGTTGGTCACGGTCAGCGTGACGAGCACGGGCGTCCCCGGGCACGCGAAGGCGGTCATTCGGTGCGCCTCGACCGCCAAAGCCGCCGCCCCCTGCACCACCACGACGCCGCTCGCGGCGAGCGGGGATGAGTAGCCGCCGAACGCCGTCGCGGTCGCCGTCCAGGACACCGTCCCGGGCGCGCCGCCCGTCGCCGTCCACGTGAACACGGCGGTATCGCCGGGCGCGAGAACGGCCAGCCCGGCGGGGGCCGGCCCGCCGGCGGGCGCGGTTCCGGTGCCCCAGGACGCCGGGGGCGACGGAGCCACCGTCGTCGCGGGCCCCGCGCCTGAGTTGCTGACCGATAGCGTCAAGAGGAACTGCTGCCCGATGGACACCGTCCCCGGCAGGGGTCCGAACCAGGCCGACAGGACCGGCGGGTACGGCACCGTCACGGCCGGGTAGGGAGGCCCCGCGCATCCGTACACGCCGTTCGTGTCGGCGGCCGCGACCTCGTACCGGAGCGTCCGCCCCGCCGTGACCCCCGCGTCCCGGAACGACGTCGCCGTGTCGCTCCAGAGCGTAGCGAGCGTGACGAAACCGCACGCGCCGCACGTCGCCCGCCATACCGCGTAGCGCGACACCGGGAAGGTCCCGGCGGCCGCGGGGCCCCAGGAAACCGCGACGGCGCCGCCCGCCTCCCATGCCGTGGCGGTCACGCACCCCGGCGGGCACACGCGGAAGACCGCGGCCGTCCGCGAGAACGACAGGGTCATGGGCAGGGCCTCGCTGAACCAGCTCGCGCCCGCGACGCTCAACGTCATCACCGTCGCGCACGGGACCGCCGCGGCCATGTCGACCCGGAAGGTGATCGAGCCGGACCGGCCCGGTCCGAGCTGGTCCACGACCCATCGCAGGTACAACGGGTCCGCCGTGTTCACGCCCGGCTCCCCCGCAAGCCAGGAGGTGGTCGAGAGACCCGTCGTGGTCCAGGACATGTACGCGAGGACGCCCGCGGGAAGCTTCGTCACCACGCCGCCTGGCACGTACTCACTTTCCTGGAACCCGCTCACGTGCAGCGCGAGCGCCGTCGCCGTGCCGGAACCCGCGTTGCTGAAGCTCAACGTGAAGGTGGGAACGGGATACCCCGCGTACACGGTCGCGGCCGATGCGTTGAGAGACATCGCGATGACGGGCTTGCGCACCGCCGTCGAGGCCGTGTCGGAGAGCGTCACGTACGGATCGGTCATGACCGTGGCCGACGCCCGGTTCACGATCGTGTCACCGTCAGCCAGCGTCGCCGAGACCGCCACGGTGAACCTCAGGAACCCGGACGCGCCCGGCGCCACCCGGTTCACGACCCAGCGTAGGACCGCAGGGACCCCGGCGCCGTCGGCCGGCTCTCCCGTCGTCCAGGGACCCGCCGCCGAGGCTCCCCAGGCGGAGGCACTGAGCGCGGGAGCCCCGGCCGCGTCGGCCTGGGCCCAGAACCGCACCCCGCCAGCCCGCCATGCCGTGCCGTTGGGCATCGTGTCCGTGAACGTCATCCCGAAGGCCGTGACCAGCCCCGAGTTGCTCCACGAGAGCGTGTACGAGAGCACCTCGCCCCCCGACACGACCGTCCGGTCCACGCGCTTGCGCACGGTCAGGACCGGCGGCGACTGGAAACCGTACACCGCGTTGTTCCAACCCGCGTACACCCAGCCGTCTGGAGTGACCGCCGGCGAGACGAGCGCGGTCGCCGCCTTCGTCGCCATCCCCGCATGCCAGTTCCACAATTCGTGTCCGTCAGCGAGGCTCAGGAGACACAGCCCATCCTCCGCCACCCCGTCCTTGTAAACCACGAGCACGGAGCTTCCCCCCGTGATCACGGGAGGCGCGATCTCGGTCGCCGCCCCCCCGTCCACGGTCGCCGTCCACCGCGTGGTCAGGTTGGCGTTCAGGCACCGCACGAGGGCGGAGCTGCCGGTGAGCGACATGGACACCGCGATCGTGCCGTTCGGCGCGATCGCGATCCCGGTCGCGGGGAGGGGCAGGGCGACGCTGCCCGCCGGGACCCCGTCCTGGCGCACGACCGTCAGGGTCGTCGTCGCCGCGTAGAGGCGGCTGTCCGGCCCGAGCGCGAGCGGCGAGACGTACCGCCCGTTGGCCGGCGTCCCCGCGATCGTGATCGACCAGGCCACCGACCCGGTCCTGGTCAGCGCGATCAGGTTCCCCCACGTCCGGCTGGCCAGGAACGCGACGTTCCCGTTGGGGATCACGACCCCCCCGCCGCTGTAGGAGGCCGTCGTCGACTCCTGGTAGAGCCAGGCCTGCGCGGGGGACACCGGGTGGGGAAAGACGCTGCTCAGGTCGCCGTAGTCGTTTCCGACGAAGATGTCCCCGTGCTGCATGACCGCGATGTTCAGCCGGACGTTCTCGTAGCCCTTCCCCGCGACGCTCATCGGGAAGTTGTACCGGGCGGCCAAAGCGGGCGTGGTCACGTTGTAGAGGGAGGTCTCCTTCACGGCCGTGCACGTCGCCAGCCAGAGCGTGTCGTCGGGATCGATCAGCGGCATGGTCATGGTCACGCCGCCGCTCTTCGTGGCCAGGGACGGCCCGACGGCGCCCGTCAGCGCGTCGAACTCGGCGACGATCCCCGCCTCGTCGGAGGTGTATACCTTCCCCTTGTGCTGGACTTGGCCGCGGTACGCGTTGGCCCCGATCGGGGTCCTCCAGACCTGCACCAGCCGGTCGGGAATCCGCGCCGACGTGTACCCGGCGTTGAACGAGTCGCCCCGGAACCGGTGCCAGCCCGACCACGCCGGCTTCACCGACACCGTCGTCGCGCCACGGACGCCCGCGTTGTCCACGGCCTCGATCCGGTACCAGTAGGTCCAATCGTAGACCGGGCTCGCGGCGCCGTCGACCGCCAGCGTCGCCGATCCCGGCGCGAACCCCCCCGGGACCGGGGCGAAGACCTTTCGCGAGGCCGTGTACGGCCCTCCCGCCGAGGTCGCGCGCCAGACCTCGTACCGGCTGATCGGCCGGCCGCTGATGGCGTTCGTGCTCTCCAGCGTCCATGAGAGCCGGACCGCGTGCGGCTCGGCGGCCGCCGTTACGACCGGCGGCGGCGGCGGCGGCGCGTACCAGTAGGTCAGGAGCCCGGAGCACGAGGCCCCGAATGACCGGGCGCGGACCCGGAGGTAGTAGGTCGCGGTGACAGCCGGCTGGTACTCGAAGCTGAACTGGTTCCCGCCGCCGCTCTGATCGTCCGACGCCACGAGGAAGACACCGGTCGAGTCGCTGTACAACTCCCCGACGTTGTCCCCGGCCCCGCCGACCGTGTCGAAATGGTAGAGGTTCCCGGCGGTCATCGGGATCCGGAACCAGTCGTAGGTGTCGCTGGTGCAGACCTCGTGGGGTCCGTGCGTCTGCGTCGTCGTCGCGGGCGCGAGGAGGGTCCCCGCCGCGCCCGTGTTGTCCAGGGGGTCCCAGGGATCCCCGTAAACACTCAGGGACCGCGTGGCCCCGACCGAGACCGGCGACTTGGAGCCGGAGTCCGTCCCGGTCACGGTCGCGGTCAGGACCGGGTACCCGCACCCGGTCCCGCTGAACGACCACGTGAACGCCTGCCAGGCGCCGGGCGCGAGCGTGACGGGCCCGGCGGGAACCGGCCCGCCCAGGAGCGTCTGCCACGGTCCCGTGCTCGCCCACACCGTGGCCGTGATCCCGGTGACGTTCGCGTTTCCCATGTTCGTGACCGAGAGCACGAGCGCGAATCCCGTCTCCCCGGGGACGGACGCCGGGATCGCGGCGATGGCGGCCTTGAGCGGCGTCGCGATCGTCGCGGCCGACGAGACGCACATGATAGCGCCCCCGCCGCCCGAGTCCGTCCCCGTCACGGTCGAGGTGAACGAGACCGCCCCCGCCCCGGTGGAGCTGAGCGTCCAGGTGAAGACCTGGGTGCCGAAGCCCGGGATCGAGACGGGGAACGACGGCACGGGGCCGGAGACGAGCGACACGAGGACCGCCCCCGCGTTGATCGCCAGCAGGGGCGTCGTGTCCGTCGCGCTCATGCCGCCGGTATTGGTCACGGTCAACCGCACCTGGAATGTCCCGCCCACCGACGGAGGCGCCGGCACGATGGAAAGCGCGCACGCGAAGGCGGCCTTGGACGTGATCGCGAGGGACCGCGTGCCCGACGCCTGGATCGTCTCCGAAGTGACCGGATCCGTCCCGGTCGCCGTCGCCGAAAACCAGGCGGTGCCGGCCCCCGAGGCGCTGAAGGTCCACGTGAAGGCCTGGGCCGCCCCGGGGCCGATGACGACCGGGCCCGCGGGCACCGGGCCGCCCACGGGATTGATCAGCGCCCCGCCCGACGTCACCTGGATCGCGGGCATCACCCCGCTGGCGCTCGAAGTCCCCGAGTTGGTCACGGTCAGCACGACCTGGACCCACTGGCCGGGCACGGTCAGCGCCGGCACAGTCGAAAGCGCGGCCCGCAGCGACGCCGCCGGGCCGACGCGCAGGTTGTCCGCAAACCATCCGCGATAGGCGTTCGCGGTCGAGTCGCCGGTGTCGAACTCGAGCTTCGCCCAGATCGTCTGGCCGATCCACGGCGCCAGCGGCACCTCCACCCGGCGCCAGATCCTGATCGGAGTGAGCAACTGCTGGACCTGGGTCCAGCCCGCACCCCCGTTCGCCGAGATCCAGACCTTGCGGGTATCGTAGATCGTGCTGGCCCCGCTCCCCTCGACCTCCTCCCAGCTCCAGAACGTGAGCATGTCGCCGGCCGCGACGGGACCGATCACGCCCGTGAGCGCGCCCTTGTTGGGCATTCCGGGCGTTTCGTACGTCGTGGTCCCGGCCACCCCGTACCACCAGGAGGTCGGGCTCCCGCTCGAGAACGTGCGGCCCGCGGGCGTGGCCCCGTCCGTCACCGTGTGCCAGAGGCCGGCCGGAGCCCAGCCTCCCGTCACCCCGACCAACATCGAGAGCGACGCGGCCTTCCGGACCGGCAACCCGGTGTCCAGGTCGGTGCCCGCCGCCGTAGCGGTCAGCGCCAGCGTCCCTCCGCCGGACACGCTGTAGGTCCAGGTGAAGAACTGGGACGCGCCCGGCCCGAGCGTCACCGGGCCCGCCGGAGAAGGGCCCGACTGGAACACGACCAGGGAGGCTCCCGCGTCGAGCTGGAGCTGGGGCACGATACCCGCGACGGTCGAGGCCCCCGTGTTCGTCGCTGCGAGCACGATCTGGATCCAGGCCCCGATCGGGGGCGGGGCGGGGGTGACCGATACGGCCGTCCGCAGGCCGGAGACGGCTTCCGTGGCCGTGTAGCCCGGGCTCGAGACCGGAACGCCCGACCCCGACTCCGCGCCCGACGCAGTCGCCGTGAAGGACACCAGCCCGGTTCCGGACGCGCTGAACGTCCACACGAACGTCTGACTGCAGAACGCGCACAACGGGACCGGCACGCCGGGCACGGGGCCGCCGATCGGGGCCACTAGACCGCCGCCGGCGTTGATCTGGAGCGCGGGGAAGACCCCGTCGGCGGCTACGCCGCCGGTGTTGTTCACCTGGAACCGGACCTGGAACCACTCCCCGGGTGCGACCGCCGCCGGGGACATCGTCAGGACTCCGGCGAGCGCAGCGGGAGTCGAGACGTTGAGCGTGGTGTTCACCTCGATCTGGAGGAGATCCCCCGTGATCCCGTCGAACCCGGTCGCCGTCGCCGTGAGCCATACGAACCCCGAACCCGAGGCGCTGAGCGTCCACGTGAACGACCGGGACGTCCCCGCGCCGACGGTCACCGGCCCCGCCGGCACCGGCCCGGCCATCATCGCCATCGGAGCGCCGCTCGTGAAGAGCCCCGGCACGACCCCGGTCGCGGCGACACTGCCCGTGTTCGTGATGGTGAGGACAACCTGCACCCAGCGCCCCACCGTGGTCGAGACCGGCGCGGAGATGGACGGCTCCAGCACGGCGGCCGGCCCCACGGTCGCATCGTCCACGTACCAGCCGGCGAAGTCGTTCACCGACCCGTCCACCGTGTCGAACTCGAGTTTCAGCATTATCGTCTGGCCCGCGTACGCGCCGAGCGGAACGCTCACGCGATGCCACTCGTTCTGGGGGACGTCGAGCTGGAGGAGCTCGGTCCAGATGAAGCCGCCGTCGGTCGAAACCGAGACGATCCGGGTGTCGTAGAAGAGTCCTCCCTCGGTCTCTTCCCAGCTCCAGAATGACAGAACGTCGCCCGGCATTACGGGCCCGATCGTCTGGACGATCGCCCCGCTGTTCGTGCTTCCCGTGTTGTAGGTCCCGGTCATGTCCCATCCGTACCACCACGAGTTCGGGGACCCGCTGGTAAACATCCGTCCCGGCCGGGTAGACGCATCGGCGACCTCGTGCCACAACCCGGTCGGCGACCATCCGCTGGCGCCCGACAGCACCGCCTGGCATCCCGCGTTCGCCGCCACCGGCAGTCCCACCACGGAGTCGGTCCCGGTTCCCGTGGCCGTGAACCCGGCCACGCCGACTCCGGACGCGCTCAACGTCCATACGAACGACAGCGACGCCCCGGGCGCCAGCGACACCGGCCCGGGCGGCACGGGACCCGCTTGCACGACGGCGAGGCCCGCCCCCGCGGTGAACCCAAGCACCGGGAGGACGCCGTTCACGGCGGAGGCTCCCATGTTGGTCAGGCTGAGCACGACCGTGAACCATTCGCCCACGGAGACCCCGGACGGCGTCGCGGCGAGGGCGGCGCGCAGGACGATGGCCGGGACGACCGTGGCCTGGTTCGAGTTCCCGCTCTCGTTCGGCGGGGCGCGGTCGTCGAACGCGTCGACCGTGTACCAGTACGCGGTCCCGTTTGCCGCACCCGTGTCGATCCAGACCGTGGTCCAGAGCCCCCAGACCGTCGCCAGCACGGGCGGTCGGGAGGCGGGTACGCTCCAGCCTCCCGCGTAGGTCGCCCGGTAGACCCGGTAGCCGGACACCGGGAAGGTTCCCGCCCCGGCAGGACTCCACTGGAGCCGAACCAGCCCGTCGCTCCCGGCCGCCGTCAGCCAGCCCGGCGTCGCGGGCGGCGAGCCCGAGATGCTCACGGGACCCGAGAACGGCGACGGATCGGATACCGAGCCCAGCGATCTCACGTAGAACCGGTTGACGCCCGCGCCGTCGACCGCGCCGACGAACCAGGACGCCGATCCGGCCGTGACCCCGATCGGCATTTCGGCAACGGGAACGCCGGGGAATGAGGTGCGGTACACGGCGTAGCCGGTGGCCGGATGGGTACCGGACGGACCGGGCATCCACGCGACCAGGACGCGGTTGCCCGTTCCCGCGAGGCCCCAAGCCGCGCACGCCGTCGGCGGATTGAGAGCGGAGTCCAGGGGCCTCCCGCACGCCGTCTGCGACCACGGCCCCGGGATCAGCAGGATGTCCACCGCACGTACCCGGTACCAATAGGACGAGCCGTTGACCAGCCCCCCGTCGGTGAAATCGGTGGCCGATCCGGTCAGGGGGCCGGCCGGCGCCGTGACACCGGTCTGCGCGTACGGTCCGGCAGGATCCGGCGCCCGGAAGACCTGATAGAAAGAGACGGGATAGCCGCCGGCCCACGCCGGGGACCAGTTCAGGTCCGCCTGCTGGTTCTGCCCGAGAGCGGTCAGCCCGCCCGGCGCGATCGTCTGGTTGACGACCGTCGCGCTTGCGACCGCGCTCTGGATGTAGGGCGAGGCGGACCCGTCGAACAACGTCCCGCCGGCCGCGTTCCCGATCCAGGTCCCGTCCGGCACCGAGCCCTGCACCCGGGCGCCGAACGTGAGCCGGCCCGACTGGAGTCCACCGACCCGCGAGACGGCCCAGCGCAGGAGCAGCGGCGCGGACGTCCCGTCGGCCGGCTCTCCCGCCGTCCAGGGCCCCGCCCACGACGTCGCGTACGATGGGGACACTGTCGCTCCCGCTTCGACCGTGGCGGCGAAGCTCCCCGCGGCGTAGCCGAGGCCCGCCGGCAGGGTGTCCCAGAGGCACAAGTTCTGGCCCGTCATCCCGCTCGCATTGCTCCACGAAACGGTATACGAGAGGACCTCACCGCCAGCGTGCACTAGTGGGGGGCTCGCGGTCTTCGAAACGGTGACGACCGCGGGAGAGGCAAGGCAGTAAATGGCGTCGTAGAGGGCCACGTAGATTCGCCCGTCCGGGGTCACCACCGGTGACGAGATCAACTCCGCCCACGTCTGCGTCTCCGGCGAATCCCACTGCCAGAGCAGGAGGCCGTCCGACTCCCGGAACCCGAGGAGTCCCAGGGCCTTGGGGTTGGTACCGTCCGCGAATGTCGCTATCACCTTCCCGTCGGCGGTGATCACGGCCGGCGAGATCTCCGCGACGTCGTTCCCGTGCACGGTCCGGGACCACCGGAGCGAGCCGGTCGGATCGACCGACTCCACCCGGAACGCGGCGCCCTCGGTCGTGATCACGACCCCGCCGTCGGCCTGGGCGGCCAGCCCGGTGATGATACCGGGAGCGCCATACCGCCACGCGTAACTGCCGTCGTCGTTGAGAGCCAGCAGGGAGGTCGTGCCCGCGTGAATCCGTCCGGTCGGCCCCACCGCAAGCTGGGCCGCGTAGGCGTGCGTGGACATCGTGCCGTCGATCGTGCGCGTCCAGACCGGCGCCCCCCCGGACGTCACGCAGACCACGTCGTGCGGCGGCGCCGCCTTTCGCCGCAGGAATACGAGATTCCCATTCATGAGCACGACCGTGTCGCCGTCGCACGCCCCGGCCGCGTTGGAGTTGATCCACACGGTCGCACCATACGTCCCCGCGTCCCGGACCGCGACGGCGTCGCCGGCGTCGTTACCCCAGATGACCAGCCCGTTCGAGGCGATCACGGGATCCATGTTGCAGAGCGAAAGCCCCTTGGGTTCCGTCACCGGCTGACTCCATTTCATGGCCAGGGACGGCGTGGCGTGCGCGGTGAGCGTCGCCGCCGTGTTGGTGGTGTCGAGGGTCGCATACAGGATCCCCTGGGGACCCACGACAGGCGCGCTGAAATATATGCTCGAGCCCACGCTCAAGCTGAAGAGCTGCGTACCCGTGAACGCGTCATAGGCGTAGATGTCCGCCATCTCTCCCGGGCAGTAGAGCACCCCGGCATGGTGGATCATGTTCCGCGGGAAGTTGTTGACGCCCTGGGTCTCCCAGAGCTCGACGGGCGGCGTGGGAACCACCCCGGCGCTCCGGCCGGACCGGAATGAATCATTCCGGCCCATGGGCCACGCCGCCCATCCAGGCGTCACCGTGACCTTCAGGGAATCGCCGGACAGGTTGAGCGCGTCGTAGACGCCGACGTAGTACGTGTAGGAGTGCCCGAACGTCGGGGCGGCGGCCGGGTCGACGAAGATTGTCACGCTGCCATCGACGAACCCGCCGGGCGGCATGGCGAACCGGTGGATCTCGCTGAAAGGCCCGTCCACCCCGGTCGCCCGGAAAATCCGGTAGCACGTGATCGGCTGGCCGTTGCCGAGATTCGTCGCTGCCACCTGCCAGGAGAGGGTCGCGAGATGCGGGCCGGCGACACCGGCGACGACCGGCGGAGGCGGTGCGGCGTGGACAGCTGAAACCGTCAGGAACGCGAAAACCGCCAGGGACAAACAGAGGAAGCGTGGCAAGAACCTCAGGGCGGATACGCGACCGGGCGGTCGGGCGGGACGCATCGCGTCTAATTTACCGGAATCGGGGGGAATACGGGTAGGCGGCAACGCAGCTAATGGGGGGGCTCATGGTCCGGAAAGCGCTTGCGGCGTCAGTCTGCTGACGCCCCTGACGGTTCTGACAACGAGACCCGTCCCCCCGAAAAAAAAGAAGGGTGCCAGTCCGGCACGAGAGCACGCGGACACAGGAATAGAGCTTTTGAGGGAGGGCTCAACAATCCACCGGCGTCTTTTTTTTCGCCGGCTCCTGTACCGTCTCGCTACCGAACTAGGCACCCTTCGACAACCAATCCGATCTCACCCATCGCGCCGACTCTAGACCGACGCGTCACAGACTACATACTGCAGGAATCGGGCCAAGTCGGGTCCCGTCCCCCGGCCAGTGTTTCCGCGCTCAGGGGATGTCAGAAACCCCGGGATTGACGCCTGGAAGTGTCAGTTGAACAGTCGAACCCGGGATTCGCCGGCGGAACCCCCCGGGTCAGAGCGAGAGCTCCAGCCCCTCGTAGGAGAGCAGGGTGGCCTTGAACTCCTTGCGAGCCTCGGCCAGGATCTTCTCCATGTCCTTGTCGCTGTGCGACGGATCGTGGTGCCAGAGCAGGTAACGCTTCGCCCGCGCCAGCTTCGCCAGCTTGATCCCCTCGGCCCAGGTGGAGTGGCCCCAGCCCTTCTTGGTCTCGTACTCCTGGGGGGTGTAGGAGGAGTCGTAGGAGAACGCGTCCGCGTCGCGAATAAGGGCGATGACGTTCTGGTCGGGCTCGGCCCCGTGCTCGGTGTCGGTAATGTGAGCGAAGACGCGCTTGCGTCCCTTCTCGACCGACTCGATCCGGTATCCCAGGGCGCCGTTGGGGTGGTTCAGCCGGCCCGCGATCACGGTCACGTTCGCCCCGACCTTGACGGCGTCGCCCTCCTTGATGTCGTGGTACTCGATCTGGGCGCGCAACGCGGCGATGGGAACGGGGAAGAACGGCGCGGTCATGACCCCGCTGATGATTTCGCGGATTCCAAAGTCGCCCTTGCGTTCCCCGTAGATCTTGAGCTGGGTGGTCGGCAGGAAGGCGGGCACGAAGAACGGGAGACCCTGGATGTGGTCGTGATGCACGTGCGTGAAGAAGATGCTCGCCCGGACTGGCTTGCCCTCCTTCATCAGCCGGTTGCCCAGTGAGCGGATGCCGGATCCGGCGTCGAGAATGATCGTCTCGCCGTCCGCCGCGACCTCGACGCACGAAGTGTTGCCGCCCAGCCGCAGGGTCGCCGTCCCCGGGCACGGGATACTCCCTCGCACGCCCATGTACCGGACTTTCACGTCTGCGACCTCCCTGAACCTTCAAACAACGTTCCGCGTCCCACCAATCCACCTTGAGCGTACAGGTTTACCCAGTCAGCCTCATGTGATCAATATCACAAGTCGGAAGGCTGTCCCCGGTCAGGCCTTCCGGAACAGCGGCGCCACCGCGTCCAGTATCCGGTCCGCCAGCTCGGTCTTGGACATGACCGGCAAGCGATCCCGGCGACCGCCCGGGAACATGAGCACGGCCCGGTTGGTCTCGCTGCCGAATCCCGACCCCGCCTCGTCGAGGGAGTTGGCCACCAGGAGGTCCAGGCGCCGCTCGGACAGCTTTCGCGCCCCCTCCGCCTCGGGGTCCCCCACCTCCGCGGCGAACCCGACGAGCACCTGGCCCTTCATCCGGCGCTTCGACACTTCGGCCAGAATGTTCGGGACCTTCTCGAGCGGGACGTCCCAATGACCCGCCTTGGTCTTCCCCGGCTTCGCGGAACGGGGCCGGTAGTCGGTCACCGCCGCCGCCTTGACGAGCAGGTCGCACTTCGGGAAGTGCGCGAGTACGGCCTTCCGCATCTCCTCGCCCGTGGTCACGCGAACGACCCGGACGCCGAACGGTACCGCGAGAGCGGAGGGGCCGGTCACCAGGACAACCTCCGCGCCGCGCCGGCGGGCCGCGGCCGCGATCTCGAAGCCCATGCGCCCGGACGACCCGTTGCTTATATAGCGGACGCCGTCCAGCGGCTCCCGGGTGGGTCCCGCGCTCACGAGCACGCCCCGTCCCGCCCAGGCCTCCGACACCGCCAGGTGTTTCCGTACGGAAGCCAGGATCACGTCGAGGTCGGCCATCCGTCCGGGACCCGTCTCGCCGCACGCCAGGGCCCCGACGCCGGGCTCGATGACTTCCATGCCGCGGCGGACCAGGGCCGCCACATTGGCCTGCACCGCCGGATTGGCCCACATGGCCGCGTTCATGGCGGGCGCCACGAGCACCGGAGCAGTCGTCGCGAGGACGGCGGTCGTGAGCAGGTCGTCGCCACGCCCCTGCGCCAGTTTGGCCAGGAGATCGGCGGTCGCCGGGGCGATCAAGGCGACCGCCGGCCGGCGAGCCAGGGCGATGTGCTCGACCTTCGATCCCTTCCGCTCGGCGAACATGTCCACCCCGACCGGCTGGCCCGTCAGCGTCTGGAACGTGAGCGGAGCCACGAACTCGGTCGCGGCGCGGGTCATGACCGTCAGCACTTCGTTCCCGTCCTGGGTCAGCCGGCTGGCGAGTTCGGCTGCCTTGTAGGCCGCGATGGAACCCGACACGCCCAGCAGGATTGCGGGCCGGTCAGGCGATGATCGCCTCGCGGCGGCGGGCGCCTTGCGAAGTCCGGACGGCCGGCGGGACCTCACGGTCGACAAGGAATTGGGGGCGGGGTTATTTGTCCGGATCCTCGTGGATGGTCCACGGGATCTTGCCATGGAGGATCTCGCCCAGCGCCTTCGTCGTCGGCTTCACGCCCTCGATGCCCTCGGCCGCGGGGGCGCCTTCAACCAGCATCCGCGCACGCTTGGATACCGCCAGGATGAACTCGTACTTGTTCTTGATCTTGTACATCAATTCCTCGTGCGGCGGAATCTCGGTTCTCTTCATGCTACCTCCTCGGACTCTCGACAGCGTTCGGCGAACTTGATGAAGCCGGCCGGATCATGAACGGGTTTCGCGTTCGCGCAACAGAACCTGTCTCACCTGCTCAATGGCAAGCTCAATCGACGCGTTCATAACAATATAGTCGTATTCGAGCCCCGCCGCAATCTCCCCCGGGGCATTGCCCAGCCGGGCCTCCAGCCGCGCGTCCGGCTCGCTCCGCCGGGCCCCCAGGCGCCGCGCGACCTCGTCCAGCGAGGGCGGCATGAGGAACACGAGCAGGGCGGCCGGATACGCGCGCCGGACCGCGCGCCCGCCCTGAATGTCGATCACGAGGAGCGGGCAGTGCCCGGCGGAGCACGTCTCGTCCACGTATTCCCTTGGAGTCCCGTACCCGTGACCGTGGACGCTGGCCCACTCTGCGAACGCCCCCGCCGCCTTGCGCTGCTCGAACACCTCTCCCGTAACGAACTCGTAGTCCACGCCCGGACGCTCACCCGGCCTCGGTTGGCGGGTCGTCGTGGAGCGGGATTTCCGGAGGAACGGCAGCGCCGCCAGCAGGGCTCCCGCGATGGTGGTCTTGCCGCCGCCCGACGGGGACGAGATGACAACGGGGAATCCGCGGTTACTCAAGGTTCGCCACCTGTTCCCGGATACGCTCGACCTCCTCCTTCATCGCGACGACGGTCCGGGTAATCCCGGCGTCGATCGACTTGGCCCCCGTCGTATTGGTCTCGCGCTGGAGCTCCGCCGCCAGGAACTCGAGCTGACGCCCGGCCGGGGAACCCGCCCGCAGGGCCCCGCGGCACTGGTCGAGATGGCTCGCGATCCGGGTCAGCTCCTCGCTGACGTCCCCCCGCTCGAGAGCCGTGACGATATCGCGGGCACTCCGACGTTCCTCCCCCATCCGCTCCAGCGCCTCCTTGAGGCGCGCCGTCAGCCGGTCCTGTTGCCGGGCCGCGGCCGCCGGCCAATCCGCCCGCACCCCCGCCGCCAGCCTCTCGAGCCGGTCGAATCGCCGGCCAAGGTCGGCGGCCAGCGCCTGCCCCTCCCGGCGGCGCATGACCAGCAGCCGCTTCAGGGCCGAATCGAACGCCCGCCGGATCAGGGGGTTGAGTCGCGCCGGGGCCGGGGCAAAAGCCTTCGGTCTGACCACGCCCGGGATGGCGAGAAGCGCATCCACCCGGGGTCGATCGAGGTGGAGACGCTTCGCGAGCCTGCCGAGTTCCGCCGCCCACCGGGCCGCCAGCACGGCATCCAGGAGCGCGCCCCCGCCCCGGGACTCCCCGGCGGACACGGAAAGGTTGAGGTCCACGCGCCCGCGATGCACGGCCCCCGAGACCATCTTCCGAAGGAGCGGGTCCGCCCAGAGCAACGTGGCCGGAAGGGAGAGGGAAATGTCGAGGCCGCGCTGGTTCACGGTTCGCATCTCGCAGGACACCCGGATACCGTCCGCCTCGACGGCGCCCCGGCCGAACCCGCTCATGCTGTAGGCCACTCCCGGTCGATCCGTCATGTCCGGCCTCCCCTCATGATCACCGCCAGCGCGTCCTTCGATCCGAATCCCCCCGGCTTCGTCAGCACAGTGAGGCGCCCGGCCGGCCCGTCGGCCTCGGACGCCACCAGCCCGGCCTCCACCTCCCGCCGCAGCCGCAGTTCCGGGATCCCCATCGCCTCGCACACCGCGGCCGCCGTGAGCCCGCCGGACAGCAGCAGAACGTCGGGCGCCCGGAGCGCGGACGCCTTCGCGGCCAGACGCGCCAGCCCCCGCGCGATCCGCTCTCCCTGCCACGACCGGGCGGCCAGCAGGCGCCTGAACCGGGCGGGATCGAGCGCGAGGATCAGCCACCGGCACTCCGGCGCGGCCGGCACCGCGATCCCCCTGCGCAGATCGTCGGACGCCAACCGCCGGACGCGGACGCCCCGCAGACCTCCTGCCCGCGCCACCTGGGTCGCCGTCAGCGGATTCAGGCTCCCGATCACGGCAAGTCCCCTCGAAACGAGGGGGCTTGCTTGGGCCGTTCGGGCGGACGCCCGAACGGCCGGGCTACCGGGACGACCGAAGAGATGGGCGGCGAGGGCGGCCGCCCCCACCGCCAGGTCGTCGGCCGGGATGCACGCCGCGAGCCTCGCCAGGTCGGACTCCCTGACGATATCCGCGACCACGAGCCGCACCCCGCCGCCAAGCCAGCCGCGGCGCAGGCTCCGCACGTGGGCAGCGCCCCGCCCCAGCTCGGCAAGGGGCAGGTGCGCGCACGCGCGGCCCCCCAGCTCCTTTGCCGCCAGCTCGAGCAGGTCGCCCGTCTTCACGGGGTGGAGGGGATCCCGGACGTATGCCGTCGACTCGAGAGCCTCGCCGTGCACGAATTGGTGCCCGCCGACCGTCGTCCGCCCCATCGACGGATTCGCGGGCACGAACCAGATCAGCCGGCGCCCCGTGGCCACCCGGATCGCCTCGGCCTCGGCGACTGGATGCCCGCGCAGGGTGGAATCGATCTTGAAATATCCGGGCCGGACGCCGGCCCGCTTCAGCCACCGCCCCGCCCGGATCGCCCTTTGCACCGCGGCCGCGCGCGACAGCCGCCGCGTCTCGAGATCCAGCACGGTGACTCCGCCCGCGGGTACGGGCATCCCGGCACTGCGGAAGAACACGCATCGCACCTTCGTTCCGGCCCTGAGCGCCCCGATGCCGACATCGCAGGCCCCGGTCAGGTCGTCGGCCAGGAGAACGGCCGGTCCGGCTCGGCCCAACTAAGCCGACCGCCGCTTCGCCCGCCAGGCTTTCGCGCCGGCCAGGAAATTGCGGAGCAGGGCCTTCCCGTCCTGGGTCATGATCGATTCCGGGTGGAACTGCACTCCTTCCACCGGCTGATCCACATGGCGAAGCCCCATGATCTCGCCCTCCTCCGTCCACGCCGAGACCTTGAGGCAGGACGGCAGGCCGCGCCTCTCTACCAGGAGAGAGTGATACCGGGCCGCCTCGAATGGATTAGGCATCTTCCGGAAGAGCGTCTCGCCGTCGTGGTAGATGGGTGAGGTCTTGCCGTGCATGAGCCTCGCCGCCTGCCGCACCTTCCCGCCGAAGACGTGGCCGATCGCCTGGTGGCCCAGGCAGACCCCCAGGATCGGGATCTTCCCCGTGAAGTGGCGGATGGCGGCGCACATGATACCCGCGTCCTCAGGGCGGCCGGGACCCGGCGACATGACGAGGCAGGCCGGCTTCAGCCGCTCGATCCGCGAAATCGTGATCTTGTCGTTCCGGAATACGACGAGATCTTCCCCCATCTCCCCCAGGTATTGCACGAGGTTGTACGTAAAGCTGTCATAGTTGTCGATCATCAGTATCATTTCCCACCTCCTGCCGCCGCGATCGCGAGGAGTCCGGCGCGGGCCTTGTTCACCGATTCCTCGTACTCGCGCTCGGGCACGGAGTCCGCGACGATCCCCATCCCGGCCTGCAGGTACGCCCGCCCGCGCGTCATCATGATCGTCCGGATCGCGATCGCGGTGTCCATGTTGCCGCTCCGGCTGACGTATCCGGCGATCCCCGCGTAGGTGCCACGCCGCGTCGGTTCCAGCTCGTCGATGATCTCCATCGCGCGCACCTTGGGGGCGCCCGACACCGTCCCCGCCGGAAAGACCGCCTTCAGCACGTCGAAGGCATCATGGCCGGGCACCAGCGTCCCCTTGACCCCCGACACCAGGTGCATCACGTGGGAGTAGCGCTCGACCACCATATTGTCGGACACCCGGACCGACCCGTACCGGCACACGCGCCCGAGATCGTTGCGCCCAAGGTCCACGAGCATGACGTGCTCCGCCCGCTCCTTGGGATCGACGCGCAGCTCCCGCTCCATTCTCGCGTCCGCTTCCGGAGTCGCGCCGCGGGGCCGCGTACCCGCGATGGGCCGCGTCTCCACCTCGTCGCCCTCGAGCCGCACGAGCATTTCAGGGGATGAACCGGCGAGGGAGACCTCGCCGCATTCGAGAAAAAACATGTACGGGGAGGGGTTCAGGACCCGCAGCGCCCGGTACACGGAGAAGGCGTCGTCCCGATACGGCATCGAGAACCGCTGCGAGAGTACGACCTGGATAACGTCGCCGCGCCGGATGTAGCGCTTGGCCGACCGGACGCTTGCGAGGAACTTCTCCCGCCGGGTGTTGGACTCGATCTCGATCCCGCGCGAGGATCCCGGCGAGATCGACGGCGGCGGCACCAGCGGAGCCGCCAGCCGCGCCTCGATCCGCTCGACCTCGGCCCGGGCGGCGGCCCGCGCCCGGGCCCCCGTCCCGGGCGCATGGGCGAGGATCGTGATCGTGTGCCGCACGTGGTCGAAGATGAGCACCGACTCCTGGAGCATGAAGAACAGCTCGGGCAGGCCGAGGTCGTCCCGCGGCGCCTTCGGGAGCCGTTCCATGTACCGGACCGCGTCGTACCCGACGAAGCCCACGAGCCCGCCCTCGAACCGCGGCAGGCCCGGGACCCGCGGCCGGAACCGGAACCGCCGCCGGAGCAGGTCGAGCGGGTTCCCCCGGGTCACGCGGGCCCGGCCCCCCCGGTGCTCCTCGAGCGTGGCGCCCCGCCCGACGAAGAACGCGGACGGGGAGGCCCCGAGGAACGAATACCGGCCGATCCGCTCCCCGCCCTCGACGCTCTCGAAGAGGAACCCGTAAGGCGACTGCCGGATCTTGAGATACGCCGAGACCGGCGTCTCGAGGTCGGCTCCGACCTCCTTCCATGCCGCGACGCGGTCGCCGGTCGTCGCGGACCCCCAGTTCCGCGCAGCGGACGGCGCGAGTCTCATCGCTTGTAGACGCGGGCCGGATCGAATATCCTGGCGTCCGCGACGACCCACCGGCCGCCGCGGCGCCGGCGGAAGAAGCACGAGCGAAAGCCCGCGTGACAGGCCCCCCCGCCGCGCTGGTGCGCGATCAGGAGCACGACGTCGCCGTCGCAGTCGAGGCGCACCTCGCGGACCTCCTGCACGTGCCCCGACTCCTCGCCCTTCTTCCAGAGCTTGCCCCGGGACCGGCTGTAGAAGTGCGCGAATCCCGTCTTCAGCGTGAGCGAGAGCGCGCGGCGGTTCATCCAGGCCATCATGAGGATCCTGCCGCGAAGTCCTTCCTGCACGATCGCGGGCACCAGCCCCTGCGAGTCGAACCTGACCCGCGGCGCCACCCCCCCCGACACGGCCGTCATGCCTCCCGAACCGGGATGCCCCGGGCCGCGAGGTAGCGCTTGGTCCGCCGGATCGAGAAGTTCCCGAAGTGGAAGATCGAGGCCGCCAGGGCGGCGTCGGCCTCCCCCTTCGTGAGCACGTCGGCGAGATGCCGAAGAGTCCCCGCGCCGCCGGAGGCGATCACGGGCACGCTCACAGCCCGGGCCACCGCCCGCGTGAGTGCGAGGTCATAGCCGTCCTTCGTGCCGTCCGCATCCATGCTCGTGAGGAGGATCTCGCCCGCCCCCAGCGCGACGCCGCGCCGCGCCCAGGCCACGGCATCGAGGCGCGTGGGCTTTCGGCCGCCGTGCGTCCAGACCTTCCACCGGCCCCGCGCCTCCCGCCGGGCGTCGATGGCGAGGACGATGCACTGACTGCCGAACCGCCGGGCCGCCTCGCGGATGAGACCCGGCCGGCGGACGGCGGCGGTATTGAGCGAGACCTTGTCCGTGCCCGCGTTGAGCAGGGCGCGGATATCCGCGACGCTCGAGATCCCGCCGCCCACCGTGAGGGGCATGAAGACCTGACTCGCCGTCCTGCGCACGACATCCAGAATGGTCTTGCGGCGCTCGTGCGACGCGGTGATGTCCAGAAAGACCAGCTCGTCGGCCCCGGCCCGGTCGTACCGGCGCGCGGCTTCCACGGGGTCGCCGGCGTCACGCAGCGCTTTGAACTTCACGCCTTTGACGACACGACCGCCCTTGACGTCGAGACAGGGGATGATGCGCTTGGCCAGCATGCGAGTCTCCGGAAAGCCCATTCTAGCAGACTATTTTGCGGCCCGAATCGCCTCGGCGAGATCGAGCGTGCCCTCGTAGAGCGCCTTGCCCGCGATGACGCCCGCGAGCCCCTTCCCGGACAGTGGTTTCAGCTTGCGTATGTCGTCCAGGTCGCGCACCCCGCCCGCCAGCACGACCTCGAGCCGCTCCGTCTCCGCCCGGTCCATGACCAGCCCCAGGCGTTCCACGTCGACACCCTCGAGCGTGCCGTCCCGGTCCGCATCCGTGTAGACGATCCGGCGCACCCCGCGGCGAGCCAGGGCGGTCAGGGCGTCGAGCGCGCCCGTCTCACCCATCCGGGTCCAGCCCTGCTCCGCGATCCGGTCGCCCTTGACGTCCACGGCCACCGCCAGATTGTCCGCGTGCGTCTCGACCGCCCACCGCAGGAAGTCGGGATCCCGGTACGCGGCGGTCCCAATGATGACGGTCTTCACGCCCGCGCGCAGGGCCGCCTCGATGTCGTTGCGGTTCCGCAACCCGCCACCGAAGTCGATCGCCAGGCCCGTCTTGTCAGCCAGCTCACCGACCACGGACAGATGGATCGGAGTTCCGGTCCGGGCCCCGTCAAGGTCGACGACGTGCAGGTGCGTGGCCCCGGCAGCCTTGAACTCCTTGGCCACCCGGACGGGATCGTCGGAGTAGGCGGAAGTCTGGCTGTACTCCCCCCGTTTGAGCCGGACAACGAGTCCGTTCAGCAGGTCGATGGCCGGAAAGATCAGCATGGCCGGATCCTACGCCCGGCGGGCGACCATCGAGAGATAGTTCGCGAGAATCCTCGCGCCCACGCGCTGGCTCTTCTCGGGGTGGAACTGCACTCCCGCGACCGAGCCCCGCTCGACCGCCGACGCGAACCTCACCCCGTAGATCGTCTCGGCCGCGACGATCCCCCGGTCCATGGGCACCGGAAAGAACGAATGCACAAAGTAGACGAACGGACGCGCCGGGAGGCCCTTCAGCAGCCAAGTCGCCTTGACCGGCACCAACCGGTTCCAGCCCATGTGCGGAATCGTGAGTCCGCGAGGGAAACCGACGACCCGGCCGCGGCAGCTCCCGAGTCCCCGCGTCTTCCCGAACTCGTCGCTCTCGTCGAAGAGCAGTTGGAGCCCGAGGCAGATGCCAAGAAACGGCCGGTCGTCCGCGATCCACCGCCGGATCGGGGCCGTGAGCTTCGCCGAACGCAGCTTGCCAATGGCCGCCGGGAACGCGCCGACGCCGGGCAGGACGACACCGTCAGCCCGGCGAAAGGCGGCCGGAGATCCCGAGGTCTCGACCCGGGCGCCCAGCGCCTCCAACCCCTTGCCCGCACTGCGCAGGTTGCCCATCCCGTAGTCGATGAGAAGGATTCGGGGTCTGGCCACGCGAAGAGCCTACAGCCGGCCCTTGGTCGACATGATGTCCCGCACTCCCGGGCGCAGTCCGACGGCTTCGCCCAGCGCGCGTCCGACCGCCTTGAACGCCGCCTCGATCTCGTGGTGCGCGTTCCCGCCGCGCGAAAGCTGGCGCAGGTGCAGGGTCAGCCGCCCCTCGCGGGTCAACCCCTCGAAGAACTCGCGCACGAGCGCGACGTCGAAGGTCTTGACCTTCTTCGCCGAAGGATTGAGCCCGTAACTGAGGTGGGCCCGGCCCGACAGGTCGAGCACCGCCTGGACGAGCGCCTCGTCCATGGGAACGGTCGCGTCCCCGTACCGGCGGATCCCCGCCTTGTCGCCCAGCGCCTTCGTCAGGGCCTGGCCCAGGCAGATGCCGACGTCCTCGACGAGGTGGTGGTCGTCCACCTCCGTGTCGCCGCTCGCCTTCAGCGTCAGCGCCAGCCCCCCGTGCGCCGCAAGGAGCGTGAGCATGTGGTCGAAGAACGGGATCGTGGTCGCGACGGTCGTCCGGGGCTTCCGCTCGTCCAGTCCGAGCTTGAGCGCGATCCGGGTTTCCCGCGTGTCCCGCTTGACGGTGCCGACTCTCCTGCGATTAGCCACGGTTCATCTCCATGCTCCGCGCGTGCCCTTCGAGGCCCTCGAGGCGGGCCAGCCGGGCCAGCGGCGGTGCCAGCCGTCCCAGGCCCCTCGCCGTGAGACGGGTTATGTTCATGTGCTTGACGAAGTCCTTGACCCCCAACCCGGACACGTGCCGGGCCATGCCGGACGTCGGCAGGACGTGGTTCGGACCGGCCCCGTAATCGGCGGCGGCCACCGGACTCCAGGGTCCCACGAGCACGGTGCCCGCGCACCGCACCCGGGCCGCGATCCCCTCCGCGCCCCGGCCGACGATCTCCAGGTGCTCGGGGGCGAACCGCTCGGCCACGCCCAGCCCCGCCGCCATCGACCTCACGAGAACGACCGCGCTCCGGCCGGCCAATGACCGGGCCGCCACCGCCGCGCGCGGCAGGCGGATCACCTGGCGCACCACTTCGGCCATCACGGCCGCGCCAAGCACCCGGGACGGGGTAACCAGCACCGCCCAGTTGTCGCCCGCGTGCTCGGCCTGGGCCAGCAGGTCCGCGGCGACCGCCGCCGGGGCGGCCGATCCGTCCGCCAGCACCACCAGTTCGCTCGGGCCCATGAGCCCGGCGCCGGACTGGACGAGCATTTCGGCGGCCTGCGTATAGAGGTTCCCCGGCCCCACGACCTTGTCCACGGCTGGCACCGTCTCCGTGCCGTAGGCGAGCATGGCTACGCCCGCCGGTCCTCCGGCCGCGTAGACCTCGTCGATGCCGGCCAGGAACGCGCCGGCCAGGACCGCCGGGTGCACGCCCCCCCG
This sequence comes from bacterium, assembly GCA_919901855.1. Classification (GTDB taxonomy): domain Bacteria; phylum Oederibacteriota; class CAKKQC01; order CAKKQC01; family CAKKQC01; genus CAKKQC01. The sequence continues at coordinate 91,510 of CAKKQC010000040.1, read as the reverse complement.
CCAGCGCGGCGGAACCGCCAGGACGAGATCGCGAACGCCGGCGGCCCGGGCCGCGCCCGCGCACATGAGCATCGTCGAGACCAGGGGCGCGGTTCCCGCGGGCACGTGGATGCCGACCCGGCCGAGCGGCCGGATGACGTGCTCGAGGACCCCGTACGGGGTCCGCATCACGTAGCCGCGCTCCCGCTGGCGGAGGTGGAAAGAGACGATGTTCCGCCACGCCACCCGCATCGCCCTGCGGTCGGCCGGCGGGAGACCGATCCACGCCCGCCGGATCGCGGCAGGCGCGACTCTGAGCGTGCGGCGGGTCAGCCGGACGCCGTCAAACCGCCGGACGGCGGCCAGGACCGCCGCATCGCCACGCCGGCGGACATCCCCCACGATCCGCGCGGCGGAGCGCAGAACCGCGGGCGGCAGGACCAGGGCGCGCGACCGCTGGAGGGCGGCATAAGCGCGCATGTCGGCGGGAATCCAGGCACGGAAGACTCGCATGGATTGATTGTACCGGATGTCGAGGAGGGCGCCCGGCTAGACTGGGGGCCCGGGCACCCGCTCGATCTCGGCTCCCACCCCCCGCAGCTTCTCGATCAGCCGGTCATACCCGCGATCGAGGTGGTAGATCCGCTGGACCTCGGTCGTCCCCGCGGCGGCGAGCCCAGCGAGCACCAGCGCGGCGCCCGCTCTCAGGTCCGAGACCATCACGGGAGCGCCGCTCAGGCGCGACACCCCCCGGATCACGGCCGTGTTCCCCCTGATGGCGATGTCCGCGCCCAGCCGGACGAGCTCGGGCACGTGCTGAAACCGGTTCTCGAAGACGGTCTCCCGCACGACCGAGCTGCCGTTCGCGAGCGCCATGAGCACCATCCATTGCGCCTGCAGATCCGTCGCGAATCCCGGGTACGGCTGGGTCACCGCGTCCGACGCCCGCCACCGGCCCTCGCACGACACGACCAGCGCGCCATCCCGCTCATCCATCGCCACCCCCGCCTGCCGGAGGGCGGACTCGAGCGCCTGCAGGTGGTCACGCCGCGCCCCCCGGACCGCAATCCCGCAACCGGTCAGGACCGAGAGCACGATGAAGGTCCCGGCCTCGATGCGGTCCGGCACCGTCGGGTGAGTCGCGCCTCCCAGCGCCTTCACCCCCTCGATCGTCACGGTGCCCGTCCCCGCGCCCGTGATGCGCGCGCCCATGCGGATCAGGAGCTCGGCCAGGTCCACGACCTCGGGTTCCCGGGCCGCGTTGGACATGACCGTCGTGCCCTCGGCGAGACAGGCGGCCATCATCACGTTCTCGGTGGCGCCCACGCTCGGCGTGCCGAAGGCGATCGCGGCGCCCCGGAGGCGGTCCGCCGTAGCCTCGACGTATCCTTCGCTGACCACGATCGTGGCGCCGAGCGCGGCCAGCCCCTTCAGGTGCTCGTCAACCGGCCGCACCCCGATCGCGCATCCTCCCGGAAACGCCACGCGCGCCCGGCCAAGCCGGGCCAGCACCGGCCCGAGCACGAAGAAGGAGGCGCGCATCGTCCGGACGAGGTCGTAAGGCGCCTCATGATTGCCGGGATCGGCGGCATGGATCTCGAGGCTGGCCTCGGTCTCATCCACTCTCGCGCCGAGGTGCCGCAGAATCCGGGCCATCGTCCGGACGTCCTTGTATCCCGGCACACCATCGAGGCGGACCGCTTCCGCGGTAAGCATCGCCGCGGCCATCGCCGGCAGCGCCGCGTTCTTGGACGCCGCGATCCCGACTTCGCCCCGCAGGGGGCGCCCCCCCCTAATCACGAACCGGTCCATGCGTCACCTCCTGCCGCTATTCCCACACCGATAATGGTACCGCCGCAGCGGCGGTAACGTCCGGCCTCCCCGGAAAAACACCGCGGCGCCGTCCCCGAAGCGGGGCGGCGCCGCCTGGCACCCGGCCAGAACCGGGGCGGTTGCCTTACTTGCAGTTCGTCACCGCGCTCCAGTAGGCGGGGGCGGTCATGACGACGCACGTGTCCCCCGCCAGCCGCGCCGGGGCATAGTCATTGAGGTAGACGGTGATGGAGCCCTGGGCCGACAGCTTCTTGCCGGTCGCATCCTCGGCGAGGACGGTAACCCGCGCCAGGACCCGCTGGATATTCGCGACGCCCTGATGGACGGGAATGCCCGGGCACGCCAATCCCACCGCCCAGGCCTTGACCTCGAACGTCACGACCGGGACGGTGAAGACGACGGAAGTGGACACGGGCTGGTGCGCAACGGCCTGATCGCTCGACATCCAGGTCACGGGGCCCTGCAGGCTTCCGTTCTCGGGATGATAGTAATAGTAGTCGATCCGGTATCCCGTCACGTATCCGCTCAACGTCGGACCGACCGTTCCGGGCTGTTCGAGCTTGACCGTCACGCTGGCCTGATCCTGGATGGGCAGGCAGTAGTTGACGGGCCCGCCCACGATGTCGGCCTCGATATAGCTCTTCCCCACGTTGGTCCCGTCGACGCCCTTGATCGAGTCGACGTACATGTTGAGCCGGGAAGTGTCGGAACACCCCGCCAGCCATAGGACGACGGCCGGGAGCACCGCTCCCAGCCGCATCCCCCAGCCCGCCCTCATTGCGCTCATGTCCGAACCTTATCAACGGGCCCGGGGTCCCGCAAGGGGGGGGGCCGCATGCCGCGCCAGGGGCCTCATTGCGCGGCTTTTCTGAGCGCCAGCGCGTACCGGACCCGTCCCGCGAGGTCGCACTCGACACGCCCCCCGGTCCACGGGTCGCGGCCAAGCAGGGCGAGCAGGCACCGGCGCTGGCCCGGGGCGATCTCGAGGGCGACCAGCCCCCCGGGCATCACCCGCGTCCCCGCCTGCCGGAGAAGACGCCGGATCACGGTCAGGCCGTCAGGCCCGGCCGTGAGGGCGCGCCGCGGCTCGTGCCCGCGGATATCGGGCGCGAGGCGGCTCCACAGGGCCGCACGCACGTACGGGGGATTCGACACGACCGCGACCACCCGCGAGGACCCGCCGGGAACGGGCAGGCCGTCGCCCTCGCGCACCCGGACGAGCGCCCCGACCCCGAGCCGGCGCGCATTGGACCGCGCCAGCGCGACGGCATCCGCCGACAGGTCGATGGCCAGTACCCGGACACGAAGCCGCCGCGCGAGCGAAACCGCGATCGCGCCCGACCCCGTGCAGGCATCGACCACGATGTCGCGGGGCGAGAGCGGCAGGCGCGGGCGGAGCCACGCCTCGACCCGCTCGACCAGGCCCTCGGTTTCGGGACGCGGAATGAACACCCCCGGCCGCATCGCGAACCGGAGCCCCATGAACTCCCGCTCCCCCGTCAGGTACGCCACGGGGACACGCTCCGTCCGGCGCCGCTCGACCGCGGCCGCGTACCACCGGGCCGCGCCGGGGCGCAGGACCTCCTCCGGGTGCGCCATCAACCACTCCCGCCGCACGCGCGCCGCGCGGGCCAGCAGGACCTCGGCCTCCAGGCGCGCCATCCCGCCCGCGACTAACCTGAGACGCCCGATCCCGTGCATGAGCAGCCGGGCCACCGTACCTCCGGCCGGGCCCCGCCTCATGCCGGCGAAGGGCCGTCCGCGGCCCCGGACGCCTGGGGCTTCCGGTAGGCCTTGTCCAGCGCCTCCACCATCTGGTTCAAGTCGCCGTCCAGCACGTCCCGTAGCTGGTGGATCGACAACCCGATCCGGTGATCCGTGACGCGGGCCTGGGGGAAGTTGTAGGTCCGGATCTTCTCGCTCCGATCCCCCGTCCCGACCTGGGCCCGGCGCGCGACGCCGCGCGCCTGCTGCAGGGAATCCTCCCGCTGGGCCAGCAGGCGCGCGCGCAGGACCTTCATCGCGCGCCCCCGATTCTTGAGCTGTGAACGCTCATCCTGGCACTGCACCGTGATCCCCGTGGGGACGTGGACGATCCGGACGGCCGAGTATGTCGTGTTCACGCTCTGCCCGCCCGCTCCGGATGAACAGAAGGTGTCGATACGGATGTCCTCGGGCCGGACCTCGATGTCGACCTCTTCCGCCTGGGCCAGCACGGCCACGGTCACCGCCGAAGTGTGGATCCGGCCCGCGGCCTCGGTCACGGGAACCCGCTGGACGCGGTGGACGCCCCCCTCGTGCTTGAGCCAACGCCACGCCTCGGCGCCCTCGATGCCGAGCACCGCCTCGCGGATTCCCCCCAATTCGGTGCGGGACACCTCGATGGTCTCCGTGGTCCAGCCGCGCCGTTCCGCGAACCGCATGTACATGCGGAGCAGGTCGGCCGCGAAGAGCCCGGCCTCCTCCCCGCCCGTCCCCGCCCGGATCTCGAGGATGACCCCCCGGTCATCCGCGGGATCCCGTTCGCCTTCCTCGAGCAGACCGCGAACTCGCGCCTCGAATTCACGCTCCCGGCCCGCCAGACCTTCGAGCTCCTCCTGGGCAAGGGCGGAAAGGTCGCGGTCATCCCCCGCCATTACTTCGAGCAATGCCCCGCGCTCATCCAGCAGATGGCGGAGGGCGCGCCAGGCAGTCGCCAGCGGTTCCAGCCGGCTCAGGGACCGGGCCAGGTTGGCACGGGCCTCGCGCGGGCCCCCGGCCCCGCCCGACGCCTGGTCGTTGAGCTCCTGCGCCAGGTCGTCGAACCGCTTTTCGACGGCGGTCAGCTTGGCGCGCTCGGTTTCGGTGATGGCCATTGAACAGTCTCCCGGTGAGTGCAGTCAGGACGCTGGGATTGGAAAGCGGAGACGGGGAACTCTGGTGCCTGCCTGGGAGGCGGGCTAGCTGGCGGTCGCGGGCGCGGCCTTACCCTTGGCGTACTTCTTGTTGAACTTCTCGACCCGGCCCGCAGTGTCGACAAACCGCTGCTGCTGGGTGAAGAACGGATGGCACTTCGAGCAGACGTCCACGTGAATCTCGGCCTTGACCGAGCGGGTCTTGACGGTCTCGCCGCAGGCGCAGACGACCGTGCACTCGACGTAAGCGGGGTGAATGCCCTTCTTCATGATGGGATTATCATACCACGACCACCCACCAGTCAGAAATACCGGGTCAGGTACCGGCGGGGGTCGCGGGGCGTCCCTCCCTGCCGTACCTCGAAATGCAGGTGGAAGGAGGTCGAATCGCCGGTCGAGCCGACGTGACCGATCACCTGGCCTTCCGTCACGTGATCCCCCTCCTTCACGACGAAATCCGACAAGTGGCCGTAGCGGGTCTCGTAGCCGTTCGCATGCTGGAGGATGACGAGGTTCCCGTACCCCCCCCGGAAGCCCGCATCCGACACCACCCCGTCCCGGGCCGCGAGCACGGGTGTCCCCCACGGGGCGACGAGGTCCATCCCCACGTGCAGTTGCGGCTGACCGTCGATCGGACTGATGCGGCGGCCGTAGCCCGCGGACACCACCAGGGCACCCGGCAGGCTCACGGGTTTCCCGAAGGCCCCGCGGGGCGCCCGCACCGCGCGCGTCGCCCGCTTCCGGGAGAGGCGGCGCTGAGCCTCGTACGGCAGGGGGCCGGCATCGGGTATGAAGAGTTCCCCGTTCGCGGGGAGCCGCCGCGGATTGGCGATACCGTTGACCCGCAACAGGTCGCGCGGGTCCATCTGGTAGACCTGGGCGATGTCGGAAACCGTCAGCCCGGGCTGCAGCTTCTGGAAGACCCCGGGCCGGGACAGGATGCGCACGCGATCCCCCGGCCTGAGCGCGTCGAGGTTCAGGTGGGAGTTGAGGCCCTCGAGCGTCCCCCTGGTGGTCCGGTAGCGCTGCACCAGCGAGGCCACGGTCTCCCCCTGCCGCACCGTGTGGATTGTCACGTACAGGCCCTGCAGGCCGGTCGGCGACTCCGGGGCCTCGGCCGCGGGGGCGGGACCGGCCGCCCAGACTCCCAGCGCCGCGAGGACCAGCGCGAACGACCCGAGGGGTCTCACTCCACGCGGGCGGCTCGCATCAGCTTCAAGAATTCCTTGTTGCCGCCCTTGGTCTTCTTGATCTTGTCGACGAGGAACTCCATGGCTTCTACGGGGTTCATGGCCGTCAGGACCTTCCGCAGGAGCCACGCCCCCTGCAACTCGTCCTCGGAGAGGAGAAGCTCCTCTTTCCGCGTCCCCGACCGCGACAGGTCGATGGCCGGATACACGCGCCGGTCCACGAGACGGCGGTCCAGGTTGACCTCCATGTTCCCCGTGCCCTTGAACTCCTCGAAGATAACCTCGTCCATCCGGCTGCCGGTCTCGATCAGGGCCGTCGCTACGATCGTCAGCGAGCCGCCCTCCTCGGTCGCCCGGGCCGCACCGAAGAATCGCTTCGGCCGGCCGAGCGCGTTCGATTCCACGCCGCCCGACAGCACCTTGCCCGTCGGCGGCGCGATCGTGTTGTACGCGCGCGAGAGGCGCGTGATCGAATCGAGCAGGATGATGACGTCGCGCTTGTGCTCGGTCAGACGCTTGGCCCGCTCGATGACCATCTCGGCCACCTGCGCGTGCCGTTCCGGCGGCTCGTCGAACGTCGAACTCACGACCTCGCCCTTGACGCTCCTCTGCATGTCCGTGACCTCTTCGGGTCGCTCGTCGATGAGCAGGACGATCAGGTGCGCGTCGGGATGGTTCGTCGTGATCGAGTTAGCGATCTTCTGGAGCAGCATGGTTTTTCCGGTCCTGGGCGCCGCGACAATGAGCGCGCGCTGCCCCATGCCCAAAGGGGTCATGAGGTCCATGATCCGCATCGCGTGCTCGTCGGGTGTCGTCTCCAGCCGGATCCGCTTGTTCGGGTAGTGCGGCGTCAGGTTGTCGAAGAAGATCTTCGCCTTCGTCATGTCCGGATGCTCGTCGTTGATCGCCTCGACGCGCAGGAGTGCGAAGTATCGCTCTCCAGTCTTGGGCGGGCGGACCTGGCCGGACACGGCATCCCCCGTCCGCAGGTCGAACCGGCGAATCTGCGAAGGCGAGACGTAGATGTCGTCGGGCCCCGGCAGGTAGTTGTAGTTCCCGCTGCGAAGGAACCCGAACCCGTCGGGCAGGCACTCGAGCACGCCCTCGGCGAAGATGAGTCCGCTGCGCTGGGCCTGGGCCTCCAGCAGCTTGAAAATGAGGTCCTGCTTCTTGAGTCCCCCGATACCCTCGACCCCGAGATCCTTCGCGATCTTGTGCAGGTCCGATATGGTCTTCAGCTTCAGCGCGGCCGCATTAAGCTGCTCGCCGCTGCCGGCGACGGCTCGGGATTCTTCTTCCTCGACCTCAGGCATGGGAACCTCCATTCGGATCGTGCGGCCGGTTTGTGAATGCCTTCCGGCCGCTTGCCCCGCGGTATCTTGGCCCGTCCGCGGGTAACTGGATTGGGAAACCTCAGGATCACGTCTTCAACGTGTCTGCTACCGAGGCTGGTTCATTAGTACCACCCGCTTGGAATCATTGTCAAGTCAGTTCAGGAGAACTGCGCTGTTCCAGCAGACGCTGGAACAACGAGCCGGGATCTATCCGGATGGCGCGTTCTGCCACGCGGCGTCGAAGATCGTGACCCGGTTGCGCCCCGCGTCTTTCGACCGGTAGAGGGCGAGATCGGCCCGCGCGATCAGGTCACGCCGGGTCTGGGCATCCTCCGGGAAGGCGGCCACGCCGATCGACATGGTCACCGCGGGACGAGGTCCCGGCGCCGATGACGGCGTTGCCGCCAGCGGTGCCGCCGTCATCGGCGCGGCCTCGAGCGCCGCGCGGAACTTCTCCGCGAGCTCGGCCGCCCGCTCCCGGCTCGTGTCCGGCAGGAGCACCGCGAATTCCTCCCCTCCGTACCTGGCCAGAATCGCCGGGCGCTGGAAGTTCGCCTCCATGGCGCGGGACACGTGCTTGAGCACATCGTCCCCCTCCAGGTGCCCGTAGGCGTCGTTGAACTGCTTGAACTGGTCGAGATCGCCCATGAGCAGGGACAACGGGCGGCTGTATCGCCGCGCCCGCTCGAGCTCGATCTCGAACCGCTCCTGGAAGTGCCGGTGACGGTACAGCTTGGTGAGTCCGTCCGTGATCGACAGCTCCTCGATCTGCCCGTAGAGGAGCGTCTTGCCGATCCCCAGCGAAAGCTGTTTTGCCAGGATGCCGGCCCGCGTGTAGTCCTGTCGCGTGAACGACCTCTGGTGTCCGTCGAGCGCCACGAGCGCGCCGACCGGCTCGTCCCTCACCAGCATCGGCAGCATGACGAGCGAACGGTACGGGAACATGGCGCCCGCGAACCTCGGGTCCTCGGACACGTCGTCCACGAGTACGGGTTCCCGCTGCCGAAGGAACCAGGCCGCCAGAGTCCCGCCGCCGGGCGGGAACGCCGCGTCCGCCAGCGTGTCGTCGTCGAACCCCGTCTGGGCTCGGACCCGGATCGCCTCGTCGCGCGCGAGCAGCAGCACATAGGCCGGCAGCTTCAGATAGGCCTGGGCCGTCTCCCGGATCACGTTCACGATCTCTTCTTCGCGGATTACCTCGCCCACGCTCCGGGTGACTCCGAAGAGCCGGGTCAGCTCCTCGCTCTCCCAGACCATGACCTCCGAGTCCCGGCGAAGCTGGCGGAGCTTGGCCTGCATGTCGGCGCCGCCCTTTCGGGCGTCCTCGAGCTGGGTCTCGTCCGCCAGGAGGCGTTCGCGGTTGATCTGCCGGGCGACCCAGAAGACGACCACAAAGGCCGAAAAGGCGCCCAATTCGATCGCCACCTGGAGACGGGTCAGCATGCTGGTCACCGATGTATGCAGGGCGATCCAGAGAACACAGGCGATCGCGGTCGCCACGATGCCCCGGCGGTCGTCCCGGGAGAAGTTGACCCGGATGCCTACGGCCACGGCCCCCACGACGAGCAACCAGGGGCCGCCGAGCAGGTACTGCAAGGCGGCACCGAGGAGCAGCAGGCTGGCCAGCAGAATGTCCTGTTCGGTTTCTCCCACGGCAATACCTCCCCGATCGGACCCCTCTTTAGAAGCCATCGCAGAACCAGCAATTCATCCGCTGCTTCCAAAGGCCGCTGAGTCTTCGAAGCGGCCTTTAGAAGCCATCGCAGAACCAACAAATCATCCGCTGCTTCCAAAGGCCGCTGAGTCTTCGAAGCGGCCTTTACGCCGTGCGGAACACCAGCGGCAAGAGGATTCCGACGGCCTCACTGGCGAACCGGAGGTCCTCATGCGTGAATGCCTGCGGCGTCGTGGACGACAGGCGCAGGGTACCCATGAGCTTCCCCCCGAACACGAGTGGGACCGCCACCACCGAAACGATCTGACGGCTCCGCCCGAATCCGGGCGTGAACCTGACGTCGTGGGTCAGGTTGTTCACCAGCAGCGCCGTCCGGTGTTCCTCGAGCCATCGGTCGATCTCATCCCGGCCGTCCGCCACGCCCACCGGGCTCCCACCCCGGGGGTGGCGGACCACGCCCGTGCCGTCCTGGTAGAGTGCGATCTCCGCCTCGCCCTTCCCGACGCCCTGCACCACCTCGGCGAGGCAGATCTGGATGTACCCCGCCGCATCGGCCCCCTCGGCACGCATCCGTCCGCCCAACGCATCAAGCTGGCGAAGGCGATCCTGCTTCTTCTCCAGGACCTTGAGCAGCTCCTCGCGCTTCCCGAACTGGATCGCCAGCTCGAGGAATTCCTCCTCGAGCCGTTCGAGCTGGCGGCGGTCCGCCGTCTCCTCGACCTCCTCGCGCTCGAGGAACTGGAGGCACAGCCACGCCAGCAGGCCGAAGAACGCGCATTCCATGAGAAAGGGGCCTCGCGTGAATGCCCGATGACTCTCGAGACTCACCCGGCCGGCAATCACGGTGACCGCGAGCGCGGTCAGGCACGCGCCGCCCGCCGATCCGACGGCGCCCCAGAAGCCCCAGAGAAGCGCCGCGAACCCGATCGCCAGCACGGCGAGGTGCAACACCTGAAGCGCCATGGGCACCTGCTCCCAGTTGCGTACGGCCAGGAAGCCGAGGACGACGAACGCCGCCGCCAGCGTCACGGCCACCGCGGACAGGGCCGCCGGCGAGGCGCGCTCGGCCCACCGCACGGCGGGCGATCCCTTCGGCGGCGACGAAGCCATCAGCCGCCCCCCCCAGCGAGCCGGGTCCGCTGATCGAGTTCGCGGCACTTACGGTCCACCTCATCGAGCTTCTGCCGGAGGGAATCCGTCTCGCCGCGCTTGTACTCGATCAATGTCCGGTAATGATGATGGCGCTGTTCGCGAATCTGGATGAACTTGAAAGGATACAGCCCGAATACACCGTAGACGAGGACCTGCCAGCCGACGAGCGTCCAATCTCCCAGGACGCCCCCCAGCCGCAGGCCGATCACCATCAGGGTCGCGGTGCCAGCCGCCACCAGGCCGCCGCGCAGGTGGTACGCATAGCCCATGAGCAGGATGATCGCCACCGGCCAGTGCAACAGCACCGACTGCGCCACCGGGCCGCGCTGGAAGCCCACGATCAGGGTCAGGGCCGTCAGCCCCGCCGTCCACATCCAAACCGTCTTTGCCTTCACATGCCCTCCGTCCTGCGATCCGGCTCGTGCCGAATCTCCATTCTATACCGAATCCACTCCGTCCGAGGCGGGCCGCAAGCTACCCGGCCACCGTCACGCGGTTCTTGCCCGCTCCCTTCGCCGCGTAGAGCGCCTCGTCCGCCTTCTCGATCAACCCGCGTTCATCGGAAGCCTGACCGGGAAACCCCGCCGCGCCGATCGAGACCGTCACCGCCTCCGCGAGACCGACATCCTCGTACCGGAGCGCCTCGACGGAGGCACGCAGACGGTCCGCCACGACCGCCCCCGCGTCCAGCGGCGTTTCCACCAGCAACACCGCGAACTCCTCCCCACCGTACCGCGCCACCAGATCCGTTCCGCGGACACCCTCGCGGAGCGCCCGGGCGATGCGCCTAAGGACGGCGTCACCGGTCAGGTGACCGTGCGTGTCGTTCACCCGCTTGAAGTTGTCTATGTCCGCCATGAGCAGGGTGAGCGGAATGGCCTGGTCCGCCGCGCGCCGCAGCTCGTCCGTCAGGCGTTCCTGGAAGTGGCGGTGGACGAACACTTCCGTGAGCCCGTCCGTGATGGCCTCCTCCTGCGTCCGCTGGTAGAGCAGGGCGTTCTGGATGGCCACCGACGCCAGGTCCGACATGAGGGAGAGCATGCGCCAATCCTCCTGGCTGAAGACGTTCGGCTCCGGGGCCTCGACCGCCAGGACCCCCATCACCCGACGCTCGCGCGACAGGGGCGCCGCAATGAAGGACCGGCAGGCGGGCAGTTCGGCCTCGGCGCTCCGGAACCTCGGCTCCCGCCGCAGGTCACCCACGAGCAGGGGCAGGCCGCGATCGCGCACCCACGTGCAGAGCACATCGGTCTCCTCCCGCGCCACGCTCAGGCCTTCGGCACCCGTCCGGTAGACCTTCGATCCCTGATCGTCGAAGAGCACGAGGCGGGCCTCGCCGGACTGCCCGGTCAGCTCCCGGGTCCGGCGAAGCGTCGCCTCGACGACCTCCCGGAGTTCCAGCGTCGCGCCCAGGTCCGAGGCCACGTTGTTGAGCATGCCGATCTTCTCGATCCGCTGGCGGGCCGCCCCGATCCTGGCGCGCTCGCGCTCCAGGGCTGCTTCGCTTTCGGCCAGAGCCACCAGGTCCTGCTCCCTCGCCAGGGAGATCTTGAGGATCTGCCGGTCGAAGACGCGAGCCGAGACCATGGACGCCACCCAGAGCGAGGCGAGCTGAACCGGCACCGCGAACACGAACGGCGTCCGCGCGCAGACCACCAGCGCCAGCAGGCCGAGCGCGGTCGCCAGCATCGCGGACCCCATTGGCCCCCAGAGAAAGTACGACATCACGACCGGCAATCCCCCGAGCAGGTAGAGACGGCGCTCGCCCGTGGCCACCGCGAGGGCGATGACACCCAGCAGGAGCCCGACTACCGCCCCGTGCGGGAGGAGCGCCTGCAGCCGCTGGGCGTCAAACCGCGCGGAGGCCATACCCCTCCCCCATGAGCCGGACGGCCAGGGCCCCGAGCGACTCGGGGCTGCCCCCGGTCTCGACGAGGCGGGCCCGCCGGCACCGGCGAGCCGCGGCCAGCATGCGAGACTCCGCCGGCCGCAGGATCGCCATGCGGCGGCAAACTTCCGCGGCCCGCATCCCGCGCCGCCGCGCCAGGCGGCGGCGCCGGACGGCGGACCCGCACCGCGTCACCACGATGCGGTCCGCGAGCGGGGCGAGGCCGAGATCGAAGAGGATCGCGCCCGCCTCCACGACGGTGACCCGGTGACGCAGGCGCATCCGCGCGATCGCGGCGCGGGCTTCCCGGCGCAGCGGGGATTGGATGGCGGCGTTCAGACGGCTCAGCGCGCCCGCCGACCCGAACGCGGCAGTCCCCAGAGCAGCCCGATCAACGCCGCCGGGCCCGGCCACGCGGGGCCCGAAGATGCGGACCAGGCGGTCCACCAGCCCGCGATCGCGCGCATACAACACGTGGGCCGCCGCGTCGACCGAGTAGTAAGCGGCCCCGAGACGGCGCAGATAGCCGGCGAGCGCGGTCTTCCCCGTCCCCGTGCCACCCGTGAGCCCGATCACCAATCCAGCCATGTGTGTCCCCACCATAACATGATCGTTGCGGTACAATACACGACCGTGAACGCGGTGGCCCGCCTCGGCATCTTCTCCCCGCCACGCCGGCGCATCGACCAGGCCGAGGCGTTGAGCCTGGTGCCCGTCCGCGCGCCGCACGTCCGGGAATCACAGGCCGGCGACGAAATCGTGCTGTCCGTTCGGCGGCGCGACGGCCGGGCCGTGCGCGCCCTGTCCTGGTTCTTCACCCTTCCGGAGCACAAGACTTTCCAGTTGGACCGGATCGGCGCGGTCGTCTGGCGGCTCTGCGACGGCGCCACGCCGGTCCAGGAGATCGCCCGGCGCGTGGGTGAGGACTTCGGCTGGCCGGATCCGCAGGCCAGGGCGGCGGTCCTGCAGTTCCTCAGCCACCTCTCCGAGCGCCATCTCGTCGGATTCCCTGCCGCCGGCGATCCGGCCCGCCGGTGATGGCCACCTCGCTCCCCAGGGTCCCCGGACGCCAGCGGGTCCTGCCGTGGCACAAGGCCCTCGAGATCGCCCTCATGAGCCTCAAGGTCCGGTTCGGACGCTCAGCTATCACGTCGAGCTCGATCGCCCTCGCCTGCGCCTTCCTCGCCTTCACCGTCACCGGCCACGACCTCCTGCGGGGACTCATCGCCCTGAACGACCCGGACGTCAACTTCGCGCTCCAGCGGCGCGGAATCGACCTCGAGGAGACCGGAGGCGGGCTGGCGGCACGCGAGATGTGGCTCATCGGAACCTCGATGGTCGTCTGCCTCGTCGGCGTCACCAACGCGCTCCTCATGTCCGTCACCGAACGGATCAAGGAGATCGGGACAATGAAGTGTCTCGGCGCCCTCAACAGCTTCGTGGTGAAACTCTTCCTCATCGAGGCGCTCCTGCTGGGCACCCTGAGCTCCACGGTCGGCGGCGTGGCGGGCCTCGCTTCATGCCTGGCCCTCGACGCCTCACTCTACGGACGCGCCGTCCTGACGGGCGCCCCGTGGAACCGCCTGGCCGGCGGCGTGGCTATGACCGTCCTGCTCGGCTCCGTCCTGTCGGTCATGGCCGCCATCTACCCGTCGCTCATCGCCGCCCGCATGCAGCCCGTCGAAGCGATGCGCAAGGAAGTGTAATACGCGCCCTGGATAATCCCGGCCTCCTGCGGCGCGTCGGCGGGCGCCTGATCCGGTGGTGGCTCCCCTACGGACTGGGCGGCATGGCGCTGGGAACGCTGATCGCCCTCGCGCCCTCCCTGCTGTGCCGGACGCCGGGTTTCTTCGTCCGCTGGCTCCTGCCCGTCGCCGGCGCGGTCGCGGGGCTGGCCGCGGGTCTCTTCTGGTCGCTCGCCGTCGCGACCGAGCGGTTGACCGATACGATCGCGAAGTCCCTGTTCGGACGCTTTGCGGCCCCCCAGCCGTCCGGCGCCGCCGGGTCGGGAATGTCCGGCGCGCTCCGCCGGCAGCTCCGGCGCCGCATCGCCGGCCCCGTGCGTCTCCTCCGCCTGACCGCGGCACTCCTGCTGGGACTCGTCGCGACAGCCGCGACGCTTACGATCCTTCTCGCGCCCTGAGGCTCCGGACTCGGCTGGCTCGTCAGAAGACCAGCTTGGCCGCCAGCACGATGTCGAGTCGTCCGTTCGTCAGCTTGACCGGGGGGGCCGGCGCCGGATCTTCCGTGATCGAGTGGACGGCGATCAGCAGGTCGAGGCACACGGGCGAGGCCTTGTAGCCGGCCCCGACCACGATCGCCCCGTCTTTCGTCTTCGGATTGTCCGGTGAGCTTCCCGCCGGAGGTGTCAAGGGATCGTTGTCCTCCTGCTGGGACACGGCCGACACGAGCGCCAGCCGTCCCGCGAACGCGGGCGTGAACCAGTACTCGCCCCCGAGCCGAATGCTCGACACCGACGGCTTGACCTGCCGGGTCGTCCCGCCGGATGCGTTGGTCGTCGTCTGGGTGTCGCCGGTGTTGTCCCAGCCCAGCCCCACGGTCAACCCCTGGACGGTGTGGTAGGCGATGCCCAGCGCCAGAGTCACGGGATTGCCCTTCGTGGTGTTGAGCACCGCGGTCGAGTTGGGAAAGTCCTCGGCCTCGGTCTTACTCGGCTCGCCATGCAGGGTCAGGGCGGTCCGGAGAGACGCGAACTCGCCGAGAGCGAAGCGATACCGGCCGCCCATGGTCCACCGGGTCCGCGAGAAGGTGCTCAGCGTCCCCTCCTCCGTCTTGGCGGCACCGCCCGCGACCGCGGACGCATCGGTCGTGTCCTTCTCCTTGGACACGGCGGACGTGATATCGAGCGCGAAGACACCCTCGAACGGGCCCCTCCCGGCCAGCGTCCCCTGCAGGCCGAGAACGGACCCCGCAGGTGTGACCTCCATCGTCTGCTTGATCCCGTTCTCGACCACGATCTCGCGCTTCAGCTTGAACCCGCCCGAATTCACCGACCCCAGGGACGCCGGGTCCAGGAGCGCCAGCACGTCCGGCGCATCGTTGTACGGCTGGAAGTTCAGGCCCAGCATCAGCGCCGATTCCCGCATCGGGACCCGGAGGCCCGCGCCTACATTGAAGTCCAGCATGGAGAACGAGTTGGTGTTCTTCGTGATGCGGGGCATCCCGGCTGGCGACGTCGATGGAAGTGTCAGGGCCCCGAACCGGGGGCGGACGATGACGCCAAGGGCGAGGTTCTCGCCGAGCCGGCGTCCGTACTGTACGGCCAGGAAACTGTTCGAGAAGGATACCTTCTGATCGGCGTCCGGCTCCGGAGGCGTCGTGGCGGTCTTCAGCGTGGCAAGATCCATGTCGGCAGACAACCGGACGACATCGCTGCCCGACAGCCACCAGACCAGCCCCTCGTACCGCCCTCCCGGCGACCGCAGGACGGCGTCACCCAGGGTCCGCTTCGTCGTAACCGACCCGTTGTCGACCTGCTGCGTCGCGCCCCCGAGTCCGATCGCCCAGTCGAGCCGGTTCTCCCGGTCCAGCAGGCCCAGCCCGGCCGCGTTGTCGAGGTTGAACAGGGAGAAGGCGGTCGCCTCGTCGTCGACCGCGCCTTCGATGCCCCCGATGGCGGCGGTGCGGACCTCCGAAGCCCCGGCGGGCCCCGGCACGGCGGCAAACAGCGCGAGTACGGCCACGAACCTGATCATCATCTGGAGGCCCCCCTTCCGGACAGAATGCATTCCCATTATCGTAGCAAACGCGATCAGAAGGTCGCCCCCAACCCGAAGAAGAGCGTCCGCGGCAACTGACGGATGCGCCGCTCGCCCGAGTAATTGCTGGTCCAGACGACCGTCGCGAGGTTACGGCGGTCGTACGCATTCAGCAGCTCGAGGTACGGCACCAGCGTCCAGGTCTCAAACCGCACCCGGTACTCGGCCCGGAGGTCCAGCCGGTGATATGCGGGGAGGCGCCGCGAGTTCACGGCGCCGAAGACGGGCACCGCCGCCCCCGTCGCGTCGGCAGTCTGGCCGGTCACCGGCGTGTACGGAAGACCCGTGGACCAGCGCCAGCGGGCGGAGACGGTCAGGGCCTTCGTGAGCCGGCCCCGGCCGACCGCGGTCACCGCATGGGGCAGGTCGTAGTCCGACCGCCGCAGGTCCCCGCCGGGCGCGTCGCGCCGCCGGGAAGCCGCCCAGGCATAGCCGAGCCAGCCCGCGAGCCGCTCCTCGAACGAGCGGCGCACGAGCACCTCGGCCCCGCGCGCGTACCCCGAGCCCTTGTTCGCGTAGATCGCGGCCGGATCCGGCGTCACCAGGTCGTCGTACCGCTTCACGTACGCCTCCACCGACGCGACCCAGCCCCCGCGCTCCGCCACCGCGCCCAGGATCCCGTGCCACGCCCGGCTGGACGCGAGGTGCGGATTGCCCCAGTCCGGCGCGACTTCGAGCGTCTGGGGCGGCTGCAGGTAGAGCCCCCCGGCGGCCTGCACGCCCAGACCCCGGGCCACGGCGATTCGTCCCGCCACCCGGGGGGCGGGTGTCACGCGACGCGCCCTGGTGTCGCCGTCCGCTCGCGCGCCAACCTCGATCCAGCTCCCGGGATTCGGCTCCCAACGATCGGAGAGCCACACCCCGCCCTGACGTTCCATGAGCCGGCTCGTGGACCGGATCTTCGTCAGCAGGCTGAACGAGTACGTCCCCTGCCCCTCGGACGGGAACCGGGCGAAGTACGTGTCCAGCCGGTGCCGGGTGACCGTGGCCTCCGCCCCCGCGGCAGCGCGATGCGCGCCCGCGTCCAGGCGGCCCGAAATCCGCGTGTAGGCGGATTCCGGGGACTCGTTGAAGAAGTACCCCTGCCCGAGGTCCACGGACTGCCGCGACAGCGTCCCCGCCAGTACGGCCGACAGCCCCGGACCGCCCCCCGCGGGCTCGCGCCGAAGGGCGGCCACGTGGAACGCGTGGCGCCAGTCGAACTCCCCCTGCACGGACGGGTCCGTCCGGCTGCGCACCTGCGCCACCGCGGTATCGTCCGCCCCGAACGCCTCGAGGGTGGCGACCCCCCACCCGGTCCCCGTCAGCGTGACTTTCACCAGGTAGTCGTCGTAACGCGGCACGGCCGTGTCCCTGACTCCGTGCGGCACCACGAAGTCGAAGTATCCGCGCCGCCCGGCCGCGAACACGGACAGTCCGGGCGCGGGGAGCGGAGAGGCGACCACGAGCGAAGAGGCGATCAGGCTGACGTCGAACGCGCCCGCGAACCGGTCCGGGACCTCCGACCGCGTCGAGAGGTCGAAAATGCCCCCGGTCCGGTTGCCGAACCTGGCCGGGAACCCGCCGCTGTAGAACGAGAGCGTCTCGATCGCGTCTGCCTGGAAAGTCGAAGCCACGCCCTGGAAATGGTACGGGTAGCCGGCCGGAATACCGTCCACGTACATGGCGTTGTCGTTCGGCCCGCCGCCCCGGACATACAGGTTGCTGTCGATGTCGGACGCCGCGGAGACCCCCGGAAGCGCCGTGACCGCTCGCAGGGGGTCCCCCGCCGTCGCGGGCACGGCGGCCAATTCCGCGCGCGTCATCGCCTGCCGGGACGGCTCGCGGCGGACCCGCGCGACGACCTCGACCTCGGGCAGGGCGCCTAGTCCGGGCTCCAGATAGAAGGGACGCCCTTCGAGGCTCCGCGTCAGCGTGACCGACGCCCTGAGGGGCTCGTACCCGAACGCCGCGACGCGGACCTCGTGCAGCCCCGGCGGCAGGGAGTCGACGACGAAGGCCCCGCGATCGTCAGTCACAGCGGCCGGACGGCCGTCGACGGACGCTTCCGCCCCGGCCACCGGGCGACGGGTGCCCAGCTCAAAGACGATGCCGCGCAGACTAGCCGTTGCTTCCGGGTCGGCACGGGAGAGCGGCGCCGCCAGCACGGCGGCGCACGCGACCGCCATGGACGCGGCCGTCCGCCGCTTCCCGCTCACTTCGCTCAGCGCTCGATCTCGAACCGGACGGGCAGGCGGATACGGACCGCGACCGGCCGGGCACCCAGGTAGGCGGGCGTGAACTCGAGCTCGCGGGCGAGAGAGACCGCAGCCCCGGAGAACTCGGCCGCGAACGCCGCGGGATCGGCCCTGACCGCCCGGGCGGAGACGATTCGGCCGCGCGAGCTCACGACGACCTCGAGCGTGACGACCCCCTCGATGCCGCGGGCGCGCGCTTCCGGCGGGTAGTACCGCTCGAGTTTCTCCCGCAAGGCCCCCCGATCCTTCAGCTCGGGGAGTGCGGTGATGCCAACCAGCGGGGCGGCAGGATCGCCGGCCTCCTCATCCTCCCCCGCGCCCTGGCCGATCGTCGCATCCCGGGACGGTTCGGCGCCGATGGAAACATCGCGCCCCGCCGCCTCAACCGGAGCGGGGGGCGGGGCGGAAACCGCTTGGGCGACGGCACGCGTGCGGAACGACCCCGTGAGATCGATGACCATCTCCTCCCCTGCACGTTCCGTCGTCCCGATCCCGGCGCGCAGCGCGCCGGCTGCCGCCAGATGGAGGACGACCGACACCCCGAGGAAGACGGCGAAGCCGGGCCGGGACGCGCTCACCGTGGCACCACCGAGAGCGCGACATGGCGGACGCCCTGCTGCTTGAGCAAGTCGAGCGCCGCGACGATCTCGCGGTAGGACAGCCCTCCGTCGGCCGCGAGATCCACGCGGAGCGAGGAACGCAGTCGGACTTCCGCGCGCACCTTCGCTGCGAGCTCGTCCCCGGTCATCCGCTTTCCGTTGAGCAGGTACCCGGGCCCCCGCAGTAGCACGACCTGCCAGGTCACCTGCCCCGCGGGCGCGCCGGTCGCGGACTCGGGAAGCTTGACGGGCAAGACGCGGGTGATCATGAGGCTCGCGGTCACCATGAAGATCACGAGGAGGACCAGCGTGACGTCCACGAGGGGCGTCACGTTGATGTCCGTGATCTCGCGGTTATCGTCCCCGGTCGAGGGCGCGGCCATGGAGCAGCTCGAGGCGTTCGGCTTCCGCGAACGCCTCCTTGATCCGCCGGTTTAGCAGGTTGTAGCAGGTCAGCGAGACGACGGCGACGAGGATGCCGAGGGCGGTGGCGATCAGGGCTTCCGCGATCCCCTGCATCACGATCTCCGGATGCCCCGCGCCCACCTGGGCGAGGTCGCGGAAGGCCCGGATGATGCCGAGCACGGTGCCGAACAGCCCGACGAACGGCGCGAGCGCACCGAGCGTGCCCAGGATCACGAGCCGCCGCTCCAGGTCGAGCCGGTCCCGGATCCGTCCCGCCGCCGCCTCGCCGAGCCCTTCCGTAAACAGTCGCCGGGCCATGAACGGGGGCAGGACCGGCGCGCCCCCGGCGGATCGCAGCCGGGCTTCGGCCACAGCGATCTGGCGCGGGGACAGGACGCCCTCCCGCCAGAACACGAACGCCCGCTCCAGGGCGACCGCGACGGCGAGCACCGACAGCGCGGCGAGGACCCAGATGACCCATTCACCACCGGCAAAGGCCACATGGCGCAGGAGCTCCATCGTCAGCCCCGGTTCACCGGGAGAAACTCACGACGAGCGCCTGGCCGCCCTGGACCTCCACCCGGTCCGCGAACTCGACCAGCGCCTCGCCCTTCCGGCGCTCCAACGCCCCCCGCAGGAAGGTCATGCCCGGCTCGATCCAGGCGCGCTCCAGCCGCACGAAACCTGGATCGAGACGGAGCCGCCGCACCGAGAGCGTCCCCGCCGCCACCGTCAGGGTCACCAGTCCGCGGCGCCCCCGGACGCCCTGGGCCGCCGTCCCCCACGCCGTCCCGGTCGAGAAGAAGCTCGCAAACCGGGGCCCCGCCAGGGCCGGCACGAATCGCATCGATTGCTCGGGCGCCGACCACCGGAACCCGGAAAGCGCCAGCAGGAGCGACCAGCTCGACAGCCCCCGGACGTAGTGGTTGCCGCACTCGGGCTCGTTGAACGGGTTGCGCCGCTCGCCGTCGTGGCGGGCCCGGACGGCGCTCACGATCTCGAGCCCCTCGCGGACGCGGCCCTCCCAGATCAGGTGCGCGGCGACCTGGTACTCGGAGCCCGTCCAGACCTCGTCCGCGTACGGGAACGGCGCCTTCGGGCGCCCGCCGCCCGGCCACGTGCATTCCAGCACGCCCCCCTCGTCCTGGTGGGCGTAGACGCGGCCGGTGTTCACGAGACCCCGGAGCGACGGGCGGAAGTTGTGCCGGTGGATGGCGAGAATCGCCTTCTTCACCTTCGCCTCGGGCAGGAGGTAGCCCAGGCCGGTCAGGTGCGCCATCCACTGGCCGAGGAGCTGGTCCGCCAGGCACCCGTCGCCGTGCTGGTTGGGTTTCGCTATCGATTCGGGGTCGGGTTGGACGAAGTACTCGCCGTTCCATAGGAGCTCCGCCGCCTTCCGGGACCCCGCCTCGAACACGCGGCGGTACTCGGCGGCGGCGCCGGAGTCCCCGACGGCCACTGCCATCTCCTCCCCGGCCCGCAGGGCCCCAAGGTAGAGCACAGTCGTCAGCGGGTTGGGACCGTAGAACTCGATATCGAACGTGTTGTGCTGCTCGCCCTCCATGATCCCGTCCCGGTCGGCATCCCAGGCCTTCCAGGCGAACTCGAGCGCCTCCTTCGCCTTCGGCCAGAGCGCCTTCAGGAACTCGAGATCCCCCGAGATCTGCCAGTCGCGGTAGAGCCGGATGATGGTGCCCATCTGGCCGTCCGCGGCCGGCGCGTGGTTCCAGAGCGCCCCGGCTTCCACCGGCGCCAGCGTGCGAAACGCCATGTCCCCGCCGGGATGCGTGTTGATCATGAAGTCGGTCGTGCGCATGGTCCGTTCCAGCTCGGGAAAGAGGTATGCGAGAGTCTGGGCGTAGTTCCAGACGTGCGTGCAGTTGAGCGGACAACACCCGGTGCGATCCCCCCCGGCGTCGTACCCGCACCCGCAGCCCTCGAACCCGAAGAACCGCCCCTCGGCGTCCCGCCACCCGGAGGGCGACCGGACGGTCGCGAGCTGATTCCCCGCGGACTCGAGGACGTCCCACGGCAGGGTCGAGCCCCAGAAGGCGCGCTCGAAGTCCCGGGACTCGCGCTGGAGCCGGTCGAACTCGCGCACGACGTAGGCAAGGCTCGCGGCCGCGTCCGGGAACCAGGTCGTGTAGTAGTTCCGGATGATCTTCCCGCGCACCTCCGGCTCCGTGTTCCAGTCGTTCCGCCGGTTCGGGAAGTTCCAGGTCAGCACGAAGGGCACCGTGAGCGTCTCGCCCGGCTCGAGGTCGAGGAGGGCGGCTAGCGTCCCGCGCTCCGTGCGACCGTCCGGGGACACCGAGGGATCCGACGGACCCTTGATCCGCCCCGTGGCCGCGAACTCCCGCCAGACCTCCATGAGGTCCCAGAGGCCCCAGCCCGGCTGGACGGGCCAGCGGGTAACCGCGCTGACGCGCGGCCACAGGACGCCCGCCGCGAGCGAGCCGTGCCGCACGTCCCCGGGCGCATACCGCCCACTCGTCATGTGGAGCGCCCAGACGTGCCGGTCGTGCACCAGATCGTTGCGGTTTCCGCCGAACGCCGCGTTCCGCGCTCCCACCGAGTCCTCGGTGCCGTCCAGCCCGATCGGATTCAGGAGCGAGAACGCGACCGACGCCGCGACCTTCCGGCGGCTCCGGTTCGCGAGCGTCCAGAGGAATACGGCCGCGGGCAGGCCGGAGTCGATGTCGCGGAGCGGCACGAAGGGCGTGAACGCCTCCAGCGACGCCGCCACCGGCAGCGCGGGGTCCTCGAGCTTCACCCGCGCGAAGGGATACGTGCTCGTGAATGAGGACGACGCGAGACGCGGCAGGCCCGGGGCGACCCGCCCGCGAAAGCCGTACGAACCGGTAAACGGCGGGGGCGCCTCGGCTTCGAGCACCGCGGCCACCGGTTCGCGGCCCGCAGCCTGCGCCCACACGGCGAAGAACGTGTCCTGGAGGTCGAGGCCCTTCCCGGGCCGGTTGAACAGCTCCCAGTCCTGGAGCTGGCCGTAGCCGCCGAGCGAGACGTTGCCCGTGCCGATACCGCCGAGCGGGAACGCGATCTCCGCAAGGTGGCGCCCGCGGTAGATCCGCGGTTTGACCGCGACAGGGCCGGTTCCGGGAGCGGGACGCCGTACGGGCATGTTCAGGCGTCCATCATCCGGGCTGGACGGTGTTCAGTCAAGGCACCGGCCGCTTCGGCCCGCGTTCGGGCACCTCCGGACGTCGGTAGCCGCGCGCCGACCGAGACCGGCGACCCCGGCGATAAGCACCAAGGCTGCCCCACCAGCAAATCGCCTCGGGAGGCAGGCGCAGGACCATGGCTCGCGCGTCGAAGCCGTGGCGCCACCGGTATACGAACCAGTAGGCTCCGAGCGCCATGCCGTTCCCGGCCATGTCCATCGCCATGTGCAGGATCAGCCCCAGCGTGCAGGCCCGCACCCAGGGCGGCGCCGGGAGCATCCACGCGGCCAGCCAGAACGGTATCAGCCACTCGAACGAGTGCATCAGCAGGTAGAACTTCGGGAGCCGGTACTCGACACACAGCCGGACGAACCGCCGCACCGTGAAGGGACCGACCCGGTTCCAGGTGTAGTCGAACCAGTGATCCACGTCGAGCAGCGTCCCGCCCACGAACGCGGCCGCAGCCGCCTCCGGCGAGCGCCAAGCCAGCCCGCACCCGGCGGCGAGAGCGGCCGAGGCCACAGCGTGGCGCGACGGGGTCATGTCCGCCCCGCCGCGAGGCGGCGGGCCGCCTCCCGGAGCAGTCGCCGCGCGTTCGCGAACCCGAGAAGCCTCAGGGCCCCGGCCGTGTCCGTCCAGCGGGACGCCGTATGCTCGACGGAAAGCCTCACGCGGCCGGGTCGCGCCTGCGCCAGCCGGTACAGGACGGTCTTGGGCCGCATGCGACCTTCCTCGCGAACGCGGTACCGCAGGCGCCGGGTCCATCCCGGTTCGACAGACCCCAAATGCAACCCGGTTTCCTCCCGCGTCTCGCGGCGCATGGCGGCCTGCGACGACTCCCCTGGCTCGACATGCCCCTTGGGAAAGTCCCAGTGCCCCTTCGCGTTGCGAATCAGGAGGAACTCCGCGCGGCCGCCCTGGCGCCGATAGAGGACGCACCCAGCGCTCCGGATCGTGGCCCTCATGGCTTGGAGCCCCGCCACCGCGCAAGCACCTTTCCGAGCGGATGCCGGACGGCCAGGAGCGCTATGCGCGCCCAACGTGGCCACCGGGACCGCGGGCCCGGGTCGAAAGCCCAGGTCGACGCCGCCACCCGCTCCGCCATCACCGCCGGGTGCGTGCCCGCGAACGGGACGAGGTTCGCGGTATCCGCATAGATCGTCCGCGCGTCGATCGTCGCGTAGCGCCGGGCGACCTCGTCGTCCGAATGCCAGAACCGGTCGAAGTGCCGCTGCTTCTTCAGCATCACCTCGGGCGGACGCGCCCAGCCGTAGTGGTACACGCGGGCGGCAGAGCGCACGGCCCGGAGGCGGTGCGACCGGCCGCCCTCGATCCGGCGGAACTTAAGCGCGTCACCCACGGACCTGATCGCGGGGTCGCGGCGCACCACCCGCACCGCGCGCGTGTACCAGCCGAATGGATTGTCCTGCACGAACCGGGTAGATCCGTAGAAGTGGAAGTACCCGAGTTCGATCCCGTCCACGTGGCTGCGGACGCAGCCGGAGCTACGCCGTTCACAGGACGCCATCAGGTCCCGCAGCCCCTCGATGTCGCGTTCGTGCAGGACCTCGTCCGCCTGGAGGTAGACGACCCAGTCCCCGGTCGCCGCGTCCAGCGCCCGGTTGGTCTCCCGCGAGAGGAGGAGCCCCTTCTCCCGGAGGGACAGGTCCCATTCCTCCTCCAGGAGCCTGATCCGGTCGACCCCCAGCCCCGCGATGGCCTCGAGCGTTCCGTCGTCCGATCTCCCCACGTTCGCGACGATCTCGTCGCACAGGGGCAGGAGCGACCGCAGGCTCTCGGTCAGGGGGTAGCCGTTCTCGACGGCGCGGTACGCGATCGTGATGCCGCTGATCTTCATCGGCCTAGCCTAAGGGGCGCGTGCGCCCGCAAGCAATGGCCTCTACTTCTTCTTCTTGAAGAGGCCCCTGAGCGCCTTGGTGGCCGCCGGAGCGGCCTTCTTGAGCTCGGTCTGGGCCGCCGCCTTGGCCTTGGTTCCGAGCTGCTTGGTCGATGGCGTCGGAATCGGCAGGAACAGCGTACCCTTGACGTCCCACAGGCCGACCGCCCAGCCATCCTTGTCCTTCGTGAACAGCGCCTTGCCGATTTCGCCCTTCATGACCTCGTCCGCGTTCCGCGGGTGGAACCGGGTCGTCATCTCGCCCTTGAGCGCGTAGTCCTCGAGCCCGATGGAGCCCTTGTACGTGAGCCCCAGGTCACCCTCAGGCCCCGGATCCATGGCGAAATCCGGCGTGTCCGCCTTTCCGCCTCCCAGGACGAAGTGGCCGCCGAGACTCTTGAAGGTCATGTCCCGCTCGAACATATCCGTCTTCAGGACCTTGCCCAACCCCTTCAGGAATGCGAGCTTCGTCGCCTTGCCGTTCTCGATGCTGACCAGCGCCGTACCCTTGATGTACTTCCTGATCGACGCGGGCCAGATGCCCTTGCACGAGATCGCGTAGTCCGCAGCAGTCGCACCTTCGATGCGGCCCTTCCCAGCCGAACCACCCGCTACGAACGTCTCGAGGCTGTCGTCCATGAACCGGCCGATCTGGAATCCCGTGAGCTTGCCCGCAGCCTCGAACGTGATCGGGAACGTGCCCAGCATGACCTTCCCCGACCCCGTCTGGGTGCCGCCGTAGGAGGCGTCCGTCAGCTCGTAGTGGATGGTCTCGCCCATGATCCGGACGTGGACCTTCTCCTTGAGGAACACGAGCTTGCGCGCGCGGAGCTCGTCGACCCGGGCATCCCCCTCGATCTCGACGCCCTTCGGGATCATGCCGCGGAAGTCCATCTCCGGCGGCGGGGGTGGCTCGGCCCCCGGCTTGGGCTTCTCGCCCCCGACCATCTTCATGGGCGGCGGCAGCAGCTTGTCCAGCACGAGCTTCGGGCATACGGCCGAGAACTTGCCCTTCGGCGAGAACTTACGATAGTCGAACGCCATCGGCTTCGCGAACCCGAGGTTCCGGATCTGGCACTCGAACGTGAACGGGCTGCCATACGACATGAAGCGCAGATCCGTCGCTGAGACCGTGTCCTCGGTGAACGAGATCTTACCCTCGAGGTTCTCGAACGCCCCCGGCCAGTCCTTGAGGTCGACCGCCACCGCCTTCGCGACGGCCGACCCTTCGAGGCTGAGCTTGTTCTGCGTGCCGCCCACCTTGGCGTCCACCGTCGCCAGCCCGGCCAGCGACATCATGTCCCGGACGCCTTTGGGGATGAACCCGGCATACCCGGCCCAGACGGCGGGAAGGTCCGCGACCGCGTGAATGGTCAGGTTCATGGTCGGCAGGACCTGGATCTGCGTTACTTCGCCCGAGGCCGTGGCCTTGATGCCGGGGAGACCCACGGCGAAGTCCTTGAGAGTGACCAGCGACCGGTTGAGGTTGATCCCGAGCTTCCCCGCGGCTTCCACCGGCATCGCCTTACCGTCCAGTTCCACGACGCAGGAAGTCTTCACCGACGCGAGCGCTCCCGACAGGGAGAAACCGCGGATCAGGACATCGAGCTTCCCGACGCCGGCCGAGAAGACGGGCTTCGCCGACGCATCCCGGTATTCGAGCGAGCCGCCCGTCACCTTGATCGAGTCCACGTCGACCCCTATGGGCAGCGTCATCGGCTTGGCGGGACCTCCGGCGGATGCGGGAGCCTTCCCCATCAGGTCGGCGAAGCTCCATTGCCCCTTTGCATCCTTGCCGACGAAGAGCTTCGGCTCGACGAGCTCGATCTTGCGGACCACGACCTGGAGCCAGAGGAGCGGAAGGAGACGGTACTTGGCCACCACGCGGCCGGCGGACACGAGGTCGGGTTCCTCCCGGCCCTTGGCGGGACCGATCCGGAACCCCGTGATCTCGACGCCCGAGAACAGGCTAACCGAGAGACTCTTGAGCCGGACCTCGCGATTCAGCGCCGCGCTGCCCTTCTCTTCGATCTGCTGGCGCACTTTCTCCCATGGGATGAACCGCGGAGCCAAGACGACCGCCAGCGCAAAGAGCACGGCACACGCGCCCGCGGCGATGAGGAGTTTGCCCAGCAGCCCGCCCTTCTTCTTCAGGTTGTTGTCAGCCATGGTCGCTTACGCTTTCCCTCCTTCGGATTGCCTCTTTGAGGCGGGTGGAGTCGGCGCCGAAGCCGGAGCGGCCGCGGGCGCCGGCACGGGGCCGGCGGCCATCCCCAGCTTCTCCCGCAGTTTGCGCTCGATCTCCTCGGCGACCTTGACGTTCTCCTTGAGGAATACCCGGGCGCCTTCCTTGCCCTGGCCGATCCGCGTGGTCCCGTAGTTGAACCAGGCGCCGCTCTTCTCGACGATCCCGTTGTCCACCCCGAGATCGAGCAGGATCCCGAGCCGGTTGATGCCCTCGCCGAACATGACGTCGAACTCGGCCTCGCGAAACGGCGGCGCCATCTTGTTCTTCACGACCTTGACCTTGACCCGGTTGCCGACCGCCGTGGTCCCGTCCTTGAGGGTCTCCACGCGGCGGATGTCGAGCCGCATCGAGGAGTAGAACTTGAGCGCCCGGCCGCCCGGGGTCACCTCGGGGTTTCCGAACATGATCCCGATCTTCTCCCGGATCTGGTTGATGAAGATCGCGCAGGTGGAAGACCGGCTGATCACGGAGGTCAGCTTCCGCATCGCCTGCGACATCAACCGGGCCTGCAGGCCCATGAACTGGTCGCCCATCTCGCCCTCGATCTCCGCCTTGGGCACCAGCGCCGCGACCGAGTCGATGACAACCACGTCCAACGATCCGCTGCTGACGAGCTGCTCGGTGATCTCGAGCGCCTGCTCACCGGAGTCCGGCTGCGAGATGTACAGATCCGCGATATTCACCCCCAGCCGGGTCGCGTAGCCCGGGTCGAGCGCGTGCTCGGCGTCCACGAACGCCGCGACACCCCCGGCCTTCTGGGCCTGCGCGACGATATGGAGGGCCAGCGTCGTCTTGCCGGACGACTCCGGGCCGAAGAGCTCGACGATGCGCCCCCGGGGCACTCCGCCGATCCCGGTCGCCAGGTCCAGCGAGAGCGCCCCCGTGGAGATCGACTTCACGGGCTCCACCCTCGAATCGCCTAGCCGCATCACGGCCCCCTTGCCGAACTGCTTCTCGATCCCCGCGAGTACGAGGTCGAGCGCCCGCTGGCGCTCCTTGTGATCCCGGTCTTCCTTCGGTTTTCCGTCCACCTGCGCTTCGATCGCCATGACTGCCTCCTTGGGGCCCAGGCCCCGCTTATGTGAAATTACCCGGTTAACAGTGCCAGCCGTATCTGAAACACCGACTGTGGGTGCTTCTGCCACAGCACGCCCGCCTCGATGCCCAGAACGACGGAAAGACGGTGAATGGCATACGACATCTGCCCGCCCACGGAAGTGAGCCCGAGGCCGATCGTCTCGTGCGTAGATCCCAGGCCACCCGAGATCAGCGCCCCGCCGGCCGCGACCCTCAGTTCAAGCGCGACATCCTGGACGGTGGTCACCCCCAACAGGGCGCCTGCCTCGGCCGGAAGATAGAAGATCCGGATCCGGTTGTCGGACTCGCTCTCGAACAGCGCGAATTCCATCGACAGGTCCCAGCCCAGAGCCCCGGTCGACTCCGGTGCCCGGCGGAGGTGCGCGCCCACCGACGGAGCCGGCAACAGCGCGGCCCCGAGGAAGCTGTCGCGCACCACGAGCTGATCCGACACCATCGCGAGGCCGAGGGAGACCCCGGCGACAGTGCCCTCCGCTCCCGCCTGCGAGGCCCCGAAGGGAGCCGCGATCGGAAGCGCGGTCATCAGAGCCATGAAAACGCGCCGGATGCGCATGAAATGTCCGCCGAGGGCCTCACGCTAGCAACCCCGCCCGGCGGGTGTCAAGCCGCCCGTCGCGCCCCGCTACCCCGTTCCGTCTTGCCATCGCCATCTCTCCTTCCGTTTCCAGCATGCTCCGTCGTCCGGCCTTCGCACAGCCCCGAACCGGGCGCTTTGCCACACGCTGGGCAGGGCGGCTGAAGTCGCCTGAAGCCCCGCATCGGCTACAATTGGCCGATGTTGCTCAGACGCCGGAAGCGCGAAAGCCTGTTCGAGCCCCGCCGGCACGCCCGCCGCTGGTCACCGCGCCCGTTGGGCCGGCTGGCGGTCGTGCTGGCCCTCGCCCTCTTCGTGGGCTGGCTGGCGAAGGACCGTCTCTCCTTCCTGGCCGCCCTCTACGAGGGGCGGCACGCGATCGATCGCCGCGAGTATCCGAAGGCGCAGGAGGCTTTCGAGCGCGCGTGGTCCCTCAAGCCCGAGCACCCGTGGGTCCACGATTGCGCCGGTTATCTCTTCCTCAAGCAGGCCGCGCCCGGCTGGCGCGCGAAGGCGCGAAACAGCTACACGGCCGCGATCGCGAAGGGGTTACGCTCGAACCCGTTCATCAACCACGTGAAGGAGGCCCGGCGCCTCCTCGACGGCGGCGCGTACGACCAGGCCGAGGCCGAACTCGAGCACACGCTGGAACTGAACCCCCGCAGCGCCGTCGCGAACCTCCTCCAGGGCCAGCTCCTTTACGCCCAGGGGAAGCTCCCGAAGGCCGTGGACCAGTACCAGCTCGCGCTGGCCCTCGCCCCCCGGTCCGCCGAGATTCAGGCCGCACTCGCCCGCGCGCAGGAGGCCCGGAGCCGCGGCAACATCCCCTACATCCTCGACCGGACGGGTCAGCCGCTGGCCGCCCTCGATCTCGCGACGTCGTCCCCGGTCTACCCCTGCGACTTCTGGACGGCCCACGTGGTCGGGTACCGGACGACGGACCACGGCCGCGCGGGGCTCGAGGAGGCCCTCGGCGACACCATGCAGGGAAACGTAGTCACGCTCACGATCGACGCCCGGCTCCAGCGGATCGTCGACGCGGCCCTCGGCTGGCAGAAGGGGGCGGTCGTCATCATCCGACCATCGACGGGAAGCATTCTGGCGGCCGTCTCGCATCCGACGTTCCGGCCCAACCAGCTCAACCGGAAATGGGCCCAGATCATGGGGAACGACAACGATCCCCTGCGCAATCGCGCCTTCGATTCCCTGTATGAGCCGGGCTCGATCGCCAAGATCGTCTCGATGGCCGCGCTCCTCGAGTCGCACGCGGACACGTCGCGCCTGTTCCCCTTCCGCTGCCGGGGCTACCTCATGATCGGCCCCGAGCCGTTCTGGGACTGGACCGCGCACCGCACGGTCGGAAGCTTCTCGGACGCCTTCAACTCGTCCTGTAACATTGCGATGGCGCGCATGGCCCCGCTGATCGGCGCCGCGTCGCTCACCCAGTTCCTGCGAAGCTTCGGGTTCGGCGAGCAGGACCGCATCGCCCTTGAAATCCCGGTCGCGACCAGCCGCGCGCCGCTCGACGCCGACACGGCGTACAAGCTGGCGGCGGCGTCCTGCGGCCTCGGCACGAACTTCCGGGTCACCCCCCTGCACGCGGCCATGCTCGCGGCCGCGGTCGCCAACGGCGGGGTCATGATGACCCCGACGCTCGTGCGCGAGATCCGGAGCGTCACGGGCGCCCTGATCCAGGACCACGCCCCGAAGCCCTGGAAGATCTCGATGAAGAAGGAGACCGCCGCGGCGCTGACCGGGCACATGACGAACTTCGTGAGCGCCGGGCTGGGGCGCAAGGCCCGGATGCTCCACGTGAAGATTGCGGGCATTACGAGCACCGCCGGAACGGCCAAGCGGGGCCTCAATGGCTGGTTCGTCTGCTTCGCGCCCGCGGACAAGCCTGAACTCGCGATGGCGATCCTGTGCGAGAACGGGGGCACCGGCCACGGCGTCGCGGCCCCGATCGCCCAGCGCATCCTGAACGAGGCCCTGCGCTGAACCGGCGGCTTGCGCGCACCGCCACGACGCTCGCCGGCGCCGCCCTGCTCGCCCTCGCGTGTCCCCGCCCGGCACTCGCCTGGGGTTCCGACGGCCACCGCCTCGTCCTCGCCGCCGCGATCCAGATACTGCCCGACGACGCCCGCCGGATCTTCGCGGGGTCGACGCGCGACATCAACCGCGAGGTCGTCGCCGCCGACGGACTGAACCCGGTTCCTGCCGAGGCGTGCAAGCACTGGCTCGACATCGAGAAGCTCGACCCCGCGATCCTCGCGGCCTTGGAGGACCGGCTCGCGTCCTCGTTCGGGACCGATGGATGGGCCGACGAGGACGCCCGGGTCGAGGACACCGCGGTCACGACCGCCAGGTTCACGGCCGATCCGCCGCCGTGGGACCCGGCCCGGCTGGCGCCGCTATGGACCGCCCTGCCGCCGACGATCGAGGCGTTCCGGCAAGCCCACGGCCGGATGGAGCTCTTCACGGGTTCGATCGTGTACCAGCCCTTCCTCTACGCGCGCGCTTTCGCCCGTGCGGTCGCAGCCGGCGACCGCAAACGGGCCCTGCGGCATGCGGCGTGGCTCGCGCACTACACCGCCGACCTGACCATGCCGCTCCACATCACCTCGAACTACCGGGGCCAGTTCTCGGGTAATCTCATCTTCTCGGACCGGGAACGCGGCGACGTACACGCCCGGCTCGAGTCCGGGTACCTCAAGGAACGGCTGGCCGAGATCTCGGCCGAGGTGAAGAAGGCCCGGCACAAGCCGGTCCTCCTGGCCCCCGGCGAGATCTTCCCCCTTTGCCTCGAGGCCGCCCGGGCCACCTACGCCCGCATCCCGGTGGTCCTCGAGGCCGACCGGAAGGCCTGCGCGGCCGCCGATCCGCGCCGCAACTGGGAAGGATATGTCGGGGCGGTCGATCCGGCCTTTCACCGGCCGGTGGTCGAACAGCTCACCGTCGCCGTCGACCTGGTCGCCCGCCTGCTCCTGAGCGCCCAGTCCCCCGGGTTCTTGGGGAATCCGGGCGGGTCCGGTAAGATGGAGCCACGATGAAACGCACCCTCCCCGTCGCCGCCGTCCTGACCCTCGTCGCCGTGTCGGCCTTCGCCCTCTGGAAGAGCCACGAGCCGGTCCTACTGCCGGCGCCCGGCTCGTCGATCACCGGCGGGGTTCCGCGGACGACGGGCGCTACCGCCGGGCCGCTCAAGGCCCAGGCGAGCAAGCAGAAGCCGGGCGGCACCGCCTCGACCGCCCCGGCGCCCGAGTTCACGCTCAAGGACACCGACGGCAAGACCGTCTCGCTTCTCGACTTCCGCGGCAAGAAGGTCGTGGTCATCGATTTCTGGGCCACATGGTGCGGCCCGTGCCGCGGCACAATGCCCCTCCTTGAGAAGTACTGGAAGAAGCACCAGACGGAGCAGGTCGTGGTCCTCTCGATCAACGAGCAGGAATCCGCCGAGAAGATCAAGAGCTTTCTCTCCCAGACCGGCTACACGTTCCGGGTCCTCATGGACTCCGACGGCGCCGTGCAGTCCGCGTACCGCGTCTACGGCATCCCGACCCTGTACGTGATCGACAAGGAAGGGAATCTCCGCATGAAGCACGTGGGCTACCGGCCCGACCTCGACACGTACCTCGAAGCCACCATCGCCCCCCTGCTCTGATCACGAAGCCCAGCCTTCCGAAGCGACGCCGCGGCGACCGGAGCCTGACCCCGTGAAGTACTCGTTCATGAGCTTCTCGACCCCCACGCTCGACCTGCCCCGGATGCTCGCGCTGGCCAAGCGGCTCGGGTACGACGGGATCGAGCCGAGGATCGCCGAGGGCCATGCCCACGGCGTCGAGCTCGAATCCACCGCGGAACAGCGGCAGGAGTTCAAGCGGCTGGCCGCGGAGTCGGGCATCGCGTTCGCCTGCATCGCCACCTCCTGCCAGTTCTCGAATCCCCCGGAAACAGAAGCCCAGGTCGAGATCATGCGGCGGGCCATCGATCTCGCGGCTGATGTCGGCGCCCCCGCGATCCGAGTCTTCGGCGGCTCGCTGGCCAAGGACCTCCAGAGGTACGCCGCCATCCGGCACGTCGCCAAGGCCCTGCTCTCCGTGGCGGATCACGCCATGCACCGGCACGTGGTCGTAGCCGTCGAGACGCACGACGACTGGTCGGACCCCGCCTACGTGGCCGAGGTCATGCGCCGGGTGCACCACCCCGCGCTCGCCGTGAACTGGGACTTCATGCACCCGGGCCGCGCCCCCGGCGCCACCGTGGACGAGTCGTTCTCGCTGGTCAAGCCCTGGATCCGGCACGTCCACTTCCACGACGGGATCTGCCGCGACGGCAAGATCGAGCTTCAGCCGATCGGGCAGGGCGAAGTCGACCACAAGCGGGCGGTGGAACTCCTGGAAGGCATCAAGTACGCGGGCTACCTGAGCGGCGAGTGGATCGGCTGGGAACCCGCCGAGGTCCACCTCCCCCGCGAACTCGCGACCATCAAATCCTACCAGCGCGCAGGCTGATTCAACGGTCCCAAGGCCCTCCCCGACCTCAACGTAGGATTGCTACAATCAGCACGAGGATCCTGAAGAAGCCATGGCCGCCCCGCAGACCGCATCACTGCTCTCCGACCTGAGGAGGGATTTCATGCACGCGAAAGACATCGCCAGCGCGCTCGAAGTACTCGCCCGCCGGCTCGACGAGGAGGGCGTTCCCTTCGGGGTCGTGGGAGCCCTGGCGGTGCGCGAATACGGGTACGCCCGGTACACGGAAGACATCAACATCGTGACGACCGCGCAAGGGCTCGAGACCATGCACCGGACACTGCTCGGTCGTGACCTCGTTCTTCGGGCCGCCGGGCTGAAGCGCAGTTTCCGGGATCCGAATCTGCTCGTGAACGTTGACGTGATCGTGGCGGGTGATCCGGCCGGAGCCGAGGGCAGTCCGGTCACCTATCCCGACCCCTCGTCGGAATCGTGGGTCCGGCACGGTGCGGTGCGGGTCCCCACGCTCCCCGCGCTGATCGAGTTCAAGATCGCCAGCGGCACGTGGGGTCATCGCGACCTGGATCTGGCGGACGTCCAGAAGCTTATTCAGGCCAATGGGCTCGACGAATCCTTCGCCGCGTCGATCCGGCCCGAGCTCCGGGGAATCTACATCGGCCTCCTGGAGCGGTCCCGTCTTGAGCGCCGCATCGAGTAGCTCCTCCCCCGCTTGAGGACCGGCGACCGCGGGCGCGATCTTCCCGCCTACCCGGGCTTCCGCCCTGACATCCCGCTCCGAGAATCCGGCAATCCGTAGGGTGTCCCCCTCCTCTGCATGCCCGGCCTGTCTTTGTGGTCGTGCATCGGGCCGAAGACGGCTCCGGGTTCAAAGGTCACGATACGCATTCGAAGTTGGCGCCCCGCCAAGCCCTCGATTTCAGGGCCAAGGTCGAGCGCTGACAGTAGTTTCACCGTAACGCCTTTCGTCTCAGGCGCGGGCCGTTCGCCTCCCATCGCGGCCTCCTTTCCGTATCACTTCGGGTCTTCCCTCAGATCAACGGATTACCGCTCCCCCTTCTTGGCTCACCTCGGAAGCCCCCGACGCTCCGTCACCGAGAATCCGGCAATCCGAAGGTTGTCCCGCAATTCCCCACGCTCCGCTGAAGCGGGTTAGCGGACCGACTTGGCGATCCGAGCGACGACCTCGTTCAGGCCCTTCTGGATCTCCTCAACAGTGCGCCCGTTCACGGTGTCTCCGTAGACGACCCGCCCTGTCTCGACGTTCACCACCCTGAGGTTGACGAAGTACTTGTCCAGAAGCTTGCCGAAGCTCCCGACCACCATCCGCTGGACGTTCAGGAGCTTCCCCAGCTTCACCGCGCATTCCTCCGACGTGCATCCGGTCTGCTGGAACGTCTGCTCCGCCAGGATCTTGTCCATGTTCGCCTTCTCAACCACGTTGAAGGCGTTCGTCTTCACCAGCTCGGACCGGAGAATATCCGCGATGACCGCAGTATCGGTTGCGGAAACGCCCTGCGCCGTAAACTCAGACACGGCCAGGTTCAGCAACCCAGCAGGCTTCGAGGGTGCGGGCGCCTCAGCCGCCGCCGGAGGTGGCGATTGCGCCGCGGGTTTCAGTTCCGGCTTGGGTTCGGGCTTGGGTCGGGCCGCCCAGTCGGCCTCGATCTCGGCTGCGCTCTTGCCAAAGCCGTAGGACACGCTCACCCGGTTCGCCGCTCCCAGCGGGTGCGTCGCGAAGGCATAGTCGACGGACATGCTGGCGTAGTGAACCGATAGCCCCGCTGTAATCTGGATCTCGTCGGGACCGCCAAGCCCGGCCGCTCCGGCACGCACCGCGAAGACGCGGGAGGCGCGCCACTCCGCCCCGACTCCCGCGGAGGCATCGCGTCCTTGCGGCATTGCGTATTCCGCCGCCACCGAGACCGGAACCATGGGCAGCGCATACGCAAGTCCGCCCCCAATCTCGGTTGGCAGCGCCTCCGCCACAGGCGACACCGCGTCCACCTTCCTGATCCGGGTTCCGACATTGCGCACCGCCAGCCCGATCGCAAGCCCGCCGAGACCCGCCACTGCCCCCGCGTCCGCCGCGACCGCGGAGGCGCTGTCTCCCGATAGACTCTCGGAGACCATCTTGGCCGTGACCCCGACCCTCAGCCAGCCCACCCGGACCGCCGTCCCAACACCAGCCGCCATCGTATCCTGGGAGAGCTTCGCGCCGGATTCGGCCCCCGACGCATCCAAGTTCGGGGCGCTCAACGTGTGATACGCTGCCAGCGCCCCCACGGACCACCGGGGCGTGACCCGCCAGCCGGCCGCCGCGCCACCCGCCGTCTGCTGGCCTGAGAACATGGACGATCCGTTCAGCGCGACCTCGCCCGTTGACCCGAGGTCCGCCAGCGCCGCCGGATTCGCCCACGCCCGAAGCGCATCGCTCCCGCCCAAGCTCACGTTCCCCATGCCCATTTGCCGGACGCTCAACGGCATGCGGAGCACGGTCACGCCCACCCGATCCTCCGCCAGCGCCGAGGCCGCGACAAGGAATCCGACGGACACTGCGCCGATCAGCCGTCGCCTCACTTCTTCTTCACCACGAAGAACAGCTTCTTGTCGTTCACGCCTCCGCCGGTTGCCAGCACCCAGTACGCTCCCGGCGCCAGCTTCCTCCCATCGATCCCGTTCGCCGTGCACGTGGCCTCTCCGACTCCGCCCGCATTGAGCGTGACCGTCATCTTCCCTATGAACGCCCCGGATGCGTCGTAAATCCGCACCTCGGCCACCCCGCCCGGATCGCCCTTGAGGTGGAACTTGACCTGGGTCTGTCCGCCGCCCAGGTCGATCCGGTTCGGCGCGATCACGAGATGCCTCACTGCCACCGTCGGTGCCGGTCCGCCCGGTCCCGACCCCGGTCCCGCGCCCGGCCCGGACGATGCGCCAAATGTGAACTTCCGGATGGACCAGTTCAGGCCCTGCCCGGCCACCGCCTCGGTCCCGGCAACCACAAACCCGCTTCCATCTACAGCCACATCGATATACCGGCCGGCGTTGGGATTCGTAAGGTCCGTGGGGCCCTCACCACTGCCGGTCCAGGTCCACAGCGCGTTCCCTCTTGGATTGAAGACCGATATCATCCAGTGGGTTTGCCCGCCGGCCGCCCCCTCGAACCCGACCGCGATCACGTCGCCCTCCCCATCGACAGCCACGCCGCGGTACTGGTCATCGTAGTTGCCGGGCGAATTGCGGGATCGCCTCCAGAGGAGGTCCCCCGCAGGACTGTACTTGAGGACGACACCGTTCATCCCCTCACCTGGCGCCACCTCGCGGCCGCACACGATCAGGTTGCCATCTCCATCCACGACCACGCCCGTGCCGGAATCCCAGCCGCTTGGCGACCCCGTATACACCGTGGACCAGAGCACGGCCCCCCCTGAACTGAGCTTCTCGGCCACCCAATCCCCCTGCATGGAGGGCCAGCAACATGTCTGTTCCCCCACGACGACGATCTCGCCCGTAGGGGCGACCGCGGCACCGAGCGCAATCCCATTGTCCCTTGCGCCCGTCCTAGTGCCCGTTCGTGTCCAGATGGGAGTCCCGTCCTCCGCGTACTTCCTGATGCAGAGGTCCGCACCCGATCCTGTCGGCGAGGCAAAGTCACCGACCACGTACACGCTCCCGCTGAGATCGGACGCCACGGCGAAGCCGTTGTCGTTGCCCCACGGCGGGCCGTTCACGGGGCCGTTCTCGGTCCGGGACCAGAGCAGGACTCCATCCGGATCGTACCGGCGAACCAGCCAATCCGAGAGCGTGTTCGTCTGGAGATACGGGTCCTGGATCCCGGCGGCGAGGACATGGCCCGAGGAGTCCA
Source organism: bacterium (assembly GCA_919901855.1). Classification (GTDB taxonomy): domain Bacteria; phylum Oederibacteriota; class CAKKQC01; order CAKKQC01; family CAKKQC01; genus CAKKQC01. The sequence continues at coordinate 55,194 of CAKKQC010000040.1, read as the reverse complement.
CCGCCACACCGCGGGCGAATTCATCGCCGTGCAGCGGGTCGTCGTAGTCCCTGAACCACAGGAGGTCCCCTTGTGTGTTGTACCTGCGAATGGCCCAGTTCCTGCCCTGGCCCAGGTCGGTCCGGTCCTCCCAGCCAACCACGACCGCGTTGCCGCTCGAGTCGACCGCCACGGCATTCGCGACGTCGTCATTGGAGCCGGCGCTGTTGTACGTCCGCTCCCAGGCAAGCGCCGGTGTCAAGGGAGCGCAGGTGAGATCCACCCGCCGGACGCGGTAGTCGAAATGGTCGGCGATGTAGAGGACGCCGGCCGAATCGGTGACAACATTCCCGAGCTCACTGAGGTTCGCCGCGGTCGCGGAAATGCCGTCCCCATTGAATCCGTTGACGCCGGTGCCCGCCACCGTACTGATAAGCCCCGTTGTCGCATCGACCTTACGGACGCGCCAGCTGTTGTTGTTGTCCGCTATGTACAGGTTCCCACAGCGGTCGACCCATGCTCCGGTGGTCCATTCCAGGTCCGCGCTGGTCGCAGGAATTCCGTCTCCGTTGTAGCCGCGCGTCCCACTTCCCGCCACCGTAGTGATCAAGCCCGAGGCGGCATCCACCTTCCTGACCCTATAGTTACTCGAGTCCGCGATGTAGAGATTGCCTGAGGCGTCCAAACAGATCTGGTCCACATTACTCAACTGTGCAGTCGTCGCGGCAATCCCGTCCCCGTTGTACCCCCCCACCCCAGTCCCAGCCACAGTGCTGATCAGTCCCGCATTTGCGTCGACTCTGCGAATTCGACCTGCGCCATTGTCTGCGATGAACATGTTTCCTGATTGATCAAGAAAGAGCCCTGACGGGTAGCTCAGGTTGGCCACCGTAGCTGAAATGGCGTCTCCGTTGTAGCCAGCGGTCCCCGTGCCGGCCACCGTGCTGATGAAGCCCGTCCCGGCATCAACTCGCCGGACTCGGTTGCTCGAGGCCTCAGCGAAGTAGATGTTCCCGGAGCCGTCCACGAAGATTGCGGTGGGGTTATCGAGGTCCGCAGAAGTTGCGGCTATTCCGTCTCCGTTGTAGCCTTTCGTCCCCGTACCGGCCACCGTGCTGATCAGTCCCGTTGTGGGATCAACTCTCCGAATTCGTTGGCCGTAGAACTCGGAGATGTAGAGGCGGCCTGCGGCGTCCACGAATACCGCAGCCGGCTCCACGCCCGCCGTCGTGGCAGCAATCCCATCGCCGTTGTACGTGCCACTCCCCGTTCCAGCGACCGTCGTGATGATTCCCGTCCCAGCGGTCACCCTTGCGGGAGACAGCCCAAGCAACAAGGCGAGCAGGCACCAACCTGCGGATCGCCGACCAGCCACTGCTTGATGTGGTGGGTATTGGCCGATGATCCGAAGGATGACCCCGAAACCTGATTCCCTAAGTGAGCTCGGCGGCGAGGGGGTATGAGCAAAAGGCGAAGGATGTCCCTGCGGTCTATCCGCGAGTTCAAGAACGAAGTGCAACACTATGGGCATGAGGGCCTCCGCGCTAGGATGCGCGGATCATGCCCATAGTGTTGCACTTCGACCTTGAATCCAGCATCGGACGGAGCAACACCCATGCCGGGATTCTCAGCGATCCACCGGCCTCATGTCAAGCCCGCATGGACTGGTCGACGGGGCGACACCACGTCATCCCTGAACGGTCGCCCCCGGCGTTTCCCGTACACGCCTTCCAGCGGCTCGGCGGGCGACCCGCCGGAGGCTACCTCGCCTGCTCGACCGCCTCGGTCGGCCGCGTCAGCCCTTGACGGCAAACGCGTCGAAGATGCCCAGGCCGGTCACGAAGACGTGCCAGTCCTCGATATGGAGGAGGCGGGCGATGCCACGGCACACGGCGCCCGTGCGCGGGAGGCGCTGGGAGAGCTTGGAGAGCCCGTAGCCGACCCGGATGTACCGGTGGTGCGGCTGAACCTTGACCTGCTTCAGCCCTGCCTTCTCGAAGAGCAGGGCCGTCGTCTGCGGCGTGAAGTGCATGGTGTGCATAGGCATCAGGAACGGGTATTTCGATCTCAGGATTCGCGCGGCGAACGAATGCAGGGAGTGGGTGCTGATCGCGAGCACGCCGCCGGGCTTGAGGGCACCGGCAAGTTTCTTGAAGTCCTCCACGGGCTTGAGCAGGTGCTCGACGACGTCCCAGGCCGTGATGACGTCATAGGCCGCCGGCTCGAGCGTGACCGAGTCCGTGGTCCCCACCGTGACCTTGAGGTCGTATTCGCCGCTCGCGTGCTGGACCGCCCAGCGCGAAGGATCGTAGCCCTCGACCGACCAGCCCCAGGCGCGCGCCTCCTTCATGAAGAACCCCATCGCGCACCCGGCGTCGAGGAGGCGGCCGCGCGGGGCACCTGGTGCCCCCACCCGTCCGGCCACGCGGTCCAGGGCCTCAAGCTGGCGGCCATACGTCAGCTCCCGCGCCCGCCGCTCGTCCAGGAACTCGCGGTCCGCAAGCTGGGCATACGCCTCCCGGATCCCGGCGTCGTCGGGCCGGGGCGAGGTGTAGTAGAGCCCGCACTCGACGCACCGGACGACGGCATCCGAGGTCGCCATCGGGGAGGTCGCGCACCCCAACTCGTCAGGGGTCAGATCGCGCTGTGGACGGGTGGCACGGTAGACGGACCGGCGCCGCTCGCTCCCGCAGAGGGGGCAGGGCACCTCGACGTGCATGGGTTCTCCTAGAAGCTGACGAGTTTGCGGAGCTGGTCGAGCCGCTCGTCGATCTGGGCGTTGTCCAACGTCCGCAGCCGGCCGACTCCAAAGTCCGCGACCGTGAACGAGGCCATGACCGTCGCCCGCGCCAGCGCGGAGCGCAACGCTCCGTCGTCCCGGATCGGGTTCGCGGCGAGCATGCCGAGCATGGCCCCGGCGAACGAGTCCCCGGCCCCGGTCGGGTCGTTCACGGATTCCAGCGGCAGGGCCGGCATCGCGCAGATTCCGGCGGACGTGAACAGGAGCGCCCCGTGCTCGCCCTTCTTGATCACGGCCTCGCTCGGCCCCATCGCCCGCAGCGCGGCCCCGGCCTTGATGAGGTTGTCCTCGCCGGTGAGCAGCCGGGCCTCCTCGTCGTTGAGGAAGATGAGGTTCGTGCGCTTGAGGCCCTTGATGAGGACGTCGCGCTTGGCCTTGATCCAATGGTCGATCGTGTCCGCTGCCACGTAGGCGTCGGGGCCGGCCTGCTCCAGGACGTTGAGCTGGAGGTCGGGGTCGATGTTCCCGAGGAACAGGATCGACCCCGGCGGCAGGGGCGCCCCGAGCACGGGGCGGAAGTCCTGGAAGACCCCGAGGGAGAGGGACAGGGTCTCGCGGGACGCGAACGCGGGCGCGTACCTCCCCGACCACCGGAAGGTCGGGCCGTCGAGCGTCGCCAGCCCGGCCAGGTCGATCGGGCGCTCCTCGAGCACCTTGCGCGCCTTCGCCGGGAAGTCCTTGCCGACGCAGGCCACGAGTTCGGGCTTGGCGAAGAAGCTGGCCGCGTAGCAGGCGTAGGTCGCGGAGCCCCCGAGGATGCTGTCCCGCTTCCCCGCCGGGCCGTCGATGTCGTCGAGCGCCACGGAGCCGATGATAACGAGCCGGTTCATGCCGACCTCCCTTTCGCCTGTTGATACGATTCCGCTGCCTTGTGGGAACTGCGGGTAAACGGGGATGATGCCACGTGCGCGAATCCAAGCCTCAAGCCGACCTCGCGCCACCGGTCGAACTCCTCCGGCGTCACGAACCGGTCCACGGAGAGGCACTCGGGCCGGGGTTGGAGGTACTGTCCGAGCGTCAGGAGGCTCACCCCCGCCGCGCGGAGGTCGTGCAGCGCCTCCTCCACTTCGTCGTCGCGCTCGCCCAGCCCGAGCATCAACCCGGATTTCGTCAGGATGGCCGGCGCCAGCTCGCCGGCCCGCCAGAGCACGCCGAGGGAGCGGTCGTAGTCCGCCTGGGGGCGGACGGTGGCGGAGAGACGCCGCACGCACTCGAGGTTGTGGGAGAAGACCGCGGGAGCCGCCTCCAGGACAGCCGCGAGCGCGCAGCCGTCGCCTCCGAAATCAGAAGTCAGCACCTCGACCGCCACGCCTGGCGTGCGGCCGGAGATTGCCCTGATGCATGCCGCGAAGTGCGCGGCACCGCCGTCGGGCAGGTCATCGCGGGTCACGGACGTGACCGCCACGTGCGAGAGGCGAAGCGCAGCGACGGCCCCGGCCAGGCGGCCGGGTTCGCCGGGATCGGGCGCTTCCGGGCGTCCGGTCGACGTCGCGCAGAACCCGCACGCGCGAGTGCAGGTGCTCCCGAGGATCATGAAGGTCGCGACGCCCTGCCCCCAACACTCGTGACGATTGGGACACCGGGCCTCGTCGCAGACGGTGTGCAGCCCGAGGTCGCGGACGAGCGAGGCGACGCGATCGAAGTTCGCGCCCCCGGCGCGCGACTGCTTCAGCCAGGCCGGGAGGCGGCGTGGTCCCATCGCGGATGCCTCAGGCTGGGGTACGGGACGCACCAACGCCATGGATGACTCCTCGATCGGCTGCAGGATTCCGGCGCCGGAAAAGGGCGTCCGGTCCGTTACGCCTTGGGTGCCTCGACCGGGGCCTCTTCCTCGTCCTTGAACGGGAGCGAGTATCCCATGAACGACCAGGTGAAGATCGAGGCGATCCCGGTCAGGATCAGGATGCCCAGCAGTTCGATCGTCTCCGGGTTCATCTCGTGCGCGTTGCACTTGCAGGCGACGTTCATCGCCTTCGGGCCGTCCGGCAGGTCACGCGTAACCCGCAGTCCGGTGTAGTAGAGGTCCCACGAGTGGGCGACCTCGCCGAGGTAGTAGTAGTGGATCTCCTCTTCCTCGTTGCGGTCGTTCTTGTGCTTGCGCAGGATCCGGGTGGCCACGTCCTGGGGCACGAGCTTCGCCTGCTCGACCAGCACCGCCTGGATGTAGCTCTTGCCGAGATTCGGAATCGCGGCCTTCTTGCCCTTCGTCGGGGTCTCCGGCGCCGCGATGGGCTCCGTGAGGTCCTCGACCAGGAGGCCCTTCTGCGTCATGACGTCGTAGGGCGTCTTGATCCCCTGCGCGAGCTGGCCCTTGTTCCACTTCACGGCGGCCTTGTTCAAGAGCATGATGTTGTTCCGGCACTCCCATTCCTCGGCGGGCCACAGGAGCTTCTGGAGCACGATGACCACGATGGTCACGATCACGAAGGAGGCCGCAAGGACCTTCCCCGTGATGCTCCAGTTCATGTCCTTCCGGGGCTTCTCTTCCTCGGGCTCCGGATTCCAGAACTTCTGCCACCAGCTCTTCTTCTGCGCGTCCTCGGACATCGGCACCTCCGGGTTATCGGATGTTCATGAAATCAGTCCCAATATATCACGGCCATCGCCCGCCCCCAAACCGGGGCCGGTCCGGCGGGCCTTACGCAGGCTTGAAATAGTGCGTCCCCGAGCGCACTTCCCCCATCCTCCGGACGAGGTCCTTGAGCTGGGCCGGATTGTGGGCCAGGTCCACCTCGTTCGTGTTCACGACCATGAGGGGGGCCTCGCTGAAGTGGAAGAAGTAGTAGTTGTAGGCCCGGACGACCTCTTCCAGGTACTCCCGGCTGATCGCGCGCTCCCAAGCCCGGCCGCGCCCCCGGACCCGGTCGAGCAGGACCTCGGCGGAGGCGTGCAGGTAGATGACGAGGTCGGGCTTGAGAATCCGCTCGTTGAGCATTCCGTGGAGGCGCTCGTAGAGCTTGAGCTCCTCCTCCTCGAGCGTCAGGTACGCGAAGAGCCGGTCCTTGGCGAAGAGGTAGTCGGCCACCGTGTTCTTCTTGAACAGCTCCCCCTGCTGGAGGTCCTGCTGTTGCCGGTAACGGGACAGCAGGAAGAAGAGCTGGGTCTGGAACGCGAACGACCGCATGTCCTTGTAGAACCGCGGGAGGAACGGGTTCTCCTCGACCGCCTCGAGGACGACGCGGGCGTTGATCTCGCGCGCCAGCGCCTCCGCCACCGTCGTCTTGCCCACGCCAATCGGGCCCTCGACGACGATGTACTTCGGCAGGTCCGGCACGGCGCTAACTCCGCCCCGCCGTCAGGAGGCGGAACCGGCGCTGGTCGCTCCGCGGCAGCGCGCGCACCCGCTGGCTCCGCGGCGCGCGCGCGAGGAGCCGCCGGAGCGGCACGCCGAGCACGGGATGCATCGCCGCGGGGTCCACGGCCACGATCGGGCGGAGGGCGAACCGGCGGCGGTGCAGTCGCGGGTGCGGGACGGTCGCGAGGCGGGACCGGCGTATCACGTCGTCCCACAGGAGGAGGTCGAGGTCGATGACCCTCGCTCCGCCGCGCGTGGCCACCGTGCGGCGGCGTCCGAGCTTCCGCTCGATCACGAGCAGGCGGCGGACGAGCGCGTCGGGAGCCAGCCTGGTCCGGACGCGGGCGGCGGCGTTCAGGAACGACGGCTGGGCCTGCAACCCCACCGGCGAGCTGCGGTACACGGGCGACATGCCGGTCACCCGGATCGCCGCTCCCCCGCGCAGGGCCCGGACGGCCCGGGCCATCGTGGCCAGCGAATCGCCGAGGTTGGCCCCGAGCCCCACCCACGCGGTCGCAGCCTTCACGAGTCCACCGCGAGCCGCTCGAGCCTATGGCACGCCTCGCGGACGCCGGCGTCCGGCACCGTGAGCGAGACGCGGAGATACCCCTCGCCGTACCGCCCGAACCCCGCGCCCGGCGTCACCAGGAGGTCCGCCTTCTCGAGCAGCCAGGCAGCGTACCCGGCCGAAGTCCGGCGCGGCGGCAGGGGCACCCAGAGGTATATCGCGGCTTCCGGGCGCGGGGCCGGCAGGCCGAGCATGCGCAAGGCATCGGATAGCCGGTCCCGGCGCGCGCGGTAGATCCGGCTCATTCGCCGGGCCCACGCGCCGGAGACGCGAAGACCGGCGGCGCCCGCGTGCTGGATCGCCTCGAACTGGCCCGAATCCACGTTCCCCTTGAAGTCCGCGAGCGCGCCCACGAGCTTCGCGTTGCCGACCGCGAATCCGAGCCGCCAGCCGGTCATGTTCAGGGTCTTGGACAGCGAGTGGAACTCGATGGCGACCTCGCGGGCGCCCGGCACCTGCATGATGCTCGGCGGCCGGTGCGCGGCGTCCTGCCATATCTCGGTGTAGGCCGCGTCATGGGCGACGGCGAATCCGTACCGCGAGGCGAGCGCCACGACCCGGCGGAAGAAGTCGAGCGTGGCGCAAGCCGCCGTCGGGTTGTTCGGGTAGTTCAGGAACATGAGCTTCACCCGGAGGCCCCCCCGGAGCTTCCGCGACAGGGCCTCGAGGTCCGGCAGAAAGGCGTTCCCGGCGACCAGGGGCATCACGACCGGCCGAGCCCCGCAGAGGGTCGTGCTCGTCGCGAACACCGGGTACGCGGGGTCGGGCACGAGCACGCGCTCGCCGGGATTCACGTAGGCCCAGGGGAAGTGCGCGATCCCCTCCTTGCTCCCGATCAGGGCGCAAACCTCGCGGACCGGGTCCAGCGTCACGCCGAACCGGCCCCGGAACCAGCGCGCCACGGCGCCCCGGAACGCGGCGTTCCCGTTCCCCAGGGGGTAGCGGTGCGTCGCCGGATCGCGCATCGCGCGGCTCATGGCCGAGATCACGGCCGGCGCGGTGGGCACGTCCGGGTCGCCGATCCCGAGGTCGATGAGCGGGCGGCCGGCCGCAAGCGCTTCCCGTTTCATCCGGGCCAGCTCCAGGAACGGGTACGGCGGCAAGGACTTCAGCCGGGCGGCAGCTTCGAGCACGACGCGGGGCACCTGGCTCAGGCCTCCAGACCGAGCACGCGGCTTACGGGATAGAGCCCGGGGCCCGCCGTCGCGGCGAACTTCGCCGCGCGCACGGCCCCCAGGGCGAACGCCTCGCGCGAATGCGCGCGGTGCACGAGCTCGACCCGCTCACCTCCCAGCGCGAAGAGGACGGTGTGATCCCCCACGATGTCGCCGCCGCGGATGGCATGAATGCCGACCTCGCCGCGCCGCCGCTCCCCCGGCATCCCCTGCCGGCCGAAGACATATCCGTCCCCCGAGGAGCGCCCCCGCGCCTCGTTTACCGCGTCGGCGAGCTGCAAGGCGGATCCGGACGGCGCGTCCTTCTTGCCGCTGTGGTGCGCCTCGAGAATCTCGACGTCGGCCTCGTCTCCGAACGCCCGCGCGGCCCGCCGAACGAGGGCCAGCAGGACGTTCATCCCCGTGCTCATGTTCGCGGAGCGGACGATCGCGATCCGGCGGGCCGCGTGCTCGATCTCGGCCAGATGCGCGGCCTCAAGCCCGGTGGTGCCGATGACCATCGCGTGGCCGTGCACGGCGGCCTCGTGGACGAGCGCGACCGTCGCCGCGGGAGCGGTGAAGTCGATGACGACGCTCTTCGGGGACCTGGGAAGGCCCGCCTGCACGGGGATCACCCGGTTGCGGAACGCGACCGGTGATCCCACATATGGGGCCACGTCGACGAGGCCCGTCACGTCGACGGTCGCATCGGCCGCCGCCGCCTCGAGAATCGCCCGGCCCATCCGGCCGCACGCGCCACAGATGATGATTGGAGTCATGGCCCGCATACTATAACGCAGGCCGGTCAGAAAAACAGCGAGACGCCTCCCTGCGCGAACCTGGTCGTCTCGCCGGACCGGCGAAGCCAGAGCGCGCCGCCGCGAACGGCCAGCCACTTGGCGAAGGACCAGCCCAGCTCCGCCGAGATCGTGCGGACTAGCCCCAAGGGCGCGGCCAGCCGCGTGTAGGCGTAGGCCACCGTGGCCGAGGATCCCTGCCAGGGCAGGGCCTCGCGGTAGCTGGCGGCGACATCCCAGTCCGGCAGCCCCGGATAGACGGGCCCGACCCCGTCGGGAGCCGCCCCGAAGAGGCCGTCCAGGAGCTCCCGGGAGATCCCGGCCGGCCACCCGTACCGGTGGGTCGCGCCGTTGATCGAGATCGTGTTGGCCTCCATCTCGAGCGTCACCCCCCCGATCACGGCCAGATCCTTGACCCGGGCCTCGCCCGGAAGCGCAGGAGCGCCCGCGGGCGGGTTCCTTACCTCGAGCGGCATCCGGTGGGTTCCCGTAGTGGCACCCAGTGCCACCGTCATGGACTGGATGAACGCGTTCTCGTCGGGCGTCTCCCCCGAGGCGGCGTCCAGAACCCGCGCCGCCAGATCGAAGGAGTAGAACCCGTGGCGCTCCCGCGACCCCGCGGGCCCCGCCCAGCCAAGAGAGGCGCCGTCCACGACCCGCGCCCGGGGGCCCGAGTGCCCCAGCCAGCCGATCGTGGCCGTCAGCCGCGAGACGACTTCCGCCGATACCGCCGCCCCGGTGGACTCCGCGCGGTCGGCCACCGGCGTAGCCGTCATGGCGCGGCCCGCCGTAAGGGCCAGGGCGAACTGCGGGGCCGGCGCGATCGTGAGCGAGGTGACGTCGGACCACCACTTCCGAGGCCCCAACTGGAGGCCCGAATCGACGGTGACATCCACGCCCATCGCCGGGTTTGCCGCAACGATCCCGGCAACGAGAAGCGCAGCAACTCCGTTACGCACCATGTATGCCATATTACGCCGCATCCGCGGCCGGGCGGACCGTCAGGCGCGCGACCGTGCCCCACGATTGCCGGACGAACGGCGGGAAGGTCCCCGCCTCCGCGCACCGCCGCAGGAACGCGCGGGTCTTCGGGTCGCCGGGATACCCCGAGCCGATCTCGCCGTGGACGCGCGCCAACGCCGCGATGGCGGCGTCCCGCGCGACCTTCGCCAGGATCGACGCCGCCTGCACGAGCGGGTATCGCTCGTCGGCCCTGGACTCGGACACCACGCGCACGCGCAAAGGGCGGGCCAGTTCCTCGAGACGGCGCCCGAAGGCCCCGGGGCGGTTCGTCAGGCCGTCCACCCAGACCCTGGCGGGGGCCAGCGCGCGGACGATCCGCGTCATCGCGGCCGTCTCGAGCCCGTTCAGCTCGTGTAGAGCCGTCGCGGCGTCCACGGCGGGCGCCTGGTGGATCTCGAGATGCACGCGGGCGCCGGTGGCGCGGATCTCCGCCGCCAGTCGTTCCCGCTGCGCCGGGGATAGCGCCTTCGAGTCCCGGAGCCCGAGCCGCGCCAGGCGTCCGTGCCGGGCGCGCTCGATCGCGACCCCGCAGACGACGAGGGGCCCCAGAACCGGCCCCCGCCCCGCCTCGTCGATCCCGCAGTGAAGGCTCACGAGGCCCGGACCTTCGCGTACCGGCGCCCCAGGCGCGCGGCTTCCGCGGCCACGCTGGCGCGCAGGTCCGCGGGCTCCAGCACCTCGGCATCGCCGCCGAAGGACAATACCCACCGCCGGAGCTCGGTCCAGCCCGCCACGCGCACCTCGAGCACCGCGGATCCGTCCGCCTCCCGCTCGAGACGCTGGGACGCGTGCCAGCGCCCCTCGGCGACGATCCGGGCCGCGGAACGCGCGAACCGGATCCGGACCCGCTCGAGGGCGCGCGTCTTGATCAGGCCCCAGGCGTCACGGAAATGCTCGCGCACGGAGAACCCCTCCGGCGCGGTGAAGAACCGGCCCGTGCCAGTGACGGCGCGAATCCGGTCCACGAGGAACGTCCGCACGTCGCGCCGCCAGTGGCACCAGGCCACGAGGTAGAACGCGCCCTCATGGTAGACCATCCCGTAGGGGTCCGCCTCGCGCAGGGTCTCGGTCTCCCGCTCCATCGTCCAGTACTTCAACCGGACGGTCTCCGAACGGTGGATCGCCTCCAGGAGCTCCCGGAACCAGACGTCGCGGTCGGTGTAGGGCCGGGCCCGCCGCAGGTCGGCGTACAACCGCTTGTCCGCGAGTTCGAGCACGCGAAGCCCTTCCCGGTCGCACGCGGCCTGGATCTTGTGGAACGCGCCCCGGGCCGCCGCGTCGAACGGCCCCCCCGGCATCGCCATCAGCATCTGGCGCGCGAGCGAGAGCGCGGTAAGCTCCGCGCGGGTGAACGTGAGGCTGGGGACCGCTCCGGTCCCCGGGCTCGAAGACGAGCCTTGGGTCGAAGACGACCCGGGCGCGAGCTTCCACACGGGCTTGCCGTGGGCGCTTGCCCTGGCGACCGGGAAGCCCGCGGAGCGCAACGTGCCCAGGTCCCGGTACACGGTGCGCTGGGCCGCGCCGAGGATCCGGCCGAGCTCGCGGTAACCGAGCCCCTCGGGGCTCGCCTCGAGCGCGCGCACGATCCGCCACTGCCGGGCCAATTGGAGATGCCGAATCCTCAACGCCGCCCCCCAAAAAATTGCGGACGGGGCGTCACCGATTGGACGCCCCGCCCGCCACGCACTGACTGGAAGTGTCGGAGTCTAGCCGAGCACCGCAGTCTTCATGTCCTTGCTGACCCTGAACTTGACGACCTTCTTGGCCGGGACATGCACGGTCTCGCCGGTCTTGGGGTTGCGGGCCATCCGGGCCTTCCGGTCACGCACCGAGAAGATCCCGAGCCCCGCCACGTTCACTTTGTTTTCCTTCCGAAGCCCTTCCGCGAGCGTGTTGATGAACTCGTCCACCACCCGCTCCACGTCCTTGCGCTTCATGTCGAGCTTCGTTGCAATCCGGTTCAGCAGTTCGCTTTTCTTCAAGGTTCAGATCCTCCTTCAAGGGTCCAATTCAGGTTGAGTGATACTCCATGCCGGGTCAGAAATTAACGGTGAGCGACAGGCGATGCGTCGCTCCCAGGAAGCCGAGGGTCGCGAAGGCGTAGTCGAGCCGCACGATGTTGTACCGGAAGCCGGCCCCCACGGACAGGCCCTCGAGCCCCCCGGTGTTGTACTCGTTGAGGTCGAGCTTGCCCTGGAACTTATAGCCGCCCCGGAAGCAGATGAGCTTCTTGTACCAGTACTCGCCGCCGATCGAGAGCTTCGGATAGTTGTCGACGGGCACAAGGATGTCCAGGTCCACGACGATGTTCTTCGCCGTGCTCTTCCAGGCCGCCCCCGTGCGGAACGTGATCGGCGGAAGCTTCTTCTGCACCACCTTGTCAGTGGAGTTGGCGGCCTTCTGGCTCGCGCTCGCGATGGCGGGCCCCATGTTCTGGCCCACGATCCCGAAGGTCCAGTTCGGAAGGCGCTCGGGCGTCCACAGCGCCCCCAGGTCGATGATGGCGCTGGCCGACGAGGTCTTGTCGATCTTGCTGAGCAGAGCGCGAATGTTCATCCCCGCCTGAATGCCCGGAATCGGCAGCCAGCGCAGCCCGCTCGCATCGACGGCTCCCGCCCCGGTCACGACCACGTTGCTCACGGTGAACGTACCCGCCATGTCGAACGCCGAGTGCTCCGGGCCTCCAGCCGCCGTATTGAGATCCCGGAACGTGGTCTTGTCGATCGTCCCGCTGTTCAGGAAGTCCACGCCGCCGCCGACGGTGATGAAACCCATGAGTGGTTGGGCATAGGCCAGGGACTCGTAGCGAATGCCCTGGAACCACTCCGCGTGCATGAACGTGAACTCGCGTCCCGAGACCCTGGCGATGCCGGCGGGGTTCCAGCCGATGGCCTGCACGTCGTCGCCTGCGGCCACGTAACACTCGCCCATGCCGATGGCGCGCGCGCCGGAGGGGAGTTTGAGGTAGGCGGCGGAGGTGGAACCGGGCCCCAGCGCGTAGGCAGAAGGCCCTGAAAACAAGGCAATACTGACGAGGGTGAGGCACAGGGTGCGGAAAGCTCTCATCACGTCAGCGTTTCCTTCAACCCCACTATAGCAAACAGGGGTCCAATGTCAAGTTTACCTTGCTATTACTCGCTTTTTCGGCCGGCCCCCCCCGGCGGAAATCAATAAACGCTTATAGATTCATCATTTGGCAACAACTCGTGCACGCCTGTCTCAGAATTTCGCCGGGTCGACCCGGTATTTCGCACACTTGATCGCCACCCAGCGCCGTTCGTCGGGATTCGCCGACGTGAGCCAGATCAGCCGCCAGACGAGGACAGCACGATCGAGTCGCCCCTGTCGCTCATACGCATTCGCCAGGATTCGCCTCAAGATGAACGGCGCCCCCGGGTCCCGCGCCAGCACTTCGAGGACCGCGACCTCCCGCCCGAGATCCTTGAGCCGCCCGTACGTGAACGCCGCGAGGTAGTACTTGAGCCGGATCGCGCCCGGGTTGTGCGCGATGCCCCGGCGGAGCAGGGCGGCGGCCTCTTCCGGGCGGCGACACTGCCACATGAGCATCGCGGCCCCGAAGGCGTACGCTTCCTCGAACCGTGGATCGAGATTCGTCGTCGCGTCGGACATCGCCGGCAGCCGGCGCCCCCGCTCGACGACGAACGCCGTATCGCCGCAGTACTGGAGCGTCTCGATCCATCCCCGGTCCGCGGAGAACCGCCGGAGGGCAAACGCCCCCGCCACGCGGGCCCCGAGGCCCGCCGACTTCGGCGGAGCCGGCAGGCGCAGGCGGTCCGCCTCGATCGCGATCCCGGACCCGAGCAGGATCGCGGACGCGAGCGCAATCGCGGTGGCAAGCGCGGCGACGAAGGCTCCGACCCCGGGGAAGGACCCGGTGACCGGCCGGACGCCCGCGTACTCAGACATCGCGGCGACGGAAGACGAACGCCGAAACGCCCACGGCCGCGCCCGCGTAAAGGACGGCGTAGCCGGCGAGGGCCGCGAGATACCAGGTCTCCGGGGGCTCCGTGAATTCGCGGACCGCGAAGTCCGACAGGTGGGGCACGAGCCAGTAGACCGCCCATACGACCGGCTTGAGCCCCGGCACGACCGCCTTCCCGGCCAGGTAGGGCAGGACCGGCGAGAGGTACCCGAGCACGACGATCCCGAGCTGGACGAGCAAACCCGTAAGGTACGACGTGGTGGCGAACGTGACGAGACCGCCGATCGCCGCGAGGATCACGATCTCGCCGAGCGCGGCTACAGCCACGGGCACGAGGTACGGCTCCGGCCGGCCGCCCGACACCGCGACCAGACCGGCCACCACGAGGCCGCACGCCAGCAGGATCCCGCAGCCCAACCCCGCCAGGCCCAGGAACCGGCCGCGCACGAACGAGGCGCGGCTCATAGGGCGCACCAGGACGAGCCATAGGGTCCGCTGTTCGAACTCCTGGACCTGGAGGATGGTGGACCCGAGCACGGGAGAGAGAATCGCGAGCCATTCCATCCCGAGGAACGCGGCGTCGAAGAAGGTTCGCCGCTCGGTGCCCGGCGTGAGCCAGGTCAGGACGAAACTCCCCGCGATCAGCGCGACCCCGGCGCCGCCAAGGAGCAGGGCGAGGCGGCCGCGGAAGAGGAGACGCAGCACGTACCGCGCGACGGCGACATCAGGACGCATGGGGTCCTCCCGCCTGACGGATGGTAGTCAGCAGGACTTCCTCGAGCGAGCCCTGTTGCGCGAGAATCTGGAGCACGCGGGCGCCGCGCGACCGCTGAGCCTGAAGCGTGTCCGCCAGCTCGTCCTCGCCGACCTCGAGATCCCCGATTTCCCAGTCCTGTGCCCCCTTCGCCAGCACCACTAGCCGGTACCGGCGGGTCCCCGCGAGCGCGAGCAGCTCGCCGACCGTCCCCTCCCGCACGAGCCGTCCGCCGGCCATCACGCCCACGCGGTCGCAGAGGCGCTCGACTTCCGCGATCTGGTGGGAGTTGATGCAGACGGTCAACCCCGCGTCCCGGAGCCGCATGAGCAGCTCGCGCATCTCCCGCACTCCCGCGGGGTCCAGCCCGGACATCGGCTCGTCGGCAAAGATCACCTCGGGCTCGTGGAGGAGCACCTGGGCCAGCGCCACGCGCTGGAGCATGCCCTTCGAGAAGGTGCGCAGGGGCTCCGTGCGGCCGCGATCCAGACCCGCCGTCTCGAGGGCGGCCGCCACCCGCGACTCGAGCCGCTTGCCCGCCAGGCCGCTCATCCGGCCGTAGCACCGCAGCAGCTCCGCCGCCCCCATCTGGAGGGGCACGTAGGGCAGCTCCGGCAGGAATCCGATCTTCGCGCGCACTTGCGGGTCGCGGACGTCCCCGCCCAGGACGCGGACCGCGCCCGCGTCCGGCTGCATGATGCCGACGAGCAGCTTCATCGCCGTCGTCTTGCCGGCGCCGTTGAGGCCCAGGAGCCCGAAGATGACGCCGCGCGGCACCGCGAGACGGACATCGCGCACGCCGGGAACCGCCGTCTTCTTCAGACGCCGCCACAGCCAGTAGGTCTTGGAGACCCCGTCGAGCTCGAACGCCGGTGACATTGAGCCTATTCTACGGGGGTCGCCGGGCGCGACTTCAAGTACGGGGCGAGACGGGCCCGGAGCATCCGCGACGCCGGGAAATCGCGCAGCAGCGCTCTCGCCTGCGTCGCGGCATCGGGGGTCAGCTTCCGGATCGCGGCCTCCTCCACCCCCGCGATCCGGGTGTCCACCCCGGGCAGGTAGGGCGGGTCCGGCCAGCGGCCGGCCCGCATCTCGAAGAGCAGGTACATCGGGTCCCCCTCCGTCGTGTCCTGCCGCGCGACCGGCCTCAGCCGCGCGCGAAATAGCTCCTCGACGAGCGCGAGATCGCGCGGCGTCCAGGCGAAGAGGTGGTGCGTGTACTCGATGTGGATCGACCCGCCGACGTTGTACAGGACGTGCGTGATTCCGCGCTGGCGGAGCCGCTTCGCCGCGTCCGCCGGCGTCGAGGAGGTCCGGACGATGCCGGCGAGCAGCGGGGGGTTGAACAGCGCGTTGACGCGCCACCGCCCCGGCAGGTAGTACACCTTCGCGTCTCCGAGCATGTACGTCCGGGCCGACGGGGGCAGGTGTTCCGGCAGCCAGCCCATCAGCCCGAGGTAGAGCGAGCGGCCCGTCCCGGGATCGCGCGGCTCCATCACCCGGGCCAGGTACTCGCCGCGCGATTCCATCCCGAGGGCGACGTAGAGCGGATTGGCCCACAGGTAGATCGCCGCGAACGAGATCTCGAGGTTGACGAGGAGCACGAGCGGGAGAAGGGCCGTGGACGCCCTCCAGCCCCGGGGCCACGCCGCCGCCGCGCGCCGCAGGCCCGGCAGGAGCGCGGCATAAGTCGGGGGCAGGAGCATGAGCGCGTACCGGACCTGACGCGGGGACACGAGCCAGAGCGCCCACACGGCGGCCAGGAGCCAGCCGAGGAGCCGGTGCCGGCTCCCCGCCCCCGCCGGCGCCCCGAGCAGGACCAGCGGCAGGGCGGCCAGGAAGACCGGGCCGAGCGAGCCGTCGTCCAGCGCGCCCTTGTCGTGCACGACCGCGAGCCACGGAACCGCGAGATGGGCGGCCGGCCCGGTGACCCGGCCGTAGCTCGTGATCTCCGCGCCGTACTCGGACGCGCTCAGCCCCCCCCACGCGATTCCGCCGAGCCACCCGTACGCGAACGGGTATACGGGATTGCCCGTGGTGAGCCAGTTGCGGAAGCCCCATACCCCCGCCGTGACCGACGCCGCGACGGCGACCCGCATTGCGCCCGGCCGGCGTCCGGCGGCGACCAGGGACACGAGCCAGCCGATGAGCAGGTATCCGCCGAGGTACTTCGTTCCGACGGCGAGCCCGAGCACGGCCCCCTGCGTCCACGAGCCCCACGGCGCCAGCAGGGCGGCGGCCGAGTAGAACGTCAGCCCCAGGTCGATGTACGCGCGCGACGAGAGGATGCCGTGGAACGGCGTGAGGTACAGGACGCACGCCAGCAGCGCCGCGTCGGAGCGCGCGGCGGAACGTAGGGCCCACGCCCCGAACGTCCAGGCCGTGGCGACGGCCAGCAGGGCGTGCAGGAGCTTCGCGGCCGTGTCTCCCCCGGCCGGCAGGAGCCACGCGTAGAGCATCTCGATCCCCGCGGGATGCTGGGCCAGGGAGGTGAGATCGTTGAAGAAGATCCGGCCCGCGCTCCAATCGTCCCGCACGTCCGCCAGGTGCTGGATCAGGGAATCGTAGCCCGTCTCGGGCGTGAGCGCCCCGAGCAGGTTCACCGCGAGCGAGGCAGTCGCGAGCGCGAGGGCGGCGACGGCCACCCACCCGGGAAAGATCGGGGCCGGCGCTGCCGCCGGGGTCCTGGCCCCACGCGGCATGCGGCACGCGGCCCCCCCGATCGCGAGCGCGAGCGCGCCCGCCCAGCCGGCTCCGGGCCGCCAGAGCCCGGCCAGCCCCGCCCCGAACATGCCGAGACTCCCCACCCCCAGCCCGAGCGCGAGGCGGAGCGGGGCGGGGCCGGCGCCGAACCACCCGGCCGGACCCCGTCCCGCGCACCACGCCGCCGCCACCCCGAGAGCGAGGACGCCCGCGGCCGCCAGATGCCCGGGGAGGACCCCGAGAAAGGCGCGAGCCGAGAACGGCGCGCCGGACCATATCCGGAGGGCGTCGCGCGCCTGGCCCATGCGCAGCAGGTGCAGTGGTTCGCGGGCGTAGTCGAGGCACACGAGCGCCGCCCAGATCGCGAGCAGCCAGCCCAGGACGGGTGCCGGGAACGCTGTTGGCCCTCCCGCGTCGACCGGTCGGGCGGCGGAACCGCGGGGCGGGGAGGTCGGTGCGACGGCCCGCTACTCCGTCTTCGGCACGCAGTCGAGGTAGAAGCTCTGGTTCCCCGCCTGCACGAAGATGTGATAGGTCCGGTCGAACTGGGCCCACACCCCGGGGGCGATCTGGCCATCCCAGCCGATCTCGTGCCGCCCCGCCGCGAGCACCGTGGGCTCCATCAGGATGGCGACCGACAGCCCGCTCTCGTCGAGGAGTTTCGCGCTGACTTCCGCGGGTTCCCGGATGCGGATCGGCAGGTACACGCGCTCCCCCTTGGTCGGGTAGAAGACGCGGACGGGAGCCTGCTGCTCCTCGATCGTGACGTTGAGGTTCTCGACCTGCCGGGCCCCGGACGCCATCCCGATCGTCAGGGATACCGCGTGCCGGGTGCCGAGCGTCCCCATTGGAACGATCGCGTAATCCAGGCCCCAGGGGGCGCGGCGGCTGAGCCACCGGAACCCCAGCCCCGCGGAGAATCCGGGCGCCCCCGTATCCGCGAGCTCCTCCCGGTATCCGCCGCGGAATGCGAGGGCCAACGGCCCGGCGATCAGCCGGTACTCCCCGCCGCCCCGGATCAGCAGCGCCCGGTCCCGCGCGAGGGGGGCGTCGAGTTCGAGCAGGAACCCGTCGCCCGCGGTGAACAGCCGGTCCGTCCGCCACGATACGGCGCCGACGAACTGCCGCGGCGGGCCAAACCCGCTCTCATCCAGCCCGACGTGCTGGAGGACCAACCCGCCGCCGAATCCCGCCCCGGGCTGGAGGCGCACCCCGAGGTCTCCCGACACGCCCAGCCAGCTCTCCCGGTCCACCTGCTGGCTCATGATCCGGAGCCCGGCGCCTCCCGACGGCCGCAGCAGGTCGAGCCCCGGCAGGAACCGGCGCAGGTCCATCGCCCACGCCGCGCCGCCCGACATGAACATGACCGGGTACGGTCCCGCCTCCCCCGCCCAGTTGCCGTTCTCGTCCTCGAATTCCCTGACGCCCCCGGGCGCCCGCATGACGTAGAGCGAGAGGCCCATCGTGGTCTGCCCCGGGAGGGGCTGCACATAGGCGAAGTAGTCCTCGTTGATCCCGGTCACCATGAACGAATGCGTGAGATGAAACGTCGTGAACCCGCTGGTGAGCACGCCCGCGGGGTTGACCCCGATCGCGGAGACGCCCTCCGCGGACGCAGCTTGGGCGTCCCCCATCCCCTGCGCCCAGGCGCTCTGCGACAGGCGCAGGGCCTCGCCGAAGCTGGTCCCCGCGTCGGCGGAAGCGCTCGACGCGGCGAGGGCAGCCAGGAGCGCGATAGCGGCCCGTCTCATCGGACCACCCCGAAGTTGCCCTTGGCCGTCTTGCCTCCCGGCAGCTCGATGACGTAAAGGTAGAGCCCGGGCGCCGCCGCGGCCCCGCCGTCCGTCCGCCCGTCCCAGACGATCCGGTGATGCACGACGTGAGTCAGCTCCCTGACCAGGCTCCCGGACACCGTGTAGATCCGCACGGTGGCGCTGTCGGGAAGCCCCGAGAACTTGAGCGTCCCGCCCACGGCCGTCGCGGGCGAGAACGGCGTCGGGAAGACGCGGACCTTGAGTCGCGGCGTCAGGGACACGGTCTTGGTGCCCGTCACCGGCGCCATCGCCACGTGGCCGCTGTTCACGCAGGTGGCGACAGCCTGGTTCACCAGGACCAGTTCGTTCTCCACCCCCGACCCGCGCGTGGTCACGGTGACGCTCGTCCGCCCGCCCGGCGGCAGGTCCGGCAGGGACCAGCTCACGGCCTTCCCCGCCACCACGGGGCCCGGCGAGCCCGAGACGAACAGCAGTTCAGATGGCAGGTTGTCGGTCACGACCAGGTTGAGGGCCGTATCGGTCCCTCCGTTGTAGACGGATATCAGGAAAGGCAGGAAGTCGTCCGTGCTCCCCGCGTCCGGCCCCGTCTTGACCACGGAAAGCAGCGGTCCCATCACGGTCACTCCGGCGCCGGCGCTCACCGCGAGCGGCTGATTCTGCCCTGTGGAGTTGGCGTTCGTCACGGACGCGATGGTGGGATCGATGAGCGGCCCCGGCGACGTCACGGACACCGAGAAGAAGACCGTCACGGAAGCGCCCGGCGACACGCTCGCCACCGTCCACCGCACGAGCCCGCCCGTTTCGGTCGCCCCGGGACCCAGCGCGGCCAGCGCCACCCCCGGCGGAATCGTGTCCCAGACGACGACGTTGATCGCCGTGTCGGAGCACGTGTTGGCGAGCGTGACGTTGTAACGCACGACCGCACCCTCGGCCGCCGTGGGCGGCTGCGGCACCACCGTCGGCACGATCGACGCGTTCACGACCGCGGGGGGAACCGCCTGTCCAAACGAGTACCACGGCCACACGAGGTTCCCGCACGCGTTGGTCCAGTCCACGAACACGCAGCCGCCCAGCGAGCAGGGGTCGCTCGTGACTGGCACCGCGCAGTTGGCGGCGGGCGCCTGGACCGAGAGCGTGAGGTCGTACGTGCCGCTCATGGGCAGGGTCCCCGTGAGCGACCAGACGACGAGGCCACCCGTCTCGACGCACGGGGCCCCGCCGCAGCCGACGAAGGCCAGCCCGGGCGGCAGGGTATCCGACACCTCCACGCCGGCGGCCGGATCCCAGCCGCTGTTCCACAGCGAGATCGTGTAGTCGATGGTCTGGCCCGTCACGTACTGGGACTTGGCAGCCGTGAAACTCGAAACCGCCACGCTCGCGGGGAACGGCGACTGCCCCGGGATCGTGATGGATGGTGTCGCCGCGAGATACCCGGTGATGGGCACCCCCGAGCCGGCGTCATTGCCGGTCACGGTGACGGACAGCACGACCGCGCCGGACGCGGTCGAGCCGTAGACGAAGGAACAGGTGAACGAGCTGCCGATCAGCAGCGTGCCGGAGAACGGCGGGGTGGGCCCCGAAAGCCAGAGGCCCGGTCCTTCCGGCCGCAGGATCCCTCCCTCCAGGCCGAGCCCCGAGATGTCGGCGGCCCCCGTGTTCGTGATCGTGAGGTCCACGATCAGGTTCTCGCAGAGCATCGGCGAGGCCGGCGACACCGCGATCGAGGCCTCGACCGTCGCCGCCGAGCATATTCCGGCCGGGTCCGTGAACACCTCCGCACTCGCACTCTGCGGATCCGTCGCGCAACCCGAGGTGCCGGCGACGAAGGCCGTGTTCCCGACGTCCCTGGTGGCGCACACGAGGGCGACCGTGCCGTCGATCTGGAATGTCGCCGGCACCCCGAACGGCAACGGCCCCGTGCTGATCCAGGAGAGGACGCGGCCCACCACCGGCTGCGTCACGAAGCCGGCCGGCGTCACCGTCTGCACCGGCCCCGCGATCGCCACATCCACGGTGTCCACGACGACAACGGAGTCCAGCGTGGCCGTGCCCACGTTCGTGACCGTGATCTGATACGTGACCGGGTTCCCCACGGCCGGCGATGCCGGACTCTCCACATTCGTGATCGTGAGCGCCGTGACCGGCGGCTCGACGATGGAGCCTGCCGCGGCCGGCATCGCCGACGACCGGGCGCAGGACGTCCATGACGTCGCGTAGGCCGTGTTCGACAGACCCGTCGAGGCGCAGACCAACCCCGCCGCGCCGTCGATCGTGAAGGTCAATGTCCCCGCCGGGGCGAGGGCGAGCCCGGTACCCGCCCACTCGTACCGGGTGCCGCCTGCCACCGAGGTCACGACCGGCGCCGCCCACCCCAGCGGCCGGGTCGTCGTCACGCCCACGACCTCCGGCGACACCGTGTCCACGATGATGAGATCGTCGACGTTGACCGCGCCCGTGTTCGTGATCACGATCTGGTACGAGACCGGCGCTCCCACGCCGGTCCAGGCGGTCTGCGTGTTGGTGACCCCGATCTGGAACAATGGCCCTACGATCGCGAAACCCTCGACGCCGGACGCGGTCTCGCCGGCCGCGCACGGCGCTTCGAAGTAGGCGTAGCCCGTGTTCGAGACCGCCGTGCTGGCGCACACGTCCCCGACGGTCCCCGCGAGCGTGAACGTCTGGCTGTCGGACGGGGCGAACGGTCCGGTGCTCTCCCAACTGTAGATCGTCCCCGAAGCGCCCTGAACCACGGGCAGGACCGCGAACCCCGGCGGCGTCGACTGCACCACGCCCGTCACCTCCGGCGCGACCGTGTCCACCACGATCACGCGGCTGAGCGGGATCGTGCCCGTGTTCGTCACCTGGAACTGGTACGTCACGGGGCCGCCCACGACCGGGCTCCCCACCGGCGACTGCACGATCGTGACCGCCCCCGCGGGCGGCGCGACGACTGCCCCGGCGACGTTGGACCATTGCTCGCCGGTCCCGCAGTCGTCCACCACATAGGCGTAGCCCGTGTTCGAGACCGCCGTACTCACACACACGTCCCCGACGGTCCCGTCGAGCTGGAAGGTCAGGGGCCCGGCCCAGTAGACCGGCCCCGTGCTCTCCCAACTGTAGATCGTGCCCGACGCCCCCTGCATCACGACGGGCGCCGCGAACCCGGCCGGCGTCGTCGGCGTCACGGCGGTTACCACGGGCGCGACCGTGTCGGTCACCGTAACGCTGGCGAGGGTCGCGGACCCCGTGTTCGTGACCACGATCTGGTACTGCACGGGCCCGCCCACGACCAGGGCCCCCGGCGTCATCGTCTGCACGACCGACACGGTCGCCGCGGGGGGCTCGATCACGGCGCCCGAGACGCCCGAGAACAGGTCCGCCCACCCCGCCGCGGAGGTGGCGGCGGCATATGCCGTGTTGGAAATCGCCGTCTGGGCACAGACGAACCCGATCGCCCCGTCGATCGTGAAGGTCAAGGTGTCCGTGGGGTTGAACGTCAGTCCCGTCGCGGACCACTCGTACCGGGTGCCGCCGCTCACCGAGGTCACGGCGGGCACTCCCCATCCGCCCGGTTCGGTCGTCGTCACGTTCTGGAGCACGGATGGGATCGTGTCCACGACGACCAGGTCCGTGATCACGTTCCCGCCCACGTTGGTCACCGTGATCTGGTATTGCACCGGCGCTCCGACCCCCTCGCCTCCCGTCATCGTCTTGACCACCGTGATCGCCGGCGGAACCGAGTAGTTGACGTCGTCCCAGATGGCCTGGTTTGCGCTCCCGTCCGGGCCGGTTGACCAGAACGAGAGCAGCAGCCGGTCCTGGGCCCCGGTCCCGATGGTCATGACGCTGCCGGAGAACGACGGCGTCCCGCTCCCGTCTATGTACAGGTCGATCGTCCCGGCGGGGGACTGGACCATCCGGTACGAGTGCACGGCACCTGCGGTGACGGTGCCGCCGGAGGACCAGACCCCCACGGAGTCGTCGACGTAGACGTTCCCGGCCATATCGACCCACACGCCCCAGTTTTCCGTCGAGTCGTCCCCGTCACACGCGTATACCCCCGAGTACGCGTCCGTTACCTGCAACTGCCACGTCACGGTGCAGTAATTCGACGCCGGCACCAGATGCCGGTACTCCGTGATCCCGCCGGGGACTCCCGAGAGCGACAGGCTCTGGGCCCCGTTCAGGACGGTTGTATTCTCCACGTCGAACGTCCCCGCGGTGTGGCTCATCGAGGAGAACCAGTTGTTCTGGCCATTGAGGTCGCCCAGCGTCTCGGACTCGAAGTCGTCCACGAACGCGACGGCCGGGGAGGCCGTAGCCATGGCCAGTACGAGGGCAAGCACCGGTCGCATTCGCATTATCCTACTCCCTCTTCGGGACCACGTCCCGGTACCAGGTCCGGGCGCCGTACTGGATGGAGATACGGTAAACGACCTCGAGGGTCGCCAGCTCCCCGTTCGGGAGATAGCCGTTCCAGACGATCTCGTAGTCGCCGGGCTCCACGACCCGCTTCTCGAACAGGTTCGCCAGGGGGAGCCCCCCGGCGTCGAGCAGGATGGCCGACAGCTCCGTCCGCTCCTCCATCTTCAGCGCGTAGCGGGCGCGCTCGCCCTTGAGCGGGTAGAAGACCTCGGGAGGCTCCCGCCCGGGGTCGACCGGGCCGGTGTCGATCTCGACGGTCCGCGGCTTCGGGATGATCCCGACGGTCATCGAGATCGCGTGCGCCGCCCCGAAGATCCCCCAGGGCACGAAGGCGTAGTCCACGCCCCAGGGCATGCGGGCGATGAGCCACCGGAACCCGACCCCGGTGGAGACGCCGGGAGCGCCGGGCACCTCGTTCTCCTGCTTCCATCCGCCGCGAATCGCGAACCCCACCCGGCTGAACTGGATCCGGTACTCCAGCCCGGCGCGCAGGGACAGCCCGCGGTCCACGGCCACGGGCGAGTCGATCTCGAGCAGCACGCGGTCGTTCCGGTTCCCGATCCGCTCGTTCTGCCACGCGATGCCGGTCACCCACTGGAGCGGCAGTCCGGCCGGCCCGCTCACGACCCCCGCGTTCTGAAGCACCCCCGCCACCGTAACGCCCGGGAACGGCCGGATCTTGAATCCCACGTCGAACGTCACGCCGATGCGCGACGACCGGTCGATCTGCTGCCACACGCCCCGCAGTCCGATGCCGCCGGTCGGACGCATGAAGCCGAGGCCCGGGGCCAGCCTCGACAGGTCGACCGCGTAGGCCGCGCCCCCGACCGCGAAACCGAGCGGATAGCGCCCCGACTCGCCCGCGTACCGCCCCATCGCGTCCTCGATCGTGCGTCCCGTGGCCGAGTCGTAGAGGCCGTGGAGCGAGACGCCGATCGCGGAGCCGAACGGCAGGCGCGTGGTGCAGGCGAGGTAGTCCTCCTGGATGCTTTCGACGTAGAAGGCGTGCGTGACGTGGAGCGTCGTGAGCCCGGCGTCGAGGACGCCCGCGGGATTGAGCGACACCGCGCTCACGCCCTCGCCCGACGCGACCATCGCCTCGGAAAGCCCGATCGCCCACGCCGTGTTGGTCAGCCGGAGCCCCTCGCCGAAGGAACTCCCGGGACCATTCGCCCCGGCCGGGCCGCCCGGGACCAGACAGAGGGCCAGCCAGACGGAGGCCGGGGAGACTCTCACCGAATCAGCCCGAACTTGCCCTTGAGCCTGGTCTTCCCGCCTTTCCCATCGGGCATCTCGACCACGTAGAGGTAGACGCCCGCCGCCACCGGCGAGCCGTCCTCGTTCCGCCCGTCCCATTCCAGCGCATGGCGGGTCACGTCCGTCAGCAGGCGCATCCGCACCCCAGTGAGCGTGTAGAGGGACACGTACGACGCCTCGGGCAATCCCGTGAACTTCATCGTGCCGCGCACGGCCTTCGCGGGTTCGAACGGGTTCGGGAAGATCCTGACGACGAGATCCGGGCTCAGCACCACGGTGACGCAGGACGGCGCGGATTCGCCGGCGATCCCGAGCGGAGTTAGCCAGGTCGCTATCGCGCAGTTGACGGTCTCCGCGTCCTCCTCGCCGGGAGGCCCCAGCGCGTCCACCGTGATTACCGCCGTCCCCCCGATCTCGAGCCCCGTGAGGCTCCAGGACATCACCGGGCCCGCGATGGCCGCCGGCGGCGAGGCCCCCGCGTACTTCAGCGGCGCCGGCATCGTGTCCACGACCCGGATCGCGAACGCCGTGTCCGTGCCCGCGTTCCGAACCGTGAGCACGTACCGCACGCGACCGTCCTTGACCACGCCGCTCGGACCGCGCTTCTCGACGGTCACCACCGGTCGTAAAACAGTGACCGTGGCGGGATTGCTCGGCGCCAGCGCGGCCGCCCCGTTGCTGGACGCGAACCCGGCCTGCGCGGGCGGCAACCCCAGGTCCGGCCCCTCCCCCACCCAGGACAGCGTGAAGGTCACGGCCCCGGCGGAGCCGGGAGGCACTGTCCCCGGCGACCACGCCAGGAGCCCTCCCAGGAACGTTCCGCCACCCGACGAGCCCGCGTAGGCCGCATCGCCCGGCACCGTGTCCCACAGCGACACGTTCCACGCCGTGTCGCTGCACGGATTCGACCATGTCAGCGCATATGCGACCGCCGCGCCCTGCTGCACCACGGTCGCCGCCGGGGAAAGCCCCAGGACGAGCATGACCCCCGTAACCGTCACGGTCGCCGTCACCGGCCCGACGTCGGGCTGGACGATCCCGGAGGAGTTCGTGAACCGCGCGAGCGCGTCGTGGGGAAGGACCACGGGCGTGCACGACACCGCCGGAGACCGCAGCGAGACGTACACCGTCGCGCTCGTGCCGGGCGGAAGATCGGGCAGGGCCCATTCGCGGCCGCCGGGGACCGCGGAGCCGCCGGGCGTGCCCGACCAGAAGGCGGCGCCGGGCGGCCAGGCGTCCGAGATCTCGAGGGAGACGGCCGTATCCGTGCCCAGGTTCGAGCACAGGATCGTGTAGACCATGAGATCTCCGGACGCATGGACCGGCCGGTCCGCGGTGATGCCGAGGGCCAGCTCCGAGTGCACGACCGGCACGCAGACGGCGTTGGACGTCAAAGCGATCCGCCAGGGCGCGCCGGGCACTCCGTAGTCGCCCTGCGCGACGTTGGTCTTCGGGCACCCCGCCGTGGACGACGCCGTGACCGACACGGTCAGGTCCACAGAAGCCCCGGGAGGCAGGTCCGGCACCTGCCAGGTCACACGGGTCCCGTCGAACGAGCACGACGCCCCGCCCTGGCAACCGAGGAAGGACATACCCGCCGGCAGCGTGTCCCAGACCTGGATCGAGACGGCCGACATGATCCCGATGTTCCGCACGGCCAGCCGGTAGGTCAGCGCGGCGTCCGCCGGCACGGGCACCGGGCTCGCGGTCTTCGTCATGGAGAGCATGGGCGACAGCACGCCGATCCAGACCGTGTTCGAGAGCGCGCGCGGCTGGTGCAGACCCGCCCCGTTCGCGAAGTCGGTCTCGGCGGTATCGGGGCCGATCCACGGCCCCACCCCCGTCACGGTCACCGTGAACGTGACCGGGAGCACCCCGTATGGCGGGATCGACGGCAGGGACCAGGACACCACGCCGCCGATCAGCGTGCCGCCCGAATCCGCGCCCGCGAACCCGACCCCCGCGGGCAGGGAATCCCAGACCGCCAGGTTCGTGACAGTGCCCTCGCACGTGTTCTGGATCGAGAGGGTGTAGGTCACCTGGCTGCCCGCGTCCGCGACAGGCGGACTCGCCGAGAGCACGAGGGCGACCGCCGTGTCGTTCACCATCGCCGGTACCATCCCCGTGTCGGTCGAAAGCCAGACCCCGGTCTCCTTCTCATACTTGATCTGGGCGTGGTTCAGGAAACTGCCCGACTCGCACTGCGTCGCCGAGGGCAGCATTGGCATCAGGGTCACCGACGCGGTCCCGTACTGGCCCGGGGAGACACTCCCGAGGTCCCAGACCACGTCCACGGTGGAACCGGTCAGCACCGTGCTCCAGGGGTCGCCGCTCGACGACAGGGTCGCGTTCACGAACCGCATGTCGGCGCCGACGAAGTCCGTGAGTCGCACCTTGTTCGCAATGCCCGTCCCGACGTTCGTGTAGGACAGCGCGAACGTGACCGGCTCGCCGTTGGCATACACGGACTTCGTCGGCCACTTCGAGACCTCGAGGACCGGCAGGACCACGGGAACGCATGGGCCGACGGCGGTCACGCGCGGGCGGTCGAACCCGATCGGATTCGTGTACGACGCCTCGCCGAAGTTCGTGCAGGCCATCCCTTCCCGCGCAGTGAGGGTGACGTAGACCTGCGCCCTGGCGCCCGCGGCGAGGTCCGGGATCTGCCAGACCACGAGGTTCCCCGTCCGGCTGCACGGGGCGCCTCCGCACCCGATGTAGTCCCCGCCCGCGGGCAGGGTGTCCCAGAGCACGATGTTCGAAGCCGCGAGGGCCCCGGTATTCGACATCGTGAACCACCACGTGAGCGTCGTGTCCTGCGTGACCGGGTTGTAGTTGGGCACCTTTTCCAGATAGAGCGCGGCGTCCCCGGTCCGCAGGCACGCGACCGTACTGCCGGCGGGCCCCCGTGGCTGGGCCACGCGGTTCTCGAAAGTCACGGTGCCGATGTTGTTCCCGAAGTTATTCCCGTCGATCGTCATCGTGCAGGACGGGACGGTGTCGTCGACGACCGTGGTCACGAAGGAAACCGTGCCGGTGTATCCCGCGGGAAGCATGGGAGTAGTCCAGATCGCCACGTTCCCCGACTGGGAACACGTCCAGCCCGGAGGCCCGCTGCAACCGGTATAGGCAAGTCCGGTCGGCAGGGCGTCCGACACCACGACGTTGAGCGCGCTGTCGTTTCCCGTGTTCGTGATGCTGAACGACCAGATCGCGATACCGCCCACGGGTACGATCCCCTGATCCACGAACTTCGACATCTCGAACTTGGGCTGGGCCTTGAAGACGTACATGTCCCAGACCGGCGTCTGGAAGGTCGTACAGCCCGCGACCCCCGAGTAACTCACCCACGACGTGAGTGCCTGCATGCCGACCGGGGAGGTGTCCACGCGCACCGTGTACCACACATCCTCGTGGGCATCCGTGACGATATCCGGTATGTTGTTCCACACGACCGTGCCCGGGGTGCCGGGCGTGTAGACGTATCCGGGACTGGCATCGACGAACGTCGACCTCGCAGGGAGGCTGTCCCAGACGGAGACGCTCGAGGCCTTCGCCTTTCCCTCGTTCCACATCGAGATCGTGTAGGTCAACAGCTCGCCAGGCGGGACGACGCTCGGGTTCGGACTTCGCACCGTCGTCACGATCGGCTGGGCGAGAGGGATCGGGACGTCACCGGACGAAGCCGGCGGCGTCGGGACGAACGGGGCCGCGATGGGGTCGAGGGTGAACCCGAGCCGTGCCGTGTTCGGCCCGAGCGTGTAGCACGATCCGCTCAACTGAACAGTCATGAAGACGCTCCAGCGGTCGCCCGGATGGATGTCCGGCACGTTGTTCCACGTCACCAGGTCCCCGGCGACCGACGCGCCGCCGGTGTCGGAAAGGTAGCTCATCCCCGGCGGCAGGGAATCCCACATCGTGACGTTCGTGAGCGTGACGTTCCGGTCGTTCCCGATGTCCAGCACGAACTGAACCTGCCCGTCGGGCGCGGCGGGCGTCTGCCCGGTCGGGGGCCAGAGCATCTTGCGGAACCAGAACTTGGGCAGGTTCACGTCCACGTCCGCAAACCAGAGCAGGCGGGGTTGCGCCTCCAGCGTTCCGTTGCGCAGGGCCGAGTAGTCCATCGCCCCCCAGTTCCGGGGAGTCGCCACGTCCCCGTTCGCGACGGCGTCGAAGTAGACGTAACGGGAGGCTCCCGGCGCGAGGTCGCCGATCGACCACGAGACGTACCGCGTCCCGGTCACGACCCCATCGGTATGGAGGCCGTACGGCTCGGCCAGGTCCATCCCTGCGGGCAGGGTGTCGTGGACGGTCACATCGTAGATCGTGGTCGCGCACGGGCACCAGGCCTCCAGCGTGTAGCGGAGCCCATTGCCCGCGTCGAGCAGGGAAGGGTCGGCGACCTTGTAAAGGATGGCGGACAGCGTCTCGTTCTTGACGTTCCCGGACCGGAAGACGGAGCTGTCCAGGGCGTTCGTCGCCGAGGCCGAGCTGATGAGCGTCAGGCCGGGAGACACGCCCTTCTCGGCGTTCATGACGAACCGGATGTACCCGGACTGGTCCGGCCCCAGCCGGTCGACGACCCACCGCAGGAGGTGGTCTGGCGCAAACACGACGGGGGGCTCGCCCGGCGTCCAGGGCCCGTTCAGGTTGGACGCCCACGCCGTCGCCGCAACCGCGGGAGGGACTCCGCCGTTGGTCCCGGCCCAGAACTCCAGGGAGCCCGGCGCGTACTGCATCGCGGCGGGCACCGTCTCCGTGATCGTCAGGTTCTCGCTCGTGGCGTCGCCCTTGTTCCGGAACTCGATCGAGTAGGTCACGGCATCCCCGGCGCAGATGAAGAGCGTGTTGGACAACGCGAGCTTGATCTCGGGGATCGCCCGGCGCAGGGCGTAGAGGTTGGCGGTGACGTACTGCGTGAACGTCGTGCTCGATCCGGGCGCGAGCGTCAGCGGGGCCGTCAACCCCCAGTAGTACACGATCGCGCTGTCGGATGATTGACCCGCCACCGGGAAATCCCATGGCGCCCTCCGCGCATCCCCCCAGTAGGCGTACCGGATCTGGTCGGGCTGGCGGGGCTCGCTAAGTAGGCTCCCCCCGTGCGTCGTTCCGTAGATCTCGAAGCTCGGGAAAGTTTCCGAATCGGAGGCCTCGTACCGGTCGAAGACCGGGTCGTCGAAGGCTTCGAACACGTCCGTATACGGACCCGGAGGGTTGAGCGGACGGAAGTACGAGGAGTCGATCGCGTTCACCATCCAGTCCCAGAGGTACCGGACGCCGAAGTGCAGGTCGGAACCCGACGTGTTCGTCACGGTCACCTGGTGCATGACGGACGTGTTCATGAGGGCGGTGCCCATGATCACGACATCCTGAATGACGGTGAACTTCGGGAGGATGTAGGTCGCCCGGAACCCGGAGGCCCCCAGGGCCGCGAGCGTCACGGGATAGTCGCCCATCCGCTGTACCCCGTACCCGGCCTCGGACGGGACCATCGTGGTATTGCTCACCGCGTTAACCCAGAGGGTATTGGCGTCGGTGTCCATGACCGTGATGTAGCTGGTTCCGATCTGGTTCGCCACGGAGTTGTAGAAGATGCTCTTCCCCGGCGTCGGATGCAGCGGGCCCGTCTCGACCGTGAACAGCCCGGGGCCGCCGACGGCGGCGGGGTCATCGCTCACCTTGACGGTCAGGTAGCCGTTGGTGGCGGTCTGCATGCCGGACGCCGGCCCCGAAACCAGCCAGAAAGCGGACGCCAACACGGCCAGCCCGCGAGCCAAGCCGGCCATCGTCCGCCTTCCCGGATTGTCGGCGTCAGCGATCACCCGTGACGAGTCCTTCCGCCCCCCCATGCCTGATGATACTCCCGATCCATATGGAACCGGAGTGCATGAGCCGTGCCATAAGGGCTTGGCCGGTGCCCGCGGACCCGGTGGGGGCGGCGCATGGGGTCGGGACACCCCGGAGGGGGTGTCCGCACCCCGCCGTCACTTCAGGGTAAACCGCTCCCCGAGGTAGTACTTGCGGGCCCGGGAATCCCTGGCAAGTTCCCGGTCCGTCCCCGCGAACAGGACCTTGCCGTCGTGGATGAGGTACGCGCGGTCCGTGATGGCCAGCGTCTCCCGGACATTGTGGTCCGTGATGAGGACGCCGAGCCCCCGGCGCTTGAGTCCCCGGATGTGGCGGTGCAGCTCCTCGATCGTGATCGGATCGATCCCCGCGAAGGGCTCGTCCAGGAGCAGGAACTTGGGGCGCGTCGTCAGGGCGCGCGCGATCTCGACCCGGCGCCGCTCCCCGCCCGACAGCTTGAAGGCCTGCTGGCGAGCCAGCGCCTTGAGCGAGAACTCGCGGACGAGCGCCTTCAACCGGGCCTCCTGTTCCTCCGCCGGAATCGGCAGGGTCTCGAGCAGCGCCCGCAGGTTCTCCTCCACCGTCAGCTTGCGGAACACCGACGGCTCCTGCGGCAGGTAGCCGATGCCGAGCCGCGCCCGGATGTGCATGGGCAGGCGGCTGATCTCGTCGCGTTTCGCGCCCTCGCACAGGAGCACCTGACCGCCGTCCGGCCGCACGAGCCCCACGATCATGTAGAACGTCGTCGTCTTCCCCGCCCCGTTGGGGCCGAGCAGTCCCACGACTTCGCCCTGCCGGACGCGCATCGAGATGCCCTGCACGACCGAGCGCCCGCCGTAGCGCTTGACGAGCTTCACGGCTTCGAGCACGGCGCCCGGCTGCGCGCTCATTTGGCCGTGCCCTCCTTCCGCAGCTCGCCGAGATGCTCGGGCACGAGGCGCCCCTTGACCGATCCCGTCAGCACCGACCGCCCTTCCCGGAAGTAGGCCGTCATCTCGTCGCACTCGAACTCGTGCGGCGGACGCCTGAGCACCGGACGTCCCGTGAGCACGACCCGGTTCTCGGCCCCGAACAGGTGCGCGTCCGCGCAGAGGGCCTCGTCCTGCCCCTGGACGATCCGGACGTCGCCGTGGCCGAGCGCCTCCCGTGTCTCGACGAGCACCTCCATCTTCCGCGCCGTCACCTCGGTCCGCTCCGCGGCGTCGCCCGCCACCAGCAGGCAGTGGCCGGTGGCTTCCAGCCGGGACAGGCCGTGGGTGTACAGCGCCTCGTCGCATACGAGATCGAGCTTCCGTTCCCCGTCGACGAAATGCACGTGACCGCGCGCGATCGCCTCGTCGGCTCCTTGAATCGTCTCCAGCTCGTCGCAGACGAGCGTGGACGAGCCGCGCGTCACCGTGACGCCGCCCGTGAACTTCGCCCGGCCATCGCGGCCGGTGTATTCGACCTCCCGGCCGCGGATCTCGACGGGCACCTCGACCGTCGTGGACGAGGACGCCGCGATCCGCGTCCCGAGGGACGGGAGCGAGCGGCGGGGTCTACCCGCGGGCACGGCGGCCGCGCCGGCGGATTCGGCCAGTATCGCCCCCGCGACAGCGAGGGCGAGGGCGAGCCTCAAAGCCCCTTGGCCCCCAGGAGCGCGACGGCCGCTTCGCGGTCGTCGGCTTCGAGGCGGGCCTTGCCCCTGAACGCGAGCTTCACGAGGGACGGCACCGCCGTCAGCGCGCTTCCGACCAGCGCGACTCCGGCCTCCTCGAACCGCACCCGGCCCTCCGCGGTCAGGCGGTTCGCCGGCAGGTCCATGGTGATGCGCCGGGCGGAGAGCTCCGCCGACTCGACCGTCGTGACGGCGTTCCGGAACTCGAGCGTACAGCGCTCGACGTCGAATGCCCCGAACGCGCCCCGGAATACCGCGACCTCGCGGCCCATGCGGATGAGCCTGACCTCGGGCTTGCGGAAAAACCGGACCGGTCCCGGGGTCGGACGACGACCCGGCATTCTGGGCGCCGCGGGAACCGCCGGCGCGGCCCCCGGCTTCAGTGGTCCTGCCATGACTACCTCCCCTTCGGCGTCTTCGTCTCGCCTCCGCCCAGGAGAGGTCGGATCTCCCCGGGACGGGTGGCGTTGATGTGCGGATCGCCGACCTTGAGGTTCCCCAGGTCGGGGTCGGCTTCCAGCCCCTTGCCGGTCATGACATTGCCACCCCGCGTGACCCGGACGAACCTCGTCGTACTGATTCTGTCACGCCGCGCGTCATACGTCAGCTCCGTGGTCTCGAGGACGCTGCCCTCGGACTCCACCCGGACCGCCCCGGTGGCCAGCAAACGCTGTGCCCGCACGTCGTAGCGGGCCTCCGTGGCATGCAGGATGGCCGGTTTCCGCCCCCGGGGGAAGTACCAGGCTTTCACGTTCCGCCCCCGGACCCACTCCGCCCCCTGGGAGTGCCAGGCCTCGACCGCCCACAACTCGACCTCCATCCGGCCCCCGACCATCTGGCGAACGTGGACCCCGTGCATGACCGCCTCGGCGTCTCCCGGCTTCGCGGCCTCCGCTTTCGGGACCTCCTTACCCTTGCCCGAACACGAGGAGATAGCCGCGACAGCCAGGATCATGATGACGAGACTCGCGGCCTTCCTCACGCCCCCGCCTCCCCGTGCTGCTTCCAGCGGTCGTGCATCCACACCCACTGCTCCGGCCGCTCGCGCACGAGCGCCTCGAGCCGCGCGTTGTACGTCGCGAGGTAGGCCTCGGCGGGCCGGTCGTCCACGCGGTCCGCGATCCGCTCCAGCAACACGCGGTGCCGGTTCCCCTCGCGCAGGATGAACCCCATCATGAGCACGGACCCCGAGCGCTCGGCGAACCGCACGGGGCCGGATGGCGTGGGGCTGGGGTGCCCGAACCACGGCACGAGGACGTTCGCAACTCGCCAGCTCGACTGGTCGATCAGGATCCCGAGCGATCCCCCGCCTTTCAGGTGCCGCAGGACCCCGCGCGCGTCCGCGACCTCGAAGACGCGTATGCCGAACCGGGCCCGCCACCGCGCGAGCAGGCGCGAGAGCCGCGGATCGTAGAGGTCGCGGCCCACGACGGCCCAGTCCGACAGCGCGAGTCCCATCGCCGCCCCCGCCAGCTCCCAGCTCCCGAAATGGGCCGTGAGGATCACGCATCCGCGGCCCGCCGCGCGGGCCCGCTCCACGAGCTCGAGACCTTCGACGCGGACGCGCGCCTGGAAGACCGACGGATCGCGCTTCGTAAGGCTCAGGTATTCGCCGAGCGTGCGCCCGAGATGCCGGAGATGCGCCCGGGCGAGGCGCGCGATCTCGCCCGGAGCCAAATTCGGGAACGCGCGCGCGAGATGCGCGCGGGCCTTCGCGAGGTCGCGCGGCACGAGCCATCCGGCAAGCGCGCCGAACCGGTCTCCCACGGCGCTCGCCATGTCGGGCGGGAGGAGACGGAACACTTCCAGGACGGGCCGGAGCAGGAGGTAGATCGCCAGCCGCAGGGCCTGTTTGTACCAGTGCCGGATCATCTTACGACGCTCACGAGCCACGCGGCTTCGTTAAGTGATCCTTCCACTGCTCGCAAGGGCCGTTGCGGCATCGCAATGGCCCTTAAGCGACTCCCGAGCGCAAGAGGTCGTGCAGGTGGATCAGTCCGACGACGACCATGGAGCCATCCACGACGGGAATAACCGAGATGGACTTCGCTTCCGTGACCCGGATCGCCTCGGCCACGAGCGTTTCCGGGCGGATCGTCATCGGCGTCCGGGTCATGTGGTCGTCAACGGCCATGCGCCCGACATCCACGGCGTCCCTGGCCAGGATCCTCCGCAGGTCGTGGTCGGTCAGGATGCCGGCCAGCCGCCCCTGCGCGTCGACGACGCATGTCGCGCCCACCTTCTTCGCCGTCATCTCCAGGATCGCCTCGCGGACCGTCGCGCCCGACGGCACCCGCGCGACCTCGGCGCCGCTCCGCATGATGTCCCCGACCCGGAGCAGAAGCCGCCGGCCCAGCGACCCCGCGGGGTGGAACATGGCGTAATCCTCGGGTCCCAGCCCGCGCCGCTTGAGGACGGCGATCGCGAGCGCGTCGCCCATGGCCAGCGCCGCGGTCGTGCTCGTCGTGGGCACGAGGTCCATCTCGCAGGCCTCCTCGGTCACCGACACGTCGAGGACGACCTCGGACTCCTTCGCCAGCGTCGAGTCTTTGCGGCCCGTGAGCGCGATCAGGGGCACCCCCAGCCGCTTGAGCGCCGGTAGCATGGCCAACACCTCCTCGGTCTCGCCGCTCCGCGAGAGCGCGATCGCGACATCGCCGGAGGTCATCATCCCGATGTCGCCGTGGCCGCCCTCGGCCGGGTGGATGTAGAGCGCGGGCGTGCCGACGGACGCCAGGGTCGCCGCGATCTTGCGGCCCACGAGCCCGGACTTCCCCATCCCGGTCACGATGACGCGGCCCCGGCAGGCCATCACCATTTCAACCGCGCGGTCGAACTCCGGCCCCACGCGGTCGGCCAGGGCCCGCACCGCGTCGGCCTCGAGCTTCAGGACGCGCTTGGCTTCGTCAATGGAAGACATCGGGTTCATTGTAGCCGCTTGGCGAAGGCGGGGGGTCCCCGCGGTCAACCGGGCTGGGTAGCGGTAGGCTGGGGAACTTCCGAAGACTCGGCATCCTCGATGTAGAGGATGCGGCCGCAGGATTCGCAGGACACGAGGTCTCCCTGCTTGTGCACTTCGACGATGATCTGGGGCCGGATCGTGATGTGGCACTCGCTGCACACGACTTCCTTGCCGCCGGGGGCGGCCACGATCCGGGCCACGGGCGACCCGCCCCGGGCTTCCCGGATCCGCTCGTACCGGCGGATGAGGCCCGCGCCCATCGCCCCCCGCGCCTCCGCGCGCTTGGCCTCGAGGTCGGCCTTCTCCGCCGCGCACGCTTCGAGTGTCGCCTTGACCTCGGCCTCGGTCTTCTTGACCTCGGCGTCGACCACCGCAAGGTCCTGCGCGCGGCGGCCGGCCGCGCCCTTGAGCTCGTCCTCGCGGATCATGATCTGGAGCAGGCGCTCCTCCTGCTTCATGTTCTCGCCCTTGGCCTTCTCGATCTCGTCCTTGAGCGTGGTGTATTCCTTGTTCGTCTTCACGTCGTACATCTGGGCCGTGTACTTCTTGACCTGTTCCTCGCGGCCCTTGATGTCGATCTCGAGCGTCTTGTGTTCCTTCAACGCGTCGTCGAGGAACCGCTTCTCGTCCTTGATCTGCTGGCGGAACTGCTCGATGGTGGCGTGGGAAGCGCTCAGGCGGGCGTGCGCGTCCGCCTCGCGGCGAGCGCACCCGTCGAGCGCGGTGTCAACAGCCTGAAGCGCGAGTAGTTTCTGGAGTTCCTCGGTGATCATCCCGCCGGTCCTGTGTCATGGGTCCCATATAGTATCACAGCCCCCGCAGAAGGCGTTCCACCCGCGCGCGGTCAGGTTCGGCCCCCGCCGCCGGAAGGGCCGAGAGCGCCAGCTCCAGCGCCCGGCGCGCCGCCGGGCGGTCCCCGCGGAGAAAGGCGAGGTTCCCGAGCAGGAGATAGGCCCGCCAGAACCCGGGGGCCTCGGCCGTGATCTTGACCAGCTCGCCCTCGGCCGCCGCCAGCAGGCGCTGACGGTGTTCGGCGGACTGGGCGGGTACGGTCATCAGGTATTGGGCCAGCGTGTAGCGCGTGTAGACGCGGCCCACGAGCTCCTGGGGCAACCGGCCGGCCTTGACCATGGCTGCGATCGCGAGCGCGGGGTCCCCGGCCCGGGCCGCCTGCCCCAGCCGGGCCATCTGGGTACCGTAGGACGTGATCAGGCTCCGCGCCAGCGCCGGGCCCCGCTCGTAGGCGTCCCAGATCCCCCGGAACCGGAGAGCGCGCCAGTTCCGGGCGCTGTCCTCGAGCCCGTAGCCGGTACCGAGCGGCGGGCGCACCGTGAGCCCGACCGGGCGCAGAACTCCCTCGCCGCCCGCGTGCTGGGAGGTGTAGAGCAGGGGGCGGACGGGCCGGACCGTGTACTCGAGGAGCTTGTGCGACCTCGGCACGACGTCGGGCAGCATGCGGTGCACGGTCTCCCGATACCAGTCGTAGTCGAGGAAGACCGCGGCCGCGACCGCGACGTCGGACCTACGCTCCTCGACCTCGTTCTGGTACATGAGCGCGAAGAGGTCGAAGTCGCCCTCGCAGAACACGACGGCCCGCGGCGGCGCGCCCTCGAGCAGGTTCCACCCGTAGTCGTAGGAGACGTAGTACCGCGACTCGTCGAGCCCGGGGCCGTGCCAGCCCGCGAGCCAGACGGCCGAACCGGCGGCAAGGATCCAGGCCGTCGCCTCCCCGCGCTTGAGGCGGCTGGCGGCCCAGGCCAGCCCGATCCCGCCCAGCAGGCTCCAGACCTGGATCGCGGGCAGCAGGTAGGGCTCGGTGATGAAGATGCGGTCGAGCGGCGGATTCGAAACGACGAGAACGGCGCCGAAGACGAACGCGGCGACGCTGCCCAGGAGGACGAGCTCGCCCGTGAGCACGCCCCAGGCCGCGGCCACGCCGATCGCGCCCGCCGGCAGGAAGAGGAGCGTCCACTCGCGCGCCGCCACCTGCTCCAGGTGCCGGATCCGCGCGTGCCAGTACCCGTCGACCCGCTTCCCCGCCTCCACCGGCGCGTACTGGGCCCGGCTCACGACCCACGCGAACGACTTCAACGTCTCGGGGCGTCCCCAGTTGAGCAGGAGCGGCGTCACGGCGCGGATCGGCAGCAGGAGGTAGACCGAGAGACCGAGGACGGCGATCACTGCAGTTACGGCGACTCGCCGGACGGGCACGCGGATGCTCCGGCGCCACGCCCACCACGCGACCGCGAACCCGGGGGCCGCCGCGACCACGCTCATCCAGTGGTTCGCGAGCCCGAGCCCCGTCGCGAGCGCGGCGGCCGCCGCCGCGCGGCCCGGCGCGACATCCCCCCAGGCGGCGCGGATCGCGAGGTCGAAAAGGTACGCGAGCAGGACCGCATTCGCCGCGTAGATCGCGCCCTTCGCCGACAGCGCCTGGCTCCAGAAGGTCCAGGCGAATCCCAGCAGTATGGCGGCGAGCGATCCTCCCGCCAGCGCGATCGGCTCCCCGAGCTCCATCCTGCGCATCAGGCGGGCGGCGAGCCGGGCCGTCAGCCAGCAGGCGAGCGCGGCCAGCGCCGCGCCCGCCAGGTTGATCCGGAGCGCGACGCCCCCCACGGGCCAGTACGACACCAGCTTGCCGGCCAGCGTCAGCAGCGGATACCCGGGCGGATGCTGGTGCTCGAGCGCGACCATCGCCGCGATCGTCTCGGGGGAATCGTCGGCGAGGAAGGTCCCCGTCATGGTTCGGAGGTACGCGCCGAAGGGCGCGAGGAACCAGAGCGCCTGGATCATCTCGTCACGCCTGCACGCACAACCGGCGAAGGGGAACGGCGAGCCGCAGGAATCCTAGCGCAGGTCCAGCACGAGGCGGCTGTCAAGAGCGGCGGCCACCCTTTCGAGCGTGCGAAGCGTCACGTTCGTCCGGAGAGTTTCCAGGCTGGACACGACCTGCTGGGACGCGTGGAGCTTCCGGGCCAGTTGGCCCTGAGTCATCCCCTTCTTCCGCCGCAGCTCCCCTATTCTCAGGGCGAGTCGGGCCCGAATGTCTTCCTCCTCGTAGGCCTTGCGGAATGACCGATCCTTGAGCTGTTGCTTGAGCCATTCATCGAATCGCACCAGCTTCCTTTTCACGGCAACGCACCTCCCTTTCCGGCGATCCACGCATCCAGGCAACGCAGAGCCTTCTCGACTTCGCCCGCGGGCACTCGCCGGGTCTTCTTGACGAAGCCGTGCGTGAGTACGATGTCCTTCCCATCCACGAAGTAGAGCAAGCGCACCTCGATGCGCCCGTGGCTGACCCTCAATTCACGGATGGCTCCCTCCACCACGTCCGCATACGGGCGCCTGAGATCAGGCCCCCTTTCCTGCAGTAGGCCCAGCCATACGGCCGCCTTGGCCCTGACGCGCTCCGCAAGCGAGTCCAGGAAGTCCCTAGCGGGGCTGGTGCCCCTCCGGGTTTCGTAGAATCTCAGCCTGTAGATTTCAGCCTCCAACTCCCTATCGCACATAATATATCATGTATCGCCATCCGAGGCCAAGGCTGCGGCCGAAGGAGCGTCACCGGGGCTTCATCCCCGCCGCGTGCAGGCCCTGGAGGGCGAACTTCCACGCCTTCAGCGGATCCTCGCAGGTCTCGGTCGTGCCGAGCTGGCCGCGATAGGCCCAGACGTACAGCGTGTCGGGCCCCAGCGACCCCAGGATCTTCGCCGCCTCCGCGATCTCGGGCTCGGGTCCCCGGTGGACTTTCCAGCACTGGAGCCACAGGTGCGGGCTCTTGCCCTTCTGCCGGGCCAGGTCCACGAGCGCCCGGGACGGCTCCCGGATCCACTCTAATGGGCGGCCCTCGAACTCCCAGTAGGCGTCGGTGCCGAGCGAGTCGAGGGACGGGCACCCGGCCGCGACCTCCCAGGCATCCCGATCCGAAGGCATGACGCACGTGGAGGTGACGAGGTCCTGGCGCTGGGCCTTCACCCACCGGCTCATCTCCTCGACCCAGTGCGCGACGCTCCACTGCCGGAACGCGGCCTTCTTCTCCTTGGGCGCGGTTGCGAGGTCGCCACCGAACTCCTTGGCGTAGCATGCCCGGCACGCCGTGCAGTAGCAGTTGAACTTCGTCGGCTCGTCCCAGAAGAACCCGTCCGCCCCGGCCTTGATCGCGGCGGCGCAGTGCTCCTGGGCCCGGGAGGCCACCTTGGGGTGGTTTGGGCACCCGGGCTGGGTGAAGTACCCCGCCGGCCACTCGCTCGGCCGGGGCTGGCCCTGCTCGTCCACGACCATGACCTCGGGATGGTCCGCCACGAGCCTGCTGATGCGCCCGCCGCCGAACGCGGAGGCGTAGCCCCAGAGGTTGACGAGCACCTTGAGCCCGAGGTCGTGCGCGATTCGCGGGGTGAACTCGACCTTGCCGGTGAAGTGGTGGAAGTCGTTCTCCTGGCACGTCAGGATCACCTCGTCGAACCCCTGCTTGGCGATGTCCGTGAGCTCGCTCTTGATCGCCTCGGGGTAGTAGTTGCCCATGTACGCGGTACCGAATCTCATCGTCGCCTCCCTCGTCTGTCGGGTTCCGTTCGCGGGGCCACCCCCGGGATCATTGTATTCCCACCCGATCCGGCCGGCGCCCCATCCCGGCTCATAGCCGGGCGAGGGTGTAGGCGAACCAAAGCGTGTCGGCATACTCACCCCGTGAGTCCCACTCGAGCAGAGCGCGCTTCAGGTCGGCATGGCAGGCGTCCGCGTTGGCGCCCAACCGCCGGCGCGAAGCCCCTGACGTGGCATCCATGTACCCGACGATCTCGTCCACCTGCCACACGTGGGGCACCAGGAACTCGTGGGAGGTCACATCGGAAAACCCTCCCGCCAGAATCGTCGCGTCGTGGGTCCAGAACTTGCGGGCCTCGGCGCGCGTTTTCGGGCCCGCCCAGCCTCCGGTCCACTTGCGCATGGTGTCGCAGACGACGGCATGCCAAGGCGCCTCGCTCTGGAAGATCGAGTTGGCCCCCATCGTGGCCAGGCACCGACCGGGCCTCAGCCACTCCCGGGCGTGGGCGAGCACGAGCGGCTGATCCACGCGATGGAAGGACTCGCCGAAGGTGACCAACTCGACCGATCCCGCGGCGGCTTCCACCTCCTCCGCCCGGCCCACCTTCCACTCGATATTCCTCGCGCCCACCCGCGCCGCTTCCCCCCGGCCGGCCTCGATCATCTCCGGCTCGGGGTCCACGGCCCAGACATGACGGAAATGCGGTGCCAGCGGAATCGCCACCCGGCCGGGACCGCATCCGAGATCCAGGAGCACTCCCCGGCCGGTTATTCCCGCCCTCTGCCGGAGATCATCGAGCATGGAGGCGGGATACGCGGGGCGGTAGCGGACGTAGGCCCGGGCGGTTCCCACGAACGCGTCCGCCGGAAACTCAGGCACGAAGCGATTGCATCAACGTCGCATCCCCTTCTTGTCGAGTTCCGTGAGGAACACTCTCGCCCGGCCGAGCCCCGGATCGATCGCGAGCGCGCGCTCGGCCGCCGTCCTCGCCTCGGCCCGCCGGCCCAGCCCGTTGAGCGCCAGCGCGTAATCGGCCCACGCCGGCGCCTTGAAGTATGGATACCGGCGCAACCCCTCCCGGAACCACTCCTCCGCCTTCGCGTGGTCCTTCCGCTGGAGGGCGAGATACCCGAGGTTGAACCGCACGTCGGGATCCGGGAAGACGAGCAGGGCGCGCTCGAACTCCTTCGCCGCCTCGTCCATCCGCCCCTCCCGCATCCTGGCGATCCCGAGCCGGAACCTTAGTTCGCCGTCGCGCGGCGCCAGCATGAGGCCGTGCTCCAGGATCGCGGCCCCGTCCGGGCGGAGCTCGCCGGCCACGACGTAGGCGCCGACCATGAAGGGACGCAGAAGGACCGCCGGGAACAGGAGCACGACCAGCAGGATGAGGCGTGCCGCGGGGGGGAACCTGAGATCCCCCCCCCCGCGTTCCGGGACGGCTGCCGCGAAACCCCAGAGTACGAGACAGGCCGTCGGAAAACAGTGGAACGGGAACGCGACGAGGCTCTCCCCCACCACCGTCGCCGCGACCGCGAGCCCCGCGCTCCGCCGCAACCTGTCCTCTCCAGTCGTCCGACGGATCCCCGAAAGGCCGATCCACGCGAACGCGCCGAACATGAATACGATAATGCCGGTGCAAGCCAATCCCCCTTCCGCCAGCAACTGGAGTGGATCGCTGTGCGCCAGGTTCGTGATGCCCGCATACATCGGCCGTCCATTGCCCGCCTCCTGCAACTTCATCGCGTAGTCGGGGTAGCGTCGGCCATACTGGCCCCATCCCATTCCCAGGACCGGGTGATCCTTGAACATCGCGATCGCCACCTTCCACATGAAGGCCCGAGTCGCCACGCCGGGGTCGTTGCCCGTGATCCCGAGCGCGACCCGGCTCCGGAGTGGAGCCCATACCGCCACAAGGAACACGGTGCCCATCAATCCCCCGGCAACCACGCGCCGTATCCGTGCGTCTCCGGCGAGCAGGCCTAGCACCAGCAATCCCGCCCCCAGCCCAATCCATGCGGATCGTGTCTCGGTCAGCAGAATGGCCAACAGGAAGAGGGCCACCGCACCACCGGCAGCCCAACGACCTGGACGGCTCCGGGCGCCGAGGACCCCGGCGAGACCAACGACGGCCAGCGGCGCAAGATACTCCGCCAGCAGGTTCGGGTTCCCGAACGTGCCGTAGACGACGTGTCTGCCCTCGCGCGCACTGTGCCACACGGGCAAGCCGGCCGCCTGCGCCAGCGACAGCAACGCGTTGATCACGCCCGCGACCATGATGGCAGTGACGAGCGAGTCCGACGCCCAGTGGGGGCGCCTGCCGATTCCCACCGCGACACAGCAGATGATGGTCCCGAGAAACAGGATCTCGCCTGTCACGAATTTCGGAAGCAGGAAGCGCTCGGAAACAAGGTCCGACCAGACGAGGGCCGGAATGACGAAGCAGGCCGTGATCCCTATCCTCAGGAACCGGTCCGCGAGCCTCGAGGCGTTCTCTGACATGGCCCCATTGTAGAGCCCACATGCGGTCACAAACCGTGACCGCATTGCATTGAATTGGACCAATATCCCATTGTGGAACCTCGTTGACCAAAGTGTAGTTGACTAAACAGTAGAGGATAGGCACAATGGGCTGCCCCGGGAGACGGGGACGGAGGCATTGATGAGGTTCACGGCACAAGAGGAGTACGGACTGCGGTGCATGGTCCAACTGGCCAAGCACGAGGGCCAGAAGCCGGTCACGATCCACGTGATCGCCGCGGGCGAGCACCTGACCCCGGCGTACGTGGGCAAGCTCATGCGCATCCTGCGCCAAGGCAAGCTCGTGGACGCCGTGCACGGCCCCGCGGGAGGCTACACGCTCGCCCGGGCCGCCCGGGCCATCCCCGTCGGCGAGATTCTGGGCGTCCTCGACGGCCGGCTGTTCGAGGCCAAGGAGTGCGGCAAGATGCCGGGCGGACACCTCGCATGCGTCCACACGAGCGAGTGCGCGGTCCGGTCGCTCTGGGCCTCGCTCGACCTGCTCACCAGCCGCGTAGTCAACCGGGTCACGCTCGCCGACCTCGTTCGGCCAGAGCAGTCGCTTTCCCGGCTCATCCACGACCAGATCCCGGCCACCCTCGCGGGCCCGGGCGCCCGCGCCGTGGCCGGAGCGGTCCGATGAGCTCCTCCCTCGAGATCCGGAACCTCCGCGTCGCGGTCGCGGGCAAGGAGATCGTCCAGGGGATCACGCTCACGATCCGGGCCGGCGAGAAGCACGCGCTCATGGGCCCCAACGGCTCCGGCAAGAGCACGCTCTCGAACGCGCTCATGGGCCACCCCGCGTACACGATCCTCTCCGGCGAGATCCTCCTCAACGGCGAGGACATCGCCAAGATGCCCGCCGACGAACGGTCGCGGAAGGGCCTCTTCCTCGCGTTCCAGTACCCGGTCGCCATTCCCGGCGTATCGGTCGCGAACTTCCTGCGCTCCGCGGTGAAGGCCCGGGTCCCCAAGAACGTCAAGGACGGCGACTCCGAGGCCATGCGCGGATTCCGAAAGACGCTCAAGGCCGCCATGGACGAGCTCTCGATCGACCCCGCGTTCGCGACCCGCTACCTCAACGACGGGTTCTCGGGCGGCGAGAAGAAGCGGATCGAGATCCTGCAAATGGCGATCCTGAAACCGTCCATCGCGATCCTGGACGAGACCGACTCCGGGCTCGACATAGACGCGCTCCGCGTGGTCTCGGACGGCATCAACCGCGTCTGCGGGCCCGAGACGGGCGTGCTCCTCATCACCCACTACCAGCGGCTCCTGAACTACGTGAAGCCGGACTTCGTCCACGTGCTCATCCACGGCCGAATCGTGCGGTCGGGCGGGCCCGAACTCGCGCTCGAGCTCGAGGCCGGCGGGTACGAGTCCTTCGGCCTCGCGCCGGACCGGGCCGCGGGAGGCTGACGCCATGGCGCCCGACGACGCGCAGGCCCAGGTCAGCAGGATCGGCGACGACTACGCCGAACGGTACGGGTTCCACGACCCTTCCGAGTACCTGAAGAACGCGCCCGTCGGGATCTCGCACGCGCTCGTCGAGTCGATGACCCGGGTCAAGGGCGAACCCGAGTGGATGCGCGAGTTGCGGCACAAGGCACTGGACACGTTCCTGGCAAAGCCCATGCCCACCTGGGGCAACACGGGGCTCCTCAACGCGATCGACTTCGACAAGATCCACTACTACGTCCGCCCGCAGGACCGCGAGGGCCGGACGTGGGAAGAGGTGCCGGACGACATCAAGAAGACGTTCGACCGGCTGGGCATCCCCGAGGCCGAGCGCAAGTTCCTGGCCGGCGTGTCGGCCCAGTACGAGTCTGAAGTCGTGTACCACTCGATCAAGGAAGAGCTCACGAAACAGGGCGTCATCTTCATGGGCATGGACCAGGGGCTCAAGGAGCACGAAGACATCGTCCGCAAGTACTTCGGCACCGTCATCCCCGTCGCGGACAACAAGTTCTCGGCGCTCAACAGCGCGGTCTGGTCCGGCGGATCGTTCATCTACGTTCCCAAGAACACGGACGTCGGCATCCCGCTCCAGGCGTACTTCCGCAT
Organism: bacterium; assembly: GCA_919901855.1. Classification (GTDB taxonomy): domain Bacteria; phylum Oederibacteriota; class CAKKQC01; order CAKKQC01; family CAKKQC01; genus CAKKQC01. The sequence goes on along the minus strand of CAKKQC010000040.1, from coordinate 11,134 downwards.
CAACGCCGAGAACATGGGCCAGTTCGAACGGACGCTCATCATCGCGGACGAGGGTTCCCGCGTGCACTATATCGAGGGTTGTACCGCCCCCATCTACTCCTCGGACTCCCTGCACTCGGCCGTGGTCGAGCTGATCGCGATGCCCGGCGCCCATATCCGGTACACGACCATCCAGAACTGGTCCCACAACGTCCTCAACCTCGTTACCAAGCGCGCGATCGCGCACGAGAACGCGGTGGTGGAGTGGGTGGACGGGAACATCGGGTCGAAGTTCACGATGAAGTACCCGTGCGTCTACCTCAAGGGCGAAGGCGCCCGGGGCGAGATCCTGTCCATCGCCTTCGCCGGCGACGGCCAGCACCAGGACGCGGGGGCGAAAATGTACCACCTCGCGCCGAACACGAGCTCCCGGATCACGTCCAAGTCCATATCCAAGGACGGAGGCCGCGCCACCTACCGCGGCATGGTCCGGGTCCAGCCCAACGCCACGGGGTCGAAGGTGAGCGTCGAGTGCGACGCGCTCCTGCTCGGCACCGCGGCCCGGTCGGACACCTACCCCACCATGGAGGTCAGCGGCGAGGCGGTAAAGGTCGAGCACGAGGCCCGAATCTCCAAGATTTCGGAGGAGCAGGTCTTCTACCTCCAGAGCCGCGGGCTCTCGGCGGACGAGGCCCGGCTCCTGATCGTGAACGGGTTTATCGAACCGTTCACGAAGGCCCTGCCGATGGAGTTCGCGGTCGAGCTCAACCGGCTGATCGAGCTCGAGATGGAAGGGGGGGTCGGATGAGCGTCGCCGCCGACGGCTCCTGGCTCGAGGACCTCCGCCAGCTCGCGTGGGAGTGGTACCACGACGCGCCGGAGCCCTCGCGGTCCGTCCACCTCTGGCGGTACACGGACCCCGCGATCTTCCGTATCCCGGAGCAGATCATCGACGCCACGCCCCGTCCCGGGCTGATCGCGCCCGAAGGCCCGATCCCCACCGGGATCGAGGTGCTCGACCTCGTCGAAGCCGCGATGAGCCGCCCGGAGCTGGTCCGGGACCGGCTGGGCGCGGCCGTGCGGCCGGTGGCCGGCAAGCTCGAGGCGCTTAACTTCGCCCGGTTCCAGCACGGGCTCGTGGTCCATGCCCCGGCGGGCGTCGTCGCCGCTACCCCCCTCACGCTCGTGTCCAAACTCGGCGGCCCCCGGTTCAACGCCAGCCGGATCCTCGTGATCGCGGACGAGGACTCGGACCTCACCATCGTGCGCTCCTACGGCGCCGGGGACCGGAAGGGCGAGATCCAGGCCAACGGCGTCATCGAGGTCTTCGCGGGGGCCCGAGCGCACGTCCGGCTCATCGTGATCCAGGACCTCCAGCCGGAAGCCCGGCTGCACCTCGCCCAGCGGACGGTCGCGGATCGCGACGCGCGGGTGGAGACCATCGTCGCGTCCCTGGGCGGCGCCGTGATGAAGGCCGATATCGGCACGGTCCTCGCGGGCAAGGGCGCCGAGTCCGAATCGTGGGGCGTCGTCGTCGGCGACGGCGCCCAGCACTTCGACCATCACACGGTCCACACGCACACGGCCGGCCACACGCGGAGCCGGTTCAACTACAAGACCGTGCTCAAGGGACACGCGCGGTCGGTTTACACGGGCTCGATCCGGATCGAAAAGGACGCCGCCAACTGCGAGGCGTACCAGGAGAACCGGAACCTGATGCTCGAAGAGACCGCGCACGCGGATTCGATCCCGGAGCTCGAGATCCTGAACAACGAGGTTCAGTGCACGCACGGCGCCACCATGGGGCCGATCGAGCCCGAGTACCTCTTCTACCTCGAGTCGCGAGGGATACCGCACGACGACGCCGTCCGGCTCTTCGTCGACGGCTTCGTGACCCCCGCGTTTAACCGGGTCCCGCCCGCAGTCGAAGCGTCCCTGCGCGGCCACCTCGCCGGCCGGATGGAGCGGCTCTGATGGCGCTCGACGTGACCGCCCTCCGCCGCGACTTCCCCATCCTCGCCCGGCAGGTGCACGGGCGGCGGCTCGTGTACCTCGACAACGCGGCGACGACGCAGAAACCCCGCGCGGTCATCGCCGCCCTCTCGGACTTCTACGAGAACCATAACGCGAACATTCACCGGGGCATCCACACCCTCGCCGAGGAGGCCACGGCGCTCTACGAGGCGACGCGCGAGCGAACCGCGAAGTTCCTCGGGCTGTCCGAGTCCTCGGGCGTGGTCTTCACCCGTAACGCGACCGAGGCCATCAACCTCGTGGCCTTCGCCTGGGGGCGGCCCCGCCTGAGCCCGGGCGATGAGATCGTCCTCACGGTCATGGAGCATCACAGCAACATCGTGCCCTGGATCGAGCTCGCGAAGGAGACCGGCGCCATCCTCCGGCACGTCCAGCTCAAGCCCGACGGTACGCTCGACCTCGACCACTACCGGTCCCTGCTCTCGCCGAAGACCAGGTTCGTGACCGTGACCCAGGTCTCGAACGTGCTCGGCACGATCAACCCGGTGAAGGAGATGGCCCGCGACGCGCACCGCGTCGGCGCCCTGATCCTCGTCGACGGCGCCCAGAGCGTCCCGCACATGCCGGTCTCGTTCGCCGACCTCGAGTGCGACTTCCTGGCGTTCTCGGCGCACAAGATGCTCGGCCCCACGGGCGTCGGCGTGCTGATCGCCCGCAAGGACCGGCTCGAGGGGATGGAACCGTTCAACACCGGCGGGTCCATGATCCGGGAGGTCAAACTGGACTCCGCCACGTGGGCCGAGGTGCCGTGGAAGTTCGAGGCGGGCACCCCGAACATCGCGGACGTCGTCGCCTTCGGCGCCGCGCTCGACTACCTGACCCGGGTCGGGATGGCTGAGGTCCGGGCCCACGAGGTCGCGCTCACGGGCTACGCGCTCGACCGGCTGCGCGAGCTGCCGGGGCTAACTGTCTTCGGACCCCCCGCGCCCTCGGCGCGGGGGGGAGTGATCTCGTTCGCGGACGGGACCATCCACCCGCACGACCTGGCCCAGGTCCTGGACCGGTCGGGCATCGCGATCCGGGCGGGCCACCACTGCGCCCAGCCCCTTATGCGCGTCCTCGGCGTGTTCTCGACCGCCCGCGCGAGCTTCTACCTCTACAATGACCGTGATGACGTGGACGCCCTCATCGAGGGGCTCCAGGAAGCGAGGAAGTTCTTTGGACCGGCCTGAAGTCGATCTCGACGACCTCTACCGCGACGTGGTCATGGACCACTACCGGTCGCCGCGCGGCCGGCAGGAGCTTGACCGCGCCGACCTCTCGAACTCGGGGCAGAACCCGCTCTGCGGCGACGAGGTGCACCTCGACGTCAAGCTCGACGGCGGGAAGGTGGCCAAGGTCCGCGCCGACAGCCATGGCTGCGCGATCAGCGTCGCCTCGGGGTCGATGATGGCCGAGCTGCTCGAGGGCCGAACGGAGACCGAGGCGAGACAGCTCGCCGAGGCGTTCCGGCTCATGATGCACGGGCAACCCCTGCCGCCGAACATCGACCTCGGCGACCTCAAGGCCCTCGAAGGCGTCAAGAAGTTCCCGGTGCGGATCAAGTGCGCGCTCCTGCCATGGACGACCCTCACGGACGCGCTCGACGCCCACGAGCACGGGCAGGCGCCCGCCGTGCCGACGACCACGGAGGGGTCGGCCGATCCGATCGCGCCGCCCGGCGAGCCGATGCCGACGAAGGAGCAGGTCATGGACGCCCTCCGGGCCGTCGAGGACCCCGAGATCGCGCTGAACATCGTGGACCTCGGGCTCATCTACGGGATCGAGTTCGACGAGTCGGAGCGGCTGGTCAAGGTCAAGATGACGCTCACGACGCCGTACTGCCCCTATGGCCCCGAGCTCGTGGCGCAGGCCAAGGGCGCAATCACGTCCCTCGACGGCGTCAAGTTCGCGGACGTCCAGCTCGTCTGGGAGCCGCTCTGGGATCCCAAGACGATGGCCGCGGACCACGTCAAGGACCGGCTCGGGCTCTGGTGAAGCCGAAACTCTCCGTCTCCGTCATCGCCCACAACGAGGCGCGGGAACTGCCGGACTGTCTCGCGTCAGTCCGGGGGCTCGCCGGCGAGGTCGTGGTCGTGGACTGCGACAGCCGCGACGGCACCGGCGCGGCGGCGAAGCGTCTCGGCGCCCGCGTATTCCGGCGGCCCAATCTCATGAACCTCAACGTCAACAAGGCGTACGGGATATCGAAGACGCATGGGGAGTGGGTCCTCTACCTCGACCCCGACGAGCGACTCACGGCGCCGCTGCGGCGGGAGATATCGCGCGTCATCGCCTCCGACAGCGCGGCCGACGCCTACGAGCTCCCCCGCCGGAACTTCTACTTCGGCCGGTGGCTCAAGTGGGGCGGCAAGTACCCGGACGCCCAGCGGCGGCTCTTCCGCCGCGGCCGCGCGCGCTTCCCCGCGAAGCACCTGCACGAGCGCGTGACGGTGAAGGGATCTCTCGGGCGGCTCCTTGAGCCGTTCGACCATCACCCATACCCGGACCTCGACGCCTTCCTGCGCAAGGCGCTCTTCTACGCCGACTTCCAGGCGAAGTTCCTGAAGGCGCGCGGCGCGCGGCCGGGATTCGTGATGGCGGTCCGCTATCTCGCGTGGACACCCGCGCGGCGGTTCGTCTCGCGCTACCTCCTCAAGCTCGGGTTCCTCGACGGACGCCTCGGCTTCCTCGCGGCGGCCCACGACACGCTGACGCAGGTCATGACCTACGCCGCCCTGAGGCGGACGCCTCCGGCGGATCGCCCCTGATCCGGCGGAGGCGAAGGCTCAGCCGCCCCGGCTGAGCCCCTTGACTAGTCCCATTCCAGACCATACAGTGAGGTTGGCCCTGCGCTGCTCGTAAGGGTGGGCGAAAAAATTGAACCGATACCAAAGTGAGGGGGCCTTAAACAGGGTATGTGGTGTGCTGCGTCCTCCAGAAAGAGGATGCTCCCAAACCCTTCCCTCGTGGCCCCACCCTTAGTTTAAGGGTTCAACTTTGAGTAACCCCCGACGGCAGAGGCGGAGCCAGGCTTTTTGATTCGGGTGATTCGGGTGATTGATTCGGGGACATCCTTCGGATCACCGGATTCTCGCGGTACCCCGGCCCGGGATTCGACCTGACAAGACAAACTGGATCATCCAACGTCGGTGGAGGGAGAGAGAATCCGTTGATCCGAAGGATGTCCCCGGGATGATGTCCCCGGGATGAAGGAACAGTCCGAGCTCTTTGCCGGCGTCAACCGGCCACCGCTCGCGAAGCGGATGGCCCCCCGTTCGCTCGACGAGTTCGTGGGCCAGGACCACCTGCTCGGGCCCGGCAAGCCCCTCCGCACCCTGATCGAGACCGACCAGCTCAGCTCCCTGATCCTGTGGGGTCCCCCGGGGTGCGGCAAGAGCGCGATCGCGGGGCTGATCGCCGGCCGGACGAAGTCCGAGTTGGTCCGACTCAACGCCGTCACCTCCACCGTCGACGACCTCCGGACCCTCAAGAAGGAGTCCCAGGGCCGCCGGTCCTCCGGACAGCGCACGATCCTGTTCCTCGACGAGATCCACCGGTTCAACAAGGCCCAGCAGGACGCCCTGCTCCCGGACGTCGAGGAGGGGCTCTACATCCTCGTCGGCACCACGACGCACAACCCGTTCTTCTACGTGAACCGGGCCCTGATCTCGCGGTCCCGGGTCTTCACCTTCGAGCCGCTGACGCCCGAGTCCCTGATCGTGCTCCTGAAGCGGGCGCTCGCCGACCCCGAACGGGGGCTGGCCGCCATGGGCGTCGAGGCCGAGCCGGAGGCGCTCGAGGCGATCGCCCGGTCCGCCGAGGGCGACGCGCGCGGGGCCCTCAACGGGCTCGAGCTCGCCGTCATGGCCAACGCCCCCAAGGCAGGCACGCTCCGGCTGACGGTCGCCCACGTCAAGGACGCGCTCCAGAACAAGCACATGCGGTACGACCGCGACGAGGACGAACACTACGACATCATCTCCGCGTTCATCAAGAGCGTGCGCGGGTCCGACCCGGACGCCGCCATCTACTGGCTCGCGCGCATGATCGCGGGCGGCGAGGACCCCCGGTTCATCGCCCGGCGGCTCGTGATCCTGGCCAGCGAGGACGTCGGGAACGCCGACCCGCGCGGCCTGCTGATGGCGTCGGCCGCAATGCAGGCCGTGGACACGATCGGGCTCCCCGAGGTCCAGATCATCCTCGCCCACGTGACGGCCTACCTCGCCTGCGCCCCCAAGAGCAACGCCTCGTACCAGGCCATCAACGCCGCGCTCAAGGACGTGGCCGAACAGCCGCTCCAGCAGGTGCCCAACCACCTGCGCGGCACGGGATACAAGGGCGCCGAAGAGCTCGGCCACGTGGGCTACCAGTACGCGCACGAGGGCGAAGGCGCCTGGGTGGAGCAGGTGTACATGGAACACCCGAAGAAGTACTACCTCCCGACCGACCGCGGCGCCGAAGCCAAGCTCAAGGAATACCTTGACAAGCTCGACGCGCGGCGGAAGAAGGCGTGACCCAGGACGGCCGACGGATGTGGCTGGCTGTCGCGGGAATCCTGGTCCTGCGGGGCGCGCTGCTGGGAATCCCCGCGCTCACGGACCCGACCGAGAGCCGGTACGCGACCATCGCGATGCAGATGGCGGACTCCGGCGACTGGGTGACGCCCCGTCTCTGGCTCAAGGGCGAGCTGGTCCCCTACTGGGGCAAGCCGCCGCTCCACTTCTGGCTCACGGCGGCGTCGTTCAAGGCCTTCGGCCTCTCGGCGTGGGCGGCCCGGCTCCCGAGCTTCCTCGCGGGCGTGCTCACGGTCGCGCTCACGGGCTGGATCGGGTTCCGAATCTGGGACGCGGCGGCGGGGGGGGCGGCGGCGCTCATCCTCGCGTCCGCCCTCCTCTTCTACCCCTACCTCGGGGGGACGATCATCGACATGACGCTCGCGATGACGGTCGGCTTCGCGCTCCTGACGTTCGCCGCCTGCCTGAATCACCGGTCGAGGCGCCCGGGGCTCGCGGCCTTCGCCTTCCTCGCCCTCGGGTTCCTCACCAAGGGACCCGTGGCGATCGCGCTCGTGGGCCTGCCCCTCGTCCTGTGGCTCGCGCTTACGCGCCGCTGGAGGGACCTCGTCCGTGTGCCGTGGCTGGGGGGCGCCTTGCTCTTCGCCATCCTCACGGTGCCGTGGTTCGCGGCGGCCGAACGTGCGACCCCGGGGTTCCTCCGGTACTTCTTCGTGAACGAGAACTTCGGGCGGTTCCTCAGCCACAACTACGGCGACCTCTACGGCGCCGGGCACCGGTACCCCTACGGCACGATCTGGCCCGCGCTGTTCGCGTGCTTCCTGCCGTGGAGCACGGTGCTCGTGTGGGTCCTCTGGCGGAAGGGCTCGGCAGTCCGCCGCGACCCCTGGCTCGTCTTCGCCCTCTGCTGGGGGCTCGGTCCCGCGATCCTGTTCACCGTGGGCCGCCAGTGGCTGCCGGCCTATCTCCTGCCCGGCCTCCCGGGCCTCGCCCTCGCCACGGCCCGGCTCGCGGGCCTTCGGCCGCGCGCCCTGATCGCCTGGGCGTTGTTCGTGCCGGTCGCCGCCTGCGCCGTCGTGCCCGCGAGCGTCATCATCGACGACCAGCGGTCGTGCCGGACGATCATCGGCATGATTGCGGACCGGCCCGAGGCGCGGCGAATGCAGGTCGTCTTCTACCCCCGCGTCCCCCACTCGGCCCAGTTCTACGGGAAGATGGCGGGCCTGACGGTTTCCCCGATTGCCGCCGATGACGCCGCGCTGAGGAAGACCGTCCCCGGCCGGCTCCTGGTCGTCCCCGGCCCGCGGGATTCCCTGACGGCGCCCATGCGGTCACGCCTGCGCGGCGTTGCCGTTATCGCCACGGGCCGCTGGGCCGCCTGTATATGGTGATAACGATCGCACGCCGGCCTTCGCCGGACGTTGCCACCGAAGCGGTGGTAACATCCACGACATGAAGATCACGCTGGATCGCGCCGAATACCTGGACAAGGTCTACGCCTGCTGGCTCGGCAAGAACGTGGGCGGCACCCTCGGCGCGCCGTACGAGACCCGGAAGTACGTGAACAACCTCGACTTCTTCTCCCCCGTCCCCAAGGAACCCGCGCCCAACGACGACCTCGACATCCAGCTCGTCTGGCTCCAGATGCTGGAAGAGAAGGGGCTGCCGCCCCGGCTCCCGTGGTTCGCCGAATACTGGAGCAGGCACCTGACCGCGTACCCGTGGAACGAATACGGCTTCTGCGCCCGCAACCTCGAGCGCGGCCTCATGCCCCCGGTCTCGGGGTGGTTCGAGAACTACTACGTCGACGAGGAAGGCTCCCCGATCCGCAGCGAGATCTGGGCCTGCGTCGCGCCCGCGGACCCCGAGCAGGCCGCAGCGCTGGCCTGGATGGACTCCGCCATGGACCACGCCGGCGGCGAGGGCACGAACGGCGAGATGTTCATGGCCGCGATGGAGAGCGCGGCGTTCGTGCTCAGCGACCCCGAGGAACTCATCGAGCTCGGGCTGTCCATGATCCCGCCCTCCTGCTCGATCGCGCGCGTAGTCCGCGAGGCACTCTGGTGCCACCGGAATGGCAAGAACTGGGCCGAGGCCCGGGAGCGGATCGTCAAGACCTTCGGCCACGACCAGCCGTGCAACGCGATCCCGAACCACGGGTTCATCATCCTGGGCTGGCTCTACGGCACGGACTTCGGCGACCGGCTCTGCAAAGCTGTGAACTGCGGCTACGACACCGACTGCACCGGCGCGACGCTGGGGTCCCTGCTCGGCATCCTCGGCGGCACCGCCGCCATCCCGGCCAAGTGGAGCGATCCCGTCGGCAAGACGATCGCGCTCCACAAGTTCACGCGGACGACCAAGGCGCCCAAGACGCTCCAGGAGGCCGCCGACCGGACGGCCGCCCTCGCCGAGAAGTTCTCCGCCCGGACGGACAGCCCCGTCGCGTTCGGGTCCAAGACCGAGGTCCCGGAGGCGGCTCGCCCCGGTCTGTTCCGGACCGCCAAGGCCCGCCGGGTCCTCCTCGAGGACCTGCGCGCCGAATGGACCGCCGACCGCGATCTGGACATCGGGCTCCACCTCAACGGGAACCCGGTCCTCAGGCCCGGCGAGGTCCGGACCGTCGAGGTCGCGTTCCGCCGCGACGGCGCCGACGTGGCCGGCGCGCCTACGATGCAGGGCCCCCCGGGCTGGACAATCTCGGGGGACGGCCATACGTTCACGGTGAAGGCGGGCGACACGGCGAAGCCGGCCAAGCTCCGGGTCATGGCCGAGGTTTCGGGGCGGTCGTACCAGGGCGAGTTCACGATCCTCGGCCCGGATGAGGCCAAGGGTTACCCCGCGGCCGCCAATGTCGAGTACTGTCCCGTGTGCCACGGAAGGAAGGGATCGTGCCTGTGCCGGAAATAGACGACGACACCACCAAGGGAGGGCCGGCGCCCGAAGCGGGCGAGCACCTCCGGGTCTTCACGGGCAAGGCCATCACCGTGACCTACGACGACCGGCTGTGCATGGCCGCGAGCGAGTGCAACCGCGCCGGAGGCCAGCTCTTCGTCAAGGGGCGGAAGCCCTGGTGCCTCCCCGACGAAGTCCCCGCTGCAACCGTGGTCGAAATCGTCAAGCGCTGTCCCGCGGGAGCGCTCTGGTACACGCGCCAGGACGGCGGCCCCGAAGAGGCCCCGCCCCCGCGCAACGTGGCCGTCGTCACGAACAACGGCCCCCTGTACGTCAGCGGCGACCTCCGGATCAAGGGCATCCCCGCGGACATGCCCGGGGTCCGGTGCCGGGCCGCGCTCTGCCGGTGCGGGCGGTCGGCGCTCAAGCCTTTCTGCGACGACCAGCACGAGGAGCCGTGCTTCGACGACTCCGGCGCGGTCGGCGACTCTGGGTCGGGACTCCAGGCCGAGGGAGGACCGCTCACGATCGTCCCGCAGGAGGACGGCAATCTCACCGTCGACGGCAACCTCACGATCGTGGCCGCGAGCGGCCGCGAGGCGTGGAAGGGCACGACGGTGGAGCTGTGCCGCTGCGGCCAGTCGAAGGACAAGCCCTTCTGCGACTTCTCCCACGTCGCCGCCGGGTTCAAGGCTGACTGACCAGTCGGTCCTCGCTTCCAAGGTCCCGCTGCGGCTGGCGGGGACGACGCTGCTCGATTACCTCTCGAGCAGGTTCCGCTACAAGAACCGGGAGACCTGGGCCGGGCTGATCGCGGCCGGCGTCGTGACCGTCAACGACGAGCCGGGCCGGCCCGGGTTGAAGCTCCGGCACGGGGACCTGGTGGCCTACGCGGTAGAGCTCAAGGAGCCGCCCGTGGACACGCGCATCATCGTCCTCCACGACGAGCCGGCCTTTGCCGTCGCGATCAAGCCCGGGCAACTTCCGTCCCACGCCGACGGCAACTTCATCAAGCACACGTTCATCCATCTGATCCAGGGCATGCTGAAGAAGGGCCCGGGCGACGCCCGGCTCGTCCACCGGCTCGACCGCGAGACCAGCGGGCTCATGATCGTCTCGCGGGACAAGGAAGCCCACGCCAACCTCATGCGCCAGTTCGCGGCCGGGACGGTGGAGAAGACGTACACGGCCGTGGTCACGGGCCGGATCGGCCAGGAACGCTTCGAGGTCTCGGGGCCACTCGGCCGGGACCCGGCGAGCGCAATCTCGGTCAGGCACGCCCTCGTGCCCGCGGACACGCCCGGGGCGAAGGACTCGCGGACGGAGTTCGTCGTGGAACAGGTGCTCAAGGACGCGACGGTCGTCCGGTGCATTCCCCACACCGGCCGCACCAACCAGATCCGGGTGCACCTCACGTCGATCGGCCATCCGATCGTGGGCGACAAGCTCTACGGGAAGACGGACGAGGAGTTCCTGGCCTTCGTACGGCACGTGCGCGCCGGCGGCGACCCCGGGTATGCCGGCCACGCGGAGACCACGCGCCAGCTACTGCATGCCTCGACGCTTTCATTCGACCATCCCAAGACGGGCGAGCGGGTAACCTTCACCGCCGAGCTCCCCTTCGACATCCGGGACTACATCAGCATGCACAGGGAGCCGGCTCCCCGGGTGCAACCCTAGCCTGAGTTCCGCAGTTGCGGGAGGGGCGTGGTGGTTTTGCAGGGCTTTTG
>CAKKQC010000039.1 GCA_919901855.1 bacterium | reverse complement strand
CCGCCGCCGGCTTGGCCGCCGCGGAGACGGCGGGCGCGGCCGGCGGCACGGGGGCGGCCGGCGGCACGGCCGGGGCGACTGCGGGTACGGGTAGCGGAGTCGCCGGCTTGGCGGCGACCGCCGGCACTCCCGGTGCCGCCGGCACTGCCGGTGCCGCAGGTGCCGGCGGGGGCGGGGGGGCGGGAGGTGTCTCGCCCAGCGCCGGCCCCACGAACACCAGCCCGGCGACGAGGACGGTCAATCTCAGCACGATACATTTCATGTTACGGGCCTCCCCCGGGAGCGTCAAGGAAAAGCGTCCTGCCTTCACTGGGCGAGCAGTACGAGAGCCAGGAGGAACCGGTAGATCGCGAACGGGAGGAGCCCGATACGGGCGATGACCCGCAGGAACCAGCGGATCGCGATGGCGCCCGTAAGGGCGGCGACCGCGATCCCGGTGGCCAGGAGGGCGGCATCACCGCCGCCGAGTCCAGCCAGATGCCGGCTCTCCCACAGTCCCGCGGCGGCGATGATGGGAGCCGAGAGGAGAAAGGCGTACCGGGCCGCTTCGGCACGGGAGAGCCCGAGCGCGAGGCCGGCCGATATCGTCATGCCCGACCGGGAAAGACCGGGGAGGATGGCGAAGGCCTGCGCGCATCCGATCAGGACCGCGTCCCGCCAGCCGAGCGACCGGGCTACCCCGGTGCCCGGCCGCCGGGCGTCGGCCGCCCACAGGATCACGGCGCCCGCCGCGAGAAATCCCGCGATCGCGTGCGGCGTTCGCAGGCGGTCCGCAACCACGTGCTCGAGCAGCGCGCCTGCCGCGAGGGCGGGCAAAGTCGCGAGCACGAGGCCCCACGCCAGGCGGCCGTCCACCGTGGCGGGTCGCGCGAGGCCGGAGAGCAGCCGCCCCCATTCGGCGCCGAAGACGGCGAGCAGGGCGCCCAGCGTGCCCAAGTGCAGGACCGCGTCGAAGGCCTGGCTGCGCAGGAGCGGGTCGGACCAGCCGAAGAGAACGGGCAGGGCCGCCAGGTGGGCGGTCGAGCTGACGGGCAGGAACTCCGTCACGCCCTGGACGGCGCCGAGGAGGATGGCGGCGAGGAGGGGGGTCATAGCTTCAGTATATTAGATGCATGCACCCTTCGACGCGGCTGGTGGGCGCGGCCCTCGCCGTCGCCGCTTCGCTCGCCGGCCCGGTCCGGGCCGGTGAATGGCGGCTGAGCCCGTGGGTGGGCTGGGATTGGGGCGCGATGACCGCCGTCGAGGACGAGCTCAAGCTCATCGCCGGACAGTCCCGCGACGAGTTCATCGGCCACCTCGCCGCCTTCGGCGAGACGGCCGAAGGCGCGGTCACGACGAGTCCCGTGCGCGGAGGCGCGGGGTTCGGGTGCGAACTCGGCCGGCTCATCTCGGCGCGAACCGGCGCGGGCGTCAGGGTCGGCACAGTGTCGATGACGGGCCAACGGGCGCGGTTCGAAGGATCCGGGCAGTTCGGGGAGACCTACCGGGACAGCTGGTCGTTCGACCACTCGCTCACCGTGGCCATGGTGGGGCTGTGGCAGGAAGGTGGCGACCCCGCCCGCCTGTCGTGGCGCGGCGCCGTCTTCATCGGGCCTGCGTACGCCGACTCGGCGTTCGAGCAGCAGGGCCGGTACGCCGATCCCCTGAATCCCCCGTCGGGCTTTTCGTGGGACGGACGGGGGCGGCTCACGGGCAGCACGCTCGCCGGAGAGGTCTCGGGCCGGGCCTCCCTGCGGGTCGGCGCGGGCTGGTCCGTCTTCGGCGAGTTCGGGTACCTCGCGGCGGACGTGAAGGAGATGAAGTGGCGGTCCGACGTCGACGTCGACGGGAACGGAGCAGTGGATTACCACGGCGGCTCGATCCTGATCTCGGGTAAGACGGCATCCGGAGCGCCCGCTTCGGCGAGACAGCCCTTGCCCTTCGACTTCAGCGGACTGCGCCTGCGGGCGGGAATCACGGTCAGGTTCGGGGGTGCCGCGTCGGCCGCCGACCGGGAGGCCTGGGGCGACTGAAAAGCTTGCGCCCCCGCGGGGGGCGGAGTACGATGTTCGCGCAATGAGTCCCGACCACGTCCGGTTCGTGCATCTTCACGTCCACAGCGAGTACTCGTTGCTGGACGGCGCCAACCGCATCAAGCTCGAAGACCATCACCGCCGGGAGTTCGACGAGGCGGTCAAGCAGAAGCGGGCCGTGGCCGTGAAGCCCCTCCTGCACCAGGTCCGGTCCCTCGGGATGAGCGCGGCTGCGCTCACGGACCACGGCAACATGTGCGGCTCGCTCGAGTTCTACCGCGAGGCGCGCCGCGAGGGGCTGAAGGCGATCTTGGGCATGGAGGCCTACGTCGCGCCCGGGAGTAGGCTCGAGAAGACCGGCGGCGAGGATAGCCCGAAATGGCACCTGACTCTCCTGGCGCAGAACGAGACGGGGCTGCGCAACCTCACGATCCTCTCGAGCCTCGGACACGAGGAGGGGTTCTACTACCGGCCGCGCATCGACCGGGAGCTGCTCGCGAAGCACCACGATGGGCTGATCGCGCTCTCGGGATGTCTCAGCGGCGAGGTGGCCACGCACCTGCTCAAACACAGGGCGGCGGAGGCCGCGGCGACGGCGGCCTGGTACAAGGAGCTGCTGGGCCCCGACCGGTACTTCATCGAGCTCATGGACCACGGGCTCGCCGACGAAAAGCTGGCGACCCGGGGACTCGTCGAGATCGCGGGGAAGCTCGGGTTGGGCACGGTCGCGACCAACGACGCCCACTACCTCGAGCGCGCGGACGCCCTCGCGCACGAGGTCCTGCTCTGCATCCAGACGGCGAAGACGATGGACGCGACCGACCGCATGAGGCTTCCGACGCCCGAGTTCTACCTCAAGTCGCCGCAGGAGATGGCCGCCCTGTTCGCCGAGATTCCCGACGCGGTCACGCGGAGCTGGGAGATCGCGGAGCGGTGCGGGCTCGAGCTCGTGTTCGCCGACGACAAGGGGGGCAAGCTCAAGTTCCCCCCCTTCGAGATTCCCGAGGGCTATCCCCACGCGGACGCGTACCTGCAGGACCTGTGCCTCCGGGGCGCCCAGCGCCGTTACGGCGGCACGGTGCCGGGCGAGGTCGCGGAGCGGCTGGCGCACGAGCTCGACGTCATCCGGTTCAAGGGTTTCTCGACGTACTTCCTCATCGTCTGGGACATCGTCCGCACCGCCAAGGAGCGCGGGATCCTCGTCGGTCCCGGCCGCGGTTCCGCCGCCGGGAGCCTCACGGCGTACGTCCTCGGGATCACGGACCTCGACCCCCTCAAGTACGACCTCATCTTCGAGCGGATGCTGAATCCCGAGCGGGCGGAGCCGCCCGACATCGACATCGACTTCCCGGACAACCGGCGGGAGGAGGTGGTCGCGTACGTGCGGGAGAAGTACGGGCCCGAGAACGTCGCCCAGATCGTGACCTTCGCCCGCATGAACGCGCGGGCGGTCGTCCGGGACGTCGGCCGCGCGATGGCCTTCCCGTTCGGCGAGATGGACCGGCTGGCGAAGCTCATCCCGGGCGGGCCCAAGGCCACCCTGGCCGCGGGGCTCGAGACGGAGGAGGTCAAGGGCATGCTGGGCCAGCGCGAGGACTACCGGCGGCTGCTGGAGGCGGCCCGGGCGCTCGAGGGCCTCGCCCGGCACGCGTCCACCCACGCGGCCGGGGTCGTGATCGCGCCCCCCGCGGAGGCCGGGGACGGCGGGGGGCTCCGCCGGTTCGCGCCCCTGCTCCGGCTCGAGGGCGGCGACGGCCCCCTCGTGACCCAGTACGACATGGACGGGATCAAGCACCTGGGGCTGATCAAGATCGACCTCCTCGGCCTCAAGACGCTTACCGTGCTCGACGAGACCAGGCGGCTCGTGCTCGAAACCCGCGGAGAGACGATCGATTACCTCCAGGTACCGCTCGACGACCCCGACACTTTCGCCCTCTTCGCCGAGGCCCGCACGGACGGCATCTTCCAGTTCGAGTCCTCGGGCATGCGGGACGCGATGCGCAAGATGCACCCCGACCGGCTCGAGGACCTCATCGCGCTAAACGCCCTCTACCGGCCGGGTCCGATGGAGCAGATCGACACGTACATCCGGCGCCGGAGCGGGCAGGAAGCCCCGGAGTACGACGTGCCCGAGCTCGAACCGATCCTCAAGGACACCTTCGGGATCGTCGTGTACCAGGAGCAGGTGATCCGGATCGTGCACGAGCTCGCCGGCTACTCGATGGGCAAGGCCGACGAGTTCCGCCGGTCGATGGGGAAGAAGAAGGCCGAGATCATGGCCCGCGAGGAGAAGACCTTCATCGAGGGCGACAAGGAGAAGGGCATCCCCGGCGCGCTCGCGCGCGGCATCCCGCGGGACAAGGCCGAGCGGATCTACGAATTCGTCGAGAAGTTCGCGGGCTACGGGTTCAACCGGTCGCATTCCGCCGCCTACGCGCTGCTCGCCTACTGGACCGCGTGGCTCAAGACCCACCACCCGGTCGAGTTCATGGCGGCCCTGCTCACTTCAGAAATCGGCAACTTCGACAAGGTGGCCGAGTACGTGAGCGAGTGCCGGAAGCTCAAGCTCCCGGTGCTCGCCCCGGACGTCAACACGAGCGGGTCGTTCTTCTCGGTCGAGCGCGTGCCCGTCGAAGGGAACGGCGGGACGAAGGCCGCGGTCCGGTTCGGGCTGGCGGCCGTCAAGAACGTCGGGGAGTCGGCGACCGCGCTGATGGTCAAGGCCCGCGAGACCGGCGGTCCTTTTGCTTCGCTGTACGACTTCTGCGAGCGGATGGACCTCGGGATGGTCAACCGCAAGGTGCTCGAGAGCCTGATCAAGTGCGGGGCCTTCGACTCGCTCGGCGGCCGGCGCGAGCAGCTCCTCGCCATCCTCGGGCAGGCGCTCGAGCGCGGGTCCCGGAAGCAGGACGACCGCAAGCGTGGTCAGGAGTCGCTCTTCGGGGCGGACACCGCCGAGGCCGACATCCCCCTGCCGCAGGTGGACGAGACGATCGAGCGCAACCGGCTCTCCTACGAGAAGGAGCTGCTCGGCTGTTACGTCTCCGGGCACCCGCTCGCCGAGTACGAGCCCGAGATCGCCCAGCTTTCGACCATCAGCCTCTCGCCCGCGAAGATCGAGGCGGCGGGCGCCAACGGCCTGCTCAAGATCGCGGGGGTCGTGACGCACGTGAAGCACGGGCTCACGAAGAAGAAGGAACCCTATGCCCGCTACCAGATCGAGGACCTCGAGGGCTCGATCGAGGCGCTCGCATGGCCCGAGGTCATCAAGCGCTCGGGCAAGATGCTGGCGAACGGCGCACTCCTGCTCGTGACGGGCACGCTCCAGCGGCAGGCCGAGGGGCGGCCCACGCTCATCACGAAGGAGCTGATGCCGCTGGCCGAGGCGCAGGTGCGGCTGACGCGGGGCGTGCACCTGCATCTCTCCACCGTCGGGATGGGCGAGGAGGTACTGCGCACGATCCGGGAGGTCGCCTCGATGTCGCCGGGCGAAGCCGCCCTGTACCTGCATCTCGCGACCCTGCACCACGGCGAGGCCGTGCTCGAGGCCAACCCCTCGCTCCGTGTGCGGCCGACCCGGGAGCTCGTGGGCCAGCTCCGGGCCCTGCTCGGCGACGAGAACGTCCGGCTCTCCGACAAGCCCTATACGCCGGCGCCCGCGTGAGGCACGAGCCGAGCGACAGCGAGGCGAGCGCGAGCCCCGGCTGTGCCGGGGCTCGCGGCCGTGCTGGCAAAGTCCCGCCAATACAACCATGAAGCCCTGGGAGAAGACGGGGCAGGAGGTCGTCTACGACGGCCGGTTGAAGGTGGTGAAGAAGACCTTCCGGCGCCCCGACGGCCGGCTCGCCACCTTCGAGGTTCGCGACACTCTCGACGTCGTCTGCATCCTCGCGGTCACGACGGAGGGCAGGATTCTGTTCGCCCGCCAGTTCCGCCCCGGCCTCGAAGAAGTCATGCTCGACCTGCCCGGCGGATTCATGGATTCCGGCGAGACGCCGGAGCAGTCCGCCCGCCGCGAGCTGCGCGAGGAGACCGGGTACGAGGCCGGCGAGATCAGGTTCCTGGCGGCCAACCCCGTCTCCGCCTACGCGAACAACCGCCGGCACAACTTCCTGGCAACGGGGTGCCGCAAGGTCGGTGCGCCGCAGAACCAGGACCAGGAGGAGTGCGAGGTCGTCGAGCTGTCGCTCGACGAGTTCAAGGCCCGCCTGCGCGGCGGCAACCTGACCGATATCGGCTCCGGATTCCTCGGCCTCGACGCGCTGAAACTGCTGTAGGGGCTGGGGTCTCGGCCCCGCCTACTTCGTGGCGGGGGCCTTTCGGGAAGCCGTTGCCGCCTTCACCTTCTTCCACCACTCGCCGAGGGGACCTTCCTCGGCCTTCCTCGTCAGGTAGGCGGTCTCCTGCTCGGCCGTCATGCCGCGAGTCTCCTCGATGAGCCGCGCCTGCGCCTGATCCTTAAAGGCGAGGCAATCGAACGTCTTCTTAACCGTCGGCCGGCTCATCGAGATTGACCTCCCTGGGCGACATGATCGTCAACGTCCCGTACCCGTTCCGGACGTTGACCTCATTATAGGCCCTGATCCGGTCCAGTCTGACAATGTGCCTGAAGTTCCACGAGCAGATGGCGTCGGCCGCGGCCACCGAGGCGGCCGCCACATGCGTCGCGTCGTAGGCGGAGGCGGGTCCGATGATTCCTGCGCTCAGATAGGCGTCCCGGAGGCTCCGCACCCGGTCATCCACCGGCACCCGTTCCACCGACTCGATCGGCAGGCCCGCAAAGATCGCGCGCACCGGCCCCGGTGCCTCCGCCAGTTCGTCGATCACGACGTCGCTGACGAGGAGCATGATCTTGCCGTCACGCGCCCAGTCGAGCAACTGGCGCGAAGGGCCCGCGAACTCCTCGTCCAGGCATCCCCCGATGACGGAGGTATCCACGTACACGCGGAACTGCGGCATGCTGACCCTACTATATCCCTACTCGCGTACCCGTGTGCCTCTGGGATAGGCCTTCATCAGGGCTGAAGAGTGGTTGAGGGGGCAGGCTTGAGCCCCAGTCCTTCCTGGAAGATAGCGGCGGTCTCCCCGTAGTTGACCGGTTTGGTGGAAGTGTAGGTTACGCGCCCTTCATCGTCCACGAATGTGGGCCGAGCATCTGGGACGCTTGGCATGGCGATGTGCCTCGGATTCTCCTTCCGTTCGCGCCACTCAAGGAGCATAGGCTGGTCGTTCCGGAAATCCCAGAAGATCTTGTACCGCCCATTCGATGAGAGCGTTCTCACTTCGTTCTTGATCTTCTTCAATCCTTCTCCGATGAGGAAGATCCACCGCTCATGGCCAGCCGATCCGGAGTTGCGCCCGGTGAATGTGATCACACCATCATCCGAAACATGTCCCGGTGCGGAGTAGTCTGGCGGGATCGGGACTGCGATCATCTCTGCTTTTCGGGCATCGAGGACGGCGACGGAGCCGATGAGAAGGTAGTGACCGTCCGGAGACATGTCTCCAATCCTGGCCTCTTGGCCGTCTTGCGCCGAGAAGAGAAGCCTCCCATCCTCCCGAATCACGCGAAGATGGGGGCAGTTCTCTTTGACGATCTGCAAGGGCTCGCCATCCCCGCCATCACCGTCCAATCCAGACTCGTAGCAGGCCCCGCCCGATCCACCGTCGTAACAGACCCAGATGTATCCGTTCTCCGCGAGATAGCCGCCCGTATCGATTGCCCCATAGGGACAGCAACGGTCAATCGACCACAGCTTGCGTCCGTGGTTGTCGAACATGGATACGCTCGCGTACATCCCAGGTCGGGTACCCACCCCGTCAACAAGGAGGCGGGTCTTCGTCTTGCACACACTCAGGTTCGCGATTCCGTTCTCGCCCTCACGCCAAACCCGAATAGCGCGTCCATCTCGACCAAGAAGGCGCACCTCGCTCCACTTCCCACTCTCGGAACGGGTAACTCCCGTGTATTCGAAATGCGCTGGATCTTCCGCCGCCGAGATGGCGGTGGTAGTTGTGCTCGATTGGACGTCCGGGCGGATCTGAGAGGCCGAGAGGGCGATCGAGGAGCCGCCAAACAAGAGAACCGCGGTGACGTGCGCCGCGCATGGGGTGACTGTCCGGATCATCGCCCCGATGCATCCTCGCGTGCCGTGGCCACCACGCCTCATAGTCCCATGATAGCCTCTCCCCGATATCTGGTCGCGAAGAAGACCCGCGACTGACCGGGCGTTGCCTGAGGCTACTTCCGCTGGTCGATCGGGGTGTAGGGGAGCCCCTCGAGGTCCGGGCCGGGTCCGGTGTACGTGGCCTCGGGCCGGTAGATGACGGCCTTGGGCTGGGCGTCCGCGAACTTCTCCTCGATCACGTGCGCGCACCAGCCCGCGATCCGCGAGATCGCGAACACGGGCGTGAAGAGGTCCGTCGGGATGCCCATCTCCGTATAGACCGTGCCCGAGTAGAAGTCCACGTTCGGGTGCAGGCGCGCCTTCCCGCGCGCCTCGAACTCCTTGCGCGTGATGTCCTCGAGCTGCTTGGTCATCTCGAACCACTTGCCGTGGGTCGTGCGCTCGGCCAGCCGCCCCGCGATCACCTTCAGGATCCTGGCGCGTGGGTCGTAGGTCCGGTACACGGCGTGCCCGACGCCCATGATCCGCTCGCCCCGGTCCAGGGCCTCCTTGACCCAGAGTTCGGCCCGGTCCACGGTGCCGATCTCCTTCAGCATCTTCATGACTTCCTCGTTCGCCCCGCCGTGCAGGGAGCCCGAGAGCGCGCCGACGGCGGCCGCGATCGAGGCGTGCATGTTGGCCCGGGTCGAGGCGACCACGCGGCACGTGAACGTCGAGGCGTTGAAGGAGTGGTCCGCGTGCAGGATGAGGCAGACGTCGAAGTCCTTGGCGATCTGCTCGTCGGGGACCTTTCCCGTCAGCATGTAGAGGAAGTTCGCGGCGTGCGAGAGGTCCGCGCGCGGCGGCACGACGGGCTTGCGCTCGTGCGCGCGCGCCCAGGTCGCCACCGCGGTCGGAAGCTTGGCGATCAGCCGGATCGCCTTCCTGAGGTTGGCCTCCCGAGAGTCGTCCGTGAGGTCCGGATCGTGCGCGGCCAGGATCGGGATCGCCCCCTGCACCACGGCCATGGCGGGGATGGACTTCGGGAGGCTCTGCGCCCATTCCAGCAGCGCCTGCGGAATCGAGTGCTCGAGCCGCAGGGCCGTGTCGAACTCGCCGAGCTCCGCGCGCGTCGGCAGCCGCCCGTGCAGGAGGAGGAACGCGGTCTCCTCGTAGGAGGAGTGCTCGGCGAGGGTCTCGATCGTGAACCCCCGGTACACGATCTTGCCCTTGATGCCGTCGACGTGGCTGACCTTCGTGTCCGCGACGAAGACGTCGCGCAGGCCGATGTTCTTCGCCATGATCGGCCCCTTCTCGCCCGGAATCATGCTGTCGACCATGCCGAACCTCCCCCAAGCGCCTTCAGACTTGTATGACGAAGCCGGGAACCGCCCCGCGGGACGCTCCAGCCTTCGCCGCGGAGGCACTCAGGATAGCAAACCACCGTCGCGGGGGGAATGATCCCCGGCCCGCCGCGCGCGGGCTACAATAGGCACCATGCTGGCTGGTGAGGAAATACACTTCCGCGGCCCATACGAGTGGCTCGGCCCCAAAGAGCGAACGCTGTACGGGTCGGGCTGGGTCGGCGAGCCCGGCGTCTACCTCTGGACGATCCCGACCGCGGCGACGACGTTCACGCCCTACTACGTCGGCGAGACCGGGCGGTCGTTCGCAGAGCGGTTCGCCGAGCACACGCGCGCCTACCTGGGTGGCGAGTACACGGTCTGGGAGCCCGAGGACTTTCTCCAGAAGAACAAGGTCGAGGTCTGGGGCGGGCTCTGGAAGCCGGAACGCCGCGGGCTGTTCGGCGAGTACCTCGAGAACCTCGAGCGCCTCAACATGCGGACCCTCGACCTGCTCAAGGCGTACCGGATCTTCATCGCGCCGATGCGCGGCTCCGAGCGGATGCGCGAGCGCGTCGAGGCGGCGATCATCCGGGCGGTCAAGCTCGCGGACCAGCATCCCCTGCTGGACGAGAACCTGCGGTTCCGGCCCCGCCTGCCGTCCGAGGCGCCGGTGACGTACGAGATGCACTGGCCCGCGTCCGTGGAGGGTGTCCCGACCCGCTGTCAGGTGTAGGGGCTGCGCGTCGGGGGCTGAAGCCCCCGACGCGCCCTGTCAGAGGCCAGTGACGGCGCTGTCCACTACCCAGCCCTTGAGACTGCGGCTGGGCACCCCGATCTCGACCCACCCAGGACGGCGCGAGAGGAGCAGGATCCGCTGGCCCTCGGGGGCCGAGTACCCGACCGGGAACTGGTCGCCCGGGCCGGAGCGGATCTCGACGGCAGGAGCCGTAACGACGCCCCAGGGACGGGCGAGATCGCCGGCGCGCAGGGCGAGCCAGGCGGCCAGGACGACGAGGAAGGGGAGGCCCGCGAGCACGAACCGGCGCCAGCGGCTCCACGGCACGTCGCGCCAGAGCGCGACGCCGGCGAGGCCGGCGATCAGCCAGACCAGGACGGTCACGAGCCACGCGAGTTCGTTCACCGTCAGCACCCGGTCGAGCGCTTCCCAGGCCGAGGGCTCCTCGTCCTGGAGGGCCGAGCGCGCGAGCGCGAGGTTGTACCGGATGTCGGAATCCCGGGGGTCGAGCCGGCGGGCGAGTTCCCACCACCGGATCGCGAAGCCGCGGCGGCCGAGCCGCCACTCGGTGTTGCCGAGGTTGTACGCCAGCGCCGCGCTCATGCGGCCCCCGGCGGCGAGGCGCTCGTAGCCGGCTAGCGCCTCGGCGAACCGTCCCTTCTCGTAGGCGGCTCCGGCCTGTTGGAATAGCCGCGCTTCATCCGTGACGGTCGGCGCGGTCGGCTCGACCACTGCCGGTGTTCGACCACTCGCGGCAGCGCGAGCCGGTTCCGCCGCGCTCACGAGTGATGCGACAAGAAGCAGGGCGGCAATCACCGGCGCCTCCCCTCGAGGTCCGCGAGCAGGGCCCGGACCTCGGCGAGCCGCCCCGGGAGGTCGGTGTCGGCCGCCGCGGCCGGCGCGTACCGGATCAGGTCGGCGTCCTGCCAGTACCGGACCAGCCGCGCTACCGTCTCCCCGGGGATTCCGGCGGCGAGCAGTCGCTCCTGGATGCCCGTCAGCGTGAGTCCCGACGGCGAGACGCCCCACTTGTCCGCGAGGTAGCCCGCGAGGACCTCCTGCACGGCGGCGTGGACGGCGAGCGCGTGGCCGTGCTTCGCCGCAGCGCCCGCGGACGTCAGCCGGCGCTCGGCGGCCCGCCGGGCCCGGCGCGCCCGCACGGCGGCGGGGTC
>CAKKQC010000038.1 GCA_919901855.1 bacterium | reverse complement strand
CACGATCAGTTTTCTCGTCGTCATGACCGTTTTTTCAGCGACCTGCTAGAGGCCCTCGCCCGCGCGGATCACCCAGAAATCATCAGAGAGGTCCCGGGAGGCCAGGTAGGCGTACGGCATGGTGAAGTAGCCGCGCATCCCCCACTTCGTCCCCCACGAGTTGCGGACGAGGAACCGCTTCGCGGCATCGTCGTAGCCGACCGCCATCACCGCGTGGCCCCCGAGCGCCTTCTCGCGCCGGCCCGGGAGGGCCACGACCCCGGTGCGGGCGACGGCGCGCGTCTCGAAGCTCTCGTACACCATGAAGCCGAATACGAACGGGAATCCTCCCGCGAGGCACGTCCGCATCCCGTCCACGTCCGCGATGCGGCGGTACTCCGTGATCTGGTGGCGCGAGCCGTCGCGGTAGCATGCCGCCGGGGGCCTGGAAGCGAACTTCGCGGGCGCGTACGGCCAGAGCTTCTCGCCACAGGCGCCCTGCGCCGCCAGCGTCTTGATCCCGTCCCGGAGCATGGCGCCCGAATCCTCGCGGACGGTGTGGAGAACGACCCGCTCGTTGTAGTAGATGAACAGCCGGGAGCGTTCCTCGAAGGCCCGGCGGTGGGTCCGCTCGAGGAACTCGAGCGCCCCGGCAAGCGCCTGCGCCGTGCACGAGCCCAGGTCCCCCTGGTCCTCGACGGCCGAGCACCCGGCGCGCAGGTCCGTCCTGGCCGGCATCCGCCGGGGCGCCCGGGCGGCGAAGACCCAGTCCCGGGCGTCCGGGAGGTCCGGGAGCCATCCGTACGCGCGCGACCGGGCGTGGGGCAGCCTCACGGGCAACATTATATGATGGGGCCCATGGAAACCGGGAAGCGGGGCGGGCGGCTCGTGGCGACGCTGGCGGCGGCCCTGCTGGCGCCTTGGGGGCTGGCCTCCACGCGGGTCCGCGTCGCGGGCGGAACTATCGAGGGTACGGCTGACCGCGCCACCGGGATCAGGAGCTTCAAGGGGGTCCCGTTCGCCGAAGCGCCGGTCGGGGACCTGCGCTGGAAGCCGCCGCAGCCTCCCCGGGGCTGGACCGGGGTCCGCCGGGCGGCCGACTTCGGCCCGCGCGCGATGCAGCGCCCGGTCTTCGGCGACATGGGGTTCCGGGCGAGGAGCCCGGACGAGGACTGCCTCTACCTCAACGTGTGGGTGCCGCCGCGCCGCGCAGTTGCGGGGTCCACCGCAACTGCGGGGGTCGCTTCGACCCCGGTTCTCGTCTATTTCTACGGCGGCGGGTTCGTGGCCGGCGACGGGAGCGAGCCCCGGTACGACGGCGCGAGCATGGCCGCCCGGGGGATCATCTCGGTGACGGTCAACTACCGGCTCGGGGTCTTCGGGTTCCTCGCCCACCCGGAGCTCTCGCGCGAATCACCGCACGGCGCCTCGGGCAACTACGGACTCCTCGACCAGCAGGCCGCGCTGGTCTGGGTGCGCGACAACATCGCCGCCTTCGGCGGAGATCCCGCGCGGGTCACGATCGCGGGGGAATCCGCCGGGGCCTCGTCCGTGAGCGCGCAGATGGCCTCCCCGGGGTCGCGGGGGCTGTTCGCGGGCGCGATCGGCGAGAGCGGGGCGCTCATGCACGCGATGACCCTGGCGGAGGCCGAGCAGGCCGGCAGCCGGTTCGCGGCCGGGGTCGGACTCGGGGACACCCCGGGGATCGCGGCGCTGCGGAGGATCCCGGCGACCTCCCTGCTCGAGGCGTCGGGGAAACCCGGCGTGCCCTGGTTCCGGCCGTGCGTGGACGGCTGGTTCCTGCCAAAGCCTCCGGCCGCGATCTGGGGCGCCGGCGAGAAGGCTTTAGTCCCGCTCCTGGCCGGGTCGAACACGGCGGAGGGGGCGTGGAACTGGCTCATGGGGGGCGACTCCCCGACCGTCGAGCACTACCGGGCGGTGCTCGCCAAGCTCTACGGCGCGGACGCGGACGAGGTCTTCCGGCTCTACCCCGCGACCGGCGACGACGCGGTGATGGAAGCCGCCACGGACCTCTCGTCGGACCGGTTCATCGCGCTCGAGACCTGGCGTATGCTCGACCTCGCGACGAGGACGGGCGGACAGCCGACCTGGTACTACCTGTTCGCCCGGCCCCGCCCGGGGGCCCAGGGGGCCGCGCATGCCTCCGAGATCGAGTACGCGCTGGGGAACCTGCCGCTCAACAAGGCGTACGCCTGGACGCCCGAAGATCACGCGGTGTCGCGGATGATGGAGGGCTACTTCGCGAACTTCATTCGGACCGGGGACCCGAACGGGCCGGGGCTGCCGGATTGGCCGCGGTTCGCGACGGGAAGGCGGTTGACGATCGACGTCGTCACGCGCGCCGAGCCCGAGCGCGTCCGGGAGCGCTACGAGCTGCTCATCCGGCTGCAGGCGGAACACTGACCCGTGGCTCGCTCGGACGGCAGACGCTCGGTCATGGACCTCGGCCGGGAGCCGTGGGCGTTCCGGCTGGTCGAAGCCCCGGCGCGGGAGGATTTCGCGGCCGGGCGGACGGCGGTGGCCGGCGGCCCCGCGGATGGCCGGACGCATGCCCTGGACCTGGGGGCCGTCCATCGGGTTGAGGCCGTCCGGGTCGTCGTCGCGGGCGCCGCGGTCAAGGAGGTCCGGTTCGCCGTCCACCACGGCGTGACGGAAGGCGCGTGGACCACGATCCCGGCCCGGATGGTCAAGGCCGAGCCCGTCATCGAGAAGAAGGTCACGGACACCGCGGGCACGGTCGGATTCGTCGATCGGGTGGTCGGGGGCACGTTCGAGCGCTCCGCCGGGGTCGAGGCCCGGTTCCTCCGGGTCGAGTTCGAGAAGTGGCAGGGCGCCCCCGAGGTCGTCCGGATCGAGGCGTTCGGGCCGCACCCCCGGATCGAGGACGACCTCGCGCTCGCGGAGCCCGGGGCCGACGACTCAGGCTGGGAGCGGGTCGGAATCCCCCACTGCTGGAACGACCTCGACACGTACCTCAACGGCCGCGAGACGCCCATCCTGCGGGCCACCGGCTGGTACCGCCGGCACCTGCCGCTCGCCGGGGAGACCCGCGGGCGGCGGTTTCACCTCCTCTTCGAGGGCGCGAACGTCGGGGCGGCCGTCTACGTGAACGGCCGGTTCCAGCCGGGGGTTACGGCCGTGCCGCAGCCCGGGGACGTCACGCACGTCGGCGGGTTCATCCCGTTCACCGTGGACGTCACGGATTCCCTGCGGCCCGGCGACAACGTGATCGCGGTCCGCGTCGGCAACGCCGAGCACGGCTTCTTCACCTGGCCCGGGTTCGGGGTCTTCGAGGAGTTCTGCATGGGCTGGGGCGGGCTCGTCGGGCCGGTCCGGCTCGTGGCCACGGACGAGGTCCACATCCCCCTCGACGTCCACGGTCCCGGCGGGCGGTGGGGCGGGTACATCGCGACCGTCGCCGCTACGCGCGAGCGCGCGGAGATCCGCCACCGGACCCAGGTGGCCAACGACGGGGAGGACGCTGTGGCCGCGACGCTGGAGACCCGGGTGCTCGATCCCGCGGGAGCCGCGGTGCTGGAGGTGTCCGCGACCCGGGACGTGCCCGCCGGCGCCGTGGCCGTCATCGAGGGGGGCGGCACGATCGACCGCCCGGAGCTGTGGTTCCCGAACGCGAGCCCGCACGGCCAGCCGGCCCTGTACCGGATAGTCCAGCGCGTGATCGTGGACGGGCGCGAGACCGACCGGGTCGAACGGGCGGCCGGGCTGCGCGTCATCACCTGGGACGCCGACTTCTGTTACGTCAACGGCGAGAAGACGATCCTCAACGGGTTCGGCCACCGGAACGCCTACCCCGCCCTCGGAAGCGCGGTCCCGGCCGCCCTCCAGTGGGGCGACATGCGGCTGCTGGCGGCCGCCGGCGGCAACGCCCTGCGCGTCGGACACGTGCCGCCCCCGTCGCCTACCCTGGAGGCGTGCGACGAGCTGGGGATCCTCGTGATCGCGGACAGCGGCGACAACGAGTGGTCGCTCTATGGGGCGCCCGCGGACGCGTACAAGCCCGAGTACGACCGGGACATGATCGTGGCCTTCCGCAACCACCCGGCGGTGGCGGTGTGGGAGGCGAACAACGGCGTCGCGAAGGAGGGCGCGATCATCTGGCCGGGGACGACCAAGGCCGTCGTCGACGCCTGGGACGACCTCGCGCCGCGGATCGTGCTCACGCGCGACAGCTACCCTAAGGCGGGCTGGAACCCCGGGGACCGCATCGTCGTCGGGTACACGAACGCGTACGCCAAGGTCCCCGGGTCCCCGTCGCTCAACACCGAGGTCTACGGCGCCCGCTGGGACGGACTGCCCAGCCACAACGCCGCCCGGTTCGACTGGGAGCACGAGAAGGAGCTGGCCGCGTGGTTCGTGGACGATTACCTCAAGGACCTCGAAGGTAGCGCCTGCGGCTGGATCCACTGGATGCTGGCCGAGACGCAGGGCGAGGGGTACACGATCTACCTCAACGGGATGCGCAACCAGCGCTCGCTGGGGTCCAGCGCGCTCGACGGCAACCGGTTTCCGAGGCTCCTGTACCGGATCTTCGAGCGTGCGCTGTGGGTGCCGTTCCCGCTGCGGCCGGGGGTGGCGCTCCAGAGCCACTGGAACCTCTCCGGGGTCCAGGAGGTGGACGCGTGGAGCAACTGCCCCGCGGTCGAGCTCGCGCTGAACGGGCGGAGCCTCGGCGTGCGGGCGCCGGACCCCCGGTCGCGGCGGTGCACCTGGGGGGAGGTCGGGTGGGAGCCGGGGACTATCGCCGCGACGGGGCTCGACGCCGCCGGCGCGCCCGTCTGCCGCGACGAGCGGGTCACGGCCGGGGACCCGCGGCGGCTCCGGGTCGAGTTCGAGCCGGCGGCGGCGGGGCCGGACGGCTCTCCCTTCCCACTGCGCGCGAACGGGACCGACGCCGCGATCGCGACGGTTACCGTCGTGGACGCCGCCGGGGTCTGGTGCCCGCTCGCGGACCATGCGATCCGGTTCTCCCTGAACGGGCCGGCGACGTGGCGGGGGTCGTACAACTTCTACGCCGACCCCGCGCACGGGCTGCGCTGGCACTCGCCCGGGGACCGCGAGCTTGCCGCCGAGGGCGGGGTCATGCGGGTGGCGGTGCGCACGGGGTTCATCCCGGGCGCGATCACGATCCGCGCCGCGGCGGACGGGCTGGAGCCGGGCGCGGCCACGGTCGTCTCGGCCGGCTGAGCCCAAAGCCCCTCGCGTATAGTGGTTCCCATGCTCGTCGTAGTCCTCAGCGGCCTCCTCGCCGGACTGGTCCACGTCCTCTCGGGCCCCGACCACCTCGCCGCCGTGGCGCCGCTGGCCGCGGCGGGGCGGGGCGGCTGGCGCACCGGCGCGCGCTGGGGGCTCGGCCACGTGGCCGGCGTCCTCCTGGTCGGACTGCTCGCGCTCGCGCTGCGCGGCATCCTGCCGGTGGAGCGGGTCTCGGGGTGGAGCGAGCGGCTGGTGGGGCTGGTCCTGATCGGGATCGGGGCGTGGGGGCTGTTCCGGGCCTGGCGGGGACGCGTGCACGCGCACGGGCACACCCACGACGGGCACGGCCACGTCCATGTGCATCTCCACGAGGGACACGCCCCCCCCGCGGTCGCGCACGCGCACATCCACGCCGCGTTCGCCGTAGGCGTGGTCCACGGACTGGCGGGCAGCTCGCACATCCTCGGCGTTCTGCCCGCGCTGGCGCTGCCCTTCGCGCAGGGGGCGACCTACCTCGTCGCGTTCGGGATCGGCACGGTGGCGGCGATGGCCGGGTTCAGCGAGGCGCTGGGCCACCTGGCCGGCCGGGCGGCGGCGCGGGGGACGGACCTCTACCGGGGGCTGATGGCGACGACGGGCGCAGCCGCCATCCTCGTCGGAATCTACTGGCTCTTCTCCTGAGGGGACGCCTGAGGGGACGTATTTAAGTAATTAAGTTGCGTAACTTAATTACTTAAATACGTCCCCGGAGGACCAGCGGACGGCGCGGAGGAGCAGGGACTGGAACCCGGGATTGCGCAGCGCCCGGGCGTCGTGGCCGTTGGCGAGGTAGCAGACGCGCCCACGGCCGGTCTCGCGGACGGAGACCATCGGGTGGCGCTTGCCCTCGAAGGCCGCGGTCGCGAGGACGGCCATGGGCTCCCCCCACGGCTCGGTGACGTAGAGCTCGTCCTCGATCTCGAACCCGGCGACCCCGTGCGTGACGGGGTGATCGCGGTCGATCGAGACCCCGAACCTCGCGAACGGGGGGTGGTGGACGAACCGGTTCCCGATCAGGCCCAGCCATCGGGCGTGGAACTCGGGCGGCTCGGCCAGGACCGCGCATGTGTGGATCGCGACGAGTCCGAGCCCGCCGGCCACCAGCCCGCAAAGAGCCTCCTGGTCCTGCGGCGTCATCCGCATCCCGTTCGTGTACATGACGAGCGCCGACGTCTCCGGCCCGCCCCGCTGCTGTTCGCCCCAGCCCACGTGCATCGTGGCCTCGATCCCGGCCGCGACCAGGGCCTCCTTCAGGATCGTCCCCGCCCCGACCAGGTCGTGCCAGTCGTCGTTGCCGCCTATCAGCACCCGCACACGCATAGTGACCGGATCATAGCATGTGCTATCCTCGGGCCATGGTCCTGGCTTGCTCGACGGTCAGTTTCCCGGGGGACCTCGCGGGCGCCCTGGCCGGGGTGGCCCGGCTGGGGTTCACCCACGCCGACCTCGTCGCCATCCCCTTCTACCGGCAGCTCCTGCCAGCCGAGATGGCCGCCGACCCCGGGGGGCGGGCGAGGACGATCGCGGAGCCGCTGGCGGCGCTTGGACTGAAGGCCGCCACGTTCAACGCCGCGGTCGGCGACCTCCACAACCGGGAGCCCGTGGCGGTTACCCAGCGCTTGCGCGAATGGCGCGGACTGGCGGAGATCATGGCGCGGCTGGACATCCGGATCGCTTCGTTCTACCCCGGCTACCTCAAGCAGGGGACCCCCTGGAAGGCGGCGATGGACCGCGTCGCCGCGAGCGCGCGCGAGATGCTCTCGATCGCGAAGAAGGGGGGCGTCGAGTTCGTGCTCGAGGCCCACTACGACACCCCCGTCGCGACGCCGGAGCAGATCCGGGCCCTGATGAAGGCGGTGCCCGGGCTCCGGTTCGTCTACGACCCCAGCCACTTCGCGATGCAGGGGCTGGCCCCCGCGGCCACGGACTTCCTGCTCGAAAGGACCGCGCACGTGCACGTCCGGGACGCGGCCCCGGGGCGGATGAGCGTCATGGGCGGCACGGGCACCGTGGACTTCGCCCGGCTGCTGGCCGCGCTCCGGGAGCGGAAGTACGCGGGGTTCGTCGCGGTCGAGTGCCTGCCGCCCGAATCCGGGGACGCGGAGGCCGACATCCTCGCGGTCCGGAAACTCGTCGAGGCGGGAGTACAATGACGCCATGAACACCCCGCTGGTCCGGTTCGCATCACCCAACCTGCTCCGGCTCGCCGCCCGCCAGGAGATCCCGGCCCTCCCGCTGCCCGGCGGCCTCGAACTCGGGCTCGTCCGGCCCGGGCAGGACGCGCTGGAACTCCTCTCTCCCCGGGACTTCTCCCGCACGGACTGGCGCGGGTTCCGCACCCTCGCCGTGGACCTCGAGAACCGGGACGCCGACGAGGTCAAGGTCGAGATCATGCTCGCCGGAAACAGGGCCGAGAGTTCGCGGTGGAAGCGCGCGACCTTCACCGCGCTCGTGCCGCCGCACCGCCGCGCGACCTGGCGGATCCCCCTCCAGCAGCTCCGGTACTCGGCGACCTGGGGCTCGCCCTGGGGCTGGCCGCGCCAGCCCGGGCTCGGGGCCCTCGAGTCCACCGGCCTGCTGGACACCAGCCGCGTCCGCGTGATCCGCATCGGTCTCACGGCCCTGCCGCGCACGGGCCGGATCGCTTCCGCGGGCGTCGAGGACCCCAAGTGGGCGGCGCCGGTCCGGATCGGGCTCTACGCGCTCCGGCTCGAGGAGCCCGTCCGGCCCGAGGGCTGGGTGGACCGGTGGGGGCAGAGCACGGCGGTCGCGTGGCCGGGAAAGGCCCGCCGGGACAGCGACCTCGGGCGGGCGGACCGGCGGGAAGCCCTGGCCCTCGCCAGGGGCCCGGCGTTTCCCCACCGCGACCAGTTCCACGCCTGGACGAAACGGCCCGCGCGGGGCGCGTCCGGGTACTTCCGCGTCCAGGAGGTCGACGGGCGCTGGTGGCTCATCGCGCCCAACGGCCGGCTGTACTACGCGACCGGCATGGACGTCGTCGCGTGCGGCGTGGACGCGCGGCTGGACCCGGCGGTCCTCGCCGCGTACTCGTCACTGCCGGAGAAGGAGGGACGGTTCGCCGACGCCTGGCGCCACGGCCTCTCGCTCTACCGCGCCAACCTGATCCGGAAGTGGGGTCCGGACTACCGCCGCCGCTACCTGGACCGCGCGATCGCGCGCCAGCTCGCGTGGGGTTTCACGTCGATCGGCAACTGGTCCGACCACGCGCTCTTCGCGTTCCGGCGGCTTCCGTTCTTTTCCACCGGGCCCTCCTACGACGGGATGCGGACGCCGCTCGTGGCCAAGCTGATCCACGACGCCTTCGACCCCGGGTTCGAGGACGAGGCGCGGAAGGCCGCGGCGAGCCTCTCGGTGTTCCGGTACAACCCCTGGCTCGTCGGACACTTCCTGTCGAACGAAGTCGGGTGGAACGACTTCCCCTCCCGGGTCCTCGAGCTGCCGCCGCGCCGCTCCGCTCGCGCGGAGCTCATCAGGGCGCTCCGCCGCCGCTACCGCCACGTCTGGGCCCTGAACGCCGCATGGGGCGGCGCCGCGCGCACCTGGGACGACGTGCGCTGGCCGGCCGACGGGGTGCGCACCGGGACGGCCGAACGCGACATGGCCGAGTTCCGCGGCGCCTTCGCGGACCGGTGGTACGGGGGCTGGTACCGGGCCATCCGGGCCGCCGACCCCAACCACCTCGTGCTGGGCAGCCGGCTGAACCAGGGCGCGCGCCCGGACGACGTCATCGCCGCGTGCGCCCGGCATTCGGAGGTCGTGTCGTTCAACCACTACGACATCGAACCGTGGCGGGGCGAGTTCGACCGGTACTTCGCGCTGGCGAGGAAGCCGTGCTTCATCGGCGAGTACGGGCACAACAGCCTCGACCGCGGACTCCTGACGGCGGCGGTGCCCGTGGCCGACCAGCGCGCGCGCGCGGCCGGGTACCGGTACTACACGGAGCGGCTCGCCTCGATCCCGTATTTCGTGGGCGGGCACTTCTTCCAGTACCTGGACGAGCCGGTCACAGGGCGGTTCGACCGCGAGACCGCGTTCAACGGGTTCGTGGACATCACGGACCAGCCATACCCGCTCATGGTCGCGGCCGCGCGCGCGTCGCACGGGCGGATCTTCGATGTCCACGCCGGCACGGCGCGTCCCTACTCCGCCCCCCCGGCCCTCTGACGCGATGGCGGCGGCCCGCCCGAAGCGCTACACGGCCTACATCCAGTCGAACCCGCGCCGCGGCGTCTTCGCGGGCTACATCCCCGGGTTCGGCGGGTCCGAGACCTGGGGCGACGACATGGACGGGCTCAAGGAGAACCTGCGCGTCACGCTCGCCCGCAAGCTGGCCGAGAAGCGCAAGCAGGCCCAGTCCCCCTCGAAGCCCCGCCCCGGCTTCCACCGGATAGATATCAAACTGTAGGCCAAAGGGGCGTCGTCGGCCGACTCGCTATCGCGGACCGTCAGGGGACGTGCTTTAGATTCTTAGATTCTCGAGAATCTTAAAATCTAAAGCGCGTCCCCTGGACTCCCTGGACTCCCCTGGACCCCTAGATCTGGACGATCTGGACCATGCCGGTTTCGCCGGCGGGGACGCCCGGGCCGCCGCTGACGACGATCACGCGCTCGCCGCGCTTGGCGTGCCGGCACGCGAGCACGAGCGCGCGAACCCGGCCCACCATGTCGTGCGGCGAGATGTGCCGGGCCGGGCAGAGCGCGTCCACGCCCCAGCACAGCGAGAAGACGTTCAGGAGGCGGTGGTCGCGGACGAGGGCGAGGACCGGCACGGACGGCCGGATGCGCGAAGTGCGCAGGACCGTGCGGCCGCTGCGGCTGGGCACCACGATGGCCCGGGCGTTCGTGTCCTCGGCCATGTCGCAGACGTCCCGGATGACGCGGTCGGACACGCCCGTGATCCTGATCCGCTCCTTCTCGTGCGCCCGCGAGAACGCGGGCTGGGCGGCGTGGATCACCTTGTGCAGGACGCGCACGGCCTCCACCGGGAACTTCCCGATGGACGTCTCCCCCGACAGCATGATCGCGTCCACGCCCTCGGCGACGGCGTGGGCCACGTCGGTGGCCTCGGCCCGGGTGGGGCGCGGATGCTCGAGCATGGACTCGAGGACCTGCGTGGCCACGATCACGGGGCGGCCGGCCTGCCGGGCCTCGTGGACGATGTGCCTCTGGACCCCGGGGATGTCCGCGAACGAGATCTCGACGCCGAGGTCCCCGCGCGCCACCATGATCCCGTCGGTCTCGGCCAGGATGCCCGGCAGGTTCTTGAGCGCCTCCCGGCGCTCAATTTTTGCGATGATAAACGGCGGCCGGCCATGCCCCCGCG
Organism: bacterium; assembly: GCA_919901855.1. Classification (GTDB taxonomy): domain Bacteria; phylum Oederibacteriota; class CAKKQC01; order CAKKQC01; family CAKKQC01; genus CAKKQC01. The sequence continues at coordinate 158,700 of CAKKQC010000038.1, read as the reverse complement.
CCGCGCGCTTCACCCGGATCATGTCGTCGCGGTTCCCGACGAACGAGATGCCGACGAAATCCACGCCCGCGCGCATTCCGGCTAGCATGTGCCGGCGGTCCGCGGCCGTGAACGCCTTGAGCGTGAGCGAGGTGTCGGGCAGGTTCACGCCCTTGCCGCTCGTGACGTGGCCGCCGTTGTCCACGTGGCACGCGACCGTGGTGCGCGCCACCCGGTCCACGGTGAGCCGGACGAGCCCGTCCGCGATGTAGACGGCGTGGCCGGCCTTCAGATCGCGCGCGAGGTACGGGTACGCGACCGGGAGCGAGGTCGCCGATCCCCCCGAGGCCCCCGGGAACAGGGTCACGGCCTCGCCGCGGCGCAGCTCGATGCCGCCCTCGCGGAGCTTGCCCAGCCGGATCTTGGGCCCGGGCAGGTCCTGGAGGATCCCGACGATCCGTCCGGCCCGGCGAGCGCAGGCGCGCACCAGCGCCACGATGACCGGGAGCCGGGCGTCGGGCGTGTGCGCCGAGTTGACGCGGATCACGTCGGCGCCGGCCCGGATGAGGGCGGTCAGGCGTCCGCGGGACATGGTGGCCGGACCGAGTGTGGCGACAATCTTCGTGCGCTTCATGCGTTTGTTTGTATCATGTTCGAGAGGGTTGCACAACCCGCGTGAACATGGACGATAATGACTGGCAGTACGAGCTTGCCAAGGAGGGCTAACATCGTGAAGCGGACTTCGCTCATCAGCATGGCTCTGCTGGTCGTAATCATGACCTCGTCATGCTACGGCCCGTTCGAGCTGACCAAGAAACTCTGGAAATGGAACGGCAGCGTGGGCGACAAGTGGATGAACGAGGGCGTGTTCCTCGTGATCAACATCATCCCCGTCTACGCGGCTTGCGCGATCGTGGACGCCGTCGTCCTGAACTCGGTCAAGTTCTGGACGGGCAAGAGCGCGATGGAATCGAAGACGATCGAGCAGGGCGACATCAAGGCCGTGCTCACACCGGGCAAGGATCGCAAGACCGTCCGGCTCGAGATCTACCGGAGCAACGTGCTGGTCCAGACGGCCGTCATCCGGGCGGACGCCGACGGTTCCCTCCAGGCCTACACTCTGGACGGCAACAAGCTCGTGTCGAGGACGCTCGGGGACGGCACGATCGAAGTCAGCCGCGCCGACGGGCACGTGGTGGCGGCCTATCCGGCCACCGCAGCGGGGCAGTTTCTGCAGTAATCTCCTCTCAGCGCTGAACGAACGGGCCGGGGGCCGACAAGCTCCCGGCCCGTTTCCATTCAGGAGCGGTATGATGGCGTCATCCCAAACTCAGGAGGCCTGGACGTGATACCGAAGCCCGCGAATACCGACGGCGACACCGCCTGGTTCACCCACGACCGGTTCGGACTCTTCATCCACTGGGGCCTCTACGCCATGGCCGCGCGGCACGAGTGGATCAGGAACTTCGAGCGGATCCCGAACGAGGAGTACGACCGCTACTTCAAGCGGTTCGACCCCGACCTCTACGACCCCGACGCGTGGGCCACGGCGGCGGCCGGCGCCGGGATGAAGTACTTCGTGGTCACTACCAAACACCACGAGGGGTTCTGCCTCTGGGACTCCAAGCTGACGGACTACAAGGCCACGAACACGCCCGCGAAGCGCGACCTCCTGAAGCCCATGGTCGAGGCTTTCCGGAAACGCGGCCTCAAGGTCGGGTTCTACCACTCCCTCCTCGACTGGCACCACCCGCACTACACGACCGACGGGTGCCACCCGATGCGGGACGACGCGGACCACATCAGGGCTGACGCGAAACGGGACATCCGGAAGTACGTCGAATACCTGCACGGCCAGACGAGGGAACTCCTGACCCGGCACGGCAAAGTCGACATCATGTGGTTCGACTTCAGCGTGCCCAAGACGGAGAAGTTCCCGGGCAAGGGGCGCGACGTCTGGCAGAGCGAGAAGCTCATCCGGCTCGTCCGCAAGCTCCAGCCGAAGATCATCCTCAACGACCGGCTCCAGATCGACCAGGACGTCAAGACGCCGGAGCAGTACGTGCCCCGGGAGTGGCTCCGCGTCGACGGGAGCCCCGTGGTGTGGGAAGCCTGCCACACGTTCTCGGGCTCGTGGGGCTACCACCGGGACGAGGCAAGCTGGAAGAGCGTGGACCAGCTCGTGAAGATGCTCATCGACTGCGTGAGCCGCGGCGGCAACCTCCTGCTCAACGTCGGACCGACGGGACGGGGCGAGTTCGACCGCCGGGCTCTCGACCGGCTTGCCGGCCTGGGCGAGTGGATGAAGCGCCACGGCCGGTCGATCTTGGGATGCACCCAGGCCCCGGACAAGTACCGGTGCCCCGAGCACTGCCGGTACACGTGGAACCCGGACACCCGGCGGCTCTACTGCCACGTCTACTCGTGGCCGTTCCGGCACCTGCACCTCGACGACATGGCGGACCAGGTTGAATACGCGCAGCTCCTGAACGATGCCTCCGAAGTGAAGATGCTCAAGCGGATACCGGAGGAGAGCTACGGGGCGATGAAGGCGAACCGGAAGCCCTCCCTGCTCACGCTGGAGCTGCCGGTCAGGAAGCCCGACGTGACCGTGCCGGTGATCGAGCTGTTCATGAAGCCTTGATGAGTGGTAGGGTTATCTTGATGCGGGCGTGGTGGAATTGGCAGACACACCAGGCTTAGGACCTGATGGGGGAAACCTCGTGGGGGTTCAAATCCCTCCGCCCGCACGGCCCTGCTAGAATAGTACTATGCAACTCAGCGCCGAGATCATCGCGAACCTGCGGATCGTCCTCAAGAAGATCGCATTCCTCGAATACCTCAAGGTCAACGAGCTCGACGAGCTCATCAAGGCCCTCGACAAGCGCCCCTTCATGCCGGGCGAGGTCATCATCAAGCAGAACACGATCGGCGAGACCTTCTACATCCTGGCCTCCGGATCGGTCGGCGTGTTCAAGGAGAAGTTCCTTTCGAAGAAGAGGGTCGCGACGCTGGCGTCGAACGATATCTTCGGCGAGATGGCCCTCATCGACGACGTAAAGCGGTCGGCGACGGTCATCGGCGAGGAGGCCGGCGAGCTCTACTTCCTCCCCCGCGAGGCCTTCAAGAAGATCCTGCTCGCCAACCCCGGGATCGGCGAGCTGATCCGGCACACGGCCGACTACCGGAAGGCGAAGAACCGGGCCCTCGACCTCAAGTAGCCGTGAAACTGCCGGTCGAAACGCTCCAGCAGGTGCACACGATGCTGAACACGGTGCCCTTCCTCAAGACCCTGCGCCACGCCGAGATCGAGACGCTCGCGCACAGCCTCAACCTCCGCCACTTCCTCAAGGGCGAGACGATCATCCGCCAGGGCGAGCCGGGCAAGCTCTTTCACCTGATATTCAAGGGCCGGGTCGAGGTCTCGCGCAAGAAGCTCTTCGGGAAGAAGGTCCTGGCGACGCTCGGGCCCGGGGAGTTCTTCGGCGAAATCTCGCTCATCGACAACACGCCGCGCACGGCCACCGTGGTCGGGATCGAGGACGGCGAGATGTTCACCCTCGCGCGGGAATCGTTCACCGACGTGCTGCTGAAGAACCCCCAGATCGCGACGATCCTGCGCGAGATCTCCCGCGCGCGCCAAGCCAGCAACAACCAAGTCGAGTAGTCTTGGGGCCATACTTAACAAATTAACATTCGCCCGCGAATGTTAATTTGTTAAGTATGGCCCTCCCGGAAGGAGGAGGAGGCGGCGGTCACCGCGTAATCGAGGTCCTTCTTCGTGTGCGCGAACCCGAGGAACGCGGCCTCGAACTGCGACGGGGGCAGGAGCACGCCCGCCTTGAGCATCGCATGGAAGAACCGGCGGAACCGGCGCGTGTCGGACTTGCGCGCGTCCGCGGCGTTCCACACCGGGCCCCGCGTGAAGAAGATCGTGAACATGCCGCACGTCTCCCCGATCCAGACTTCCGCCCCGGAACGAAGCGCCGCCGCCCGCAGCCGGGCGCAGAACGAAGCCGTCGTCCGCGCCAACGCGTCGTAGTCGCGCTTCGCGAGCGCGCGGAGCGTCGCGAGTCCGGCCACCATCGCGACCGGGTTGCCGGAGAGCGTACCCGCCTGGTAGACGGGCCCCTCCGGTGACACGAGCCCCATGAGGTCGGCCCGTCCGCCGTAGGCCCCGACGGGAAAGCCTCCCCCGATCACCTTCCCCAGCGTGGTGAGGTCCGGCCGGATCCCGTCCCGCACCTGCGCCCCGCCCCAGGCGACGCGGAACCCGGTCATGACCTCGTCCATGATCAGCAGGGCACCGTGGCTTTTCGTGATCCTCCGCAGGGAATCCAGATACCAGGGGCGCGGGACGATCACGCCCATGTTCCCGACGACGGGCTCGACGATCACGGCGGCGATTGTACGTCCCTGCCGGCGGAACACGTCCTCCAGGGCGGCCACGTCGTTGAACGGTATCGTGAGCGTGAGCCGCGCGAACGCCTTCGGCACGCCGGCGGACGCCGGGATGCCGAAGGTCGCGAGCCCCGATCCCGCCCCGGCCAGCAGGCCGTCCGAGTGGCCGTGGTAGCAGCCGTCGAACTTGACCACCAGGTCCCGGCGGGTCGCGGCCCGGGCCAGCCGGATCGCGCTCATCGTCGCCTCGGTGCCGGAGTTCACGAACCGCAGCTTCTCGACCGAGGGCAGGGCGGATTTCACGAGCGCGGCCAGCTCGGCCTCGACCGGAGTCGGCATCCCGTAGCTGGTGCCCCGTCCGACCGCGCGCCGGACGGCGGCCACGACCGGCGCCGGGGAGTGGCCGAGCAGGTGCGGCCCCCAGCCGCCGATGAAGTCCAGGTACCGGCGGCCGGCGGCGTCCCGCAGATGCGCCCCCCGGCCGCTCACGATGAACGGCGGGGTGCCGCCGACGGCGCCGAACGCGCGGACGGGGCTGTTCACGCCACCGACGAGATGCCGGCGCGCCTCGGCCATGAGTTTCCGGTTGGTATTCATTGGAACAAGGATAACACGACCCGGGCGGCGGATTCGCCGCTCACGACCGCGCCCTCGATCGTCGCGGGCAGCCCAGTCCGGGTCCAGTCCCCGGCGAGCACGAACCCGCGGACCGGCGTGGCCGCCATGGGGCGGCGCGAGTCGCTTCCGGGCGTGAGCGAGACCGTCGCCTTCGTCTCCCACACCGTCCTTGCCCGCAAGACCCGGGCGTCCCGGGCGGCCGGGAGCCGCCGGCGCAGGTCCCCGGCCGCGAGCTCGGCAAGCTCGTCGGGCTTGCGTCCCAGGAGCTCGCGCGCGCCGCTGCGGACAACGCACAGTTGCTCGTGGCCGGAGTTGCCCGGACCAACTATTGCCGTGCGGTTGAACACCCACTGGAACGGCCCGTCCGGCAGCCCGCTGAACGCTCCGGGGTGCACCGTAGAGTCCCACCACAGGTGCACGGTCACGATCGGGGATGCCTCGAAACCTTTCGTCGCGCGCGCCAGCTCGGCGCTTCCGGGGCCGTCGCCGAGGAGCGCGGCGAGGTCCCACGGCGGGACGGCCGCGACCACGGCGTCGCCTTCCACGGTCTCGCCCCCGGCCAGCTCGACGCCGGCGGCCCGCCCGTCGCGCACGACCAGGCGGGCGGCCCAGGCACCGGTCCGGAGCGCCCCGCCGGCGGCCTCGATCGCGCGCACGGCGGCCGGCACGTAGAGGTCCGCCAACCCGGCGCGGGCGAACCCGATCCGGCTACCCGCCCGGCTCCAGGCCAGCGCTCTCAGGACGGTCAGGAACGGCAGGGCCGAGGCCCGGGACGGCGGCTCGTTGACGGCCGCGATCGCGAGAGGGTCGAGAAGATAGTCGCGGACCGCTCTCGGCAGGCCGCGCATGTCCTCCCACACCGCGACCGTGGCCTGGTCGCGGCGGGCGCCTGGTGCAAACAGGATATCCGGGGCAAGGCGCAGGAGCCCCAGCCGCTCGCGCAGGCCGAGCCCGGCCATGGTCATCGCGGCGACGGCCAAGTGCAATGGCGGGGGCAAAGGGGCGGCCCGGAACCCGCGCGTCGCCCCGCCCAGGAGGCGATACGGCACCTCCAGCCGGTCCTGGAACGCGAGGAGGGATTCCGTGCCGAGCGCCCCGAACCAGGCCCTGGTCGCACGGTAGCATCCCATGAACACGTGCTGGCCGGTGTCGACCGGCTCCCCCGTCTCGGGGTCCGGCGCGGAACCCGCCCGGCCGCCGGCCGCGGCCTTCCGCTCGAGGACGGTGACCTCGTGGCCCGAGCGCGCCAGCTCCCAGGCCGCCCGCAGGCCCGCGAGCCCGGCTCCGACCACCACCACCTTCCGCATCACAGGTACCTGACGTGCACCCAGGTCGCAGTCGCGATCACGATCTTCTCGATCTGCGACAGGCGCGGCGGATGACCGTCGAGCGACAGGTCGGCTGCTTTCATGATCCGGTGCAGGAGCGCCTCGTAGGTCTCCCGCATGATCTCGGGGCCGAGCAGGCGGCGGCGCAGCATAGGGTCCAGCCCCTCCCGCGCCCTGAGGAATTCCTCGTCCGCCCGCTTCGCGACGAACCGCGCGGTCTTGAAGAATCCGACGCTCGCGACTCCCTTCCGGAGCTCGGCCTCGGAGTATCCGTACGCCGCCATCGCGTCCGCCGGCAGGTACACGCGCCCCCGGTCCGCGTCCTCGCGCAGGTCGCGGAGGATGTTCGTGAGCTGGAGGCCGTAGGAGAGATGCGCCGAGTACTCGCGCGCCCGCTCGTCCTCGTGGAGGCCCATCGCCTGCAGGACGAGCAGGCCGACCGCCCCGGCCACGCAGTCGCAGTACCCGAGCAGCTCGTCCATGTTCGCGTAGCGCTTCCCCGCGAGGTCCATGTCCATTCCCGTGAGGATCATGTCGAAGTACTCGCGCCGGAGTTTGAGCGTCCGGACCAGGGGGTGCAGGTTCCTCATCACCGGGTGCTTCGGGAAGCCGTCGTAGCAGGCCGCGACCTCCTCGCGCCACCGCGCGATCGCCTCCTTGCCCCTGGACGGGTCGAGGTCGGCGTCGTCGTCGGCCGCCCGGCAGAACGCGTAGATGGCGGTCACGGCCGCCCGCTGACCCGGCGGGAGCAGGCGGATGCCCCACTTGAAGTTCGACTTGGCGACCCCGGCGTTCATGGGGACCAGTGTACCGGAAGGAGCCGGGCGAATCCCGGATCAGACGGGGGGCGTGTGTCCCTGCTCTTCCCCGAGCATGATGTCATGAATAGTCGCGCCGGCCGGGATCATGGGGTACACGTCCTCGTCCTTCGGAATCACGACGTCGAGGAGGAACGGCCCCCTGGCCCCGATCATCTCGTCGATGGCGGGCTTCACCTCGTCCCGCTTCGCGATCCGCCTCCCCGGCACCCCGTAAAGGGCCTGCACGCCGGCCACGAAGTTCGGGATGTCCTCGTTGAACTGCGTGGACGAGTAGTTCCCCTTGAAGAACTTCCGCTGCCACTGCCCCACCATCCCGAGCATGCGGTTGTTCATGATCGCGATCTTGATGGGCAGGTTGTTGTCGCGCACGGTCCGCAACTCGTTGATGTTCATCTCGAACGAACCGTCCCCGTCAACGTCCACCACGAGCTCGTTTGGGCGCCCGAACTGGGCGCCCACGGCCGCGGGCAGCCCGAAGCCCATCGTCCCGGCGCCGCCGGAGGTGATGTACCGCCGCGGCTCGTCGAACCGGCAGTACTGGAGCGTCCACATCTGGTGCTGGCCCACGCCCGTCGTCACGATGCCCTTCCCTCCCATGGCCTCCATGAGCCGCTCGAGGAAGTACTGGGGCTTGATCTCGCCGGTCCCCGGCCGGTAGTGGTACGGGAACTTGCGCTTGAGCTCGTCGATGCGCTTGTGCCAGCCGTCGTGGTGGCCCGGCTTCGCGCGTTTGACCATCTCGGCGAGCGCCTCACCAACGTCGGCGGCCACGGGCACCTGCACCGTCACGTTCTTGTTGATCTCGGACGGGTCGATGTCCACCTGGATCCACTTCGCCTGCGTCGCGAACGCGGCCGGGTTCCCGGTCACCCGGTCGTCGAACCGCGCCCCGAGCACGACCACGACGTCGGCCTCGTGGATGGCGTAGTTCGCGAACGCAGCGCCGTGCATGCCGAGCGTGCCCACCCAGAGCTTGTGGGACGCCGGGAACGCGCCCTTGGCGAGCAGGGTCTCGGTCACGGGAATGCCCGTGATCTCGACGAACTTGCGCAGCTCCTTCCACGCGTCCGCGAGCACGACGCCCTGCCCCACGTAGAGCAGCGGCCGCTTCGCGTCCCCGATGAGCTCCATCGCGCGGTCGATCTGGTTCATGTGGAGCTTCCGCACGGGATTGTACCCGCGGAGCTTGAACTCGAACGAGGTCTCGCGGACGTCCACCATGGCCGCCTGCGCGTCCTTGGCCACGTCCACGAGCACGGGGCCCGGGCGGCCGGTGGACGCGATATGGAACGCCTCGCGCACCACGCGGCCGAGGTCCCCGGCCTTCGTCACGAGGTAGTTGTGCTTCGTGATGGCGAAGGTCGCGGCCTGCATCGGGGCCTCCTGGAAGGCGTCGCGCCCGATCACGGCGCTGGCCACCTGGCCCGAGATGGCGACCACGGGGGTCGAGTCCATGCGCGCGTCCGCGAGCGGGGTCACGAGGTTCGTTGCGCCCGGGCCCGACGTGCAGAGCATGACGCCCACCTTGCCGGTGGCGCGCGCGTAGCCCTCGGCCGCGTGGCCGGCGCACCGCTCGTCGCCCGACAGGATGACCTTGATGTGCGAGCTCGTGAGCTCGTCGTAGAGCTTGATGATCGAGCCGCCGGGGTACCCGAACACGATGTCGACGCCGAGCTCCTCGAGGGCGTCCACGATGACGCGGGCGCCGGAGCGCACGTGCCCGTCGTCGCGCTTCGGCTTCGCGGGCTTCGCCGCCGGGGGCTTCATGACACCCTCCCGCGGCCGCGGCACGGAATGGGTTCGCTGGTCGTCTTCATGGATAACCTATGTTAGCACGCGTCCGAAGGCGGCGAAGACCCCCCGGATCGTCCCGCCAGCGGGCGGCTCAGTATAATGCGGCGATGCGGTTCGCGGTGTGCAACGAGATGTTCAAGGACTGGGCCCAGACCGGCATCGCGGCCAGGGCCAAGGCCCTCGGCTACGACGGCGTTGAGCTCGCGCCCTTCACGCTCTCCCCCGACCCCACCAGGATGAAGCCCTCCGAGGTCCGCGAAGTACGCGAGGCCTACGAGAACGCCGGGCTCGACATCGTGGGGCTGCACTGGCTGCTGGCGAGGACCCAGGGGCTCTCGATCACGAGCCCGGACGACACCGTGCTCGACCGCACCGCCGGCTACCTCCGAATCCTGGTTTCGCTGTGCAGCGACCTCGGCGGCCAGCTCATGGTCTTCGGGTCGCCGGCCCAGCGCGATCTCGCCTCCGGCCAGTCCTTCGATGACGGCTTCGCCCGCGCCACGCGCGTGTTCCGCGAGGTCTCGGTCGCCGCGGGCGCGGCCGGGATCTCGGTCCTGATCGAGCCGCTGACGAAGGTCGAGACGAACTTCATCAACACGATGGAGGAAGGCGTCCGGCTCGTCGAGGCCGTGGGCCACGCGAACTTCCGGCTGCACCTCGACATCAAGGCCATGCGGGGTGCCGAGCCGAAGTCGCCGGCGGAGACCATCCTGGCCGAGGGCGGCCGGTACCTGCACCACTTCCACGCAAACGACCCCAACCTGCTGGGACCGGGCATGGGCGACGAGGACATCGCCCCGATCGCGGCGGCGCTGAAGGCCGTGGGCTACGACCGCTGGATTTCGGTGGAGACTTTCGCCCCCGGACCCGGGCCGGAGGAAATCGCGCGACTGAGCCTAGAGACCCTCAACCGCCACTTCGGAGGTGCCCATGCCCATTGAAGTCTCGCTCGACCCCGGCCGCCACGACCGCGACCACGCGCCCCTGTCCGTGGACCTCCCCACCGGCGCCCCCGAGGGGCCGTACCGGTTCGACGGCCGATTGGGCGGTCCCGCCGTCGCGCAGGCCGCGGGGGGCAAGCTGTGGCTCGTGACGGGGAAGCTGAAGGCCGGCCAGCCCGCCGTCCTGCGCGCCTCGCCAGGCGAGCCCGCGGGCGAGGCGCTCACGATGGAGGAGGACGGCGATACGCTCACGTTCCTCTCCGACGGCGCGCTCGTCACCCGGTACCACTTCGGCGACCGGAGCCCCCTGCCGCTCCCGGCCCGGCCGTACTTCTCGCCGGTCAAGCTCGGCGAGACCGAACTCACGCGCCACGTCACGGCGAAGAAGGACCCGCAGCCGAAGATCGACCACCCGCACCACCGCAGCCTCTGGGTCGCGCACGGGCTCGTGAACGGCGTCGACCTCTGGAGCGAGGACGCGGGGCACGGCATCCAGAAGCACTCAGGGTTCGCGTGGCAGGTGAACAAGGGACCCGTGTGGGCGGGATTCGAGGAGACGCTCACGTGGACCTCGGCCAAGGGCGGTCCCCTGGTCGACGAGACGCGCACGTTCCGGCTGTGGCGGTCGGTGCCCGGCGGGCGGTTCATGGACCTCGAGGTCGTGTTCCACGCGAACCACGGTGACGTCACGTTCGGCGACACGAAGGAGGGCGGCATCTGCGCGATCCGGGTCCGGGAACCCCTCCAGGGCGACCGGACTGGGCTCATCGCGCACGCGCTCGGGGGGCTCGGCGAGGGCGAGAGCTGGGGCCACCGCGCGCCCTGGATCGACTACTCGGGCGAGCTGGACGGGAAGAAGGTCGGCATCGCCGTGCTCGACCACCCGCGCGCGTTCCGGTACCCCTCGCACTGGCACATCCGCGACTACGGCCTCTTCGCGGCGAACCCGTTCGCGTGGCACGACTACCAGTCGGGCTGGTCGAACGACGGTTCCCACGTGCTTGCCGCGGGCGGGTCGCTGCCCTTCCGCTACCGGATCTTCCTCCACGAGGGCGACCGGAACTCGGGCCGGGTCGCGGAGCGCTGGCTCGACTGGGCCTTCCCCCCCAGGGCGGAGGCCCGGCCGGTCTAGGGGCGTCGCGCGGCGGCGAGGTAGACGAATCCCTCCTGACGCAGGATCACGTGGGATGGCGGCGGGGCGCGGAGGAGGCTGATCCAGAGCGGGCGCGCGGCCGGCCGCTGGAGGAACCCGGGGGCGTAGCAGATCAGGTAGGCCGTGCACCAGCTCGTGAGCCAGTACTGGTGGAAGACGTCCGGCACCTTCGCCTGGAGCATGCCGGCGAAGGCGTCCCCGGGCCCGGCCTCGAGCGCGACCCCGCGCGCCACGCGGCAGAGCCGCCAGTGCGCCCCCACGCAATCAAGATTGAGCTCCGCGATCGTCCGACGGCCCTCGACTACGTCGAGGAACGCGGACTCGGCCCCGCGGGCGAACCGTACGTACGCGGTCACATTGCAGGCGACCAGAGCCACGGCCAGCGCGGCGCCCCCGGCTCCGAGGACGGAGCCAGCGGGTCCGCGGACGGACCCGGCCCACGAAGCCTTCGGCTTCGCGGTGCGACGGCGGCACGCGGCGAAGGCGGCGGCGAGGGCGAGCCCCGAGACCATCACCGGCAGGTCCCACCGCTCGATGCTCTCTGATTCGTACAGGAACGAGTGCGCGGACTGGATCGCGACGACCGGGCCCAGCACCCGCCCCAGCGGGGTGCCCGCGAGCACGACCGCGCACCCGACGCCCAGGATCGTCGCCAGCGCCACAACCATCGCGACCGCGACCGCGCCGCCCGCCGGCCTCAGCCAGTCGAAGCCGAGGATCATGCGGCTCCAGCCCTCGCCCACCACGGCGGCCTGCGTCGCCGGGGTCCGCGCGGAGCGCGGAGCCCAGAGCCTGCCTTCGCGGTGGTTCTCGACCGTGGCCCGCGCGAGAGCCGAAAGCTCCGGCGCCGGACCGCGGCCGGCGAGCACGGAGCCCCCCACGCCGGCCGCCCAGATGACGGCCCCGGCGAGGAGCGCCACCGCGATCTCGCGCCGCCGGGACGATCCCTCGCGCCCGGACTCCCACAGCCCCGCGATCGCGACCGCGGGGAAGAGCAGGACCGACTGGAAGTGCCAGAGCATCGCGCCCCCGAGCGCGGCGCCCGCGACGAGGTGCCGGCGCCCGCCCGGCGGCGAGGCCAGCCAGCGGGTCGTCGCGAAAACGGCCGCGAGCCGGAGGGCGTCCGTGACCACGTTGTCGTCGCACGAACCGACCAGGAACGAGAAGCCGTGCCAGCAGAACGGGAAGGCGGCCGCCACGGCCCGGCCCCCCGGCCCCGCGCCCGCGTCCCCGGCCAGGCGGGCGAGGAGCCACGCGATGGCAACAAGGGCGAGGATCGTCGCCAGCCGGGCCGCTGACAGCGGGTTCCAGCCGGGCCAGACGAGGGCGCCGCCCCAAGCCGCGGCCCACAGGAATGGCGGCTGGAGGGGATAGAGGACGGTCTTGGGGCCGAGCAGGCAGCACGCGTCGCGCAGGCTGGCCGTCTGCGCGACCTGTCCGGCGAGCCGGAGCGTGTCCCCGTCCATGGTCAGGTTCTCCACCGCCAGCCACGCGTGAAGAGCGACAACCGCTCCGACCCCTGCGATCAGAATCCTGCTCTTCAGCTCCCTCTCCCCTCTCCTACGGATTACCGCCCGTGCCGCCGAAGGCGGCACAGTAGAACAATGCATTACCTACCGATGCGGCGAGTCGTCCGAAAATCGATGGGCCCCCCGGGACTCGAACCCGGAACCTACGGATTATGAGCCCGCTGCTCTAACCATTGAGCTAGAGGCCCATCGATTTTCGGACGACTCATGAGCCCGCTGCTCTAACCATTGAGCATACGGGCTTCAAGCCCGCGGCGTACGTTGCGTCTCCGCAACGGACGCCGGAGGCCCAGTTGTTCCAATGATGCCATATGAGCCCGCTGCTCCAACCATTTGAGCATGCGGAGGCCCATCTCTCTAAGGATACCTCAGCGCCCTCACCAGGATCATGATCTTGTCCACTCCCGTCAACGACGGCCGCACCTGGAGAGCGCGCGCCCCGAGCGCCGCCGTCCGCTCGAGGATGATCCGGCCGCCGTTCCACGTCGCCGCGATCTCGTAGCGCAGGAGCCCCCGGAGCCGTCGCGGGAGGGGCAACGCCCCGTCGAACAGCTCGCGCGTGCGGCCCACGAGCGCATCCAGGAGCGAGGCAATGCCCTCGGGCGATTCCCCCCGGACAAGCGCCTCGATATCCACGCCAGCCTCCACGGCGTCCGCCTTCGGGATGTAGCACCGCCCCCGCGCGTGATCCACGGACAAGTCCTGCCAGAAGTTCGCGAGCTGGAGCCCCGTGCAGAGGGCATCCGAATACGGCAGGAGCGCGCCGTCGCGATGGTCCGTCACCCACAGCACGAGCCGCCCCACCGGATTCGCCGACCGGGTGCAGTAGTCGAGGACCTCGTCCCAGGTCTCGTAGCGCTGCTTCACCGCGTCCTGCCGGAACGCGCCTAGCAGGTCGCGCAGGAGCTGGACGGGCACATCGCGCCGCCTGATCGTATCGCCAAGGGCGACGAAAACGGGCTCGTCCACGGCCTCCCCCTTCGCGGCGGCCTCGAGCTTCGCCCCCCACTCGTCGAGCCGCTCGAGCCGGGTTCCCTCGAACCGCGGTTCGTCGGCGAAGTCGTCCGCGATCCGGGCGAACGCGTAGATCGCGTGGATGTCGGGCTGTTGCTCCTTCGGCACCCCGTACCGCCCCACCGGGAAGTTCTCGTAGTGCCGCAGCGCGATCTCCCGGCACCGCTCGCGCGCGGTCCCGAGATCGGTCACCGAAGGCGCGCCCGTCGCTGCCGGGGCGCCCGCAGGCGCCGGACGAATGCGCCCGGGTCCGCCATGCCCTTTCGGCGCTTCCACATGCCGAAGGCCGGGTGGTTCTCGGAGCGGGCGGGGACGGTCTTCGGATCATTCGATCGTCCGCCCTTGCGGGTGCGGCCGGAAGATCCCGCACGGAGCGTCATGGTCGCTCCTTGCGGACATCCGATCGACAATCCAATGATCCAAAGACTGTCCCCAAGGAGGCTCCTACGGCAGCCTCGCGAACGTCAACACCGGCCACTGGAGCTTGGCCAGGGGGCCGCCCAGGAGCTGGAAGCCGCCGCGGACGAGGTCGTGCGGGAGGGCGCACGCGAGGTAGATGCCGCGCCGCGGGAGGTCCCGGAGCAGGTGCACCCCCCGCGCCGCGTTCCGGTCGTCCACGATCTCGACCCGGCCGCCGTCGAGCCACATCCTGGGAACCCAGAGCCGCAGCTCGTCGCGGCAGACCATCCACGCCATCCCCGCCATCGTGACCTCGAGCCGCATGTACGATTCCCCGTCCTCGAGGTCGATGCCGTCGAACTCGATCGGCGGGTTGGGCTTGGGGAGGGACACGGACACGACGTAGCGCCCGTAGCCAAGCTCGCGGAACCAGGCTTCTCCGCCGTGGCCGGTCTTGAGCTTCTTCGCCAGCTTCCCGGGGTCCCGGACCTCGACCTCGATGTTCTCGCGCGCCACCCGCCAGCTCTCGGACCGCACCACCACGTAGAGGTCCTGGACATCGCTGACCGCCATGGCGTACCGGCCCGGGGGCCCCGTGTGGCCCGCCCGGTCGGTGGCCGTGACCGCGAACTCCCAGGCCCCGGGCTCCAGCCCCGGCAGTTTCACCTTGCGCTGGTGCACGATGCCGCTCTTCGCCGTCTTCGCGCCGAGGAGGCCGGGCCTTGTCAGCGTGTAGGCGTAGGAGGCTATACCGGAGGCGTCCTTCGGCTCGTCCCACTCGAGTTCGGCGTCGCGCGCCTTCGACCGCCGCGGCGCCATGTGGTGCGTCTTCGACCGGACCACCGGGGACTCGGGCGGCAGCACGTCGACGCGCACCCGCACGTGCGAGGCCTGCGTGGCCTGCGCGCCCGTGGCCGATACGGTAACGACGTGGAGCCACCACTCGCCCGACGAGTCCGCGGAGACCTCCAGGGGCCCCGGCTGCATCCGCTTGGCGGTGGCGGGGTCGGGCTGGGTGTCCGCGATCTGGTCGAACACCCAGAGGAATTCCTTCGGCGACGCCTGGCCCGAGGGACTGACGCTGAACCGGCACCCGGTGTTGTCGTACCACTTCTCGGAATCCGGATGCGTCTCGCACGTCACGAGCGGCGGGCTGATCGAGGGATCCACGTGGACCTGGAGCACCGAAGGAGCGCTGCGGTTCCCCGCCCGGTCCACGGCCACGGCGTGGATCCACCAGGCTCCGCGCTCGAGGTTGATCGTAGCCGTGCCCGCCTCAATGGGCCGCAGGGCCTCCGCGTCCGGCTGGGCGGTCCGGCTGGGCCCCACGAGCACCTCGGCCAGGCCGGATGCTTCATCCGCGGCCTCGACCGCGATGGCGACCTGGGTCTCGGCGTACCAGACCTCGGCGTTCGGATGCGTCGGGGTAACCAGCCGGGGGGACGCCACGGTGGTGTCGGCCATGACCTCGACCGTGACGGGCGCCGAGAGATTGCCCACCGCGTCCTCGGTCACGACTCCGACCAGCCACTTCCCGTCCTCCGGCAGGAGGGTCGCGATCCCGGGCTTGACGGCCAGGGTCCAGCCGGCCGGCTCTCCGAGCGGCTCACCGCCCCGGACGAGCGCCCACCGGAAGCCCTTGAGCCCCGAAGCGTCCGCGGGCGCCTCCCAGGCGACCTCGAGCTGGCGGCCCGGGTACCACCGCCCGGCCTCGGGGTGCGAAGTCGAACGAAGCCCCAGGGGAGGCAGCGCCTCGGCGTCCAGCCGGACGGTGAGCCGCGCCGGGTCGGACACGTTGCCCGCCCCGTCCATGGCCGCGACCGTCACGATCCAGGTGCCGTCCCGCGGCACCTCGACGCTCCACTCGGGCTCCTCCTTCCACCGCCCCTGGAGGATGTCCGGCGCCTCCTCGCCCTCGGCGTGCAGCGTCCAGAGGCAGCCCGTGAACCCCGAGACCCGGTCCTCGCCGGACGCCCGGAGGCTCACCTTCCGTCCGCGGATCCACGATCCCTTCGCGGCCTCGGGGCAGGCGAGGGTGAGCACCGGGGCTTCCGCGTCGACCGCGAGCCTGACGTGCGCGGCCTCCTCCGAGAGGTTCCCGGCCATGTCCATGGTGCGCACGTGCAGCCAGTGCACGCCATCGCCAAGGTCCCCGAGATCGAGTTCGGGGATCGCGGCGACTCCCGAACTGCCGGGAGCGGGCAGGGTCGTGGGCGACTCGTCGAGCGTCCAGAGATACCCCGCCGGGTCGCCCGAGATCTCCTCCGGCACCTTCCAGAACACGAGGACGTCCCGGGACCTGATCCAGCCCCCCTCGGCGGGCGGCTCGACGACGAATCCCCCGGGCGCGTGCGTGACCGTGTCCACGAGGAGGATGGCCCGCGACGGCGGCGACACGTTGCCCGCGACATCCCTCGCCCACGCCGCGACCGTCCAGCGCCCGTGGCCCGCGAGGGTGAACCGGTGCCAGTCTTCGGACGTCTTCATCGCGTCGGGGGGCGGCGCGGGCGGAATCTCCTCGCCGGCCTGGAACAACGCGAGCGAGTACTCGGCGACGCCCGCGAGGTCCTCGCCCGGCAGGAGATAGACCTCCGCGTCGGTCGCGTTCGTCCAGATGCCGTCGGGGTGCGTCGGCGAGAACACCCCCGGGGGCGCCGCCTCGAGATCCACCATGATCTCCCAGCCCGACAGCGGCGAGATGTTGCCCGCCAGGTCGACGGCGCGGGCCCACAGCGTCCACGCCCCCTCGCCCGGCACCTCGCGCTCGCCGTCCGTGCCGAGGGCAAGCTCCCAGACCTCGGGCCGCGTCCCCGAGGCGGTCAGGGCCAGCTCGACGCGCGCAATCCCCGAGTGCGTGTCGGCGGCCTCGACCGAGTACTGGACCCGGCGCTTCGAAGACCAGCGGCCCTTGGGATGCGAGAGGCAGCGCACGGACAGGTCGGGCGGCGTCGCGTCCACGCGGAGCTGGTACGCCACGGGAGCCGACCGGCGGCCCAGGTCGTCCGCGGCCGCGATGTGCAGGTACCGGATCCCCTCGTCCACGTTCAACTTCAGCCGGGACTGGTTGATGCGCATCGCGCCCGCGGGCGGGTCCTCCTCCCGTTTCGGAGCCAGCCACCACACGAACCCGATCCCCGCGCTCTCGCCGACCTCCCAGGCCAGCTCGACCTCGCGCTTCTGGCTCCAGAGGCCCTCGGGATGCGAGGCCCGGGTGATGTGGGGCATCGGCAGCCCCGTCGTCAGCCGCATGGCGAGGTGCACGGGCGTCGAGATGTTCCCCGCGCCGTCCTCGGCCGCGAGGTGCGCGTACCAGACGCCCGCGGCCTTGGGGGAGAGCTTCAGCGCCGTCGACAGGTGCCGGGTGGCGTTGAGGCGGTCCGGAGCCGTACCCGGCATCTGGTCCAGCACCCACCAGAAGGCAGGCACGCCCGAGATGTCGTCGGGCGGCTTCATCACCACGGTCACCGTGCCCCCGCTCTGCCATTCCAGAAACGGGTCCTGCGCGAAGGACGCCGTGGGCGGATCGACGCGGGTGTCCACCTGGATCGAGAGGTGCACGGTATCGCTCGCGTTGCCCGCCCGGTCCAGGGTCCGGGCGTGCAGGTACCACCGGCCGTCCTCGGGCAGGTCGAAACTGAGCGTGCGCTCCTCGCGGGGCGCGAGAGCCTCGGGGCTCGGGATCGTCCCCGGCATCGCGTTGAGCTCGACCACGAGCCCGGCCACGCCGGAGGGGTCCTCCCCCGCGTCCCAGAGCACCTCGACCTTGCGGGCGGCGTAGAACTTCGCGGGGTCGGGATGCGACTTGGCCACCAGCCGCGGCAGGGGGGCGGAGCGGTCGCACACGGCGTCGGAGGCGGGGCCCTGCTCGAGGATGTTGCCGGCCGCGTCCACGGGCCAGACCGTGTAGAGCAGCCGCGTCCCGTCCTCGATGTTCGCGCACTCGTCCACCCACACGGTGTCGTCGGCGGCGGGAATCTCGGCCACGGGGTCCCAGCGTCCGGTCCCCTCGGCGCCGCCGGCCCCGGCACGCTGGCGCAGCACCCGGTAGGACGCCAGCCCGGCCAGCTCGTCCCAGCTCGGCTCCCACTCGACCTGGATGCGGCCGCCGGCGAGCGACTTCGCGTCGACGGCGGGGACCTCGAGCGGCGGCGTCGTGTCGATGAGGGTGACCTGACCCTCCTCCCAGATGCCCTGCCGGCCGAACGTGTCGTACGCGCGCACCGAAAACTCGTACACGCCCTCGCCCTCGACCTCGACCTCGCGGCCGCGACCCTCGATGCGATCGTGGAGGGTCCGCCACGCCTGGACCCCGCCCTCGCGCACGCCGATCGCGACCCCGACGACGCCCTCCTCCGCCTCCCACTCGAGCCGGAGCTTCCTCGAGTTCACGAGCGACGGCAGGGGCTTGAGCCGCGCGTGGGGCGGACGGGTCACGACGCGGAGCGGATAGTGCGCGGCCGGACTGACGTTTCCGGCTCCGTCCACGGTCGCCACGTGCACGTACCAGAGCCCGTCGAGCAACTTCGCGATCTTGAGCGGCGGCGCGAGCAGGGCCGCGTCGACTCCCTTGACGAGGGAGCTGGACGGGTTCCGGTCGAGCCGCCACAGGTACTCGCGCACCCCGGTGTCGTCCTGGGGGGCCTCCCACTCGAGCACGGCCTCGGTGAGGGTCGTCCACTCGTCGGCCGGATGCGTCTTCGAGACGACGACCGGCGGACGAGCCTCCTTGTCGGAAACCGCCGCGACCGTCACACCCTCCTCGGCCACGTTCCCGACCCCGTCCTCGGCGCAGATGCGGTACAGGTACCGGCCGGCGTGCGCGAGCCCCGTGCCCTCGTCCATGTACTCGAGCACGGCCGCGGCCACGGTCCCGATCCGGAGTCCCAGCCGCCCCTCCTCCGTCGAGCGGTGGACATGATAGCGAACGACCTCGCTGTACTGGTCGGTTACGGGCGCCCAGCGCAGGAGGATGTCGCCGCCCGTCAGGCTGTTGACCTCGAGGGCCGTTACGGGAGCGGGCGGCGACCCGTCGAAGAGGACGGGGTGGTGGGTCTCGGCGGCCGCCTCGTTCCCCGCGCGGTCCTCGGCCAGGATGCGATACCACATCTGGTCGCCGTCCGCGCCCTCGACCTTGACCGACTGGGCCTTGCCTTCGTAGATCGTCTCCCAGTCGCCGGTGGTCGTGCCGCCGCCGTGTCGCTGCTGGACCGACACGCGGCCGATGCCGCTGCGCTCGTCGCGGGCGGACCACTTGAGCTCGACCTCCCCGGCCTTCGCGACCGTGGGGGCCGTCTCGAGCGCGATGACGGGCGGCGCGGTGTCGATCTGGACCCGGAGGGCCGCGGGCGAGCTCTCGTTGCCCGCCGCGTCCCGGAACCTGACGTAGACCTCCCACGGGCCGTCCGGAAGCCGCGGCAGGGCCCACTTCGCGTGCGCGTCCGGCCCGGGCTCGACCGTCAGCACGGGCTGGAAGGCCAGGTGCTCCCAGGCCTCGCCCACCCGGCCGATGGCGAACAGGAACCCGCCGGGACCCGAATGGAGATCCGATCCCAGCGCCTCCACCTCGACCACGGCCGTCCCGTACCACCGCTCGGCCTCCGGGTGGGTCGGCGAGGACGCCTGCGGCATCGTGACGGTCGTGTCCACCTGCACCGGCCGGATGGCGACATCCCCGACGTTGCCCGCCTCGTCCACACCCGCCACGGCGAACCAGAAAACGCCGTCCCCCTCCGCCGAGGCGTGGAACTCGCACGCCGTTACCGCGAGGTCAGCGGCGCTTAGCCGGGTGATCCGCTGGGGGTCGAACCGCACCAGGTACTTCGCCGCGCCGGCCAGCGGTTCCCACTTGAGGTCGACGTCGCGGGAGGCGTACCAGCGGGCATCCTCCGGGTGCGTGGCCGAGGATACGGCCGGCGCCGCCATGACCGGCGTCGAGAACCCGTCCTCCGCAACGCGCACGGCCTCGGCACCCTCGGCGTTGCGCGCCGTGATCATGTAGCTGTACTTCGTCCCCGCCCGGAGGCCCTCGAGCACGACCCGGTGCTTGCGCGAGAGCGTGGGGTTGCTCGCGGTCATGTCCCGCACCGCGCCGGACCCGTACTGGACGAGGGCGCTGCACGGCACGTCCGTCGCCCACTCGAGGACCGCGCGGGAACTCGACACCGTGGAAGCGACGAGGTCGCGGATGACGGGCTGCGCGGCCTCGGTCCCCGACGTGCGCAGGACCAGGCCGCGGCGCTCGCACCCGAGGTAGAGCCGGCCCCGGTGAGCTGCCACGACGCGCAGCGCCGCCTCCGTGGACTGGAGCGCGACCTCCCAGTCCATGCCGTCCCGGCTCACGAACAGCCGCCCCGCCTCGCCCGTACCCGCGAACAGGCGCCCGCCGAAGTTCTCGAGCGCGTAGACGTTGACGTCCTTCTCGCTGAAGAAGCACCGCTCCCATTCCCCGCCGTCCGCCGTGCGGAAGATCGCGCCGCCCGCCGGGTGGCTGCACGCCGCGTAAAGGTGGCCCGGCCCGGCGCACAGCTTGTTCACGAGCTTCGACCTGGTGCGGCAAACGATCTCCCAGAGCTCGCCGTCCTCGCTCCGGAGCACGAGCCCGTCGGGGTACGTGCCCGCGTACAACGCCCCGTTGAACTCGGCGAGCGCCGTGATCCCGATCTGGCCCGCCTGGTGGACCATCTCCGCGTGCCGGCCGTCCCAGCGGACTATCCGGCCCGAGGGGGACGTGCCCGCGTAGAGCGAACCGCCGAAAACCGTGAGCGCGTGGACCTGCTCCTCGCTGGTCGAGAAGGCGGGCCGCCACTCGTCGCCCTCGAGCACGTACACGAGGCCCTTGAGGTTCGTGCCGGCGTAGAGCGCGGCGTCCGCGTCCGGGGAGGAGAACACGGCGAGGGCCTGCACCTGCGTGGTCTCCTGCTCGCCGCCGAAGGGATCTTCCGTGCTCTCGCCGTCCGCGACCAGCAGGAACTCGGTCGCCTGCTGGGTCACGTGGGACCGCCGCCAGCCGCCGCGCGCGCCGCTCTCGCTCATGAGCACGATGTCGAGGTTCGTCCCGATGCACAATTGGTCGCCGAGGGCGACCGCGCCGTACGGCACGAACCCGAGGGGCTCCTCGTGGACGGTCTCGAGCGCGATCGCGGCCGTCGCGGCGAGGTGCTTCTGGATAGCGCCCTCCAGGGCGCCCAGCGCCTCCTCCTGGGTGTCGCCGGTCACGGCCACGGCGGGGAAATCGGGGGCGACGGCCCGGAACCGGCCGCGGGCGTCGCGCTTCACGAGCGCCTTGAAGTGGAGGACGAGCGCTTCGGTCTCAGGCTCCTGCGGCGTCGGAGGACTCACCGTCGTCTATCTTACCAAGCCGCGCTGGCGAACGACCTCGAAGCACAGGACGGCGGCGGCGGCGGAGACGTTCAGGGAACCGATCTTCCCCTTCATCGGGATCCGCACCAGGTCATCGCACGTCTTCTTCGTGAGGTCCCGCAGGCCTTTGCCCTCCTCGCCCAGGACCAGCGCGACGGGCCGCACGAAATCCGCATCCGTGTGCGCCTTCGTCCCCGCCATGTCCGCCCCCACCGCCCAAACCCCGGCCTCCTTGAGCCGGTCCAGGGCCTGCCGCAGGTTCCCGACGATGACCACGGGGAGGTGCTCGATCGCGCCCGCCGACGACCGCTCCATACCCGGTCCGACCGGGGCGCTCCGCCGCTCGGTCATGACCAGCCCATGCGCCCCCGCGCACTCGGCCGTCCGCACGATGGCGCCCGCGTTCTGGGGGTCCTTGATCTCGTCGAGGACGACGATGAACGGCGCCTCCCCCTGGTCCCTAGCACGCCGGAGCACGTCGTCGAGCGTGGGCGCCCCCGCCGACGCCGCGAGCGCAACCACCCCCTGGTGCGGCCGGCCCTCCGCGAGCTGGTCGAGCATCTCGCGGGGCGCCTCCTCGACGGGCACCCGGGCCGATGCGGCCGCTTCGTGGAGTTCGCGCAGGATGCCGCCCCGGCCGCCCTCCAGCAGGTACACGCGCGTCACGCGGCCGGCTCCCACGCGCAACGCCTCGAGCACCGCGCGCCGGCCGGCCAGCACGGCACTCACAGCTTTCTCGCCACCTGTCCCTGCGCCGTATCCTCGATCGTCCAGCCGCGCGCCTTGAAGACGACGCGGATCTCGTCGGCCCTCTTCCAGTCCTTGGCCTTCCTCGCCGCGGCCCGTTCCCCAAGCAGCGGGGACAGGTCCGCGGGCAGGACCTCGACGGGAGCGTCCGGCTCGATGCCGAGGGTTCCCAGCCTCGCCAGGATGTCCGCGCGCACCCGCGCGAGCGGGACCGGGTCGACCGAGGGCTTCGCCTGCCCCCACACCGTCGCGAGCGAGAAGACCTCTGCCAGCGCCCGCGGCGTCGAGAGGTCGTCGTCCATGGCAGCGTCGAACGCGGCCAGGCGCTTCCCGGCTTCCGCCTGCAGCGACTCCCCGGAGCCGGTCCCCGGGGTCGGCGGAACTTCGAGCTGGCGCCGCAGGGATTCCAGCGTCTCCTTCGCCTGCCGCTCGGCCACGTCCGACCACTCGAAAGGCGAGCGCCAGTGGGTCTGGCCCATGAGCAGCCGGAGCGCCGGGGTCGGCAGCCGGTCGAGCACGTCCCGCATGGGCACGACGTTCCCGACCGACTTCGCCATCTTCTCCTTGTTGAGCGTGACCCAGCCGCAGTGCGCCCAGGCCCGGGCAAAGGTCCTCCCCGTCGCTCCCTCGCTCTGCGCGATCTCGTTCTCGTGGTGCGGGAAGATGAGATCAGTGGCGCCGCAGTGCAGGTCGAAGGTGTCGCCGAGGTACTTCGCCGACATCGCCGAGCACTCGATGTGCCAGCCCGGCCGGCCCATGCCCCAGGGGCTGTCCCAGGAGGGCTCCCCGGGCTTCGCGCCCTTCCAGAGGTCGAAGTCCAGCGGGTCCTCCTTGCGATCGGTGCCGGCGGCAGCCCCGCCCGCGAGCGCGCGCGTCCCCGCGACGACGTCGTCGAGCGTGTTCTTCGAGAGCTTTCCGTAACCCGGGAACTTGCGGACCCGGTAGTAGACGTCGCCGCCGGAGGCATACGCCAGTCCCGCATCCAGGAGCTTCTGCGCCAGCGCCAGGATCTCGGGGATGTGCGCGGTCGCGTACGGCTCAAACGTGGGGCTCAGGAGATTCAGCCGGGCGAAGAGCTCCTTGCGAATCGCGTCATATTTCGCCACCACCACCTCGCACGACAGCCCCATCTCGTTCGCCTTGTTGATGATCTTGTCCTCGATGTCGGTGACGTTGCGGACGTGGATGACGGACACGCCCCGGAACCCGAGCCAGCGCCGGAGCGTGTCGAAGACGATCTCGGCGCGCGCGTGGCCGATGTGGGGCTCCCCCGAGACCGTCATCCCACACTGGTACATGCGGAACCGGCCGTCCGGATGGCCGGGCTTCAGCTCGACCTTGGCACGCGTGAGGGTGTCGTAGAGGACCATGGGAGCCATTCTAGCGAAGGGCGGGAGGGGACGTACTTTCAATTCTGCGATTCCCCCGGGAATCGCAGAATTGAAAGTACGTCCCTACTTGAGAGCCTTGGCGACGCGGCCGGCGAAGGCGCCCAGGGCGGCCCGGATCCCTTCCTCGCTGTCGCACTTCACCGTCTCGTTGACCAGGATGTCGCCGTAGGCGACCGTGACCAGCCGGAGGTTCAGCACGGTCGATCCCCCGATCTTCTCGTAGGCGCCGAGGACGACGCCGTCGGCCGCGAGGGCCTTGCCCAACTGGACCGCGCAGTCCTCGGTCGTGCACCGGCGGGGCATGCCCCGTCCGTTCGCCGCGGCCTCGACCAATTTCGGCGCGAGCACGTACAGGGTCGCCCGCCGGCCAAGATCCGTCCGGAGCTCGGAGGCGACCGACTCCGCGTCCATGACGTCGGAGAGCTCGGCCGACGCGAAGGGCGCCACCGCGACCTTGCGGGCGGCCGCAGTCCGCTTCGGGGCCGGGGCCATGGCGGCCGGAGCGGGGGCCGGCGCGGCCGGCGCCTCCGCCAGCGCCGGTTCGGCGGCGGAGGTCTCCGACCGGGCCGAGGCGCCGAACAGGTACGAGAGGCTGAACCGATGCACGGGGCCCAGCGGATGGCTGCCGAGCGCGTAGTCGAGTCCGATGCCGCTGAAAACCGCCGAGAGCCCGAACGTGAGCTGGCGCTGGGTCGCCTGGAGGCCGGACATCCCGGCGCGCAGGGCCACCATCGGCACCGGCCACCACTCCGCGCCGAGCCCCGCCCGCGCGTCCGCGTCGACGGGCATCGAGTACTCGACGCCACCCGTGAGCTTGAGCGGCGCGTAGGCGTAGGCCACCCCGGCGCGGAACTCCCCCGGCATGCCGTCGGTCGAGATGCCCGCGACCACCGGGGTCCCGAGCGTGCCCCCGATGTTGCGGTACGCGAGCCCGGCCCTGACGCCGTTGGGGGTGCTGGCGGCCAGCCCGATGTCGGCGGCCGCGGAGGACGCCCCGATCGCGCCCACGGAATCCGAGACGAACTTGACCGTGGCGCCAAGCGCAATTACGCCGCTGCGGTACGCGCCGCCGAGCCCGACGGCCATCGACCGCTGGGACAGCGCCGCCCCGGTGGAGGCGCCCGTCGCGTCGACCTGGTCGAACGAAACCGAGTAGGTCGAGACCAGGAGGCCGCCCGTGATCTCGGGCGTGAACGCCCAGCCCGCGCCGAATCCCATCGTCGTGGCCTCGGCGCCGAACAGGGACGACCCGTTGATCGCGACCTCGCCGCGGGACTCCTGCCAGCCCAGGATGCCGGGGTTGCTCCATGCCCGGAGCGTGTCCGCGCCCGCGGCGCTGACGTCGCCCATCCCCATCTGGCGGACGCTCATCGGCAGGTTCAACGGCTTGGCCGTCGACGTCGCGACCGCGCGCCCGGCGGTCACGGCCAGGAGAAGGGCCAGCATCCGGCGCATCAGTGCTTCCTCCCCTGGACCATGAACGGCCGCCGCCCGGAGACGCCGCCGCCCGTGGGCAACGCCCAGTAGACGCCGGAGCCGAGCTCGGTGTCCGCCAGCCGGTTACCCTTGAGCACCACGGACCCGAACCCGGTCGCGTCCAGGGCGATCTTGAGCGCGCCCATGTACCCGCCCGCGGCGTCGTAGATGCGCAGCTCGACGGTCCCGCCCGGCGTGCCCCGGCCCCAGAACGTCATCGACGCCCCGGGCTGCGCCAGATCGAGCAGGTTGGGCGCGATCAGGAGCTTGCCCTGCGCGACCGTCACGGAGGCCTCAGCGGGATCGACGTCGAATGTCCCCTGTATGCTGGTCGGCAACGGCAGGCCGCCGACCGAGGCCAGCACCGTGACGGGCCCCACCCCGGTCGCCTCGACCTGCCAGGTCAGCACCACGTTGGTCGACGTCGCCATGATCAAGGGAACCGTGGGAGTCGGGCCGCTCACGACGGAGAACGACCCCGTCCCGCCGACCGAGGCGATCGACACCGACGTGATAGTCGCGGAACCGGCCCCGGTGTTGCTCACCGTCAGCGCGATCGTGAACCGCTCCCCCTTCTTGACCCGCGCCGGCGCCGCGAGTCCAGCCGCCGACAGGAAGCCCTGGGACGGGTCGACGATCGTAAGCTGGCTCGTCCCGAAGACAACCGGCGCCAGGGCCGTCCCCGTATTCGCGTCCAGCCCACTGACCGTCGTCGAAAGGAAGACGTAGCCCACCTGGGTGCCCGTGTAGGTCCAGGTGAAGATCCGGTTACCGCCGCCGGGGATCGTCACGGGCAAGGACGGCGACGGACCGTCCGTCCACATGCCCAGCCCCGCGTCCGGCCCCGATGCCGCGTTGCTGAACGGCAGGGCGACCGTCTGGACCGTCGCGTCGGCCCCGCCCGTGTTGAAGAGCCGCAAGACGACGACGAACGGCTGGGCGATATCGCGCTGGGCCGGCACCGTGAAGTTTCCCGTCAGGACCGCCGGGATCTGCACCAGGACGGCGTTCGACGTTTGCACGCCGGCCGAGACCGCCGCGCCCGTGTTCGCATCCAGCCCCGACACGTCGGTCTGGAGCGTCAGGCTCCCCAGTGAGGCGCCGGTGTAGGTCCAGGAGAACGTCTTCGACGCCCCGCCCGCGAGGCTCGCGAACGGCAGGGCCGGGTTCGGACCCGCCACGGGCGTCGCGTTCCCCACGCCGGACTTCACCAGCCCCGAGACGTCGATGGTATTCACCGTCGATCCGCCCGTGTTCGTGACCGTGACCGTCACGAGGAAGGTCTGCCCCACGGTCACCGGCGACCGGTACGCCACGATGGCCGCCGAGAGGGACGCCGGCGCCTGGATCGTGACCGGGCCGGTCACCGGGATCACGGCGAGCGCGGCCCCCGTGTTCGGGTCGAACCCGGCGACCGTCGTGCTGAGCGCCACCGCCCCGGCCACCGAGCCCGTGAAGGTCCACGTGAACGTCGCGGACGCACCCGCCGCGAGGGAACCGGGGATCGCCGGGAATGGCCCCGCGATCGCCGTGGCCGCGACACCCGTTGGCAGCGGCGCCCCGACCGAGAATCCGCTCACGGCAACCCCGCCGGAGTTGGTCACGGTCAGCGTCACGAGGAAGCCCTGGCCGACGTTGCGCGGAGTCGGGTACGCGAACGCCGCGGCCGCGAGCGCGGGCGCCGCCAGCGCCGTAACCGACCGGTAGCCCGCCGTCACGACCCCGTTACCCGTGCCCGAGTCGGTCCCGAACGCCGTGGCGGACCACGCGACGGTCCCCGCGCCGGAGACGGAGAACGTCCAGATGAAGGTCTGGGCCGCGGACGGCGCGAGCACGACCGGCCCCGCCGGAGCCGGGCCGGAGATCCAGGAGACCAGCGCGCCACCCGCGTTCGCCTGCGGCAACGCTGCGGGAGTGACGCCATTGGCGGCCACGCCGCCCGTGTTCGTGACAGTCAGCCGGACCTCCATCCACTGCCCCACGGACGGCATCGACGCGGCGACCGGGCTCACGGTCAGCCCCGAAACGAGCGTCGCCCCGGCCGAGATCGCGACCGATCCGGACGCGGACGCCACGACGGGATTGCCCGTCCCCGAATCCGTCCCCGCCGCCGTCGCGGTCAAGTTCACGGTCCCGGCCCCGGACACCGAGTAGGTCCAGGCGAAGACCGCGTTGACACCCGGGCCGATCGTGACTGGTCCCGGCGGCGTGATCGGCGCCAGCAGGGCCCCACCGAGATTGAACTGGATGAACGGTCCGACCGAGTTCGCGGCCACGCCGCCGGAGTTCGTGACCGACAGGAGGACGGTGATCCATTGCCCGACCGACGCCGGGGACGGTGAGATCGTAACCAGCGCGGACAGCGCCGAGGCAGCAAGCGTGGTCTGGCCGGCCGTCCCGGACGCCAGGACCACGTGGCCGGTGCCGGAGTCCGTCCCCGCCGCCGTCGCGGTCCACTCGACCGCGCCCGCACCAGACGCCGAGAACGTCCAGACGAACGTGACCGCGTTGCCCGCCGGTATCGCGACCGGCCCCGCCGGCGTGACCGCGCCCTGCTGGACCACGAGCCCCGAGCCCTTGTTGAGCTGGATCGCGGGCGCCACCGCGGACGCGGCAACGCCGCCCGTGTTCGTCACCGTGAGCGAAACCGCGATCCACTGCCCCACCGACGCCGGTGACGGGCTCGTCGAGAGCGCTGCCGCCAGCGAAGCCGCCGTGAGCAGGCTGACGGACGAGGTCTTGTCGGTCACGATCGCACCGAGCGTCCCGCTGTCCGTCCCCACCGAAGTCGCCGTGAACTCGACCGTCCCCGCCCCCGACACCGAGTACGTCCACTCGAACGTCGTGCCCGTCCCGGGCGCGAGCGTCAGCGACCCCGCCGCCGCCGCGATCTGAACGACCTGGGCTCCGCCGGAATTCACGGAGAGATACGGCGCGACGCCGGTCGCGTTCACCCCGCCCGTGTTACTGACCGTCAGCCGCACGGCCATCCACTGCCCCACCGAGGCCGGGGACGGCACGACGGCCAGGGTCGAGACCAGGTACGCCCCCACCGGCAGGACCCCCGAGGCCGCGCTCGCGACCGGCAGCCCGGTGCCGGAGTCGGTGCCGTAGGCGGTCGCCGTCATCGTCGCCACGCCCGCGCCGGATACCGAGTACGTCCACACGAACGTGGTCGAGGACCCCGGCACCAGCAGGGCCGGGCCCGGCGGCAGGGGGCCGTTCTGGACCACGACCAGCCCCGCCCCCGCGTTGAACTGCGGCGCGGACGCGGGAGTCACCCCCGTCGCGTTCACGCCACCCGTGTTCGTCACCGTCAGCGCGATCGTGACCCAGTCGCCCACCGACGCCGTCGGCGGCGAAACCGAGACGACGCTCGCAAGCGAGACGCCGGCCAGGATCGTCTGGCCCGCGGTCGCCGCGGCCGCCCCGGGCTGGCCGTTACCCGCGTCCGTGGCCGTCACCGTCGCCGTCCAGCTCACGGCCCCCGCGCCCGCGGCCGAGAATGTCCAGACGAAGGTCTGCGCCACGCCCGGCGCCAGCGTAACCGGCCCCGCCGGCAGGGGCCCGGAGAGGAAGGTCGCGCGCGCCGCCCCCACGTTAACCTGCGGCGTGGCGACCGGCGTCACCGAGTTCGCGTTCACCCCGCCGGTGTTGGTCACCGTGAGCGAGACCGCGATCCACTGCCCCACCGACGCGGGCGAGGGACTCGTCGAGAGCGCCGCCGCGAGCGACGAGGCCGCCAGCAGAGAATCCGACTGCGTCTTGGCCGTCACGAGGGCGCCACTCGTGGCGCTGTCGGTTCCCACGGACGTCGCCGTGAACTCAACCGTGCCCGCGCCCGACACCGAGTACGTCCACGAGAACGTCGTGCCCGTCCCGGGCGCGAGCGTCAGCGAACCCGCCGCCGCGCTCATGAGCGTCACGAGCGCGCCGCCCGAGTTGACGGACAGGTACGGCCCCACCCCCGTCGCGTTCACCCCGCCCGTGTTCGTCACGGAGAGGGCGACCTGGATCCACTGCCCCACCGAGGCGGGCGACGGCAGGACCGTCAGGACGGAGACGAGGTTGGCGCCCACGGGCAGGACGCCCGAGGCGGCAACCGCCACGGGGAACCCGGTCCCCGAGTCGGTGCCGTAGGCGGTCGCGGTCAGCGTCGCGATCCCGGCCCCGGTGACCGTGTAAGTCCAGATGAACGTCGTCGATGATCCGGGCGCCAGAGTCGCCGGTCCGGGCGGCAGGGGGCCCTTGGAGTAGAGCACGAGCCCGGCGCCGGAGTTCCACTGCGGCATGGCCGACGGCGTCACCCCCGTGGCGTCGACTCCGCCCGTGTTCGTCACCGTCAGCGCGAGGGTCACGGTATCGCCCACCGACGCCGTCGGCGGCGAAACCGAGACGACGCTCGCAAGCGAGACACCCGCCAGGAGCGTCTGGCCCGCCGTCGCCGTGGCCGCCCCGGGCTGGCCGTTACCCGCGTCCGTGGCCGTCACCGTCGCCGTCCAGCTCACGGCCCCCGCGCCCGCGGCCGAGAATGTCCAGACGAAGGTCTGCGCCACGCCCGGCGCCAGCGTAACCGGCCCCGCCGGCAGGGGCCCGGAGAGGAAGGTCGCGCGCGCCGCCCCCACGTTAACCTGCGGCGTGGCGACCGGCGTCACCGAGTTCGCGTTCACCCCGCCGGTGTTGGTCACCGTGAGCGAGACCGCGATCCACTGCCCCACCGACGCGGGCGAGGGACTCGTCGAGAGCGCCGCCGCGAGCGACGAGGCCGCCAGCAGAGAATCCGACTGCGTCTTGGCCGTCACGAGGGCGCCACTCGTGGCGCTGTCGGTTCCCACGGACGTCGCCGTGAACTCAACCGTGCCCGCGCCCGACACCGAGTACGTCCACGAGAACGTCGTGCCCGTCCCGGGCGCGAGCGTCAGCGAACCCGCCGCCGCGCTCATGAGCGTCACGAGCGCGCCGCCCGAGTTGACGGACAGGTACGGCCCCACCCCCGTCGCGTTCACCCCGCCCGTGTTCGTCACGGAGAGGGCGACCTGGATCCACTGCCCCACCGAGGCGGGCGACGGCAGGACCGTCAGGACGGAGACGAGGTTGGCGCCCACGGGCAGGACGCCCGAGGCGGCAGCCGCCACGGGGAACCCGGTCCCCGAGTCGGTGCCGTAAGCCGTCGCCGTCATCGTTGCCACGCCCGCCCCCGAGACCGAGTAGGTCCAGACGAACGTCGTCGAGGACCCCGGCGTCAGCAGCGCCGGGCCCGCCGGCAGCGGGCCGGTCTTCAACACGACCAGCCCCGCCCCCGCGTTGAACTGGGGCGTGGACGCGGGAGTCACCCCCGTCGCGTTCACTCCGCCCGCGTTCGTCACCGTGAGCGCGATCGTGACCCACTCACCCACCGACGCCGTCGGCGGCGAGACCGCGATCCCGGCGACGAGGGTCGACGCCGCCTGGATCGTCTGACCCGCCGTCGCCGCGGCGGCCACCGGCGATCCCGTTCCCCCGTCCGTCCCAGCCGCCGTCTCCGTCCACTCGACCGCCCCGGCGCCGGACGCCGAGAAGGTCCAGACGAAGGTCTGCGCGGCGCCCGGTACAAGCGTGACCGGCCCGGCCGGCACCGGCCCCGCGATGAACTCCACGCGCGCCGCCCCGATGTTGACCTGGGGCACCGCGACGGGCGTGACGCCGTTCGCGGTCTGCCCGCCCGTGTTGGTCACGGTCAGCGCCAGCCGGATCCACTGGCCGATCGACGCGGGAGAGGAGCTCGTCGCGAGCGCGGCCGCGAGCAGCGAGGCCGTACGCAGGACCCCGGTCTTCGAAGCCACCACGGCGACCGGGTTCGCCGTGGCGGAATCGGTGCCGGTCGCGGTCGCGGTGACGTTCAGGGTCCCCGCGCCCGAAACCGAGTACGTCCACACGAACGTGACCGCGGCGCCCGGCACGAGGAGCTGGGGCCCCGCCGGCGCGACGGCCCCCTGCGCGACCACGAGCCCCGCGCCCGCGTTGAGCTGGATGTCGGGCGACACGCCGGTCGCATTCGCCGCGCCCACGTTGGTCACGGTCAGCGCGACCTGGGCCCACTGGCCCACCGACGGGGACGCCGGCGCGATCGCGACCGAAGCCGCCAGTACCGCGCCGATCGCGCCCGCAAACCCGGCCGAAGCGGCGCTGCTCACCGGCACACCCGTGAACGCGTCCGTCCCGGAGGCCGTGGCGGAGAACACGACCGAACCCGCGCCCGAGACCGAGAACGTCCATACGAAGGTGAGTTTACCCAGGCCCGGAATCGTCTGCGGCCCGGCGGGACTCACGCTCCCGATCGGCTCCACCAGCCCCGCGGCACCCAGGACCGAGAGCGCGGGCGTCACGGTGTTGGCGCCGGGCGTCCCCGTGTTGGTGATGGACAGGCGGACCTCGATCCAGGACCCCGGCGTCGCGACGGGAGGCACGACCACGAGCGACGTCAGGAGCGTCGCCCCGTTCGCGGTCGTCAGACCGCCCGACGCGCTCGCGGACACCGGCCAACCCGAGGCCGCGTCGGTGCCCGTCGCCGTCGCCGTAATCCCGATCACGCCGCCTCCGTTGACCGAGAGCGTCCAGGCGAAGGTACGGTTCGCGCCTCCCCCGACCGTCGCGGGAGCCGGCGCGCTCACGATCGCCACGAGGGCCCCGCCGGTGTTGAACTGGAGCGCCGGCGCCACCCCGTTCGCGGCGGCGGACCCCGTGTTCGTCACCGTGAGATAGACGCGGGTCCACATCCCCGTGGAGGCGGGCCCAAGGTCGGCCGTCATGGACGCGACCAGGGACGCGCCCGGCAGGATCGTGATCCCGGCCGTTCCCGATGCCGTGATGGTCGAACTCGTCGCGACGTCGAACCCCGTGGCGGTCCCCGTGAAGGAGGCGAAGCCCGCCCCGGCCGCCGAGAAGGTCCACACGAAGTAGCTCTGGCTGTTCGGGCCGATGACGAGCGGCCCGAGCGGAACCGGTCCCGCGACCGGCGTCACGAGCCCGCCGTTCGCCTGGAGGGCCGGCATGACGCCGGTGGCGTTCACGCCCCCGGCGTTGGTCACCGAGAGGTAGACGTTCACGGCGCCACCCACGTACGCGACCGGCGGGTTGACCAGCACGGCCGCGGTGAGCACGGCCGGCGGCGGCGTCACCGTCAGGAAGATCTCGGCACTCGCCGAGTTGGGTGCGTCCGTCCCGAAGTCGAAGCCGTCCATCCCGCCCGAGAACGTGACGGCCCCCGTCCCCACCGCGCTGAACGTCCAGCTCACGGCCCGGGTCGCGCCCGGCAGGATCCCGAACGGCCCGGCCGGCTCGGGTCCGCCGGCGGCCAGCACGCGCGCAGCGCCCTGCGTGACCGCGATCGACGGCACCTCGGAGTACGTCTTGTCGTTCCCGGAGTTACTCACGCTCAGCGTGACCGTCGTCATCTGCCCGACCCGGGCCGGCGTCGCGGTCATCCACGCCGTCAGCGCGGAGGCGCCGTACCCGATCGTGCCCGAGGCGAGCCGCCGCGTGACCACGTCGAGCCCCCCGGCCTGCCCGGTCACCGTGAACGAAAAGTCCACGGGGCCCGAGGCGTCGGCCTTGAAGTTCCAGACGAAGGTCTGCGAGGCGCCTGCGACGAGCGTCATGGGCCCGGGCGGGACGATGCCCCCGACCTGCGAGACCGTGCCCGAACCCCCGGCGTTGACCTGGCCGTACGGC
Source organism: bacterium (assembly GCA_919901855.1). GTDB lineage: Bacteria > Oederibacteriota > CAKKQC01 > CAKKQC01 > CAKKQC01 > CAKKQC01. Next base: position 126,040 of record CAKKQC010000038.1, on the reverse strand, counting down.
GTTGCGAGGGTCACGTCGGCGGTTCCCGCGTTCGTGACCGTGAGATGCACGGCGAAGGTGCCGCCCGTGCTCACGCTCCCGATCGGAGGATCGACCACGAGCGCGGAGAGGAGCTGGGGATACAGCGCCGCCGCGGCGCTCGCGAGCCGGACCGCGCCCGTCCCCGCCTCGGCGCCGATGCCGGTCGCCGTGAAGGTCACGATCCCGCTGCCGCTCACGGAGTACGTCCAGGTGAAGAATCTCGACGCGCCGGCCGGGATGTCCTGCGGGACCGGCGCCGGCGGCTCGGCCGCGAGCAGGGCCGACCCCGAGTTGAGGTCGATGAACGGCGCCACCCCGGTCGCGCCCAGCGCGCCGATGTTGGATACCTGCAGAACCGCGTTCGTCCACCACCCCACCTGCGCCGAGGCCGGGTTCAGCGTCAGCGTCGCGACGAGCCGCGCCGCCGGACGGATGGACGGCGCCACCGTGGCCGTGACCGACCGCGGCGCGTTACTCCCGAAGTCGGTGCCCGCGGCGGTGCACTGGAACACGGGAGCGCCCACGCCGTTCGCGGTGTAGACCCAGCTCCAGGTCGTTCCGTCGCCCGTCGCCAACGCCACGGACCCCGGGGGCGTCGGACCGGAGACGTAGGTAACCAGCGCGGCCCCGGAGACGACCGAGAGCGACGGGGCGACGGAGTTCACCCCGTCGTTCCCGACGTTGGTCACCGTCATCGTGACCGTGAACGGCTGGCCGACCGCGGCCCCCGTCGTCGACATGGTCGCCACGAGGAACCCGGCACCCCAGCCGGTCACGCCGCTGAATCCGGTCGCCGAGATCACCGGCTGGGATGTGACCGCGTCGGTCCCCGTGGCCGTGATCGTCATGTCGAACGCCCCCTGGCCTGTGACCGAGAACGTCCACGAGAAGGCCGTGACCGAAAGCGGCGCCAGGAGCGCGACGCTCGCCGGCAGTGTGCTCGAGACGAGCGTGAGGCCCGCCCCGTTCACGTTCAACTGCCGCACCGGAGTGACGTCCGTGATGTCGTCCGCGCCGACGTTGATGACCCACTCGTTGACCTCGAAGGTCTGGCCCTGGACCAGCCCCACCGGATTGGTTGTGAACGTGAACCCGGACAGGAGCTGGCCTCCGTTCAGCCGTACGATCGTCGACGCGGACGAGGCGGTCAGCAGCGGCGCCATCGTGAACCCGTCGGTGCCGGTGGCCGTCGCGGTCATCGCCACCTGGCCCCACGATATCGTGTCCGCGGTCCACGCGAAGGTCACGGACGCCCCGGGCGCGAGGACCACGGGGCCGGCGGGCACGGGTCCGCCGGTCGGGTTAAGCAGGTAAGCCCCGGCCGTGATCGCGAGCGACGGCGAGAGGCCGTTCACGGGCACGACGCCCGTGTTCGTGACCGTCAGGGCCATCGTGACCCCCTGCCCAAGCAGGGGCAACCCGGGCGTGATCGTGAGCGCCGAGGCCAGGGTGGCCGGCGGCGGGGTCGCGACCGCGAGGGAGAGCCCCGTGACGTCCAGGCGCGGCTGGTAGGTCCCGACGTCCATGCCGGAGACGGTCGCCGTGAACACGACCGGGCCCGATCCCGTCGGCGTGAACGTCCAGGTGAAGGACGCGGTGGCGCCCGCGAGGATCGTGACCGGCCCGGCGGGGGACGGCCCCGTCATGGGGCCGAGGACGCCGCCGCCCGTGATCGCGGAAAGGACGGGGACCACGCCCAGGACGCCGTCGGTCCCTGCGTTCGTGACGGTCATGACGACATTGAGGAGCTGGCCCGTCCAGGCCGCCGGAGCCGAGAGCGCGGCATCGAGGGACCCGACGCCGTACCCGAGAGGGCCCTGAATGTGATAGGTGGAGACGAGCGGCGCCCCCGAGACCGCGTCGGAGCCCGTCGCCGTGAACGTCCAGTCGATGTACCCCGGCACCAGGACCTTGTAGACCCACGCGAACGTGGTCGAGCTGCCCGGGGCAACCGTGGCTGGGCCCGGAGGCAGGGGGCCGGTCTGGAGCTCGAGCCCGGACGCGCCGATGTTGAGCTGGGTCCAGGGCAGCACGTTGTTCGCCGCGTTCGCGCCGTCGTTCGTGGCCGTAAGCCAGATCGTGAAGGTGTCCCCCGGTCCCGTGAACTGCGTCAGGTTGGCGTTCAGCTCCGTTACGAGGTGCGCGCCGGACGAGAGGACGGCCGTCGCGACCCCGGCCCGCGGGGTCCCCGAGCCCTGCTCCGTTCCCACCCCGGACGACGTGAACGAGACCAGCCCGTACCCGTTCACGCTGTACGTCCACGTGAACGACTGGAACGCGCCCGGCGCCAGGTCCACGGGCCCCGAGGGGGTCACCAGGTACTTGAGCGTGACGAGGGCCGCCCCCGCGGTCGCCGCGATGTACGGCGAGACCGAGAGCGCGGTCAACCCGCCCACGTTCGTGAGCGTGAGGACGAGCTGGACGTCGCTGCCCGGCTGGGCCGGGTTCGGCACCACGGCCAGCGAAGCCTCGAGCCGCGCGGTCGCGGTGATATACGCGGTCCCGGACGCACCCGCGCCGTTCGGATACCCGCTGCCGGCGTCGGTGCCGATGACGAAAACGCTATAGTTCACCGCCCCCGAGCCGGTCGCGAAGTAGGTCCACACGAAGGTCGTCGTCCCACCCGGCGGCAGGGCCGCGAGATTGGCGGGCATGGGCCCGGTCAGCGGCTGCACTTCGCTGGCCCCGCCGGTCACGCCTATGTACGCGGTGGCCGACAGGAGCGTGTTGTTCCCGGAGTTCGTGACCGTGACCGCGATCGTCAGAATCTCGCCGGACAGGACCGCGGGCGCATCGCTCGAGATGTCGATGTTCGACCGGCCGTACCCGATGATGCCCTCGCCGAGCTGGGTGGTCGTGACCGGCTGACCGGAATCGGCGTCGATTCCCGTTGCCGTGAAAGTCAGGTTGACTATGCCGGCCCCGGTCAGCGAGAGCGTCCACTGGAAGGTGGTCCCCGATCCCGGGGCGAGGGAGATCGGAAGGCTCGAGGCGTCCAGCAGCTCGACGACGCCGGTCCCCACGTTGGCCTGGAAGGAGGGCGTCACATTGTTCGCCGCCACCCGGCCCGTGTTCGTGACCGTCATGTAGACCGTGAACGTCTCTCCGGCGAGGGCGAAGCCCGGATTCGGGTAGGCATCGAGCGCGGACACCAGCTCCGCGGACGGCCCGGCTATCTCCAGATTGACGCTGACGTTTTCGTCCATCCACCCGCCGGGCCCGTTATCCTCGGCGTTGGCGTGGACCCCGATCCCGACCGACCCCGCCCCCGTGGCCGTGTAGGTCCAGACGTACGTGATGCTCCCCGGCCAGTTGATGGTCCCGCCCGTGGACGGGACCGGACCGCTCACGTAGGCCATCCGCGAGAAGCCGTTGTTGAAGTTGAGGTTCGCGTTCACGTTCCGCATCGACGCCCCGACCCCCGTGTTGGAGACCGTGACCCAGATCTGGACGACATCGTCCACGGTCGGCAGGGTGGACGAGACCGCCACCGAAACGGCCAGCACGGAGGGCGGGGGCGGATCCACGGTCGCAATCGCGGTGCCCCCCGCCATCCGCGCGTTGAAACTCACGGCGTCCTGGCCGTTCACCGTCAGCGAGTACGCGATCGACCCCCAGCCCTGGGTGCTGTACGTCCACTCGAACGTGATCGATCCGCCGGGGCTGATCGATCCCCCGCCCGGCGGCGTCGGACCCGCGACGTACTGGAGGTTCGGGGTCCCGGGGCCCCAGTACATCGAAAGGTTCGGGTTCAGGTTCTGGCACGCGATGTTCCCCGTGTTCGTGACCGTGAGCGCGAGCCGGAGTTGCTGGCCGGACACCGGCCGGTTCGCCGACACCGCGGCGTTGAGCACCGAGGCCCCGCTGCCCACCCCGCCCCAGAACGACTGGTTCGTCTGCACCGGGAGCGCGGCCCCGTCGGTGGCATCGACGTTGTAGGTCTGACCCGAGAACCCCGTGCCGTTGACCGTGATCGTCCACACGAACGTCTGCGACAAGCCGGCCGCGAGGGCCCCCAGAGCCGCGGGCTCCGGACCCGTGCGCACTTCCACGGGACCGAAGAACATGGTGAGCGAAGGGGTCAGACCGGTCAGCGTCCCCGCCCCCGTGTTCGTCACGGTCAGGTACGCGGTGTAGACGTCGCCCGGAATCGAGGCGTCGGGCGGCGGAACGAGGACGAGGCTCGAAACCAGCTCGCCGTCGAACACGGCCTCCGGCCAGGGCCAGTCGGACCAGTTCGTGTTCCCCGAGATCGGGTCGCGGCTCTCCGCGTGGGCCTGCCACACGATGCGTCCGCTCCCGCTGATCGAGAGGGTCCACGTGTAGGACCGGCTCTGCCCCGGCAGCAGATCGAAGAATCCCGCGGGCAGGGGCCCGGAGATGACGGGCGCCGACGGCCCCGTGGTCTGGTTCAGGAAGGGCGTCGTCGAGACGACCGGGACGGTCCCCACGTTGGTGACTGTCATGACGACGTCGACCCACGAACCTACTGGCTGGTAGTTCTTCGAGAGGGACACGGACGCCCGGGTCTGCGGCCCCCACGAGGTCACGAGCGTGCCCGTGGCGTACGCGCTCAGCGGGATGCCGTTCCCGGCGGTCTGACCCGTCAAGGTCATCGAGAGCGGGATCGACCACCCGCCCCCGTTCGGCGTGAGGTTCCACGAGAAGGACAGGGAGCCGCCGGGCGGGATCGACTGCGGCCCGAATGGCCCGTTGAATGACGGCCCGGAGGCCGCCCAATCGTAGTTGTCCTTCACGAGGTTCGCGGTGACACCGGTCGCCGTGCCGCTGCCCGTGTTCGTTACCGTCAGCGTCACGAGGGCGGGGTAGGAGTTCTCCGACCAGGCCTGGACCGACAGCGCGACCGCGAGCGAGGCCATCCCGTACCCGACCTGACCATTCCAGGACTGGCGGGTCGCGACCTCGACCCCGGTCGAGGCGTCCACGCCGCCGGCCCAGGTGGTGAAGTCGACGGCACCCTGGCCGGTGACCGAGACCGTCCACGCGAAGACCGTCGCGGCCATGGAGGGCAGCGAAGCCACGAACGCGGGGATGGGACCAGAGACGACCTCGAGGTTGGCCCCACCCGAGTTGATATCGAGGCCCGGAGTCAGCCCGTTCACGGCGTTGGGCGTCGTGCTGGAGACCGCGAGGTACACGGTCGCCGTCTGCCCCGCCAACAGCGACATCAGGGGCGGATCCGTCCAGAGGAACGAGGCCAGCTCGGGGGGCCCGACGGTCGTCGCGAGCGAGGTCGCCACCCATCGGGTCATCCCGCTCAAGGCCTCCGTGCCCGAGAGCGTGACGGTGTAATCCACCGGGCCCGGCCCGACCGTGTCGTACATCCACACCCACGTCCGGGTCGAGTGCTGGGGGATCGAGGCGACCGGCGTGGGACTGCTCATTAGCACGATGACGCTGCCGTCCCCTTGCAGGATCCCGAGGTCCGGCACGGGCACGTTCAGGTCCGCGTCCCCGTCGTTCGTGACCGTGAGCCAGAGGGTAAGCGGCATGCCGGCGGCCACGCGCGAGGCCGCGAGGGACGCCGAGAGCAAGGCCGCGCCGAACCCGACCGAGCCCTCCTCCACCTGTACCGTCTGCTGGACGGCACCCACGGGGTCCTGGCCGGTCGCCGTCAGCGTCAGGCTCAGCGAGCCCGGCCCCGTCACCGACCGCGTCCAGGCGAAGGTCACGGACGCCCCGGGGTTCACGGTGACCGGCCCCGCCGGCACCGGCCCCAGGATCGGCTCGGTCACGGCCGTGCCCGCGTTGACCTGGAGCGCGGGCGTCACCAGCGTCGCGGGCGACGCCCCGGTGTTGGACACGGTCAGGAACGCCGTGAACCACGCTCCCGGGAAGCCGCCCAGCGGATCGGGCGTCGTCGTGAGCGCGGAGACAAGGCGGACGCCGGTGATGAAGCCGCCGGAGCTGGAGGCGCTTCGCACGATGCCGGTTCCGGACTCTACTCCCACCGCGCTCCCGGTGCCGCCCACGATCCCGCTCCCGCCGATGCTGAGCGTCCACGCGAACAGGTGCGTCGCGCCCGCCGGGATCGAAACCGGCCCGGCCGGGGACGCCATGAGGGTGACCAGCAAGCCGCCCGTGGTCACGTCGAGCGTAGGCGTGACCGCGTCCGCGTCGAGGTTCCCCGTGTTCGTGACCGTGAGCACGACCTCGACCCACGAGCCGATCGGGGCCGGCGACGGCGTAGCCGAGATCGCGCCCTGGAGCCGCGCGAAGGGCTCCGTGTACTTGAGCAGGATGCCCGAGACGCCGTTGTCGGCCGCGATGTAGGTAGAGCCCATGGCCAGCCCGCGCGGGAAGTCGTTGGGACTGCCCGAGTCCCAGGTCTTCACCCACCGCACCGACCCGGTCGGCGAGTAGGACACGGTCAGGACGTCGAAGTTGCCGGACTCGCCTGAGAAAGTGCCGATCAGACCCGATACCGAGACGTTCCCCTGCTCGTCCGCGCCGATCCCGCCGAAGAAGGCCTGCGCGGGCTGGCTCCCGCTGTCGTAGGTCTGCTGCCACACCAGGTTGCCGTCGAGGTCGTATTTGAGGAGGTGGCCCAGGATCGTGCCCAGCGACATGTTGAACGAGTAACCGGAAGCGTAGACGTACAACCCGACGTTGCGGACTGTATTCAGAGCTATGCCGGTTCCCGGGTTGACCGACCATACCTGGGACCCGGTCGAGTTGATCTTGACGAGGTAGCCCTGCTCGTTCCCTCCGCCGCCGTCGGACCTCTGCGTCAGGGTCACGTAGACGTTGCCGCCGGAGTCGATGTCGAGCCCGTTGACATCCGCCTCCCCGCCGCCGGGGATGCTGATCATAGTCTGCCATTCCGGTCCGCCCGAGCCGAACTTCGCGGCCATGGCGGAGCTCGGCCCGCTGCTGGAGACGCGTCCCGCCACGAACAGGTTCCCGGACCCGTCCGCCGCCGCCGGTCCGAGCACGAGCTCGCTGCCGGGGTCGAAGATGTCGTAAACGGCCTGCCGGTTCCCGGCCGTGTCGTAGATGATGATGAGGGTGCCGCGCCGGCCGCCGGAGAACGGCGACTGCATGGTGGCCTGGGCGATGAGCACGACCCCGCCCATGCCGCCCGCCAGACCGGTCGGATAGAGGTTGCAGAAGTCCGTCGACGTGTAAGCGGCCTGCCACCTCAAGGCCCCTTCGGGATCGTACGACCGCAGGGTCAGGGCCTTTCCGGTCCGGCCGGAGACGTACACGTTCCCGCTCGCGTCACTGACCGCGCTACCGACCCCGGCGCCGGCCGCGCTGTCGTACACGCGGGTCCACGCGGACGTGCCGTCCGACGCGTACCGCTGGAGCACGAGGTCGCTCGTGCCCGGCAGGAGGCTCGAGCACCCGACCACGGACCCGCCCGCCAGGAAGACGCGGCCCGATCCGTCCACGGTGACATTCACGGCGGGCCATTGCCCGGACTGCGATCCCCCGTCGTCCTTGCCCGACGCCCAGGTGACCGGCCAGCCCGGCGCCTCCGCCAGCGTGGCGTCGAACTTCATCAACCCGAACGCGGCGGTCGGCCCGGTGGGATAGTCGAAGGCCACGTAGACGTTCCCGGCGGCGTCGACCGCCATCCCGCCGATCTGGACCTTCGTGTACGGGGCGGAACATACGCCTTCGGCGATCACGTCGCCCGTGTCACCGTCGATCCGGTCGACGATCAGGGGGGAGGAGCCCCCGGCCGCGACGAAGAGTGAGTTGTTGGAGGAGTTGAAGACGGCCACCGCCTCCTCGAGCTCGGGCGGGGCGACCGCGTAGGTCCGGCTGAATACGATGTTGTGCGAGGCGTCGTACTTGGTAATGACGAGGGCCTTGTCGCCCCCGACGCCGCCGTTGTCCATGGTGGTCCCCACCAGGTACGCGTTGTTGAACCCGTCCACGGCGATCGACGTCCCGTACTGGGCACCCGTCATCGACGTGGCCCAGACGAGCGTCCCCGCGGGCGAGAACTCGGCGATAAGCCCAAAGTTGTTGTTGCCCATCGGACCGCCGCTGTAGTTCTGGGCCCAGCCCCCCACGTACACGTTCCCGGCGCCGTCGAACGCGATCGCATTCCCCCGCGGGTAGTTCGGCCCGCCGGGCATGTACGTCCCCTCCCACACGAGGTCGCCCGTCCCTGGATCGTACCGGGCCGCGTAGAGCTGGCCCCCGCCGCCGTTCTGGTACCGCTGTCCGGTCACGTAGACATTGCCGGCCGGGTCGATCGCCATGGAGTAGAGCTGCCCCCCCCCGCCGTTGTCAGACCCCTTGAGCGCAACGGACGAGGTGAGCTGGCCGGAAGCGTTGTAGGAAAGCAGCTTGTAGCCGGTGTCGTTGTTCGGCCCGCCACCCTCCCCGCCAGGGTTGTAAGCGAGGACGGTCGTGTTGCCGGTCGCGTCGGTCGCGCTCCCGATGAAGAGGTCGTCGCCGCCCCAGGTCTGGCTCCACGTGACGGACCAGTCCAGGTTCGGCGTGATCGCACGCGCGGCGCCCGCCGTAAGGGCCAGGGCGGACACGGTGACACCCGCGGTCAGGATCTTTCTGATGGGGCTCCCCACGGCCGTCAGCCTACGCGGGACCGGTATTCGGAAGTATGACGGCGGTCACAATTCCCGGCGCGATGTCAGAAGGGTGTCAGGTCCTCACATCCCGTCCATGATTCTGACAGGACGCCGGTTCACCAGACTTCGAAGTGAAGCCCGTCCTTGGCCAACCCCTTGGCCGTGAGCACGCCACCCAGGTCGGTGGTCATCGCCCGGCTGCCGCAGGCGTAAGCCGCGAGCCCCGCCGGGTCGGTCACGTACTTCTCCGCCTTCGCCTGCACGTACCCGACCTCGCCCTTCCAGGCCGGGGTTCGGGGCCGGCTGATCGTGGGGATGTATATGAAGTCGTTGGCGGCCGCGAGGGCCTTCCACTCGTCGTCATACAGGATCTGGTCCTCGTACCGGATGCCCAGGATGAGCGTGACCTGGTGCTTCTTCCCCTCGCCCGACCGGTAGAGCGACCGGATCATGCTCCGGATCGGCGCGATGCCGGTGCCGGTCGCGACGAACAGGAGCTTCGGCGGGAGCGGCTCCCTCATCGAGAAAGGCCCGAACGGGGCGCGGACGGGGAAACTGCCGCCCTCCTTGAGCTCGTGGAAGAGGAAGGACGTGACTCGGCCGCCCTCGACGTGCTCGACGATCAGCTCGACCGGCTGCTCGTCGGGCGCCGACGCCACGGAGTACGCCCGGTGGACGATCGTCCCGTCCGGCTGGGTCAGGTCGATCATGAGGAACTGACCCGCCTTGAAGGACAGCGGCTTGGGACCCTCGAGCTTCAACAGGAACCTCGATACCTCGGGAGTGACGGGGATGATCTTCGTCGCGACGGCGGTGTAGTTGTCCGGCATGCGCGTATTGTACGATATCGGTTCAACCGGGGCCAACCGGCCCCCACTCGAGGAGGCACACGAACATGGCGGCTAGCAAGGACCTCACTTTCGGACTGATCGGCTGCGGCGGCATCATGGGCTGGCATATCGGCAATCTCCAGAAGATCGCGGGGGTCACGGTCGGCGCGCTGGCCGACACCTCGGAGAAGAGTATCGAGAACACGAAGAAGCGGTTCCAGCACCTCGCCCAGGCCTCGACGTACACGAACCACCGCGACCTCCTCCGGGATTCCCGGGTCGATGCCGTGATCATCGCCTCCCGCCACGTCGACCACTACCCCCAGGTCGTGGACGCCCTCAACGCGGGCTGCCATGTCCTGGTCGAGAAGCCCTTCGTGGGGTCCGTCGCGCAGGCGAAGACCTGCATCGCGCTTGCGAAGAAGAAGGGCAAGACCCTGATGATCTCGTACCAACGCCATTTCGACCCCAAGTTCCGGTACATGCGCCGGCTGGTCCAGGACGGGCGCATCGGGAAGCTCCAGACGATCTGCTCCGCGCTCGGCCAGGGCTGGCTCGAGGGGTGCCGCGGATCTTGGCGGCACGACCCGAAGGCTTCGCTCGGGGGCCAGCTCAACGACTCCGGGAGCCACGTCATCGACATCGCGCTCTGGATCTCGGGGCTCAAGCCGGTCGAGGTGTACTCCAACGTCGAGAAGTGCGACGTGAAGGTGGACATCAACTCGGCGACCACGGTACGGCTCGAGAAGGACGTCGTGTGGTCGATCAACATCTGCGGCAACACGCCGGGCTTCTGGGAGTACCTGGTGCTCGCCGGCGACAAGGGAACGATCGCGTACCTCAACGGCGACCTCACGGTCGTCGAGAGCGGAATCAGGATGAAGGGCGAGTCGTTCGGCAACTACCACGACCAGACCGCGGGATTCGTGAAGGCGGTCCGCGGCGAAGGCTCCAACGAGGTGCCCGGCGAGTTCGGCCTCTTGGTAACCGCGCTGACGCAGTCCGCGTTCCGCGCGGCCGACTCGGGCAAGCCCGTCAAGATCCGCCTCTAGGACGCCTCTGGGGCCAGCCTCTGGGGCCATACTTAACAAATTAACATTCGCCGGCGAATGTTAATTTGTTAAGTATGGCCCCAAGAGGGCTACTCGGAGTAGGTCGCGGAGGAGTTCGGGGTTTCCCAGAGGCGGACGGACACCACCGGAAGCCCCTCGGCCTTGGCGTGTTCGTACACCATCCGGGCGATGTTCTCGGCGGTCGGGTTCCCCTCGAGGAGAACGAGCGGCTCCCCCTGCTCCTTGAGGAACGGCGCGAGCGGGTCCTTCGCCGACATCAGCATCCTGTGATCCATGGTGGAGTTGATCCACTGCTCCACCCGCCTCTTGATCTCGTCGAAATCCAGGACCATGCCCAGCCGATCGAGCGCGTCGCCCCGGATCTCGATTTCGATGCGGCCGTTGTGCCCGTGCAGATGCCGGCACTTGCCCGCGTACTCGAGGAGGCGGTGGCCGTAGCTGAAGTGGATCTCGCGGATGACCGTGTACATGACGTTAGTATTGTAACGTGCCCGGGGTATCATGGAGCCAGGAGCATGAAGACGATCCTGGCCTTCCTTGCGGCGTCAGCCTGTGCGGTCGCCTCGGCCGGCGCCCCCGTCGTCGTGAAGCCCGGCACCCCGAACGGCGGGATGCCGCAGGCGGGAGCTCCCGGCTCCACCCTCATGCTCGACCGGGCCGCCATCGCCCCTTCGTTCGAGATCAGGCTCTCGGGCGACCCCCTGACCGCCACCCCGCTCGAGACCGAGGACCTCGGGGTCATCCCCTTCGGCCGGTGGCTCAACGCGATCACGCTCTCGACGGTCCAGCAGGGCTTCCAATTCGCGGCGGAACTCGAGTACTGCTCCATCCCGGGTTGCATCGTCACCAACGAGGACGCGGGGCGCGTGATCATCGCGAAGCGCGACATCGCGGACGCCGTGCGCCTCGGCCTCTACGACGAGGGGTGGGCGCGGTTCGGCTCCCCCGCGCTTTCGGAGGAGAACCGGCTCGCCGTGCCGGTCGCCGGCCCCGGCAACAAGCGCGAGATCTGGGTGCTCAAGCGCGCCACCGACGGTTGGCGCATGCACCGCCGGTACCCGATCGCCATCAACGTGCCCATCGTCCTGCGCTACCGCGACGACGATCTCTACATGCTGTTCCACGCCAACTCGCCGCTGGACGCCGCCCGGCTGGACCTCGCCACCGGCAAGGTAGTGAGCGCCACTCCGATCGAGGCCTACTGGTACGAGTGCGTGGGCGGGACGAAGGGCCACTGGGCGATCGGTCCGATCGGCGACCACCCCGAGGAGCTCGGCAGCTACCAGAGCGTGCCGATCTGGCAGCGCGGCAATCCCCGGCCGGGCCTCCTCGAGCTCAACGCCTCCTGCCGCCCGATGACCTCGGGCGGGTTCGCCGCCCCCGCACTAGCGCAGGTGGACTGCCTGGGCCGGATCTGCATCGTGAGCGCGATGAGCGAGGAGATCTGGTGCCTGCGGTTCGGCCCCGACGGCGCCCTCCTGAACGGCTCCAAGATCGGGCTCAACATCGCGGGCACCTACCGCGCCATCCAGATCGACGCGCGGGGCCGGTTCTACTTCCTCGTGACCGAGATGGACGAGGACGGCAAGAAACCGAAAATGCTCCACTTCGTCAGGATGAAGTAGGGGGCCTCGACCGCCTACGGTTGCGGTGGGAATATCTCGGCGAGGGGCAGGGACAGGCCGGCGAATGCGGGCGAGGTCAGCGCGTCGGCACTGTCGAAATAGCCATGCGAAGCGTAGGCGGGTCCGTCCAGGACGAGGACTTCGACGGTGCGCGTCGCGGGATCCACGATCCAGAACTCGGAAACGCCGTTGCGGGCATACAGACCACGCTTGACGAGACGGTCGCGCTCGGGATGCTCCGGCGAGACCACCTCGATGAGCACATCGGGAACGCCCCGGATCCAGTCCTGGACGATGCCGAGGTTGGCGGTCCGGATGAACAGGATGTCCGGCTGAACGATGTCGCCGGATGGGAGGTGGACGTCGAGAGGAGCAAGCCGGACCCTACCGAGCGATCCCGCGCGGACAAATTGACGCAGGGCGGAATACAGCTCCTCGACGATTTCCTGGTGAACGGACTTGGGGGATGGCGTCATGAACAGTTCTCCCTCGATCAGCTCCGCGAGCGTGCCCTCCGGAAGCTTCATGTAGTCGTCAACGGTCTTGCGCGGCTTGAGCTTCAGCATCGTTATCTCGACCCCATCATATCAGGGCCGGAGTGAGCCGAGCTACTTCGAGCCGTAAGCGCGGCCGAGCTTGGCCGTCATCGCCGTGATGGCCTTGTAGACGTCGCGCTGGCTCGAGAGTTCGCGGGCGTCGTCCGAGAACACGACCTTTGCCGTCTCGGTCTCGACCATCCGGAAGCTCACGACGTACTGGTCGAGCAGTTTCCCGAAGCTGCCCACGATCAGGTAGCGCACGTTCAGGACCCTGCCCAGCTTGACCGCGCACTCCTGGGTCGTGCACCCGCTCTGCTGGAAGGACTGCTCGGCAAGCACCTTGTCCATGTTCGCCTTCTCGACGACGTCGAACCGCCCCGCCTTCACGAGCTCGCTGCGGAACATGTCCGCGATCACGGCCGCGTCGCCCGCGGATACGTTCTGGGGATCGAAGCTGGCTACCGCGAGCGTCGACCGGCCCGATGAGCGCGGTGCCGGCGCAGTCGCAATCGGCGGAGCTGCCTGCACCACGGGCGCGGGAGCGACCGGCGCGGGCTCCGCGGCAGCAGCGATCGCCAATTCAGCTTCCCGCGCCGATCTCGCGGCGGCCTGGACGGTTCCCAATTCGGGCGCCGTCGGTCCGAAGGCGAGCGTCAGGCTCGCCCGGTGCGTCGCGCCGAGCACGTGGGTCGTTAGCGCGTAGTCGACCGAGTATCCCTTCACCGCCGCCGACAGTCCCGCCGTGATCTGCATGGGCTGGCCCGTGACGACTCCCGCCCGCAGTCCCAGCGCTGCCGCCGGCCACCATTCCACCCCCGCGCCGATCCGGGGATCGCGCCCCGCCACGGCCGCATACTCGACGCCCCCGGCCATCCGCATCGGCTCCAGCCGATACGACGCTCCAGCGCGAAGCTCCTGCGGCAGAGAGTCGCCGCCCGGCCCGCTAGCGGCCTCCGCCCGCAGCGCCCCGCCCACGTTCCGGATCGCGACCGAGGCCCCGAATCCGTCGACTCCGAGCGAGAGCCCGGCGTCCGCGGCCCCGGTCGTCGCAGTGTTTCCCGCGAGCGCATCCGAGACCCCGCGCAACCCGATCCCGAGCGCCGCGGGCCCGAGCCGGACGGCCGTGACCAGCCCGCCCGACTGCACGGATCGGTCGATGTGGGCGCCGGCCGCCGTTCCCGCGGCGTTGAGCTCGTCGAACCCGGCGGAATAGGACATCGCCACCGCGCCCAGCGTCCAGCCCGGCGTGAGCATCCAGCCGATCCCCAACCCCATCGTCGACTGCGTGCCGCCGAACATGGAACCGCCGCCGAGCGCGAGCTCGCCGCGCCGCTCCTGGCCCGCGAGCAGGGCGGGGTTGCTCCACGCCCGCATGACGTCGCTTCCCCCGGCGCTCACGCCACCCATGCCCGCCTGCCGGACGGACAGCGGCACGTTGAGAATGGCCGCCCCCGCCGCGGTTTCGGCGCGGGCCGTACCGGCGAGCGCGACCAACGCGAACCCGATCAGCGCGCGGAACATTATTTCTTCCTCCGCACGACCGCGAACTGCCGCTTCGCGTTCACCCCGCCACCCTGCGCCACGGCCCAGTACACGCCGGTGCCGAGCTTGCGCCCGTTCAGTACGAGCGTGTCCAGCGTGATCGTGCCCGTCCCGGTCCCGTTCACCGTGCCCTTGAGCGTCCCCAAGTGCAGGCCCATCTCGTCGTAGATGTCGACGTCGACGTGCCCGCCCGCGTTGCCCTTGAACGTGAACACGACCTTGCTCGCGGGATCGCCGGGGTCCAGCACGTTCGGCGCCGCCAGCATCGAGCCCTTCCCCACCTTGTCCGCCGCAGGTGGCTTCACGGGCTCCGTCGTCGTCCCGGTGCCGGGGCCGGTTCCACCGCCAGCCGGTGGAACATAGGCCCCCACGTACCCCGCCTCCAGCACTGCGAGTGCTACCGGGATGTTGTCATATCCCCCTATCGCGTAGATAGTGCCACCGATCACCGCCGCCGCAAGACCATAACGAGGCGCGGACATGGGGGCCTCGGCAGTCCACGAGTTCGCGCCCGGATCGTACGCTTCCACCGTAACAGTCGCGCCGATCCCGGTGGCTCCCCCCATCGCGTAGATGATGCCGCCCAGCGACACGGCTGCAAGGATGTTTCCCCGGCCCGTCGACATGGGAGCTTTGGTAGTCCAAGTATTCGCGGCCGGATCGTATGCCTCGGTCGTCGCCAAGGCTGACCCGTTGTCTCCCCCGATCGCATAGATCAAGCCGCCCACGGCCGCAACTGCCAGGCCGGTACGAGCCGTGGGCACGGCCGCCTTCCCCGTCCATGTGTTCGTTGCCGGATCATAAGCCTCCACCGTCGAAAGCGCGCCGGGATTGAACCCGCCAATCGCATAGATCGTTCCGCCCACCACCGCCACGGCAAGCGCCCCGCGGGCCGACGGCATGGGAGTCCTGGTCGTCCATGTGTCCGTGGCAGGATCGTAGGCCTCCACCGTCGCGTAGCGGAATGGCGACGCGTAGACATCGCCCCCGATGGCATAGATCAGCCCTCCAAGCGCCACGGCAGCGAGGTACCTGCGGGCCGTGGGCATCGGCGCCTTGGTGGTCCACGAGTTCGTGGAAGGATCGTACGCCTCCACCGTCGCCATTTCGTAGCCTCCGGTATTCGAACCGCCGATCGCATAGAGCGTGCCGCCGACCGTCGCGGCACCGAAGTACATGCGAGCCGTGGGCATCGGCGCGCGCGTGGACCAAATGATCGTCCCGGGCGGCATGCTGACCGTCAGCCCGGCGGTGGCCTGCGAGCTCAGCGCGGCTGCGGAGCCCACATCCGTGCCCGATCCTGTCGCCGAGAACTGAACCGTCCCGCCCGCGGTCGTCGACGTCGTGTAGGTCCAGACGAAGTTGGTCGCGGTACCCGCGGCGAGGCTGGCCACGCTAGCCGGCGTCGGCCCGGTCGCCAGCGTCACGAGGGACGCCCCGGTGCTCACGCGGATCACCGGGACGATGGTATTGGCCGCGCCGCTCCCCGTGTTCGTCACCGTAAGCCGCACGGTCACCGTCTGCCCTGTTGCCGACGCCGCCGGACTCACCGACAGCGCCGCGGCGAGTGAGGCACTCGTCGCCGGCGGGACATAGGCCCCCACGTACCCCGCCTCCACTGTCGCCAGGGGTGACCCGTTCTGTCCCCCGATCGCATAGATGGTGCCACCCACCACCCCGACTCCCAAGTTCGCGCGGGCTGTGGGCATCGAAGCATTGGCCGTCCAGGTATTCGTCGCGGGATCGTACGCCTCGACCGTAGTCAGATTGGACGCGCCGAATCCCCCAATCGCGTAGATGATGTCCTCCACTACGGCAACGACCAGGCCCTGCCGAGCCGTGGGCATGCTGGCCTTCGTGGTCCACGAATTCGTCGCAGGATCATACGCTTCCACCGTGGCAAGACTCGGGCCGCATGCAGTTCCTCCGATCGCGTAGATGGTGCCACCCACTACGGCGGCGGCCAGGCTGCCACGAGCCGTGGGCATGCTGGCTCTTGTAGTCCACGAATTCGTCGCGGGATCATACGCCTCCAGCACTGAACTGATGACGCAGCCGTTCGCTTGTCCTCCCATCGCATAGATCTTGCCACCCACCGCCACAGCTGCGAGAGAAAAGCGGGCCGTGGACATCGGAGCTTTCGCGCTCCAAGTGTTCGTCGCAGGATCGTATGCCTCCACTGTCGCGATTTCATTGGGGCTGGCTCCCCCAATCGCATAGATCGTGCTGCCCAGCGTGGCAGCTGCGAGAGCCTGACGAGCTGTGAGCATGGGAGCTTTCGTGTTCCAGGTATTGGCTGAAGAACCATAGGCCTCCATCGTCGCCACAATTGATGATCCGTCATATCCTCCAATCGCATAGATGGTGCCGCCCACGGCCGAGGTGGCAAGAGACTGACGGGCCGTGGGCATGGGCGCGCGCGTCACCCAGGTGATGGTCCCCGGCGGCGTGCTGACCGTCAGCCCCGCCGTCGCCTGCGCGCTCAACCACGCCGCCGTGCCCGCATCCGTGCCCGAACCGGTGGCCGAGAACTCGACCGCCCCGCCCGCGCTCGTGGACGTCGTGTACGTCCAGACGAAGTTGGTCGCCGTCCCCGCGGCCAGGCTGGCAACGCTGGCCGGAATAGGCCCGGTCGCCAGCGTCACGAGCGAAGCCCCCGCGCTCACCCGGATCACGGGCGTTACGCCGTTCGCCACCCCCGACCCCGTGTTCGTCACCGTGAGCCGAACGGTCACCGTCTGCCCCGTCGCCGACACCGCCGGGCTCACCGAGAGCGCCGCGGCGAGTTGAGCGGATGGAGACGGCGTGCAACCGAGGGTGCCCACTTCCAGTGAATACAGACCTCCACCATTGCTGCCGCCAAAGACGTAGACCACTCCATCAGCGGTCGCCCCTCCATGAACCGTTCTCGCCACGGAAATGGACGGGGCGGTCGTCCAGGCGTCGGTCGCGGGATCATAGACGGCGACCGAGGAAACATATGAAACGCCGTCATATCCGCCGACCACGTAGATCTTCCCCGCCGCCGGGAACACCACGGGCCACGACCTGCCCGTCGGCAGAGAGGCCTTGGCAGTCCAGGTGTTCGTGGCCGGATCGTAGGCCTCCACCGCCGCCGTAGCACTGCTCGCTACCGTCGTCCCCCCGATCACATAGACAGTACCGCCCACTTCGACCGCTCCGGGATTCATGACCGCCGCGGGCATGGAGGCTTTCGTCGTCCACGTGTTCGTGTTCGGATCGTACGCCTCCACCGTTGCGACATAGGTGCCCCCCGAATCGGCGCCGCCAACCGCGTAGACCGTTCCGCCCACCGTCGCGGCGGCGAGACCAAAGCGCGCAGCAGACATGGGAGCTTTCGTCGTCCACATGTTCATCGCTGGATCGTAGACTTCCATGCTCGCGAGAGACGTCCCGTTGTCGTATCCTCCGATCACATAGAGCTTGCCGGCGGCGGAGGTCGCGGCCAGATTATTCCGACCGGCGTTCATCGCCGCCTTGGGCGTCCACGTGTTCGTCGCGGGATCATAGGCCTCGACAGAGGCGAGCCCCGGAGGAGTGCCCAGGTTCCCGCCCAGCGCGTAGACCGTCCCACCTACCGCGGCCCCGGCCACGTACTGCCGCGCCGTGCCCATCGACGCCCCCGCGGCCCAGGTAAGGTACGGTCCCACGACGACGGCCGAGCCGGACGACGAAGCCGAGATCGCCCCGCTTCCTCCTGAATCCGTCCCCGTAGCCGTCGCCGAAAGTTTCGCCGTGCCGCAGGTCACCGCGGTATACGTCCAGACGAAGGTCGCGGATGATCCCCCGGCGAGACTTCCGACGCTGGCTGGCACCGGCCCGGACGCGAATGCCACGGACGAGCCCCCGGACGTCACCTGGATCACGGGGGTCACACCCGTCGCCGCCGCCGTCCCCGTGTTCGTCACCGTGAGCCGCACAGTCACCGTCTGCCCAGTCGCCGACACCGCCGGGCTCACCGACAGCGCCGCCTTGAGAGAAGCGACGGACCCTGCCTGATCGCCCGGTACCCATCCGGCTTCTAGCGATGAAAGGGCACCCGAGTACCCCCCGCCCACTGCATAGATGGTATTCCCGATCGCCGCCATACCGAGGTATTCGCGCGGCGTGCCCATGCCGCGACCGACAGTCCAGGTGTCAGTCGCCGGATCGTATGAATCCACGTAGTTGGTCGTGTGTCCATTCACGTCGATCCCGCCTGCAACGTATATGCGTCCGTATACCGCGACCGCCGAATGGGCATATACGGGAGTGGGGACCGGCGCCTTCGTCGTCCACGTATCCGTCGCGGTGTCGTACGCGTAGACGGTATCGACCAGCAACACCGGTTCGAATCCCGAAATCGCGTAGATCGTTCCGCCCACCGCCGCGACGCCTCCGTATACCGACTTCGCCACCGGCAGGCTCGCCTTGGTCGTCCACGTGTCGGTCGCGGGATCGTACACCTCGAGATCGGACACGGCGGAACCTCTGCCTCCGCCGACGGCGTACAGGCTCCCGCCCACCGCCACCGCCCCCACCACGTTCCGGGCCCCCGCCATGCTGGCCTTGGTCGACCATGTCCCGGTGTTGGTGTCGTACGCGTACAGGGAGTTCAGGTACGTGCCGCTGTACCCGCCCGTGACGTATATCGTCCCGCCGATGGAAGCAATGCCGTAGAGGGTTCCCGGGAACGGCACAGGCCCCCGCGTCGTCCAGGAATCCGTGGCCGGATTATACGACTCGAGATTGCCGGCGTCGTCAAGCAGGTACAACGTCGCGCCCACCGCGACGCCGCCACGCTGGTAGGACACCGCATTCGCGCTCGCTCGCGGCACCCAGTTCGGATACGGCGGGCCGGCCGGCGCGGAATACCCCGCCACGGAGCCCGCCTCCATCGACGACTGCAGTCCGCCCGCCCCCCCCGACGTCGTCGTGCCCCCCATCACGTAGATGGTGGCCCCGACCGATTCCGCTCCAGCGCCCTGCCGCCCGAGCGACGTCGGGGACATGACCGTCCACGTGTCGGTCGCCGGATCGTAGGCCTCCACGGCTGTCTGGCAGGTGCCGTTCGTGCCGCCGACGGCGAAGACCGTTCCTCCCACCACCACGACCTTCAGGTCGTATCGTGCCGTCGGCATGTCCGCCTTCGTGGTCCAGGTATCGGTCGCGGGATCATAGGCCCCGACGGTCGTCAGGATCATGGTGCCGCTGACTCCCCCGATCGCGTAGATGGTGGCGCCGACCGTCGCCGCGGCTAGACCCCATCGCGCGGCCGGCATCGCGGCCTTGGTCGCCCAGGTATTCGTGACCGGATCGTAGGCCTGCACGGTCGAAAGGATGGGACCGTTGTTTTCCCCTCCCATGACGAAGACGGTCCCGCCGACGGCGGCAACCGCACAGAAGGCCCGAGTGGAACCCGGCAGGTTCGTCTTCGCGACCCACGTGTTCGTGGCCGCGTCGTACGCCTCCACCGTGGTCAGGCGGGATCCGTTGTCGCCGGCTACGGCATAGATCGTCCCGGCGATGGCAACGGCAGCCAGTCCGCTGCGACCTCCCGACATCGGGGTCTTCGTCGCCCACGTGTTCGTCGCCGGATCGTAGGCTTCGACCGTGGCGAGATACCCGCTGCTCGGCGAGCCCCCGATCGCGTAAACCGTACCTCCAATCCTCGCGGAGGCCAGAAGCCAGCGGGCCGTGGGCATCGGCGCCACCGTCGACCATGTCGGATCCGTCGCGGCAGCGGGTGTCGGCAGATAGAGGGCGGCGGCCAGCGAACCGAGCGCGAGGCAACCCGCGGAGGTCCGGCGTAGCCGGGCGCCAAGTCCCGTCCGGCAGTCCCGCTGATTACCCGTACTGGCGCGACCCTTTGGCACGATTGCTGGATGGTACCACATCAGGCGCCGGCATGATCACCGTCAGGCCCTCCCATGACGCAACGCGCCGGATGGCGCAGGGCAAGGCTTTTCGCTCGCGGGCGCGCTTCCCTACCGCCGCGCGATGGCCTTGGCCAGCCGCTTGGTGAGCGAGGTCACCGCGTCGGCGACGTCGCGCTGGGTGGACAGCCCCTTGGCGTCGTCGGAATACACGATCTTGGCGGTCTCGGTCTCGACGACCCGGAAGCTCAGGACGTACTGGTCGAGCAACTTGCCGAAACTCCCGACCACGAGGTACCGGACGTTCAGGATCTTGCCGAGCTTGACCGCGCACTCCTGCGAGGTGCATCCGCTCTGCTGGAAGGACTGCTCGGCGAGGACCTTGTCCATGTTGGCCTTCTCCACGATGTCCAGCGATCCCTGCTTCACCAGCTCGTTGCGGATCATGTCCGCGATCACGGCCGCGTCGCTCGCGGACACGCCCTGCGAGTCGAACTGCGCTACCGCGAGCGTTGGCCGCTGGGACCCCGGCCGCGGCGTAGCCACGGGTGCGACCGGCGCCGGAGCCGCCACGGGCGCAACATCGACCGGCGGCGGCTCGGCCGCGCGCTCAGCCGCCACCCGGTCCGCGAACTCCCCGGCGGTCGGCCCGAACGCGTAAGTAAGGCTCGCCTGGTGCGCCAGCCCCACCGCATCCGACCCGAGCGCGTAGTCGAGCCCGTATGAGCCGAGAACCGCCGACAGCCCGAGCGTCAGGTGCGCGCTCCCGCCGGCCAGGTCCGCCATCCCGAGCCGGACGCCCAGAGCCTTCGCCGGCCACCACTCCGCCCCCGCCGCGATCCGCGGGTCGCGCCCCGCCACGCTCGCGTACTCCAACCCCACGGTCGCATGCACGGGAGCGAACCGGTAGGACGCCGCCGCGCGGATCTCGCGTGGCAGATCGTCTCCTTCGACCCCGTTCGTGGACGCGCTCCGCAAGGCGCCGCCCGCGTTCCGCAGGGCCACGCCCGCGGCCATACCGTCCAGCGTCAGCGACACCCCCGCGTCGGCCGCGACCGTGCTCGCGGCATCTCCCGCCACCGTGTCGGATACCCCGTGCACGGCGACCCCGACCCCCACCGCGCCCAGCCGCACCGCCGCGAGGACCCCGGTCGACCGGACCGATCTTCCCAGGCTCAGCCCGGTCGCCGCGCCGGTGTCGTCAAGCTCGTCAAACCCGAATGAATAGGACATGAACATCAACCCGACCGTCCACGACGGCGTGAGCATCCAGCCCAGTCCCGCCCCGAGCGTCTGCTCGCCCACGCCCGTCGAGACGCCTCCGAGCGTCGCCTCGCCCCGCCTCGCCTGCCCCGCGAGCAGGGCCGGGTTGCTCCACCCGCGCAGGAGGTCCGACCCGCCCGCGCTCACCCCGCCCATCCCGATCTGGCGCACGGATAGCGGGAGCGCGAGCACCGCCGCCCCCGTCGTGGCCCGGGCCGACGGCGAGAGCATCGCAACCAGCGCCACCATGCTCATGACTCTTCCCCGATTCATCTCTTTTTCCTCACCACCGCGAACGGCCGCACGTCCTTGACCCCGCCGCCCCGCGCCACCGCCCAGTACACGCCGACTCCGAGCCTCCTGCCGTTCACGCCGGCCCCCAAGATCGAGACCGTGCCAATCCCCGACGCATCGCACGATCCCTTGAGCGTCCCCAGGAACGACCGCGCCTCGTCGAAGATGTCGATCTCGACCACGCCGTCCGCCGTGCCCTTAAACGTGAATACGACCTTGCTCGCCGGGTTCTCGACATCCAGCGCGTTCGGCGCCGCCAGCATCGACCCCTTCACCACCTTGTCCGCCGCCGGGGGCTTCACGGGCTGGGTCGTGGTCCCGCCGCCGGTCCCGGCCCCCCCGCCCGCGGGCGGAACGTACCCCGCCACGTATCCCGCCTCCATGGTGGCCATGGGCCCGGAGCCGTCCCAGCCGCCGATCGCGTAGATCGTACCGCCCACAACCGCGGCCGGGAGCCCCCCCCCGCGCGCCGCGATCATGGGGACGCTGGTGGTCCACGTGTTCGAGACGGGATCATACGCCTCGGCAATCGCCGTGGGCACCGATCCGGCGACATTGCCTCCCGCCGCATAGACGATGCCCCCCACCGCAACGACAGCGAGCAATTGCCGGGGCGTAGGCATGGAAGCCTTGGTCGTCCAGGTGTTAGTGCCCGGATCGTACGCCTCCACGGTCGTCAGGAAGGAGCCGCCGTCTCTTCCCCCGATCGCATAAATGATGCCGTTCACCTCCGTGACCGCGAGAGCCGAGCGGGCGGTGGGCATGGGAGCCTTCGTCGTCCAGGAATTCGTGGCCGGGTTGTAGACCTCAACCGTCGTCAGAAAGGGTTCGCACGTTCCGTACCCCCCGATCGCATAGATCAGGCCCCCGACCGTCACAGCACCGTGTTGCGTGCGCAGGGTGGGCACGGGAGCCTTCGTCACCCACGTGTTGGTCGCGGAATCGTACGCCTCCACCGTCCCCAACTCATTGCATCCCCCGCTGAGGTCGCCCCCGATAGCATAGACGGTGCCCCCCACCACCGCACCGGCAAGACCCAGGCGGGCGGTCGGCATGGCGGTCTTCGTCGACCACGTGTTCGTCGCGGGATCATAGGCTTCCACGGTCCCCAAGACGGATCCGTCGTAGCCCCCGATCGCGTAGACCGTGCCGCCCACCGCCGCCGCGATGTGAGCATAGCGGGCCGTGGGCATGGGCGCCCGCGTGGACCAGGTGATCGTCCCCGGCGGTGTGCTCAGGGAGACCGTCAGCCCGGCGGTGGCTTGCGCGCGGACTGCGTTCCCGCCGGGGGCATCCAGGCCGGATCCCGTCGCCGAGAACTCCACAGCGCCGCCGACGGAACTGGGTGTCGTGAACGTCCACACGAAACTGGTCGCGGTACCTGCCGCGAGGCTGGCCACATTCGGCGGTACGGGCCCGGTCGACAGCGCCACCAGTGTTGCACCCGTGTTCACGCGGATTTCCGGCGCGATTGCGATGACGTCGATGGTTCCGGTATTCGTGACCGTGAGCCGTACGGTCACCGTCTGGCCGGTGGCCGACACCGCCGGGCTGACGGAAAGCGCCGCCGCGAGTTGGGCGCTCGGCGCAGGCGGCGCGCCGAAGACGAGACCGGATTCCACCGACGCGATCAGGGAGGAACCATCGTCCCCTCCGATGACGAAGATCGAATCCCCGACCGCGGCGACGGCCGGCGCGTTGCGAATCCCCGCCAGCGCATTGAGCGTCGTCCACGTGTTGGTCGCGGTGTCGTAGGCTTCCACCCTGGCAAGCGGGCCGGAGCCGTCCTGTCCGCCGCACACGTAGATCGTCCCCCCCACTGCCACGGCGGCGAGGTCGCACCGGGCCGCCGGCATGCTCGCCCTCGTCGTCCACGTGTTCGTCGCGGGATCGTACGCCTCCACCGTGGCGAGCGAGGCGGCGGCCGATCCCGTGGTTCCGCCGATGGCGTAGACCGTGCCGCCCACCGCGACGACGCCCAACCCCCAGCGGCCCGTCGGCAGGCTCGCCTTCCCGGCCCACGTGTTCGTGGCCCGGTCGTACGCTTCCACCGTCGTCACCGCCCCGCCGTCGGTCCCGCCGACCAGGTAGATCGTGCCGCCCGCGGTCGCGGCGCCGCACCGGCCCCGTCCCGCCGCCACGGTCGCCCTCGCGATCCACGTGTTCGTGGCCGGATCGTATGCTTCCACGGAGTTCAGCGCCCCCGTCCCGTCCTTCCACCCGGAGATCGCGTAGACCGTGCCGCCCAGCGCGGCGGACGCGTGGCCGTACCGGCCGTTCGTCAGGCTGGCGCGCGTGGTCCACGCATCGGTTCCGGCGTCGTAGACCTCCAACGTCGTCAGCTCGGAGAAGCTGGGCATGAGCGTACCCGCCGTGGCGTAGATCCTGCCGCCCGCCACCGCAGCCGCCAGTATGTGCCGGGTGGTCGGCAGGGCGGCGGCCGTCGTCCACGAAATGTCGCCGCCCCCGTCCGTGATCGCCGCGCTCCGCGCCACGGACCAGCCCGACTGGGCCCCGTGCTCGTCCTCGGTCCTGACCTTGACGCCCCAGGTCCCCGCCGCCGCCCAACTATGGCTCCGCGTGTCCGCCGTCGCGCTCGCCACGAGCGACGACCACTCGTCCACCGTCCCGTTCCCGTCCCAATCCCAGCCGTACCTGATAGGGCCACCTTCGGGATCGGTCGCGGAGACCGAGTACGCGTACGCGTGGTTCTTCTTTCCATTCGCGGGCCCGGAGGGCGAGGAGGGCGCGCCGGGAGGGGCGTTGGGGGGAGCGCCGACCCAGCCCGCCTCGACCGAGGCCAACTGGCCGCTCGGGTTCGCCAGCCCCCCGATCGCGTAGATCGTGCCGCTCAGCGCCGCCGCCGCCGGCGCCCCGCGCGCCGCCAGCATCGCCGGAACCGGAGTCCAGCGGTTCGTGGCCGGATCGTACGCCTCCACCGTCGCCAGGTAGGGCGCCCCTCCGGTGACATCCCCCCCCATCACGTAGACGGTGCCGCCCACCACGACCGCCGCACCCATGTGCCGGGGTGCCGGGAGCGACGCCCGGGTCGACCAGGTGTCCGTGGCGGGATCGTAGGCCTCGACTTTCATGAGGAGAGTGCCCCCGCCGACTCCCCCGATCGCGTAGATGACCCCTCCCACCACCGCCGTCATGAACGCGGAGCGGGCGGTCGGCATCGGGGCCTTCGTGGTCCAGGTGTCCGTGGCCGGATCGTACGCCTCGACTTTCGTGAGGAAGGTGGAACCGTTATACCCTCCGATCGCGTAGATCGTACCCCCGACCGTCGCGGCGCCCAGTTGCGACCGGACGGCGGGCATGGGGGCTTTCGTCGTCCACGTGTTCGTCGCCGGATCGTAGGCCTCGACGGTGGCGAAGTGGGGACCGCCCAGGTATCCCCCGATCGCGTACAGCGTTCCGCCCGCGGCCGCAGCGCCGAAGTAGACGCGCCCGGTGGGCATCGCCGCCATCGTCGTCCAGGCATTCGCGGCCGGGTCGTACCTGTCGACCGACTGCGGCGCGCCGTTGCCCCCCAACGCGTACACGACGCCCCCCAGGGCCACGGCCGACAGTCCGTCGACGGCCGCAGGCAGGGACGCGCGCGAGGACCAGACGACCGACTCGGGGACGTTCAACCCCGCCGCGCAGCCCGCTTCCGTGGCGGCGACGGGACCGGCGTCGTAGCCACCGACCGCGTAGATCGTGCCGCCCACCACCGCGGCGCCCAGGGCGTGGCGGGGGGTATTCAGCGAGAACGCGGCCTTCCAGGTGTCCGCCGCGGGATCGTACTCCTCGACCGTCGCGAATCCAGAGACGTTGTCGAGCGTCCCGCCCATGGCGTAGACCGTGCCCCCCACCGCCGCGACCGCGAAACCGTACCGGGGCGCGAGCATGGAGGACGCCTTCGTCGTCCACGTGTTCGTCGCGGGATCGTACGCCTCCACCGTCGTCCGCGGCGAGCCGCTGTACCCCCCGATCGCGTAGATCGTGCCCCCCACCGCCACGGCGCCGAAATAGTAGCGGGACGAGTTCATCGGGGCCTTCGTCGTCCACGTGTTCGTCGCAGGATCGTATGCTTCGACCGTGGTCAGGACCGATCCCCCGTCGTAACCGCCGATCGCGTAGATCACGCCGCCCACCGCCACGACGGCGAGGTAATCGCGCGCCGTGGGCATCGGGGCCCTGGTCGCCCAGGTATCCGTCGCGGGATAGTAGGCTTCCACTGTCGTCAGGAGTCCGGGGTTCGCTCCCCCGATCACGTAGACCGTGCCGCCCACCACCGCGGTGGCCAGCCCGTCGCGGGCCGTGGGCATGACGGCCTTCGTGGCCCACGTGTTCGTCGCCGCATCATAGGCCTCCACCGTGTTCACCCGGACCGACCCGTTGTGGCCCCCGATCGCGTAGACCGTGCCCCCCACCGCCGCGACGCCGAGATAGCTGCGCGCCGTGGGCAGGGAAGCCGCGGCGGTCCACGGCGAAGCGGCGGCGGAGGACGAAAGAAGGAGGGCGAGTGCGCCGGGCACGAGGCGGCCCGCGGAGCCCCGGCTGAGCCTGGTCCCGATTCCCGTCCGGCAGTCCCTGTCAGCTCCCCTACTGGCGCGACCCTTTGGCACGATCAGTGGATGGTACCACATCAGGCGCCGGCATGACCGCGGACAGTTTGCCGACTGTCGGAAAGTTGCCCCCGCCGCGGGGGGCTCTTCCCTGCCGGTCTAGCTTCTCCGGTACCTGATCTTCAGGATCCGGTCGAGGAAGTCCGCGGCCGAAACCAGGACCCGGTCCAGCCGCCCCGACCGTTCGCCCGCCTCCAGGTATCTCGCGAGGACGATGCCGAAGACGTTCGACCTCTTCACCATCGCCTCTCCGAAGGGCACGCCGGCTGCCACGTCCTTCTTCACGTCCAGGAGGGCCTGCCCAAGCCCGGCGTGCTCCATGTTGTCCGCCGCGATCCCGATGGCCGGGATCAGCGGCAATCCCAGGGACATCGTCATGGCCATCCGGCGGAGCGCCAGCGCCAGGTGGTCCCCATCCTCCATGGGAGCCTTCCGGAGGAGTTCCCGCTCCAAGTCGTCCGCGATCAAGGCGAGCGCCTCGAACAGCTTCCCGGTCTCCTCGCCGGCCGCCACCACCTGCACGTAGAGCGCGGGGAAACCCGCCTCCCGCATGGACGCCGCCACGCTCTTGCCCTCCGCGATTCCGTTCCGCACCTGGAGGAAGGCCTTCCCGATGTCGAGCGCCGCCACGTCCTCGAGGAGGATGCCGAGGCAGTCCGCCAAGGATAGCCCCTCCTTCTGCAGGAGGCATATCGCCCGGGTCCCGGTCGCAAGCAACAGCCGGTTCTCCGCCCCGGCTTCGCCGGGCATCCCGGACCAGGACGTCTTCTCACTCGCGTCTGCCATGGTGGTCGTCCTCCTCCCGCTGACTTCGCCTTGGATACCCTACGGCCTCGGGCCGCCGCCCGGATTCGTCGCCGGCGGATTCCCCGGCACGGTCTTGGTCTCGGGCACCGGACTGTTGGTCTCCGGCGTCGCGGGCTTCTCGGGGGTGTTATTCGGCGCCTGCTGACCCTGACCCTGACCTTGACCTTGACCCTGGCCTTGCCCCTGACCCTGGCCTTGCTGTCCGGGCTGTTGACCGGGTTGCTCGCCGGGCTGTTGACCCGGTTGCTGGCCAGCTTGATCCGCGGGAGGCTGCTGCCCCGGCTGATCCGCGGGCGGCTGATCCGCCGGCTTCTCGGGGGGCTGGTCTCCAGGCTGGTCCGCGGGTTTGTCTGCCGGCTTGTCCGCCGGTTTGTCGGCCGGCTTGTCCGCGGGTTTACTCGGCTTGGAAGCGCTCTTGCCGCTGCCCTTGAGCAGGCTGCCGAGCCCGGAGGCCACGCCCCCCACGGCCGCCGCGCCGGCAGCCGCCCCTGCCGCAGCCGGCATTGGAGGCGCCACCACCGGCGGCACGGGAATCCCGCCTCCGCCCCCGCCGGACGCCGCCTCGCTCCGCTTCTCGCCCGTCTTCGTCCGGGTCTCCTCCACTTTCGCGGGCTCCGCCCGGGTCGCCGACACCGCGGCCGGCGGAATCGCCGCCGCCACGACCGTGGACGAGTCCTTCGCGGCCGCCAGTGTTGCCGACAGTGCCGTCGGCGGGAGCGCCGTCACCGGCACCACCCCCGCCCCGCCGGTCACGAGATCGCCGGTTCGCAGTTCCCCCTTCGCCTTCGCGCCCCAGCCGTCCAGCGCCACCGGCCGGCAGAGCATGGGCTCGACCTGCTCGAGCACGGCGAACCGGAGCCGCGGGAACGGGCTCGCGCCCGAGCTCCCGCACCGCGCCACGACCTGGCCCTTCGTCACCTGGTCGCCGGGCTTCACCGTCGCGCTGGCCCTCTTCAGCGAAGCCAGCAGGCTGTACTCGCCCTCGGCGTGCCGGATGATCACGTAGTTGCCCAGCGGCGACGCCGCGTAGGTCACGCCCACCGTGGCGTTGTCGGGCACGGCGGCCTCGACGGCCGTCACCTCGCCGTCCGCGGGCGCCAGAATCGGCGCGTCCCACGAGTACCAGGACAGGCTCAGCCGCGGGTTCTTCGCCTTCGGGTCCTGCTCCACCCCGGCCGCGTCCAGCTTCACGAAGTCCCAGGCGAACCGGGCCGAGAGACCCGCGTGATCGCCCTCCCCATTCGCCGTCTTCACCTTCCACGTCCCCTCGAAAGGGGGGGCTAACGCGGTAGCGACCGCGGCCGGAGTCTTCGTCCATTGGAGCGCCTCGGCCTTCCGGGCCTCCGCCTTCGCCAGCGCCGGCTGCTTCGTCCGCGCGAGCGCGTCGCGCAGGAACTCGTGGAGCCACGGGTCCGCCGGGTGGAGCTTGATCCCCCGTTCCGCGGCCCCCCGCGCGTCGCCCGCCCGGCCCTGCCGGAGATACGCGTGGGCGAGCAGGCGGTACGGACCGGGATCGTCGGCGAACGGGCTCGCGCGCAGGGCCGTCTCGAGGGGCGCGATGGCCTGCCCGGGCCGGCCGAGCTTGCCCTGACAGATACCGACATGATAATTGACAGCATCCGGCCGGAACGTCCGGTCGGCGCGCATCGCGGCGAGGTAAGCGTCGAGCGCCTTGGCGTAGTCGCCGGACTGCTCGGACGCGAGGCCGGCCTCAAACGACTCCTGGGCGGCTTTCGCCCCGGGGCCCGCCACCGCCGGCGAAGATCCCGCCAACACCAACCAACCGATTCCCGCCATCACGATCGCGCGCCTGGTCATGCGTCCGGCCTCCTTGTCATGCGTTCCGCTCACGGTCACTTGTTCTTCCCCTTCGCCTTGCCCTTGCCCGGGCTCGCGGTATCCGATGTGGCCGCCTCTTCCGGCGAGGCCGTGCCGGGCTTCCCGGAGTCCTCGGACACGGAGCTCGAGGAGGCCGCCGTGGCGCCCTTCTCGGCGCCGCCGCCCGGCTGCCCGTCCGATCCCCATCCGACCTTCTTGCCCTTGCCGGCCCCCTTCCGCTTCCCCGGCTTCGCGGCCACGGCACCGGCGGACTCCGTCGCAGTGGAGGAGACGGCAGGTTCTGTCCGGGGAGTTGCGACGGCAGGCTCCGTCCGGGGGGTGGCGACGGCGGGTTCCGTCCGGCCCTGGGCAGGCTGCGGCGCTGGAACCGCCGCAGGAACCGCCGCCGGGGCAGGGGTTGCCACCGGAGCCGGAGCCGCCGCAGGAACCGCCGCCGGAGCAGGGGTTGCCACCGGAGCCGCCGCAGGAGTCGCGGCCGGAGAGGAGGTTGCCACCGGAGCCGGAGCTGCCGCGGGAGTCGCGGCCGGGGCAGGGGTTGCCACCGGAGCCGGAGCTGCCGCGGGCGTTGTCGGTGCCGCCACCGCTGCACTCGGCACGACGGCTGGCTGTGGCGCCGTCGCCACTGGCGCAGCCGCGGCCGTCGCCGCAGGCGCAGTCGGCGCCGCCACCGCAGGTGCAGTCCCTGCGGCTGGTTGCGGCGCCGTCCCGGCTGCGGGAGGAGCTGCCGGGGCCGGGGCGGGCTGGGCTGGCGGAGCCGGCTTGGGCCCCTTCTTGAACTTCGCCCACTTCGCGAGCGCCCTCTGGTACGCGTCGGGCGGAACGCCCGCGGCGACTGCAGCGCCGGCGGGAAGAGGGGCGGCGGGAGCAGGAGCCGCAGCAGTCGGCGCAGCCGGTGCCACGGCCACTGCGGGTTTCACCGCGGCGGCTGCCGCGACAGGCGCGGGAGCCGCAGCGACAGGGACGGGGGCCGCCACCGGGGCAGGTGCAACAGGCGCAGGAGCGACCGGGATGCTCTCCGCCCGCACGATTTCGCCGGTCTCGGGCACTCCGCCCTCGATGATCGCGGTCCCGCTCATGGGCGCCGAGTACCACGATAGCCGGGCCGGCCGGCACAGGGCCGGGTCGAGCTGGGCCATCGAGATCATGGTCACCTGCGGCGCGAGGCTGTCCCCGGAGTTGCCGCACCGGCCCACGGGCTGGCCGCGGGCCACCCGGTCCCCGGTCTTCACGAGCAGGGAGCCCGCGCGCAGGTGCGCGAGCATGGTCATCTCGCCGGACGGATGGCGGATCACGACGTAATTCCCGTTCGGCGCCTCGAGGTTGGGCGTCCCCGCCTTCAGGTTCTCGGGCACCGCGCCTTCCGCGGCCGCGATAACGCCCTCGGCGGGCGCCAGCACGGGCTGGTCCCACGCGAAATATGTGGCGTTCGCCCGGGCGCTGCCGCCCGCCGGGTCGCGCAGCGCCCCCTTCCGGTCGATCCGGGCGAAATCCCACGCGAACTTGCTCGCAAGCCCCCAGTGGTCGCCGCCCGAGTTGCCGGCCACCACCTTCCAGGTCCCCTCGAAAGGCATCGAGAGCTTCTCGCGGCCGGGCGTCGCGGAGGCGAACGCCAGCGCCTCCGCCCGGAGCCCGGCCTCCTTCGCCTCCTTCGTCTTCTTCATCGTGATCAGGATCCGCATCCTGAACTCCCACAGCCACGGGTCGTTCACGTGGACCGCGGATGCGCGGTCGAGACTCGCAACTGCCTTCCTGGGGTTCTTCGTATTGAGCCACGCGTTGGCGAGCATCCGGTACGGCTCCACCGTGTCCTGGAACTGGTCGATCGCGATCGCGCCCTCGAGCAGCGAGGCCGAGTACGCGAAAGCCCCAAGCTGGTACTGGCAGATCCCCAGGTGCCAGAGCACGCGCCCGGGCTGGAACGCGGGGTCGAAGCCGCGCACGGAATCGAACTCCCGGAACCCGCCCGCCCAGTCCGACCGGCGCTCGCACATGAGGCCCCGCTGGAACGACGCCTCCGCGGGGGTCAGCGGTCGCGCCGGACGCGTCTGGACGATTCTGCACCCGGCAGCCAGGACCAGGACGAGGAGCATGTACCGTTTCACGCGATGAGCCTCCCTCCATCGACCGGCAGCAGGACGCCGGTGATGTAATCGGAACCTTCGATCAAGAATACCACCGCCGCCGCCACGTCCTCGGGACTCCCGTGACGCTTGAGCGGCGTCTTCTCCATGATCTCACGCGCCTCCGCCTCGGGAAGGTCGGAGGGCACCAGCACCGGTCCGGGTCCCACGGCGTTCACGCGCACCTTCGGCGCGAGCGTGCGGGCCAGCCCCTGGGTGAGCGTGATGACGCCCGCCTTCGATATGCAATACGGCAGGTATCCCGTGTACGGCCGGACCCCGGCCCAGTCCGCGATGTTCACAATCACGCCGCCGCCAGGCTGCGCCTGCATCCGCCGGCCCGCGTGGACGCAGGTCAGGAACACGGCCTTGAGGTTGGAGTCCACGGTCCGGTCCCAGTCGTCGCCGGTCACGGTCTCGAACGGCGTCTTGAAGAACACGGCGGCGTTGTTGACGAGGACGTCCACCGACCCGAACTTCCCCGCCACGGCGCCGACCATGCCCGCCACCTCGTCCTCCCGGGTCAACTCGGCCTTGACCGTCATCGCATCCGTGCCCAGGGCCCGGATGTCGGCCGCCGTCGCCTCGGCCTCCGCCTTCGACCCCCGGTAGTGGACGGCCACCCGGGCGCCGCGCTTCGCCAGCGCGAGCGCGATCACGCGACCCACGCGCTTCGCGGCCCCGGTCACGAGCACGGCCTTCCCCTTGAGAATCACGGAGGTATTATAGTCCCCATGCGGCAGCGGTCTTCGGCGTCCGTCCTGGCGCTCGTTTCCGGCGGGTGCGACAGCGCGATCATGGTCGCCTGGCTGGCCCGCCGGTTCCGCAGCGTCCATCCCGTCTACGTCCGGTTCGGGCTCGCGTGGGAGGGGGCGGAGCTCGCGGGCCTGCGCCGGTTCCTGCGCGCCGCCCGGATCCCGGGGGCGAGCCGCCTGACCGTCCTCTCGCTCCCGGTCCGGGACACCTACGGGAAGCACTGGAGCGTGACCGGCCACCGGGCCCCAGGGGCCAGGAGCAACGACCGGCTCATGTACCTGCCGGGGCGCAACCTGCTCCTGCTCTCGCGCGCGGCCGTCCTCGCGGCCCTGCGCCGCGTCCCCGTGATCGCGCTGGGCACGCTGAAGGGCAACCTTTTCGCCGACGCCTCCGCGCGCTACCGCCGGGGCTTCGGACTCGTCGCATCGATGGCGATGAGCCGCCACCTGACCGTGATCGCGCCGTTCGGGGGGAAGCGCAAACGCGACGTCCTCCGGCTGGGACGCGCCCTCCCCTTGCATCTGACGTTCTCGTGCATCTCCCCCGTCCGGGGGCGGCAGTGCGGCCGGTGCAACAAGTGCGCCGAGCGCCGCCGCGGCTTCGCCGACGCCGGCCTCCCCGACCACACCCGCTACGCGCACTGACACTCCGCGGGACTTCGCAGGAGGGAAGTGGATCGGGGTCTCAGCGGAGGCTCGGTCGCCCTCCGCGCTGAGGGACGGGTGCCAGTGGCAGAGGGGAGGTCTCTAAGGCGCTGGCCGGCCGGTGCGGAGTGGCAAGCGTTGCGGTCGCGGACGGTCGACATGGGCCACCGGGCAAGCAGGGACCGCCCATCGGCGGCCGGACGCGACTGTCCGCGCAACGCGCCCGCCACGGAGCACGCAGCGGTTCAGGCGAGGCCGGCCCGCAGCGAGGTGACTCGCCCCGACCACCGAGCGTGCCGAAGAGACCTCCCCTCGGCCACTGGCAGGACCCGTCCCGCCGCGGCTACGGCAGGATGAGCCCCATGCCGGCGGCGGTCTCGGTGACGCCCCAGCCCGCCGCGAGCGCGCGCTCGGTCCGCGCCGCTCCCGCGTCCCCGAGATTGTCGTACACGTCGGCGAGGCGCAGGTGGCCCAGCCCGAACTCCGGGACCTGGGTCACGATCGGCCAGAGATAGTCGAGCGCCTGCCGGGGCTTGCGCTGGCGCAGATACTCGCGTGCGGTCTCGACGAGGGCCATGCCGGTCACGAGCGCGTACGCCCGGCGCGGCAGGACATTCATGGCCGGCAGGGAGACGATGAAGATTTCGGGCTGGGCCCGCAGCGGATCGTGGATCGCGTCGGCGACGACGAATGGGGAACGCCGCGGGGGCGCGACGACGACGCGGCCGGACCGAATCTCGGGGTCGAGCAGGAAGAAGACCGCCGGCATCGTGTAGTAGGAGGGGTCCGCGGTCACGAGCGTGACCGGGAACCGGGCCGCACCGCCCTGGAGCCAGAGCGCGGCGTCCACGAACGTCCGGTCCGCCCAGAACGCGACCCTGGGGTCGTGCCGGTACGGGCCGAAGTACCGGCCGCCGCCCAGCAGGGCCTGCCCCGCGATCCAGCCGCCGACGAGCACGGGAAGCGCCTTCGGCCACCGGCGGCCGGCCTGCGCCGCACCAGCCGCCGCCAGCAGGCCGAGGCCGACAACTGCGCCGAGGGACCGGTTCGTCCGGGGCCCGTCGGACTCGGTGATGACCGCGGGGATGAGCGCGATCGCGGCCCAGACCAGCCCAATCGCGGCCAGCCGCCGGAGCGGTCCCTTCACCGCCAGGGCCGTGAGGCCCAGGATAACGGCGCCGGCCTCGAGGAACGACAGAAACGGACCACTGAACGCGCGGAGCCCCCAGTAGCCGGGCCGGGGGTCGGCCGCGGGAAGCGTGAACGCCATCGCGCGCACGTGCCCGAACAGGTTCGGGATCCACTGCGACGGCGGGGCAAACGGGTACTGGCCGAGATAGTGGAACGCACCGCGGTTCAGGAACGCGAGGCACGCCGTCAGCGCGACACCGGCGGCGGCGCCCAAGCCCCACGGCCGCACCATCCGGCGGAACTCCCGGTCGGTTCCCCAGCGCACGACCGCGACCACGGCCAGGACCACGATGAGATGGACGCCCGCGAAGTAGCCGAACAGCGCGGATCCGGCCACGAGCCCGGCCGCGAGGCCCCGCCGCGCGGGGTGCGGCGCCGGCGCCCCCAGCAGGAACACGGCCAGCAGGGCGCCCTGGAACAGCATCAGGACCGGGGCGACCGCGATCCGGCCGTAGACGAGCTCCCAGAACGACGCCGCATGGAACCCCGCGGCGAGCAACGCGGGCCAGAACCCGGTCACGGGCACGAGCGCGACCCAGACAAACGCGGCGACCGCCGCGCCCGCGACCGCGGCCGGGAGCCGCGCCGCGAAGATCGAGGGGCCCAGGACCCTCAGACTCACCGCCTCGATCGCGCCCCAGACCGGGAACGGGTCGAAGGGGTTCCAGTTGGATTCGGGAAGCGTGATCCCCCGCGCGAGTGCGAGCCCCTGGCACGCCGCGATTCCTTCGTCGCGGTAGAACCCGGGCACGGGCTCGCCCAGCTTCCAGAGGCGCAGCCCGAGCGCCAGCACCAGCACGGCGCCCAGGGCGACGCGCTCGCGCGTCTTCACGCGCGCGTCACGAGGTAGTTTCCCAGGACCAGGGCGTCAAGCCCGGCGCGGCGGAAAGTCCGGAGCGCGTCCGCGGGGGTGCACACGATGGGCTCGCCGCTGAGATTGAACGACGTATTCAGGACGACGGGACAGCCCGTGAGCGCGTCGAAGGCCGCGATCACGGCATGGAACCGGGGATTCACTACAGCGTCCACGGTCTGGACCCGGGCGGACCCGTCCACGTGCGTGACCGCCGGGAGGTTCCGGCCGGCCCTGACCCGCGCGGTCAGGAGCATGTAGGGCGATGGCGCCTCGAGCTCGAACCACTCCGCCGCGCGTTCTTCGAGAACGGCGGGGGCGAACGGCCGGAACGACTCGCGCCCCTTGACCCGGAGGTTGATCCGGTCCTTCATCCCGGGATCGCGCGGGTCCGCGAGGATCGACCGGTTCCCCATCGCGCGCGGGCCGAACTCCATCCGTCCCTGGCACAGCCCCACGATCTTGCCGTCCGCGATCAGCCTCGCGACCGCAGTCGCCCACTCGGCATCGTCGAGCCGCCGGGCCGTGCAGCCCTCCCGGTCCAGGACCTCCCGGCACGCCTCGTCCCCGAAGGCGGGGCCGAGGAGCGCGCCGCGCATCCGGTCGTGGACGCCGTCCGCATCCCGCACACGTCCCTGGATGCCGTGCCAGACCGCGAGCGCGGCCCCGATCGCGCCCCCGGCGTCGCCCGCCGCCGGCTGGATCCAGACCTCATCGAACGGCCCCTCGCGGAGGAGGCGCCCGTTCGCGACACAGTTCAGCGCGACGCCGCCCGCGAGGCACAGGCGCTTCTCCCCCGAGGTCGCGTGCGCGTGAGCGCCCATGCGCAGCACGATCTCCTCCGTGACCTCCTGGACCGACCGGGCCAAATCCTTGTGGCGTTGCGTGACCGGCTCGTCCGCCCTGCGCGGGGGACCGCCGAAGACCTCCTCGAACCGCCCGTTCGTCATCGACAATCCGCCGAGGTAGCCGAGCAGGGCCATGTTCAGCCGGATCGACCCGTCCTCCTTGATGTCCACGAGCCGGTCGCGGATCTCGCGCGCGTAACGCGGCTCCCCGTAGGGCGCGAGCCCCATGAGCTTGTACTCGCCGTCGTTGACCTCGAACCCGCAGTAGGCGGTGAACGCCGAGTAGAGCAGGCCGAGCGAGTGCGGGAACCGCAGCTCGCTCATGAGCTCGATCGCGTGGCCCCTGCCGCGCCCCACCGACGCCGTCGCCCACTCCCCCACGCCGTCGACGGTCAGGATCGCGGCCGCGGGGAAGGGCGAGGGATAGAACGCGCTCGCGGCGTGCGACTCGTGATGCTCGAGGAAGAAGAGGTCTCGCGGCATCGCGACCCCGAGGGACTCGAGGCACGACTCGATCCGGAGCGGGATCCAGAGCTTCTCCCGGGTCCAGAGGGGCATCGCGGCCACGAACGAGCGCAGCCCCCGGGGCGCGACCGCGAAGTGGGTCTCGAGGAGCCTCACGAACTTGGTGACGGGCTTGTCGTAGAACGCGACGGCATCCGGCCCCTCCGGTCCGACCCCGCCCGCCTCGATGCACCAGCGGACCGCTTCCGCCGGGAACCCGGCGTCGTGCTTCAACCTGCTGAATCGTTCCTCCTGCGCCGCGGCCACGAGCTCGCCGTCGACGACGAGCGCGGCGGCCGAATCGTGGTAGAAGGCGCTGAGCCCCAGGATCTTCACGCGAATGGCTTGCGGTACCGGGCGGGCTTGGGGGCAGGGCCCCGGACGTCCCAGCAGGAGGGCTGGCGCGCCGGGAACTCGCGGCGGAGCGGGTCCCGGCCGCGCAGCGCCAGAAAGATCCGCCCCGGGACAAAGCAGAGAAGGTAGAACGGCGTGAGCGTGCCCCAGGTCAGGGCGACCCGGGTGGCGCGGGTGAGCGCCCGGAAGGCCCGGACGGCGGCCGCGATCATGTGGAGAGGTTCAGGTCGCCTTGCGCTTCGCGAGCTCGGCCTTCGTCTCCTCGATCGCCTTCAGCATTTCGGCGTCGCTCAGGATGCCCTTCTGCGTCAGCACCTTGACGAGGGCGACAGCGGTCACCGTGTTGGTCAGGATGATGTCGCGCCACGCCTGCAATTCCTTTTCGTCCATGTCATTCCTCCTCGCGCATACCTAACGAATCCACTCCGTCCGGCGCAGCCGGATGTCCCCCGACGACGCGCCCACCATGATCTCGAACTCCCCGGGCTCGAAGACGGGCTTGAGCCGGGGGCCCAGGAAGCCCAGGTCCCGGCGAGTCAGCGCGAAGTCGACCCGGGTCTGCTCCCCCGGCGCGAGCCGCAGGCGCTGCCAGCCCTTGAGCTCCATGAGCGGCCGGACGAGCGAACACATCCGGTCGTGCACGTAGAGCTGGACGACCTCGTCCCCGGCCCGCTTCCCCAGGTTCCGGATCGTGCAGGATACGGCCGCGCCGTCGGGCGTCCGCCGGGTCTCGAGCGCGTCGCACTTGAAGCTCGTGTACGAGAGCCCGTGGCCGAACGGGAACTGTGCCAGCGCCCCCCGCCGGTCGTTGTAGTCGGGCGCCCGGCCGGACGGCTTCGAGTTGTAGTACCAGGGCAGCTCGCCCGTGTGGAACGGCATTCCCAGGGGCAGCTTGCCCGACGGGTTGACGTCGCCGCAGAGGACCTCCGCGATCGCGGTGCCGCCCTCCTCCCCCGGGTACCAGGCATTGAGAATCGCCGGGACCCGGTGGGCCCAGTTCCCGGCCGCCACGACCGACCCGTTCACGATCACGACGACCGTCCGGCGGTTGGCCGCCGCCACGGCGAGTATCAGCTTCTCCTGCACGCCCGACAGCTCGAGGCGGCAGCGGTCGCGGCCCTCGCCCTCGGTGTAAGGGTGCTTCTCCCACGAGCCGCCCGACCAGCCGCCGACGACCACGATCGCGACGTCGGCTTTCCGCGCCGCCGCGACCGCGCGGTCGATCCCCGACTCGTCGTCGCCCAGGAGCTCACACCCGCGCGCGTAGAGGACGTCCGTGCTTTTCCCAAGCCGCGCCCGGATGCCCTCGAGCGGCTTCACGACCCGGACCCCGTGCCCGCTGTACCCGCCGGTGCGGGCCTCGTCCGCGTTCGGCCCGAGAACCGCCACGCGCCGGACCTTGCCCAGCGGCAGCGCGCCCTTCTCGTTCCGGAGCAGGACCATTCCCTTCCGCGCGGCCTCGAGCGCGAGCGCGCGGTGCGGCGCGCAGTCGTTCAGCGCCACCGCCCGGTGCGGATCGGCGTACGGGTTCTCGAACAGCCCCAGCTTCTCCTTGACGCGCAGGACGCGGAGGACGGAGCGGTCGACGACCCGCTCCGATATCCGGCCCTTCCGGACCTCGCCCACGAGATGCGGGAACGTGGTCGCCGACGGCCAGTCCACGTCCATGCCCGCCGCCAGCGACACCCGGGCCGCCTCGGCGGCATCCTTCGCCGTCCGGTGCTTCTGGTAGATCCCGTCGATGGCCCAGTAGTCGGACCCCGCGATCCCCTCGAAACCCCACTCCTTCCGGAGCACGTCCGTCAGGAGCCACGGATCGGATGCGCAGGGCACGCCGTTGATGGCGTTGTACGCGGGCATGATGGAAAGCGCCCCCGCCTCGCGGACGGCGGCCTCGAACGCCGGGAAGTAGGTCTCGCGCAGCTCGCGCTCCGAGAAGTGGATCTCGTGGCTGTCGCGCCCGCCGTCGCCCATGAAGTTGGCGGCGAAGTGCTTGGGGGTCGCGGCGACCCCTCGCGCCTGGATTCCGCGGATGAACGCGACGGCCAGCCGCGTGGTGAGCAGGACGTCCTCGCCGTAGGTCTCCTCGGAGCGTCCGCACCGGGGGTCCCGGGCGATGTTGATCGTCGGAGAGAGCGCCTGCGAGATGCCGCGGGCCCTCGTCTCGAGCCCGATGGCGGAGGCCACGCGCTCGAGGAGGTCGGGGTCCCAGGCGCTGGCCAGGGCCAGCGCTTGCGGGAATATCGTGGACCCCTTCGCCATGCATCCGTGCAGGCACTCGTCGTGCAGTATGGCCGGAATCTTCATCCGGGTTTCGGTGAGGAGGAACCGCTGGAGCCGGTTGTAGGTCTCGGTGCCCTCGCGCGGCCCCATCTGCCGAGTCACGGTCGTGAACGACCCCATCCCGTGCCGGAAGACCTTGCGGAGCTTGCGCGGATTGACGGCGCCCCGGTCGAGCACCTGGCCTTCCATGAGCGAGCACAACTGCATGACCTTCTCCTGGAGGTTCATCCGGCGCAACAGGGACCCGACGTTCATCCTATTCCTCCTCCTCGGCCTGCGAGATGTTTCCTGAATCTTACCTAGAATTCGTACTCGAGTCCGGCATGGAGCCCCTCGCCCGCGAACGGCTTCCACTTCGGATGCTCCAGCACGACCCCGGCCGCGTCCCGGGTCCCCAGCTTCTTCGGCGAAAAGTCCATGAACCCCGAGTACCCCAGCACGATACCGGGCCCGCGGTGCGGGGCCCGCCGCTTCGACGAGAAGAACTCGAACTCGATCCGGACATCCGCCCCCAGGCCCGTCCCCGTCGCGGACCCCCTGAACGTCCGCCCATAGAGCGCCCCGGACCCGGCCGCGTCGGTCAGGTCCGTCGCGTGCCGGTAGAATGCGAGCGAGACCGGGAACGGCAGCCACGGCGTCACGATCCCGAGGTCGGCGTACATGACGGTCGAGTCGAAGGTCGTGCGGAATCCCGATCCGGCCCCCGAGGTGTTCATCGTGCCCTTCGCCCGGAGCACCCCGCCACCCGCCCTGATCCCGAGCCAGCGCAGGACCCGGAACGCCTTGCCCACCGAGACCGCCGGGCCGCCGCGGCCCTGACTGTAGAACATCGTGTCCTTGAAGAAGTAGCCGGCCGTGACGGTCCAGCCGGTGCCGTAGAGCCCGGAATCCTTCCACGCGGTACCGCCCTCCGACTCGGGCGTGGTCGCGCTCAAGGCCGCGGGCGCCATCGCCCGCACGCTCTGGGCCACGCACAGGAGGACCGCGAGGATCGTCACGGCCGCTTCATCCCCAGCGTGACGGCGAGCTCGCGCGCGGCCGGATACCGGGGATCGGCCTCCAGGGCCTTCGCGAGCCACCGGCGCGCCTCCCGCTTCCGGTCGAGGCGGTACTCGTTCACGGCGAGGTTGTAGAGCGCGTCGGGGTACCGCGGCGACAGCGCGATGGCGCGGAGGTACCACCGGCCCGCCTCCGCATGGCGCCCCTGGAGCGCGAGCGCGTTGCCCAGGTTATTGGCGGCCTCGACATTGCACGGGTTGATCTCGAGTACTCGTTCGAAGACGAATTCGGCCTCCGGGTAATTGCCGCGGTTGAAGTGCACGTTCCCGAGGTTGTAGAGCGCGCCCTGCATGGCCGGATACAGCTCGAGCGCGCGCCCGTAGGACGCGATGGCCGCGCCGTCGTCCTTGAGTGCCTGATGAAGCGCTCCCGCGTAGAACCGCTCCTCGTAGTGGTGGCCGTTTAGCCGCTCGAACCGCTCGAAGAACGGGACCGCGAGCCGCGGCGCGCCCCCGCGGAAGAGCCGGTAGCCCTCGCCGAGCTGGACGTTGGCCACCTGCCCGCGGAGCGCCAGCGCCGACAGGACGACGGCGGCCACGCCGGCCGCCAATCCAAACCCCACCCTCACCCTCCCCTCTCTCTCCAAAGGAGGGAGAGGGTCCTGGACACGGGCCGCCCAGCCGGCGCAGAGCCAGAACAGGAGCAGCGACGAGGCGAGATGCATGGGAAAGTGCAGGCACATGGTCGGCAGGAAGGACGCGAGGGCGCCGAGCCACGGCGCGCGGGCGGGGTCGCGCCGGCCGGCGCGCACGACCACGGCCACGAACCAGAGCATGAGTCCGAGCCCGGCGACGCCCCCCTCGGCGAGCATCTGAAGCAGGTCCTGGTGCGCAAAGGCCTCGTCGTGCGGCGCCACGTACCCTTCCGGCACCCCCCACGTCCGGGTCCAGAGCGCGTGGACGCGGCCCATGACGAGCGGCGATTGCGTCTGGTACTCGCCGGGCCCCGCGCCCAGGACGGGGTGGTCGCGCCACAGCCACGCCGCCGCGTGCCACGAGAAGGCCTTCACCTTTAGATAGTCGAGCCGGTCCCAGATCCGCGGGGACAACTGGGTCACGGTGGCCGTGGCCCCGGCGGCGAGCACGAGCAGGACGAGCAGGGCGCTCCGGATCCGGGGCACCCGGTCCCGGGCCA
Organism: bacterium; assembly: GCA_919901855.1. Taxonomy (GTDB): domain Bacteria; phylum Oederibacteriota; class CAKKQC01; order CAKKQC01; family CAKKQC01; genus CAKKQC01. The sequence goes on along the minus strand of CAKKQC010000038.1, from coordinate 85,405 downwards.
GGAACCACACCGCGGTCGCGCCGCCGAGAGCGAGCCCGGCCCACGCGTCCATGACTCCCGCCTTGGCCATCAGGAAGAGCACGGCGCCGAGGGTCACTGTGGAACCAGCGGCCACGGCCACGTCACGTCGCGTCGCACCCCGGCGAAACGCGACGAGCACCCCGCACAGCAGAACCACGGCCACCGGCGCGAGGTAGACCCCGAAGAAGCTGGGGTTGCCCAGCGTCGCGTAGATCCGCCCCGCCCCGAACTGCTCCCCGTGCCCGACGATCCAGTTGCCCCGGATCTGCTGGATCGCTACCCAGAGCTGGACGGCAACGCTGGCGGCAGTCACGGTGAGGACGCGCCCCAGCCCCGGGGCCTCCGCGACGGCGGCCAGGCACAGCACCGCCCAGCCCGCCTGCTCGAAGACGAGCTTCCCCGCCTGCCAGCGATTGATCGCAGCCGGCCAGGAGACGGCGGCGGCGGCGCAGACGCCCACGAGCGGGAGCATGAGCGGTTGGGCCAGCAGCGCGCGCCACCGGCCCGCCGCCGTCAGCGTGGCAGCAACTGCCCCCGCTCCCACGACGCAGACCGCGAACTTCGGCTGAATCACGTAGTCGTTCCCGGTCTTGAGCACGGCCAGCGGCACCGCGAACACGAGCCAGAGCAGGATCAGCCGGAGCAGGAGCCGGCCGGGAAAGGGCGGCAGCGTCACGGCTTCAAGGGAGGCGGCTGGCCGGCGGCCTGGGCCGCCCGGCGCTTCTCGATCCGGTAGAACTCCATCGCGTTCTCGCGGAGCCAGCGGCGCGCCGCCTCCTTCGCGTCCGCGCGCGTCAGTCGCCCCTCCCGCACGGCCTCGGTTAGCACGGCCGCGATCGAGTCCCGGGCGATCCGGGCGTGCCCGTAGACCATGTCCGCGTACCCGACGTCGCCGCCGAACCCGTGCACCTTGTTGAGCGGAAGCGCGTGCAGGGCCTGCCGCGCGAACTGCCGGGCCCCCATTGGATCGATGGCCCACGCCCAGCACATGTCGGCAACCACGTTCGGGTAGTGCTTGGCGAGCGCGATCAGGTCGTCCCACTCGGGATACGAGAGGTGGAAGATGTCGAACCGCGCCTTCGGGTGGCGCCGGAACAGGCTCGCGAGGTCGCGAACCCGGGGCAGGTTCAGGTCCGTGTACCCGGTCCCCGCGTGGTACCCGGTGTGGATCTTGACCGCGAGGTCGAGCTCGGTCGCCCGCCGCACGCACGCGTCGAAGAAGTGGTCCTGGACCGCTTTCCGCTCGGCTGGCGTCACCTTCTTCCGGCGCACGAGCCACTTCTCGTACAGGGGCGCGGCGTCCGCCTCGGACACCTCGTCGTACTTGAGCACGCGCCAGTACGCGCTCACGTTCTTGATCGCGACCGCCTGCCGGCCCCAGCGCGCGAAGTACCAGTCCATCATCCGGTGCCAGGCGCGCAGCGACGTGCACGCGATGCCCGAGGCCTTTTCGTAGGGCTTGAGGTCCGGCTTATCGCCCAGGAACCCGGACACGGTGATGTCGAACAGGAACAGTCCGGGCGACCCCGTGCGCCGCGCCATGTCCCCCGGGTCCTCGGCGTTCACGAGCGCGACCTCGACTCCCGCCTTCTCGCGCAACATCCACTTGGTCACGCCGGGCCGGTTCCGCTTGGCGATCGCGGCGAGGAGGGGCCGGATCGTGTCGTCGCGCAGGTCGTCGATGCCGTACAGCTCCTTGATCGAGAGCCGGACCGCCCGGCCGTAGCCCGTGTGCCGGGCGAGGGGCCAGGCGTCCCGGACCATCCGCCACTGCCGGTCGGGCGTCGTGCCCGCCTTGAAGAACTCCCCTGAGTCGGCTGCGGTCTTCCGCGTCGTCGTCACGTCGTCGAAGGTGTAATACATGAAGAACCGGGTCAGGTCGTTCGGCTGCTTGAGCCGCGCCGCTTCCTCGTCCAGGTGCTCGTGGCCGTCCACGATCCTGATCCGCTCGACCTCGTCCCGGATCCCGGAATCCAGCGCCTTCGGTTCGATCCACGTCGCCCGCGTGCCCTTCATGCGTGCCCCCTTCCGTTCGACATTCTGCGATCTATTCCGGAAAGCGTCACCTCCGCCAGGCTCCCGACCCGGAGATCCGCCCGCGAGAGGTCCAGCCGCGCCGTCAGCGCGTTGGGGACCGCCACGGCGAAAATGCCGGCCGCCTTCGCCGCCGCGATCCCGTTGGGCGAATCCTCGAAGGCCACGGCCGATCCCGCCGCGACCCCCAGGGCCTCCAGCGCGGCGACGTACACCGCCGGATCGGGCTTCGGCGGCAGCAGGCCGTCCGCGGTCACGACCACGGGAAACCGCGCCGCCAGCCCCCACGCCGCGAGGTTGTTCGGCACCCAGCCCCCGCCCGAGGACGAGGCGACCGCGAGCCTGATCCCGGCCCGGTCGGCCTCGTCCAGGAGCGCGATCACGCCCGGCTTGATGCCCAGTCGCGCCGTGTTGGCGTCCTGGATCTCCTGGTGCCTCCGCCGGGCGGCCTCGCGGTCGACGGGCCGGCCGATCAGGCGCTCGAGGTTCTCCGCCGGATGAAAGGCGCCCGTCGTCCCGATGCACACGGCCCAGTCCTCGAAGCGCAGCTCCGCCCCGTGGTCCGCGTAGACCTGGCGCCAGCCCTCGAAGTCGCCCTCCTCGGTCTCGAGGATCACGCCGTCGAAATCAAAGATGGCCGCCCGGAGGTTCAAGGCCGGCGGCGCGCCCGGGCGAGTTCCAGCCCCTGCCGGCCCTGCGCGCTCGTGGGATCGAGCGCCACCGCCTGCTGAAAGACCGACTCCGCCTCGGGGAACCGTCCAAGCTCGAGCAGGGCCACCCCGAGGTTAGCGAAGGCGTCCGCGTAGGCGGGGTTCAGCTCGATCGCGCGGCGGAACGGGGCCTCGGCCTCCTTGATCCGCTTCTGCATGCCGAGGACGCTCCCGTAGTTCGTGAACCCGTCCATGTAGTACGGGTTGCGGCGGATCTCGAGCTCGAACATGCGCGCCGCCGTATCGAGGTCGCCTATCTGGCCGCGCATCGAGGCCACGTAGAACGCCTCCCGCCGGTCGTCCCAGTTCACGCGCAGCCCGCGCTCGTAGGCGGCGAGCGAGATCCGCCAGTCCCCGACGTTCCGGTAATCCATCCCGACGCGGCTGTAGGCGCTCGCCGCGAACTGGAGCACGGCCAGCGTGCCGACCGTGATCACGGCGATCAGGGCCACCGGCCGCGACCATGCCGCCGGCCCCGCCCAAGCCACCGGTGTCTCCGTCCTCGGGGAGGAAAGAACTGCGGCCAGCCCGATTCCGGCCCAGCACAGGAACGTGGTCGGGCCGATGTGCAGGGGCAGGTTGAACGCCGCGTGGATCCCGAGCGCGATCCCGCCGCCCAGGAGGATCCGCGCCGCCCAGTCGTCGCGCGTGCGCAGGAGCAGGAGCCGGACCGCGCACACGAGCACCCACGCGAACAGGCCGAACCCGATCACGCCCGTCTCGGCGATGAGCTGGAGGTAGTCGCAGTGCGCGTACTCCTCCGAGTACGTGTGCATGAACTGCCGTATCTCCTCCGGCGGCATCGCCTTCGCCATGTACTTCCCGAAACCGTGCTTGAAGCATCCGCCGCCGAACCCGGTGACCGGCCGGTCCCGCCACATGAAGAGGGCCGCCCGGGCCGCCGTGTACCGCTTCGCGATCTGGCCGAAGTCGTGGGGCACGAAGTCCGCGATACGGGCCGACAGCTCGGGGTTGCGCGCCGACGCCCCGACGGCGATCAGGATCACGAGCACGACGAAGGCGGCGAGCCAGCTCCGCTGGGCCGCGAACCATTCCCTCCCTCCGCTCCAGGTCCGCCAGCCGATCCAGGCCATCGAGACGCCGACCGCGATCCAGGCGCCGCGCGTCTGGGCCACGAGCACGAGCAGGGCCCAGACCATCGTCACCAGGAGCCACGGGATCTTCGAGACCGGGCCCGGCGCCGCGAGGAACATGACGGCCGCCCACGGCAGGAGGGTGGCGAAGTGGCCGGCGAGGAAGTTCGGATTCCCCAGCGTCGCGAACGGCCGCATGCCCCCGTACTGGTACGCCCAGCGCATGGGATCGGCGCCCATGTACTGGATGAACCCGTAGAACGAGACGGCGAGATGGACGAGGAGGAGCGCGGTCGCGAAGGCGCGGAACCGCTTGGGGTCCCGGAGCCACCACGCCGCGAGGAGGGCGCTCGCGACGCCGGCCGCGACGCCGAGGCCGTCGGCGAGCCCGGTCGAAAACCGGAACGCGGCGGCGGGGAGCAGCAGGACCGCCGTTCCGTAAGCGAGCAGGGGAACGCGGAGGGGGCCCGCGCACCCCACGCGCAGGCCGGACACCCATCCCGCGCCGAGCCCGACCGCGGCGACGGTCCAGAAGAAGATCCACTGGGCCGTCCGCACCGTGTCGTCGGTGCGTGTCCAGAACACGATGGGCAGGATGCCGGCCAGCGTGAGGAGGCAGAGCCACGAGAGCTTCGCCATGACGCGGCGGGAAAAGAGTGTGAGCTCCTCGGCCTCGATGACGAGCGCCCTCGCGGTCATCCGACCAGCTCCGCCTTGAACCCCAGACTCCGCGCCGCTGCATGTTGCTGCCGGTCCGAGGTCACGAACAAGTCGCAGTCGGCGGCCCGGGCACACGCCAGATGGATGGAGTCGGACGCCTGCAGAGGAGCACGCTCGATGAAACCGACCGCGGAGGCGATGATGGACGCACTGACCTCCACGATCGCCGCGTGACCGAGATCCTCCTCGAGCTTGCCGCGCAGGTCGTGGTAGGTGCCCTCAGTGAGCTCACCGGCACGCCGGAGGCGGGTCAGCATCGACACCAGCTCCGGCACCGCGAGCGCGCTCAGGCAGATCTCGTCCGCCGCGGCGCACCGGTCGATGACAGCGCCGGACCCGGCCTCGGCCACGTATCGCTTGGCGAATGCGGACGGATCAAAGCAGACGCGCATCTAGAATTTCCGCGAACGCCGTTCCGCGATGATCGCCCGGCTCAGAGAGAGGCCGGGTATCCGCAGCGGCCGGACCGTTCGCCAGTAGGCTTTCGAATCCGCGGGACGCCGGGTCGGAGTCAGCACGGCCACCGGCCTCCCATGCCGGTATATCTCATAGGTCTGCCCTCGTTCCACTTCGTCGAGGAATCGCTTCGCGTTGTTCCTGAATTCACTGCTGGTCGCCACTTTCATGCGTGTCACCCCCTGCCGACATGCAATTGTACAAAAGAATGTCCTCTGCGCTCAACTCCCCCGCCGCACTCAGGGCCGGCGGTGAGTCGCGGCCAGCCCAAGTCCCTGGCGAGCGAGACGCATGGCGGGCTCCAGCGCTAACGCACGCTGGAACACCGACGCGGCCTCGGGAAAACGCCGCAGCTCCAGCAGGACGATGCCGAGGTTGGCATACGCCTCCGCGTACGCCGGGTTCAGCTCGATCGCCCGCCGGAATTGGGCCTCAGCCTCCTGTTTCCTCCCCAGGAACCCGAGCACGGCCCCGTAGTTCGTGAACCCGTCCATGAAATACGGGTTGCGCCGCACCTCGACTGCAAACATCTCGGCTGCCCCCGCGTAGTCCCCAAGCTGGCCGCGCATCGACGCCACATAGAACGCCTCCCGCCGGTCGTCCCAGTCCACTCGGCGGCCGACTTCTGACGCAACGGCCGACGTCCGCCAGTCACCGGCATTACGGTAGGCCAGCGCCATCCGGCTGTAGGCGCTCGCCGCAAACTTCATCGACGCCAGCGTCCCCACCGCAAGAACAACGACCACAGCCGCCAACGCCACCGTAAGCCGCGCGGCCGGCTTCGGCTTTGGCACCGGGCCCGACACGGGGGCCGTGGGGTCGGCCGGAGCCATCGATGCCGCGAGCCCGATTCCGGTCCACAGGAGGAATGCCGTCGGGCCGATTCGCAGGGGAAAGTTGAATGCCCCATGAATCGCGAGCGCGATGCCGCCGCCGATGAGAACCCGCGTCAACGGATCGTCCCGGCTCCGGAAGAGCAGGAGACGCACGGCACACACGACCACCCACGCGAGGAGGCCGAATCCGACAACGCCGTATTCCGCCAGAAGCTGGAGGTAGTCGCAGTGCACGTCCGCCTCCGCATAGGTGTGCGTGAACAGCCGCCGCTCGGAAGAAGGCATTGCGGCCGCCATGTGCTTCCCGAACCCGTGGGCAAAACAACTCCCCCCGAACCCGGTTACGGGGCGGTCCCGCCAAGTAAGGAGTGCAGCCCGAGCCGCCGTGTATCGCAAAGCCACCTGGCCCAGGTCGTGCGGGACAAGATCCGCTACACGCGCCGCAAGTTCGGGATTCTGCCACGACGCACCGATGGCGACCATCGCGATCAGGGCAACAAGCCCAGCCACCTGCCCCCACTGAGCGGTGAGCCAGTTGCGCGCGACAGCCCGGCTTTGCCAGCCAACCCACGCCATCGAGACGCCCGCCGCGATCCACGCGCCGCGCGTCTGGGCCACGAGGATGAGGAGGGCCCACAACATCGTGACGAGAAACCAGAGCAGTTTCGAAGCACGTCCCCTCGCCGAGAGGAACATGACGGCCGCCCACGGCAGGAGTACCACGAACTGACCGGCCAGGATGTTTGGGTTGCCGAGTGTCGCGAACGGACGCTGGCCGCCGTACTGGTGCATCCATCGCTGTGGATCAATCCCCAAGTACTGCGCGAAACCGTAGAACGATACCCCCAGATGAATGACGAGCAGGACGACGCCAAACTCCAGGAACCGGCGCTGAGATCGGAGCCAATGGGCCGCGAGGATGGCGGTAGCCACGCAAGCACCGAGATCAAGCCCACGCCCGAGCGCGGCCGGTACCCGGAACGCCGCGAGCGGCAGGAGAAGGACGGCGGCGGCGATCGCGAGCAGGGGCACGTGCAAGGGCCCGGCGGCGCGGGCGCGCAGGCCCACAGCCCAGCCCGCCGCCAGCCCGACGGCGGAAAGAATCCAGAAGGTACCCCACTGAACGAGACGGCCGTCGTCCGTCTTGTTCCAGAAGACGACGGGCAGGATGCCGCCGAGCATGAGCAGGCACAGCCAGGAGAGACGGCTCAGGACGCGATGAAGCATGGGAGAGGTGCCCTCAGCGCTCCCGAGCCGGCCCCAGAGGTCCTTCCGGAACCAGGTCGGTCGTCGGATACGCGTGGCACGAGATCGTGTCGCCCATGGCGAGCGACCGGCGCCAGAGCCGGCGGATCATGTCTTCGAGCACGTGCCGGTGATCCGATGAGAAATAGAGGTTCTGCATCTCGTGGGGGTCCACCTCGAGGTCGTAGAGCTCGTCGAAGTCGAACCCGTTGAACACGTACTTGTACCGCTTCGTGGTCACGATCCGCTGGGAGTAGAGGAGTTCCGTCCCGTGGAACTGGCCCACGAACTCCTCCGGCCAGTCCTCGGGCGCCTGCCCCCGCAGCAGGGGCACCGCCGACCGGCCGTGGCATTCCTCGAGCGGCCGTCCGCCCGCGAGGTCGATCAGCGTCGGCCCCACGTCGACCAGACTGACGAACTCTGCGCACGTCGCCCCCTCCGGGGTCACGCCGGGCAGGCGCGCGAGCATGGGCACCCGGTAGCACTCTTCGAACGCCGGGATGCCCTTGAACAGGAGCCCGTGGCCGCCCATCATCTCGCCGTGGTCGGCCGTGAAGAGGACGAGGGTATCGTTCGCCTGGCCCGTGGCGTCCAGGGCGGCGAGGACCTGTCCGAAGAGGTCGTCGATGAACGTCACGTACGCCCAGTAGTGCGCGGTGGCGGCCGCGTACTGCTCCCAATCGAGGTCGCCCCAGACCTCGTACCGCCAGCGGCGGTAGACGGCGGGCTTGTCCGACATCGGGTCGTGGAAGCTCGGCGGCTTCGGGATCTTCGCCGGGTCGTAGCGCTTCACGAACTCCGCCGGCGCCACGTAGGGGTCGTGAGGCCCGTGCAGGCCGAGATACAGGCACCACGGATTCGGCCCCTTCGCCAGCTCGGACATCTTCCCGATCGCGTGCCGGGTCCACTGGTGCTCGGAAAACTCCTCGGGTCCGCATTCGGCCGCCCCGTAGAGGAGGTACGGCTCGTAGCCCGGCCGGTTGAGCGACCAGCCCCGGTTCGCCGGCACCTTCCCCGTCGCCGACCGCCAGAGCGTCCGCTGCGTCGCCGCGTCCGCTTCCTCCCACCCGTGGTCGCGCGGGGATTTCTCCTCCGAGACGTGCCACTTGCCGCAGTAGGACATCCGGTACCCGGACTCCTTCAGCCGTTCGGAGAAATGCGGGAAGGGACCCGCCAATCCCTTGCGGATCGCCTGCGGCACATGGGGGTTGTTGAGCATGCCGTGCCGGTGCGGGTAGAGCGAGGTCATGAGGCTCGCGCGCGCGGGCGCGCAAAGCGCGGTCGGCGTGTACGCCCGCGAGAACCGGATGCCCTGGGAGACGAACCGGTCGGCGTGGGGCGTCAGGCACGGGTGCCCAACGTCCAGCGTCGCCGCCTGGTGCTGGTCGGTCATGAAGATGAGGATGTTCGGCCGGCTCACCGCACCAACTCCAGCGCCTGCCGGATCACGTCCCGGGCGGCGTGCGGCCGGCCGATCCGCTTCGCGTTCCGCTTCAGGGCCGCGAGCCGCCGCGGCTCGCCAAGTAGCGCATCGATCTTCCACCCGATCGCGGGCAGGTTGTTGCACCGGATCGCGGCCCCTTCCTCGAGCAGGACGTCGGAGTTGCGCTCCTCCTGCCCCGGGATCGGGCTCACGACCGCCAGCGGCAGGCCCCGCGCGAGGGCCTCGGAGGTCGTGAGGCCGCCGGGCTTGCCCACCATGAGGTCCGCCGCCGCCATCCACTCGTCCATGGCGGTCGTGTACCCCATGACGCGGAACTCGACCGGGCCGCGGGCGCGCGCATACGGGGCCAGCCGCTTCCGCATCGACTCGTTGCGACCGCACATGGCGATGACGACGCACTGCGTGCGCATGCCCTTCATGGGCCGCAGGATCGCCTCGACGGCCTCCGCGCCGTTGCCGCCCGCCGAGACGAGAACCACGGGGCGGCCGGCCGGCAGGCCGAGCCGGCGTCGCATCACGGCCCGGTCCTTGGGGCGCGCGAACACGGGATCGATCGGGATGCCGGTGACCCCGATCCTGGCTGCGGGCACTCCCGTGGACGCGAGATAGACCTTGGTCTCTTCCCGGGCGACGAAGTAGCGCTCATAAGTCGGCACCATCCACATCCCGTGCGCGTCGAGGTCGGTGATGACGATGCCCTGGGGCCCCCGGAGGCGCTTGTGGTGCTTGAGCCACGAGACCACCTCGGCCGGCGTGAAGTGCGTGCAGAGGATGAGGTCAGGGTCGGCCTTCTCGATCATCCAGATCATTCGCCGGAGGTTCGCGCGGTCGAAGACCGTCCGCCGCCGGATGAGCTTCCACGGCTGGTCGGTGCGGTGGTACATCCAGCCGAGGAGCTCGGGAGCGGCATTGACCAGCTTGAAGTAGGTCCGCGAGTAGAGCGCGCGCATGAGCCCCGCCGAATACTTCAGGATGTCGTAGTGGATTATCTCCCGCGCAGCGCGGGCCTCCCCCGCCGCCTTCACGAGGGCGTCGGCCGCCCTTACGTGCCCCGCCCCCGCGGAGGCGGACAGGATCAGTAGCCGGTCAACAGCCATTGCTTGCTTGATCGAGCTTCCCTTGGTCAGGAAACCTTGACGAACTCGGCGACGGAAGCGGGTCTCGGCAGAGGGAGCCCATCCTCCTTCATGCCGCGAAGGTGAATCTCAATGGCCTTCTTCATCCGGACTTCCGCGCCCTTGCGGGTGCGTCCGGTCGCCACGCAACCGGGAAGGTCGGGCGAGTACGCCGAATAGTTCCGCGGAGCCTTTTCGATGACGACGAGATACCGCTGGCTCATGCTATCGCTCCTCCCTCTCCGGCCTCGAAAGGTCGGCCTGCTTCAGAATGCTGTTCAACGTCCCGGGGGCCAGGTCGTCGCCGGGTTTCCCCGCTACGGTCACCCGACCCTGCTTCGTCGCGTGCTTGAACTGCCTGTGGCTCCCCTCGACCACGACCAGGTACCACCCGTCCTCGCGGAGCAGGACGAGGACCTCCCTGATCTTCATCTACCCGCATCATAGCCCCTGCCATCCGGCGCCAACAAGGGATCGATCCCCCTTCCCCCCGGCCAGTCTCCACATGGGTTCAGCCGAAACCAGAGAGGGACACTCTTTCGGTCATGCGATTCGCCCCCGACCTCGAGAATCCCATGATCGAAAGAGTGTCCCTCTCTTAGGTAAGGGCCTCATACGGAACGCAAGAAGTCGGCAACAGACTGGATTACCACGCCCCCGGTACGCCGAGGGTTGTTCATCCATCGCCCGAAGTCCTTGAAATCACCGGTCACGAGATGAGTGGCCTGAGCCGCCATAGCCGAGAGGAGGATCGAAACATCCTGCTCGGGAAGGTCGACCGGACACTTGCCGGTGGCAACAGTCGGAACGATCTCGAACTGCCCCAGCAACGAGGCAAGGGAATCCGCCCTGGCGGGAGCCTTCGCCCTGAGGTTTCGACCGGCCTCTTCGACGGCGAGATCGCACGTCACCAGCGGTATCCCGCCCTTTCTTGCGTTGTCGATCAGCAAGGCCGACCAGCCGTCAGGCGTTGCCACGGCTGTAAACAGGATGTTCGCGTCGAGAAAGACCCTCACTCAAGACTTCCTGCGGGCCAGTTTGGCGATGATACGCTTCCGCTCCTCCTTCGATATGCGATCCCGCTCGATAAACTCCCTGATCTGCTCGTCCGTGTACATCTCCACTTCCACGACCGCCGCGGGAGACAGAGTGATACGCCCCTCACGCTCCTCGACCTTGACCACGCCCCCGTTCTTGATTCCCATCCTCTTCCGCAGGGGCGCCGGGAGGGTGATCTGACCCCGTTCCGATACAACCAACGTGGACTTCATGCGACCTCCCCGTTTGACTGACTTTCTGTTTTTCAGTATATCCGTAACAAGGATGCGCAGTCAACCGCCATAGAGGCGGGAGACCAGAGCCATGTGCTCGGTGATGCCGCGGGCGTAGACGGAAGCGGAGCGGGGGTCCGGACGGACGCGGCGGCCGGAACGCGAAAGCCGCCGGGCAGCCTCGTCGACGGTCCGGCAGAGCCCCGTCGCCGCATACCCGATCGCGGCACACCCCACCAGCGAAGGATGGGCCACGGCGGGAACGGTGACCGGCACGTTGAGGACATCCGCGATGATCCGGACCCAGAGCGGCGACTTCGCGCCCGCGCCGCCGAGCCGGATCTCGCGGATCGTGACGCCGTTCTCGCGGAGGGCGTCGCGGATCATGCGGATCGTGTAGGCCACGCCCTCGAGCTGGGCGCGGGCGAGGTGGCCGGGGCCGTGCCCCTCGCGCAGGCCCAGGATCGAGGCCGCGACGTTCCCGATCCTCGGGTCGCGCTCCCCAGTGAAATACGGAAGGAACTTCACCCCCTCGGACCCGGGTGGCACCTTCGCCGCGAGCGCGTCGAGCTCGGCGTCGGAGCCGAGCCCGAGGCGCCCCCGGAGCCACGCCCGGCCGTTCCCGGCATTGTTGACGCCCGATCCCCCTAGCCAGCGCGTCCCATCGAAGGAATAGGCCTGGAGCCGCATCTCCCGGTCGAGCACCGGTCGCCGGGTCACGATCCGCATCATGGCCGTCGTCCCGAAGTTCACCGCCGCGACGCCGGGCTCGAGCCCGCCGAGCCCGACCAGCAGGGCCGCGGCGTCGTAGATTCCGGGAGCGACGAGGGTGCCCGGCGCCAAGCCCAGCGCCTCCGCCGCTTGCGGCCGCAGCCCCCCCATCGCCGCGAACGGTGGAATCACCTCGGGCATCCGGGTCTTCGCCACCCCGGCGAGCCGGAGCGCCATGGGGTCCCAGTCACCGGTCCGGATGTTGAGCATCCACGTCGCGCTCGACAGGCTCGCCTCGGTCGCGAGCCGCCCCGTCATCCGTAGGAGGAGCCAGTCTTTCCCGCCGACGAGCCAGCGCGCCCGGCGGAAGAGCGCGGGCCGCCGGTGCCGCAACCACCAGACCTTGGCCAGCGGGTACGGCGCGAACGGCGGACACCCGGTGCGGCGGTACAGGGCCTTCGCGTCGCACGCGGCCTCGAGCCCGCGGAACGTCTCCATGCTCCTCATGTCGAGGAGGGTGATGACCCCTCCCAGCGGCCGCTGGCGCGCGTCGAGCGGCAGGAGCCCGAGCTGGTAGCCCGTGAGCACGACGGCCTTGATCCGGTCCTCGCGGCCGCGGGCGACCCGGCGCGAGAGCCGGCACAGGGTCCGCCAGAGCTGTTCGGGGTCGTGCTCGGCCGCGCCAGGTTCGGGAGACCGGACCGGGTTGGGCTCCTCGGCGTGCGCCAGGACCCGGCCGTGGACGTCGACGACGCCCGCCTTGGTCGCGGTCGTCCCTACATCGGCAGCAAGGACTAGCGGCACGTCCGGAGTCTGAGAGCGGGCGACCGCCAGACGGCGGGGTTGACGAGTTCGGCCGGACGGCGCCGCCGGACGAAGACGTCTTCGAGGTCGGCGCACATCTTGTCCCCCATGGCCCCCAGCGATTCGACCGTGTAGGCCCCGATGTGCGGGACCAGGATCGCGTTCGGGCACTTGAGGAATGGGTGCCTCGCTGTGGCGGGCTCGTCGGCGACCACATCGGCCGCCAGCCCGCCGAGCCGCCCGCTGCGCAGGGCCGTCACGACCGCGCGCTCGTCCAGGATCTCGCCCCGCGCCGTGTTGACGAGGAGGGTCCCCGGCTTCATCTTCAGGAGCGCCGCCGCCCCGATCAGCCCGCGGCTCGTCGGGTTCAGCGAGGCGTGGATCGAGATCATGTCCGACTGCGCCAGGACCGCGGCGAGGGACGCCGGACGGACGCCGACCCGGCGCATCCGGGCGCCGGAGACCGCGGGGTCCCGGGCCAGGACCCGCGCCCCGAACCCGCGGACGAGCATCTCGCCCACGCGGCTTCCGATGTTGCCGAACCCGATGAGCCCGATCGTGCGGCCCCCGAGTTCGCGCCCGACGAACGCGGGCCGGGCCGCCCACCGCCCCGCCGCGACGGCGCGGTGCGCGGGGACGATCTTGCGCGCGATCGCGAGCATGAGCGCGATGGCCTCCTCGGCCATCGCTTCCCGCTCGATCGCCCCGGGGACCTTCGTGACGATGACCCCGCACCTGGTCGCGGCCTCGACATCGACGTTGTTCACCCCGATCCCGTGCCGGGCGAGAACGACGAGGTCCGGAGCCGCACGGAAGAACGCGGCGTCGTAGTACGGCTGGACCGAAGCCACGACGGCCCGGCACCCGCGCACGGCCCGGGCCAAACCCAAGCCCGTCGCCCGGGGCCCGGTCCGGATGCGCCGGACGGTTCCCACCCGCTTGAGCCGGGCGAGGTGGCGCGGAAAGCTGACCCCGAAACTGCTCGAGTTGACGATCCCGATCGCGGGCTTCACGTCAGTCCCACTTCGTGTGGAACACCCCGGGCCGGTCGATGCGCTCGTACGTGTGCGCGCCGAAGTGGTCGCGCTGGGCCTGGATCAGGTTCGCCGGGAGCCTCGCCCGGCCGAATCCGTCGAGGTACGAAAGCGTCGCCCCCAGCACGGGCACCGGGATCGAGGCCGCGGTCGCCGCGGACACGACCGTCCTGAGGCTGCCGGTCACCGGCGCGAGTGCTTTCCGGAAGACCGGGGCCAGGAACGGGTGCGCGAGCCGGGGCTCGGCCCGGTAGGCGCGGCGCAGGACGTCCAGGATCCGCGACCGCACGATGCAGCCACCCTTCCATATCCGGGCGACCTCGGCCAGGTTGAGTCCGTACTCGTACTCGGCCGACGCCTTGCCCAGCAGATGCAGCCCCTGCGCGTACGCGGCCAGGAACCCGGCGTAGCAGGCGCCCTCGAGCTGCCTGGCCCCGGCCCCGCGGAGGCGCCGGCTCTTCGCCGGGAGGACGCGCGCGATCGCGACCCGGTCCTTCTTGTACCCCGAGATGATCCGGGCGTCGACGGCGGCCGTGATCGAAGGCACGGGCACCCCGAGATCGAGCGCCGACTGCGAAGTCCACTTGCCGGTCCCCTTCTGGGCCGCCTCGTCCTGGATCAGCTCGACCAGGAGCTTCCCCGTATCGGGGTCCCGGTACTTGAGCACGAGCGCCGAGATCTCGACGAGGTAGCTGCCGCACCGGCCCTCGTTCCATTTCGCGAATGTCTTCTGCGCCTCCTCGGGCGACATCCCGAGGCCGGCCTTCATGAGATCGTAGAACTCGGCGAGCATCTGCATCATCGCGTACTCGATCCCGTTGTGGACCATCTTGACGAAGTGGCCCGCCGACCGCCGGCCGAGGTAGGTCACGCAGGGCCCGTCCTCGGTCTTCGCCGCGATCGCCTTGAGGATGGGCGCCACGTGCTTCCACGCCACGGGGTCTCCGCCCGGCATGATCGAGGGCCCCTTGAGCGCGCCCTCCTCGCCGCCCGAGATCCCGCACCCGAGGTACCGGATGCCCCGCGCCGCCATCATCGCCACCCGCCGGTCGGTGTCGCGGAAGTACGAGTTGCCGCCGTCGATCAGGACATCCCCGAGAGACAGGTACGGGAGCAGGTGCGCCATGGTCTCGTCCACGCCCGCGCCCGCCTTGACCATCAGGATGATCTTCCGGGGCCGCTTGAGCGAGGCCGTGAACTCTCGGATGGAGTAGCCGGGCACGAGCCGGGCCCCCAGGTTCCGGCCGGCGAAGTCCCGGGTCTTCTCCGTGGTCCGGTTGAACACCGCGCACGCGAACCCGCGGCTCTCGACGTTGAGCGCCAGGTTGGCCCCCATGACCGCGAGCCCAACCACCCCGAAATCGGCTTGAGGTTTCATCGATGCTCCTTTCAGACGCCCGAGAAGGCGGAGAACCCGCCGTCGATCGGAATCACGGTCCCGGTCACGAAGGCCGACGCGTCGGACGCGAGCCAGATCACGGCCCCGGCGAGGTCGTCCGGCTCCCCCAGCCGCCCCATCGGCGTGTGGGCTAGAATCGTCTTCCCCCGCTCCGTCCACCCGCCCCCTTGCCTCTCGGTGAGCAAGAACCGGTTCTGCTCGGTGAGGAAGAATCCCGGCGCGATCGCGTTCACGCGCAGCTTCGGGTTGTACTCCTTGGCGATGTGCACGGCGAACCACATCGTCCAGTTCGCGACCGCGGCCTTGGCCGCCGAGTACCCGGGAATCCGGGTCAGCGGCCGGATCGCGTTCATGGACGCGATGTTGATCACGGACCCGCCCGCGGGGTTGGCGGCCATCGCCTGGCAGAACACCTGCGACGGCACGATCGCCCCGCCGAAGAGGTTGAGCCCCACGACCTTTTCCAGCGCCGGGATCGGCATGTTCCAGATGGGCTTCTCC
The DNA here is from genome assembly GCA_919901855.1 of bacterium. GTDB lineage: Bacteria > Oederibacteriota > CAKKQC01 > CAKKQC01 > CAKKQC01 > CAKKQC01. The sequence goes on along the minus strand of CAKKQC010000038.1, from coordinate 70,010 downwards.
GGCCCGGTCGTGGCGTCGGGCATGTTGCCGCCCACGGCGTTGAGCAGGATGTTGACGGAGCCGAAGTCCCTGATGATCGCGTCCCGCGCCGCCTCGACGCTCGGCTTCTCCATCGCGTTGGCCGCGTAGCCTTTCGCCTCGATCCCGGCGGCCGCCAGCTTGGCGGCCGCTTCGGGCGCCCCCTTCAAGTCCGCGATCGCGACCCGGGCCCCGGCCCGGCCGAACGCCGCCGCTATCGCGCTTCCGAGCACGCCTGCGCCCCCGATAACCGCCGCCACCCGTCCCTTGAGAGAAAAGATGTCGTTGTTCATCTTGGAGCCATGATACCCCGGGCGGAGGCTTGTTAGAAGTAGATCCTGAACCCTCCGCAGTACCGCACCGCGTCGTACGTGATGTCGTAGTTGTCGGGCTCGGGAGGGCGGGCGCGCCCGACGACGTATTTCACACCCGCTTCGAACGCGAAGTTGCGTCCCCAGAACCACTCGATCCCGCCGGTCAGGACGGGAAAAGCCCGGATCTCGGCGGGCACGTCCCGGACGAGCGTGCCCTGGTTGTCGTGGAACTCCTGGGAGTCCGACCAGAGCACGGGGATCACGGAGTACCGCACCACGTCGATGCCGGCTCCCACCTTGAGGCCCAACCCGAAGACGAGGTCGACGACGGCGACCCCGCTGAAATCGAGCGCGAACACGAACCCGGGATCGCCCGCGGACGCCGTCGGCAGGAACGGGTCGTACGTCGCATGGGCGGCCTTGCTCGGACCGGGCCGCACCCCCGCCCCGAGATCGAACCCCGCCGTGACCCGCCCGTCCCCGATGACGGGAGTCCGGAGGCTCGCGGTGAACGCGCCCTGCCCCCCCATGTGCGGGACCGCCTTCTCGAACGTGCCGGCATGCGGGAGCCGCCAGACCATGTCCATCGTGTACCCGACGTTCTCGGCAACGAAGCCGAGGCCGAACCGCGTGTACGACCGGGGCGGCCGCTTGCGCGCCGGCGCGCCCATCGCCTCGGACCCCGGCGACACCGCCACGCCCGTGAGTTGGCTCACGAGCTTGTCCGCCGCCTCGTCAGCCGTCGCCACCTCGAACCCCTTCACCCGCGCCGTCCGCTCGATCGCGCCGGTCTCGACGTCCACTAGCGACGCCGTCAGGAACCGGACCCCGCCCAGCAGCGCGAACTCCCCGATGACCATCTTGCGGGTATTGAGCAGGCGGCCCACCTTGACGGCGCAGTCGCTCGTCGTGCACCCCGTCTGCTGGAATGCCTGCTCGGCCATGACCTTGTCCATGTTGTTCTTCTCGACGACGGTGAACATTCCCGAGCGCACGACGGCGGCCCGGACGAATCCGGAGACGATGACCGCGTCGCCCGCGGGCACGTTAGAGGGAGCGAAATCCATGACCGCGATCGTGAGCTTCGCCTCGTCGGCGGCCGCGACCGGCTGGACGGACAGCAGGCCGAGGACCGCGGAACCCAGAAGGACTCTCATGTTCATCAGTAACCTCCGCCGAAGTAGTGCTTGTATCCACCGCCGAACCGGATCGAGTCGTACTTGATTCCGTAGCGGTTCACCCCGGACGGGGTCACGTCACCGCCCCCGCCCACGTCCAACTCCGCCTGCGCTTCGAACACATCGTGCCGGGTCATGAACCACTCCAGCCCGCCACGCAGGACGACGGAGGCGGCGAACGCGGCAGGCACCTCCCCAAGGAGCGTACCGACCCTGGCGGCCTCGTTGAGGTTGACGCGCGGGTCCGACGTGTAGCGGAACGGGATCGCCGGATATCTTGCGGTCACGATGCCGAGCCCGACCTTGAGGCCCAGCTCCCCGGTCAGTCCGGCAACGGCGACCGCCGCGGCGTCGAGCACGAAGACATCCCCGGGGTCGCCCGCCGCATCCGGCACGGGGTAGAGTCTGTATGTCGCGCGGGCGGACGAGCTGGGCCCCGGCCTGATGCCGAAGCCGGCGTCAAAACCCGCCGTCATCTCCCCGCCCTGGTTGACCGGAATCCTGAGGCTTGCGGTGAATAGCACCTGGCCATTCATGTGGGTATCGGCCTTCTCGTAGCCTCCCCATGGAAGCCCAAAGCGCATGTTGAAATCGTACCCAACGGCCTCGCCCGAGACGCCGATCCCGAAACGCGTGTACGACCGCGGGGGCCGGTACGGCTCGATCACCCGCGGCTCGATCACCCGCTTCGGAGCCGCACCCATCGCCTCCGACCCTGGCGCCACCGCCACGCCCGTGAGCTGGCTCACCAGCTTGTCCGCCGCCTCGTCCGCCGTCGCCACCTCGAACCCCTTCACCCGTGCCGTGTTCTCGATCTCCCCTGTCTCCACGTCCACGAGCGAGGCGGTCAGGAACCGGATTCCGCCCAGCAGCGCGAACTCCCCGATGACCATCTTGCGGGTATTGAGCAGGCGGCCCACCTTGACGGCGCAGTCGCTCGTCGTGCACCCCGTCTGCTGGAACGCCTGCTCCGCCATCACCTTGTCCATGTTGTTCTTCTCGACCACGGTGAACTTCCGGCACCGCACCACGGCGGCCCGGACGAACCCGGACACGATGACCGCATCGCCCGCGGGAACGTTCGAGGGGGAAAAGTCCATCACCGCGATCGTGGGCTTTCCCTCGTCGGCGGCCGCGACGGGGCGGGCCAGGAGGATGCCGGGTATCGCGAGAAGCAGCATGCGTCTCATTGCAGCCACCCTACGCTTTGACGGCGGCGGCCGCCATGACCGCTATCGCCTCCGATAGAGCTTGACGGTCAGGCCCGGGAAGCGGGCGACCGGCCCGCCCGGGCAGGCCCCCGCCAGCCGCAGCGCGGCCAAGAGGACGGCAATCCGGCAATGGCTCCCCATCGGTCCACGCGGACTACCAAGACCTCCGGTCAGTCCGGCACGGAAGAACGGTGCATCCACGACCATCCAGGAATTGACCTTTTTGTATCATCATGATAGAACAATCTTGTGATATTGCGAGATACACTATCCGGCGTGCTCCGCGAGCCCCCGCCCAAAGTCCAGCCCCCCGAGGTGGAGCGGGAAGTCGCCCGGGCGATCCCGCCCTCCACCGCCCAGGCTGTCGTGCTCACCGGCGTCCGCCGGTGCGGCAAGAGCACGCTGCTCGCCCAACTGCTCCGCCGCGCAGGCGCCTCGGTGAGCCTGAACTTCGAGGATACGCGCCTCTACGGGATGGGGCCCCAGGACTTCCCCACCGTACTGTCACTGGTGGACGAACTGCCGCGGTCCGCCGCGGTCGGACTGGACGAGGTGCAGGAAGTCCCCGAATGGCAGCGTCTGGTCCGCGCCCTTCTCGATCGACGCCGGATGGTGCTCCTCACCGGATCCAACGCCTCGCTTCTGGGCAGGGAACTGGGCGCCAAACTCACGGGGCGGCACCTTTCCTTCGAGGTGCGTCCCTTCGACTACTCCGAGTACCTGGATTGGGCCCGGCGTTTGCCGGGTGAGACATCCCTGCGCGAGTGGCTCGATCTCGGAGGATTCCCCGGTTACCTTCGCGAACGCAACGACAACGCGCTCCGGGAGCTTCTCCGCGACGTCATCGCGCGCGACATCGCCTCGCGTCACGGCCTGCGCGAGATTCGCCATCTCCTGAATCTCACGCTCTTCCTGCTCGCCAATACCGGCCGGCCATTCTCCCTCCAGCGCCTGACGAGGTCCCTCTCCATCCCGACCGTCGGCCAGACGTCCCACTTCGTCGAGTACCTTCAGGACGCCTATCTCATCATGGCGTGTCCCAAGTTCAGCCCGTCATTCCGCTCCCGGGTCGTCGCCCCCCCGAAGTACTATGCCGTGGACAACGGCCTGCGCCGCGCGAACTCGCCGCAGGGAATGCCGGACCTCGGGCATCGGCTCGAGAACGCCGTATTCCTCGAGCTGCGCGCGCGCGGGGCCTCGCCCGCATGGGCCGGCGAAGCCGACCGCTGGGAATGCGATTTTGTCACCGGGAACGACGCCATCCAGGTGTGCGCGGAGCTGACCGAGGGGAACAAGGCGCGCGAGCTTGCCGGGCTGATCCGCGGCGCCGCGCTTCCCGGCGCGCGCCGGCGTCAATCCCTCGTCATCACCATCCGCCAGTCGGACCATCTCCGGATCGACGGCCTCCCGGTCACGGTGATACCGGCCTGGAAGTGGCTGACCGAGCCCCGCTGACCCGGCCATACGGGCGGCTTTCTCCTACCTCCGCCGGTATAGCTCGACGATAAGGCCGGGATAGCTGGCGACCTGCGCGCCACCGTACGCGCGGGCGAGGCGGGGGTGCGACGAGAACGGGATCTCCCGGACCCGGTCGGCAGGCGCGGGGTAGTACACGGACGGGATCACGTACCACTGCCGCCGGGCGCCGTCGAGGTCCGTGCGCAGGTACCAGACCCGGCGGAACCGGTGCCTGAGAAACTCCTCCTCCGTAATCCGGTTCGGGTCCTGCCCGGTGTGGATCGCGCCGACGGGGTCGAGTCGCGCCTTCACGCTCCGCCACGCGTCGCGGAACGCGTTGCCCAGCCGGCCGCCCCGGAACCCGCCCTGCGGCTCGATGAGGAAGTCTTCGACCGTGGAGCCGGACCGCGGCAGGTAGTACTCGTGCACGGGGTGGTATGTGGTCGTCGCCGAGTGCACGATGACGTCGCCGGGCTTCGCGGCGGCCAGGACGGCGGCCAGTGCCTCGCGGGCAGAGGGCGCCTCGGGCAGGCCGACCGAGAAGAGCCGGACGTGGGACTGGACCGCGAGGCCGGCGACCAGCACGGCGCCCGCGACCCGCTCCCACCGCGTGGCGCGCTCCAGCGCGCACGCGATCAGGATCAGCCACGCCGGGGTCGCGACGATGAGCGTCCGCTCGCCGAATACCGGCTTGCCGAGCAGGGCGGAGAGCAACTCGAGCCCGACCGGCAGGCCCGCCCACCACGCGAGGGTGCTCCGCACCCCTCCCGCGGGACACGAGAGCAGGCCCCGGAGGGCCAGGACCAGGACCGTGAGCGCCGCGAGCGAGAGGACGAGCGGCGTCTGGCCGAATCCCGCGCCCAGCGCGCCCAGGAACCAGAACGCGAGCCGCGAGACGGGCGCCTCGGCGCCGTACCCGTGCGTCGTGGCCAGCGCCTTCAGGAAGAACGGCGACCAGGGCAGGAACCCCGCGACCGTGATCGCGATCCACAGGGCCGTCCCGCCCTTGAGGTCCCGCCGTTTCCAGCCCCCCCACCACAGGATCCCGGCTTGCGCGACCAGGAGCAGCGCGCCGATGTAGTGGGCCCAGAGCAGGGCCAGTCCGGCGGCGACGAAGACGGCGTAGCCGCGGCGGGAACCGTCCTGGAGCCACGCCAGCAGGCCCCACATCGATCCAAGCGCGAGCAGGCCGACCAGGGGGTACATGCGCGCCTCGCGGGCGAACGCGAGGTGGAACGGCGAGGCCGCGAGCAGGGCCGCCGCGACCAGCCCCTCGCGCCGCGACAGGAGACGCGAAGCCACGAGGTAGATCATCGGGATGGAGGCCAGGTGCGCGAGCACGGAGAACAGGCGCAGCCAGACCTCGGAGGCGCCGAGCCACATCCACGCGTGGAGCAGGAGGAAGTACACGGGCGGGTAAGCGTCGCGGGCCGCGGCGTTGAGCAGGACCAGCGGCAGGGACGGGAGCGACGCGAACTCGAACGAGTGCGTCTCGTCGATCCAGAGCGACGGCCGGCCGAGCCCGATCACGGAGAGGACGGCGGCCCCCCAGACGAGCGCGATCAGCCAGCCGCGAACCTGCCGGTCCGTCACTTATGCGTACCGGCCGAGCAGGTCGTTCAGCCGGATCCGGACCAGCCCCCGCAGCGCGTTCAGGGCCGCGCCCGCAACGTGGACTTTCGAGTTGGGGTTGTCCTTCCACACGACCGGCACCTCGTCGATGCGCAGCCCGCGCCGCTGCGCGATATACAGGATCTCGGCATCGTAGCTCCAGTCGTCGAGCCTCGATCGCGCGAAGAGGGCTCTCGCCGCCTCCCTGGTGAATCCCTTGAACCCGCAGGTCGCGTCGGAGACGTCCACGAGGAAGCGCCGGACGAGCCAGGTGAAGACCTTGCCCATCCGTTCCCGCCACCAGGGCTGGCGCCGGACGAGCCGCGCCCCGGCCATCTTCCGCGACCCGATGGCGAGGTCCGCCCCGGCGGCGAGACGTCGCTCGAGCTTCGGCCACTCCTCCGGCCGCGTCGAGAGGTCGGCGTCGAGGAATAGAATGCGCCGCCCCCTGGCCGCGAGCACGCCCCGGCGGACGGCGTAGCCCTTGCCGCGGTTGACCGGATACGAGATCACGCGCACCTCGCGCCAGCGCCCCGCCACGAGCGCGGCCGCCTCCCGCGTCGCGTCCCGGCTGCCGTCGTTCACGATCACGATCTCGAACGGACGCCGGCTCCGGCGGCAGAAGGCCGCGACCGCGGCGCACGCGGAGCCAAGCCGCAGGGCCTCGTTGTAAGCCGGAATGACGACGGAGAGCCGGGGCGGAGCCATCAGAACTCGGGCGGCGGCGGCTCCTCCGCCGGCTTTGCAGGAGCCGGTGGCGGAGGAGGGGCCGGTTGCGGCTTCGCGGCCGGTTTCGAAGGGGCGGCCGGAACGGGCGCCGGCTGCGGCTTCACGGCCGGAGCCGGTTCCTCGCCGGGAATCGGCGCCTCATCCGGAGCGGGCGAAGGCCTGGGGGCCGCCGCCGCAGGATTGGGTTGTCCCGTCTTGGTCGCCGATGTCGAGGACGAGGGGAACGTCCAGGCCGTCTTAGGAGCCGGCGGCGGCGGCGGCGCCACTGTGGGTTTGACCGCCACGGCTGGTCGCGCCGCCGTCTCGGCTGTGGCGGCTGGCTTGACCGGCGGCACCGGAACTGCCGCAGGAACTGCCGCAGCGGCCGGTGCGGTGGCGACGGCAGGTTCTGACCGGCGGGCCGAAACGGCAGGTTCCGTCCGGCCTTGGGCCTGCGGCAGCACTGGAGCTGCCGCGGGAACTGCCGCAGCCTTCGCCCCAATCAGCTCGTTCTCGAGAACGTCCGCCCGGGGGCACGACCGGCACCAGGACGCATTCGCCATCCGCACCCCGACCGCGTCGGCGAGCGCCTTGTCCGCGGGCCGCAGGGACAGCGCCTTGTGCCACGCCTCCTCGGCCCCGTCGCGGTCGAGCACGGAGGCCCGGATGTCCCCGACCAGCACCCAGGCCGCCCAGCGGTCCGGCCGGGTCTTCGCGGCCGCCACCGCGCGCGCGAGCGATTCCTCCCGCTGCCCGCCCGCGAACAGGGCGAGCGCCGCCCGGAACTCGAGCTCCGCGCTCACGTACGGCTGGGGCGCGGGTGGACTGCGCCGGGCGTCACCCAGCCCCGCCAGAAAGTCCCGGAGGTCCGGGTTGTCCCGCAGCTCGAGGGACATCTTCCACGAGGACATCGCGCCCGGCCGGTCGCCCGCCATCCACCGGCAGGTGCCGAGCACGTGCCAGGCGCCCGGATGCCCCCGGTCGTTCGCGAGGATCACCTTCGCGACCGCCTCCGCATCCGCGAACCGGCCCATGGTCACCAGCGCCCGGCACGCCTCGTACTCGCCCGAGACCGAGGTGGAAGGCCCGGCGAGGCCGGACATCCAGGCCCGGGCGGCCGGGGACGTAACGGCGGAGGCCGGACCTGCCAGGCCCGCCGCGACCAGGCCCGCCGCGATCATGGCGTCGATCAGCACCGGGATCACCAGCCGTTCCGGCGACTCGCCTCGCGGTAGCGGCAGAGCGCGCACTCCGGGTTCGCCGCCGGCGGATCGGCGCGCTCGAGCACGGCGAGCATCTCGTCCACGAAACCGAAGAACGCGTCGTCGTCGCGCTCGATCCCGAGCCACTGGAACCTGCCCTCCAGGCTCGCCGTCCCGGCCCCGCCCGTCGCGAACGCGGTCGGCTCGTAGACAAGGAGGCCGAGCGTGTCCACGGGGCTCAGGCCCAGCCGGCCCGGCGCCGGGCGCTCCAGCGCGACCGCGTAGGCGTGCAACTGGCGGCCGTACTTCGCGGCCGCCCGGGGGTCGACGGTCGAGGTCTTGAAGTCGACGATCGCGTATCCCCCGCCGTCGAGCTTGAGCACCGTGTCGAAGATGCCCCGGATGAAGGCGGTGGCGGAGCGGCCGGGGCGAACGAGGGGCACCGACTCGACCCATTCGTCGCTCCGGTGCACCGTGCCCGCCGGCACGCCGGGCGCCATGTCCTCCGATCGCTTCCCCGCGAACCGGTCCTTCATCTGCTTGTCGATGACGTTGAAGATCTTGGGGAACCCCGTGTCCGGACGCGGGAACCCTTTGGCCACCTTGAGGTAGAAGCAGCGCCGGCACTCGGTCCAGAGGAAGCCGAAATCCGACGGGCTCAGCTTGAAGTTTGGCACCAATTCCATCGTAGCATCTCAACGCCTGCGCCCTTCGGCGCGCGCGAGCCCGGTTTCCGCGCTACCCAGGTCCTCGTGCAACGGGTTGAGCTCGCGCGCCTTCGCGAGGGCCGCGCCGGCCGCGGCGAACCGCCTGGCCGCCGTCAGCGCCTGCCCGTACGAGATCCAGAGACCGGGGGCGTCGGGCGCGATCGCGACCGCCCGCGCCAGCGCCGAGGCGGCGTCGGCCGGCTCCGGCGGCCGCGCCTCGAGCGCCGCCTCCCCGCATGCGCCGTCGAGCACCGCGCTCTCCGCGCCCGCGGCCAGCGCCGCCCGGTAGACCTCGCGCCGGGCGGCGGCATCGGGGGCGGCGACGAGGCGCATGAGGATCGCCTCCTGCGGACCCGGCACGTCGAGTTGGAGCGTCGCCGGACCCGGCGTGGAGAGCTCGTAGATCGAGCAGTGGCCGCGGTAGAAGACCCGGCGCGCGCGGCGGTTCCACCACGCGGCGAGACGGGCCGTGGCCCGGGGGTCCCACGTCTCGCCGCGCGCCGCGGCCATCGCCTTGCCCCGGATGTAGAAGATGGTCGAGACGTGCCACTGGCGGAACTGGCGGTCGAGGCCCCGGGCGTCGGGACGACGCTCGAGCAGGCGCGTGATCCAGCGCCGCGACCCCGGCGCGTCGCAGTCGAAGATCGCCTCGCGGTCGAAGAGGTACGCCTGCACGTCGGACACGACCGCGATCCGCTCCCCCCGGGGCGTGTTCCGGTTCGCCCAGCTCACGGCCACCGCGTACCAAGGCGACGGCTGGTTCACGCGGGAGTGGTAGACCCACGCGGGCTCGAGTCCAAGCGACACCCAGGCCGGGGTGAAGAGCCGCTGCATGTCGAAGGCGTGGAATACCGGGCCGAACCCGATCGAGGCCCAGGCAAACACCGCGAGGCCGCGGCGCAGCAGGGGGCGGCCCTCGAGCTCGGCACGCTTCCAGGTGGCGGCCGCGAGGAGCGCGAGCACGAACCCGAACGGCTGCCAGTAGCGGCCGTCGGGCGCGAGGACCAGGACCGCCGCCGTGCCCGCGACCGTGTAGGCGCGCACGGCCCCCGCAGCACCGGTCCAGCGCATGGCGAGGACGGGGAGGCACCCGATCAGGAACGGGGTCAGGACGGCGAAGGAAAACGTCTTCAGGAACCACCAGGGCCCCAGCAGGAGCGCGACGCCGCGCTGGCCCCAGGTCGTCGGCCCGAGCTTCGGGATCACCTCGACCATCGCGGATTGGCTGATCCCCCCCGCCCACTCGATCCCGCCGAACCTGGCGTACAGGAACGGGGCGACGGGGTCGCGGGTGAACAGCCAGTTCTTCACCAGCCACGGCGCGACGGGGAGCACGGCAACCGCCGCAAGGACGGCGAGACCTCGCCGGCTCCCCCCGCGCGTGCACCATGCCACCGCGAGGGCGAATGCCGCGATCACGGCCGTGTACTTCGAGCCCATCGCGAAGCCGATCAGGCAGCCGGCCGCGACGGCGCGGCCCGACAGAGCCGCGGACAGCGCGAGCAGCTCGAGGAACGTGAGCCCCAGGTCGATGTAGTTCTCGCTCGCGAGCGTGCCGGCCAGGGGCAGCGTGAGCGCGAGCGCGGCGGCCCGGAGGCCCACGCCGCGCCCATCCAGGGCGCCAGCCAGCCGCAGAAGCGCGAGGCCGCAGAGTCCCCAGAACGACCAGTTCACGAGCTTCGCCGCGCCCTCCCCGCCGGCGAGCCACCCGAGGCCGTAAAGCAGTTCGATCGTCTGCGGGTAGTGCGACGGATATATGCAGGGAACGAAGCCGATGCGGTGCGCCATCGCGTAGAGTTTCGGCAGGCGCAGGTGGTAGTAGGCGGGGTCCCAGCCCATCTCCGGCCCGAGCGACACGAGCAGGCTCACGGAGCCCATCACCGCCAACGCCGCCAGCAACCACCGCGTCTCGCCCGTCAGGGGCTCGACCGACGCCGCCAGCCGCCGCCGGGCCGCGACGAGCTCGGCCCTATGCCGGACCACGCCGACGCCCCCCGCGGCCAGCACGGGGAGCAGAACCACGGGCGAAAACAGGCCGCAGAGCCCGCATCCGAGCGCGACCAGCGCGCTCGCGCCGAACCCGAGCCCCAGCGATTCCGGGACTCCAGCGCTCCATGAACGCCCGAGCCCCCAGGCCCCCCCGAGCACGAGCGCGGCGCCGGCCGCGGACCAGACGTGGCCCCCCCAGGCCGCGGCGAAGACCCGGAGGTCGAAATACCCGAAGCGGTAGTGCACGAGCTTGACCCACGAGTCCGCGACGACGAAGGGCAGGTGCAGCCCGTGGACGAGGTTGATCGTCGCGAGCAGGAGGCCGGTCAGGAGGGCCGCGGCGGCTGCCGCCGGCACGGGGTTCAGGCCCCTTCGACGAGCAGCACTCGCACGCCCCGGGGCGGCACGGGCGGCGTAAGGCACCGGCGGCGGATCACGCCGAGGGCGCGCCTTACCTCGCCGTCCAGCTCCCAGACGCGGGCCCGCGCGAGCCCGAAGGCCTCGAGGTCGAGCGCGAATGCCCTGGGTTCGCCCGTGTCGTTGAACACCCCGACGCGGAACCGGCGGCGGCCGAGCGGCAGGGACAAAACCCGGGGCAGGTCCCGGTCGAACACGTCGACCGGCACCGCTGCCGCGTCCCGGCGCCGGGCCAACGCGCCCCGGATCAGGGCGACGCGGTCCGCCGGCAGGTCGTCGAGCGAATCCCCGGCGAAGATCGCGCCCCCCGAAAGCTCCGCCCCCGTCGCGATCGTCCTCGCCTCGTCCGCGGCGCCGTCACCGGTCCCGCGGACGACCACGGCGCCGGGATCGTTGTTCCACAGCGTCCGGTGCATCCACCAGCGCTGCTGCGCCTCGGCAAAAGCCGCCGACAGGGGGCCCCACCGGTCCTGGCCCGGATGCACGTCATGGCTCACGCGCATGCCGTCCACGAGTCCCGCCGACGGCGGGTACGGCCCCATGACTCCAAGCAGGTACGCGTCGCCCGCCCCCTCGCGGATGGCCTCGAGCCCGAGCCGGTAGGCCCGCACCCGGGTCACCGGCTCGGCGTGCGCGCCCTTGAGACAGCCCATGAAGAGCCAGTCGAGCCGGAAGTGCCGGAAGCCGGCGCGCCGCAGGGACTGGAACAGCTCGCGGAGCCAGTCCTGGACCTCGGGATGGCTGCCGTCGAGGCCGTACCAGAACTCGCGGGGCTCGGCCCACTCCACGTCCCAGGCCAGGGGTTTTCCGGTCTCGTCCTTGACCATCCAGTCCGGGTGCTCGCGGAAGAGCTTCGACGACGCGACCGCCGTGAAGGGCGCGAGCGAGAGGCCGGGCACGAGCCCCGCCTGCGCTATTCCCGCCGCCACGGGCGCGAGCCCGCGCGGAAACCCCCCGGCGGGATCGGTCCAGTCGCCCGCCGCGCCCGCCCACCCCTCCTCGATCCGCACGACGCCAAGCGGCAGGTCGCGCCGGTGCGCGGCGATCCACGCGGCCTGGCGGAGGACGGCCGGCCCGGAGAGATCGTCGCGGCGCAGGGAGTCCGCGGAGCCCCAGCCGGCCGGCACGGGCTTGAGGGAGACGCCCGCCCGCCGCGCGCACAGCGCCCCGTACTCGGCGAGTCCCTGGCGCACGTCGTCGTGCAGGCCCAGGTACAGCGTCTCGGACACGATAGAGCGGCCCGCCGGCAGGGACACACCTTCCGTCTCGCAGACGGCGGCCAGTTCCACCGTGTGGCGGTCCTTGCGGACGTCGATCCAGGCCATCTGGAACTCCGCCGTCACGAACCCCGCCACGAGCCCCCTGGGCGAAGCGCCGAATCTCAGCGCCGCCGCCCCCCAGCTTCGCGTCACCACCCGCTCCCCGTTGAAGGCCACGCGCGAGGAGTTCCGGGTGTCCGCGTCCTCGCGATGCGCCCCACCGGTGGCGTAGCCCATACGCAGGAGGCTCCATTCCGCCGAGGGCCCCCATGGCGTCACATCCGCGCCCGTGACCGCGTGCGCGACCCGGAGCTGGCGGATCTCGAGGGGTTCAGGTCCGTTGTTCCGGACCGAAGCCTGGAGCAGGACGCCGGCGGGGGTCACGGACCTCTTGAGGCTGAGCCCGAGGAGGAGGCGCCCGTTCGCGACCTCGCTCACCCACGCCCCGTCGCCCGCCGACAGCCCGGTCTGACAGGAGGTGAAGACCTCGCCCTGCGCGAGCTCGACGCCGATCCAGAACTTCGGGTAGGCCAGGACGCCCCGGGGCCCGACAATCGCGACGGTGCCCTGCTTCTCCTGGATCTCGAACCGGTATTCCTTGCGCGCGGCGGGCGGGACGGCCGGGCCGGCGCCGGACGGGCGCTCCGCGGCCGGCTCGGACTCCGCCGGCTGGGCAGGGGGCTTGGGCGGCTTCTTCCTCACCGCCTGATCTTACCGCCGCTTCGGCGGCAACGTACGGCAAAGGCAAACGTGCAACCGTTATCCGAACCCGGGCTGAAGCGGGGGCCGGACTTGAGTCCCGGCCCCCGCCCCCCGTGGCCTTGCCGTGTCGTCTACTTCTTGGGTCCGCCCGCGGGCGCGCGATGCTGGCCGCCCTGGCCCACCCCGTTGCGCCCCTCGCCGGCGCCGTGGTCGCGGACGCCCTTGTCGCCGTGCTTGCCCGGCCGCTCGCCCCGCTCCGTCCGCATCCGGTGCGCCGCCCGCTTGGCGATCCGGGGATGCTTGTCCAGGAACGCCTTGCGCTCCTCGGGGGTCATGCCCTGCCACCGCGCCATCAGCCGCTCCCGCAGCTCCGGATGGTTGCGGATGAACTGCGACCGCTCCGCGGGCGTCATCTTGTCCCATGTGCGCTTCAGCATGCGCTTCGCCAGCCGGGGATGGTCCTTCAGGAACTGCTCCCGCTGCTCCGGAGTCATCGCGTCCCACTTCGCCTTCGCTTCGTCCCGCAGGGCGGGATCCTGGCCGAGCAGGTCGCCGGCGTCCCGGTCGTCCATGTCGTCCACAGCCGGGACCGCCGGGGTCGCCGCGTGTGTATTGTCCGTGTTGGGATTCCCGCCTCCCGGCACCGCCGGCGTCGCCGGCGCGGCGAGCGCGAGACTTCCCGCCAGCATCGCCATGGCCAGCACCGTCCACCATTGACCGCTTCGATTCTCCATACGTGGTTTCCTCCTGTTGAGTGGCACGCGACTAGAAATAGAAGGACACGCCCGTCGTCGTGTAGCGGGTATTCCCGTGAAACTGGTTCACCCAGTAGCTGCCGAGCCTTACCTCGATCCACGAGGCCGCCTCCCACGCGACGTCCACCATCGGCTGGCGCGCGATCGCGCCCTGCTCCGTCATGTCCTGATAGTCGAAAGAGGCCGTCACCGACCAGTCCGGCCCGACACGCTGGGTCATCCCTACGAAGGAATCGTACCTGGGCTGGCCCCGGGCGGTCGCCATGGCGTTGTACCGGATCCCCGACAGCGTGCCCAGGATCAGGGGACGCAGGAGGGGCTTCGTCCGGGCCTGGGCCAGGAATGCGGCCTCGACGTCGGCGAAGTTGTCGGTGTAGTGATGGCGATAGTGGGCCGCGGTCAGCGACGTGCCGCCGGCCTTGACCAAGACGCCGATCGAGTACACGCGGTCCCGGATGTCGAACGTCTGGCGGAGCTTGCGCCACGTCGCCGGGTCCGCCGTGCCGATGAAGAGCGGCATCGATTCCGAGCCTCCCGCCGCGCCGAGGTCCAGCCGGACCGTCATCGGAATCTCGTCGTCCTCGCCCGGGTGCACGAGCTTGATTCCGAGCTTCAGCCCCAGCGTCGAGTTCCCGATGCGCTCGTCCGCGGCCCCGACGACGTCCCCGAACCCGTTCACGACGGGAGCTCTCTCGCCCGTGTAGTGCGAGTACCGCCCCGACACCGAGACCACGGGGCCGAACGCCCCCCATAACCCGAAGCCGAATTGGTGCGTCGATTCCGCAACCGGGGTCGTCGACCGGTTCGTGCCGTAGTTGAGATCGCCCGAGAACCCGGGGTCCGGCGCCACCTCCAGGTCGAGATCGTTGGTCAGGTAGCGGTTGATCCCGATCGCCATGTCGTCGTGGATCGCGACGTCGGTCTTCGCCCACGCCGCCGCCGGCACCATCGCCAGCACCAACGCCAGACGTCGCGTCACACCAGGGAACCGGGGCCGGCAGCTCGTCATCACGTTACCTGTTAGACGTTCCCGGCGTGCCGTGAGTGTCTCGAGCTGTAAGGCATCCGGCCAAGGTTTCTAAGGAAGACGCTTCGCCACCTCGTCCCAGTTGACCAGGTTCCACCACGCGGCCACGAAGTCCGCCCGGCGGTTCTGGTACTTGAGATAGTACGCGTGCTCCCAGACGTCCACGACCAGCAGGGGCACGAACCCGGCCGAGACCGGGCTGTCCTGGTTCGGCGTCGAGATCACCTCGAGCTTCCCCTTGTTGGAAACGAGCCAGCCCCAGCCGCTGCCGAAGTGGCCGACGGACTTCGCCGTCATCTGCTCCTTGAGCTTGTCGAACGACCCGAACGCGCCGTTGATCGCGTCCCCGATCTTCCCCGACGGCGCGCCGCCCTGGCCCGGCGCCATGCCGGCCCACCAGAAGTTGTGGTTGGCGTATCCCCCGCCGTGGTTTCTCACGGCGGTACGGATGGCCTCGGGCACCTTCGTCAGGTCCCGGAGCAGCTCCTCGACCGGCAGCTTCGCCAGGTCCGGCGCGCTCTCGAGCGCCTTGTTGAGGTTGGTGCAGTAGGTCTGGTGATGCTTGCCCCAGTGGATCTCGACCGTCGCCTTGTCCATGTGCGGCTCGAGCGCGTCGGTCACGTACGGGAGCTTCGGTACCTCGAATGCCATCGTGTGCCTCCTCGGACCTGACGCGCCCGGTCACCCGGCGGCGGTCCTGGGTGTGGTAACGCTCATGGCCCCCCGGTTATTTCTCGAATCCGGCCTCGAAAGACACGGCCGAGGGCTTGAAATCGACCTTCCGCACGAACTCGCAGGCCTCGCGGGCGCCGTGCTCGCGGTCCATGCCCGAATCCTCCCACTCGACCGAGAGCGGCCCCTGGTAGCCGGCGTGGTTCAGCGCCCGGATGATCTCCTCGAACTTGACCCCGCCGTGGCCGAGGCTCCGGAAGTCCCAACCGCGCCGCGCGTCCCCGAACCCGAGATGGCTGCCCAGGATCCCGGTCCGGCCGTCCAGCGTGACCGCCGCATCCTTCATGTGTACGTGGAAGATCCGGTCCGGGAACTCCCGGATGAACGCCACGGGGTCCACGAGCTGCCAGTGCAGGTGCGAGGGATCGAAGTTGAACCCGAACTCGGGCCGCCCCTGGAGGGCCTTGAGCGCCCGCTCGGCGGTCACGATGTCGAACGCGATCTCGGTCGGGTGCACCTCGAGCGCGAACTTCACCCCCACCTGCTTGTAGACATCGAGGATGGGATTCCAGAGATCGGCGAACCGCTTGAATCCGTCGTCGATCATCTTCGCCGAGGTCGGCGGGAACTGGTAGAGGAGGTGCCAGATCGGCGACCCCGTGAACCCGTTGACGACCTTGAGCCCCAGGTTGGCGGCGGCGCGCGCCGTCGTCTTCATGGTCTCGATCGCCCACTTCCGCTTCTCCTCGGGCTTGCCGGCGAGGGCCTTCGGCGCGAGCCCGTCGGAGCGCGCGTCGTTGGGGTCGCAGACCATCTGACCCGCGAGGTGGGCCGAGATCGCCCAGACCTTGAGCCCGTTCTTTTTCAGCAGATCGTGGCGGCCCTTCGCGTAGGCCTTGTCCTTCGCCGCCTTCTCGACGTCCATGTGGTCGCCCCAGCACGCGAGCTCGAGGCCGTCATAGCCCCAGCCCTTCGCCTTCTTCGCCAGCACCTCGAGGGGCAGATCCGCCCACTGTCCCGTGAAAAGAGTAACCGGTCTCGCCATGATGTCCTCCTTCTACTTGATCTTCGGGACGCTGACCCAACGGTGGCGTTTCGCGGAAAGCGACATCGCTTCCAGGACGGCCTGGTTGCGGGTCGAGTCCAGGAAGTCCGGCTGCGCCGGCTTGCCCGCCTTGACCGCCTTCATGAAGTCCACGCACTGGTGAACGAACGGGTGCTCGTAGCCGATCACGTGGCCGGGAGGCCACCACGCCGAGACGTACTCGTGCTGGCCCGGCACCGTGGCCTGGATCGTCCGGAATCCCTGGACGTTCGGCGGATCAGCCGAGTTGAAATACTTCAGCTCGTTCATGCGCTCGAACTCGAACATGATCGCGCCCTTCGACCCGTTGACCTCGATGCCGAGGGCGTTGTGGTGCCCCGACGCGAACCGGGTCGCCTCGAAGGTGCCGACCGCGCCGTTCGAGAACCTCGCCAGCGAGATAACGGCGTCGTCCACCGTTACCTTGCCCTTCCGTCCGCCACCCGCCCGGGCCGTGGCCAGCCCGCCGGTCATCCGGCCGAGCGGGCGCTCCTTGATGAAGGTCTCCATGTGGGCCGCGACCTCGACCGGCTCCAGGCCGGTGATGAACCGGGCCGTGTCGATGATGTGCGCGTTGAGGTCGCCGTGCGACCCCGACCCCGCAACCTTGGCGTCGAGCCGCCAGATGAGGGGCACGGAAGGATCGATGATCCACGACTGGAGGTAGACGGCGCGGACGTGGAAGATCCGGCCGAGCTTGCCCTGCTCCACGAGCTGGCGCGCGAGCTGGACGGCGGGGACGCGCCGGTAGTTCTGCCACGCCATGCTCATGACCTTCGCCGCCCGTACGGCCGCGAGCATCTTCCGCGCCTCCGCCAGGCTCCGGGCGAGGGGCTTCTCGCAGAGCACGTGCTTGCCCTGCTTCGCCGCCTCGATCGCGATCACGGGATGCAGGTTGTTCGGCGTCACGATGTCCACGACGTCGATGTCCGGGCGCGCGACAAGCCGGCGCCAGTCGGTCTCGACGGTCTGCCAGCCCCAGTTCTCGGCGAATGCGCGGGCCGCCCCCTCGTCGCGGCCGCACACGGCGCGCATGACCGCCTTGATCCCGGGATCGAAGAACTGGTTGGCGCGGACCCAGGCGTTGGAGTGCGCCTTTCCCATGAACTTGTACCCGACCATCCCTACGCGGAGCTCGTGCATCGCTCGTCCTCCCAGAGCCGGCCGGCCGGCGTGTCGTGAGTCAAAGACGGACCGTATCTTCGCGCCTGCCCCTGCAACGTGTCAATGCTGCACTCTCCGGATAGAATGGACGCCATGAAGATGAGCGCGTTCGAACGGGAAGCCCTGACCCAGCCCGAGGCCCTCGGGCGGCTGCTGGCCGCCTACGGGGGGCCCGACTCCCCGCTCCGGCGCCTCGACCCCCTGCTTGCGAGCGGCCCCCGGAGCGTCATGTTCATCGGCATGGGCTCCTCGCTGTGCGCCTCGCTCCCGGCGGCCTACATGCTCTCGCTCCGGGGCCTCCCCGCCCACGCCGTGGACGCGGGCGAGTACCTGTATTACCGGCTCGACCGCCCGCGTGACGCCTTCCTCCCCGTCCTGGTCTCGCAGTCCGGTGAGAGCCCGGAGGTCAAGTGCATCGTCGACGGCTGGAAGGGCACGGTCCCCTTCGTCGCGATCACGAACGACGAGGCGAGCTCGCTGGCGAAGTCGGCGGCCGCCGTCCTCCCGCTCCTCGCGGGGGCGGAGGCGAGCACGACGAACAAGACGTACACCAACACGATCGCCGCGGCCATCCTCATGGCTTCCCGGCTCGGGGGCCTCGACCTGGCGGGGGCCCTCGCCTCGTTCGCGCCGATCCCGGACGCGATGACCGCCCTCTTCCGGGACTGGCGCGCGACCGTCGAGCCGCTCGCGGACTTCCTCTGCGAGCCGCCCCATGTGGACTTCGTCGGCCGGGGACCGTCGCTGGCGACCGTCCAGCAGGGCACCCTGATCCTGCGCGAGCTCTGCCACATCCGGGCGGCGGGGCACACGGGCGCGGGCTTCCGCCACGGGCTGGTGCCCAGCATGAAGCGTGGCGGCGAGTTGATCGCTTTCGCCCCCGCGGGCGTCACCGACGCCCTCACGATCGGAATCACCCAGGACGTCGTCGCCATCGGCGGCAAGGTCATTCTAGCGACCAACCGGGACGTGACCCCGGGGCCGCGCCTGAAGGTATGGCGGCTTCCGAATCTCCCGGGCGTGGCCGAGCTGCACATGCCCGTGCTCGAGATCCTGCTGATCGAGATGCTCGGCATCGTCATCGCCGAGCGCCGGGGCCTCGACCCCGGCGAAGGCATCCCCAAGATCACGCCGAAGGAGTAGTTGCTGGGGACGTACTTTCAATTCTGCGATTCTCCCGAGAATCGCATGATCGAAAGAGTGTCCCTCACTTCAGGACCACCGCCACGTCCGAAAGCCGGCAGTCGAGGGTCGTCACCGGATCGGGGGCGTCGGGACGGCGCTCCTGCGGGGGGCGGACGACGATCGTGAAGGCGTGGGAGATGGGGCACCCGTTCACCTTCCGCCAGTCCCGGGACGTTATCACCGTGACCTCGCGCTCCTGGCGGTCCGTGGACCGGCTGTAGAGCGGCAGGCCGTCGTGCGACATCACGACCTCCCACCGGGACGCCAACGACGTCTGGACGGCCCGGAACTTCGGCAGGACCTCGAGCCGCCACGCCCGGATGCCGCCGTACCGATAAGCGCCGTCGAGGATGTTCACCTTGGCCCGCTCCTGCCAGCGCTCGGGGACGTCCTCCAGGTACTGGAACGCCCAGCCGCGCGCCACCGCCAGCATCTTGAGCGCGAGCGCGTCCCGGTAGGCGGGGTTTCTCGCCCACGCCCCGTTCTGCGACCGGGTCCAGACGTTCCGCGACGCGTAGCGCAGGGGCGGGGTTTTCGGGCGGATGCCCTGCGCCTCGATGATCCAGGACTCCTCAGTCCGCTCCGCCGGGTTCGGATCCCGGATCGCCTTGACCTTGAAGACGTACCGCTCGGGCGGCGGGACCTCCGAGGTTCTACCGGTCACGCTGTGGGTCATCCGGACCTCGACCCGCGCCGCGATGGACTCGATGCGGGCGTGCACGGCCGCGAACCGCGTGAGGAGGTCCGCGTGGCCGACCTCGCGCGCCGGCGCCGCGCCGGCGGCGAGCACCAGGGCGGCGAGCGCGGTCACGCGGCCGTGGCCAGCCTGATCAGCGCTTCGCGGAGAACGCCCTCGACGTCGGGGCCGTAGGGCGTCGTCGTCACCTCGTACCCGCCCTCGGTGTAGACCTCGCGGACCGGCACGTACCCCCGGTCCCCGAATCCCGAGACCGTCGAGACCATGACCGGCCGCGCTCCGGCGGCCGCGGCCTTCACCGTCATCGCGGTCTCGGTAAAGGCCTCCCCCGGGTATGAGACGATCCGGACCGGCCCGAGGTCGAGCCGGTGCAGGACCACGGGCAGCTTCCCGCCGCCCTTCGCCGGCAGGCCCACCGTCCGCTCCAGTCCGGCCACCCGGCCCGCCGGGCTCCCGCGCCAGCGCCGCTCGACGGCGCGGAAATCCCGGGCGAACTCGTTCGCCAGCGCGACGGCCGGGCGGAACGAGTTCTGCGGCCCGATCCGGGGATTGATGTTCCCGGCGGGGCCCTGGATGAGGAGGAAGGGCGCGCCGCGGTGTCGCGCCTCGATCACGCGCGCGGCAAGCCCCGGCCAGTCGCCGGAGACCCGGTAGCTCTCCTGCCCCATCACGACGCCGTGGCACGCGAAGTTCGCGACACGGGCGATGGGCTGGCGGTCGACCCCGTCGATTGCCAGCCCCACGATTTCGCGGTCGCACGGGCCTTGCGGGTTCTTCCCGAGGACGATCCGCCCGTCCGGCTTCCGCTCCCGGCGGTTGATCCCGATCTGGGACGCGCCGCGCGCAACGCGGAAGACGGCCGGACGCGCCCGCAGCTTCGCGATCGCGACCGCGGCGACCGACCGGGCCACGAGGAGGGAAACCCACTCGGGGTTGCCGCACGAAATGCCCTGCTTCTCGAACACGCGCAGGACGCGGCCGCCCGGCGACGGGGCCGAGTGGGTATGGGTTCCGGCCAGGAGCACCCGCGAAGCCGGCAGCCCGAGCTGGGCCGTGATCTCGGCGCGGGCGCGGGTCGCGGCGTCCTGCCCGTACCAGAGGATGTCGGAGACGACGACGACCGCCTCGCCGCCCCGGGGGTCGCGGACGTAGAGCGCGCGGACGGAAAGCGGATCGTGGACCGCGACGTGCGGATGGTTGCGAGCCGCGTAGCCCGACAGCATGCACGGGAGCGTCGGGGTGATGTCGAGCCGGGACGCGCCGGCGAGACAGCCCTTTCCGGAACGCGCCACGGCGGCCTTCAGCCCTTCAGGATCTTGAGCGCCTGCTCGGGCGAGGCGTTCGCGTGGATGAGGGCCAGCAGGGCCACGGTCATCTTCCGCGGGTCCGCGTGCTGGATGACGTTGCGACCGTAGACGATCCCCGATGCGCCCTGCTTGACGACCTCCTGCGTCCGCTTCATGAGCTCGTCGTCGGGCACCTTCGAGCCGCCGCGCGCGAGCACGGGCACCCCGGCCGCCTTCACGACCTTGTGGAAATCGGAGAGGTGCTCGGGCGGGTCGGACTCGATGACGTCGGCGCCCAGCTCGGCGGCCATCCGCGCGAGGGGGATGAGGCGGTCGAGCGCGTTGTCGGCCACGTACCCGCCCGCGCTCCCGAGCTTCATCGGCAGCGGCATCACCATGAGCGGCATCGCGGTCCGGTCGCACTCCGACCGCAGCTTGTTGATGTTGTCGATGCACTCGGCCTTGAGCCCCGGCTGGTCGGGCAGGTCGAGGAGGTTCACGATGATGCAGGCCGCGTCGAACCGCAGGCCCTCATCCACGGCGTCGCCGATGAGCCGGCAGTACGGAGTCGAGGGGCGGGGGCCGTAGACGTTGGTGGAGTCCGCGCGCAGGACGAGCGCGGGCTTCGTCCGGCCCGCGACCTCCTGGAGAATGTGCGCCGTCCCGGGCGTAAGGTGGATGGCGTCGGCGCCGGCCGAAATGATCGAGGGGATGATGGTCTTCATCTCCTCCAGCCCCCGGAGCATCTCCATGTCCCCGTGGATGCCGTGGTCGGCCGCGACCGTCAGGCAACGGCCGGAGGTGAAGAACATGCGGTTCAGCCGGTAACGAATACTCATGCGAGCCCTCCCTGGACGCTCATGATCTTCCGCTATCATAGGCCCATGCGGGAATACATGCACGGCGGCGCCACCCGGGATGTCCTGTGCGTCGGGAACGCGGTCGCGGACGTGACCGCGCGGCCGATCCGCGCGATTCCGGGCAAGGGCAAGCTCGGGCTCATCGACTCGATCGGGCTATTCACCGGCGGGTGCGCGGTCAACTCCGGCATCGCCCTCGCCCGGCTCGGAATGAAGCCCACGATCGGCACCGCCGTGGGCCGGGACGGGTTCGGCGAGTTCCTGCTCCGCCGCCTCCGCGAGAACCGGGTCGACCTGGGGGGCGCGCAAGTGGTCGGCGGGTTCCAGTCCTCGTCCACGGTCGTGCTCGTGACCCCCGACGGCGAGCGGAGCTTCCTGCACACCGAAGGCGCGAGCGGCGCGATCACGGACCGGATGTTCCCGGACTCACTCCTGAAGAAGCACCGGATTCTGCACCTCTCCGGATTCTTCCTGCTCCCCCGGCTCGACGGGCCACCCGCGCGGCGCCTGCTGGCGCGGGCAAAGAAGCTCGGATTGACCACGAGCTTCGACTCGTGCTGGGACCCGCGCCGCCGGTGGCGGCTGGCGAAGATGTGCCTCCCGTTCGTGGACTACTATCTCCCGAGCATCGAGGAGGCCGGCGAGACCTTCGGCTCCCGTGATCCGCGCACGATTGCCGAGCGCGCCTTCGCCGCCGGGGTACGGAAGGTCGTGGTCCTAAAGCGCGGGTCGAAGGGGTGTTACGCATTGCCACGCGGCGGCTCTCCCGTCGAGCTCCCCGCATTCAAGGTCAAGGTCGTGGACGCCACCGGCGCCGGCGACTGCTTCGACGGCGGGTTCCTCGCCGGGATCCTCCGGGGCTTCGATCTTCGCGACGCCCTCCGGCTCGGCAACGCGGCGGGGGCCCTGAACGTCTCCGGCCCCGGCGGCTTCGGGAAGCTCGAGTCCTTCGCCCAGGCCCGCCGCCTCGCCGGGATATGACTGCCCGCAACCGCTTGACGGGCTGACCGCTCCCTTCTAGAATGGGCACGCGGACCAGAATTCTGGTCAGAAGGAGGTTCCTGTGACGAAGACGCTGTCGCTGACCGACGTGAAGACCCATCTCCCCCGGCTGGTCTCCGGGGTCCAGGATCGCGCAGATGAGATCGTCGTCACGAAGAACGGGAAGCCCGCCGCGATCATCCTCAACATCGAGGAGTATGAATCGTTCAAAGAGACCATCGAGATCCTGTCCGATCCCGCACTCATGCGCCAGATCAGGAGGAGCGGCAAGTTCTACGCCCGCGGTGGGCGGGGCGTCACGATTGAGGAAGCCCTGCCGGAGTGAACGCGCGTCGGAGGGTTGATATCCCGGCCGACGTCCGGACGTACCTCTCCGGACTCCATCCCGAACACAAGCGGCGCATCCGTGCCGCCCTTCGGCACATCGGGGAGCATCCCGAAGACGGCAAGGCGCTGGAGTTGGAACTCACAGGACTGCGGACCTATCACGTCAAGCCGTACCGGATCGTCTACGGGGAGGAACGTGGCATGATCGTGGTCCGCGGCATCGGGCCTCGCCGCGAAATCTACGAGGTGCTAACCGAGTCGATCAGGAAGCGGGCTGGCTAGCCAGACGTAGCGCCGCAGCTAAGCCGGCCGGATGGTGACCGGGCCGGCGTGGAGCCGGCCGACCTCGACGATCAGCCCGACCCCCCCGCCGTTGAACGAGCGCTCGGGGTCGCGGGCGTCGAAGACCTGGACCCCGCCGACAAACGCCAGGAGCCGGTCGCCCTTCGCCTCCAGCGCCAGCTCATAGGTCCCGCCGAACTCGACCGGGCACGGGGCCTCGGCGAGGAGCCGCTCGTGGTCGAGCATCTTGACGAGACGCACCTTCGACTCGCGGGTGAGCACAAGCGCGTAGTACCGGCGCATCCCCTGGACACGGACGGCAAGCCCGCAGGCGTCCATGAGGTGCGGCACCAGCGTGACGCCCGCCCGGTAGTCGCACCACTCGCGCGTGCCCTGGCTCACGAGCCCCCGGCCGTGGTCCTGCATGAGCCGGACGTCGAGGACCCAGTCGCGCTCGAAGTGGTCGGCGCCGTCCACCCAGGCCTTCAGCCACATCTTCCCCTCGTCCTTCGGCCGGCCGAGCGTGACGTCCGGAGCGCCCTCCCAGCCCAGCGAGAGGAGGTGAACCGTTCCCGCGCCGGCCCCCGCGAGCTCGAGGCCGACCTGGAACACGGGGGCGCCCGCGAGGTCGGGCACCCGCCATTCGGTCTCCGCCTCAGCACCCGGCGCCAGAATGACATCCGGCCCATGGACCATGACCGGCTCGTCCTTCGCCCCGTAGGCGCGCACGAACAGCCTCGCCGTCACGGGCGCGCCGCTGTATGCATCCGCGTCGAGCTTCGCCCGCACGACCTGGCCCGGGTAGAGGGTCGGGCTCGCGATCAGGCCGTACCCGCCGATCTTCGACGCCTCGGGGGGAATGAAGGTGTCGGTCACGACCCGGGCCGCCTGCCCGCCGGTCAGCCCCTTGAACCGGATGGCCAGGCCCCGGCTCCCCGCCCGGGCGACGTTCTCGACCGCGGCCTCGTCCACGGACGGATCCATCGGACGCCAGCCCTGGACGGCCCCCGGGAGACTGAAGTGGAACCGCGCACCGCCCTTGGGGACGTCCGGCGCCTGACCCGCCAGCGCGCGGCCGGCATTCACGATGTGATACGCCTCGGTCAGCGCATCGGTGATCGCGCGGCCCCCGTCCGCGGTCGGCAGGTACATCCGGTCGGCGACCGGCCCGCGCCAATCGAGCTTCCCCTCCAGCCCCGCGAGCCCGCCCCGGATCCCCATGAGGCACCCGACGTTGGCCGAGTTGCAGTCCGTGTCCCACCCCGCCGTGTTCACGATCAACAACGCCTTCGAGAAGTCTCCGTCGCAGTACTGAAAGGCGAGGTGCAGGAGGGCGTGATTCGGGATCATGTGGCAGTTGCCGGCGTACCTGTCGTAGCCCCATTCCGATTCGATGTGGTCGCGCGTCTTGCGCCAGTCCGGCTCCTTCTTCTTCCACGCCCGGATGTCCGCCACGAGCGCCGCGATCAGGCAGTCCTTCGGGATCACGGCGAGGCCCGCGTCCGTGAGTTTCTCGATGTCGGTCTCCACGAAGGCCATCGCCTCCATGGCGGCAAGCAGTTGGGCCCCGTACTTCGCTTCCCCGTCGTGCGACACGGTGGCCGCCTTCGCCGCCAGCTCGGCCGCGAGTTTCGGGTCGCCCGGCGCCACCATCGCCCAGCCGTCGATGAAGATCTGGGCCCCGATCTGCTCCGCCACGACCTTCCCGTTGAGCGCGATGGACCCGCTCCCGGGGGCCTTGATCCCGGCCTTCAGCCGCAGGTACGCCGTGTGCTCGGTCGAGTTCCCCATCCCGCCCCACCACAGGATCGTGCGGTTCTCGATGAGGTAGTTCATCCACGTGTTCCCGATCTGCTCCGCCGTGATGTCGCGCCGGTTCCCGTGGTCGGGCAGGGCGCGCAGGAACGTGAACGTCCCCGAGATGTCGTCGTCGGTCACGATCAGGGGGACCCCGATCTTCCCGTGCACGTAGTAGGCGACGTCACCGATCTCCTTGACGATGCGCTGGTACGACCAGCCCTCGATCGGCCGGCCGAGGTAGACCCCGATGATCTTGCCGAGCACCCCGGCGTAGACGCGCTCCGCGTAATCGTTTGGGATAGGCACGGCGTCAGCCCCCGCCCGCGACGACGGCGCGGCAGACGGCGGCCGCGATGCGGGACCCCACCTGCCGGTAGAGCTCCCGGGTCATGACGGTGGTATTGCACAGGGCGTAGGGCGTCTCGACCGTGAGCCCCGGCACCTGGAGCTTGTCGAAGCAGTACGTCGTGAAGTCCGGCGTGGTCCAGCGGGAGGTGTAGTACGGCACCTGCTCGACCTGGGCCGCCGCGAACTCGGGGACGAGGGCCCCCGCCAGGAGCGCGGTCCATCGCTCGGCCTCCCGGTGCTCGAGCGGGAACTTGCCGGGATCCGGAAGGAAGGCGTAGACGCCCTCGGCCTCGCACGCCCCCGGCGAGTGGAAGTCGAGTCCCAGCTCCGGCCGGCACCGCGCCTTCCAGCGGGCGAGGTCGCGCTGGATCACGACCGTCTCGTGCCGCATCGGCGGATCGCCCCACGCCCGGTTGAGGTCGTACGGGAAGTTGTCCTTTCCGTAGTCGCCCTGCTCGACCCCGTCGATGTTCGCGAACGGCACCGCCCACACGAGCGGCGCGCGCTCCGGATGGGCGGCCACGTATCGAAGAAACCCGTCGAGCACCCACGATCCCGTCGTCTCCCCCGAGTGCTGGCGCGCGACCAGGTAGAAGCCCGGGCGCGTGCTCCCCGGCGTCCCGGGATCGTTCGCGATCCTGACGATTCCGCGGCCGCCCTGCGAGACCCCGATCGTGGCGACACGCCAGTACCAGCGAGTCTCGCGAACGAGGTCGACGAGGTCCGGGTGGCCGTACGGGTAGCAGGCCGCCACCTCGAGCGAGTCCGCGGGCGCGGGGATCATCCAGACCATGCGCAACCGGCCGTCGGGAAGCTCCTCGCGGCGCCCCTCCGGCAGGCGCTCCCAGTCGCCGGCCGCCGCGCGCACGACCGGCCGGATCTTCTCCGGGCACGCGCCGCCGAGCATGTTCTCGGGATGCTTGAGGACGAGGCGGACGAGATCCCCGGCGCGCGGCTCGGGACCCTCGCGCACGAGCCGGAAGTAGAACCAGAGGGCCTCCGGCCCGCCGTGGGGGTCGGGCGTGAACGCGACCTCGGGGTGGCCGTCGCGGTCACCCACGCCGATCGCGGTCGCGTTCGCCATCGGGAAGCCGGTTTCGACGTGGAGCGGCACCGGTCAGCCCCGCCTCAGCCAGACGCGCATGCGCCCGGCCGCGCGGTTGCCCCAGGCGAAGTACGGGACCGCACACATCCGTCCGGGGCCCCGGGCGGCCGCGGACGCGCCGGGCACGGGCCGGTAGAGCCGCCCGCCCCATCCGGGGTCCGGCCGGGCCGCCTGCGCCGCGGCCTCGAGCACGGCCACGCCGCCGAGCAGCCCGGGATCGAAGCGCGCGCCGATCGCCGCCCCGTCCGGCAGGACCAGGTCCCGCGGGTCGATGTCCCCGGGGCCCGCGGCCTCCGCGCAGTAGACAAGAGGTCCGCGCGCGAGCGCCACTTTGGTCTCATGTCCCGCGAGATGCGGATGCGCTTCGAGCCGGACCGCGGGCATCGAGAGCGTGAGCGTCACGACGTCGCCCCGGCGCCACGACCGCCGGATAACGGCGTAACTCCCGGGCACCGCGGGGGCGCCCAATGGCGACCCGTTGACGAACACGGCCGCGCCTCCCTCGCACCAGCCCGGGATCCGGAGCCGCAGCTCGAAATCGCCCTCGCCCGACACCTCGAGCCGCACCGCCCCGTCCCAAGGGTACTCCGTCCGCTGGACGATCACGACCGGCCCCGCGCCCGGAATCTCCAGCGTCGCGCGGCCGGCCGCGTACAGGTGGACCCAGGCCGCCCGGTCCGAGACGCCGTACGCGTATCCGGGCAGCGAGGCAATCACGCGGGCCACGTTGGGCGGACAGCACGCGCACCCGAACCACGGCTCGCGCCGGTAGGTCCCGTCGCTCTCGAGCGGGTTGGGGTAGAAGTAGCCGGTTCCGTCCAGCGAGATGCCGGGCAGGACGGCGTTGAGGAGCGTCCATTCCATGCGGTCCGCGTACACGGCCTCGCCCGTCAGCGCGAGCATCCGCCACGCCCACATCACCATCGAGATCGCGGCGCAGGTCTCGGCGTAGGCGCGGTCGTCGGGCAGCTCGTAGTCCCCGCCGAACGCCTCGCCCTCGTACCGCGCCCCCACGCCGCCCGTCACGTAGGCGCGTCGCGTGGTCATGTTCTCCCAGAGCCGGTCCAGCGCGGCCCGGATCCCCGGGTCCCCGGTCTCGAGCGCGACATCCGCCGCGCCCGTGACCAGGTAGCCGCACCGCACCGCGTGCCCCACCACGGCCGAAAGATCCCGGAACGGCGCGTGATCCTGGTGGTATTCGCCCCCGCCCACGACGCCGCGCCCCCGGATGTCCACGAAGAACTTCGCGAGGTCGAGATACCGGCGCTCGCCCGTGGCCCGGTGAAGCTCGACGAGCGCGGTCTCGATCTCGGGATGGCCGCAGGTGCCGTGACGTTTGCCCGAGGACTCGGGGCCGAAGACGCGGTCGATGCAGTCCCCGAGCCGGCGCCCGGTGTCGAGGAGCTGCTCGGACCCGGTCACGCGGTGGTGCGCTACCGCGGCCTGGATGAAGTGCCCGGCGCAGTAGAGCTCGTGCATGTCCTTGAGGTTCGTCCACCGGTCCTTCGCCCGGCCGGACATGAAGTACGTGTTGAGATAGCCGTCCGGCTGTTGGGCCGCCGCGATCTCGTCCGCCGCGGTCGCGACGAAACCCTCGATCACGGGATCGGGGCCGGACGCCAGCGCCCACGCCGCCGCCTCGAGCCACTTGTAGACGTCGGAATCGTTGAAGAAGATCCCGCGGAATTCGCCCTGCTTGCGGCCGGACGCGATACGGAAGTTGTCGACCCGGCCGGTCTCCTCGCAGTGCCGCCACTGGGCCGGGATGACCGTCGTCCGGTTGAGGGCCAGCCGAGGCGCCCAGAACGCGTCCTCGAACATGACGGAGGAAACCGGGACGGGCCGGACCCGCGCGTGCGGGCTCTGCGCGGTGTCGACGACTACGCTTTCGGGGCGGCCGGTGGCCATCGCGCCGCTATTGTACGCCGAAGACTGAGAAATACTCCTTGAAGAACCCCTCCGGGTCCACGGTCTTCGCCACCGTGTGCGTCCCCGGGCCCGCCGTGAACGGCGTGCGGCCCTCCGCGGCGCCGGGTCCGGGATCGCCCGTGACCAGGCCGGACTCGTACCCGCAGAGATCCGGTTCGAAAACCACGGCGGCCGCCAGCGGATCGTGGAAGGTCATCTCCCTGGCGCCCCGGAACCACACGGACGCCAGCTCGAGCACGAAGTCCAGGGGCGACGGGGTGAACCGCCGCTTCACCTCGTCGGGGCCGAGGCGGCACTTCATCGTGACATCCAGTCCGATCAGCCGGACCGGGACCTTCAACCGCGCGGTCGTCTTCAGGACCATGGCCGTCGCCACGGGGTCCACGCGGCAGTTCCACTCCGAGTCGCACTCGTGCGGGTAGAAGACGCCGGCCATCGCCACCATCTCCTTCAACAGGACCAGCACCTCCGGATCGATCGCGCCGAGGAGGGCGATGTTCGTCAGCGGCCCGATCGTGAGCAGCGTGATCTCGCCCGGACGCTCGCGGATCGTCCTGCGGAGGAACTCCACGGCCGTGCCCGCCGGCCAATCCGCGCGATGGGGCCGCGACCGCAGCACCTCGTACTGGGGCACCGTCGGCTGACCCGGCCCGTGCAGGAGCACGTCGCGTGCGCCCGCGTGAATGGGGATGTCGGTCCGGCCCGCGGCCCGGCAGACGGCGTCGGTCAGCGCGCAACGCTGTCCGACGTCACCGGTGACACAGGTCACTCCCGCCAGTTCGCACCGCGGCTGGCGGAGCAGGTAGGCCAGCGCGACCGCGTCGTCGATGTCGTTCCCGATGTCGGTGTCGAGGAGGATGGGCATCTTCAGTTTCATCACGTGGATTATAGGTCCATTGATCCCCCCCGGGGCAAACGTGGATTCTATGGGCGCATGAGCGGGCCGGTTCGCTCCCGTCCCCCGGCGGCACCCCGTGCCGCGTAGCGCGGTCGTCGTCGGCGGCGGCCCCGCCGGCGCCAGCGCCGCGATCGGCCTCAAACGTTCAGGTCTCGATGTCACCCTCATAGAGCAGCGCACGAACTGGCAGGGCCGCATCAACGCCTGCTTCCTCTGTCCCGAAGCCGTAGGCGAGCTCGGCCATCTCGGGGTCCTCGAGGCGGTGCGCGACGGAGGGGCCGCGGACGTCACGAACGGTGCCCTCACCTTCCCCGGCGGCGAGCCGCTGGCGTTCGAAATCCGGCGCGACGGCGTGGCCGGCCTCGCGCTGCCCCGCCAGCTCCTCGAGGACACGCTCCTGGAGCGGGCCCGCACGGAGGGCGTCACGGTAGAGATGGGCACCAAGGCCTCGGCCGTGCACCCGGACGGCAGCCGCTGGATCGTGAGCCTCCGGGACGCCCGGGACCGCACGAGCCGCCGGCGGTTCACGCTCGTCGTGCTCGCGGACGGCTACCACACGATCGCGGCCGACGCGGCCGCGAAGCCGCGTCGCGGCTGGTTCGGGTGGAGCGCCGTGTTCGCCGGCGACCGCCGGGCCCCCGGCACGCTCTCGCTGCACGCCTTCCCAGGCGGCTACGCGAGCGTCCTGACGTGCGGCGAGTCGTTCACGGCGGTGGCCGGCCTGACCTGGCACGCGCGCGGCCAGACGCGGCCGTGGCAGGCCGAGATCGACGACGTGGTCGAGCGGTCGAAGTCGCTGCGCGACGCCCTGTACGGACTGGAGCGCACCGAGGACTGGCGGGGCATAGGTCCCATCCCGTTCCGCCATAACCTGCGCATCGGCCCGGGCCCCGTCGCCGTGGGTGACGCGGCCGCCGTTTCGGACCCGTTCATCGGCAACGGCCTCTCCCGAGCGCTGGCCGCGGGGCCCCTGCTGGCCCGGTGCGTCGCCGAAACCGGGAGCGCGGACGCGACGGAGATCGGCCGCGTCCACGCGCGGCTGTGGAACGAGCGCTACGCGAAGCGGCTGTCCGGCAGCCTGTGGATCCGGTCGCTCTTCAAGAGCGGGCTGGCGTTCAAGATCGGGGAGAAGACCGTGTTCCGCCGCGGCTCGGTCGTCGACCGCGTCATCATGCGGTATCTGGCGGCGCCGGACCGGACCCCCCTGCCGCCGCCCGGGGCCGTCGCCCCCGCCGTCGTCACTCCCCTCTAGCTTTTCGCCACCCTTCGACTCCCTTCGGTCGCTCAGGGCCAGTAGAAGGGCTAGATCTTGCTCAGCGCGGCGACCAGCCGCCGGCCGAGCGCCTTCGCCTCCGCCCGCACCTGCGCGGTCGGGGCCCGGCCCGAGAACTCGGCCTCCGTCGCCAGGTCGGCCAGCCGCGCGAGGTCGGCGGCCAGCCCGGGAAAGATCCCCCGGAGCGCTCTAGCGTATTCCGCCGGCGTCTGCGCCTCGCGCCGCTCCCGTCCGCGCTTCCCGGCGGCCTCGCACACGCGCTGGAACGCCCGTTGGATTTCGCCCGCCGCCCGGCGCGGCCGGACGTATCGCAGGCGTTCCCGGACGGCCCGCCAGAAGCCGCGCGCGAGCCAGAACGCCGCCCCCCCGAGTAGCAGCCAGGGCCAGGCTGCCGCCAGCGCGGCCAGCATTTTCGCCGCGGGAACCGGCGCGCGCCCGGCCGGCTCGTCCGGGACCCCGGCCGCGGGCACGCTCGAGGCGGAGGGCGCCGGGGTCGCCGTCCCGCCCACGGCGGTCCCGCCGGCGCGGCCCGCCGGCGTGGGGTCCACGGGCACCCACCCGATCCCCTCGAGCGCGATCTCGCACCACGCGTGGGCATCCATCGTCGTGACCACCCACTCCCCGGTCGACTCGTCCCGGCGGTGCGCGAGGTAGCCGGCGACCAGTCGCGAGGGCACGCCGATGGAGCGGGCCATCACCGCGAACGCGCTCGCGAAGTCGACGCAGTTGCCGGCCGGAGCACCGAAGAGGAACCAGTCCACGGGGTCTGCGACCCCCGCCCCGCCGGACGGCGGGGTGGCGAGCTCGAGCCGGTACGCCGGGCCCGCCCGGAGCGCGGCAGCGAGACTCAGCGCCCGGGCCCAGGGCGACGCGGCGCCCGAGGTCCACTCGCCCGCTCGCGCGGCGACCCGGGCCGGTAGCGTCGCGGGCAGGGCCAGGTATCGCTCGCCCACCCGGTCCGCGCCCGCCGCCCGCGCCTCCGCCAGCGACAGGTGGTCCCAGTCGGGGCACCATGTCCGGAGCCGGTACCGGAATCCCGGGGGAAACGGGTACCTCAACCGCACGCCGCCGTCCTCATCGGTCTGCAGGGGGCCCGGGAACGCGCCCTCGAGCTCGAGCGGCCAGCCCGCGGTCAGGAGGACGTCCCCCTCCGCGCCGGTCGCCGCGATCTCGAGGTCCACCGCGACGCCCTCGACGCTCGATGGGAGTCCCAGGCCCAGCCCGTATTGCACGGCTACCTTCGTCCCCTCGGGCAGGGCGACAGCCGCCTCGCGCGAGAGCCGCCAGCCGTCGGCCGAGTAGGTGTCGAACGCCTGGAGCCGGAACCGCGACAGCGACAGCGGCGCCTTGATGCGGTACTGCTCGCGGACGGGCGCGTGCGGGCCCGCCTGCGACGCGAAGGTCATCTCGAGGCTGTACTTCGCCCCGCCGGTGCCCGCCGCCGACCAGCCGCCGGTAGCGGCGCCCTCGCCCGCGCCGGTCCCCGACGCCGGTCCGCGGACGACGAGGAAGCCCCCGATGCCCAGCGCCACGACGACGAGGGAAAGCCAGAGCCCCGACCGGAGGGTGCGCCACGGGTTCGCCGTGGACGCCACCATGCCGCCGCCGCGGGACCTCCGCTCACCCTCGGCGAGAACCTGGACCAGCGTCATCGCCGCCAGCCACATCCACATGAACGCGGCGAGGAAGAGCGCGCCAGTCGTCCACCCCGTACGCGTCGCGGAGTAGAGCGCCAGCGCGAGACCGGTGGCGAGGAAGCTCTCCGCCTCCCCCGGCGTGGTCACGACGAGCGCCCGGAGCATCTGGGCGAACACGAGCACGACCGGGGCGGCCGCGCGCCAGTCGAAATCCGCCCCCCCGCCGCCGAGGACCCGGTAGAGGAACCACACCAGACCCACGAGCGCGCAGCCGTCGACCCCGCGACGGACGGATGCCGGGATCTTCGGGGCCCCCCGGCTCCAGCCCCAGACGAGCGCGTACGCGGCCACGAACCACGCCGCCACGGGCCATCCCCAGGTGCCCTGCTCGATCACGGCGAGCGTCACTGCCGCCGCCAGCGCCGAGGTCCCGTAGGCGAGCGCCGCCAGGAGCAGGCGCAGGGCCGCAGTCACGCGGCGGCCCCCGGCTCGGGGGTCCAGGCGATCCCGGCGGGAACGGGCATCTCGACGCCCCGGAACCCGACGCGGCGGGCCTCGTGGTCGTACATCCGGACCAGCGAGAAGTCGTCGTCGCTCCGGAACCGGAACCCGGGTGCCCCCGACCGCGCGATGGCGGACAGGATGGCCTCCTCGGGCGACCGCGGGCCCTCGCCCGGCCGGTCCCGCGGCGGCTCGACGACCATGAGCTGGGGAAAGAACGCGCGCTCGCGCAGCCCCGCGACCGCGGGCGCCAGCTCGGGCAGGGCGAGGTGGGGCGTCACGCAGATCACGGCGGCGCGGGGGGTGAAGTACCCGACGACGCCCGCCAGCGCGTCCGCGAAAGCCTCGTCCCGGGTGGCCTCGAGGCCCGCCAGCTCGACGAGCAGGCGCTTGAGGTGCGCGGGCCCGCTCTCCTGAAGGGTCGGCCGCACCTTCCGGCCGAGGGTCCAGAGGCGGACGAAGAACCCCCGGCGCAGCAGCTCCGCGGACACCGTGGCCGCCAGCTCCGCGACCGCGTCGAGGGCCGCCATGCCCGAAGCGCCCGGGTAGTCGCTACGCGTTCCGTTCACGACGACTTCGACCTCGAGGGAGGAGGTCGTCTGGAACTCGCGCACCATCGGCTCGCGCATCTTCGCCGTGAGCTTCCAGTGGATGTGCTTCATCGGGTCCTCGGGGCGGTACTCGCGGACGGCGAAGAACTCCTGCGTCGCGCCGCTGCGGTCCAGGGATTCCACTCCGACGCCCGAGTGCCGCCGGCCGCCCGAGCATTCCCAGTCCCAGATCCGGCCCGGCCTGGGCAGGATGACGGTCGTGCCCGGCGCCTCCAGCACCCGCCGCGAGACGATCAGGCCGAACGGCGCCTGCGACTCGACCGCGACATCGCGGAACCGCAGAACCCCCCGCCGCGGGGACGCGATCTCGTACCGGAACTCCCTGTGCTCTCCGGCTCTTAGGCTGTCCACGGGAACCGCAGTGGCCACGACGGCGTCCCGGATCCTCGGCTCGTCCACGAGGAAGAAGAGGCTCTTGGGTGACCCGCCGTTCCGGATCCGCAGCCTGACGGGGATCGGATCGCCCTTGAAGACCTCGGCCGGAACGAGACGGTCCATCTCGATGCCTCCGCCGAGCCGGAGGAGCACGACGGCCGACACGAGCAGGGCCGCCGCGCTGAGGGTGACGAGCACGAGCAGGACGGGCTGGCCGGTGCGGTGCGCGAGGACGGCCGCGACGATGCCGCCGGCCAGGACGATCCAGCCGCGCCGCGTGATCAGCATTTTTGCCGCCGGACGCTCATGCCTGCGGGACGGGCACCTGGTTCAGGATGTCGCGGACCACCTGCTCCGCCGTCCGGTTGCTGAACCGCGCCTGGTGGGTCAGCAGGAGCCGGTGCGCGATCACGGGGATCGCGATCGCCTTCACGTCGTCCGGCGTCGCGAAGTTGCGCCCCTCGAGCAGGGACTTCGCCTGCGCGGCC
Organism: bacterium; assembly: GCA_919901855.1. Taxonomy (GTDB): domain Bacteria; phylum Oederibacteriota; class CAKKQC01; order CAKKQC01; family CAKKQC01; genus CAKKQC01. The sequence goes on along the minus strand of CAKKQC010000038.1, from coordinate 35,930 downwards.
CGGTAGAGCCCGAGCGTCGCGCGCGGCGAGGCCCCGAGCATGAGGTCCGGGTGGTTGCGCGTCGACGCGCAGATCGCGGCCATGTACCGCGTGAGCGGCTGCTTGACCGTGATCCGGCGCACGGCCGCTTGCGCGGCGATCACGTCCGCGGCCGTCATCACGGACGCGAGCGCGTCCAGCGGATGGGCCAGCCCCTGCCGCTCGACGATCTCGGCCTCCTCGGCCATCGTCGGGTACCCGAGCGAGATCCGCATGAGGAACCGGTCGAGCTGGGCTTCGGGCAGGGGGTAGGTGCCCTGCTGTTCGATCGGGTTCTGCGTGGCGACGACCATGAACGGCTCCGCGAGCTTGTGCGTGACGCCGTCCACCGTGATCTGGCGCTCGGCCATCGCCTCGAGCAGCGAGGACTGGGTGCGTGGATTCGCGCGGTTGATCTCGTCGGCCAGCACGACGTTCGCGAAGATGGGCCCCGGCTTGTACTCGAACTTCTGCGTGTTCTGGTTGTAGATCGAGAGCCCCGTGACGTCCGAAGGCAGGAGGTCGGGCGTGAACTGGATCCTGGTCGTCGTGCAGCCGATCGAAGCCGCGAGCGCGCGCGCGAGGACGGTCTTCCCCACGCCGGGGACGTCCTCCATGAGCACGTGGCCGCCCGAGAAGAGCGCCGTCACGACCAGCCCGATCTCGCGGTCCTTGCCGACGATGACCTTCGCGATGTTCGCGATCAGGGGCGCGCCGGGCGAGGAGCCGGGATCGCCGGGGGCCCAGCTCAACTGATCCTCGCGGGGGACCGCGTCTCGGTCACGAGGGCATTATAGCCGTCCGGGCTGGACCGGAGCGGGGGGCGCGGGAGGAGGAGGTCGAAGTCGGCTTCGCGAGCCAACAGGCGGCGACAGAGGAATTGCGACAGCGCGTCTGGCCGCGCCTGCTCGCGGTCCCCCGCAGGCAGGCGCTCGTTAGCATTAGTAATGTTGGCTGCTCGCTCTGGCCGCAGCCGCAATGGCGAGCGAACGGTGACGAGACCTCCGACAGGACCCGCGCCCCCCGCTGCCTAGAAGTGCTCGCCGTGCCGCAGGAACCGCCACTTGCCCGAAGGCAGGCCCCCGAGCTTGACGCCACCGATGCGCACGCGCTTCACCCCGGTCACGTGGGCCCGGACGGCCTCGAAGAGCCGCCAGACCTGCCGGTGCCCGGTCTCGTTGATCACGAGCCGGATCTGGTCCGCGTTCACCCACTCCAGCACCATGGGCTTCACCAGGCGCCCGTCCATGGCCACCCCCGCCCGCAGCCGGTTGAACGCGCCCCGCGAGAGGCCTCCCTCCACCCGGATGAGCGATTCCTTCTCGATCGGCTTCGTCTCGGCCTCGGGGCCGTGCCCGAGCAGCCGCCGCGCCACCCGGCCGTCCTGGGTGTAGACCATGAGCCCGCGGGTGCTGAGATCCAGCCGCCCCGCGGGGGCCAGCCCCCGGATGTGCGCCCCCGTGAGCCCGGGCTCGCCGGGCAGACGCATCTGGTTCGGGGGTCGGATAAGCGTGTTCGCGTCCGGGTACCCGGCCTCGGGCGCGCCGACCGAGAACCCCGGCGGCTTGTTCAGGATGATCGTGACCGTATGCTCCTGCTCGCGTTCGGCCGGCTTCGCGAGCCGGATGTCCTGGCCCGGAAAGGCCTTGGCCCCCGTCTCGGTGACGGGCCGGCCGTCGAGGAGCACCCACCCCCGCTTGATGAACGCGGCGGCCTCGCGGCGGGAGCACAGGCCCTTGGCCGCGAGAAGTTTGGAGACGCGCTCGGGCGTGCTGGAGGTCGGAGCGACGGGCATGGGATTCATCTTAGATGGTATCGTGAACCTCAGTGAGGCCGACATGCATGATCACGCCTGCCACGCTTCTGGCTGCCCTTCTGATGACCGCTGACGCCCGGGCGGGGGCGAAAGTGGACCCCGCGACCCTCGCGCGGGGCATCAACATGGACCACCTCTTCAACCCCTACCGCGACCCCAGGGAGCCGTGGACGGCTGCCGACATGAAGGCCATCGAGAAGGACATCAACCCCGCGGAGTTCAAACTGGCGGCGAAGCTCGGGTTCACGCACGTCCGGCTCAACATCGGCCAGGTCTTCCTCCAGGACCAGCAGGTGCCCTTCGCGTTCCGGGAGGACGGCTTCCGGCTCCTCGACCGCGCCGTGGAGGCCATCGGCACCTCCGGGCTGGCGTGCGTCCTAGACCTGCACCAGATCCCGGTCCCTCCGCTCGAGCTCGACCCGCGCGAGAAGCGCAAGTTCACGGCGCTGTGGAAGCGGCTGACGACCCGGTACCGGGGCTCGAAGACCTTCATCGCCTTCGAGCTGCTGAACGAGCCCCGCGTCAGGAAGATGGACTGGTGGCGGAGCTTCACGGCGGAGCAGATCCAGATGATCCGGCGGCTGGACCCCCACCGAACGGTGATCATCACCGCCCCCGACTGGGCGGGCTTCGAGGAACTCATGCAGCTCGGCAACCTCGGCATCCCTAATGTCCTCTATACCTTCCACTTCTACGAGCCCTTCGTCTTCACCCATCAGGGCGCGGACTGGGGCGAGCCGGGCATGGCGTCCCTCCGCGAGATCCGGTACCCGATCGACCCGGAGCAGATGAAGACGGAACTGGCAAAGGCCAAGGGCACGGACGAGGAGTGCTGGCCGTTCACGGACTGGCCGCGGGCCGCCGACGCTGCGGCGCTGGAGAAGCGTCTTCAGCCCCTCTTCGACTGGGCCAAGCATGAGCGGATCGCCCTCTACTGCGGCGAGTTCGGCGTCCATAAACCATATGCCCCGCCCGCCGACCGCGCCCGCTGGATCGCGGACCTGGTCGCAATCCTCAAGAAGCACGACGTCGGCTGGGCGATGTGGTCCTGGCACTCGGGGTTTGATCTCGTAGACGACCACGGCGTCCCCGACCCCGCGGTCGTCGAAGCGCTCGGACTCCGCTGACGTCCCCTAGAGCTTCACCACCTCCCAGGTATCCCTGCTCCTGATCGCCGCGCGGGCGAGCCGGTGCGCCTGGAGGGCGTCGAGCGCGGTGGCGTTCTCCGGGGACCGGCCGGAGGCCACGGATTCGGCGAAGTGCTCGAGCGCGGCGAGCCAGCCCTTGTCGACGAGGTAGTTCAGGTACGGCACGGCCGCGTCCGGGTCCTCCATCGCCCGGCGCCGGACCGCGTATAGCGCGTCCTCGCCGCGCTCGTGAAACGCGGCCACGTGGCCGGCGTCCTGGTCCGGGTGCGCGTGGCCCGCGAACCGGTAGACGGGGCTGTACTCGGGCCGGCCGAAGGTCCGGAGCTGGACGAACTCCTCGATCGTGACGCCGCCGCCGTCGGCGAAGACCTCGAGCCGCTCCTTGGGCACGTCCGGGGTCGCGTACCCGGAGCTCGTGATCGAGGCCACGCACCCGGACGCGAACCGGATGGTCAGCGACTCCTCGTCGGACCGGGATTGCGCGCAGTAGACCGAGACCGCCTCCGAGGCCGCGAACCAGCGCAGGGCGTCGAAGACATGGCAGGTCTCGTGGAGCATGCGGACCCCCGGCGGGTACCCGCGGCCCCAGCCGTGGACGTAGGGGTCCGCGATGCGGTAGTGCATGTTCTTCGCGCCGCCGCAGACCCGCAGGATCTCGCGGGCCTTGCGGTACGCCGGCGCGAACCGGCGGTTGAACCCGACCGCGACGAAGCGTCGCGCCTTCTGCTGGGCCTGGACGACGTCCAGGAACGCCGCCTCGGTCTCGGCCAGCGGCTTCTCGACATACACGTGCTTGCCGGCCTCGAGGGCCCGGATCGTGAGCGACGCCTGCGCGTCCTCGCGGGTCGTGATCACGACCGCCTGCACCTCGGGGTCCGCGAACAGGGCCGCGGCGTTCGTGACTCCCGCCGGAATCCCCCACTTCGCCTGCGCCTCGCGGACGAGCTCCTCCCGCTGGTCGCAGACGATCTTGAGCCGGATGTTGGACGCGCGCGCGAGATGCGGGAGGTGGAGGGCCTGCGCCACCCCGCCGGCCCCGATGAGACCGAAGCACACGCGTTCTTCTGGCATCCTGTGGCGGTCAGCATACCGCTTAACGATGAGGGCCTCAACCCAAGCCGGTTGATACGATCGAGGGCGTGGGTTTGCTGGCGGCCCTCTCCGTCCTCCTCGCCGAGCTGTCCGCCCGCGCGGGCGCGGCCCCGCTTGGGCTAGCCGCCCGGGGCCGCGGCGCCGGAGCGCCGCGCCCCGAAATCCGGCTCGGCCTCCGCGTCCTGCTCGGCGCCTCCACCCTCGGCATGGCGTACCTCGGCCTGGCCGCGACCGGGATCTTCTTCCCCCGCATCCTCGTCGCCGCGCCCCTGATCCTCGCCGCGGGGTCCCGCGCGGGCTGGTCCCGAAGTCTCCTGCTGGCCGGCGCCCTGCCCGCGTGCCGGGCCGCCGGATGGCCCGGCGTCGCGCTCGCGGCCGCCGCGGGCCTGACCCTGGTGCCCGGACTGCTATCGCTGCGGTTCGACATAGACGCGCAATGGTACGAGCTCGGGGCCCCGTGGCAGTACCTCGAGGCCCACCGGCTCCTGCTCGACCATGTCCCCGACGCCTTCCACCTGCCCGCGCTCGCGGGCCTGGTCCCCGCGCTCGCCTTCGCCCTCGGCGATGACCGGCTCGCCCGGTGGTTCGCGATCGCGGGCCAGGCCGCGGCCCTGCTCGTCTTCGCCGGATTCGCGGCGCGGCGCTCCGCCGCCGCGGCCCCGTGGCTCCTCGTGCTGTTCGCCCTTTCGACGCACGGCGTCCCGTTCCTCTCGGCCTCGGGGAAGAGCGACATCCCCGCGGCCGCGCTCGCCGTCGCCGGCGCCCTCACCTGGCTCGACGGCCCCCGGCCGGCCGCCGCCCTCCTGCTGGGCTGCGCTATCGCGGCGAAGCCGGTCGTCGCGCCGCTCTGCCTGCTCTGGGTGCTGGCATTCCCCCCGCCACGCGGCCGCCGCGTGTACGCAATCGGCCTGGTCGCCGCCCCCGTGATTCCGTGGGCGGCCCTTTCGTGGCTCGCCACCGGCAACCCCGTGTACCGCCTCGGCTGGGAGCTCATCCCCACGCTGGGCTGGGACGCGCGGAACGCCGCCGCCAACGCCGTCTTCCATCTCCCGCTCTGCGACGCCGGGACGATGCGCGTGCTCTCCCTTCCCGGCGCCCTCGTCGCCCACCTCGCGCGCGAGCACTGGCTCCTCCTGCCCCTCCTCCCCTTCCTCCTCGTCTGGTCCCGCCACCGGCGCGCCGCCTGGGTCGCCCTCGGCGGGATCGCCGCGATCCTGGCCACGTTCCACGTCCCCCGGTTCGCGCTCGCCCCCGAAATGATCGTCCTCGCCCTCGCGTCCATCGAGATCGCCCGGCGATCCATTCCCCTCCGCGTGGTCGCGGGAACCGGACTCGCCGTCCTCGTCGCGATCCGCGCGCTGACCGACCCCCAGTTCCCGCGCGTGGCCATGCGCGAGCTCGTCCAGCCTCCGGCGAAGCAGTGGGCGGCGATCCTGACCACGCGCGCCGGCGCCTACCGCGCGCTGGGGGAAACGCGCCGGGTGCTGGCGGTGGCCGAACTCCCGGTCTATCCGCTGCCGGCTCGCGCCGTCTACGGCGGGACCACGGGCGAGACCCCGTCAGTGTGGAGCATCGTCCACGCGTCGCGGACCCCCGGCGACCTCGACCGCCGCATCCGCCAGCTCGGATGCCGGCTCCTGCTCTACAACTTCGTGAGCGCGGACTGGATCGCCGTGCGCTACGAGGGATTCGCCTGGAACCCGCGCATGGTCGCGCTCTGGCTCGACTGGTGCCGCGGCCGCCTCGTCCTGCGCTGGCGGAGCGATGGCCAGGACTATTTCAACGGCGGCTTCCATCTATATGAGATCCTCGACCGGCCGCTCGCCCGGCCGCCGCGATCCGTGTGGTTCCTTCCCGGCGCCGAATCGCTCTGGGGCGAAGCCTTCCGGCTCGAGGGAGCCGGCCGGCAGGTCGAGTCGCTCGCCGCGTTCCGGCGGATCATGGACGCCTGGCCTGCCATCGGAAGCGCGCGCGCCATGGTCGGCCACGCGTACGCGCGGCTCGGCGACCAGCGCAATGCCGCCCGGTACCTGCGATGAGTCCCGCGGATCCCGGCGAACGCCCGCGCCCGGAAACGCTCTATATAATGGGGCCATGTCGCACGCCAACCGCGCCCTCCTCGCCGCCGCGCTTCTGATGGCCTCCCAATCGCCCGCCGCGGCGCTGAAGCTCCCCGCCGTGTTCGGCGACGGCGCCGTGCTCCAGCAGGGACTCCCCCTCCCGGTCTGGGGCTGGGCGCAGCCCGGGGCGCGCGTGACCGTCCGGCTCCTGGATCAGGAGAGGAAGGCCGTGGCGGGCGCCTCCGGCCGGTGGAAGGTCGTCTTCGCCCCGATCCCCTCCGGAGTCGTCGGCGAACTCGTGGTCAAGTCCGGCAGGGAGACGGCCACGTCGCGCGGACTTCTCGCGGGCGAGGTCTGGCTCTGCTCGGGGCAGTCGAACATGGGAGTGACCGTGAACGCCTCCGAGGGCGGCGCGGAAGCGGCGAAGGCCGCCGAGGACCCCAACCTGCACCTCCTCCGGATGCCCGATGTCGTGTCCGCCCAGCCCCTGAGCGACGTCCCCGTGGCGTGGCGGGCCGCGACCCCCGAGAGCGCCGGCTCGTTCTCCGCCGTCGCCTACTACTTCGCGCGCCAGCTCCGGCAGGAACTGCAGGTGCCCGTCGGCGTGATCCAGGCCGCCTGGGGCGGCACGTGCGCCGAGGTCTGGACCGACCAGAAGTCGCTGGCCGGAGAGCCGTCTTGCGCGCCGATCCTGGCGCGGTGGAAGGAACGTGTCCGCCAGGACCCGGACCTCGCCCGCTCGACGCTCCCGTTCAAGCTCGAGATCGACCGGATCGACCTGATCCCCGCCGACGGCTCCGAGCGCGTCCCCCTCGACCGGTTCTCGGGACCCGGGCTGCCCGGCAAGTGGGAATCGCCCTGGGCCTCCGGAATCTCGGCGGCGAAGTTCGAAGTCACGACGAAGGGCGGCCGGCGCGGCCTCTTCACGGGCACCGTTGGCATGTCGAGCGCGGTGAGCGAGATGAGGACCCTCGGCGAAACGGACCGGGGCGCCGACCTCTCGCGGTTCGCCGCGATCCGGCTCCGGGTGCGCGGCCAGGGCCGGTTTCATCTGTCCTTCCGGCAGCCCGAGGTCTGGGACTGGGCGTTCCACGAGACGCCCGAGTTCCGGGCGAAGGCGGATTGGCAGGAGGTGACCTTCACCTTCACGGAGACGAAGCAGCCGGACTGGGGCACGCAGAAGCCGATCGCGCTGGGCGCGGTCACCGGGCTCATCGTCACCGCGACACACGTCCCCTTCGCGTATCCTGAAGTTCCGTCGGGGCTCTTCAACGGCGAACTCGCGCCCCTGATTCCCTACGCCATCCGCGGGGCGCTCTGGTACCAGGGCGAGGGGAACGCGGGACGCGCCTGGCAGTACCGGTCCCTGCTCCCGGCCATGATCCGGGGATGGAGGGCGGCGTGGGGCCAGGGCGACTTCCCGTTCTATATCGTGCAGTTGCCGGGCTGGCAGGCACCCAACGACGCGCCGGTGGACAACGACTGGGCCGAACTGCGCGAGGCGCAGGCGTTCGCGGCCGGGGACTTGGCCGGAGCCGACTACGTCTGCGCGATCGACCTCGGCGACGCGGCGGACATCCACCCGAAGCGCAAGCGCGAGGTCGGCGAGCGGCTGGCCCTCACGGCCTTCGTCCGCGCCTACGAGCGGAACGCCGAGTATTCGGGCCCCCGGTACTCGGGGATGCTCATCGAGGGCGCGAGGATCCGGATCAGGTTCTCGCACGTGGGGACGGGGCTCATGAGCAGGGACGGCACCGACATCGCGGGGTTCGGCATCGCGGGCGACGACCGCAAATTCGTGAAGGCCGCGGCCCGGATCGACGGGGACACCGTCGTCGTCGAGTCGCCGGAGGTCCCCCATCCCGCCGCCGTGCGCTACGCGTGGGGGCCGAACCCGGTGTGCAACCTCGGGGGCCGGATCGGGCTCCCCGCCTCCCCGTTCCGCACCGACGACTGGCCCGTGACCACGGTAAACAACAGGTAGTTCTTGCCGTGAGCCGCCGCGCGGCCGGAAGTACGGAACGCCCATGACCGAACGCCGCCGCGACGCCGCATGGCTCGCCGCGCTCACCCTCGCCGCGCTGGCCCTCCGGCTCCCCCGGCTCGAGACGGTTCCCCCGGGCATGGTCATCGACGAGGGCTTCCAGGGCCTCCAGGGGGTCGCGCTGTGGTCGGGCGAGTCGCTCCCGACCATCCCCGAGCAGGGGCGCCCGCCGACAACCCCGCAGTGGGCGGTCTGGGTCGCGATCTCGACCCGGATACTCGGCGTCAACCTGGCGGCCGCCCGGCTTCCGGCCGCCGTGATCGGAGCCCTGAGCACACCCCTCGCTTGGATGGTCGTCCGGGCGATCTGCGGGCGGGCCGCCGCGTGGGCCGCCGCCCTCTTCCTCTGCGGGTCGTTCTGGCACGTGCAGTTCAGCCGCCAGTGCTTCCCGTGGGTGCCGGTCGTAGCCGAAGGGCTCCTCGTCGGCTGGCTCCTGCTGGCCCCGAGGTTCGCGGGGCGGCCCCGCGCGGCCGCGGCCGCCGGGCTCGTCGCCGGTCTCGCGACCTGCGAGTACCTCGGCGCCTTCGCGCTCGCCATTTGGGGCGCGCCCGTCGTCCTCGGGCCCGTTTTCGTGACACCCGGGTCGCGCGTCCGCTCCGCCGGGTACGCGCTCGCGTTCGCTCTCGGGCTGGTCGCCGGGCTCGCGCCGATCGCGCTCGGACTCCAGGGGCGGGCCCAGCTCGCCCGGACCGTCCAGCTCGGCGGCGCCGCCCGGAGCCTCCCCGGCCCCGGGCATCTGGTCCCGATCGCAAACCTGTTCGTCTCCGTGGATGCGCAGATGCGCCAGTGGACGAACCACCCCGCCGGCGCGGCCCGGCTCTCGATCCCCGAACGGCTCCTGCTCCTCGCCGGGCTGGCCGCGCTCTTCCTGCTCCGGGAGCTTCCGGCCCCGACCCGTCTCGCCGTGGGGCTTATGCTCCCGGTCATGCTCCTGCCCGAGATGGCCCCCGGCGAGCTCCACCTCTCGCGCGGGATCGGCGCGCTGGCGCCCATCGCCCTGCTCGCCGGACTCGGCGGCCGGCTCGTCGCCCAGCGTCTCGGCCGGCGCGCGTTCGCGGCCCTCATCGTGGCCGGCGTCGTCAACGCGGCATGGACGGGCTGGCACCTCTACGCCGTCTACGCCGTGGATCCCGGCGTCCGGCAGGCCTTTCAGTTCTCGGGCTGCGAGGCGGCGCGGTTCGTCGCCCGCCAGGCCCGCGAGGCGCCGCTCCGGCTCACGGCCTCGAACTATTCATACGAGGACGGGCCGGTCTTCCGGTTCCTGATCTGGCGCGAGATGCGGGACGGCCGCGTGATCCCGCTGACGGAGGAGGAAACCCGCCGCGCGGGGTTCAAACCGACCATGGACTTCTTCCGCCATCCGGTAACCGGCGAGCCGCACGTCTTCGTCCTCGGCACCGACCGGTATCCCGCGGACCGCACGGTCTGCCTTCTGAACATCCACCAGTTGCTCGAAACCGGCCGGCTGCACGAGGCCGCCGGCCGCCCCGCCAACGCCGAAGCCTACTACCGCTACCTGCTCTCGCTCTTCCCCGACTCCGTCTCGACCCGGGTCGCGCTGGCTCGCCTGCTCTGGCGCGCAGGACGGCGGGAGGAGGCCGCCCGGCTGGGCGCCGCCCCGGGTCAGTAGTAGATCTCGAAGTCCCCGGTCTCCCCCGTCTTCCGGAAGGCCTTCCGCACGTAGTCCGCGATCGCGTAGGTGACGAGGTCGCGCAGGGGACGGCGCTCCCACGCGATCGAGTCCGAGCGGACCTTCTGGAGAATCACGTAGCGCCGGCCCCGTCCCGCCTCCAGCGCCTTGACCACCCGGATGAAGAGATCGGGCTCCGAGATCTCGGTGTTCGACAGCCAATCCCCGGGCAGGGGGTTCACGCTCGCGCCGCGGACCCACCACGCGGCGCAGTCCGGAACGACCGCGTAGGGCCGGCTGCCGCAGCGGGACACCGCCTCGCCGAGCGACGCCATGAACCGGGCCGTGTTCGCGTTCGTCCGGATCCCGCGTCCGCCCGGCAGGACCGCCCCGAGGTCCTCGCCCAGCGCCACCGCCGGCAGGTCGCGGTAGACGTGAAGCGGCCGCGCATGGGCCAGGGCGCCGAGCGCCAGCACGGCGGCCGGCACCGCGAGCCAGCCGGCCGCCCGCGAACGCGCGTCCTCGAGCGCCGCAATCGCCAGCGCGAGGGGCACGCCGGCCAGCGCACCCGCGAGCAGGACGGGGGTGTTGTAGCCGAACGAAACCGCGCCGCACCATCCCGCCGCCGGGGCGAGCCAGAGCCCGGCCGCCCGCACCCGGCCGCTCACGGTCCCCGCCGCCGCGACCCCGAGCGCGGCGCCCCACAGGAAAAAGGCGGTGCCGGCCTGGAGGGATCCGTTCCACAACGACGCCGCGCCCGCGAACACGATCGCCCCCGCCACCACCGCCCCCAGCCGGGAAGCGGCCGCCCGGAGCGCCCCGTCGCGCCGCCAGCCCGCCAGCCCGGCCGCGAGGGCGCCGGCCGCCAGCCCGACCCAGGTCTCGCGCAGCCGGACGAACGCCAGGACGCCGGGCTCCAGCAGGTCCACCCTGGCCCCGAGCTGGACCCGGAGGTCGTGCCACCCGCCCAGCGCCGATATCACGGCGACGTAGATAGAGATAGGGAAGAACGCCGCGGCCCAGCACCACGGCCGCCGCCGGTCGCCTAGCAGGAGTACCCCCAGCGGGACCATCGGGAGGAAGTTCTGCCGGCACAGGGGGCTGAGCCCCAGCACCGCGTAGCCCGCGAGCTTCCCCCACCCCGCGCTCCGGGCCGCGAGCGCGAGCCCGGCCGCCGCGAGTGTGGCGGCGTCCACCGAGTGCCACGCCATCGCGGGGAAGATGTGCGCATTCAGCGCGAAGCCGTACCCGGCGACCGCGAGCCGCGTCCCCGGCGCGAACGGGCGGCCGCGCGCCCACTCCAGCAGGAGCGTCCAGCCCCACGCCCCCGCCGCGATCTCGAACCAGAACACGGCCCGGGAGAGAAGGATGACCCGCTCTCCCCCGAGCCAGACCTCGGGCGCGTGCAGGAGAAACGACCCCGCGGGCCGGATCGAGATGAAGTCCCGGTGCGGGATCTGGCCCTCGAGAATCCGGCGGGCGCCCGCGAGAACGAACCCGTCGTCGGTGGGATTGAACCCGATCCAGGAAAAGAGGACGTGGGCGAGGAGCGGAGCCAAGGCGAGCGCCGCCGCCGCCTCGACCGCCCGGATCAACCCCCTACCCGCCGCCCGGTCCGTGTCTATGGCCCCGTCTTCTCCCCGACCGCGAGCAGGGAACGTCCGATGGGCGGACCCGTGACCGCGTCGAGCAGGCGCGCCACCGGGACCGTCCGGTCGCGCTGGCGGTAAGCCGCGGCGGGCACCGCGTCGCGGCGCCGGATCCGGCTGTCCCACAGCCAGCCGAGCACGCCCAGCAGGTTCACATACCGGACCTTGACGATCCGGCAGCCGGCCGCCGTCAGCATTTCCCGCAACTCGCCGGCCCGGTAACGCCGCTGGTCGTAGGTGCGGTCCAGCGTCCCGGTCAGCCAGGGCAGCGCGGACACGAATACGACGATCCGCCCCGCGGGCGCCAGGATGTCCGCCGCCTGCCGGATGGCCCGTCGGTCGTCGCGGATCTCCTCCAGGGAGCTCATGAACACGACCGTGGAGGGCCGCTCGTCCGCGAGCCGCAGGAACCCGGCCCCGGTCGCGTCCACCTGCCGGACCTCGACGTCCGGGCGGCCGGACAACGCAACCCGGGCCACCTCCACGCACGCGGCGTCCCGATCCACCCCGATGAGGCGATCGTGGCCGCGCAACTGCCGCAGGAAGGACCCCGTGCCGCACCCGACCTCGATCACGCGCGGGCCGAGGAACGGCCGGACGAGGTCGGCCTTCCAGCGCTGGTACCGGTGCATGGCCTGGAGCGCCCGCAGGTCCTCGACCTCGGATTGCCACCCGGTGCCGCCGCCGCGCGCGGCCGGCTCGTCAGGAATCTCGCCCATCACCTGTCATCGTACTCCCCCCGCCGGGACCGGAGCCGCGGCTACCCGAAAACCCGAGGACGGCCAGCCCCGCCGCCGCCAGGCAGGTCAGCCACAACCCGATCCGGAACGGCCGGGGATCCCGCCGGAAGAGCAGTTCGTGCCGGCCGGCCGGCACCTCGGCGCCCATGAGGAGGACGTCGGTCCGCACGACGGGCACGCGGACCCCATCCACGAAAGCGATCCAGCCGGGATACCAGACCGTCGAGAGCACCGCCAGCGCCGGCCCACGCGCCGTCACGACCGCCCTCCGCTCGTTGGGCGTCAGGATCAGCGGCGAGGCGCTGGCCGGCGCGTAGCGGGCCTCGCGCGCGCCGCGGCCGAAGACGACGGCCGTCCGCCAGTCCCACGCCGGCTCGAGCATGGCCTCCAGCGCCGCGTCCTCGCCGGCCGCCACCCGGGTCCCGGCCGGGAAGAAGAGCCGGGGCAGGGGGTCGCGAAACTCGTGCACGTAGACGAGGCGGCCGTCCGGCCCGCGCATTCCGCCGATCAGCCGCATGTCGCCCGCCACCAACGGGTCTTTCTGGACGTAGTACCTGACGTTCAGGATCGCGAGGAGCCCGCGCGGATAGGAAGTCCGCCGCAGGGCCGCGCCGAACCGGTAGAGCGCGCGCGGCGGAACGCCGTGGTAACCCCAGACGTAGTGGACATCCCGGCCGATCCGCAGGTTCTTCTGGGGCTCCGGCTCCTCCGAGGCCACCCGGAAGAGTCCGTCCTGCGCGTCCAGGAACTCGCCGACCGGATCGAACACGGCCCGCCGTGACGCCGGGCCCAACTCGAGAAATGGCCGGGCGGCATGCACGAGATCCACCGCGGTCCAGGCGCCCACGAGGACTCCGGTCGCCGCGACGGACACCCCCGGCCAGCAGGCCACCGAAGCCACCGCGAGCGAGGCGGGAGCGACAATAGCCGCCCGCGCCAGCGCGCGCCGGACCGTGGCTTCCGCCTCGGCGCGCTTCACGTCGCCCGACGCGATCCTCTCCGACGCCCACGACGTGCGGAGCAGGACGTCCGTGACCGCGGGCCGGAACACCCACGCCGTCACGGCCGCCAACGCGATCCCGCCGAGCAGGACCGGCGCGATCCAGGTCCGGCGGCGGTCCAGGAACGCGACCCATCCCTCCGCCGCGAATACGGCGAGCGCGAGGTTGGCGGCCAGCAGCCACCGCGTCCACCCGCGGAACGAGCCGATGACGGGGGCTTGCTGCATCAGGTGCCCCAGGGGCGTCTGGCTCCCGAACGCGAGCACGAACGCACACGTCCCCGCCACGAGCCACGGCAGCCGCCGGCGCCAGCCCGTGACGATCCCCCAGGCCGCCCAGGCGAGGGGCAGCAGGCCCGCGTACGCGGTCGTGTTGTCCGACTCGTGCGGACCGTAGTAGACCGCGCCCACCGCCGTCCGTCCCCACAACCCGGGCACGAAGAACCCGAGGAGGCGGGACGGACGACAGGCCCACAGGTTCGCGAACGCCTCGGTCGCCTCGGGCCGGTCGCTGAACCGGTAGTAGTCGAACGCGGGCAGGAGCAGGGCCGCCCCCAGCAGGCAGCCGATCGCTCCCACGATCGCATAGACCGCCGCCGACCGGCCCGCGTGCGCCGGACGCTCGCACGCCTGAAGGACCAGGAGGAAGCAGGCCCCGAACACGATCATCTGGATCGCGCACGTGAGCCACAGCAGGCCGAGAACTCCTCCCGCGAGCAATAGGTCCCGGCGCGACGATCCGATCCCGTTCCTGATCGCGCCGCGGATCCCGCCGACGAGCCACGGCAGCCAGGCGACGGCCCGGTGCGTGAACGTGTCGGCGACCCCGAGCTGGGTGAAGACGAGTCCGCCAAGCGCGTAGCAGACGCCGCCCCAGAGCGCGGGCCCGCGCGCGAAACCCTCCCGAGCGAGCATCCAGGCGGCGCCCGCCCCCGCGATCCCCTCGTGGAGCCAGGCGTTCCAGGCGTAGAACCGGTGCGGCGGAAGATTCGTCAGGCACGCGGCCAGCTCCGTCGGGTAGAGGAGGCCCGAGTTCATCGAGCCGAGCAGCGGCATCCCGCCGAATAGGTGCGGAAGCCAGAGGGGCAGCTCCCCGGCCTCGCGCCACGCCCGCTGGGCCCACGCGAGGATCGGGTAATTGAGCGTCATGTAGTCCGACCCGAACAGCGCGTGCGACCCCGCCAGCGCGCCACCGAGGACGGTCCCGGTCGCGAGGAGGACCAATGCTCCCCCGTACAACGCGGTACCCGCCGGGCTCGGCCTCATCTCACACGGCGGCGGAGACGCCGGGAGTTTCGCATTCAGACCGGATTGCGGGCCCTCCGGTGGAACTCGCGCGCGAGCCGCGGGACGATCTTGTCCCCCTTGACGGACCGGATGAGCCGGGCCACGTCGCGCACCCAGCTCTCGATCATGACCCGGCCCTTGGCGGGGGTGCCCAGCGTGGCAGTCCCCGCGTAGTGGTCGGGGTGCAGCGAGTACCACCAGAATCCGTTCGTCGCCCCGTGCAGGTGCTTGAGGCCCCGCTTCGGCCGGCCCCGCGACGGGATGTCGGCGCCGAGCTTGACGAGATTGGGCCGGATCACGAGCATCATGCCCGTCTCGCCCTCGCCCGCGTGGCCGTCGTACTTGTCGGTGAAGAGCTTCCGCTCGGCTTCGGTCATCCGCCCGCCCAGCCCCGGCAGGTACAGGGAGTAATCGAGCTCCCGCTCGAGCGCGAGCTGGGCGAAGAACCCGAGGAAATCGTTGTTACCCCCGTGCGCGTTCAGGAGAATGATCTTCTTCATCCCGTTGCGCGAAATCTCGGCGCACACCTCGAAGAGGAGGTCCAGAAGCAGCCTCCCGCCGACCGCGATCGCGCCGGGCTGGTGCCGGGCCTCGTGAATCTGCCCGAAGAAGTACGGCGGGAACACGACGACGGGCTCCCGCTTCGCGGCCTCGATCGCCACGTGCCGGCCCTCGTAGAGGTCGGTGCCCAGCGGCAGATGCTCGCCGTGCTTCTCGATTACCCCGATCGGGACCAGGCAGACGCCCCGGGACTCCCGGACGGCCTTCCGGAACCGCGGCGCAGTCAGTTCTTCCCAGAGCATGGCCCCATGATACCCCCTCCGCAGGCTGCAGACAGTCCAGGCCCCGCCCGGGCGGATAGGCCTCCCCTGCCCTCGCCATGATGTATCCTTACTCGGTGATGAACCCCGGCGATCCCGGCACCATATTCCTCCAGCTCGCCCTGGTCCTTCTGGCGGCGAAGCTGGGGGCCGGACTCGCGGCCCGGCTGGGCCAGCCGCCCGTGCTCGGCGAGATCCTGGCCGGGGTCGTCGTCGGCACCGCGGCGTTCGCCTGGATCGCCGGACCGCTCACGGACTCGCCGCTCATCGCGTTCCTCGGACAGCTCGGCGTGATCCTCCTGCTCTTCGAGGCGGGGCTCGAGACCACGGTGGCCGAGATGCTTCACGTCGGACCCTCGGCCCTCCTCGTGGCCGGCCTGGGCACGGCCGCGACGTTCGCCTTGGGGTGGGGCGCGGCGTCCCTGCTTCTGCCGGCCGCCAGCCCGTACGTGCACGCCTTCCTCGGAGTGGCCCTCACGGCCACGAGCATCGGGATCACGGTCCGGGTCCTCCGGGATCGCGGCCTGCTCCGGACGCCGGAGGCCCGGATCATCCTCGGCGCCGCCGTCCTCGACGACGTCCTCGGCCTCGTGCTCCTCGCCACCGTCGCCGGCGCGGCCGCGGCCGCCGCCGGGGGCGGGACCCTGACGATCGCCGGCATCTGCATGATCTTGGCCAAGGCCGCGGCATTCCTGGTCGGCTCCCTCGTAATCGGGTCCGCGCTATCGCCCGGGTTCTTTGCCCTCGCCTCGCGTCTTCCCGTGCATGGGGTCCTGCTGGCCTCGAGTCTGGGATTCTGCTTCGCGCTCGCATGGCTGGCCTCGGTCGCGGGGTTGGCCCCGATCATCGGCGCGTTCGCGGCCGGGTTGATCCTCAAGAAGGTCCACTACCAGGATTTCCTGGACCGGGGCGAGCGCCCGCTGGAGCACCTCATCCGGCCCATCTCGTCGTTCCTCGCCCCGGTCTTCTTCGTGCTCGTGGGCACGCGGACCGACATCTTCGCGCTGGCGCGGCCCGGCGTGGCCGGACTCGCACTTGGACTGACCGTGGCGGCCGTCCTCGGAAAACTCGCGTGCGCGGCCGGGGTATTCGACCGACGCCTGAAGCCGCTCGCGGTCGCGGCCGGCATGATGCCCCGGGGCGAGGTAAGCCTGATCGTCGTGAGCCTTGGCGCGGGCCTCATCATCGCCGGCGCGCCCATCGTCGGGCCCGACGCCTACGCCGCCGTCGTTGTCATGGTCTTCGTGACCGCGATGATGACGCCGCCACTGCTGGCCTGGAGCTTCCGGCGCGGCGGCAAGCGTCCGCGCCCGCCGGGCCTTTAGTCGCTCAGCCCTTCCCAAATCATGAACCCATGATGCCGTAGAGGGAGTAGGATAGGGCCAATGGGGCGCGCATTCGTCCTCGTCCTTGCCATGGTCGCGGCCTCCCCGGCCGCCGCGTTCGTGGACGACTTCGAGTCCGAGTCGCTGGGCGACTTGAACGGCCAGAACGGGTGGTTCTCCTCCATGAACCACACGGCGGGGACGTTCGACGTCGAGAACACGACTGTCCTCAACGGGGCGCAGAGCCTCTCCCTCTCGGGGGTGCCGGGCGGGATCACGGAGTACCGGCAGCTCGTCCCGTGGTCCAGCTACTGCACCGTGACCTGGGAGTTGCAGGTGACGGACGAGTACTCGGGGATATACGCGTGCGACGTGGACGACTGGACCGAGAACTGGGGCGTATGGGTTGACATGTTCGGCAACGTCTACGTGGACGACTCGGTCGGTTACTGGTCCTCCGGCGGCACCGTCACCCCGGGAGTCGCGCACACGTACCGGATGGTCCAGTCTCCCTTCGGAACGATAGACCTCTACATTGACGGAAGCGGAACGCCATCGTACTCCGGCAGCGTGATGACGATTGGGACCGGCGCCCAGGACCGGCTGATCCTTTCGTACTGGTCGGGGGGCGGGGGCAGCGCGAACCAGGCCATCTGGGACGACATCGTCTACTCGGTGCCCCCCGCGATCACGGTGGTCAAGACGGCGACCGGGGGCGAGGGGGTCGGAGCGCCGGTGCAATACCAGATCGCGGTGACCAACGTGGGCGGGAACGTGATCACGGACCTGGTCGTCGTGGACACGGTCTCATCCGTGCTCCAGAACGTGACGACGACCGAACCGGGCGGGTGGAGCGCTCCGGCCGTGACGTCGGTGGCATCGGGCACGCGATACGAGTGGGCGGCGACGGGACTGACGTTCAACCCCGCGAGCACGCTGACCTTCACGGTCGACGGGGCGGTCGGGTTCGTCTGTGCCCAGACGGCGGTCTCCAACACGGCCTATGCATCGGCTACGGCCGCGGCGGGGTGGACGGACATGTTCTCGGGGGTCTCGGGCGCCGTGCTCGAGCCGCCGGCGGCGTCCTTGTCGGTGGTGCAGACGCAGACGCCGGGGACGCCGGGCAACCCCGTGCAATACCAGTTGCAGGTGACGAACACGGGGTCGGCCACGCTCGACAGCGTGGTCGTGGTGGACACGGTCGCGCCGGAGGTGACGGGCGCCGTGCTCACGACCCCATTGGGCTTCGCGGCCTCGCCGGTCGTGCAGGGCGCGTCGGGGACGATCTACAGCTGGGAGAGTACGGGGCCGTTCTTCCCGGGGACGAGCCTGACCTTCCAGCTCGATGGGATCGTCGGGGACGTCTGCGCTGACACGCCGGTCTCGAACACCGGATACGCCTTCGGCACGGCGGCCTGCGGCGCCTCCGAGGCGGCCTCGAACGTCGAGGGATTCCTTGTGGCCGGGATCTCGTTCTCGATCTCGTGCGTGAACACGCAGACGGGCGGGACGGGGATCGGGGAGCCGGTCTCTTACCAGATTGACGTCACGAACACGGGTGGCACCCCTATCGACGATCTCATCGTCGTGGACACGGTCTCGCCCGTCGTCGCGAACGCCGTCACCACGGAACCCGGCGGCTGGGCGGCTCCCGTCGTCGCGTCGGTCGCCGGGGGAACGAGGTACGCCTGGTCGGGGACGGGGCTCGGGCTGGCGCCGGGGAACACGCTCACGTTCCGGATAGACGGCGCGGCGGGGCTCGTGTGCGCCTCCACGGAGTTGTCGAACACGGCTTACGCGACGGGGTGGATGTCCTGTACGCGGTCGTCGGCCCTCGCGCCCGCGGCCGGCTCCGTGATCCTGCCGCCGGTGCCCGGGCTGTCGATCGTGAAGACGCAGACCCCACCGTCGCCGGCGGCCGGCGCGGCGGTCACTTACACGATCCAGGTGACGAACACGGGGAACGCGACGCTTCTGAACGTCGTCGTCGTGGACACGCTCTCGGCGGTGGTCGGGGCAGTGACGCAGGTGACCCCGGGCGGGTTCGCGGCGCAGCCGGTGGTCCAGGCCGCGTCCGGCACGATCTACAGCTGGATCAGCGTGGGGACGTTCAATCCGGGCGCCAGTGTCACCTTCGAACTCGACGGCACCGTGGGCTCGGTCTGCTTGCAGACGGCGGTTTCCAACACGGCTTACGTGACTGCGGAGTCCGACTGCGTGCCGGCCACGACCGAGGCGTCCAACGTCACGGGCTTCATCCTGAGCATGCCCACGATGTCGTTCGCGGCGCTCAAGACGCAGACCGGCGGGCAGGGCATCGGCTCCCCGGTGCAGTACCAGATCCAGGTCACGAACACGGGCGAGGTCGTGATCGACTCGCTCACGATCGTGGACACGGTCTCCCCGCTGGTGCAGGACGTGGTCACGACCGAGCCCGGCTTCCCGGCGCCGGCGGTGACGAGCGTGGCCGGCACCGGCACGCGGTACGTGTGGGAGGCGGCGGGGCTGGGCCTGGCGCCCGCGGTTCCGGGACCCGCGGGCGTGGCGACGATCACGATCGACGGCCGGATGGGCTTCGTATGCGCGGCCACGCCGGTTTCCAACACGGCCTACGTCGCTGCGCGGGACGCCACCAACTGCGCCGAGATTCCCGGGTTCGCGGCCAACGTCCCCCCGGTGGGCTCCGTGGTCTCGCCCGCGTCCCTGAGCGTGGCCAGGACGCTCACCCAGGTCCCGGCGTCCGGCACGTTCCTGCCGACGGGCACCCCCGTTGCCTACGCGATCCGGGTGACCAACACCGGGGCCGCCACGATCACGGACCTCACCGTGACCGACACGGTGCCGGCGGACCTCATCGCCCAGGCCGCGGATCAGCCCGCGTCCATGGGCGCACCCGCGATCACGGGGGTGGCCCCGTCCGGCACCCGATACGTCTGGTCCGCGACCACGATCCCGGGCGGGCTCGCGCCCGGCCAGAGCTTCACGTTCACGGTCACGGGGCTTCTGGGCGTGACGTGCACCCCCGGCGCGATCACGAACACGGCCTGGGTCGAGGCGGGCTCGGTCTGCGCCGGGGACCGCGGCTTCACGAACGGGGTGGCGGGTCCCGTCGCGCCCCTGACCGCGGGACTCACGGTGACCCACACCCGGTCGCCGGCCTCCCCGACCGCCGGCGGCCCCGTCACCTACCGAATCGTGGTCGCGAACACGGGCGTCGCCACGCTGACGAGCCTGACCGTGACGGACACCCTGAACCCGGCGATCACGCTCCCTGCGGGCGACCAGCCGGGCGGGTGGGCGGCGGCCGCAATCACGCAGGCGGCGTCGGGCACGCTCTTTACCTGGACCCACAACGCGCTCTCGTTCACGCCCGCGGCTGTCCTGACCTTCACGATCACGGGACAGGTGGGCTCGTGCCTGCCCGGCGCCGTCCCGAACGCGCCCTTCGCCGCCGGGAGCGCCGGCTGCGCGTCGACGGCGCAGCCGGGCAACACGACGTCCTTCTCGCTCGCCCCCGTCCTCGCCGGGGCGGCGTCCGTCCAGCCCGCGGCCTCGACCGGCTCCTGGTTCAGCGTCGTGCTCACGGTCACGAACACGGGCACCGACACGGCCGCTCTCGTCTCGGGGGCCGCCGCGGTCTCCCCCCCGGCGCGGGCCGCCCTGATCTCGGGGCCTGTCCCGGCGGGCCCCGTGCCGGTCCCGGCGGGCGGGATGCAGACCTTCGTCTGGACCTTCTCCGCCTCCGGCTCCGGAATCGCGACATTCTCCCTGACGGCCTCCGGCGTCTCGTGCAGCGGTCCCGCCGTCCAGGGCACGGGCCAGGCCGGCACCTCGATCACGACCCCGGCCAGGCTCCTCGCCGCGCTCCAGGCCGGGCCAACGCCCCGGAGCGCGGGGCAGTCCTTCCTCGTCGTCATGACGGTCACGAACACGGGGGAGGCCACGGCGCTCGGGGTGACGCCGGGCACCTTCACTGCGGGCGGGCCCGGCGGCGCCGTGCTCGCCTCGGGCCCCCTCCCCGCCCCGCCGCTCGTCCTCGCGGCGGCGACCGGCGCCGTCTTCACGTGGACGTTCACGGGGACCCTCCCCGGCAACGTCTGGCTCACGGCGACGGTGACGGGGACGGATGCCGGCTCCGGGCTCACGGTCTCCACCGGTCCCGTCGTCACGACGACGGAGCTGATCCAGGCCCCCGCCGCCCTCGCCGCCTCCTCCGCGATCTCGCCGGCCGTCGTCTCGACCGGGCAATACACGACCGTCTGGCTCACGGTCTCGAACACGGGCGAGGCGGCAGCCACGCTCGTCGCGCCCGGCGTCGCGCTATCGGACCCGTCCCGCGTGACCCCCGTGACGGGCCCGGCCCCTTCGGGCCCCCTCACGATCCCGGGCGGGACCTGCGCCACCTTCGCGTGGACGTGGTCGCCCGTCGGCGCGGGCCCGATCACGTTCAGCCTTTCGGCCGGCGGGTACGACGCGAACAGCCTCGCCCGGGTCTTCACGAGCACGAACCAGGCCGGCACGATCCAGGCCGGTGCCGCCTTCTCGGCCGCCCTCGTGTTCCTGCCAGGCCGGGTAGACACGGGCGCCTCGCTACTGGTGACGCTGACCGTCACCAACACCGGGCAGGCTGCCGCCCTCGGGGTCCTGCCGCCGGTGCCCGCGTTCTCCGGGCTCGGCGGCGTGACCGTCACCGCCTCGCCGCCGCCCGTCCCCGTCGGGCTGAACTCGGGCCAGACCGTGACCTGGACCTGGACGCTGACGGCGGGCGCCGAGGGCGCCGCCACTGGTACCGCGGTCATCAACGGCACGGACGCCAACTCGCTGCGCACCGTGACGGGGACGGCGGCCTCGACGCTCTCCATCGGCTCGCCGCGCTACGTCGTCGTGTCCTTCGTCGCCTCCCCGGCCGACGTCGAGCTCGACCGCGAGATCTCGCTCGTCATGACCGTGAGCAACACCGGACGGTTCGTCCTCGCGGGCGCCGGCCCCGGCCCGCTGGCCGTGGACGGGGATGGCGCCGTGGTCAGACTGACGGGCCCCGTGCCCGCCCCGGTGGCGGCTCTGGGCCCCGGCGAGTCGGCGTCATTCTCGTGGATGTTCCGGTCCACCCGGGGCGGAATCGTCACCTTCCGCGACACCGCCGTCGCGGCCGGGATCACGACGCCGGAGGCCACGGCGAATCCCGTGTCCATCGCGGAGTCCGCGGGGTCGCTCCGGGACGCGATCGTCTACCCGACGCCATTCGACCCGGACGCCGCGCTCATGGGAGGCCTCAAGTTCCGGCGCATGCCGGCGTTCACCGAGGTGGGCATCTACACGACCTCGGGCAACCTCGTCCGGACGGTCAAGGGCGACCACATCGGGCTCGCGATCTGGAACGGGCGCAACGACTCCGGCTCCCGGGTCGCGCCCGGCGTCTACTTCTGGGTCATGAAGGCCCCGGCCGGGGGCCTCCGCAGGGGGAAGTTCGAGGTGTCCCGTTAGACTCCAGGGATTCCTCGTCGCAGTCGCCGTTGCGGCCGCGCCCGCCGCCGCGGGGGGGCCGGGCACCTCGGCCGGCGCCGGACTCGGGATTCCGACGGGCGCGCGGCCCGCGGCCATGGGCTGCGCGTTCACCGGGCTCGCGGACGATCTCAACGCGCTCGAGTGGAACCCCGCCGGGTTGGCGGGACTCCCGGCGGCCGAGATCAGCGCGCTGCACACGCAGTACCTCGTCGACACGAGCTACGAGATGCTCGGGTACGCTCAACCCTTCGGCGCGCTCGGCACCCTGGCAATCGGGGTCGCCACACTAGACTACGGAGATCTTCCGAGGTTCCCCGAGCGCCCGGACTCGCTCCCGGGCGCACCGGCGGGGTCCACGACGGCCCGCGACCTCTACCTGACGGCCGGCTGGGGCACGTCCCTGCGGCCCGCCCTCGGCTTCCGGCAGGTCATGGCCGGGGGGAGCCTCAAGTTCGTCAACCAGCAGTTGAGCCGGGGGTCGCTCGCCGGAATCGGGATCTCGCTCGGCGCGCTCGCGGACCTCCCGGTCGAGGGACTGCGGGCCGGTGTGCTCATGGACAACGCAGGCGAGGCCGCTGGCGCGGGGGCGGGCCGGCCTCTTCCCGTGCGCTGGGTGCTGGGCACCAGCCTGCGGCGGGACCTCGGGTCGGACCTCAAGGGGGTCGCGGCCGCGGACCTGGGGCTCGGCCGGGACGCTCCCTTCGGAACGAACGCCGGGCTCGAACTCACGGCGTTCGACCTCGTAAGCCTGCGCGGCGGCTGGAGAACGGGCCAGACGGCCGGCCCGACCTTCGGGGTGGGGCTTCGCACCCCGGCCTCGATCGCCCCCGGCGTCGCCTTCCGCGTGGACTACGCGAGCGTGTCCTCCGGCGACCTGGGTTCATCCCAGCGGTTCGAACTCTCGGCCCGGTTCGTCAGCCGGCACGTTCCCCTGATCCGGAACCTCGAGGTCGCGCAGGAGAGTGGAGTCCCCGTGCTCCGCTGGACCGGCCGGGCGGCCGCGTACTTCGTCTACAGGAAGCCGGCCGCGGATCAGCGCTGGAGCATGGTGACGGAACGGCCGGCCGCGGAGCCCTTGATCGCACTGACCGGGACTCCCGGGCGCTACATCTACAGAGTGGTGCCCGTGGATCCCGCGACGGGGCAGTCGTTCGACACCGAGGCGGCCGAGATCGAGGTCACTCTCTCGGGCGGAGAACCCCCGGGCGGCCGGTAGACATGGCCATCACCGCCGCCCCGATCTCGGGCGGCCGCGCCGGACGGCCCACCGGCGCGCGCGGGAATCGTTCGTGAACCAGCCGGGCAACGAGCCGCCGGAAACGTTCCGGTGCGCCGTTGATGACCCCCCCGCCGAGCCCGACGAACGCGCGCGGGGAACCGGTCTTCCGGATCATGGCGCACGCCGCGGCCGCGTAGTCCGCGGCCGCGCGGCGGGCAAGCCATAGCGCTCCGCGGTCTCCGGCCAGATACGCCCGCCAGATCAGGGTCGGGATGAGCTTCTGCCGGGACCACGGCAGGGCCCCGCGGAAGACCGCCTCGGGCCAGCGGCGGGCCGGCACCCGGAAATACCCGAGCACCCGGTCGGCGAGCGCCGTGCGCTCCGCCCGCCCGTCGAGCATGCGGGAAACGAGCGGCAGGACCTCGTACCTGATGTCGAAGGGATGCCCGGCCGCGAGGTGGTCGAAGAGGCGCTCGCCGCCGGGTCGCCGCCGCCACGCCGCCGTCCACCCGGAGCCGTGCTGGATGAGTGCCGCCGCGGGCTCGTCGGTCGCGCCCCAGAGCGCCGGGATCGCGTCGTTGACGAGGATGATCCTGCGCGCCGGGATCCCGAGCGCGGCGGAAACCTGCCGGAGCTGGCCCGGAAACTCGCACCCGAAGTCGATGCCGTTGAGCCCGACCCCCGCCCGCGTGATGTCCCCCGGGCGCACCCCGGCCTGCCGGCAGAGCGAGCGCACGGTCCCCGCGAGCGCCTCCCGCGAGCGCGGCGGCATCTGCGCCAGGATCGCGGACCCGCCCAGCCGGACCCTCGCCAGGACCTGGCCCGACGCCTCCGCGAGCACGCCCGCGGTCTTGCTGCCTCCCCCGTCCACGCCCAGGTACAGTCCGGTCATCCTCTCCATCCCCGCCATGATACCCTTGTGGGCAGGAATTCACGATGAACCCCTACGGGCACTTCGACGACGCGAAACGCGAGTACGTGATAACGCGCCCCGACACCCCCCTGCCGTGGCTCAACTATCTCGGGCAGGAGGACTTCTTCGGGCTCTGCACCAACACGGGCGGCGGCTACACGTTCTGGAAGGACGCGCGCCTGCGGCGGCTGACGCGGTACCGGTACAACAACGTGCCGTTGGACACCGGGGGCCGCTGTCTCTACGTGAACGACGGCGGGGCCGTCTGGAACCCCGCCTGGAAGCCGGTCAAGACGGCCCTCGACTCCTACGAGTGCCGCCACGGGATGGGCTACACGCGGATCACGGGAGCTAAAGGCGGCCTCGAGGTCGAATGCCTGTTCTTCATCCCGCCCGGCGAGACGGTCGAGGTCTGGCGGGTCACCGTCCGGAACCGGAGCGGGGCGCGGAAGACGCCACGGCTGTTCTCGTTCCAGGAGTTCTGCTTCTACGAGGCGCTCAACGACGCCTCGAACTACCAGCGCACGTACTCGATCGGCGAGGTCGAGATCGAGGGCTCCGCGATCTTCCACAAGACCGAGTATCGCGAGCGCCGCAACCACTACACGCTCTTCGGGTGCACGAAGCCGGTCGCGGGATTCGACACGAGCCGCGACGCCTTCGTCGGGGTCCACGAGGGGCTCCACGAGGCAAAGGTCCCCTTCAACGGGCACTGCACGAACAGCCGCGCGTTCGGATGGAATCCGGTCGGCGCCCACGAGATCGCGCTCGACCTGGCCCCCGGGGCCGAGGAGACCTTCGCGTTCGTCCTCGCCTATGTCGATCAGGGCGAGACGCCGAAGTTCGACGCGCCGTTCGTGATGAACAAGACGCTCGGCCGGGAGCTCGTCGCGAAGTACGCGAAGCCCGGCGCCGTGGACGAGGCCTTCGGGAGGCTCAACGGTTTCTGGACCGGGCTCCTCGACGGATTCCAGGTCGCGTGCCCCAACGAGCACCTGGCCCGGATGGTCAACGCCTGGAACCAGTACCAGGTGATGGCCACCTTCAACCTCTCGCGGTCGGCGAGCCTGTTCGAGACCGGGATCGGGCGCGGGATGGGATTCCGCGACAGCAACCAGGACCTCCTCGGGTTCGTGCACATGATCCCGGACCGGGCCCGCCAGCGCATCCTGGACCTCGCCGCCACCCAGCTCGCCGACGGCACCTGCTTCCACCAGTACCAGCCGCTCACGAAGAAGGGCAACGCCGAAGTCGGGGGCGGGTTCTACGACGACCACCTCTGGCTCATTCTCTCCACGTGCTCGTACGTCCGCGAGACCGGCGACGCCTCGATCCTGGACGCGCCATGCGGGTACGCGGACCGGCCGGGGAGCACGGACTCGCTCCTTCATCACCTCGAGACCTCGATCGCATTCACGCTCTCCCACCGGGGCCCCCACGGGCTCCCGCTCATCGGCCACGCGGACTGGAACGACTGCCTCAACCTCAACTGCTTCTCGAAGGAACCCAACGAGAGCTTCCAGACCGCGGGGGACATCTCCGGGGGCAAGGCGGAGAGCGTCATGATCGCGGGGCTCTTCCTCCACGCGAGTCGCGAAATGGCGGATCTCTACTCGTTCCTCGGCCGCGACGCCGACGCGGCGCGGATGAACGATCGCCGCGCCGCCATGCTCGCGGTGGTGGAGGATACCGCCTGGGACGGCGAATGGTACCGGCGCGCCTACGACTCCCAGGGCCGGCCCATCGGGTCGAAGGAATGCGCCGAAGGGAAGATCTTCATCGAGAGCCAGGGCTGGTGCGTGCTCGGCGGAGCCGGGGTGGACAACGGGCGCGCCCGCGGTGCTCTCGAGAGCGTCCACCGGATGCTCTTCACGCCGCACGGCGTCGTCCTCCAGCAGCCCGCGTACTCCGAGTACCACCTCGAGCTGGGCGAGATCACGAGCTATCCGCCGGGGGTCAAGGAGAACGCGGGCGTCTTCTGCCACAACAACACCTGGATCCACCTGGGGTGGTGCCTGCTCGGCGAGGGCGACCGCGCGCTCGAGTACTACCTCAGCATCTGCCCCTCGGCCAAGGAGGACTCGATCGAGACCTACCGGTGCGAGCCCTACGCCTACGCGCAGATGATCGCGGGACCGGACGCCCCGTGTTTCGGCGAGGCCAAGAACTCGTGGCTGACGGGGACGGCGGCCTGGACCCTCAAAGCCGCCGCCGAGGGCATCCTCGGGATCCGGGCCGGCTGGTACGGGCTCGTCGTGGACCCGTGCATCCCGAAGGGCTGGCCGGGCTTCACGGTCGCCCGACGGTTCCGGGGCACGGAGTACCGCATCGAGGTCCGGAACCCGAAAGGCGTCTGCAAAGGCGTGACCTCGCTGACCGTGGACGGGACCCCCGCGGCCGGCAACGTGATCCCGCTCTCCCCCGCCGGCCGCACCGTCACCGTCATCGCCGACCTGGGCTGACCTCCCGTGAGGCTAGACGATCGGGCGGGTGAGCTGGACGCTGACCTCCCAGAGGCGCCGCGCGGCCGCATCATCCCGCGCCGCCGGCGACGGCGAGGCGGGCCGGCGCTTGATGTAGTACCGCCCCGACAGACCCTCCACCTGGGGCGACGAGGCGAGATAGACCGGCGTGCGAGCGCCCTGCTGGGGCGAGATCATGGCGAAGGGCCGCAGGAGCCCCAGGACGAACCGGTGCATCCCGGTCAGGTCTCGCCCGAAACCGGTACTCACGAACCCGGGGTGGAGGCTGTTCGCCGTGACCCCGGTCCCCTCGAGCCGCCGGGCCAGCTCCCGGGTGAACAGGATGTTCGCCAGCTTCGACTGCCCGTAGGCGTTCCACGGGTGGTACGACTTCGCCGACTGGAGGTCGTCGAAGTTCATCCCCTTGACCATGCGATGGGCCTCGGACGCGACGTTCACGATCCGGGCGGGCGCGCTCTTCTTGAGGAGGTCGAGGAGGAGTTCCGTCAGGAGGAAGTACCCGAGGTGGTTCAACGCGAACGTCCGCTCAAGACCGTCGAACGTGACTTCGCGGGACGGGAATATCATGCCGGCGTTGTTGACCAGGACGTCCAGCCGGTCGTGCGACTCCAGGAACTTCGCCGCCACCTCCCGGACGGAAGTCTGGGAGGAGAGGTCCCCGGTCAGCATCTCGACCCGGTCGGGCCCGAGCGCCTTTTGCAGTTCCTTGAGGGTGGCGTCCGCCTTCGGCCCGCCCCGGTTGATCATGACGACGCGCGCCCCCAAGAGCGCCAGCTCACGTGCCGTCGCCTGGCCGACCCCGGAGCTCGCTCCGGTCACCACGATGGTCTTCCCCGTCATGTTCCTTCCGCCTCCTTGAAACCCGCGACCCGCCGCGCAGGCGGCGGGCCGGAAAGGCTATATTATGCCTCTCGGGCATTCTGAACCATAGCAGGAGGTGCAGACGATGGATCGTCAGTCATCCGCCCACCCGGCCGTTTCGACGTGCTGGCCCCGGTCCTCCTGATGGCCACCGCGGTCCACGCCTGGGCGGCCGGTGCCGCCCCCATCCCGCCCGAGATCGAGGACCCGCAATGTCTTGGCGTCAACAAGCTCCAGGCGCACGCCACGTCAATGCCCTACCCGACCCTCCAGGAGGCCGCCGCCGCCGATCGGCACGCCTCCGCGTGGGCCCGCAGCCTGAACGGCGTCTGGAAGTTCCACTGGGTCGCCAGGCCCGAACAGCGCCCCGCGGATTTCTGGAAGCCCGCATTCGACGTCGCCCGCTGGGCGGATCTGCCCGTACCCGCCTGCTGGCAGGTCCACGGCTACGGGACCCCGTATTACAAGAACATCGGGTATACGTTCCGGATCGATCCGCCGCACGTCATGTCCGAGCCGCCGCGCGAGTACACGGCCTACGAGGAGCGGAACCCCGTGGGCTCCTACCGGCGCGACTTCGACGTCCCCGCCGCGTGGAGCGGACGCCGGATCTACCTCGCCTTCGACGGCGTGGACTCGGCCTTCTACCTCTGGATCAACGGCGCCTACGTCGGCTACAGTGTCAACAGCAAGAACGCGGCCGAGTTCGACGTGACGGCCCATGTGAAGCCCGGGGCCCGCAACACGATCGCGGTCGAGGTCTGGCGGTACTGCGCGGGGTCCTACCTCGAGGACCAGGACAAGTGGCGTCTCTCCGGCATCACGCGGAACGTCACGCTCTGGACCGCGCCCGCCGTCCATGTCCGGGACTTCTTCGTCCGGACCGACCTCGACGCCGGCTACCGGGACGCCGTCCTCGAAGTGACCGCGAAGGTCAAGAACTCCGGGAACTCGCCCTCGCCGGCGCGGAAGCTCTCGGTCGTCCTGCTCGACCCGAAGGGACGCCCGGTCGCGGGCGCCGCCGCCGAGCTTCCGGTCCCGGCGCTGGCGCCCGGCGGCAAGCATGAGGCCGTCCTCCGGGTGCCCGTCACCGCCCCCGCCAAGTGGACCGCCGAGACCCCCGTCCTCTACACGACCGTGCTCGCCCTCGGCGACGGCCGGAAGGCGGACGAGTACCTGTCCTGCCGCACCGGGTTCCGCAAGGTCGAGATCAAGGGCCGCATCTTCACGGTCAACGGGGTCCCCGTCAAGCTCAAGGGCGCCAACCGGCACGAGCATTGGGCGGACACGGGCCACGTCATCAGCGAGGCGCGCATGATCCGGGATATCGAGGTACTCAAGCAGGGCAACTGCAATCACGTCCGGACCTGCCACTACTCGGACGACCCGCGCTGGTACGAGCTCTGCGACGAATACGGGCTCTGGCTGGTCGCCGAGGCCAACGTCGAGTGCCACGGCACGTACGGCGTCCTCGACCGCGACCCCCGGTTCACGTCCGCGATCGTGGACCGGAACGTGGCGAACACGGTCAACTTCCGGAACCACGCCAGCGTGATAATGTGGTCGCTCGGCAACGAGAACGGCGGGGGCTCGAGCTTCGTCAAGGCCCTCGAGGCCGTCCGCGCGCTCGACCCCACCCGGCCGGTCCACTACCAGAGCTGGGATATCGGCAAGGATAACCCCGCCGACGTGGACAGCCAGATGTACACGCACCCCGACGAAGTCGCCCGGATCGCCCAGGACCCTTCTTTCACGAAGCCCTACTACATGTGCGAATACGCCCATGCGATGAACAACTCCATGGGCTCGATCGGCGACTACAACGACGTCTTCGACCGCTACCCGGCGATCATGGGCGGCGCGATCTGGGAGTGGCAGGACCAGGGCCTCTGGAACCTGCGCCAGCCCGGCCGGCCCTACCTGGCGTACGGGGGCGGGTTCGGGGAAGTGCCGAATGACTGGTACTTCATCCACAAGGGCGTGGTCTGGCACGACCGGACGCCGAAGCCGCACTACCCCGAGATGAAGCGCGCGTACCAGTGGATCGGGATCGAGGCCGTGGACGCGGCGTCGGGCAGGATCCGGCTCCGGAACAAGTACCAGTTCATCGACCTGTCGGCGTTCCGCGGATCGTGGGAGGTCGCGGGCGACGGGGTGGTAGTGGACCAGGGCAAGCTGGCCGTGCCCGCGCTCGGCCCCGGCCAGGAAGCCGTAGTGGCCCTGCCGCTGAAGAAGTTCAAGGCGAAGCCGGGCGTGGAGTATTTCCTCCGCGTCTCTTTCGCGCTCGCCGAGGACCGGCCCTGGGGCCCGAAGGGGCTCGAGCTGGCGGCAGCCCAGTTCCCCCTGCCGGCCGCGCTTCCCGCCCCCGCGATCAACCCCGCCGGGATGAAGCCCGTCGAGCTCTCCGTGGATCCGAACTGGATCATCGTGACCGGCAGCGGCTTCGAGCTGGTCGTGGACCGGGCCGCGGGCACGATCACCCGGCTGGCCGCCGGGGGCGCGAACCTTCTCGTCGAGAACGGCGGGCCGCGGCTGCACCTCTGGCGCGCGCCGCACCGGAACGACGACGACTGGGCCGACGAGGGGTGGAAGCGGTACGGGCTGAGGGCGCTCGCGTGGCGGACGCTTTCGTCGCGCGCCGTGCGCCTCACCCCCGCGTCCGTCCGAATCGAGCTCTCGACGTTCGGCGAGGGGAAGCGGAACTGGGGCGTGAACCACGCCGCCGTCTACACCGTCTACGGCGACGGCACCATCGTCGCGGACCACGCCGTCTCGCCGCGGGGCCGCCGGATCGCGCTCGCCCGGGTCGGCATCCGCATGAGCTTCGACAAGCGGCTGAGCCGGGTCGCGTACGTCGGCCGGGGGCCTATGGAGAACTACGCGGATCGCCAGCGCGGGTCCGACGTGGGATTCTACGAGTCGTCGGTGGCCGACCAGCTCACGCCGTATGCGAAGCCGATGGAGTGCGGGAACCACGAGGACGTCGCCTGGATGGCGCTGACGGACGCCAAGGGCGCGGGGCTCGTCGCGAGTTCGCCGGACAAGCCGATGCAGGCGTCCGCGCTTCCCTACGCGGATGAGATTCTCGAACCGCCTCCGTACTCGGTCGACCTGCCGCCCAGCCGGGCCACCGTCCTCGTCCTCGCCGCGAAGACGCTCGGGGTGGGCTCGGCCTCGTGCGGCCCGCGTCCGATGGATCCGTACATCGTGTGGTCGGACCCGGTGCGGTTCGGCTACTGCCTCAACATCCTCTCGAAGCCGGTGAAGGACGTCTCCTCCCTCGCCCGCCGGGTCCCGCCGCGCCGTCCCCTGCCGGCGCTCGCGGGGCCGGGCTCCGACGGCACGGTCGCGCCGTGGAAGGCGGAGGAACCCGGAGCGCCTCCCCTCGAAGGCCTCTTCGCGTATCCCGCCGGGCTGGGCGAGTGGAAGGCCACGGCCGACAGCTTCCAGCCCGACGGCAACGAGCCGGATATGGCCGTCGACGGGGACCCGCACAGCTTCTGGCATTCTCGCTGGAGCCCGGATGCCCCCGCGCACCCGCACGAACTCGTCGTCGACCTCGGGAAGACGGTCGAGTTCAATGGGGTCCGTTACACGGCCCGCCACTGGAACGAGAACGGCCGGATCGCGGACTACGAGGTCTACGTCAGCGCCGACGGCAAGGCCTGGGGGACCCCTGTCGCGAAAGGCCGGTTCGAGAACCGCGACGGCCGCCAGGATGTCCGCTTCGCCGCCCCCGCCAGGGCCCGCTGGCTCAAACTGGTAGCGCTCAGCGAGGTCAATGGCAAGCCGTACGCCTCCGTCGCCGAGCTCGACCTGATCCAGCGGTAGCGCGCGCGAAAGGAGCAGATTCATGACTATCGCCGAGGTGATCCGGACGATGAACGCGGGAATGGGCGTGGCCCCCCGCAAGGTTACCGTGGACACCCTCAAGTGCGGCCGGCCGAACGACCCCGTCCGCGGGATCGTCGTCACGTTCATGCCGACCCAGGCCGTCCTCGAGACGGCGGCCAGACTCGGCGCGAACATGATCGTCACCCACGAACCGCTCTGGTACAACCACCTCGACGAGACGAACTGGCTCCGCGGCGACCCCGTCTACGCCAGGAAGAGGCGGTTCATCGAGCGCCACCATCTCGCCGTCTACCGCACGCACGACACCTGGCACGACCGGCGGCCCGACGGAGTGCGCGAGGGCCAACTCGACCGGCTCGGCTGGACCCGGTTCCAGCACCCCGCAGGATCACGCTACATCGCCTTCCCGCGCTGGTCCGTCCGCCGAATCGTGGCGTCAGCCAAGCGGCGGCTCGGCATCGGCGCCGTTCGCGTCGTCGGTGATCCCGGCCTGGTCCCCCGCCGCGTCGCCTATCATTCGGGCTTCGGCGGCGGGCGGAACCTGATCGCGGACCTCAGGCGCCCGGGCGTCGAAGCCGTCGTCTGCGGCGAGGACCACGAGTGGGAATCCTACGAGTGGGTCCGCGACGCGGTCCGGCAGGGCCGCCGCGCCGCGCTCGTCGTCCTCGGCCACGAACCATCGGAAGAGGCGGGCATGGAATACCTGGCCCGCCTGCTCGAGGGCACCCTCCCGAACATCCCCGTCTGGTTTGTCCCCGCCGGCTCATCGTTCCGGCTTCTGTAACTCAGAACCCCGGGGACAGCTCCTGCCGCAGGGCCGCGAGGCGGCCCGCGAGGTCGGCGGCCTGGGCGCGACCGGGAGCCCATACCTCGAGCACGATCCGCGTGTCCGGCGGCAGCTTCTCCCCCCACGTCTCGACCGGCCCTTCCGGCCGCCAGTTATGCCAGTGCAGGACGGACGGGAACGCGGCCGCGACCTCGCGGATGTCCGACCACACCCCGATGTTCACGAACCGCAGGCCCCTTAAGCGCCGGAACTTCCCCCACTGGTGCTTCGCGTTCGCGCAGCAGTGGACGCCCAGCCCGCCGTACCGGTCCGAGAGCTCGTTCAACTCGTCCGCGAAGAACTCGTCGAACATGGCCGGCGAGACCGCCCCGACCTCGTCCACGGAGAACGACACGCACCGTTCCATGACGTAGTCCGGGTAGTGCGCGACGACCGTGGTCCCGTACCGCCGGAACCACTCGTCGAGGAAGGCGGTCATGAACCGCTTCACCTTGCCCGAGAGCTCCTTGACCGCCTCCGGCGTCTCGAGCATGGCGCCGTAGAGCGTGTTCTTGTCCCAGATCAGGGACGTGACGTCCATGGGGCTCTGGAGATCGGCGAGCCGCAGGAGCGGCTCCGTCCCGAACTCCCGGCGCAGTTCGTCCGCCATGTCGAAGATCCGGGCCGCCGTGGACGTCGACAACTCGGGCACCCTGAGCTTCGCCGCCTGCGCCGGGGTCGAGACGCACGCAAGCGCGAACGGCATGTCGTCCGCGGGCCGGTGGACGACGCACCCGAAGGCCTCGGCAAAGATCTCGGTACCCGTCATCAGGTTCAGGTACGGCACGAAGTCGTCGTCCCACCATCCGGTCCGGCGCCGCAGGTAGTCGTACTGCCAGCGGATGTGGGCCATCCAGGCGGCACGATCGGGGTGGCTCGGCCGGACTGCCGGGGGCATCCCGGCCTCCTGCATGGGTTCCCGGACGATGTACAGGAATCCGGGCGGCGACGCCGGGTTCATGAACTTCCGCCACCGGCCGATGCGGGTCCCGACCGCGTTCATGTCGCGGATTGTAGCACCCCCTCGGGACCGCTCCCCCGCCCCCGTGGTATGGTCACGGACGGCGTTCATGTTCACCCGGCATCCCGACAACCCGATCGTCCGGCCCGGCCTCTTCCCATGGCGGCGGGCGGTGACCTTCAACCCCGGCGTCCTCTGGGACGACGGCCGCTTCTGGCTCTACGAGCGCGCGGCCGGCGGGTTCGACCCGTTCCAGTGCGTGATCGGGCTCCTCGGGAGCGCGGACGGCGTGACCTTCAAGCACGTCGTCCCCGACCCCGTCCTGACCCCGGAGATGGCGGGCAGTCCGCACGGGAGCGTCCAGGACCCCCGCCTCGCCGTCCTCGACGGCCGGTACTGGATGACCTTCGCCTTCCGGCCGTACACGTGGTCGTGCTTTCCCACCGGGGTCGGGGTGCCGCGGTCCGAGGTCCGCTCCTACCCCGGATTCGACCCCGCGACGACCCCGAACCAGACGCGGTCGGGCCTGGCGGTCTCGGACGACCGGGTGCACTGGGCATTCCATTCGTGGATCACGCCCGAGACGATCGACGACCGCGACGTCATCCTCTTCCCGGAGAAGATCGGCGGCCGGTACGCGGTCCTGCGACGGCCCGTCGGGTACGTTGGTACCGACACCGGCCATGGCGCCGAGAACCCGGGGATCATGGTCAGCTTCTCGGACGACCTGCGCGCGTGGACCGCGCCGGAGCTGGTCGCGGCGCCCCGGTTCCCGTGGGAGGACGACCGGATCGGTGGTTCCACGCCCCCCATCCGCTGTGACCGCGGCTGGCTGGTTCTCTACCACGGCGTCCAGCGCGAAGACCGGACGATCAACCGCGTCTGCTACCGGCTGGGCGCCATGATCCTGGATGCCGCCGACCCCCGCAAGGTGCTCGCCCGCTGCCCGGACTTCCTCATGGAACCGCAGCCTTACTACGAGAAGCACGGCTCGTTCATCCCCAACGTCATCTTCCCCACCGGCGCCGTCGTCCACGACGGGGTCCTGCGTCTCTACTACGGCGTCTGCGACACCGCCATCGCGCTGGCGACCGCCCCCCTTGACTCCCTCGTGGACCACGTCTGGCGGACCGGCCGGTGAGCGTCCCGGAGAAGATCCGGTACGACCGGGACCACGCCGCGAGCTACGACGCCTCCCGCGACCTCCTCCCGGAGACCCGGAACGTCTGGGTGGACGCCGTCAGGAAGTACCTGCCCGCCGGCGGCCCTCCCCGGATCATCGACATCGGCAGCGGCACCGGCCGGTTCACCGAGGTCTTCGCCTCCCATCTCGACGCCGAGGTCCTCGGGGTCGAGCCCGCGGTCGAGATGCGGAGGATCGCCGAGATCAAGCGGCCCTCCGTCCGGATCAGGTACCTCGCGGGATCGGCCGAGCACCTGCCGGTCACGGACGAGCGGTTCGACCTCGCGTGGTTGTCCATGGTCATCCACCACGTCGAGGACCGCAAGGCCTGCGCCGCGGAAGCCGCGCGGGTCCTCTCCCCTAACGGGGTCGCCATCGTCCGCAACAGTTTCCGCGGGCGGCTGGCCGGGTTCGAGTTCTACGACTTCTTCACCGGCTCCCGGGAACTGGACGAAGCCCGCCTGCCGTCGATCGAGCAGGTCAGGGAAGACTTCGCCTCGGCCGGCTTCTCCTTCGTCACGGTCGACTCCGTCCGGCAGGTCTTCGCGGCCGACTTCCGATCCTTCGCGGAGAAGATGCGCAGCCGCGGCTGCTCGTCCCTGCGCCTGCTGTCCGACGAGGAGTTCCGAAAGGGCCTGGCCCGGATCGACGAAATCGTGAAGTCCGGCGCCCGCTCCGGCCCCATGACCGAATCCATCGACATGCTCGTGTTCCGGAAGAACTGAAGTTTCTTCATCCCGGCCATCACGCTCACGGGAACGACGGAGTGGTAAGAAGAGGATCTCCCCCGGCCTAAGCCTGAATCACCAAACCTGACGACACCGGTTGCAGATCGAAGGAAAGTGCCACTTCTATCGGTGGGACTCCTGCAGTGCAGTCACATTTGGACTTTGTAGAGCCACAAGTACTTGCCCCGCTTTACGTCCCTAACATTGAAGCTGCTCGGCATGAGATACTGCACGCCTATTGTCCCGCTTGAGAGGGCGGCCAAGCCACCCCCGAGAGCATGCGGCTTCGTCCCCAGCGGGACGATGCAGGTGTTCGCGCCACCCCCCATATCACCGAGGTGCTTCTCGAGTCTGGCCCAAGTCTCCACGGCATCCCCGGCGTTGGCACAGATGATCTTCGGACTAGCCAACTTAATGAATCCGGCGTTCTTAGATCTGGCGACACCTTCATAATTGGGCCAATATCCAGGCTTACCGATCAGGGCAGATACGTACTTCGGCTCGAACCGTTCGTACGTCTGAAGACTGCGCTGCCCTTCGAATCCCAACAGGAAGACATACCGCCATGGCAAAGTAGGGTCCGATCTCCCCCAAAGATTAGGAACCCATAGGTGTCGGTCCAATCCTCTTGTGAACACATATGCATCCCCCAGCGTCCCACTCTTCTCGTATAGCCCCGAAGGATGGAACATGGTGAGCAGTGGAGGCCGATGTGGGGTGTCCAGAAAGTCTTACCGCTTTCCCTGAGGCAGCCGTGAGCTGAGCC
>CAKKQC010000037.1 GCA_919901855.1 bacterium | reverse complement strand
TCAAAAGCCCTGCAAAACCGTCATGTCGCTCCCGCAACTGCGGAACTCAGGCTAGACCGGCTTCAGCGGCCGGGGCGGAGCGCTTTCAGCCGGGCGATCTGGTCGACCAGCCCGGCATCCCCCGGGCGGTCCGCGAGCAGGGCCTCAGCCTGGCGCAGGGCGGCGTCGTACCGCTTCAACATCATCGCCGCCTTGAACGCGTTCTCCCGCGCCTGGGGCGCGAAGAGCGGGTCGAGCTCGATCGCGACCTCGAGGACGTCGAGGGCGCGGGAATACTCGCGGCGGAGCGCGAGGATGATTCCCAGATTCACGTACGTGACGCCCGGCGGGTACCCGAGCCGGATCGCGGTCACGTCGTCGCGCTCCGCCTCCTCCAGCCGGTTGAGCTGGGCCAGCACGAGGCCGCGGTACGCGTACCCCTGCGCGGCGTCCGGCAGGACGCGCACGAGCTCGGCCGCCGGCGCGAGCGCTTCGGCCGTCCGGTTCGCGATCAGGAACGAGTCGATCAAGGCCGTCAGTTCCCTGGAGCGGACTGCCGTCTGGCGATCGTGCAACCAGGAGGGCACACCCGTCTTCGCGATCCCGGGCCCGGCGGGCGCGGCGGCGAGCTCGAGGAGCTGGACGCCCCGGGCGCTGTAGACGGGCCGCAGCCACGAAGCCCACAGCCCGAGCACGTTCCGGCGCGCCCGGTCCGGCCAGTCAAAGAGCCCGTAGTCCACGTACTCCTCGCACCGCCGCTCGTGGATCAGCAGGTGTGTGACCCGGAGCCGGCGCAGCCGCCTCGCCAGCTCCGCGGGGCTCCCCGACCGGGCCGCGAGCCGGCCGAGGGTGGAGAAATCGTAGATGCTGTCGCAGATCCGGGGCCGGGCGCAGTAGAGGCTCTCGTCCGACCCCACGAACAGGACCCGGTGGCCGGCTGGCACGACCGCGTTGGCCCGTTCCACGGCGTCGTAGTAGGTAACGGCCCGGTGGAGCATCTCCCGGCGGTCCATGGTCCCGACCGCGTACGGCACAGCCACGTCGCTCGCGTACCGGTGCGCCAGGCCCGTGTGCACGGAGCTCACGAGGATCCACGCGGCGGCCGCGACGAGCTCGGCGCGCACGAGCCCTGCGCCCTCGCCCAGCCGCACGACGGCAAACGCGGCCACCGCCGCCGCCGCCGGGAGCATTGGCACGAGGAACCGGATCTCCTGCGCCGAGGTCGCCCACAGGACGGCGTAGAGCGCGGCGAAACCGCCGAGGAACCGGAGCAGGGCGGACGGCGCGCGGATCAGCAGGATCAAGGGCAGGAACACGAGCGGGAACGGGTTAAGCGAGATCGAGCCGAACCCCGGCGCGTCGGTCGAGAGGATGGCCGGCATCGTGAGCCAGTTCAGGAACCCGCCGTGGCCGGTCCCGTACTTGGTGTTGTCCGCCATCCACAGCGCCTGCCGGGTCTCGTCCCAGTTCAGCCCGCCGAGCCACCGGTGGAAGAACGGGAACAGGGGGTTGCCGGTGAGCGCCCAGTTCTTGGCGAGCCAGACGCCGGTCCATAGCGAGGCCCAGCCAACGACGATGGCGACGTCCCCGACACGGCCGCGCCGGCTCGAGCCCGGCCTTCCGGGCGCGAGCACGAGCGCGCCGAGCACAAGCACGGAAGCGTTCAGCCCCACGTACTTGACCCCCTGCGCGAGCCCGAGGAACCAGCCGAGGAGCAGGAGCCACCCGAGGCGGGGGCCTCGAAGGCCGGGCATCCACCCGCACGACGCCGCGAACGCCATCATCGCGAGCGCGACGTACCACGTCAGCCCCAGCTCGACCATGCTCACCTGCTGGAGGAAGAGGAGCACGGGCGAGGAGAGGAAGAACGCGGCGGCCAGCCACGCCCCGGCCGGGCCGGCAAGCGGACGGGCCAATACCCACGCAGCCGCAGCGGCCGCCACTCCGTCGCTCCAGTGCAGGAGCTTGGGGAGGATTCCGTCGCCAAGCGCGAGGCAGCCCAGGTACCGCATCTCCTGGAGCAGGGGATAGTTCGAGATGAACGTGTGCCCGAGGCAGGAGATCTTGCGGGCAATCAGGTACTGCTCGGGCACGGCGAGGTGGTAGACGAGCGAGTCGTAGAACCACTCCGGCTGGAACGCGGGCACGAGGTTGACCGAGGCGAAGAACGCGCAGAACCCGGCCAGCACCCACGACATGGCGCGCGCCGGGACCGCCGCGAACCGGAGGACCAGCGCCGAGCCGCCGACGCCCGCCGCGCAGACGAGCAGGAACGGCACGACTCCCGCGGCGGGCGTTCGGGTGAAGACGCCGTCCGGGGACGGACCCGACCGGAGCAGGCCCCAGAGCCCGGCCGCGAGCCCGGCGAGGCAGAACGCGGCAACGGCCGCGCCCGCGGCCCACAGGACCCGGCCGGCCGGGGTTTCCGCGGGCGGCGGCTCGTCCGGCGCCGGTGCGGGAACCGCCGGGCCCGCCGGCCAGTGCCACCTCCGCGGGTCACCCGCCAGGCAGAGGCAGGCGACCAGCCCGGCGCGGAACAGTCCGGACGACAGCAGTCCGCACAGCCCCAGTCCGAGGATCGCCGTGCCCGCGATCCCATGGCCCAACCCGAGCGAAAGCAGGAACCCCCACAGCCTTTCGGGAATCCCGCCCAGCACCCAGCTCAGGGCCCGGCGGCCGGCGAGCACGCACGCCGCCGTGATCGCCGCGAGCAGGGCCAGGTGGCCGAGGTTCCCGGCCCAGACCCCCGGGATCCGCGTCCACGCGGAGCCCAGGAGCCTGGCGTCGCGGGTCCAGAACGCGCCCAGGATCCCGGGGTCGACGGGCACGCGGTCCCACCACGCGATAAACGCCAGACTCGCGACGGCGAAGATGGCCGCGGCGACGAGACCCGGATGGCCCAGCAGGATCGCCGGCGCGGCCGCGGCCGGGGCCCTCCCCATCTGTTTCGTCACCGAGCGGTCACGGGCGCGGCTGTACCACGGGCGCGTCGTGGAGCTCGAGCGTCCCCCGGCCGGCGTCGAGCGTCGCGCACACGCCCTGCGGCAGTGTGAACATCGGGTCCTGGTGGCCGAAGGGGAATCCCACCGCGACCGGGTAGGGAGCCTTCCCGAAGTAGTCGCGGAAGACCCGGTCCAGAGAGAGCGAGGACCTCGACCGGGGCCGGCACTTCTTGAAGCTCGCGAGCATGACGCCCGCCACCCGGTCGAAGACGCCCGCCAGCCGGAGATGCGCCAGGTAGCCGTCGATCTTGTACGGCGGCTCCCCCACGTCCTCGAGAAAGAGCAGGGCGCCGTCGAGCTTCGGCAGGTGCGGCGTCCCCACGAGCTTGGAGACCAGCGAGAGCGTCCCCCCCAGGATGCGGCCGGTCGCCCGGCCGGGCCGCAGGCACCGGGGAACGTGTTCCGGAGGCATCGGCACCGGGCCCAGCGCACGCGGGGAGGAGAGCATCCGCCGGAACCAGCGCCAGTTGTAGCCCGGCCCCGGGAACGCGGGCATGGGCCCGTAGAAGGTCACGAGCCGGCAGTGGCGCCAGATTGCGAGTTCCAGGACCGTGATGTCCGAGAACCCGACCAGGATCTTCGGCCGGCGGCGGAGCGCGGCGAAGTCCACGCCGTCCACGAGGCGAAGCGCCCCGTAGCCGCCGCGGAGGCAGACGACGGCGTCGACCGCGGGGTCCCGGAGCGCCCGGTTGAGCTGGCGCAAACGCAGGTCATCCCGGCCGGCGAGGTAGCCGTCCCGCCACCGGGGCGACACAAACGCCTTGACCCGGTACCCGAGGCCCCGGAGGGTCGCGACCGCGCGCCGGAAGCCGGCGGCCTTCGCCGGGGACGAGGGAGCCACGAGGCCGATCGTGCCGCCGGGAGGGAGGGCGGGAGCGCGCAGGGCCATTACCGGATTGTATCTGAGAGGATAGACTCATGCCCCAACTGGCCAGGTTCGCCGTCGGCGGGATGCATTGCGCCGCCTGCCCCCGCACGATCGAGAAGGCGCTCAACCGCGCGCCCGGGATCGCGTCCGCCCGCGTGGATTTCGGGACCCGGATCGCGGAAGTCGCGTACGAGCCCGTCCAGATGACGCCCGAGCGCATCATCGCCCTCGTCTCCTCCCTGGGCTACTCCGCCGACCCCGCGGAGTCGGCGCCCGCCGCCGGCTGGCCGCCCGCCGCCCGCCGCGAGCTGGCCGGATGCGCGGCGGCGGTGGTCGCCGCGCACGCGCTGATGGTCGCCCACGGACGCGGCTGGATCTCCCACGGTGCCGACACGTGGGGTTCGTTCGCGATCGCGACGCTCATGCTCGGCTGGATCGGCCGCCGGTATGCGCGCGCCGCTTCGGTCGCCCTACTCCGCGCCCGGTCGATCACCGTGGACGCTCTCGTATCGCTCTCGTCCGGGTCCGCGTTCCTCTACAGCCTCGCCCTGCTCGCCGCCGGATCGTCCCGCCCCCTCTCGTTCGAGGCCACGACGGTCATCCTCGCGTTCGTCCACGCCGGGAATCTCCTCAAGGAGCGCGCGGTCGAGGCGGCCTGGGGCGAACTGCGGCTGGTCGCCTCGTCCCGCATCCGGCGCTTCTCGATCGTCCGCGCGGGCGAGGCGCGCTCGGAGATGGCCGAGCACCTGTTCCCGGGCGACCTCGTGACCGTGCGCCCCGGGGAGAAGATCCCGGTCGACGGCGTCGTCGAGGCCGGCGAATCCACGGTGATCGAATCCATGCTCACGGGCGAACCCATGCCGCTCCGCAAGGGCCCGGGATCGACCGTGCTCGGCGGCACGATCAACCAGTACGGCGTGCTCACGGTCCGGGCGGAGCGGGCCGGAGTGTCGACCAAGCTCGCGGGCATCGAACGGCTCGTGAAGGAGGCCGCCGCGTCGAAGCCCGCGCTCGCCGAGACCGGGGACCGGATCGCGCGGTGGTTCGTCCCCGGCGCCCTCGCGCTCGCGGCCGCCACTTCGGCGGGATGGCTCCTGGCGGGCCAGGGCGCCGGGGCCGCGCTCGCGGCCACGGTGGCCGTCCTCGCGACCGCGTGCCCGTGCGCGCTCACGCTGGCCCCCGGGGCCACGATGGCCGTGAGCGTGGCGGCCGCCGCGCGCCGCGGCCTCCTCGTGAGGTCCGCCGCGGCGATGGAGGCGGCGGCCCGCGTCCGGCTCGTCGCATTCGACAAGACAGGGACGCTCACCTCGGGCGTTTTCGAGCTCACGGCGAGCAAAGCCGCGGACGAGGGCGCCGCCTCGAACGCTCTCCGGCTCGCGGCCTCCGTCGAGGCGGCCTCCGAACACCCCCTGGCGGCCGCGTTCGAGGCGGCCGCGCGGCTCCGCGGGCTCGCCGTCCCCGCCTGCGAGGACTTCCGCGCGCGGGCGGGCCGCGGCGTCGAGGGCCGGGTCGAGGGCGCGCGCGTGCTCGTCGGCTCCCCCGCGCTCCTGCGCGAGGAGGGGCTCGACCTGGCGCCGTGGGAAGCCACCCTCCGCGGGCTCGAGGCCGGCGGCGACACCGTGGTGCTGGCCGCCGCTGACGGGAAGGTCCTGGGCGTATTCGGTTTCGCCGACCGGATCCGGCCCGAAGCCGCGGAGGTCGTGGGGGCGCTCAGGGCCCGGTCCACCCGGGTGGTCCTGCTGACGGGGGACCACGAGGCCGCCGCGAAGCGCGTCGCCCTTTCCGTCGGCATCGACGAGGTCCACGCCGGGCTGACCCCCGACGCCAAGCTCGCGCGGATCTCGGCGTGGCGGACCGAAGGCCTCCCGGTCGCGTTCGTCGGGGACGGGCTCAACGACGCGCCCGCCCTCGCGGCCGCGGACGCCGGCGTCGCCCTGCAGACGGGCACCGAGCTCGCGATCGGGTCGGCGTCTTTCGCCCTGCTCGGGGGCTCCCTCGCCCCGCTCGCGATCCTCCTGCCGTGGGCGCGAGCCACCCTCCGCGTGCTCCGGCAGAACTACGTGTGGGCGTTCGTCTTCAACCTCGCGGCGCTGCCCGCGGCGGCGCTGGGCGTGCTGAGTTCCGGGTGGGGAGCGCTGGCGATGGCGGCGAGTTCCCTGGCCGTGATCGGGAACGCGCTCAGGCTGAGGTGGGTCCCAGCCCCTCGCGGATGATCCTGACCAGCCGCGCGCGCGTGTCGGGATCCACGTCGACGAACTCGAGCCCCGAGCGGACGCGCACGAAGCCGCCCTCGGTGTGGGGCTGACACCAGACGACCCGGGCCTTCACCTTGACGGGCGCTTCCCCCATGGCCTGCGCCGGGAACTGCATCTCGAGCGTCGTACCCGGCATCAGGAGCTTGTTCGTCCACATGCTGATCCCGACCTCGGACAGGTCCTTGGAATGGCCGGTCAGGAGCTTGTCGAGCGTCTCGAGCAGGGTCTTCTCGTCGGGCAGGGCCACGATCTGGTAGCTGAGGTCGAACGCGGTCTCGAGCCGGGGGGCCCGGCGGCGTTCCGCGCCGTCCTTGGTTTCCGCCAGCTCCACGCGTCCGGTGAACTTGTCGGCCATGGAGGTATTGTAACCCGCCGCAGCCCCTGGACGGGGCTCCCTGTCCCCGCCCCGGGTGCGGTATCATCTCGCCGATGCTCCCCGAACCCGTCGCGCCCCCGCCGCCCGGGGCACAGGTCCAGCCCGGCGAGGGCCGCGGCGCCCTGATCTTCGCGCTGGCTTCCCTCGCCGTCTGCCTCGCGGGAGCCGGCACGTATCTGGGCCTCCATTCCTCCGGCGCGGTCCGGGAAGCCGCGGTCCTCGCCCGGAACGTCGACGTCGCCCAGAAGGTCCTGCTCTCCCAGTCGTCCCTGCAGGGGTACCTCGCGACCGGCGGCTCCGACTACCTCAAGACCTTCCGGTTCGCCGCCGGGGCCTTCGCGACGGCCGCCGACGAGTTGAAGGCCGCCTGCGCCGCCATCGAGGTCCCCCCCGAGGCGACCGCCCAACACTCGGTCGAGTCGCTCGTCGGCGCGTTCACCGAGTGGCAGGCCGGGTACGCCGAGCCCGCGATCCGGCTCAAGGCGGGAGGCACCCGTGGGTCGAAGGAACAGCGCAGCGCCACGAGCAAGCTCGCGGCCCTGCGGCGCAAGGGGATCGGTGCCGACAGTGACCGCGAAGTCGCCAACTCCCTCGACACCCTCAACAACGGGCTCCGGGAGAGCGCCCTGCCCCGGTTCCGCGGCCGGATCGCGGTCCGGAAGCGGTTCGCCCTGCTCGCGGTCGTGCTCGGCCTCGCCGGGTTCCTCGGCGCCGGGTGGCTGTTCCTGCGCCAGCGCCAGGCGCTCCTCGACTACCTGAGGCGCCGTAGCGCGCGCCTACAGGAGCTCGCCCAGTACGCGGACCGCCTCCACCTCCTCGCGAGCACGGACCAGGCCGCGAAGCTGCTCGCCGCCGGCGTCGGTCGCCACGCGGCTCGGGCCGCCGTGCTGCTCGCCGATCCCGACGGCTCCGGGCTGCACATCGCGGCGTCCGCGGGCGACCTGCCGGCCGCCTCCCGGGCCGCCCCCGTCCTCACGGACACCGGAGCCTGCCCCGTCCTGCGCACCGGCCACCGGTTCGTCGTCCACGACCCCGCGCAGGTGCCGCCGTGCGACTGCGCGATCGGCGCGTCCCGCGAGGACGGCTACGCCTGCCTGCCGCTCCTCGCGCAGGGCCGCACCGCCGGGCTGGTGACCTGGACCGCCGTCCGCGGCTCATCCCTCGGCACCGCGGACGTCGACCGCGTCGAGGAGCTCGGGCGCGTGACCTCGCTCGCCCTGACCACATTCGTGTCGCTCGAGGGCGCCAAGCACGAGGCCGTCACCGACCAGCTCACGGGCGTCTCGAACCGGCGGTTCCTCGACGGCTACCTCGCCCGCCAGTTCCTGGCGGCCGTCCGCACCGAGCGCCCGCTCGGCGTCCTCATGCTCGACCTCGACCGGTTCAAGAGCTTCAACGACGCGAACGGCCACCCGGCGGGCGACGCCCTCCTGCGCGCCGCGGCGAAGACGGCGGCCGCGTGCGTGCGCGAGGGCGACCTCGTGGCCCGGTACGGCGGCGAGGAGTTCGCGGTCGTCCTCCCGGAAGCCGGCCGCGCCGAGGCCCTCGAGATCGCGGAGCGGATCCGGGAGGCGATCGAGGCCATGCGGGTCGACGGCCTGCCGTCCCTCAAGTCCCCCGTGGTCACGGTCTCGATCGGGCTCGCGGTCGCCCCCGGCGACGGTAGAACGGTGCAGGCGCTCGTCCGGGCCGCCGACGAGGCTCTGTACCGCGCCAAGGAGCAGGGACGCAACCGGATCGTCACCGCTTCGGAGGCCCCCCCGGCCTGACCTTTCCGGGGCTCTGCGCCGGGGGGCACTCGGGACCGGACCGGCGCGTTATCATCAACAGACATGCCTCAAGACGCCGATTCCCCGGCCGGCGGTGAACGCCTCGGCCTTTTGCTGCTCCTCGCGGGCGCCGGGCTCGCGGTGGCGATCGCCGGCGCCGGCGCCTACGTCGCGGCCGGTTCCTCGCTCGCGACGCTCGAGCGGACGGCCTTCGTGGCCGACCGCGTGGTCAACCGCCAGCTCCTGCGGGCCCGGGAGTCGCTCAACGACTACCTGTCCACCGGCCGGCCCGACCTCCTCCGCAACCACCGCCGCGCCAGCGCCGCGCTCAAGGACGCCCTCGTCGTGCTCCGGGAGGCCGGGCGCTCCCTCGACGGGTCGGCCACGCCCACCCAGGACTCCGTCGACGCCCTCACGTCGTCCATCCGCAACTGGGAGTCCGGCTACGCCCGGGTCGCCATCGCGCACCGGCTGAAGGACACGAGCCGGGACCTGGCCCAGCTCAACGGCATGCGCGAGCGGGGCGAGGGCCTCGACGCCGTCCACGCGATCGGGCGCCGGCTCGACACCGTCCAGCAGCGCTTCGACGACGCCCTCGACGACCTCCGGACGCGGACGGCGTCGCGCCGCCAGATCGCGCTCGTGGCCATCCTGGCCGGCCTCGTCCTCTGGCTCGCCGCCACCGTGGTCTTCGTATGGCGGTACGCCGGCTACCAGAGCTTCCT
Source organism: bacterium (assembly GCA_919901855.1). GTDB lineage: Bacteria > Oederibacteriota > CAKKQC01 > CAKKQC01 > CAKKQC01 > CAKKQC01. The sequence goes on along the minus strand of CAKKQC010000037.1, from coordinate 69,716 downwards.
GCGCCGGCGGAGCGCGCGGCTCGAAGCCCTCGCCGACTACGCGGACCGGATGCACGGCCTCGCGAACGCGGACCAGGCCGCGAAGGCCCTGACCGCCGCGGTCGGCGGGAACACGCACCGCAGTACCGTGCTGTTCCGGATCCCGGGCACCATCGGGATGCGGATCGCGGCTTTCACGGGCGAGCTGGCCGTGGACGCCGCGAACTCGCCCGTCCTCGCGGATCGCGGCGCCTGCCCGGTCATGCGGACGGGCCACCGGTTCCTCATCCGGAATCCCGCGACGGAGGTTCCCTGCGACTGCGCCGCGTGCGCCTCCCGCCACGGGGGCTACGTGTGCATCCCCCTGCTCGCCCAGGGCGGCACCGCCGGACTCATCAACTGGCAGGCGGGGCGCGACCGCGCGCCGCACCCGTCCGACCTCAACCGCATCGAGGAACTCGCCCGCGTCACGTCGCTCGCGCTCACGAACCTCTTCTCGCTCGAGGGAGCGATGCACGACGCCGTGACCGACCAGCTCACGGGCGTCGCGAACCGCCGGTTCCTCGACGGCTACCTGAGCAAGCAGTTCCAGACCTCGATGCGGCAGGGCCGCGCGCTCGGACTCCTCATGCTCGACCTCGACCGGTTCAAGGTGTTCAACGACACGAACGGCCACCTGGCCGGCGACGCCGTCCTCCGGGCCGCGGCGCGGACGGCCGTCGCCGCGGTCCGGGACGGCGACCTCGTGGCCCGGTACGGCGGCGAGGAGTTCGCCGTGATCCTGCCCGACGCGGAACGCACGGCCACGCTCGAGATCGCGGAGCGGATCCGGTCGGGCATCGAGGCGATGCGCGTCGACGGACTGCCGTCCCTGCGGCCCCCCGTGATCACGGTCTCCATCGGCGCGGCCGTCGCGCCCGTGGACGGGCGCACGGTGCAGGCCGCCATGCACGCCGCCGACGACGCGCTCTACGCGGCGAAGGAGGCCGGCCGGAACCGGATCGAGACGGCGCGTAAACCCGCCGGCTCGTGAGAAGCCGTCTCCTGACGGCCCTCCTCGCCGCCATCCTCCTGCCCGCCGCCCTCCTGCGCCTTTCCGCCCTGACCGCCTCCCCGCCCGGCGTCTGGTTGGACGAAGCCATCGGGGCGCTCCAGGGCGACGCGCTCGTGGAGGGCCGGCGGCTCCCGGACGAAGGCCCGAGCCGGTTCCCGCGGTGGCCCCTCTGGAGCGCCGCCGAGGGCGTCGTGGCCCGCATCCTGGGGCCAACCGTCCCGGCGGCCCGCCTGCCCGCGGCGCTCGCGGGCCTCCTGGCCGTGGCCCTCGCCTGGCCGGCGGCGCGCGTGTTCGGAGGCCCCGTCGCGGGCGCGTCCGCGGCCGCGTTCCTCGCCGGATCGCTCTGGCACGTCACCGCGAGCCGGCTCGCGCTCCCGTGCATCCTCGTAACGGTCGAGACGCTCCTCGTGGGATGGCTCCTCCTGCGCGACGAGCCGCTCGGTCCCCTGTCGGGGGCCGCGCTCGTCGTCGTCAGCGCCGCCGCCCCGCTCGGCTACGCGTCCAGTCTCGTGACGCCCCTGCTCGCCGCCGGGCTCCTGGTCCTTCGGATCCGGGCGCGCGGCGCGCGCGGGTTCCGCACCGAGCTCGCCGTCCTCGCGATCCTCGTCGCCGGCGCGGCGGCCGTGCTTCTCGCGCAACCCGACAGCCTCCACCGGTCCCGGTTCATCGCCGGGCTGGGCGCCGCCGAGCCCGCCGGCTGGCTCCGGCAGTCCGGCCGCGTGGCTCTGAACTGGGTCGCGGGCGAGTCCGGCCGCTGGGGCTACTGGCACAACTACCCCGCGGCCGCCCCCCGCGTCTCGCGCGTCGAGCTTCTGCTCGTCGTCTTCGGCGTGATCGCCCTGGTACGCGGCGGCGCCCCCCCTTGGAAGCGCCTCGCGCTCCTCGGCTGGGCCGCTCTCGCCCTGATCCCCGAGGTCGCGCCCGGCGAGGATCTGCATCTCCTCCGGGGCCTGCCGACGCTGGCGCCCGGCGCAATCGCCGCCGGGTGCGGGGCCGCCCTCCTGGCGCGAACGGCCGGACGGCCCGGCGCCGTCGTCCTCGCCGTCCTCCTCGCGGCAAACGCGGCCCGCACGGGCTGGATCACGCTCAACGTGATGCCGCGCGACCCCGTCGCCCGGAGCTGGTACGCGGCCGCGGACCGGGAGGCGGCGGAGGTCGTGGCGGCCGCCGCCGCGACCGAGCCAGTGGCCCTCACGCCCGCCCCGACCTGCGCCGGGTCGCCCCTGCTCCTCTTCCACCTGCGCGGGCTCTTGCGCACGGGCCGAATCCTCGGCGCCGACATCGCGCTCGCCGATCCCCGGATCGAGCGCGTGATCCGTTCGCCGGTTTCCGGCGACCCGATCATCTTCGTCTTCCGTTCCGCGCGCCGGCTGGACGGCCGTCCGCATCTGGGCATTTCCAGCATCGACGGCCTGCTCGCGTACGGCCGGGAGGCCCTCGCGACCGGGCGCGCGCGCGACGCGGAGGCGCACTTCCGGAGCGTGCTCGCCTGGAGCCCGGATTCCCCGGAGGCCCACGGGGCGCTGGGGCTGGCGCTCGCCGCCCGGGGCCGCTGGCGCGAAGCGGCCGTTCATCTCATGATCGCGCGGCCCGCCAGCCCGGCGGGATCAGTCTGCGCCGTCGCGCTCGCCGAGGCGGAACGCCGCCTCGGTCCGTCCCGCTAGGGGACTACCTACCCATCTTCTCCGCGATGCGGCGGACGTCGCCGTCCCAGGGGTTCAGACTGAGCGCCTCCCGGATCGCGCGCCGCGCCTCCTCCGGCTTCCCCGCGTTCCACGACATCGCCGCGAGCAGGGCGAGCGTCCGCGGCGACCGCCAGCGCTCGGCGCCCTTCCGGGTGGCCTCGTACGCGCCCGCGTGGTCGCCGGCGGATGAGCACACGCCGCCCTCGAGCACCCACCACGGCCCCGTATCCAGCCCGAGCCGGTGCGCCTCGGCCGCCTCGCGCTTCGCCTCCGCGACCCTGCCCGCCAGCAGGAGCACCTCCGCGAGCTTGAACCGCGCGTCCGCGAGATCGGGCTCCTCACGGACGAGCCGCCGCAGGGCGGCCGCGGCGTCCAGCGGGCGCCCCGCCTGCCGCGCCTCCTCGGCCACGGTCAGGATCGGGTCCTGCACGCCGGGAAACGCGATGAACGGCGCGGGGCGCCGCTGGGCGGCTTCCGCCGCGCCGCGCAGCCGGAAAAGCCGGATGCTCCCGAAGTCGAGCACGGGCTCCGCGTACCGGCGCCAGAACGCGCGGTAGCAGTCCCGGGCGGCCGCGTCCATCTTCAGGCACCGGCAGTCCTTCTCGAAGGCGATGATCCGCGAGGTGTAGATGACCCAGTCCAGCCCGAGCTGGCGGAACCGGCGGCGAAGCGCCGATGGCTCCCGGCAGGCCGAGACGAGGCGGAACCCGATCGGGGGCATCACCTGCTGCGTGTCGAAGACGACCAGGGGGTCGAGATAGTAGGACACGATGTCCGAGAAGAGGAGGACGCGCGCGCTCTTCGGCAGGCGCGCGTTTACGAGCTCGGCGAACGGGTAAGACTCGTAGTTCGGGAGCATGGCCCGGCACAGGTAGACGCGCCGCGGCTCGGCCCCGACCGCCACGCGCCACGGCACGTAGATGCCGCTCACGTATCCCGCCAGATGCACGGCCTGCATCGCGAGGGCGGCGACGACGACGGCGCCGAGGACGGCGCCGCGCAGGCGCGAGCCCTCCACGAGCCGCGCGGCGCCCAGCGCCACCGGCACGGACAGAAGCGCGATCGCCGGGATCAGGTACCGGGGATCCCCCCCGCGCGTGAGAATCCAGAGCACGATTATCCCCATTCCACCCGCCGTCAGGAGCCGCCGGCGCCCGACCGCCACGTCCGTGGACGGCTCCCGGCCCGGGGTCAACACCAACGCCGGCAGGAGCCCGAAGACGAGCGGCGTGAAGAGCACGCCGATCGCGCCGTAGTTGACGGAGAAGTCGTACGGCAGGCGCAGGATCATGCGCGCGGTCTCGAGCAGGGGCGGCGCGGCCGAGCCCGGGACGATCCGGGCCGCCTGCTCCGCGGTGAAGAAGGGATTCCACCCGTCCCCGGGGAAGAATCGCGGGGCCATCGGATACACGGGGTTGCCCGTGAGGAACCAGTCCCGGAGCGGCCACGGCGCGACGATGAGCCCCGCGACGGCGGTCGGCAGGACTATCCCGCCGAGCACCCGGCGGACGACGGAGGCTCCCGCGCCCGACGCCACCTCCTGCCGGATCCAGATCGAACCCGCGACCGCGCACGTCAGCAGCCCCGAGTACTTGCAGCCCATGACACCGCCGCAGAGCACGGCGCTCACGATCCGCCAGCCTCGCCCCGGCCGCATGGCCGCGTCGACGGCGAGCAGGGTCAGGAAGGCGATCTCGAGGTCGTTGTAGCACTGGCTCGAAAGCAGGCCCGCCGGCGGCTGGGCGACGTAGACGAGGGCCGCGAACCACCCGGCGGTCGCGCTCCCCAGCGAAGCCCCGAGACCGGCAAGGGAAAAGGCCGTGAGCGGCAGGAACGCGAAGTTCAGGAGCTTCGCGGCGTCGTCGCCGCCGAGCGCCTGGCCGAGCATGAACCACATCTCCGCCAGGAACGGGTAGAAGCTGCCGAGCGAGAACGGCAGGACCGCGATCCTGCGCATGGCCAGCCAGTGCGAGGGCGCCCGCAGGTGGTACGTGAGCGCGTCCCAGCCCAGCTCGGGCGCGAAGGCGGGCCAGAGGTAGATGAACAGGAACCCGCCGCACGCGGCCGCGAAGACCAGGGACGGCCACCCCATTCCCGGGGCGTCCGCGTTCGCCGACGGGCGCGGCCCGGCACGCCACGTCCGGATCGCGAGGAGCGCGGGGGCGGCGAGCCCCGCCAGCACGGCGGGCACGAGGAGGCCGAGGAGTCCGATCCCCCAGGTCGCGAGCCCGAGCGCCAGCAGGCCGAGCCCCGCCCCGAGCGGCCACGGCGCCCGCCGGGCCCCGAGCCAGGCGGTCACCGGCCGCCCCCACCCGAGAGCCGCGAGGCACCAGAGCGCGGCCACGGCGAGCCCCCGGCCGTGGCGCAGCCACGTGTTCGCGGCGTCGGACCAGTCGTAGGGCCCGCCGAGCGCGTCGCGGAACACCCGGCGCAGTTCGCTCACTTTCATCCGGTCGACCACGCACCGGGCCACCAGCCCGGCCAGCCAGGCGACTACGAGCCAGCCGAGGAGGCGGCGGAGGAGCGGCTCGGGGGACGGCGAAGCGGCAGCCGCGGACGCCGGACGGCCCTCGGGCGGACCGCCCGGCCGTCCCGCGACGGTGGCTCGCGTGCGCACCATGGGGCCCATTATAGGGAGCGCTCGGACCCGCGGTCCGGTTGATACCATGGAGAGCATGGAAGACCCCAAGGCCGCCGCGAACGCCTGCGCCATGGTCATCTTCGGCTCCTCGGGAGACCTGGCCCGGCGCAAGCTCCTCCCGGCCCTGTTCGCCCTCGAGATGGAGGGGCGGCTGGACGAGCGGTCGGTCCTGATCGGATTCTCCCGCAGCGAGACCACGCACGAGGCGTTCCGCGAACGGATGCGCGCCGCCGCCGGAGGAACCTTCGACGCGGCCGCGTGGGACGGGTTCGCCCGCGACCTCTACGCCGTCCCCGGCGAGTACGACGATCCCGCGAGCTACGTCCGGCTCAAGGCCGAGCTCGACCGCCTCGACGCGCTTAACGGAATCCCGGGCAACCGGCTCTTCTATCTCGCGGTTCCGCCCGACGCGGTGCCGGGCATCGTCCGCCGGCTCGGGGCCGCGGGGCTCACCCCGCGGCACTCGGGGCGCGCGGCGCGCGGGTGGACCCGCGTGATCTTCGAGAAACCGTTCGGCCACGACCTGGCCTCCGCCCTCAGTCTCAACGACGAGGTCTCCCGGATCCTCTCCGAGGACCAGGTCTACCGGATCGACCACTATCTCGGGAAGGAGACGGTTCAGAACCTCCTGGTCTTCCGGTTCGCCAACGGCATCTTCGAGCCGCTCTGGAACTACAAGTACGTGGACCACGTGCAGATCACGGTGGCCGAATCCATCGGCATCGGAACCCGGGGCCGGTTCTACGAGGGCGCCGGGGCGCTTCGCGACATCGTCCAGAACCACCTGCTGCAGCTCCTGACCCTCGTGGCGATGGAACCCCCGGTCGCCCGGGACGCCGACGCGATCCGGGACGAGAAGGTCAAGGTCTTCCGTGCCGTGCGGCCGCTGGAGCCGGGAGACGTCACGCGGTTCGTCGTGCGCGGCCAGTACGCGGGCGGCACCATGGACGGCGAGCCCGTCCCCGGCTACCGCGCCGAGCCGCACGTGGCCCCGGGGTCGGCCACGGAAACCTTCGTGGCCCTCAAGCTCCTGATCGACAACTGGCGCTGGAGCGGTGTCCCCTTCTACCTGCGCACGGGCAAGCGGCTGGAGGGACGGTCCACCGAGATCGTGATCCGGTTCTCGCGGATCCCCCACCTGCTGTTCCGGAACCTGACCGAGGAGCAGACGCGGCCCAACGAGCTCGTGCTCCGCATCCAGCCCGACGAGGGCATCTCGTTGTCGTTCGGCACGAAGGTGCCAGGCTCGGAACTCCGGATCGCGCCGGTCACCATGAACTTCACGTACGCCTGCACGTTCGGGGCGCGCCCGATGCACGCGTACGAACGCCTCCTGCTAGACGCCATCCGGGGCGACGCCAGCCTCTTCATCCGGGAGGACGGGGTCCGGGCGACCTGGGCCATCGTCCAGCCGATCCTCGACGCCTGGCGGACCGGGACCGCCGGGCCGCCCGCCCCCTACCCGGCCGGCAGCTGGGGACCGGCCGGGGCCGACGCCCTGATCGAGCGCGACGGCCGGCGCTGGAGGAATCCGGCCTGAGCATGCCGGAGACCGGGCGGCCCGCCGTCCGACGCGCGCCCGACACACGTCGGGAACGCGTCGTCCGACGCGCCCTTATCGCCCTGCTCGTCGCGGGCGCCTTCCAGGCGACCGCCTTCGGCATCTACGAGTTCGCCCTCCCCCTTTACCTCGACTTCCTCCGGATCTCGTTCACGAGCATGGGGATCATCTTCGGGGTGTCCCAGTTCGGCATCCTCGCCGTCCGGTACCTCGTCGGCTCCCGGTCGGACGTCGTGGGGCGCAAGCCCTTCCTCGTGGACGCGCTGGGACTCATCACGGTCTCCACCGCGGTCCTGCCCGCCGTGACGGGTACCGCCACGCTGGCCGCCGCGAAGATGGTCCGGGACGCCGCGGGCGTCGTCCGGGACGCCATGCGGTCGCTGGCCGTCTACGAGGCGGCCGGCGCCAGATTCGTCCGCTGGATCGGCCGGGCCATCGGGTCGGAGTTCTTCTTCATGGCCGTCGGCGCGGTCTCGGCGGGCTGGATCATCTCGCGGCTGGGCTGGTCCTGGACCTTCGGCCTCTCGGCCGTCCTCTCGGCGGCCGCCACGTTCACCGTATGGCGCTGGTTCCGCGAGGACCCGGGGATCGTCCGGACCACCGCCGCCACGGCGGGCGCGGACCGCGGCGTCACCCGCTGGCTCGGGATCGCGCTCCCCCCGAACCTCTGGGTCCTGACCGCGAGCTCGTTCGTCTTCAACGTCGGGCTCACGATGAGCCACACCTTCTATCTCGTCCTCTTCTTCAAGGACAAGTTCGGCTTCGCCGTGCCCGTCCTGGGCGCCCTCCAGATGGCCCACCGGTTTTCCCTCGGCATTCCGATGATGGTCGCGGGCCAGTGGATGGACCGGCCGGGACTGCGTCGCCACTACAAGGCCATCTTCATCGTCTCGATGGCCGCCCAGGGCGCGTGCCTCTCGGCGACCGCGGTCGTGCCCGGCGCGCTCCTCGCCTGCGGTTTCTTCATCTTGCACGATATCCTCGGGGCGACCTTCTTCAGCCCGATCCAGGCCGACTTCCTCCAGCGCTGGGCGCGGCCCGCCTGGCGCGGCCGGGACGTGGCGCTGGCCACCGGACTGGGGTCGCTCGGCGCCATCTTCGGCCCCCTGCTGGCGGGCTTCCTGCTGGACCGGCTCGCGTGGCAGAACGGGCCGTTCCTCGTCAGCGGGCTCGTCATCGTTGCCGCCTCCCTCGTGATCCTGCGCCTCAAAGGAGCATGACCGGCGCGCTTGAAAATCCCGCCGCGAGCCTGTAGGCTATCCGCGTGATCCTGAAGGTCACTACCAAGGTCCGCTGCCCGCACTGCGGGAAGAGCCTGATCGTCAACCTCGATCTGAGCCAGCCCGAGGATACGTGGATCGAGGACTGCCCGATCTGCAAGCAGTCCATCCACTACTCGTCGGCGATGGCCAACGGCAAGCTGGAGGTCACGGCGCAGCAGACGAAGTAGCGGCGGCTAAAGCCTCCGCTTCCGTCTCGCCCGCGTTTCCTGGCTCAGAGCCGCCCCAAGATCAGATTGACCAGGGGAGGACGTCGGACCCTGCCGTCCGGTCGGCCAGCAGGGCCCGGATGCGCGCGATCAGGGGCCGGATGGCCTCCTCGCCCCGCGCGATGATCTCGGGCGCGTCCCGGAAGTTCAGCACCGAGAGCCCGCTCACGTTCGGCATGACGACGAAGTCCGCGTTCCGCTCCTGCAGCTCGATCTCCCGCTTGACCATCGTGTGGTAGGCCTTAATCACGACCTGGGCCCCCGTGCGCAGGGGTCCCTGGTACTGGTCCGACAGCGTCAGCACGTCGACCGCCAGCGTCACGGCCGGACGCCACGCGCGAACCGCGTCCGCGGGCAGGTTCGCCGAGATGCCACCGTCCACGAGCAGCATGTCGGCGGACCTGACGGGCTGGAACAGCCCCGGGATCGCGCAGCTCGCCTGCACCGCCATCCCGAGCGGCCCGGTCGTGAACCGGACCTCGGCGCCGCGGAGAATGTCGGTGGCCACCGCCGTGAACGGCATGCGGAGTTCCTCGAACGTCCGGCAGCCCGTGATCCGCTCGACGAAGGCCCGGATCGGCTCGCCGTTCAGGAGACCCATCTTGCCCGGCGTGAACCGCACGAGGTCGCCCCAGTCCATCTTGGTCCCGACCGCGCGAAGCTCCGCGGGACGCAGGACCGCCGCCACGGCCGCCCCCACGAGGGCCCCGCCGCTCGTGCCGGAAACGGCGACGACCGGGAGACCCGCCTCGCGGAGGCCGAGGGCCACGCCGACGCCCGCGATCGAGTAGACCACCCCACCGCCGAACGCGACCCCGATCCCGGGACGCAGTGCGCTCGTTTCTTCCATGGCTGAAGGCCCTTGCACGATCGTATCGTACCGCGTGGCCTCGCGGCACCCGGTGCCGCCCGGTACCGGGTGCGGGCTTGACCGCGGGCCGTATGCTACAATCCTCGCCATGTTCAACCGACGCGCCACCTATCCGCGGTGCCTGTTCGTGCTCGCCGCGTCTGCCTGGCTCACCGCCGGGTGCACGCGCCAGCATGTCACCTACAAGGGCCTCAAGCTGACCCGGCCCGTCGTCGCCAAGGTAACGGAGGGCGACGTCACCAGGTTCCTCGACCAGCTCAGGAACCAGGCCGCGAAGGCGATGCCCCTGCCGGCCGACTCGGCCGCCGCGAAGGGGAACCGGGCGACGGTCGACTTCGTCGGCACGCTCGGCGGCACCCCGTTCATGGGGGGCACGGCCTCCGGCTACGCCCTCGTGCTCGGGGCGGGCCAGATGATCCCGGGGTTCGAGGAGGGCGTCGTCGGCATGCGCGTGGGACAGATGAAGGACGTCAAGGTCGCGTTCCCCGCCGACTACCAGGAGCCGACGCTCGCGGGGAAGACCGCCGTGTTCCGGATCACGCTGCGCGGCATCGAGGGCCTGAGCCGGCCGCCGCTGACCGACGAGTTCGCCGCGCAGGTGTCGCGCGGCCAGCTCACGACGGTCGAACAGCTCCGGAAGGCCCTGCGCGAGGAGCTCGCCCGGCAGCACCAGACGCAGGCCGAGCAGTCGATCCGCGCCCAGGTCGCCGAGGCGCTGCTGACGCAGTGGCGGGGCGAGCCGGGCCGCCGCGAAATCAACCGGGAGCTCGACCGCATCGTCCAGCAGACCCTCCAGTCCGCGGCCCAGCGCGGCTCCGGTCCCGCGCAGGGCGGACCGGACGCCGAGGCGATCCGGACCTCGAACCGCCCCGGCGTCGTCCGGAGCGTCAAGCTCTCGAAGGTCCTGGCCTGGATCGCGAAGAAGGAGCACATCGCCGTGACGGACGCCGAGGTCGAGCAGGCGGCGTCCCAGATGGCGCGCCAGCAGGGCCAGGAGCCCGCCGCGTTCCTCGAGATGGTCCGCCAGCAGAAGGCCTTCGACCTGTTGCGCCGCCGGATCCTCGAGGACCGCGTCATGGCCCTCGTGATGCAGAACGCCCAGATCGAGGAGCCCAAGCGCCTTACACCGCGGATCCAATAAGACTGAGGGACATGTACGGCGGGGAAAAGGCAGGGCTTCGGCGTCTGCCGAAGCCCGAGGGACTGCGGGTGCGTCCGCAGCCGCAGGCACATTGACAGTGAGCGCCGTACCAACCTAGCATGAACGTCAGGATGCCGACTCTCGACCCCGCGCTGAAGCAGTTCGTGCTCTTCCAGGACCTGACCCCGCCCCAGCTCGCGCGGATCGCCTCCATCGCCCGCGAACGCCGGTTCCCGAAGCGCACGACGGTCTTCCTCGAGGGCGAGAAGGGGACCTACGTAGTGCTCATCGTCGCCGGCATCATAAAGATCTCGCGCTCGTCCTCGGACGGGAGGGTGAAGACCCTGGCCCTGCTCCGGCCGAAGGACTTCTTCGGCGAGATGGCGCTCTTCCTGCCGGGGCACGAGCGGAGCGCCACTGCCGAGGCGCTCACGGACTGCCGCGCCATCACGATCGAGCAGGCCGACTTCGAGAAGCTGCTGAAGGACGTCCCCGGCATATCGCTCCGGATCATCCAGACGCTGGCCCACCGGCTCCAGGCCGCGAACCGGCAGATCAAGACGCTCGCCCTGGGCGATTCGCAGTCGAAGCTCGCGGACCTGCTCCTGACCCTCATGGACGAGTTCCCCGCGGCGGCCGGGGCGGGCGTCGTCATCCCGCTCACGCACCAGGAGCTCGCCGACCTCGCCGGGCTCTCGCGCGAGACGACGACCCGGATGCTGAACGCCCTCGAAGAAGAGGGATGCGTCCGGCTCAAGGCCCGGCAGGTCCACCTCACCGACCTCGACAAGCTCAAGAAGTACGCCACCTGAGATGAGCGGGGCCCTTGCGCCCGCCTGGGGCCTGGTCTGCATCGGCCTCTGGCTCGCGGGCTGGCTGCCCGGCTGGCACCCCGCCTGGGACCTCTGGTTCTGGACGCCCGGCCCGGTCGAGGCCGGTCCCCTTCTCGCCGCCCTCGGCCGCCACTTCATCGAAGCACTCGCCGCCGCCGCCGTGGCGCTCACCGGGCTGGCGGCCGGCCCGTCCGTCCTCGCGCTCACCGCGCCCCGCCGCCGCGATCCGCCCGCCGCCCTCGTCCTGACCGCCGGTCTCGTGGTCGTCCTGCCCGCCGCCGTCCTTGGTCTGGGGCTGGCCGGTCTCCTCCGCCCACCCGCCCTGACGACCCTGGCCTTGGTGGGCGCGGTCGCCGGTCTGCGCATCCTGCGCCGCACCAGGCCGTTCACGGGGGTCTCCCCCGCCGGAGCGATCGCCGTGATCGCCCTATGCCTTCCCGCGCTCGTGGTCGCGCTGGCCCCCGAGACCTCGTACGACGCGCTCCAGTACCACCTGGCCCTGCCCGCCCGGTTCCTCGCCAGGGCCAAGGTCTTCGACGCCGGGCTCGAGCCGCTGTCCAACTTCCACCTCGGCGGCGAGATGCTGTTCGCGTTTGGCCAGGCCGTCGGAGGCGACGGCGCCGCACGCCTGCTGGCTTTCGGCGGGCTCCCCCTCGCCATCGCCCTCCTAGCGGGCGCCACCCGCGCGGCGGGGCTCACCGGCCCGCTGGCCGCGGCCCCCTGGCTCGGATTCGCCGCCAGCCCGCTGGCAATCGAGATCGCGGGGCACGCGTACACTGACCTGCCCGCCATCGCCGCCTTCGCGGCCTTGGGGGCCGTCGTGGCGGGCGGCCGGGGCGGCTGGATCCTCGTCGGCCTCCTGGCCGGCGCCGCCGGCGCGGTCAAGCTCAGCGCCACGCTGCTCGGCTTCGGCATGCTGGCCGTCCTCGTGCCCCGCGGCCACAGGATGGCCACCGCTCTCGCGTGGCTCATCCCCCAACTCCCGTGGATCGCCAAGAACCTCGCCCTGGCGGGCTCGCCGTTCGGGGGGCTGGTCCTGGGCTCGGTTTTCCCCGCGCTGGCGCAGGGCGAGGAGACCCGGCCGTTCCTCTCCCACATGCAGTGGGTGCCGTTCGGCCACCCCTCGCTCTGGCTCTGGCTCCCGCGGTTCCTCCTGCGCGACGCCGGCGCCGCCGGGGGCGAGTACTCGCCCCTGCTCGTCATGCTCCTCCCCGCGCTCTTCGTGTCGCGCGGGGCCCTGCGGCCGGCCGCCGCGCGGCTCGCCCCCGCCGCGCTGGCCGCCCTCGCGCTCTGGGTCGTCGCCGGCGGCGGGCAGGCCCGGTGGCTCGCCCCCGTGCTCCCCCTCGCCGCGCTCGCCGCCGTCCTGCGGCTCGGCCGGCGCCCGCCGGGACGCGCGTCCGCGATCCCGGGCCTTGCCCGGGGGTGGGCGGTCGCGTTCTCCCTCGTCGCGGCACTCGCGTGGATGCGCGCGTGCGCCATGCAGTTCATCACCGCCTCGCCGCTCCGGGCCGCGCTCGGCGTCGAGACGCCCCGGGCCTATCTCGCCTCGCGGGTGACGCCCCGGGGGTGGTACATGGCCATCGGGGCCTTCCTCGAGGAGCGGCCCGCGCTGGGCCGCCCCTACCTCGCCGGCGACATCAAGGCCTACTACTGGCCCCGCGATCCCCTCGTGGACTCCCAGCACCGCAACCCCTGGCTCGTGCGCTGGTGCCGCGACGGGGAACGGATCGCCGTGGGCTGCCGGCAGCGGCGGCTCGGTTGTCTCGTGCACCGGATGGAGGGATCGCTTACGATGCAGCAGATCATGGGGGGCTACGCGTGGAACGATCGCAGCCTCGCGGCCCTCGAACGGTTCGTCGTCCGTGATCTCGATCCCGTCTGGACCGTCGACCGGCCGGCGGAGAACACGTACTACCTGGTCTATGCCATCCGGCCCCCGGTGACCCCCGCTTCGGCGGCCAACCTGCATTGGCTCCAGCTCCCGTACGCCGAACTCGTGTACGACGACGCCGACAAGGCCCTCGTCGCCGGCCGCCTCGACGAGGCCGCCCGGGGCTTCCGCGCCCTGCTCGTCCGGTTCCCCCGGTTCGCGGTCCCGCGCCTGCGGCTCGCCGAGATCGATCGGCTGCGCCGCGACGCGGCCGGACAGGCCCGGTGGGAGGGCGAGGCCGCGCGCCTCCTCGGAATCCCGGCGCGATGAGCCTCCCCGCCGCCCTCGCCGCCGATGGGGCCGCGGCGGCCTCTTCCGCAATCCTGCTCCTCGCGCTCGCCGGCGCTTCCGTGCCCGGCGCCCGCTGGCTCCGGGCCCCGCGCGGCGCCTGGCCCGCCGGCGCGGTCTTCGGGCTGGTCGTCGGCGCGGGCACCGCGAGCCTCCTGCTGCTCGGGGCCGGCCTGGCCGGGCTCTTCCAGCCGCCGGTCTACGCGGCGCTGGTCGCGGCCGGCGCGGCGGGCGGGATCGCGCGGGTGGCGTTAGGTCGCCCGAGGCGACCATCGCGCGCCCAGGGCGCGCGTCCTGCCCCCGGAGTCGCCGCGAACGTCCTGCTGGCCGCCGTCCTCGGGGTCACCCTCCCCATGGTATTCCTGCCCGAGATCTCCACGGACTGCCTCATCTACCACCTCGCCGCTCCCGAGCAGTTCCTCGTCGCCCACCGGATCTCCTCGGACGCTTTCGGCGTCACGTTCAAACTGCCCCTGCCCGGCGAACTGCTCTTCGGCTGGTCCGTGGTGACCGGAAACGACGCGGCGGCCCGGGTGCTCCCGCTCGCGGCCGGGTTCCTCGCCGCCGCCGCGCTCCTGCCGCTGGCCGGGCTCGGAACCGGCACGAAGCCGGGCTGGCTGGTCGCGGCGCTTCTCCTCGCCTCCTCGCGCGTGCTCTTCGACCTCCGGATCGCCAAGCCCGACCTGCTCGCACTGGCCGCGTTCGCCGCCGCGCTGCTCGCCGCGGACCGCCGGCGGCCGGGGCTGGCGTGGGGCTGTCTGGGTCTCGCGGCCGCGTTCAAGCTCACGTTCGTGCTCGCCGCGCCCGCGGTGCCGCTGTGGGGGTGGCTGCGCCGCGGCGAGCCGCCCCGGCGGGCGGCCCTATTGCTGGCCGGCGCGTGGATCGCCGCCCTCCCGCTCCTCCCCTGGTGGCTCAAGAACTGGTGGTTCACCGGGAACCCGCTGTTCTTCGCGCTCACGGGAGTCTTCCCCACCCTCGGCTGGCTTCCCGGGAGCTCCGAGGTTTTCCGCGGAGGCTACGTCGAGGCTTTCGCCCCCCCGGGCACCACCACGTGGGGCGGGGCGGCCGCGTACGCGCTCGCGCGGCTCGCCACCTCGGCCCCGGGCCTCTCCCTCGCGGCGTTACTCGCGGTCCGGCCGGGCGCCCCGGCCGCGAGCCGGCGGATTCTCGGACTCGGACTCCTCCTGGAGGTCCTCTTCATCAAGGTGGGGAGGATGGAGCGGTTCCCCATCCCCGCGGACTTCCTCGTAGCCGTCTCGGCCGCCCTCGCGCTCCCCCGCTTCCTCGAAGCGATGGTCCCTCGCCTCCGCGCGCTCTCCATCGCCGTGCTCATGCTGGCCGGCGCCGTTCCGATCGCGGGCGCCGTCGCCGGGATCGCGAGCCTGGCCCCCCTGCCGTGCCTGCTCGGCGCCGAGTCGCCCGCCGCGTTCCTCGCGCGGTCCACGGGGGAACTCGCCGCGGTCCAGGCCGCCGTCCGCATCGCGGGGCCCCGCGTCCTCCTCCTGGCGAGCGAGCAGCGCGCCTACCGGTTCGGCTGCCGGATCGTGCTGTCGACCGCGATCGGACCTATGCCGCTCGGCTGGACGCTCGCGCGCGACGCCCGCGGTCCCGGGGAGCTGGCCAAGCGCTTCCGCCAGCTCGGGATCACGCACGTCGCGTACAACTTCGTGACCGCGGGGTTCCAGCGCGACGTCCACGACTGGTTCCCGTGGACCGACCGGATGGCCCGGGACTACGCCTCGTTCGTCCGCGCCCGGCTCCGCATCGCGCGTTCGCCCGCGCACTCGGACCATCCCAACGGCGGGTTCTACCTCTACGAGGTCCTCGCCCGGCCGCTCCCCTCCCGCGACCCGGTCTTCTACCTGCCCGGCGCCGAGGGCGTCATGCGCGAGGTGTGGCAGGCCGAGCGCCGGGAGGACGCCGCCGCGGTGCGCCGCGAACTGGGCCGTCTCGCCGCGCTCCTGCCCGGGGTCCTGTGGGTGAAGAACAAGGTCGCCTGGCAGGCCTTCGCCGAGCGCCGCATGGATCTGACCTGGCGGTGGGCCCGCCCCGGGTGCCTGGCGGGCATGGTCGACGACGAGAACTGGTCCATCTACGCCGCCGCCGCGCTCGGCGTCGGA
The DNA here is from genome assembly GCA_919901855.1 of bacterium. Classification (GTDB taxonomy): domain Bacteria; phylum Oederibacteriota; class CAKKQC01; order CAKKQC01; family CAKKQC01; genus CAKKQC01. The sequence goes on along the minus strand of CAKKQC010000037.1, from coordinate 54,124 downwards.
CGGCGGGCGGAGGGTATCGCCGCGCTCCGCCGGGCCGCCGAGCTCTACCCCGAGCACCGGACCGGGATCGCCGAGGCGCTCGAGGTCCTCGCGCGCGGCACCGGCAACGTGGAGATACACTAATGGATGGCATGATCCTCGGACGCACGGGACTCCAGACCAGCCGCATGGGACTTGGCGGCGGCGGCGCCAGCCGGCTGGGCGCCGGCACGGGTCGAACTCTCGCGGAGTCCGAGGCCGTCGTTCGCCGCGCGCTCGACCTGGGCGTCACCCTCTTCGACTCCGCCGAGTCCTACGGCACCGAGGCGATAATCGGCCGCGCGCTCGGGAACGTCCCCCGGGACTCGGTCGTCATCTCGACCAAGAAGAGCGCCTGGGAGGAAGCGCACCTCGACCCCGCCGCCGTCACCGCCGCGATCGAGGCGAGCCTCACGCGCCTCGAGACGGACCACGTGGACGTCTATTTCCTCCACGCCGTCCCCGCCGCACTCTACCCCCGGGTCGTGGACGAGGTGCTCCCGGTCCTCCTGCGCCTGCGGACCGAGGGCAAGCTCCGGTGGATCGGGCTGACCGAGGCGTTCGGCTCCGACCGGGGCCACGAGATGCTTTCCCTCGCGGTCCGCGACGCGTGGTGGGACGTCTTCATGGTCGGGTTCAGCATCCTGAACCAGTCGGCCCGCGACCGGGTGCTGGCGGAAGCGATGAAGAAGAACATCGGCATCCTGGACATGTTCGCGGTCCGTTCGGCCTTCAGCCGGCCGGCGAAGCTGGCCGAGACGCTCGCGGACCTCGTGGGACGCGGGCTCGTGGACCCCGGGCTCACCCCCGAATCTCTCCTCGCGCTCGTGCGCTCCGGCGGCGCCCTCGACCTCCCCGACGCCGCCTACCGGTTCTGCCGCGACGAGCCCGGCATCCACACCGTCCTCGTCGGCACGGGCGACATCGCCCACCTCGAGGCGAACGCGGCCTCGTTCCGCCGCCCGCCGCTCGACTCCGCGGTGACCGCCCGGCTCCGCTCCCTCTTCGCCCGCGTCGACGATATTTCGGGAGGATAGAGCCCTTCGAATCCCTCCGGTCGCTCAGGGCCGGCGGGAGGAACCCGCCGGCTACGCCCCGGGGACCTTGACGGCGGCGTTGAGCCGCTCGAGGTTGCCCGACAGGATGAGGCCCAAGTCGGCGGCCGGGAGCCTAAAGCCCTTGAGCACCGCCAACGCCTTCTTGTTCTGCTCGACGGTGTTGTACGGGAAGTCCGACCCGAAGCAGAACCGGGACGCGCCGAATCGCTTCAACAGGGCCCTGATCTCGTCGGCGGGCACATGCCACCCCGCGTCCTCGTTGAGGCAGGTCGTGAATCCCCCATAGACGTTCGCGTTGTTCTCCATGACCGCGAAGGTCTCACGGACAAAGGCGCGGCCGCCCAAGTGCTCGACGATCAGCGGCAGGTCGGGGTGGCGCTGGGCCACCTGGTCCACGAGCAGGGGGTTGTACTTCGCGATCTCCCAGCCGTGCGGGCCGGTGTGATACAGGAGGGGCAGCCGCCAGCGCTCGGCCAGGCCGTAGAACGGCTCGAGCGCGCGATCGTTGATCGCGACCTTGATGATCGCGGGATGGAACTTGATGCCCCGGGCCCCCCTGGGGCCGTGCTCCCGCAGGGTCTCGAGCGCGAGCTCGCCGGTGCCGTTGATCGTGATCCACGGAATGAACCGGAGGTCTCCGCGGATCGTCTTGAGCAGCCACGCGTTCGGGTCACCGGCCATCCACTCCTGGAACGGGGCGAACACGACCGCCCGGTCGAACCCCAGCTCGCCCAAATAGAGGCGAAGTTGTTCGGGCAGCCCGTAACGTTCCGGGCATTGGTCCCACATCTCCCGGAAGTATCCGGGCGGGCCGACGTGGCAGTGGCCGAGAACCATTACCGTTTCCTCGCCAGAAACATCGCCGCGTGGCCGCGCCGGCTGTTCGCGAAGAGATCAAGGATCCGGAACGGCAGCCACCACCACAGCCCCAACCCCAGGAACTTCCCCGCCCACCTCAATGGTCCGTGCCAGTCCCAGGGGTTGTAGATCGACGAGGCCGCCGTGAGCTGGTCCTGGCCCCGGCCGTCGGGCCGCGCCGGCAGGACCGCGAGGTAGAGCCGGCGCATGGCCCAGAACCACGGCACGGTCACGTTCCAGCGGGCTGTGGGCTCGAACCCGGCCTCACGGAGCTTGGCCTGGACCTCGTCCCACGCGTACCGGCGGTAGTGGCCGTAGAGGACGTCGTCCCGCCGCCACTCGGCGGGGTTGACCGGCACGAGCAGGACGAGCCAGCCGCCCGGCTCGAGGCGCTCCGCCAGCGCCCGCAACAGCCCCACGTCGTCCCTGACGTGCTCGATCACGTCCATGACGAAGGCGGTGCGGAAGACGCGCCCCTCGACGGTCTCGAGGACGCCGTCGTGGACGGCGACCCCCGGGAACGGCGCGAGGAGGGTCTTCGCCCGCGCGAGCGCCTCCGGTGACGAGTCGAGCGCGACCCCGGTCCAACCGCGCGCGGCGAGATGAGCGGAGAGCGTCCCCGTCCCGCACCCGACCTCGAGGAACGGGGACCCGAGCCCGTGGCGCGCTGCCCACCGGTCCACGACCGAGAACACGTACCGGCGCAGGGGCGGGAAGTTCGGCATCACCCGGGAGTGTAACATGGGAGTCACATGGGTTTCGCCCTGGTCTGGCTCGCGAGCTTCGCCCTCTACCTGACGACGCTCTGCCCCACCATCACGGCCGGGGACACGGCCGAGCTCCTGCTCGCCGGGCTTCGCCTCGACATCACGCACCCGCCCGGCTATCCCGTCCTCGCCATGCTCGTCCGGCTCGCCGTGGGTGTTCCCGCCGGGTCGCTCATGTTCCGCGCCGGGCTCGTGTCCGCCGCCGCGGGCGCCTTCGCCGTGGCCTGCCTGTGGTCGACCCTGGGACGGCTGGGCGCGTCCCGGACCGCCGCGGCGCTCGGCGCGGCCCTGTTCGCCGTGACTCCGCTCGCCTGGTGGCAGGCGACCATGCTCGAGAAATACGCGCTCCAGCTCGCGCTCGCGGCCTTCGTCCTGCGCCTCTGCCTCCCGGAGGGGACCGGCCACCTGCGGGCGATATTCGGGTGGTCCCTCGCCTTCGCCCACCACTCGATCGCCGTCTTCCTCCTTCCCGTGCTCGCCCTGCCCCTGTGGAGGAACCGCGGCCGGATGACGGTCCGGGCGGCGTGCGTCGCTGCCATGCTGGCCTTCCTGCCGCTCTCGGTCAAGCCGGTCTACACCGCGATCCGGTCCGACGCCCTCCACCGCGCCGAGGCCGGGGGGCTGCGCTCGATCAACTGGTGCGAGCCGTACCGGGCCGGGGCCCTCCTCGATTACCTGCGCGTCCGCTACTACGCCGCCCGGTTCGCGTCGGGGACGAACCTCGAGCGCGCGACCTGGCGCGACCACCTCGGCTACTTCCCCCGCGAACTCACATGGCCCGGGCTCCTGCTCGGAATAGCCGGGCTCGTCCTCCTCGCCCGGCGCCGTCCAGCCGCCGGCGCGGCCGTGCTCGGCGCGCTCGGGGTTTCGGCCGCGTTCAACTCGCGCTTCCTGCTCCCGCCCTCGCTCGCCGCCGTCTACCACCAGGACGCCTTCCTGCTCCTCGCGCTCGGCGCCGGCGTGGCCGCCGACGCCGGCCTCAAGCTCCTGGCCGGGTGGAGGGCGGTCGCCTCGGCCGCCGCGTTCGCGATGGCGGCGGCGCTCTACGGCTGGGCGGCCTCGCGCGCCCCGGCCCAGGACGCCTCCCGCCACTTCCTCGTCCACGACTACAACCGGGGCCAGCTCGCGCTCGCGCCCCGGGGAGCCGTGTTCATCGGGTGTTTCGACTACGACATGTTCGCGCTCCGGTACTTCCAGGAGGCCCTCGGGGTCCGCGCGGATCTCGTGCCCCTCCAGGCGCCCGTCCGGCTCGGCCCCGGCCAGTTCGTCGTGCGCCGGCACTACCGCCCCTGGGCGGCCGCGCTCCTGCCCGGCGCCGTGCTGCGGTTCACGGAGGACGACTCGGGGTTCACGATCCTGCGGCGGCTCGTGGCGGACAACCCGGGGCTCTGCTTCGTCGTGAGCGGCCTCTCGAGCGCCATGGCGCCCGGGGACCTCTTCCGCAGCGTCGGAAACCTGTTCATGGCGCGCACGGCGTCGTGCGGGACGGATCGCCCCGGGCGGCCGGTCGAGGCGCTGCGCGCCGTGAGCGACCGGAGCTGGCTGTCGCCGGGGGCAAGCCTCCCGATCCACCGGACGATGGTCGAGATCTGGGCCCAGGACCTCGGCCGCGCGAGTTCCGGGACGGGCACCGCGGACCGCGAGCGGCTCCTGCGTAGCAGGCTCCGGCTCATCCCGTACCAGGCCCCGGCTTGGGGGGCGCTGGCGATGCTCTACGCCGAGACCGGCCGTCCGGCCGACGCCGTCGCCGCGTGGCAGAAGGCGTTCGCCCTCGACCCCGCGTCCGTCGAGCTCCACCTCGACTGCCTGCGCTACCAGCTCCGCATCGGCGCCACGGAGGCCGCCGCCGGCCTGCTCCGCGAGACCATGTCCCGCGCGCCGTTCAACCGCGATCCCGCGGCCGCCCGCGCGATCGAGCGGCTGGACCGGAGGGACCTGGCCGGCGCCGTCCAAAGCGCGGACCGGGCGTTCGCGGCCGCCGCGATCGCGCAGGGCGAGGCCCTCCCGGGCAACCCCGAGGCCGACGGCCTGCGGCTGCGGCTGTTCGAGATGGCCGCCGCGCTCGCGCCCGACTGGGCGGATGCCCAGCGGCGCGTCGTCCGGGTGCTCCAGGGCCGGTCCCGGTACGACGAGGCCGGACCTTACGTCGCGCGGCTGCGGGACCTGGATCCGGCCGAGACCGGCCTCCTGGTCAGCCAGGCCGCGGGCTGGATGGAGGTGCGGCGCTTCGACGCCGCGCGCGACCTGCTCGAGCGACTGGCGCGCGCCCACCCGGATCTGGGCGCCGCATGGTTCTACCTCGGGCAGGCCCGGCTGGCGGCGGGCGACCGGATAGGTGCGCTGCGCTCGTTCGACCGGTTCCTCGCGCTATCCCCCGACTCTCCCATGGCTCCGTCCATCCGCGGCATCGTCGAGGATATCCGGAGGAAATAGCCCCCGACTCTAGGGCTGGTTCCGGATCTGGTCCACGAACGCCTTGAGTTGGTCGTTTCCGGGATTGATCTCCAGCGACTTGCCGTAGGCCTCCAGCGCCCCCGGGCGGTCGCCCTTCGCCCACCGGCAGTTCCCGGCCATCTGCCAGGCCTGCCAGTGCGCGCGCGCGACCCGCACGGCTTCGGCCGATTTCGCCAGCGCCTCGTCGTACCGGCCGGCCGCGTACAGGGACGCGGCCTCGGAATAGAGGACGTCGGCGGACGCCGACGCCTCGGACTTGGTGACCGGCGTGGACGACGGCGCGGCCGCCCCGGTGCCCGTCCACCTGAGCGAGATCCGGTGCGTGAGCGCGAGCACGCCGAACGGCTGGAACGCGTAGTCCAGCCCGAACCCCTTGAGCGCCACGCCGAACCCGGCGCCCAGCCCCGCCAGCCCGCCGAGCTCGTCGGAGGAGAACCCGAGCCGGTAGCCGACCCGCAGGGCGAGCGCGGCCAGCGGCGCGTACTCGGCGCCGGCCGCGACCCACGGCCGCCGCGTCACGAGGGGCATCCCGAAGTCCGCCGCCGCCCGGAGTCCCGGCACGAAGTCATACGCCGCGCCCGCCCGCACGAGGGCGGGAAGCGCGCCGTCCCCGCGCGGCCCCAGGTGCTGGACCGCCAGCCCGAACCCGAACGCCCCGGCGGGCAACGCGACCCCGGCGCTCACTCCCGGCAGCGTGCCGCCGGCATCGCTCACGACCTCGAGGGCCACGCCGCTGGTGCCGCGCCCGAGGAACCAGGGCGGGTTGGCCACCGCCCAGGCCGCCGTCACCGCGACGTCCGTCGCGCTCGCCGTGCCGGCCAGGTCCCCCGCCGCGTTCCTGACCTCGTAGGCGCCGTACATGAGCGCGACCACGCCCAGCCCCGCCACGCCGGGCCCCGCCGGCATCGCGCCCGCCGCGCACGTGAGCCCCGCCCCGTTCCCGAGGCTGCCGTACTCGACGAGGGCCGAGAGCGCCCCGACCGTCCCCAGCCCCGCCGGGTTCACGGCGGGCGCCGCCGCGCCGTCCGCGAGCGCCGCGCCCGCCCCGCCCATGGCCGCCGGCCGCGCCGTGACGCCGCGGAGCAGCAGGGCGCCCCGGACCTGGCGGGCCGGGTACAGGGTCTCGTCCGCGAGCGTGGCGGATTGCGCCGTCGCCGCCAGCAGGCACGCGAGGAGCGCCCCCCGCCTCACCGCTTCACCATGACCTTGACCGCCGCGAAGTCCCTGGTCGTCCCGCCCGCGAGCTTCGCCCGCGCCCGCACGAGGTAGAGGCCCGGCGCCCAGCCGCGCACCCCGCGCACGACGACCCCGCCCTCGGCGCGGAGCAGGTCGTGCCAGGTCGCGCGGTAGACGGGCTCCATCGACGCGGCGCCGTGGACGAAGACCGTGAGTTCGGCCGCGTCCGATTCCAGGGGCACCGCGAGCCGGAACTCGTCGCCGGCCACGGGGTTCGGGTACGGCACGAGCGCGCCGCCCTCGGCGGCCCGGGTCGCCGCGACGACGACCGCGGAGTCCCGCCGGGCCGTGAGCCCGCGGCCCGTGACCCCGTCGACCGCCGACGCGACCGCCGAAAACGAAACCGGCCCGGGCGAAACGGCCCGGAAGGTCCACGCCCAGCTCCGGGTCTCCCCCGCCCCGAGCGCGGTCGTGGCCGAGCCCGCTGGCGCCGCCTCGAGAGCCACGCGGTCGATGCCCCCGGACACCTCGAGCGCGGCATCCGGTTCCCCGGCGGGCTCCGTCCCTGAGTTCCGGAGCCCGACGACCACGGTGACGGCGTCGCCCGGCTGAGGCCGGGCCGGCGTGATGCCGGCCGAGACTTCGAGCGCCGCGAGGGACCCCGGGGCGCTGCTCCGCAGCGCCCGGTACATGTTTATCCGTCCATAGCCGTAGAGGTCGTTCCACCCGGTCGCCCCCAGCGGCTGGTCGGCCGACGCCCGGATGAGCCCGGCGACCTCGGCGTTCGTCCGGGACGGGTCGGCGCCGAAGAGAACGGCCGCCAGTCCCGCGACGAACGGGGCGGACATCGACGTGCCCGCGGCCGTCGTGAAGTCGCTCGGCGAGAACCCGAGCGCCGGGCACGCCTCCGCCGGGTCGCTAGTCGCTCCGATGATGTCGTCCGTCGGATCGCACAGGAGAAAGGATTCGCCCCCCGGCGCCGCCACGTCGATGTATCCCCCGTAGTTCGTGTAGACGGTCGGCAGGTCCGCCCGGTTCGTCGCGGCCACCCCGAGCACGTGAGGGTAGGCCGCCGGGTACGAGAACTGGGTCGTGCTCTCGTTCCCCGCCGAAGCCACGAGCACGGCGCCCCGCTCCCACGCGTCCCGCGCCGCGTCCGCCCCGATGACGGTCGGCGACCCGCACTCGACCACGGTCGCCGTGAGCTGGAAGCAGCTCCCGAGGCTCATGTTGATCACCTTCGCCCCGTGGTCCACGGCCCAGGTCACGCCCTTGACGATCATGAACTCCGACGCGTCCCACGAGCCGGTCTCGTACAGCTTCACCGCCAGCAGGCGCGCGCGCTGGGCGGTCCCGGCCATCCCGATCCCGTTGTCGGAGACGGCGGCCGCGATCGAGGCCACGAACGTCCCGTGGCCGTTCCCCGGGCCCGGGTCCGGGTCGCCGTTCCCGCCCCCCGTGATCGTGTCGTACCCCGCCACGACCTTGCCGGCGAGATCCGGGTGCGCGGAGAGGATGCCCGAATCCACGACCGCGATGAGGACGTCCGGGGAGCCCTGGGCGCCGGTCACGGTCAGGCCCCACGCGAGCGTGGCCCCGATCTGTTCGAGTCCCCACTGCCAGTTCAGCCTGGGATCGTTCGGGAGCCCCTTTCGCCGGAACAACTGGTTCGGCTCGGCCAACTCTACGTTCGGGTTCCGCCGGAGCCGGTCGATCGCCTCGTCGACGTCCAGGCCCGGCGGCAGCTTGAGGAGCCGGACGCGCAGGCGGGGAATCTCGTCCGCCACCCGGGCGCCGATCCCGGCCGCGGCCCGGCGGACATCCTCCGCGGCGGCGCCGGGGCGGAACCGGACCATGACCTCGTCGGGCACCCGCTTCGCCGCCGCCGGACCGGCCACCACGAGCACGGCCGTCAGCATGGCGGCTGCGAACCTCATTCCAATCCGCCCGGCGCCATCCACGCGGTCACCGTGATCCGGTTGCTCAGGGCCTGGAGGGACGGCAGCTTCCGGCCCGTCGCGGGCTCCACGGCGGTGGCCACGGCCGAGACGGTCGCGGTCCCCCACACACCCGTGTGGTAGGTCCAGACCACGCTCGTGCTGTCGCCCGCGGGCAGGTCCGACGGCACCCGGGGCGAAAACAGCGACGCGGGTCCGAGCACGCCGGTCGGAGACTTCTTCTCCTTCACCGTGAGCCCCGTGAGCTGGGCCGGCGTCTCCCCCTGGTTGGTGATGACGAGGCTCGCGGTCAGGAAGATGCCGGAGACGACGGCCGGGCTCGGGAACAGGGCGAACCGGTCGATCTTGAGCGACGCCGGCGTGAGGACCCGGACGGAGGGGGAATCGAGGATGCCCGTCGAGAGGCCCCAGCGCGCGTTGGCGTCGTGGCCGGTCGCACGGGACGTGAACCCGACGAGCCCATGGCCGGTCACCGTCCAGACCCAGGCGAAGGCCGTCGACCCGCCCGCCGGCAGGGTCTCGATCGTCGCGCGGAGGGGCCCCGACGCGAGGGCCGAGCGCCCCGTCGAGGGCGTGGGCACGAGCGCCGTGAGCCGGCGGACCGCCGCGCCCCCGGTGTTGGTCACGGCGAGGACGATCGTGACCTTCTGGCCGACGACCATCTGCGTCGCCGATACCGACAGGCCCGCCTGAAGCGCCGCCGGACGCACCGCGACGGATGTCGCCGACGCGTCCGCCTCCACGGCCAGGAACCCGTCGCAGGTCGCGCAGGAGGTGCGCACTCCGAACGGCAGGGACCCGAGCGCCGTCGCCGACCACGTCCACACGAACCGGCGGGCCGCCCCCGGGGCCAGCCCGTGCGATGCAGAAGGTACGGGCACGGTCCGGACCCAGCCGGCGCCGGCCGGACCCTCCAGGGACGCCTCGAGGTCCGAGACGGCGTACCCGCCCGTGTTCGTGACCGTCACCACGATGGGCACCCACTGGCCACGCGACACTTCGGGCGGCACCGCGACCGAGACGGCGAGCCGGCCCGGAGCCGCCAGCGTCCATTCGGCCGACGCCGTCCCGAGGACGGGCATGCCGCTCCCGGCATCCGCCCCGGTCACGGTGGTCCCGAGCACCAGAGTCCCCCCTATCGTTCCCACCACGGTCCACGTGTAGGCGACCGTGCCACCGGCCGCGATGGTGCTTGTCCCGCCGGCCGGTCCCGCGACCACGGAGGCGCCGGCGGTCCCTCCGAGGACGGGCGCGGGCGCCGCCACGCCGGCCGCGTCCGACTCGCCCGCGTTCGTGACGGCGAGCGTGACCGGGAACGGCCGTGGAGCGCACCAGCCCGCGGACGGCCCCGACCACGCCGCCTCCAGCTTCGGCGGCGCGCGCACGACAGCCGACGCCGAGGCGGCCGCCCAGCCGGTGACGGTCCGGCCCCCGGCGATCCAGACGCCGGAGACCGTCGCCGTGAACGAGAGCGCCCCGGGCGCCGTGCCGACGACGCCCCACCCCGTGACCACTTCCTCCCCGGGGCCCAGGGCCGGCCGCACGGAGGTCTCGGGCACCGCGACCAGGGCCGCCGTCGCCGGGCCACCGAGGGCGAGCGCCGAAGACACGTCCGTGACCGTGACCGACCCCATGTTCGCGACCGAGAGCATGACGGTCAGCGTCGACCCCACGCTCGCCACCGCCGGGGTGACCACGAGGTTGACGGAGAGCACCGGCGCCGGCGGCCCCGCCCCGCACACGGAGGGAGCGGAGAGCAGGACGAGCGCGATCGGGCGGAGCGGCTTCACGGGGTTCCCCAATATCTTAAGGTCTCCATCTGTTAAAATGCGTGACGTTGGCCGGTCAACCCCGGCGGGAGGAACCTTCGATGGCCAAGATCGATGACATGCTGCGGGCCGCACTCGGCAAGGGCGGCGAGGAACTCTACCTGGTCACCGGCCAGTCGGCGATGAGCCGCGTCGGCGGCGTCGCCACCGTGCTCGGGGGCGCGCCACTCGCCACGGCGGACATCGACGGGATCCTGAACGAGGTCGGCCCCGCCCGCCGCATCGCGGAGGCCAAGTTCCGGTTCCAGTACTCGGCCGGCGTCGGCCACTTCATCGCGCTCGGGTTCCGGACCCCCGAGGGCGACGTGCAAGCCGTGATCCGCAAGGCCGCGCTCGGCGAGCCCCATCTCGAGGGAGCGGATGCGATCGTCGCCGCTCCCAAACCTCCCGCTCCTCCGCCGACCCCGGAACCGCCTCCGGCTCCAGCGGAATCCGAGATCAGCGCGGTGGATGAGCTCTCGGCCGAGCCGGCGGCTCCTCCTCCACCTCCTCCTCCTCCACCTCCACCGATGCCCGCGCACCCCGGAGTTGCAGCGTCTGCTGCAACTCCGAAGACGACCGCTTCGGTCGTCACGCCGCCACCTCTTCCCCCGATGCCGGCCATGGCCCCTCACCCGGCGGCGGCCGCCCCGATCGCGCATGCCGCGGCCGCCCCGGCCGCTACGGTCGCTGCGACCGGCGCCGCTCCGGCCGGACCCATGGCCATGCCGGTCGCGGCCGTGACCATGGCGCTGGCCTCCGGCGTCGTGCCCGCGATCAACAAGCTGTTCGAGAAGATGGTGGCGAACAAGGCGTCGGACCTCCACCTCTCGAGCACGGTCCCGCCCATGATCCGCGTCGATGGCTCCATGATGATCCTCAAGGGCGAGGGCGTCCTCGCGCCCCAGGCGGTCTGGAACCTCGTCCTGCCGATCATCCCGCTGCGCAACCAGACCGAGTTCGGACACATGCACGACACCGACTTCGCCTACGAGATCAAGGGCCTCGGCCGGTTCCGGTGCAACGTCTTCATGGACCGCAAGGGCCCGGGGGCGGTGTTCCGGATCATCCCGTCCAAGATCCTGACCGTCGAGGACCTGCACGTGCCCGACGCGGTGCGCAAGTTCGCCGCCCTGTCCAAGGGGCTCGTCCTCGTGACCGGCCCGACGGGCTCGGGCAAGTCGACGACGCTGGCCGCGATCGTCGACCTGGTCAACGCCACGCGCGAGGACCACATCATCACCATCGAGGACCCGATCGAGTTCGTGCACGAGAACAAGAAGTGCCTGATCAACCAGCGCGAGCTCCACACCCACACGGAGGGGTTCAAGAACGCCCTGCGGGCCGCCCTGCGCGAGGACCCGGACATCGTCCTGGTCGGCGAGATGCGCGACCTCGAGACGATCGAGATCGCGATCGAGACCGCGGAAACCGGCCACCTCGTGTTCGGCACCCTGCACACGACCACGGCGCCGTCCACGGTCAACCGGATCATCGAGCAGTTCCCGGCGGACCGGCAGGAGCAGATCCGGGTCATGCTCTCGGAAGGGCTCAAGGGCGTCGTCTCCCAGACGCTGTGCAAGAAGATCGGCGGCGGCCGGATCGCGGCCCTCGAGATCCTGATCATCAACAGCGGCATGGCGAACCTGATCCGCGAGAACAAGACCTTCCAGATCCCGGGCACGATGCAGACCGCCAAGGGCGAGGGCATGACCGTCTTCGCCGACGTCCTCGCGGACTACGTGAAGCGGGGCGTCGTCGAGGCGAAGGAAGCCTACATCAAGGCGCCGGACAAGAAGATGTTCCTCGCCGCGCTCGAGGGGCTCAAGTACAACATGGGGCCGCTCATGACCCAGATCGGGAACCTCGGGCACGAGGGCTGAGCCCGGTCCTTCCCCGGCGCCCCCGCGCCGGGTGTAATCTAGTTCTCCATGGAAGAGCTGTTGCTGACCGTCGAACAGGTCGCCTGGAACCTCCCGCGCCGGTTCCTGACCGAACACGCCTGGCACCTGCGCCGCGCCTGGAACCGGCTGGGGAGCAACGCCAGGGCCCTGGCCGGGTACAACATCTTCTGGACCATCCCGAACGCGTTCGCGGGCATCTACCTGCTCGTCTACATGAAGGAGCAGGGGCTCACCGAGATCGAGATCGGCTCCATCGTCTCGGCGCAGCTCACGGTCCAGGTCGTCTGCGCCGTGTTCGCCGGCTGGGTGGCCGAGCGGTTCGGACGGCTCCGCGTCGTCACCTGGGTGGACGGACTGTGCTGGCCGCTCGCCTTCTTCTTCTTCACCTTCGCCCGCGGCTACCTCATGTTCGCCATCGGGTTCATGCTCGTGGGGGGCGTCTTTCTCCTGATCCCGGCCTGGAACTCGCTCTTCCTCCAGGGATCCCCCAAGCGCGAACGGATGTCCATGTTCGCCATCCTCCAGATACCCTGGTTCATCGGCGCGATCCTGGCCTCGGCATCCGGGTTCCTCGTCCGCGAGATCGGGGTCACGCGGTCCTGCCGCTGGATCTTCGGATGCGCCGTCCTGCTCACGTCCTTCGCGGTCTGGTACCGCGGCAAGCACCTGACGAACCCCGACCCCCCGGCCCGACCCGTCCGCCTCTCGTTCCGCGAGTTCGAGCGGTTCCTGCTGGGGCACTGGATCGCGCTCCAGGCGGTCGTGCGCGGCCGCCGGCTCATGATCGCGCTCCTCATGCAGGTCCTGTTCCAGGCCGGGCTCATCATCGGCGGCACCTACACGAACCTGTACCTCGTGGACGCCCGCGGCGTCGGACTTCCCAAGCCCGTGCTGGCCATGCTCCCGCTCGTCGGCGGCACGACCGTGCTCCTCACGACCTTCCTCGCGGTCCCGCACCTCGCCGCGGGCAACCTCTTCCGGTTCCTGTTCACCGGGATCGGATGCATGGGCGTAAACGTTCTACTGCTCCTGCTCGCCCCCCTGTTCGGCCTCCCGGCGGTCCTGCTGGCCGTCCTCTTCGGGTCCGTGGGGTTCGCCGTCTTCAACCCCGCCGTCAACGCGCACTGGACGGAGCACATGAACGACGCCGAGCGCGCCCGGCTGGACGGGTTCCGGTGGGTCGTGACCATGCTCGTCAACATCCCGATCCCGGTGTTCGCCGGGGCCCTCTACAAGGAGGTCCACCCCCGGATGCCGCTGTTCCTGATCCTCACCTGCTACGGGCTGATCCTGGCCTGCGCCCTCTGGGCGATCAGCGAGCGGAAGCGGTCCGCCAGGTGAACCGGATCTCGTAGGTCGCCACGCCGCCCGCCGTGTGCGTGAGCGAAAGCAGGTAGACTTCCGACCGCGCGGGAACCCGCCGGGTGTAGGGCACGCGCTTCGAGACCCCGAACCCCTTCAGCCGGTCGAACGACACCGTGACCTGCTGGTCCGCGTCCGTCCCGTTCACGCACCAGAGGAAGACCTTCTCGTCCACCTTGTCGTCCCGGACCGCGACGGTGCCCGTGGCCGTCGCGGTACGCGTCACCCCCTCGAAGTCCGCGTCGGACATCCTTCCGGCCAGCCGGGCCTCGAAGGCCGGGCCCCCGGGCCGGACGGCGTAGTACGTCCGTCCCGCCTCGGCCGCGACCGTCTTCCCGTCGAGATGGAGGAAGACGGTCGGAATCGTCTCGCCCCCCTCGGCCTCCCACGCCGCGCGGTAGACGGCAAAGTGCAGGTGCGGACCAGAGGCGCGCCCCGTGTGGCCGCACCTGCCGATGGGCTGCCCGGCGGTCACCCGGTCGCCGGGCTTCACGAAGACCCCCCGGAGCTGGAGGTGGGCGTAGTTCGCCCAGGTCCCGTCCGCGTGCAGGATGTCGATGAAGTTCGCGTCCCCGTCGTACCGCGCCGACGGCCCTCCCGTGTTCGAGTCGTCGCGCGTGGCGACGACGACGCCGTCCCGGGCCGCGCAGATCACGGCCCCTTCCGGGAGGGCGAAATCCAGCGCCCGCATCCCCTGGTGCGTGGTGGGCCCGAAGTACCCCTGGTCCACGCGCTGCTTGGTCCCGTGTTCCCACGGAAAGAGGTAGACCGCGGCGCCGTCCGGCACCGCGTTCGGGTCGCCCCGCCCGTACAGGTACGAGACCCGGAACCCCGTGCCCCGGGAGGCGTCCACGCGAACGAGCGAGAGCAGGTCGCGGCGCGAGGCGGGCGGCAGGACGAACCGGCCGGGCACGCGCACCGACGGCGCCATGTTGTCGAGGCTCGGGAAGGAGACGAGGACGTGATACGGCCACCACTGGTCCGTGTTCTCCCCCGCGATGACGGTAGTCGCGCCCTCGGTCCGGGTCGTGAACCGGACGACATCCGAAGGCTTCGATGCCGCCCCGGCCGCCGCGGCGAGCAGGAGGCCGAGCGCGACCGCCCGGCCCCGGCGGGAGTTAGCCGCCATGCTTCCTCGGAGGAACGACCGCGACGCAGTCCACCTCGATGAGGATGCTCAGGAGCCCGGCCTGCACGGTCGTCCGGGCCGGGTACGGCTTCCGGACGAAGCGCTTGTACACCCGGTTCATCTCCGGGAAGTCCGCCAGGTCGGAGAGGTACACGTTCGTCTTGACCGCGTGGGCCCACGACGTGCCGGCCGCCCGGAGGATGGTCTCGACGTTCCGGAACGTGCGCTCCGCCTGCTCGCGGAATCCCCCGGTCACGATCTTCCCGGTCTTCGGGTCGATCGGCCCCTGGCCGGACACGAAGACGAGCGGCCCGGAACCGGCGATGCCCTGGGAGTAGATGCCCTTGGGGGCGGGAGCCCGGCGACTCGACACTGCTCTGCGCATGGATGCCTCCTTCACTGGCCCGGATCGATCTCCCGGATGCTGAACCACTTGTACCGTATCTCCTTCACCTCGTCGTTCCGGATGTACACGGTGGGGGCCGGGCCCCGAAGGACCTCGGCGGGGTCGACACCCGGCGCGCACGGGGGCACCCCGGCGCCCCAGGCGCCCCGGTCCGTCCATTCCCCCAGCTTCTGCCACACCCCGCCGTCCCGGCCGTTTCGCCGGTCGCGCCACAGCTCGAGCCGGACGCCGCCGGGCACGTTGCGCACCACGAACTTCAGCCCGATCCACCGGCGATGCGGCATCTTCTTCTGCCACGCCTGCGTCGTATCCGCCTGCACGTACCCGTTCGGCAGGTGGTGCGCGATCTCCTTCTCGAAGTCCGCCCGGCCGTCGTACAGGAGCCGCCCGCCGTACCCGCGGTCCGCGCAGAGGTCGTCGTCGCGTGTGTGGTCGGTCCGCGCGTAGGCCTGGAGTCCCGCGTACGAGACCGCCTTGGTCTCCGCGATCCGCATGCCGTAGATCGTGACCTCGACGTTCTGCCACATCCGGACGCGGGCCGGGTCGACCACGTAGAGGCGCGGCGCGCGGCCCCCGACCGTGCAGATTCCGCGCCCGTCCACCCGGTAGGTGCCGTCGCCGTGCCCGCAGTCGAGCTCGGGGTCGTCGGGGTCGACGCCGACGATCGCGCGGCGGCGGCGGTTGTCCCATTTCGCGAACCATTCCCGTCCGGCGGGCATCGACGGGTAGATCATCCGCACGCCGAACCGGTCGCGCGGGAGCCCGGCGGAAGCGGACATCCCCATCTCCGTCGTCGACGGCGCGACCGCCGCCGGGGGCTTCGCGCGGGGCTTCGCCCGCGGGGCAGAAACCGCGGCAACCACGACTGCCGCGACCAGAATCATCCGCAGGTTCATGGCGGCCATCATTCTACCCTTTACCCCCGGGCGGAGCCGCCCGCCAGCGCTAGTCCACGATCCGGCAGAGGCGGCGGAGAACGGCGGGTTCATCCTTCGGATCTTCGGATTCGGCCAGGAATCCGTTGATCCGAAGGATGTCCCTCTTCCCTTGTCCCTCTTCCCGTCCGTCATATCACCGCACTCGCGATCCCTGTTCCCTACTTGCGAATGAAGATCATCAGGCTGCCAACTTTCCTGGCCATCCGGTAGTTGCGTTGGATGTACTCCCACTCGTCCGGATGCTCCATGGCGAAAGGAACATCGATACCTTCTAGGGTCACCAACGCCATGCGAGGACGCGCGGACTTGAGCACGCTCAGGATGAGATCGCGGTCCCGAGCCGATGGAGCCAGCTGAACAAGCGGATACGGCGGCATCCCCACTCGATCAGCCAGGAAGACCAGGTGCGCATAGGCCGGCGCCGCGACATACACCCGACCGCCAGGCCCGCATGCATCCTCGATCATCTTCACCGCCCCTCGCATGCCCACCGAGGTGAATGGCGATGCGGTCACGCCACCCAGGCGGGGAAGCTCCGGCACGGTCTCGCCAACTGGCGCGTACATCAAGGCGTACTTCTGCACCATGAGCGGCCAGAGCGGCGCTCCGATCAGGAAGCTGTTGACGACAAGGAGCAGCGCCAGGGTTCGCGCCACCAGAGCGCCGGGCCTCGCCCACCCATACCAGGCAACAGCAAAGAGAATTACCGGCGGCATGGACATGGCTATCTGGACATTGGGCCTCACGAGGACGGGCACTTGCCCAAGAACCGCGACCACTGCCAGTCCGATCGAAAGGCGGCGCCGCGCCACATCGAGCCCGCCCCGGGACAAGATGATCCAGGGCACGAAGAATGAAACACCCATCATCGGCAGCCAAATCGCCGCAAGCTCCAGGATCAGCTTGTGATTCGCGATGGCGAAGTCCAGGCCTTCGAACCACGGGAACGCCTTGAACGGAATGACCCCGTGCCCCATCAACCGGGACCCGATATAGCTCCCACCGAGTTCGCTTCGGATCATCGCCGGCACCTTCGCGCCGAAGATGAGGACCAGGACGAGCGCCGCCGAGACGCTTCCCGCGACAGCCATCCATGAGAATGCCTTCACTGACTTCTCGCGATCCCCCGACATCGCCCCGTGAGCCAGGATCACCATGCACCCGAGAATCGCAGCCAAGCCATACTCGGTGCTGTACAGGAGCGAGGCCGCCAGCAGCATCCCAACGAGAGACCAGCGAAGCCGCTCCCGCGTCCCCCATCCCAGGCCGCATAGAACGACCGCAGCAAGCGCCAGCGCGGTCCTCAGGGCATTCGCCCAGCCAAATTGAATGCCCATGGCGGTGGAGTGGCTGATCATCACCAGACTACCGACCAGGAGCACCCAGGGCGAAGAACAGATGGCACGGAGCAATAGGAGGTGTATCCAGGTACCCAGGATCTGAACGAGCGTGAAGTACATCCTCTCGGTCGATATGCTGGGACCTGTCATCCGCAACCACCAAAGAAGGCTGTACGTATAGAGCGGTCCATACTGGGCACGGACCGTCACATGCGGGAGGTCCCCCGCTCTCCAACTCTGGTAATAGAGGAGATGGACTCCTTCGTGCAGACCATCGACAGGACGATGCGCCTGGAAGCCATCCCAGATCACCAACGAGGAAACCGCGAGCGTTATGAGTGCCCAGTTACGCCATCGGATCGCCCACATCGTTCCATGGGAATCGCCTTCGCGGGGAACCTCTTCTGTCGGGGCAAGAATCGCCCGGTCGAGCCACGGCGCCAGGAGCGACACCGCATATCCGAGGTAGAAGACGGGCGACCCCGCGCCTCTGACCGACATGGCAAGAACCGTCGTCCCGGCCAACGCGCAGAGACCGGTACCAAGAGCGAAGTACCGGGTGACGCCTTTCCAGCCCGCATGCTGGAGAACCGCCCGGAAGCACCCGAAACCCAATCCGAAGACGATCCCCGCAATGAGCGTCGCGCCGAACCAGAAGAAGTCTTCCTGCTTGGGGTACTTGCGCAGCACACATGCATTCAGGATGCCGGCCGGAGGCGGGACGTAGCTGAAAAGAAGCGCGTCACTGGCCGCAAACGCGCAGACGGTGATCCATCCAACCCAACACCCATAGAAGATGATCCACGGCGTCCCATTCCGGCAATCGGCATTTAAGGGCACGGAGTTGCGTCGCGCCTCTTCCGGCCCAGGGGTGAGCTGAAGCATCTCCATCATGGTACCCCCGTCGCCCTTTCCCCGGCTTGGTACCCTGGGACGGCCCTACCGCCGCATCGGCGGCAAGGTCAGGCGAAGGCCAACTCCAGAACCTTAGGATCCGATCCGGCCGAGGAGGCGGAGGAGGCCGTCGAGGATCGTGAGCGGGTGGGGCGGACAGCCCGGCACGTACAGGACGGCCGGGCCGACGGACGCGGCGCCGTCGAGCGCCTCCGGGTGGCCGCGATACGGCCCGCCCGAGATCGCGCATGCGCCCACGACGATAACGATCCGGGGCGTGGGGATGGCCGCGTACGTCTTCTCGAGCGCGGCGGCCATGTTCCGGGTCACGGGGCCGGTGACGAGCAGGCCGTCCGCGTGGCGCGGCGACGCGACGAACTGGATTCCGAACCGGCCCAGGTCGAACACGACCGTCCCGAGGACGTTGGTCTCCACCTCGCAGCCGGCGCATCCGCCCGCGCTCACCTGCCGCAGCCGGAGCGACCGGCCGAACAGGCGCATGCTCGCCTCGTCCAGTTGCCGGGCCAGCCGGTACTCCCGGCCGTCCGTCAGGAGATCCCGGGGATCGGACACGGCGAGCCGGTGGTCGGTGGTGAAGCCGATCGCGCCGTGCGGGCAGGCCTGCGCGCACTCGGGACAGAACAGACACCGGCCCAGGTGCACGCGGACGTGTCCCCCTTCCACCGAGACTGCACCTGTCGGGCAGGCGTCCACGCACTCGCGACAGCCGTTGGGACACTGCGCGGAGTCGATCGCCGGCAGGCCCCGGAACCGCTCCGGTAGGACGGCCAGCGCGTCGGGGTACCGGATCGTCCGGTGCCCTTGCCGCCAGCGGGTGATCAGGGTCCGGATCACAGGTCGTGCCCGCAATACGAGAGGTTGAAGCTCTTGTTGCACACCGGGAAGTCCGAGATCTGCTGGCGGCGCATCGCGCGCGCGAGCCCGAACCAGTTGTGGAACGACGGGTCCACGACCTTGTAAGCGGCGATGCGGCCCTCGTCGCCGGTCAGCGCCACGTGGCAGATCGCGCCCCGCCAGCCCTCGACCAGCGACACCGCCAGCCGGCCGGGCTGGAGGCCGCGGACGGGCCGCCAGGGCTCGCCTTCCGGCAGGCGGGAAAGCACCTGCCGGACGAACGACGCCGCCTGGTGGACCTCCTGCCAGCGTACGCGCGCCCGGGCCATGACATCGCCGGACTCCTTGAGCGCGAGCAGGACGGGAATCCAGCGGTAGGCGCCGGAGGGGAAATCGGAACGCACGTCCCGCGCCACGCCCGAGGCCCGGGCCGCCGGCCCGACCAGCCCCATCTTCACGGCCTCGTGCCGGGTGAGAGTCCCCAGGTGCTCGAACCGCGCCACCACGGACGGCGACTCGAACAGGAGCCGGACCGAGTCCGTGAATTCGCGCATGGCCGGATCCAGCCGGCCGAGCAGGTCACGCACCAACTCCGCTGTGACATCGAACCCGACCCCGCCCGGCCGCACGAGCCCGCGGCCCAGCCGGCTGCCGCAGATCATGGCGGTCATGTTCAGGAACTCCCCGCGCAGCCGGCCGCAGTACGAGGCGGTCGGCAGGAACGCGACGTCGCCCGCGAGCGCCCCGAGGTCACCGGTGTGGTTCGCCATCCGCTCGAGCTCGAGCCCGACGGCCCGGAGCGCGAGAGAGCGGTCGGAGGGCCGGACCCCGGCCAGGCTCTCGAGGACCTCGGCCCCCGCGGTCGCATGTCCCGCGGACGCGTCGCCTGAAAGGGTCTCCAGGTAGTGGATCGTCCGCGCGTTCGGGCCTCCGACCAGAGCGCGCTCGACGCCCCGGTGCTGGTAGCCAAGCGAGATCTCGAGGTGCAGGACGTCCTCGCCGTGGCACTGGAACCGGAAGTGCCCCGGCTCGATGATGCCCGCGTGGACCGGCCCCACGGCCACTTCGTGGACCTCCTCCCCCGCGACGGCGAAGTAGTCGGTCACGCCCGGAATGGCGCCCGGAGTCGTGAAACGGACCGGCTTGAGCCACGGATGCCCCACCGGAGTCACGCCCCATTGCTCGTGCAGTTCGCGCTCGAACCAGTGGGCCTCCAGGCACTCGGGCGTGAGCGCCGGGTAGGAGGCGCCCGGGTCGAACGCGACCGCGCGCAGCTCGCCGAACCGCGGACACGCGAGGATGGCCGTGACCCGGACGGAGCCGTTCACGGGATGGCCGAACAGCGCCGCCAGCCAGTCGCCCCGCCCGATCCGGTCCATGACGACGTTCCGGAACGCCGCGGCGGATACGACCGGGATCTCCCCGACCGGCACCGCCTCGCCGGGCATCAGCTCCCGCCCCGTCGTGCTCATCCGCCCTCCAGCACCCGCGCCGCCTCGGCCAGCATCCGCGCGAGCGGGCCGGGCAGCCACAGCCCGAGCCCGAGCAGGCCCGCGATGGCGCCCCAGACCAGCACCCGGGCCCTCACCCCGGCGCGCTCATCCAGCTCCCGGTCCGGGGAAGACCCAAATGCCATCGCGATCGCGTGCCGCGACGCCCCCACGAACACGACCGCCACCGCGCCCAGGAATATCCCGGCCGGCCAGAACGCGCGCGCCTGGAGCGCCCCCCGGAAGATCGTGAACTCGCTCATGAAGAGCGCGAAGGGGGCCACCCCGAGCAGGGCGAGGAAGCTGACCCAGAGCCCCGTCCCCCAGACCGGCGCGGCCCGGAGCGTGCCCTTCATCCGGTCCATGTCGTGCGACCCGTAGAGCTGTCCCATCCGGCCGGCCGCGCAGAAGGCGAACGTCTTGGCCAGGGAGTGGTTCAGCACGTGCCACAGCGCGCCGACGGTGCCCAGCCCGCCGAGCCCGAGACCGAGCGCGATGATCCCCATGTGCTCGACGCCCGAGTACGCGAGCAGCCGCTTGAGGCTGCGCTGGAACAGGATGAACGCCGCCGCCGTCACGAGGGAGACGAGGCCCAGGAAGACGAGCAGGCCCCGGGCCCACGCCCCCGAAGCGGGGGTACCGGCCAGGATCGCCAGGTACCGCATGAGGCAGTAGAGCCCGGTGTTGATCATGAACCCGGAGAAGAGCGCGGACACGGGCGCGGGGGCCTGGCTGTGCGCGTCCGGCAGCCACGTGTGCATGGGGGCGAGCCCAGCCTTGGTGCCGTACCCCACCAGGAGGAAGATGAACCCGAGCCGGACCAGCGCGGGGTCCAGCGCGGGGCCGAGCGCCACGAGCCGGGTCCACGACAGGACGCCGGCGCCGCCGAACTCGCCCCGCGGGGCCGCCGCCGCGACCAGGATCGTCCCCATGAACGCGAGCGCGATCCCGACGGAGCAGATCAGGATGTACTTCCACGTGGCCTCGAGCGACCCCTTGTCGCGGTGCAGGCAGATGAGGAACGCCGTCAGCAGGGTCGTGGCCTCCAGCCCCACCCACATCAGCCCCACGCTGTTGGACACCAGCACGAGGGTCATCGCGGCGACGGACCCGGACCAGAGGACGGCGAAGAGCCGGACGGCGGGAAGCCCCAGCGCCCCCCGGCGGATCTCGTCGTCGAAGTAGTCGACGGCGAACAGGCTGCTCATGAGCAGGACCAGGCCCATGACGGCGAGATGGTAGGTCGCCAGCGGGTCCAGCAGGAACCAGCCCCCGGCCGCCTGGACCGGGCCCCCCGTCCACACGAGCCAGACGGCCGCCGCCGCGAGAGCGCACGTGGCTACCGCCCCCCCCACGACGGACATAAGCATCCCCCGCGCGGTCCGCGCCAGCTGCGCCGCAGCGGCGCCCGCCAGGGGGACCGCCAGCAGCAGCCCCGTCACGAGATCGGGCGCCGGGGGCGTCATCCCTGCAGGTTCCTCAGCCGGTCCATGTCCACGTGGTCGAACACCCGGCTGATGTGGCCGATCACGGCGGACATCACCAGCACCGCGGTCGCCGCGTCCAGGAGGACGCCCAGCTCGACCAGCCACGGGATGCCGGACACGAGCGCGATCCCGGCCATGAAGATGCCGTTCTCCATCATCAGGTAGCCGATCACCTGCAACAGGGCCGTCTTGCGCACGATGACCAGCAACAGCCCGCTGAGCATGGTCGTGAACGCCACCGGCAGCATGAGCGGCGGCAGGCCCGGATCCACGGCCGGCAGGCGTCCGGCGACCACGAAGGCGACGCCGAGGAGCGCCAGCCCGATCACGGTCGACGCCGTGAACCCCACCGGCGGCCGGGTCTCCTCGACGACCTCGGCGGTCTTCATCGCGCGGCGCAGCAGCCAGGGCACGAGCAGCCCCTTGACCGCCACCCCCAGCGCGGCGAGCAGGAGCAGCCGGCCGGGATGGGGCGCGCGCTCCGCGACCAGCGCACAGACCGAGACCGCCAGCCCCTGGACCGCGACACGGCCGATGCACCCGGCGATGCGCCGCCCCCCGAGCAGGGAGAGGTTGACGAGGACGATGAGGACGAGCAGGGCGTCAGCCACGGCCCGTCCTCCCCATCACGAGCGCCAGGATCGCGAGCGCCATCGCCCCCACGAGCATGTGCGGCACCCGGGACATCTTCAGCCGGGCGAGGAAGGACTCGACGAGCCCGACCAGGACGCCGGCCCCGGCCATGCCGGCCAGGAAGATTACGGGGTCGATCCACGGGTTCCCGGTGCGGCAGGGCAGCAGGGACACGATCAGGGCCGATCCGGCCCACAGCTTGAGCGCTGACGCGTACTGGATCAGCGCGAAGTCGGGGCCCCCGTGGTCGAGCACCATGACCTCGTGGATCATCGTGAGTTCCAGGTGCGTGTTGGGGTCGTCCACGGGCACCCGCGCGTTCTCGGCCAGCAGGACCACGAAGAGCGCGGCGCAGGCCAGGCTGACCGGCGCGGCGGCGTGTCCCCAGAGGCCGGAGCCCGCGGCCGCGGCGGCGCCGCTCAGCGAGAGCGAGTCCGTGACCCGCACGATCGCGGCCAGCGCGACGAGCAGCGCCGGCTCGGCGAACACGGCGAACGCGGCCTCCCGGCTGGCCCCCATCCCCTCGAAGCTCGATCCCGTGTCCAGCGCGGCCAGCATCGTCGCCATCCGCATGACGGCGAAGAGGCCGGCGAACAGGATCAGGTCCCCCGAGAACGACACCGGCGCGGCCACGCCCCCGGCCGGCACCAGCGCCAGCGCGACCAGCACCGCCGCGAGCCCGGCCACGGGACCGAAGCGGAAGACCCAGGTCGTCGTCCGGCTGTACACGGCTCCCTTGCGGAGCAGCTTGGCAAGATCCGCGTAGAGCTGGAGCGTCGGGACGCCCTTCCGGCCCGCCATTGCCGCCTTGACGCGGTTCACGATCCCCGGCAGGCCCGGCGCCAGCACCAGCCCGGCCAGGTATACGAACGCGGAAGCCAGGAGCGTCATCGGCGGCCCTCCCACAGCAGGAGCGCGACCAGCATCGCGGCGACGTACGCCACGTAGAGCTGGACCCGGCCCGCCTGCATCCCGCGCAACCGGCCCAGCAGGCCCGACACCCCCCGGAAGGTCGGGGCGAGGAGGCGCGTCGCGAACAGGTCCGGCGCGCCCGTGCTGAAGCTCCCGTGCCGCGGGAAGTACCCGGTGACCGCCCCGTGGGCCTTCCGGGTGCCGAGCACGGAGTTGAAGTACTTGACCAGCGGCGCGGCGAACGACGAGGCCGTGTACTGCATCCGCGCCGTCGGCGCGGCGTAGCCACAGCCCCACGTGGCGTCCCCGGTCACGGACCGGCCCGTGAGGAGGCGCCGCCGCGCATAGGCCGCGGCCCCGGCCAGCGCCAGGAACGCCGCCCCAGCCCCGGCCACGACGGCGAGGAGGCCGGCCGTATCCGCGAGCACGGCCCCGACCGGCAGCCCGGCGCCCGCAGCGAGGACGCCGACGGGCGCGGCCAGCCAGCCGACGACCCAGGGAGCGCCCAGCCCGCCGGCCACGCACAGAGCGGCCAGGACCATCGACGGGAGCTGCATCGCGGGCGCCGGGTCGTGGCCCCGCCGCGCGTGATCCGATCGCGGCTCGCCCAGGAACACGACCCCGAAGGCCTTCGTGAAGCACGCGGTCGCCAGCGTCCCGATCATGGCGAGTGAGGCGATCGCGGCCACCGCCGCCACGACCGTCCAGCCGGCCCCTCCCGTGAGGAGGCTGAACGCGGCGAGCAGGATCAGGAACTCGCTCACGAACCCGTTCAGGGGCGGGAGCCCCGAGATCGCGACCGCGCCGACCAGGAACGTGAAGGCGGTCCGCGGCATGCGCTTCGCCAACCCGCCCAGGTCCTCGAGGTGCCGCGTTCCGGTCGCATGCACGACCGACCCCGTGTCCAGGAACAGGAGGCCCTTGAACGTCGCGTGGTTGGCGACGTGCAGCAGGCCCCCGGCGTACCCGAGCACGGCCGCCGCCGGGCAGCCCGCCGCCTGCGCGATCACGCCGAGCCCGATTCCCATCGCTATGATGCCGATGTTCTCGACGCTGTGGTACGCCAGGAGCCGCTTGAGATCGTGCTGGGCCAGCGCGTTCAGCACGCCGAGGATGCCGGACACGATCCCGACCGCGAGCAGGACCCAGCCCCAGGAGGCGGGCGCCGGCCCCAAGAGCGTCAGCGCCCGCAGGAGCCCGTAGATGCCGATCTTGATCATGACGCCCGACATCACCGCCGAAACGTGGGACGGCGCGGCCGGGTGCGCCTCGGGCAGCCAGACGTGCAGGGGAATGAATCCCGCCTTGACCCCGAATCCGAGGAGGGCGAGCAGGAAGAGCCAGCCGGCGCCAAGCGAGGGCGCGTGGCCCGCCCCCAGCCCCAGCGGCCCCCCGGTGTCTCCGAGCCCCACGAAGAACCCGATGAGGCACGCGGTGCCGATGTGCGCCGCGACGAGGTACGTCCAGCCGGCCCGCCGGGCATCCTCGCGGTGGTCCTCCCAGACCACGAGGAAGAACGAGGCGAGGGTCATGATCTCCCACGCGATGAGGAACAGCACGGCGTTCCGGGCGCACACGACGACCGCCATCGACGCGATCAGGAGGTTGTACCACCACCAGGCCGCGCCGACCCGCGGGCGCTCGGGCGTGGGGGCGAGATATTCGGCGCCGTAGACGGCGGCGAGCGCGCCCAGCGCCAGGATCGCGGCGAGGAAGAATCCCGAGAGCGGGTCCAGCCCCAGCGAGCAGGCGCCGCCCGGCAGGGACCAGGCGACATCCAGGGCCTCATCGGGCGCTCCCGCGACGGCCCGGATGGCGGGCACGAGCCCGACGAGGCAGGCCGCGACGGCTCCCCCGGCTCCCAGCCTGACCGCCCACGCGCGCCTGCCGCCGGCCGCCAGCGCGGCGAGCCCGGTGGACACGAGAATAGCGAGGGCGATCAGGAGGAGGGGCACGGGGTGCGGTGGCCGGGCTCAGCGCCCGGGGACGGCCCCGGGGGGGCCGTCCGGACGGAAAATACCTGTCAGGGATAGGGGTTTTGAGGACAGCGTATCCATGCGCAACCGAGGCATTTCCTCGACGATCCCGGTTGCCCTGCGGAAACTACATGAAGGCGTTGGTACTTCCACTTGGCGAACGACGGATCATTCTAGAACGGCGCGCCCCCCGGCGCAACCCGCGCTAGATGCCGACGGTGTACCTGAGCATGATGTAGACCCCGATGAAGACGAGCGCCGCGCCGGTGGCTTTCCGCGCGACCAGTTCCGCCCGCTGCACCTTGAGGTAGACCTCGTTCAGCCGGCCCGCAGCGAAGGCGAGAACCACCGCGAACACGACCACGGGAAGCCCCGTCCCCACGCCGAAGACCACGGAAAGCCACAGGGGCGACTGCGCTTTGACGGCGAGGGGCACCAGCGCGCCGAAGAACAGCCCCGCCGATACCGGGCAGAGCGCCAGCGCGAACAGGGCTCCCATGAGGAACACGCCCAAGAGACCCCACCGCTCGAGTCGGCGGGCCCCTTCACCCGAGACGGATACCGAGGGCAGCCGGACCGGGAGGAAGTCCAGCAGCAGGAGCCCGGTGAGGACGATCAGAACCGCCAGTCCCCGGTTCATCCAGAGCTGGAGGAACCGGGACACGGACGGCAGGGCGGAAAAGGCCGAGACGGCCAGGTACCCCAGGACCGCGTAGGCGAAGCTCCGGCCCGCGGTGTAGAGCACGCCCGACAAGACGACCCACCCCCGGTGCTCGAACCGGTGCCCGATCAGCGAGACCGCGGCGATGTTACAGGCCAGCGGGCACGGACTGATGGATACCAGGATCCCCAGCCAGAAGGCGGAGCCCGCGACGAGAAGGAGGTCCGTCAGATCATCTCCCGGAGCATCGCCTTCACCTCGGTGTTCACGTACTCACGGAAGGCGGGCGGATTGTGGACGCGGGTCCAGACCTCGGGCAGGTTCTTCCACTTGACCTCTTTGCCGTCCTTGCGGAGCGACAGGACCAGCGACCGGGTCGTGAGCCGGTAGTCCTCTCCGAGATGCGCGTTGTCCGGCTGCTCGTAGTTCAGCGTCGCGAACGCGACCTTCCCGTCCTTGATCTCCCCGGCGAAGTCCGTCTCGACGGCTTCCTTCGACTGCGCCTCGATGGAGAGGCAGGTCGCGCACCGGAAGTTCCCGTGCAGGTAGTACGCGACCAGCTTCCAGCCCTTCTCCGCGGCCGCCGGCTTCGCCTGCGCGGCCGGTTCGGCCGTTCCCGCCTTCTGTTTCGACGCCATCGCCCAGACCACGGAACCCAGCAGGCACACCGCCGCCGCCATCGCCAATCCGGTGCCTCCACGCATTATCGACCTCCCCGTGCCGGCGTTCATGCCAGCATCCCCTTCATCTCGTCCGCCGACGGCACCCGCCCCGAGACCTTGACCTTGCCGTCCACGACCAGCGCGGGCGTCGCCATCACGCCGAACGCGATGATCTTCTGCATGTCGGTGACCTTCTCAATGCTGTACTCAATCCCCGCCGCCTTGGCGGCTTCCTCGGCCACTTCACCGAGCTTCTTGCACTTCGGACAGCCCGTTCCCAGAACCTGGATCGTCTTCATCTTTCTCCTCCCTCATCCCTCAGAACAGCCAGTTGAACAGGTAGCCGACGATCATGATCCCGACCGCGACGATGCCCGCGAACACGGCGATGAGTTTGATGGTCAGCACCCTCCGCAGGATCACCCACTCCGGGAACGACAGCCCCACCACGGCCATCATGAAAGCCAGTGCGGTACCGAGCGCCGCGCCCTTGGCCAGCAGCGCCTGGACGACCGGGATCATGCCGGCGGCGTTCGAGTACATGGGCACGCCGATGAGGACCGCCACCGGAACGCTCCACCACGCGCTGCGTCCCATGAGGGGAGCCAGCGAGTCCGCGGGAACCCAACCGTGGATGGCCGCGCCCGCCCCCACCCCCACCACCACGTACGGCCAGGTCCGGCCGACGATGTCCCGCAGGGCCTCCAAACCCAGATCGAACCGGTTCGGCCACGACAGCCGGGCGCTCGCTCCCGGGCCGGCGGCGGCCACCTCGGCCACCCACGGCTGGACCCAGCCTTCGAGATGGAGCCGGCCGATGACCCAGCCCGTGGCCATGGCCACCGCCAGCCCCGTGACGAGGTAGATTCCCGCGACCTTCCAGCCGAACAGCCCGAACAGGAGGACGAGCGCGACCTCGTTGACCATCGGCGCGGACACGAGAAAGGCGAACGTGACGCCCAGCGGCACCCCGGCCGACATGAATCCGATGAACATCGGCACCGCGGAGCAGGAGCAGAACGGGGTCACGATCCCCAGCAGCGCCGCGAGCACGGTGCCGCCGTGTTCGCCCCGGCCGGTCAGCAGCCGCCGCGTGGTCTCCGGGGAGAAGAACGACCGGATCACGCCCATCACGAAGACGATGAGCACGAGAAGCAGGAGCACCTTGGGAACCTCGAAGAAGAAGAACTCGAGCGCCGCGGCGGGATGGCTTCCCGCCGTGATCCCCGGCAGGCCCCGCACCACCCAGGAGGCGAACGGGGCGAGGACCTGGAACGCCCCGAACCAGGCCGCCAGGGAGATCCCGATCACGGCCAGCCACCGTCCCAGCGGGACCCGGGAAGCGGGCGCGGGCGGATCCCCGATCGCGCAGGACACCGAGGCGGAAGGCGCGGCGCCCACGGCTACCTCTGCCCGGACCCGGGAGCCGGGACGGCGGGACTTGCAGGCGAAACCACCGGCGGTTGGGTCGGCACGTCCGCCGCAACGTTCGCGCTGATGCCAAGAGGTGTCTGCGGGGTCTGTGGATCGTTGGTGAAGAGCGTGATGGTCTTGGCCTGCGGCCCATTCCACCCACGCGGGTTGTAGTACACCGTGAGGCGGCCGGTTTCGCCCGGCCTGATGGTCCGTGAATCCATCACGCCGCCGGTGCATCCGCAGGAGCTCTGGACCCCGCTGATCTCCAGATTCCGGCCTCCCCGATTCGTAACCATGAAGACCGTTTGCACGGTCTCCGTCGGCGGGATCGTCCCGAAATCGTGTTGGCCCCGGTCAAGCTCCACTCTCGGATCCGGCGATACGGGCTTGAAGCCGGAAGACAGGCAGGAAGCCATCAGGACCGACAATCCCGCTAGGCAGGCCATCGCTGGCTTCCGCATCATCCTCCTCCTGACCTCCTCACAGTCTTCCGCGGGAAGAACCGGGGCTTCAGCCACAGCGCCACGCTCACGAGCCCGATCAGGACGGGCACCTCGACCAGGGGGCCGATCACGGCCGCGAAGGCGGCGCCGTGCCCGATCCCGAACGTCGCGATCGCCACCGCGATCGCGAGCTCGAAGTTGTTCGACGCCGCCGTGAACGACAGCGTCGTCGTCTGGCCGTAGTCGGCCCCCACGTACCGGCTCATGAAGAACGAGATGAAGAACATGACCACGAAATAGATGAGGAGCGGGATCGCGATCCGGACGACGTCGAGCGGGAGCTGGACGATGTACTCGCCCTTGAGCGAGAACATGACCACGATCGTAAAGAGCAGGGCCACGAGCGTGAGCGGACTGATCCGGGGTATGAACCGGTCGTGGTACCAGGCCTTGCCCCTCAGCCGGATGAGCGTGAACCGGGTGATGATCCCGGCCAGGAACGGGATGCCGAGGTAGACGAACACGCTCTTCGCGATCTCGCCGATCGTCACGTGCACGGCCACCCCCGCCAGCCCGAACCAGGTCGGCAGGATCGTGATGAAGAACCAGGCGTAGACCGAGTAGAAGAGGACCTGGAAGATCGAGTTGAACGCGACCAGCCCGGCGCAGTACTCGGTGTCTCCCCTGGCCAGGTCGTTCCAGACGATGACCATGGCGATGCACCGCGCCAGCCCGATCAGGATCAGCCCGACCATGTACTCGGGCCGGTCGCGCAGGAACAGGACGGCCAGGCCGAACATCAGGATCGGGCCGACGACCCAGTTCTGGACGAGCGACAACCCCAGGACCTTCGTGTTCCGGAAGACGGGCCCCATCTCCTCGTACCGCACCTTCGCGAGAGGCGGGTACATCATCAGGATCAGCCCGACCGCGATCGGGATCGAGGTCGTGCCCACGCTCAGCCCGTTCAGGAACGGCACCAGTCCCGGGAAGGCGTACCCGGACGCCACCCCGACGGCCATGGCGGCGAAGATCCATACCGTCAGGTACCGGTTCAGGAACGAGAGGCGGCGGAGAACGCCCCCGGTCGCCACGGCGCGCGCGGGGGGCCGAGGCCCCCTCATGACTTCACGCCGGCGGACGGCGCGCAGGCGGACGCCGGCCCGATCCCGCCCAGGAGTCCCGCGATGATGCCCGCCGCGCACCCGACGCCCGCGCGCACGGAGATCGCCTCATTCGGACAGTTGCGGGCGCACGCCCCGCACTCCATGCACGCGTCCCGGTCGCCGATCCGGGCCTGGCCCGCCCCGACCGCGAACACGGCGTGGGGACAGACGGTCGCGCACATCCCGCACCCGTTGCACCTGGCCGCGTCCAATTCGAGCGTGACCACGTTCGGGAGATACTTCAGCGGCATGGGGAAACCCTCCTCTCGATAATCATGATCCCGCCAGCCGGCCGGAGATCCACAGGACGGCCGCCGCCGCCGCCAGCACGGCCTGGGCGGGGATCGCCCGCTTCATCTCGGCGTAGACGCCGGAGAGCGAGGTGTAAGTCGACGCGCCGGTGAAGTTCATGGCGACGTAGCTCGCCAGCGCCGTCCACCCCGCCATCCAGCCCCAGAGCTCGAGCCGCCCGCCGGGATTGACGACTCCGGCGTGGGCGGCCAGATACAGCCCGAGGGCCATCGCCGCTCCCACCCACGCCCCCTTCACCGCGAAGGCCCTCCCCGGAAGCCACGGGAGCAGCAGGGGCACGAGCACGACCGGGAAGGCGAACGCGGCCAGCGCCAGCGCCGCCACCCCGGGCGCGGAGGCCGCGGCGCGGTCCACGGAGTAGCCCCACCGCACCAGCCCGCCGAGGAGGACCATGACGGACGCGACGCCGAAGATCAGCTTCGCCCCGATCACGAGCTCGACCGGGATGAGCACGGCGCGGTCCCGGATCCCGAAACGAACCCGGCGCATCCCGGGGGTCGCCTTCATCCCGGCCCGCAGGAACTCCGGGATGTCCGCGGCCCGAACCGGGCCGTACACGACGCCGAACCGGGTCTGCCGGGTCACCTCGTGCGCGCTCACGCCGGGCGCCCCCAGCTGCGGCAGGATCAGCCGGCGGCCCGTCACGACCTCGGCCAGCCGGGTCGCTGCCACTCGCCGCACGATCTCGTCCGTCCCGAACGTGCCCTTGCCCGCCGCGCACCAGACGTTGATGCCCTTCGTGTCGAGAACCAGGATCCACGCATCCAGCCCGCCGAGCCTGCTCCGCAGATGGTCGAACGAGAGCTTGTAGTTGGCGCTCACGAGGACCGGCGACTCCGGGGACGGCGAGCCCACGGCGTACAGACCGGGCTCCACCGTGTAGGCCATCCGCCCCATCGCGAGGCGGACAAAGAGCGTGCCCCAATGGTCCCGCCACGAGAGCGCGGTCGAGGCCCGCGGGACCTCCCCCGCCGGGGTGGACACGCGACCCGTCACGAACGGGGCCCCGGTCACGGCCTGGCGAGCCCCTTCACCACGAGCAATGCGGCGGCCGCCACGATGATGGCGAACGCGATGAAGCGCATCCATTGCGCCGGACCGCCCCGCGCCTTGCCGCCCCCGCAGCATTCCCCCGAACCACAGCCGCACCCGCTCGAGCTCTTCTCCTCGTTCATCCAGTCCTCCTTGCTTCGTTTGGCGGAAACCCCTTCACCGGCGCCTCCCGGTCACGACAGGACGCCCCCGGCCAGCCGGTGGCGGCGGTCGCCGCACGCGGCGGCCTCGTTGCTGTGCGTCACCATGACGATCGTCCTCCCGTCCTTCCTGTGCAGCTCCGAAAGCACCCCGAGAATGTCCGCGGCCAGCGCCCGGTCGAGGCTCCCCGTGGGCTCGTCCGCGAGGATGATCCCGGGGTCGTTGGCGAGCGCGCGGGCGATCGCCACCCGCTGCTGCTGCCCCACCGAGAGCTCCCGCGGCAGGAAGTCCCTGCGGTCCGCCATCCCCAGCCGGTCGAGGAGGGCGTCCGCCTTCCTCCTCCGTCCCCCCGGCCGGTGGCCGTTCAGGAGCATAGGGATCATGACGTTCTCCGCCGCGGTCAGGTACGGCACGAGGTTGAAGGTCTGTAGGACGAACCCGACGGACCGGTTGCGGTATCCCGCCAGTTCGCGCTCCGGCAAGCCGTAGAGATCGCGGCCGTTGTGCCTGACCTGCCCCTCCGTCGGCCTGATGAGTCCGCCGAGCGCGAGCAGGAGCGTGGTCTTGCCGGACCCCGACCCCCCCGTGACGACGGTGAAGCTGCCCTGTCCCACCGCGAGGCTGACGCCGTCGAGCGCGCGCACCTCGCCGTGGGCCCGCCCGTACACCTTGGTGAGACCGGCCGTCTCGAGGAGAATCATGGGTCCTGCATCATGGCCGCGGGCTCCAGCCGGGCGGCCCCGCGCGCGGGCAGCCAGCAGCCCAGGACCGAGATCCCGACCGCTAGCCCCACCGAGAGCGCGAGGAACGCGGCCACGGGCACGACCCGAAGATCCGCGATCCAGGGGCCCGCGAGCATGGCCGTAGCGGTGCCGAGCAGGTACCCGAGCACGCCCCCCACGAGGCCGAGCGCGGCGGCCCGGGAGAAGAGCAGCAGGTAGATGTCCCGGCGCCCGAACCCGACCGTGATCAGGGTCCCGAGCTCCTTCTTCCGCTCCTCGACGTTGGCCCACATGACGTTCGCCATCGACAGCGAGCCCACGACGAGGATGATGAGCGCCAGCACCACGGAGACCCGGGCCATGAGCCGGTTGGTCCCCACCTGCGCGCTGACGATGTGGTTGATCGTCACGATCCGGGTGTCGGGCAGGATGTTCCGGAGCTTGCCCAGCAGCCCCTCCGAGATCGCGCTGCAACAGCCCATGATCTCGATGGCGCTGACCACCCGGCCCGCCCCGAGCAGCTCCTGGGCGCTCCGGAGATGGATGAAGATCCGGCCGTCGTCCACGGTCCCGGTCTCGGGAAGGACCCGGGAAACCGAGAAGGTCTTCCCCGCGATCACGACCGACCCGCCCTCCCGGGCCCGGAGCCGGCGGGCCGCGGCGGCCCCCACGAGGGCCTCGGTCCGCCCCAGGTTCTCGATCCGCATCCGCTCGGGCTTCGCCGGCGGGCACCCGGACTTGCCGTCGGCCGCGGCCGGAACCGGCGCACAGCCCGCGGGGAGGTCCGCCCCCGTGAGCACCGAGCGCTGCCACATGGGCTTGGCCGCGGCCTCGCTCGCGGGGACGATGCCGGTCAGGACGACGGCTACGCCCCCGACCGTCATCCGCCGGCTCAGCTTCGGTGACGTGTTGTCGACGCCCGGAATCATGGAGGTCACGACCCGGGTGGCGTAGGATTCGGGGAAGACGGGCGAATCGATGTCCGCGGCGTAGTAGTCGGAGACGGAGGCCCCCTGCGGGAGCACGAGGATGTTGGCGCCGAGCGCGTCGAGCTGGGCGCTGACCGCCCGGTTGGACGCGCGGGTGACCGTCAGGATCCCGACCACGGCCCCGATCCCGAGCACGATGACCAGGAGCCCGGAGATCATGCGCGTCTTCCGGAGCATGAGCTCCTTCCGGACGAGCGACCGCAGGCTGAAACTCGCGGGCACGGCGTCCGGCTAGCGCGCCGCGGTGGATCCGGCGGCCGGCGGCGCGCAGGATTTCGCGGCGCCCGGCGCACAGGACTTGGCGCCCGGGCCGCACGCCCCCGGCGCGCACGCCATCCCGCCGCCCTTCTTGTTCGCCGCCGCGACGAGCAGGCCGGCGTCCACGGGGCCCGGGAATCCGCTGGTGACCTGGCCCGCCGTGTTGATCACGAGCGTCATCTGCCCGGCCGGCTCGGGACCCACCCGAAGCTCGGCCAGGAACCGGGCCTCCTCCGGATCGTCCTTGGCCACGAAGACGGCCGTGAGCTTGCCCTTCATCTGGTCCCGCGCCTTCGCGCACGCCGCGCGCACGGCCTCCATCCCCGGCGCGTCCTTCCCGTATATGCAGAGGACGACGGCCCGGCCGGCCGCTAGCGCGCCCAGCACGTCCGCCTTCTTCGGGGTCGGGAGCATGCGCACGAGGACGTCCGCGTTACCGCGCGCGGCGGGAAAGCCCCCGGCGACCGCCCCGTTCGGCGCGACCACGAGCAGGAGCGGCACCGGCGCGCCCGCGAGGCCGTACTTCTCGACGAGGTCCCGGTTCGCGGCCTCGTCGCGGTTGAGCTCGACGAGGCTCACCCTGGCCTTCCCCGCCTTCTCCCGGCCCGCCTTCGCCATCGCCCGCGCGTCCTCGAGCCCGGCACTGTTCCCGTCGTACACGACGACGAACGCGGACCGCTTCCCGTCCCGGGCCTCCTGCAACCGCCCCGCGGCGGAGGCCGCCGCCACCACCGGCATCGCCATGATCACGAGCGCGATCAAGCTCCTTCTCATCTCACGCCTCCTTGTCCGCCGTCGCGCACGCGCACCGGCAGAGCCCGGCGAGCGCCTTCCTGATCTCCCCCGGAGCCCGGGAGCCCACGGCGCGATAGTGCCTCCAGCGGCCCGACCGCCGGGAGGTCACCAGCCCCGCGCGCTCGAGCACGCCCATGTGCTTGGACACCGTGGACGGCGCCAGCCCGAGCAGGGAAACGATGTGGCACCCGCACATCTCCCGGTCGGACAGCGCGAGCAGGGCCCGCACCCGCCCCGGGTCTCCGAGGGCCCGGCCGATCCGGGCCACCCTCGCCACCGTCGCCGCGTCATATTTCGCCATCTGGCGAACTATAGCACCGGACGGAATCCCGGTGCAATGGCGGGGATCAGCTTCGCGGGCGCGTCAGGAAACGATCGCGGCCTGGCTGAATATCCTGGTCATGGAGATGTAGACCGCGCGGAGCCGCTCATCGTCGCTCGGCAGGTCCGCGAGTTCCTTCTTGAACGGCTCGGGCGTGACCGGTCCCTTGTACCCGATCGAGCGCAGGGCCTGGAGGAACCCGACGATGTCGATGACGCCGGTCTCACCCGGCAGGGCGCGCCGGTTGTCGACGAGCGCCGCCCGCGCGACTCCTCTCGGCGCGTCGTTCACGTGCACGTACACGACCCGCGACGCCGGGAGCTTCCGGATCGCCTTGACCGTCCCGCCCGACGCGTACCAGTGCCAGCAGTCGAGCAGGAGCCCGGCGTTCAGCCCGATGGACTCGGTCATCTCGACCATCCCCTCGAGGGAGTGGATGAACGGGTTCGCCTTGCCCTTCCACATGGACTCCGGCCCGAGGAACTCGAGGCCCACGGAGCAACCGTGCGCGTCCAGGATCTCGGCGATCGGCTTGAACCGGTCCACGTGGAACTTGAGGTTCTCGGCGAACGGCCGGTTGTCGTCCCAGGACAGGATCCACGTGAACGTGCGCGTCGCGCCCAGCGCGGCCGCCGCCTTGGCCAGCCGCGGGAGCTTCTCGAGGTCGGCCTGGAACGCGGCGTCGTCCTTGCGCCAGTTCGTCGGCAGGCCCCAGCCCGCCGCCTTCACGCCGGCCTTCGCGAACCGCGCGCGAACGGCCTCCACGCCTTCCTTGTCGATCAGATCCGCGGCCTCGGCCGCCGAGATCTCGACCCCCTTGAACCCCGCCGACGCCGCCTTCGCGATCGCGTCGGACATATCTGCGGTCTTGACCCCAATGGCCCCCGGTGAGAGTGTGGCGTACATGATCTCCCATCATCCTCCGGAGGCCCGCTCTAAGCAAACCGGGCGGGTGGCGGGGAACCGCCGGGTGGCGTAGGATGACGTCCATGCGTGACGCGTACGACGTCGTCGTGGTCGGGGGCGGGCCGGGGGGCACCACGGCCGCCGTGGCCGCGGCCTCCCGCGGGGCCTCGGTGCTCGTGATCGAGCGCTACGGCTTCCTCGGCGGGATGGCCACGGCCGGGCTCGTGAACCCGTTCATGTGGTACTTCCACCGGGACAAGCCGCTGACGACGACCGTGTTCAACGAGATGCTCGACCGGCTGGACCGCTCGGGCGGGCTCGCCCCGAACCGCATGACCTTCGACGATGAGATCATGAAGATCATCCTCGACGGGATGATGGCCGACCACGGGGTCGAGGTCGCGTTCCACTCGTGGTTCACGGGGCTCGACCGCGCGGGCTCCGCCATCGCGGCCGTGCACCTTGCCGGCAAGTCGGGGCCGAAGACGGTGCGCGCGAAGGTATTCGTGGACTCGACCGGGGACGGCGACGTCGCGGCCGCGGCGGGCGCGAAGGTCGAGCTGGGCCGCCCCCAGGACGGCGCCTGCCAGCCCATGACCCTGTGCTTCCGGCTGGCCGGCATCGAGAACCCCGAGGGGTGGG
Source organism: bacterium (assembly GCA_919901855.1). Lineage (GTDB taxonomy): Bacteria > Oederibacteriota > CAKKQC01 > CAKKQC01 > CAKKQC01 > CAKKQC01. Next base: position 18,213 of record CAKKQC010000037.1, on the reverse strand, counting down.
ACGCCGGCTGGGACCCCATGCGCGAGGAGATGAACGCGATCTACCAGGACGCGCGGCGCCGCGGCGAGATCAAGAACCCCCGCGAGGACGTGCTCATCTTCCGGACCACGGTCCCGGGGGTCGTGCACTTCAACACCACCCGCGTGGTCGGCAAGTCCGCCGTGAACGCGGACGCGCTGACGGCGGCCGAGGCCGAGGGCCGCCGGCAGGTGATGGAACTCCTCACCCTCCTGCGGGCGAAGTCGCCCAGGTGCCGCAACGCCTGGCTCGTCAAGATGGCGCCCCAGATCGGCGTCCGCGAGTCCCGGCGGGTCATGGGGAGCTACGTGCTGACCGAGGCTGACGTCCTCACGGCGGCCAAGTTCGACGACGGGATCGCGCGGAGCAACTACCCCGTGGACATCCACAACCCGGCCGGCACGGGCACGATCATCAAGGACGTGCCCAAGGGGGACTACTACGAAATCCCGTACCGGTCCCTCGTGCCGACAGGCGTCGACAACCTCCTGGTCGGGTCCCGGTGCATCAGCACCACGCACGAGGCGCATTCCTCGATGCGCGTCATGCCCGTCGTGGCCGGGATCGGCGAGGCGGCCGGAGCCGCGGCCGCCCTGTGCGCGAAGTCCGGGATCAAGCCCGCCGCCGTCGACGGCCGGGCCCTCAAGCGCGAGATCCTGGGCTAGCTACCTCTCCCGCTCTTTCCGCAACGCCTCGATCCGGACCTTGAGTTCGTTCCGCGTCCGGCGGAACGCGTCGAGCCGCTCTTCCTCGGACCCCTTCACCGCCGCCGGGTCCGGCAGGCCCCAATGGAGCCGCTCGGCCTGCCCGAGGAATACCGGGCACTCCTCCTCCGCGCACAGGGTCACCACGACATCGACCTCCGCCGCCGGTATCTCCGAGACATGCTTCGACCGGTTCGTCGAGATGTCGATCCCGGTCTCGCCCAGGACCGCGACCGCCTCGGACCGCACCCGCGTGGGCCGGGAACCCGCCGAGAAGACCTTGACCGCCGGTGGCAGGATCGACCGCGCGAGCCCCTCCGCGATCTGGCTCCGCGCCGAGTTCGCCACGCACAGGAACAGGATCCCCTTCGGCAGCGCCATCAAATGAACAGGTTCGCGCACCAGGTCTTGAACCCGGCCCGGCGATAGAAGCGTATGGCCCGCTCGAGGTCCTTGTTCGCAGTGTAGACGAGAAACCGGCGGAAGCCTTCCCGCTTCGCCGCCTGCAAAAGCCGCCGCAGAAGCAGGCTTCCGACACCTCGGCTCCGCCAGCCGCACCGGATGTACGCGGCGTCCACTTCCATGTACCGCTCGCCCTTCCTGAACACGCAGTACGGGCCCGGCTTCCGCGCGACGCCGTAGACGTGGCCGACATGGCGCCCATTGGACTCCGCGACGAACGCGAGCGGCCCAATCCGGGAGGCTATCGCCTTCCGGGTCGTCGGGATCTCGCCCCAGAGCACCTTCTCCCGCGCCACCGACCGCTCGAGCGCCCACATCGCGTCCACGTCCCCCGCCGTCGCTGACCGGACAACGAACGCAGCACGCCTGATCTTCTTCATCTTCGTGCCATCATAGACCATCGTCCCCATCGGAGCTGGACATCCTGCGACGAGTGCCTTGATCGCCCGACGGCGTCCCTATCCTTCCGGAGTTCGCAGCCTAGAACGACCAGGTGACGGAGATCATCTGGGGAACGCCGAATCCGCCCGTGAGGAACCGGATGCTGTAGTCGAGCCCGAAGCTGCGATCCTTGTCCCTCGGGCCACCCAGCAGTCCCAGCCCGGCCGAGAGATGTCCGAGCTGGTACATGGTGCCCAATTGTCCGCCCACCCGGAGCGCCAGGATTCCGCGGAACCGGTACTCGGCCCCCACGTTCCATCCGAGCACGTTCTCCCCGAAGGGATACTCGAGATCCGAGAGGACGATCAGGTAGTCCGCGTCCTCACCGGTGCCGGTCGCGCGGACCGCGTATGCGACGCCGGCCCGCGCGACCGCCGGGAGTCCCACCCGGTCTTCGAGGTACTTCACGCCGCTCCCGATGTTCTGCACGGATGCTCCGACCTTCACGCGGCTGGACACGCCGGCCTGCACGCCGGCGTCGAAGGCCATCGCGGTCGTCACGAACTCCTCGGCCAGCGTACTGCGTAACCGCTTGGCGGATACGCCGCCCGTCAGCCCCGCCGTCAGCGGTACCGCGAGGCCCACGCACAGGAGCATGTCCTGCCGGGCATGCACTCGGCGCTCCGTATAGTCCGAGGCGATGACGGTCGCCGCCCCGCCGTCGTCATATACGGCGGCGGCGGACAGCACCGCCCCGAACACGGGGAACGCGCCGACCGCTTCGCCGGTGACGTCGTCGAAGTATCCCCTGGCGCCTGAGAGGATGACCGAGGACCGCTCGACCCGGGCCGCCGACGCCGGGTTGAGCCAGACGAGCGAGGGATCGTACCCGAGCGCTACGCCGGCGCCGCCGAGCGCCTGCGATCGGACCGCTTGGGTCCGGCTGAGCGCGTTCACGGCGGGCAGGGCAGCGCAGACCTCACGCGGCAAACCGGCCGCGAGCTGGAGGAGCAGGAGGGGACAGAGCGCGGCCTTCAGGCCGGTCTGCCCCCCACCATGGCCGCGGGACTGGCACGACGGTGTCACCATGACCCCGACGCGATCAGTGGACCACGATCAGCTTGCCCTTGTACTGGATGCCCGGCCCCTCGATGATCACCGGGTACAACCCCGGTGGCACCCGCGCGCCGGACGTGTCCGTGCCGTTCCAGTGCAGGACCTCCGTCCGCCCTCCAGCCGCCGCGCTCGTGTTCTCGTACACCAGCCGGCCGCGCTCGTCGTAGATCCGGATCCGGATCTCACCCGGGGTGGCCGGACGGACCAGCAGGGTCGCGCGTTCGCCGTTCTTGGGGTTGAGGTACCCCCGGATGCCACCGACGACCTTCACCTCGCCGGTGTTGACCGGCTCGGGCGGGGTCACGGGCGTCGCGCTGCCTGGAGCCGAGATCGTGATCGCGGCCGCGGAGCTGCACGCGATGGTCAGCCCGGACCCCGAGTCGACCCCCGAGACGGTGAGGGTGAACCCGACGGTCCCCGCACCCGAAACGCTGTACGTCCACGAGAACGTCTGGAACGCACCGGGCGCCAGGCTCACGACCGACGGCGGGACCGGGCCCGCCTCCGGCACGACGAGCGAGCCACCAGCCGTAGCCCAGATTCCAGGTGCGAGCGTGGTCGCGTTCACGGCGCCCGTGTTCGTCACTGTCAGGGTCACGGTGAACCACCCGCCCGCCGTCACCGACGGGGGCGAGATCGCGGCGGATCCCGCAATCACCGCCGCCGCCACCGCCGACATCGAGGCCGCCGTGCCCGCGGAGACCGGGGAAGCCCCGCACGTGAGTCCGGAGGCCGTCGCCGTGAACCCGATGGTCCCCGCCGTGCCGACCGTGTAGTTCCACGAGAAGGTCTGCATCGCCCCCGCGGGGACGACGGCCGCGATCGCCGGGGACGGAGTGCCGAACGAGCCGGACCCTGCGCCGATCGCAGGAGTCACACTGGTCGCGGCCACGCCCCCCGTGTTCGTTACCGTGAGGGTGACGACGACCACCTGCCCGGTCGACGCCGAGGCGGGCGCCGACACGGCCGCGTCCAGCACCGCCGCCGTACTCACCGTCACCGGACCGGACACGCTCGGCCCCGAGGACACCCCCGCTCCGGACACGGCATCGGTCCCCGAGACGGTCGTCGTGAACCACACGACCCCGGACACCCCGCCCGTATACGTCCACGTGAACGTGCGCGACATGCCTCCGGCCAGCGTCACCGGCAGGGCCGGCGAGGGCCCGGCGGCAACTGCCGCGCTGCCGGTACCGGACACCACGAATGCGGGTGCGTTCACCCCGTTCGCGCCCGCCTGGCCCGTATTCGTCACCGTGAGCCGAACCTGGAGGGACTGGCCGCCACAGATCGAAACCGGGTACACGGACACGGCGGCATCGAGCGCCGCGGGAGTCAGGACGGTCACGCCGGCCGACGCCGGGTTGGACCACACCGGGTTGTCCCCCGAGGCCGTCGCCGTGAGCGTGACGCCGCCCGCGGCGCCCGCCGTCCCCGTCCACGAGAACACCACGGACCCGCCCGGCGCGAGCGATGCCACCGACGCGGGGGAAATCGTTCCCCAAGCCGCCGATCCGCCACCGCCGCTCTGCCACAAGGCCCCCGACAGGTTCGTCGCCGGACCCGCACCGCTATTGGTCACGGTCAGCATGATGAGGAAGTACTGGCCCGCGGTCACGGTGGCGGGGCTCGTCGCGAGGCTGGCATTGAGCACGACGGGAAGCGAGGTGATCGACACGGAGGATCCCGCGGCGCACGAGATCGGCAGGGAGTACAGGGTGTCGGTGCCCGACGCCGTCGCCGTGAAGGCGAAGGTGCCCGCGCCGGAACTGCTGTACGTAAAGGAGAACGCCTGCGTGCCGCCGGCCGCCAGGCTCGCGACGGTCGGTGGCAGGGGTCCCGCCTCGAGGACGGCGAGCGCACCGCCGGCATTAACCTGCAGGACCGGCGTCACGCCCGTGGCCGCCACCCCGCCCGTATTGGTCACCGCGAAAGTGACCGTGAACCACTGCCCGACCTGGACCGAGGGCGGCGAAACCGAAAGACTGCCGACCGAGAGCTGGGCCGGCATCGGACAGACGGCGCCTACGAGGGTCGTCACAATCTTGGGGGTCCCCGACGCGCCGACGCCGCCGACCACAGCCGTGATCCCGGTGGACAGGACCGAGGCCTCGTTCGTCACGGTCGCGCAGTACGCGCCCGGCCCGACCTTCGCCCGCCATTGGACGAACGTGGTCGCGCCGGGTGCGAGGTCGATCTTCCAGGTCAGGATCGTGGAGACGCCGGAGAGGACCTTCCCGGCGGTCGCGACGGGACAGCCCGACGGCGTCATCGTAAAGCCGAAGCAGGGATCCCAGAGACCGTAGCCGGTCGACCAGACGTCGAGGCCGGCGGGCACCGTATCCCAGAACTGCACGTTCCACCAGGTCTTCGACGCGGACCGGTTCTTGACGGTCAGCGAGTAGACGATGTCGCTGTTGCCCGTCGCCGAAGACGTGAGCGTGAACCAGTCGACGTTGGCCGTCGTGAGGTTGGAGACGTCGGCCTCCCCCGTGTTCCAGGTGACGTACGCCCGGTTGGTAAGCGCCGAGCCCTGCGGCGCGGCGACATCACCACTGCCGGGCTCGAACGCCTCGGTGTTGCCCCAATCCTCGGTGACCGAGAACGTGACGGTCCTCGTGCTGCCCACCACGAACGGTCCCGCTAACGTCCACTTGAGCCTCTGCGGCGGGCCCGGGTTCGGATCCCAGCCGGGGTCCGGAGCCGGATTCCCGCTCCCGAGGACGTACTGCAAGTAAGCCGGAAGCGTATCGACCACGGTGATGATGCCGGAGCCGCTGACCGGCACGTTGAGGACGAGGGTGTAGGGCACCGTGTCTCCGGGCGACGTCGTGAGCGACGTCGTCCCCGGCACTGGGCCGATCCATTGGGTCGCGGAAGGAGTCCCGGCGGCCCGGACCTCCGCCGCGATCAGGCCGAGGAGGAGCGCCGCCATGGCGCACGTTGTCAGTTGCCCGGTCCGTCGATGCATCGTGCTCATGGTGCTCCTCCCGCTCTTCCCCGCGCCGTGTTCCATCACCCGGGGATAATGCAAGGCGCGTACCAGCGAATCCGTGTTGCAGGGCAGGGCCTTTCGGTTCGGCGCTGCAGTGATATCACTGCAGCGGGGTATCCAATCGGTGCGGACCAGATGCTATCCCTTCCCGCCGAGACCGTGCTTCCTGAGCTTCACCTGCAGATTCTGCCGGAACAGCTTGATGCGCGCGGCGGCCCGCGAGACGTTCCCGCCGGATTCCTTGAGGGCCCGTTCGAGATACGTCTTCTCGAACGCGTCCTTGGCGTCCCGGTAGGGAAGCGACATGAAGCTCGCGGCGTCTCCGCCGCCCATCGGCCCGCTGTCCAGCCGGAGATCGGAGACTTCGAGCCGCGTGCCCTCGCCCAGGATGACGGCCCGCTCGACGACGTTCCGGAGTTCGCGTACGTTCCCGGGCCAGGCGTACTCGCGCAGGCGCCCGAGTGCCTGCGGGGAGTACCCGTCGATCCGCTTCCCCCGCTCGGCCGTGAACCCCCTCGCGAAATGCTCCGCCAGCAGGACGACGTCGTCCCCCCGTTCGCGGAGCGGAGGCAGATTCACGCTCACGACGTTCAGCCGGAAGTAGAGATCCTCCCGGAACCGCTTCTCCGCCACCGCCACCGCCGGATCGCGGTTGGTAGAGGCGAGGAACCGGACGTGGCTCGTTCGCGGCCGCGTCCCTCCGACCCGGAGGTATTCATGGCCCTCGAGGACGCGCAGGAGTTTCGCCTGCAGGGCGTGCGGCATGTCCGAGATCTCGTCCAGGAGGAGCGTCCCGTCGGCCGCCGCCTCCAGCAGGCCGGGCCGCGCCTCGCCGGCGCCCGTGAACGCGCCCCGTTCGTGACCGAACAGCTCGCTCTCGAGTAGGTTCTCGGGAACCGCCGCGCAGTTGATGGCCAGAAAGGGCCCCGACCGTCGCAGGCTCTTCCGGTGGAGCCGCCGCGCGATCAGCTCCTTGCCCGTCCCCGTTTCGCCGAGGACAAGGACGGTCGTCCGGCCTTCCGCGACCTTGTCCGCGACGGCCACCGCGGCGAGGAACGCCGGGGACCGGCCCACGAGGTCGCCGGCCCGCGACTGCCGGGCCGCCTCCTGGCGCAGGACGAGGTTCTCGTGCGTGAGCGCGACCTCGCCCATGGCCCGCCGCACGCGCAACCTCACCTCGTCCATGGTGAACGGCTTGATGAGGTAGTCCAGCGCGCCGGCCTTCATGGCCTCCACGGCGGTTTCCACGCTCGCGTGGGCGGTCATGATCATGACGCGGGTGCCCGCCGACTTCTCCAGGAGGCGCTTCAGGACCTCCAGCCCGGACAGGTCCTTCATGACCAAGTCGACCAGCGCGAGGTGCACCTGCTCCCGCTCCGCGATCTCGACCGCCTCGTGCCCGCCCGCGGCCGTCAGGACGGCGTAGCCCTCGTCCCTGAGCAGGTCCCGGAGGTAGACGCGGATGCTCTCCTCGTCGTCCGCGACGAGGATGCGCCCCAGCGCCGGTGTCATGCGGGCGGCTCCGCCGGCAGTTCGAGGGTCGCGCACGTGCCTTCGCCCGGCATGCTTCGGAAGGACAGCCGTCCGCCATGCTGGTCCACGATGTCTTTGCTGATGGCGAGCCCCAGCCCCATCCGGCCGGGCGTGGTGCTGAAGAACGGCTCCGTGATTCTCGCCAGGTCTTCGGGCCGGATCCCCCTGCCCGTATCCTCGACCCGGACCACCGCGATCCTCCGGCCATCCTGGTCCCGCCAACTCGTGCTCACCGAGAGGGTCCCTCCTTCGGGCATCGCCTGGAGAGAGTTTAACACCAGGTTCAGGAGCACCTGGCGGATCTGGTCGGAGGAGGCGAAGGCGGCGGCGCCGCCCGGCTGAAGCGAGGTCGTCCGTCCAACGCCGGCCTTCTCGGCGTCATGGACGATGAGGCCGAGCGCCTCCTCGACGAGGGAGTTGAGGTCGACCCGGATCCGGTTCTTGACGTTCGGGCGGGTGAACGCCCGCAGGTCCTCGAGCGTCCGCTTCATCCGGGTCGCCTCCCGGATCATGAGGTCGAGCTTCTCCCGAACCGGATCCCCCGGCGCGAACTTCGTCGCCAGGTACTCGGCGTTCCCCAGCAGGCCCAGGAGCGGGTTGCTGAGCTCGTGCGACGCGCCCGCCATGAGTTGGCCCATGGCCGAGAGCTTGGCGGAATGCACGAGGCGCTCCTGGAGCTCCTTGATACTGCGGGCCATGGCGTTGAACTGCCGCACGAGGGTGCCGAGCTCCGCCGGCGCCCCGTCGGGAAGGCGCGCCTCCAGGTCCCCTGCGGCGATCCGATCCGCTGCGGCCGTCAGGTCCCGGATTGGACGGGTCACCCGGACGACCGCGTAGCCGTAGAACGCGAAGGCGGCGGCCAGCATCGCCAGTCCCCCGCCGATGGCGAAGAGGAGCGCCCGGCGGCGGACGCCGAGCACGGCTTCGGCCGGGAAGTAGAGCGTGATCCGAACCTCGGCGCCCGCCGGAGTCGTCAGCCGCCAGTCCACGGGGTAAGCGTTCTCCGGAGGCCCGGAGGCGGTGACGGTGGAGGCGGCCCTCCGGCCGTCCACGCGCACGTCCACGTCACCTTGCAGGAGACTCTTGAGCTCACCGGCGAACCGGTCGTCCAGCCGGTTGCCGGCCAGGAGCAGGCGCCCCGGCCGTCGTTCGGCCATGGCACTGCCGATGACCAGCCCGCTTCCGGCCCGCACGATCAGGGCGCCGGCCGCAGGTTGGTTCCCAATCGCCCTGAGGTCGGCGGCATTCACGGCCGGGCCCAGCGCGGACAAGACGCGGCCGCTTCCCGCCTCGAAGAGCACGGCCGCGTCGATCGGCGCATGATCCCACGCGCGATTCCGGACGGCCAGCTCCCCGTCCAGGATCCGCATCACGGTCACGACGTCGCGCAGGGTGGCCGCACGAAGCTGAAGCTGGTTGTTCGCGATCTGGCTCAACTGCAGTCCGGATTGCCGCTGGACGACGCCCACCGTGCTCCGTACCAGCAGGATCATCCCCGCGGTGACGGCCAGCGTCACGGCGATCGCGGTCGCAAACAAGGGAAGGGCCAGCCTGAACGGCAGTCTCAGATTAGCGATCATCCTACTCACGCTCCGGAGGGGCATCGAGCCATTATCTGCCGTCTCCGTATCCCGGGCAATCGGTGTCGGTGTCAGGCCGATCCCCCGCGAGGTGTCCGGGGGGGCATGGGTCGGCTATGCTGGGGCGGATGGAAAGGGCATGGCTCGGGATCATGGCCGCCTGCCTGCTGGCGGCGATGGCCGGCGGAACCCGGGCCGGGGGCTCGTGGAAGGGGCTGAAGACGGACGACTTCACCGTCTTCTATCCCCCCGGCGGCGAGGCGGATGCCCGGGAGGTTCTGGGGTCGTTCGAGGACGCGAAAGCGTCCGTCACGCCGTGGACCGGGTCCCTGGCGCTCGGGCTTCCGGTCACGCTCGAGGACGCGGGGCTCATGGCGAACGGATTCGCCGACCCCGTCTACTACCAGGTGCACCTCTTCCGCGGCCAGCCCTCCGTCAGCAATCTCATGGGGGTCGAGAGCTGGTGGGAGCTGGTCTCGGTCCACGAGTACGCGCACATGTGCCACATGACCGCGACGGGCGGCTCCCCGGCGGTTCTCTCCGCGATCTTCGGCCACGCGTTCGCGCCGAACATCTTCTCCCCGATGTGGCTGACCGAGGGGCTGGCGACCAACGTGGAATCGTCGATCTCGCCGTTCGAGGGCCGGCTGAACGACGGGTTCTTCGACGCCTACATCCTGGCGCGGGCGAAGGACGGACGCCTCCCCTCCCCCGAGCTCGCCTCGATCGGGCCGCTCGAGTTCCCCGAAGGGACGGGCGTCTATCTCTACGGCAGCGAGTTCCTCTCCTGGGTCGCGCGCACGCGGGGGGCCAACGGCGCCTTCCCCCGGTTCGTGCAGGTCAACGGGAGCCGCGTCCTCTCGTTCGTGTCCCCGATCCTGCCGTGCCTCGGCGTCGACCGGTCGGCCCGGGTCGCGTTCGGAGCCCGGTTCCCCGCCCTCTGGAAGGAATGGCAGCAGGAGATGACCGCCAAGGCCGCCGCGTTCTCCATGGACGGCGAGCAGGTCACCAGGACGGGCTGGTACTACAGCGGTCTCGTCGCGGAGACGAACCGGCTCACTTACCAGCGCACGATTCCGGTGAAGACGGCGCCGTTCGAGGCATTCCGGTTCGAGGAGATCGTGGAACGCGACCTCGCGACCGGCCGGGAACGCGTTCTCGTCTCGACCACGGCCGGGTTCATGGCGCGGCCGGTCCGCCGCGGCCACACGCTCTGGTATGCCACGGCGGAGCTGGGACGCCGCTACGCGAACACGAGCCAGAACACCTTCGGGGTCGAGACGCGGATCCACGAGCACGACCTCGCGACCGGCCGGGACCGGAAGCTGGCCCAGGGGCGATACCGGTGCTTCACGGTATTGCCGGACGGCCGGCTCCTGCTGGCGCGGGAGCGGCGCGGCGCCTTCGGGACCGAGCTCGTGGCGCTGGATCCGGCCGGCCCCGGGGGGACGACCATCATGGAGACGGACCTGCTGGTGGACGAACTGGTGGCGGACGACAAGCGCGTGGTCGCGACCGCGCGCGCGGAGGGCGAGAACTTCAGCCTCTTCGAGGCGGATCTCGCGGCCCGGGAGCTGCGTCCGCTCGTCCGGACGCCCTTCCTCGAGGGCACGCCCGCGCTGGACGGGGACCGGCTCCTCTACGCCGCCAACTATGGGCAGGTCTACTCGATCTACACGCTCGATCTCGCCACCCGCGAAGTCACGCGACTGACGGAGGGCGGGTTCGCCGTCTGTCCCGCGGTCGCGGGCGACCGGCTCTGGTTCGTGGGGCTGAACTCCTGGGGCTTCGACCTCTATGGCAGGAAGATCGAGCCCCGCGAGGCGGCCCTGCCCGCGGACCAGCCGTTCGTCCGGGCGGCCTCGACGTTCGACCCCGCGACCGCGCGTCCTGTGGGATATGCCAGCAACCTCGCCACCATGGTCCCCGCATTGCGCGCGCCCTACATCGACTACCTCAAGGACACCGGCGGGCCCGTCGAACGCTCCCGGTGGGGCGTCATGATCTCCGGCAAGGACGCGATCGGCGAATTCGCCTCCTATGGCGCGTTCCTGGCGTACGACGCGCTGACTCACCGGCCCGTCTTCGACGCCTCGCTGACCAGCGCGATCGCCGCGCCGTGGCAGGTCTCCGCCGCCGGAGCGAACATGGAGGGGAGGCGGGCGGACCTCGCCGCGGCCTACCCGCTGTTCATGGGCCTCTCCCCCGGGCTGACCGGCCTCTCCGCCGGCGGCGCCGTGAGCGCGTACGACGACTGGACCCGGCGGTCGGTCGCCCCGTTCGGGCACGCGGACTTCCGCTGGCCGGTGACGCGGTTCAGCGCGGACGTGGTGGCCCCCTGGGAGCGGACGAACTGGGGTTCCGCGGTCCAGGGCTCCTCGCTCTTCATCCTGGCCGCTCTGACGCAGTACGTGGCGGGCGGCCAGTTCGCGCTCTCGGCGCTCTCGGTCGCCGACGCGGGCAACCTCGCGACCACCGTGACGCCCATCCGCGGCTACCGCGACGACGTGGTCACCGCGTCGGCGGCGCTGTTCTCGGTCGACCTGACCCATCCCCTGTGCCGGATCCACGCGGGGCTGTGGAACCCAAGCTTCTATGTTGAAGACCTCGTGGTCGGCGCGTTCGGCGACGCGTTCACGCCCCGGGACCGGGCCGCCCTCTACTCGGGCGGCCTCGAGCTCCACCTCGAGACCTGGATCAGCAACATGGGGCTGCCGCTGGACTGGGGCGGCCGGGTCGCCGTCAACCGGGACCGCAAATGGTCGGGCGAAGTCTTCGCCGGAACCACGCTCGCGGGCCCGGCGTTGAGGAACCTTCCGCACGAGATCCGCGGCGCCGTGCGTTCCATTCGCGGCCTTTCCCGCGATCCTGCGCGGTCTTCGCCCTGATACGATCCATGCCGTGAGCCGTCGAACACGCTTCCTGCCGCCGGTCCGGTCGTGGGGCAAAGCCTACAGCCGGATGTTCACCAGCCGGCGGCTGTGGTCGAAAGCCGTGCGCCACGTGCTGGCCGTCCACGGCCTCAGCGCCGGGCCGATCGCGTCCACGTTCCCCGGGTCGTGCCCCGTCTTCCTCGTGAACGCCGGGCGCCGCCCGCTGCTCGTGAAGTTCTATCCCCCGATGTGCATCAGGGACTGGACCACGGAGTCCGCGGCCCTGGACGCCGTCGGGCGTAGCGGCCGGCCCCCGGTCCCCGGGATCGTCGCGCACGGGGTGCTCTGTGACCGCACCCGCTGGCCTTATCTCGTCCTCTCCCCATTGGCCGGCCGCCCGCTGCGCGAGGTCTGGCGCCGGATCCCGATCCGGGACCGGCTGGCCATCATGACGACCGCGGGCCGGATGCTCGGAGCGCTTCACCGCATCCGCCCCCCGCGCGGCGTCGCGCCGCTCAATCTCCCGAAGCTGGCCCGCGAGGCCTTGCACGCCTACGGCAAGGCGGGCGTGTTCACACCGTACCTGCTCCGGGAGATGCGCACCCACTTCAGGGCGCTCGGCAGATCCGTCGCCGGGTCGCGCCGGTCACTGCTCCACGCCGACCTCAACGAGGACCACGTCATCGTCCAGCTGTGCGGTGGCCGGTGGCGGGTCACGGGGTTCATCGACTTCGGGGACGCGCAGACGGGCGATCCCCTGTACGAGTGGATGCCGTCCTGGTACGGATTGCTCGCGCAGGACCCCGCCTACTTCACGGCCTTCCGGCGCGGCTACCGGCCCCGGCTGGTCGTGACCCCGGCGTGGCGGGAACGCGCCGCCGCGTTCGTCCTCGCCCACCGGTTCGGCCCCCCGACCATCCTCCGCGCGCTGGACCAGTTGGGCGTGAGACCTTTGACCCTCGACTGGACCGCCCTCCGGGACCTGATCGTCCCACCCGCCCTGGAACGACGCGGTCGCTAGGACACCGCGCGCAGGAGCGCGCGACGCCCGCGGCGGAAGACGGCGAGGTCGGTCGTGTAGCGGTCGAACGAGGTCAGCACCGGACGGAGAATCCGGCGGACGGCCGCCGGGTGGCGCGCCCCCAGCCGCCGCAGGAACTCGAGGTCCTCGAACCCCTCCCGTTGCGCCTCCAGCCGCAGGCTCGACCACGGCCCGCCCGTTCCGGGATAGACGATGTGCGTGTCCCCGGCGGGCAGGCACGCGCCCGCCCAGGCCTCGACCACGCTCTTGCGGAAGGGGTCCTGGCCCTTCGACCAGTGGTTGAGCCCCCAGTGCAGGAACCCGTCCAGCCCGTACCGCGCCGCGCCCCAGCCGAACAGCGCCGGCCGCAGGAGTTCCATGTCGAGCAGCCGGTTGAGCCACCGGCCGCCGGGCTCGCAGCAGGTGTAGAACCAGACCCGGTCCCCGGCCGCACGGGCGGCCGCGAAGAACGGCCGGTGCTGCTGGTACGCGTTCGCCTTCGGGCACCAGATGTCCACGGAGCCCGCGAGCCCGGGGTCCTCGGTCGCGTCCAGGATCGGAATGCCCGGCAGGTACTTGCGCACCATCCCCGTCACGATCCGGTAGTCGGCGGCGAGCGCGGGCTGGGGCTCATCCGCCACGTGCTGGAGCCAGCGCCCCCGCCAGCCCTGGCCGTCGATCACCTCACGGAGCTGGCCCAGGATCCGCCGGAGCTCGAGATCGCCGGCGGCGGACGACGCCGGGGGCCCGCCGAGCACGACGCTGAACCCGGTGGCGCCCCAGCCGCCCGACCGCACCGCCACGTGCCCGCCCTCGATCGTGTGGAGGCCCGCCCGGGTGAAGAGGTCGACGAACCGGACGAGCCGGGCGCGGTCGAGGACCGGGACGCCGTCGCGCCGGGCGAAGACGAGGTGCAGGGGCACCCAGAATACGTTCTGGCGCGCGTGCCGCATGAGCGCCGCGTACCGCCCGATCATGGTCCAGTGCGCCGCGCTCCACACCTTCAGCCCGTGCCGCGCGGCCATCGCGGGCACGTCGAACCAGTTCGTGTACGGGAACGAGTCCGGCCCCGACGGCCGGACGACCGCCGCGTGCACGCGGACCGCCACGCGCGCCGGCAACGCGTCGCCGACCGCGAGGTCCAGGACGCGCACGCCGGGCCGGGCGTCGGGGGCCACCGGGACGTGAAGCCGCAGGACCTCGACCCGCTCCCGGGCCTCGAGCGCGTCCCCCGCCGGCTCCATGGCGTCGAAGACCCGGAACGGGGCCCGGCGGATGACGTGGGGATTGCGCCCGCTCTTGCGCGTCTCGGTGAAGACGACGGGGCCCGTGTTGGCCTCGACGGGCACCGCGACGAGCCGGAACCACCTTGCCGCCGCCACGCGCCGGCCGCCCTCGCGGACCTCGAGCCGGTGGGTTCCCCGGCTCGCCCCCTCGACCCGGACGTGCACGGCGACGATGCCTCCCCGCGGGACGTCAAGCTCGGCAGGCGGACCCCACACCGGTCCCGGCCCCGGATCGGGGAACGGAAACTCGAGGCTGTCGGCCAGCTGGATGCGCATCAGAACGCGGCGTTCCGCTTCCGGTTCTTGATGATGAAGTCCACGACGTCCCGGATGTTCGCGTGCGCGACCCCGATCCGCGTGTCCGCACAGCCGTAGTAGAGGTCGAGCTGGCCGGTCTTCTCGTCGTGGACCAGCGACGTCGGGAACACGACGTTGAACACGTCCCCAATCCGCTCGTAGTCCTCGGTCGGCGCGAGGAGGAACCGCACGCCCCGGTGCAGGACCTTCCAGGGCTGCTTGCGGTCCAGGATCGCCCCGCCCGCGCAGTAGATCATCCCCGACGCCGTATCCCGCACGCCGTGGAAGATCATGAGCCAGCCTTCCTTCACCTCGATCGGCACCGGCCCCGGCCCGATCTTGAGCCAGCCCCATCCCCCGCCGTGCTCCATGACCATGTGGTGCTCGCCCCAGTGGATGAGGTCCGGGCTCGACGAGAGGAAGATGTCCGCGTCACCCCCGCCCGAGGGCCGGTGCAACATCATGTACTTCCCGTTGATCTTGCGCGGGAAGAGGACGCCGTTCCGGTTCTGGGGCGGGAACGGCAGGCCGACGTGCTCGAACGTCTCGAAGTCCTTCGTCTTGATGATGCTCACGCTCGACTTGTGGCCCCAGCACCAGAGGCAGTAGGTAATGTAGTACGTGTCCCCGATCTTCGTGATCCGCGGGTCGAACGCCTTCCGCGCGGGGTCCGGTGAGTCCGAGTACGGATTCTTCACCTTGATCCACGTCTTCTCGATCTTCCAGTCGTACCCGTCGTTGCTCGTGCCCTTGTACAGCCCCTCGCGCAGGCCCTGGTCGTCCACCCGGAAGAGCCCGACGTACTTGCCCTTGAACTTGACGATCCCGCTGTTGTGGATCGCATCCACGTTGCCGCCCATCATCTCGGGCGTGATGATCGGATTCCTGGGATCCCGCGTGAACACCGTTTCGTTCATGACATCCTCCGTGTGTGGTCTATAAATCCGTTATGCTGATGCGATACATCATACCCATCCCGTTTACTCAATCCAGTGAGTGAAATATCTCAATGCCCTGAGTATTTCAGACCGGCGGTCCTGGCCTACCGAGGCTTGTCCCAGCGCATGGCGAGCCCCACGGGGAAGGCGCGGCGCCAGGGGCCCGGAAGCGGCGCCCGGCCGAGGCCCGAATCCTCGGGGAACTCCTCGACCCGGACGAGCCGCAGGCCGGCACCGGAGAGGGCGTTCAGCAGGGCGGACATCGACCAGTTCCGCTCCACCTGCGCCACCCGGCGTTTCGTCTTCATCCAGGTCGTCATGCTGTAGTAGGCGAGCGGCCGGCTGTCGAAATAGCCGCCGCGGGCGCGTGCCAGCACCGGCAGGCGTCCCCGCCCCTCCGTGATGCAGAGCGTGAACGGGTGGTTGCAGTCGTAGACGAACCGGCCACCGGGCTTCAGCACCAGTGCAATCTCGCGGGCCCACCGGTTCACGTCAGGAATCCATCCCACGATGCCGCCGCCGGTGTAGATCCGGTCGAAGGTGCCATTCCTGAACGGCAGGCGCACGACGTTGCCGCGCACGTATGTGATCTTCCGGCCGGCGATTTCCGCCTTCTTCCGCGCCTCAACGAGGCGGCGCTCGGAGATGTCCACGCCCGTCACCCGGGCCCCGCGATTCGCCCACGACAGGGCCGCCTCGCCGCTGCCGCATTGCATGTCCAGGAGCGCAAGGCGCTTTACCGGGCCCATCAGCCGATGGACCTCAACCGTGATCACGCTGCCTCCCCGCTTGAAGAACCGCCAGCCATATCCGCCGTCCTGCCGCCTCTGCCAGGGGTCCGAGATCGTGTCCCACACCCGCCGGTTCATCGCCGCCATCCGGCCCGCCTGCACCCGCGTCATCTCCCGCATGCGTCCACTATGGCAGAAAGCCCCTCGTTGGATTCGTCCCGGGCCCCGGCGAGCCTCGTCAGGGGGGCGTGTCCGGGGCGGCGGCGGGCGGGGCGGCCCGGCGCGCGCCGGTCCAGGTCAGTCCCACCCGGTGGCTGACCGCGAGATCGCCGTACGGCTGGAAGGCGTAGTCGACGCCGAGCGTCCGCCACTTCACCCCGACGCCCGCCGTCAACCCGGTCAGCCCCTCGAGGCGCTGGGTCCGGAACGGCTGGCGGTACCCGGCGCGCACGGCGAGGAGGCGCACCGGCAACCACTCCAGGCCCAGCGCCATCGTCCCGAGCTCGTCCTGGAAGCCGTAGGCGCCCTCGACTCCGGCGGACAGGCCGTTGCCCAGCTTCGCCGCCAGCGCCACGCGCGCCCGGCCCGGGAGCGGGAACCCGCCGCTCGTGGTGCCCAGATGCTGGACCGCCGCCCCGAGCCGGAAGACGGACCCCAGCGGGAGGAGCGTGCCGGCCCCGAACCCGACCATTGTGCCGCCCGCGGCGTCGCGCACGAACTCGGCCGAGACGCCGCCCCACACGGGCTGTCCCCTCAGCCGGCCCACTTCGAGGCCCCAGGCCGCGGTGACGCCGAGATCCATGAAGCCCTCGCTCCCAAGCCGGTCCCCGAGTTCGTTGTACGAGGTGAAACTGCCGTAGGTCATCGCGGTGACCGCCGCGCCGACCGTGCCGATCCCGACGGGCGCCGCCACCGCGAGATGGCTCAGCCCCAGCCCCCGGCCCACCCCGTCCCACGACGCGACCGCCCCGAAGGTCTCGAGCTGGCCCAGCCCGGCCGGGTTCCACCCCACCGCGCTGGCGTCGTCCGCCACCGCCGCGAACGCCTCACCCATGCCTCCCGCGCGCGGGCTCGTCCCGCGCGACAGGAACGCGCCCCGGACCGCCCCCGGTCCC
This sequence comes from bacterium, assembly GCA_919901855.1. Classification (GTDB taxonomy): domain Bacteria; phylum Oederibacteriota; class CAKKQC01; order CAKKQC01; family CAKKQC01; genus CAKKQC01. The sequence goes on along the minus strand of CAKKQC010000037.1, from coordinate 1,163 downwards.
AGCACGACCGACCGCGTTTCGGTCAACGCGCTCGCGCCGGACGCCGCGAGGAGCGCGAGCAGGGCGACCGGCAGGCGGAGCGTCATTTCACCACCACCTTCAGGACCGGAAAGCCCTGGACCTCACCGCTGACCAGCGTCGCGCGGGCCCGGAGGAGATAGACGCCCGGCGCCCACGCGTTCATCCCCTTGATCTGCACCCCGCCATCGGCCAGCGTGACGTTCCGCCACTCGCCGTCATACGAAAGCTGCATGGCGGAGTTGTACGCCACCACATGGACCACCTCGGCGTCCGCGTCAAGGTTCAGCGCCACGTTCATGACGTTGCCCGCGACCGGGTTCGGGTACGCGACGACCGGGTCCGCGAACCGCCGCAATGCCGGCCCGGGCGCGACCGGGGCCGGCGTCACCGTCACCGAGACGGTCGCGGATGTCGTCACCGCCGCCACATCATCGTAGGCCTTCGCCGTCAGCACGTACGTCCCCGGCACTCCCGGGTTCCACGACGCCGCGTACGGGGCCGTCGTAGCCGTCCCGACAAGCACGCCCCCGGCGTAGAACTCCACCTTGCTGATCGTCCCGTTGCTGTCATACGCGCTCGCCGTCAGGCTGACCGTCGTCTGCGCCACGAACGTACTCCCGTCGGCCGGGCCCGTGAGGGACACCGCCGGGGGATTGTTGGCCGCCGGGTCGTATGTAAACCCGTTCGTTTCCGTAGCTGCGCCCCCGCAGGTGGTCACCACCACGTCCCACGCCCCGGCGGTACCCGATGGCGTCATGATCGTCACCGTCGTCGCCGTGTTCCCCGTCACCGTCGCCGCCGCGCCCCCGATCGTCACCGCGATCGCGTTCGCCAGGTTCGTCCCCGTAATCCGCACCGGCGTCCATCCTGACAGCGGCCCGACGGTCGTTCCCAGCGCCGTGATCGCCGGCGCCGCGGTGTAAGTGAAGGCGCCCACCCCCGCTGCGGAACCGCCGCACGTGGTCACCACCACGTCCTGCGCCCCCGCCGTCCCCGCCGGTGTCGTCACCGTCACCGTCGTGGCCGTGTTCCCCGTGATCGTCGCCGCCGCACCCCCGATCGTCACCGCCGTGACCGCCGAGAGGTTCGTCCCGTTGATCACGACCCCCGCCGTCCCGCCCGCCACCGGCCCGCACGTCGTT
>CAKKQC010000036.1 GCA_919901855.1 bacterium | reverse complement strand
CTCATGCCCCCTCCGGCCGACGTCGCGCAGGGCGAATACCCCCTCGGCGTTGTGCAGTACAACGGCAAGAACCTCTATCCTTTCGGCCTTCGTGAGCGCGAGCTGCCCCAGCACGTGATCATCGCCGGGCGTTCCGGCTCCGGAAAGTCCAACACCATGCTCGTTCTCGCCAAGCAGTTCATCGCGAAGCGCAAGCCCTTTCTCCTTTTCTCGTTCAAGCGTGAGTATCGTGACCTCCTGACGGTAGATCCCTCCCTCCTGCTCTTCACCTGCGGCCGTCAGGCCGCTCCCTTCCGGTTCAACCCGCTGATCGTCCCCAAGGGGACCGACCGGGATACCTGGACCAACCTTCTGGCGGAAGCCATCTGCACCGTCTACTTCCTCGGCGAAGGCGCCGTCTCGGTCATCCGAAAGGGCCTTTCCCACGTCTACGACCACCATCCCCATCCCAAGATCGTGCACCTCAAGGAGTGGCTCGAACACCTCGAAAGGGGCCAACGAAGGGAATCCGACTGGCTGGCTTCAACAAGGAGGGCCATCGACGCCATGTGCTTCGGCCCGCTGGGCGAGGTCCTGAACTCCGATACTCCCATCGACCTGGAGCGATTGCTCGACAAGCAGGTCATTCTCGAGCTCGACAACTTCAACGACGACGACCGTACGTTCCTGCTCCAGTGCATCATGCGCTGGGTTTACCGGTACGCGCTGGAGAACTTCCCGCGAAACGACTGCAAGTACGTGCTCATGGTCGATGAGGCCCATCATGTCTTCCTCAAGAAGGCCTCCGACCTGAGAGGCCAGGAGACGTATAGCGACGCGATCCTGAGAATGGTCCGTGAGTGCTCGGTGGGGTTCGTCCTCGCCGACCAGCACCCGAGCCTGATCTCGTTGCCGGCGTTGGGAAACACCTTCACGACCATCGGCATGAACCTCAAGACGAGGGCGGATGTCATGGCCATCGGCAACGCCATGCTCCTCGCGGACGAGCAGAAGGACTACCTGGGCAAGCTGCCCGTGGGCACGGCCATCGTCAAGCTCCAGGACCGGTACACGGAGCCGTTCGTGGTCCAGATACCCCGCGTCGATCTCGCCAGAGGGCTGGTGACCGAGGATATCATCGGCCGCAAGATGGCGCCGTTGTACGCCGATCTCAGCACGGATTTCAGGGAATCCATGGGTGGAACGCCCTCGCCAGTGGGCGTTCCGCAAGTTCCGCCCCCGGAAGAAGGAGCTTCCGTGGATACCCCGGAAGCCCCGGATCACCTGAGCGAGCTTGAGCGAGCCTTCCTCGTCCATGTCTTCGAACATCCGTTCACTGGCACGAGTGCCCGGTACCGACAGCTCCAGCTCAGCACCCGGCACGGGACTGACCTCAAGGATGCCCTCACGGCGAAGGGATACCTCATCCCCGTCGAGATTCATGTTCACCAGAACAGGATGGTCCTGTTCGAGCTCTCCGAGACGGCCAAGGCCTTCCTGCTGACCCTCGGGTACAGCCAGAAGCGGCAACCCCGGGAAGGAGGCCTCGAACACCGGTACGGCGTCTTCAACGCCCGCAGGTACTTCGAGGACCAAGGCTACGTTACAGCGACCGAAGTGAAGACCCCCGACGGCCACTTCATCGACCTGGTCGCGACCCGGGACGGTCAATCCGCAGCCTGCGAGATCGAGACCGGCTCATCCGACATCCTCACCAACGTCAGCTCTGCATTCGCTGCGGGCTACAAGACCGTCCATGTCCTCGCCACCAACTACGACGCTCTCCAGATCGCGAGACGCCAGCTTGCCGGGTTCACAGTCCCGCAAGGCAGCACCCTCGAGATCGCCTACCTCCTCCCCAACAGCATCCCTCCCAGTCAACACGCAGACGCTCTTTAGTTAGGGCGACTGCATT
>CAKKQC010000035.1 GCA_919901855.1 bacterium | reverse complement strand
TCGACGACACGATTGCATTCGACGCCGCATGGGCGCAGGATGCCGTCGGACGGACTATTTCGTGGGCGGCGTCTCTTCTGGATGAACCGACGATGGATGCACGAGGGGAAGCCGGGAAGTGAGCTCCGACGAGCACGCGATTGGGCTGAGCGCGAGCTTCATCGCGCATCTCGAGAGGGGATCCCGGCAGCCCTCCCTGGACACCATCGTGTCGCTGGCACGAGTGCTGAGAGTATCCATCAGCAGCCTGTTCATGGCATAGGGAGGCCGGCTGGCCGCCGGTGACCCAAGGCGCTCGCGGTGGCGGGAGAATGTTAATTTGTTAAGTATGGCCCCGTCTTCGGGCCCCGGCTTCGGGCATCAGCAGCCTGTTCATGGCATAGGGAGGCCGGCCGGCCGCCGGTGACCCAAGGCGTCCGCGGTGGCGGACGAATGTTAAGATGTTAAGTATGGCCCCGTCTTCGGCGGCGTTTCCACCGCGGCGTCCTCTTTCGGATCTTCGACGGTTGAGCCGGCGCCCGGAAGGATGCTAGAATCGCAGATGTATCACATGTGTGTAACATGGTTCGGGGAGGTGGCGACATGCAGACGACGACGGTGAGGGAGCTGAGGCTGGCGGCCAGCAAGGTGCTGGCCCGTTCCAGAAGTGGGCCCGTTATCCTGATGAAGCGGGGGAAGGCCGTGGCGGCCATCGAGTCCCTGCGGGGGGAGGATCTGGATGATTTCCTGCTGATGCGCCACCCTAGGTTCATCAGGATGATCGAGGAAGGCGATCGCGACCTCGCCCTTGGCCGGACGATCAGCCTCAAGGACTACGTTGTCGGCAAGCGCATCTGAGCGGAGATGGCCGGTCCGGCTGGCGGCCTCGGCCCAGGGCGACCTGGACAGTCTGCCATCCGCCCAACGTGCCGGACTGGTCACAAGGCTGCGCGGTCTGGAGGCGGAGCCGATCCCCCTGGGCAAGAAACTGAAGCGCCTCCGTGGTCTCAAGCATCCCGTCTGGCGCCTGCGGCACGGTGATTTCCGAGTGTTGTACCGCGTCGAGGACGGGCAGGTTCTGGTGGTGCGCGTGGTGAACCGCCGCGATCTTGAACGAGCCGCCGAGCGGTTATGACCTGAAGCGCGTCCCTGGATTTCCCGGGCCCTGGCCTTCCCTGCGGCAGGCGGAAAGGGTTCGTTCCATCTGCCATGGCAAATGGAACGAAGGCGTGCAATCTGCCATTGACGAGCGGCGGGCCTGCCCGGTAGACTGGAGGCGTCATGCTCACCCGCCACCTCGCCGCGGTTGCCTTCGCCCCGGGATTCGGCCGGCAGATGCGGTTCATCGTGGGCCCCCGTCAGGCGGGGAAGACATTCATGGCGCGCGCCTTCCTGCGGCAGTCCGGTAGCGAGCGCCTCTACTACAACTGGGACCAGAGGGCGGTGCAGGACCGCCGGCGCCGGGACCCCTATTTCTATTGGTCGGACGCCTTCGCCCTCCGGCGTTCCCGCCCGTGGGTGTGCTTCGACGAGATCCACAAGACGAGGCACTGGAAGAACCTGCTCAAGGACGGGTTCGACCGGTTCGAGGGCCGCCTCCGCTTCGTCGTGACGGGCAGCGCGAGCATGGATCTCCGGCGGAAGGCCGGCGACAGCCTGGCCGGCCGGTTCTTCGCCTTCAGGCTGAATCCGCTTACGCTCGGGGAAGCGGCGGGCCGGCCCGCGCCGCGCCCCTTCGGAACCGGGCGGGCCTGGCTCGATGCGCGCCTGGACGGCCCGGCGATCCCGAAGGACACGGTCGGCGCCCTGCTCGCCTTTGGACCCTTCCCGGAGCCCTTCCTGAAGCATGCGGGCCCCTTCCGGAACCGGTGGGCGGAGGACTACCTGGATCGGGTCGTGCGCGGGGACATCCGGGACCTGACGCCGCTCTCCGACCTGCACGCGATCGAGGCGCTCGTCCGCCTGCTTCCGGAACGCGTCGGCTCCCCCCTGTCCATGCGGTCCCTGCTCGAGGATCTCCGGATCGCGCATCCGACCGTGGCGCGGCATCTCGCCGTCCTGGCGGACTTCTTCCTCGTCTTCGCGGTCCCGCCCTTCGCGCGGTCCATCGCCCGGGCGATCCGCAAGGAGCGCAAGTTCTATTTCTACGACTGCGCCCGCGTGCCCGATCCCGCGGCCCGGTTCGAGAACCTCGTGGCGATGGAACTCAAGGCCCGGTGCGACCTGTGGAGCGGCGGGGGATCGGCGCGGTTCGACCTCCACTACGTCCGGACGCGCGACGGCAGGGAAACGGACTTCCTCCTGACCCGCGAGGGGAAGCCATGGGCGCTGGTCGAGTGCAAGCTGGCCGCCGGCCCCGTGGCGCCCCATCACCGGGTGCATGCGGCCGCCCTCGGCGGTATTCCGGTCATCCAGGTCTGCCGCGAGCCCGGCGTCCGGATGCTGGGGCCCGATGGAACGTGCCAGCTCTCGGCGGAGGCCCTCTTCTGAAGCTCGTCCCCGGTCCTTCCCGAAGGATGGCCCTACTCTTCTCTATGTCCTCGGCCGTCGACCGGTGGGTTAGAATACGAATGTGAACTTTCAGGCCGTCCTCGACCTTCTCTCCCGCGAATTCACACGCCACCGGGTGCGCCATGGCCTCATCGGGGGCATGGCGGTCAGCATCTTGGGGACGCCCCGCGCCACACGGGATCTCGACTTCCTCGTGCACCGGGACGACCTCGCCAAAGTGGATGCCGTGATGGGGAAGCTGGGCTACCGGCGGACAGCCCGGACCGAGAATTTCACCCGTTACGAGGGGCGGTGGCCCCATCAGGGCACCGTGGACGTCCAGCACGCGTTCCGGGCGCCCGGCTTGGCCATGCTCGGGCGGGCTCGTGCCCGTAAAGTCCCGGGTCTCCGGGTAGCCCCCCGGGTGCTCCAGCGGGAGGATCTGGTGGGGCTCAAGCTCCAGGCCCTGGTCAACGACCCGGACCGGGCGGACCGGGACCGGGCGGACATCAGGGGTCTCCTGCGGGGCCGCAAGCCCCGGTGGGCTCGCGTGCTCGGCTATTACGGCGACTTTGGGCGCCGGCGCGAGGGGCTCAGGCTCCGGCGGAAGCTGGCCGGACGATGACTCGCCGTGGGCGGGGCGCCGGTCGCGATCTCGCGTGGGAGCGTCGTCTGCGCGAGGAAGGCCGAAGACTCCCGCCGCCCCGCTGGCCCTCCTCCCGACCGGCGATCCGGGCCTTCTGGGATTGGATGGCCTTCATGAGCAACCTGGGCCGCCGGCCGGCAAACGTTCCGCGCGACGAGCGTCGGATGGTGCTCTGACCGCCCCGCCCGCCCCCGTTGACGCCGGGTACCACGATGACCAAGGCGACGATCTATCTGGATGCCAAGCTGCGCCGGACGGCGAAGGTCAAGGCGGCGCAGACGAACAACACGCTGTCCGCCGTGAACGACGCCCCCACCCGCCCCGAGAATCCTAAATTCTGAAGCGCGTCCCCGGCTCTTTCCACCCACAGGATGTCGTCATGAGACTTAATTTGTTAAGTATGGCCCTCAGTAGTGTCCCAACGTTGGTCCCGAGCAAGCTGAGAAACCGCGCAGCGACA
>CAKKQC010000034.1 GCA_919901855.1 bacterium | reverse complement strand
CCTTGTCGCTGCGCGGTTTCTCAGCTTGCTCGGGACCAACGTTGGGACACTACTGTGCAGTGGTATATAATCAAACCGTGGCAAACTCGCTCAGTCCGAACTACAAGTTCTTCCGAAGCCATTTCAGCGAGCTTGCCTCGCGCTACGGGGGCCGTATCGTCATGATCGCGCACGGGCGAGTTCAGGGCGCCTGCGCGCGGGGCCAGGGAAAGGCGCTCGCGAAGATGATCGGGGAAATACGCCGGATCGATCCCGACGAGGTGCCGCTCGTGACCCCGGTTCCGACGCTCAAGGAGCTGTCCTCCCCGCTACTCCTTTGAAACGGACGCCTGTCCTCGCGTTCCCTTACCAATTCGACCATCGCTTCCGCACTTGGCATCCCATCATCCCGATTCGGATGCATGGCCCCAGCGGCTCAACCGCCGACGTCACCGCCTATCTCGACTCCGGTGCCGCCTTCAGCGTCTTCGAGGCCACTGCCGCCGTGGCGCTGGGGTTCGATCTGGCCCGCGGCAGGACCAAGTCCGCCATTGCCGGCGACGGGGGCATCCTGAGGTGTACCATCCTCCCGGTGCATTTCGAGGTCGGCGACCACAAGGTACTCGCCGAGGTCGGGTTCTCGTCCGATCTCAAGGTGGGGTTCAACATCCTGGGGCTTTCCGGCTTCTTCGATCGGTTCCGCGAGATCGTATTCCAACACCGGCGCAAGCGCGTCCTGCTCAAGGCCTGAACCGCCCGGATTTCATCCTCCAGCGCCATGCGGCCAACAACCGGGGCAACTGACAGGCCAGAATATCCCTAAACTCCAGGCCCGAGAATCTAAGAATCTAAAGCACGTCCCCCGGGGCGCCAATCCTCTCTCCGTATTACGTACACGCACCCCCAGGGCCAGGCGGAGTCCGGCGGGGTGTCCGCGGGGCGGCGCCACTCGCGCTCGAGGCGCATCCCGCCCTTCTCGAGCATCCGGCGGGAGGCGATGTTGGCGGCGTCCACGGAGGCGAAGACGCGCAGCATGCCGAGCGTCCCAAACCCGAATCCGATCATGGCCCGGCACACCTCGGGGCCCAGCCCCAGGCCCCGGTGGGCCCCGCCGAGCATGATCGAGAACTCGGCCTCGGAGGCGCCGGGGCTGAACGAAAAGTCCACGTACCCGGCCAGCCGGTCGGTCTCCTTGAGCACGGCGGCCAGGGCGTAGATGTGCCGGTCGGGAGTCCGCTGCGTCGTGATGGCATCCTGGAACGCGCGGCGCAGGAACGCCTCGCTCACGGGCTCGCCCCAGACCCGCTCGGCCTCGGGGTCCACGGAGACGGCCCGGAAGGCGGACCAGTCGGACTCGTCGAATTCGCGGAGATGGAGGCGCTCGGTCTCGACTACGAAGGCCCCCGGTGGCAAGGGGGCGGGCCTCAGGCCGCCGGGACGGCGGCTTGGAGTCCGCTCAGACGCACGGAGACGACCTTGGAGACGCCGGGATCCTCCATCGTGATTCCGTAGAGGGAATCCGCTAGCTCCATCGTGTGCTTGTTGTGCGTGATCAGGATGAACTGCGTCGTGCCGTTGAACTCCTTCAGGATCTTCATGAACCGGTCCGTGTTGGCGTCGTCGAGCGGCGCGTCCAGCTCGTCCAGGAAGCAGAACGGCGACGGCTTGGTCATGTAGAGCGCGAACAGGAGCGCGGTCGAGGTCAGCGCCTTCTCGCCGCCCGACAGGAGGGCGATGGACTGCGTCCGCTTCCCCGGCGGCTTGGCCTCGATCTCGATCCCCCGCTCCTTCTCCTCGGTCTCGACGAGCTTGAGGTCGGCCTCGCCGCCCCCGAAGAGACGCCGGAACATGGTGTGGAAGTTCTCGCGGATGGTCGTGAACGTGCGCTCGAAACGGCGCTCGGACTCCCGGTCCAGCCGGTAGATCGCGCGCTGGAGCTTCTCCCGCGACGCCCGGAGGTCCTCGATCTGGCGCTGGTACTCGGCGTGCCGCTCGCCCAGGTCCTTGAACTCGTCCAGGGCCAGCAGGTTCACGGCCTCTCCCATCTCGGCCAGCCGGTGCTCGAGCTTGCCCAACTGGGAGCTCTCCTCGTCGGTCAGCGGCTGCCCCGCCAGCTCGTCGAGCCGCGAGGTGTCCGCCCCGAACTCGCCCTCGAAATCGTGCCGGACCAGCTCGAACCGGGTCCGCGCCTCCTGCACGAGGCCCTCCGCGGCGAGGACCGCCTGCTGGGCCTCGTCGAGCTTCGCCCTGGCGTCCTCGACCTCGTCCTCGAGCGGCGCCATCGTGTCGCGCACGCGGGCCCGGTCGTCCTGGGCCGCGAAGAGCTGGCCCGTCAGCTCGTCCTCGCGGCGGCGCTCGACGCCGTGGGCATCCTCCCGCGCGTGCAGGTCCGCCTCGATGGCCGCCTGCTCGGCCGCCAGGGCGGCAATGTCCTCCTGCAGCCGGGACGCGCGCTTCGCCGATTCCGTGGCGGTCTCCTCGAGCGATTCCCGCTCGCCGAGCCGGCCCGACAGGCTCTGCTCGAGGCGGACCTGCTCGATCCGGGCCGCGCTCTCGAACCGGCGGGCCTCGGCGAGGTCCGCTTCCAACTCCACGATCCTGGCCTCGATGCCGCCGAGCTCGCGGACCGCGGCCGCCAGGAGCATGGCGAGCTCGGTGCCCGTCGAGGCGGCGGACGCCGGCAGGCTCCCCGGCCACCACACGATTCCGGGCTCGTACACCTTCACGCCCGACGACGAGACGTGGGAGCCGCCCGGCAGTACGGCCGCGATCCGCTCGTCCTCGAACACGGCCACGTCCCCGAGGATCGCGCGGGCGAGGGAAGCGAACTTCGGCGGACACGCGACGACTTCGTCGGCCCACCCGATGGCGCCCGCCGGGAGCTCGCGGCGCGGCCCCGGTTCCGGCATCGCCTCGAGTACCACGAGCGTGAGCGGCGCCTCGCGCTGCTCGCGCCACGCCTTGAGGAGCGCCTCGGCCTGCGCCCACGTCTCGACCACGGCCGCGTCCGCGAGGGCCCCCAGCGCGGCCTGCAGGGCGAGCCCCCTGGTCTCGCCGGCCTGGAAGATCCGGATGAGCGGCCACTCGAGGCCGGGCACGTGCTGGCGGAACTCGTCGATCGGGGTCTTCAGCGCGCCCTCGCGATCCGCGGAGTCGGGCTGCTGGTGCAGCCGGTCCGCCTGCGTGCCCAGCGCCTGCCGCTTCCCCGCCAGATCGCTCCGGGCGGACGCCAGGCTCTCCTCGAGCTTCTTGACCTCGGCCATGAACTCCTCGAGTTCCACCCGGACCTGGGTGAGCCGCGACTCCTCCTTCGAGGCCTCCTCGCGAGCCGTAGCCGCCTTGGCCGTGACCTTCTCCTGCGACGCGAGCGCCTCGCCCAGCGACCGCTCGCGCTCCTCGCGATGGATGACCGCCTGCGAGAGCTTGAGCCGCAGGGCCTCGAGCTGGCTCCGCACCGCAACGTTGCCCTCCCGGGCGCGCGCCAGCCCGGCCTCGATCTCGCGCACGCGCGTCTCCAGCCCCTCGAGGCGCTCCCGGCCCGCCCGGAGCGTCGCCGCGCGCTCGGCGACGACCGCGCGACCCGCCTCGGCCGTCCGGTGCGCTCCCGCGGCCTCAGCCTCGGCGGCCTCGAGCCCGGCCTTCCCCCGGGCGAGCTCCACGGCGCGCGCGCGGGCGCGCAGGTCCTGCACGCGCTTGCGCATCTCCTGGTACTGCTCCGCCGCCTTAGCCTGCCGCTCCAGCGAGTCGAGCTGGCGCTTGAGCTCGTGCACGATGTCGGCGACCCGCACGAGGTTCTGCTGGGTCGCCGCGAGCTTGCGCTCCGCCTCCTCCTTCTGCTGCTGGTAGCGCATGACGCCCGCGGCCTCCTCGAACAGGGCCATCCGCTCGGTCGGCCGGGCCGTGAGGACGCTGTCGATCTTGCCCTGCTCCATGATTACGTAAGCTCCCGTCGTGATCCCGGTGTCGAGGATGAGGTCGGTGATGTCCTTGAGCCGGACGGGCGAGCGGTTGATCAGGTACTCGGACTCCCCGGAACGGTACAGGCGGCGGGTCAGGGAGATCTCGGGGCCCTGCTTGGACAGCACGCCGGATTCGTTGTCGAGCGTGAGCGTGACCTCGGCCATCCCGACGGGCTTCTCGCGCTCGCTCCCGTGGAACACGAGCTCTTCCATCCTGGCCGCGCGGAGGGCCTTGGCGCTCTGCTCACCGAGCACCCAGCGGACGGCGTCGATGATGTTGGACTTGCCGCAGCCGTTGGGGCCGACGATTCCGGTCATCCCGGCGTCGACGTTGAGGGTAGTCCGCCGGACAAATGTCTTGAACCCGGACAGCTCCAGGCGCTTGATAAAGAGCCGCGACGGCATGCCCGATTATAACGGAGAGGCCAACCGCCCGTCTTCGGGCGGTTGGCAGACTAGATCAGTCTCTCCGTCTTCTTCCGGCTGAAGGGCCACCAGCTCCGGTGCGCCTCCTCCAGCGGCTGGACGGCCGGCTGGATCCCCGTTTCGGCATGGTACCGGAAGCGCTCCAGCGTGTGCCGGGCGGCATCCTGCTCGCCGTCCTTCTTCGTGTGGCCCCGGCCCCGGCCGTAGACCTTGCCGTTGAGCTTGACCAGCACCTCGAAGGTCTTGCGATGCTCGGGCCCGTGCGCGTGCATGACGTGGTAGTAGGGCGCCACGTGGAACCGGCGCTGGGCGAACTCCTGCAGGACGCTCTTGTAGTCGAGGGCGACGAGGTCCCGCTCGAACTCGGGCTCGAGACACCTCACCACGAACTTCGCCGCCGTGACGAACCCGAGGTCGAGGTAGACGGCGCCCGTGAGCGCCTCGAACGCGTTCCCGATGAGCGAGGGCAGGTTCTGGGACCGCGCGATCTCCTCCCCCCGGCCCACCTTCATGAAGCGGCCGAGGTTCATGCGCTTGGCGACCTCGCCCAGCGTCGCCCGGCTGCCGAGCTGCGCCTTCATCTTCGAGAGGTCGCCCTCGTCCGCGCTCGGGTACCGGCGCAGGAGCGCCTCCGTGATGGCGAGCCCGAGCACGACGTCCCCGAGGAACTCGAGCCGCTCGTTCGACTGGTGGGTCTCCAACCCCTGCTCGTGGACCAGCGACCGGTGGGTGAACGCCTGCTCGTAGACTCCGATGTTCTGCGGACGCACTCCGCATTCCTTGCGCAGGAACAGCGTGAGGTCGGCCGGGGCCTTCAGTTCGGCCATGACCGGAACACCAGCACCGCGTTGTGCCCTCCGAAACCGAAGGAGTTCGACATCGCGACCTTCGCCTTCACCTCGCGGGCCTTGTTCGGCACGTAGTCGAGGTCGCAGGCGGGATCGGGAACCTCGTAGTTCGCGGTCGGCGGGACCAGCCCCGTCTCCAGCGCCCGGATCGAGACGACGGCCTCGACGGCCCCCGCTGCTCCGAGCATGTGCCCCGTCATCGACTTCGTCGACGAGATGGGCACCTTCCGGGCGTGTTCGCCCAGAACGATCTTGATCGCCATCGTCTCCCCCTTGTCGTTTAGTTGGGTGGACGTCCCGTGCGCGTTGATGTAGCCAAGCTCCGCCGGCGTCACCCGGGCGTCCGCGAGCGCGTTCCGCATCGCGAGTGCCGCGCCGGTCCCCTCCGGATCGGGCGCGGTCATGTGGTGCGCGTCGCCCGAGGCGGCGTACCCGATCAGCTCCGCGTGGATCCTGGCGCCGCGCGCCTGCGCGTGTTCGAGCGACTCGAGCACGACGATCCCGCCGCCCTCGCCCATCACGAACCCGTCGCGCCGCGCGTCGAACGGACAGGAAGCGGCCGCCCCGGCATCGTTCCGGGTCGACAGCGCTCCCATGTTGCAGAATCCCGCGTACCCGAACGGCGTGAGCGTGGATTCGGCCCCGCCCGCCACCATGACGTCGGCATCCCCGCGCTCGACGATCCGGGCCGCCTCGCCGATCGAGTGCGCCCCCGACGCGCAGGCCGTGACGATCGCCATGTTCGGACCCTTGACGCCGAGCCGGATGGACACGAGCCCCGCCGCCATGTTCGAGATCAGCATCGGGATGACGAACGGGCTGACCCGTCCCTGCCCCTTCTGGACCAGCGTCGTATGCTGGTCCTCGAGGGTCTGGAATCCGCCGATGCCCGACCCGATGATCACGCCGATCCGCGAGACGTCCTCTTTCGCGGCGTCGAGGCCGGAATCCTTCCAGGCCTCGTCCGTCGCCCAGAGGGCGAACTGCGCGAACCGGTCCGTCCGCTTCGCCTCCTTGCGGTCCAGCCGCTGGCTCGGTTCGAAGTTCTTCACTTCGCAACCGATCCGGCTGGCGAAGGGGGTGGCGTCAAACAGCGTGACGGGACCGAGCCCGGAGACGCCCTTGAGGAGCGCCTCCCACGACTCGGCGACCGTGTGTCCCACGGGAGTGATCATCCCGAGGCCCGTCACCACGACCCGGTGACCCCGGGCGCGCGTGTCCGTCATGATACGGCCCTAAACTTGACGGGCGCTCAGGCCGCGCCGCCCTTGGCCGCGACCTTCTTCTTCACGTAGTCGGTCGCCTCGTTCACGGACCGGATCTTCTCGGCATCCTCGTCGGGAATCTCGATGTCGAATTCCTCCTCGAACGCCATCACGAGCTCGACCGTGTCCAGCGAATCGGCGCCCAAGTCCTCGACGAACTTCGCCGTCTCGGTCACCTTCGACGCGTCGACCCCGAGCTGGTCCACGATGATCTCTTTCACTTTCTCTTCGACTGCCATGGGAACCTCCCTACGTTGGATATTCGGAAATGGATGCCTGTCCCGGTTGTCCTGTCCCGGCTCTTACATCGCCATACCCCCGTCGATCTGGAGGATCTGCCCGGTGATGTAGGATGCCTCATCCGAGGCCAGGAACGCAATCGCGCCCATGATGTCGGCGGGCTCGCCGAACCGCCCCAGCGGAATCATGCCCAGCATGGCTTCCCGGGCCTTTTCCGTCATCTGGTCGGTGAGCACGGTCTTGATGAACCCCGGCGCGATGGCGTTGCAGGTGATGTTCCGGGAGGCGAACTCCTTCGCCACGGTCTTGGTCAGCGAGATCACGCCCCCCTTGGAGGCGGCGTAATTGGCCTGGCCGGGATTGCCCATGACGCCCGAAACGGACGAGAGGTTGATGATCCGCCCCCACCGGTTCTTCATCATCGGCTTCACGGCCGCGCGGATGCAGTAGAACATGCTGTAGAGGTTGATCTTGAGGACCAGGTCCCACTGCTCGTCGGTCATCCGCATGAGCAGGCCGTCCTTGGTGATGCCGGCGTTGTTCACGAGGATGTCGAGCTTCCCGCCCTGCCCCGCGACGAACGCCTCGATCCCCTTCTCGACCGACGCGGAGTCGGCGACGTTCATCGCGAACCCGACGCCCTCCTTGCCGACCTCTCCGAGCTTCTTCGCCGCCGCCTTCGAGTCCTCCTCCTTGAGGTCGCAGATCCCGACGAGCGCGCCTTCCTTCGCGAAGAGCTGCGCCGTCGCGAACCCGATGCCGCGTGCCGACCCCGTGATCAGGGCCACCTTGCCGTCGAGCCGTCCCATATCTAGCCTCCCTTGATCCGACTCAGCGCGCCCTCGAGGTCCGCCGCCTTGCCGGTCGACAACGTTTCAATATTCCGGTCGTTCTTGCGCACGAGTCCGGCGAGCACCTTCCCCGGGCCCGACTCGATCACCAGCGAGACGCCGCGGTCACGAAGAGTCTTCACGCACGCGTCCCACTTGACCGCCGAGACGAGCTGAACCTCGAGCTCGCCGCGAAGCGCGGACGCCGTCGTCAGCATGTCTCCGGTGACATTGCCAACCACGGGGATCCGGGGATCCGCTATCACCACCCCGGCGAGAACCTCGCGCATCCGCTCCGCGGCGGTCGCCATCAGTGGCGAGTGGAACGCCCCCGCGACCTTGAGCCGGATCGCGCGAACACCCGCCGCCTTCGCCGAGGCTTCGACCGCCTCGACGGCCTCGAGCGTTCCCGAGACGATGAGCTGGTCCGGCGCGTTCCGGTTGGCCACGAGGACGGGTCCCTGCGGCGCGGCGGCGGCCACCCACGCATCCACGTCCGCGGGCGCGGCGCCCATGACGGCGAGCATGGCGCCGGGGCGGCGCTCCACCGCGGCCGCCATCGCCACAGCCCGCGCCTGCACCGCCTTCAGCCCGGCCGCGAACGGAAACGCCCCCGCGGCGGCGCACGCCGTGTACTCGCCGAGACTGTGTCCGGCCACGCAGTCGGGCGCGAGCCCCTCCGTCGCCAGGACTTCCCACGTTGCGAATCCGGCCGTGTACAGCGCGGGCTGGGCGACGAAGGTGTCGGCGAGCTTCTCCTCCGGCCCTTCGGCGCAGAGCTTGAGCAGATCGTAGCCCAGGATCCCCGACGCCTCGGCGAACCGCGCGGCCGCCGAGGGCCAGCGGGCCGCCAGTTCGGCCCCCATCCCCTGCTGCTGGGATCCCTGCCCCGGGAAGACGACCGCGGTCTTCACCACCGGATCACCGCCGCGCCCCACGTGATCCCGCCGCCGAACGCGACGACGCCCACGAGGTCCCCGGGCTTGAGCCGGCCCTGCTCCACCGCCTCGTGCAGTGCGACCGGGATGGTCGCCGCGGAGGTGTTCCCGTACTTCTCCAGGTTCATGAAGACCTTCTCGATCGGCATCTCGAGCGAATCCGCGACCGCCGCGATGATGCGCTGGTTGGCCTGGTGCGGGATCAGCAGCGCGAGATCCTCCTGCTTGAGGCCGCACTTCGCCAGCACGTCGCGCACGGACTGGGCCATCGTGCGAACGCCGGCCTTGAAGACCTCGCCGCCGCGCACGCGCAGGGTGTGCATCTTCTTCTCGACGGTCTCGGCGCTCGCCGGCGTCCGGCTGCCCCCCGCCGCGATCGCGATCAGGGGGGCCATGCTGCCGTCGGCGCCCAGCACCGTCCCCAGCACTCCTCGGTCGCCGTCGGAAGGCCGCATCACGACGGCGCCGGCCGCGTCCCCGAAGAGGACGCAGTTCGCGCGGTCGGTCCAGTCCATGAACTTCGAGGTGACCTCCGCGCCCACGAGGAGCACGGTCCCGGCTTCCCCGCTCACGATGGCGCCGCGCGCCAGGGACAGGCCGTAGACGAACCCCGAGCAGGCCGCCGAGATATCGAGCGCCGCCGCCCTCGATGCCCCGATCTTCGCCTGCATCACGCACGCCGACGAGGGCGTGATGGTGTCCGGCGACAGCGTGGCAAGGATGATGAGGTCGACGTCCGTGGGGGCGATCCCGGCGCGCTCGAGCGCCTGCTTCGACGCCTCCGCCGCCAGGTCCGAGGTCGCCTGCTCGGGCGCGGCGATGCGGCGCTCCCGGATTCCCGTCCTAGTTACGATCCACTCGTCCGAGGTCTCGACGAGCTTCGCGAGATCCGCGTTGGTCATGACCCGCGGCGGGACGTACATCCCGGTCGAAACGATCGCGGCGGTGCGGCTCAACTTCCCCTCCCCGCTCATGCGCCGGCCCCGGACGACCGGGCGCCGCCCTTCGGCAGGGCCAGCGTACTCAGCCGCTCCCGGATCAGGGCGTTCGCCTTGAGGTCCACGAACCGCCGGGCGACCGAGATCGCGTTGCGCACGGCGCGCGGCGACGAGGAGCCGTGGCCGACGATGAAGGTGCCATTGACCCCCAGCAGGGGCGCGCCGCCGTAGTAGGCGGGGTCCATGCGGTCCTTGATCGCCCGGAACACGGGGCCGCTCAGCACGCCGCCGAAATTCACTATCAGCCCGCTCTTCCGGTACGCACCCCGGAGCATCTCCCGAACCGCGACCGCGACGCCTTCGGCGAACTTGAGAAGGATGTTCCCCACGAACCCGTCGCACACGACGACGTCCACGCGCCCGCTCAGGACGTCCCCGCCCTCGATGTTACCCACGTAGTTCAGCCCGGCCTGCCGCAACAGCGTGTGCGCCTCCTGGGTCAGCTCCGTCCCCTTGCCGTCCTCCTCGCCCACGTTCAGAAGTCCGATCCGCGGGCTCCTGACGCCGTGGATAAGCTCGGCGTAGACCTCGCCCATGACGGCGAACTGGACCAGGTGCTGGGGCCGGCAGTCGACGTTGGCGCCCCCGTCGAGGAGCGTCGTCATCCCCTCCTGGTGGGGCAACTGCACGACGATCGCGGGACGCTGGACGCCCTCGAGGCGCCCCACGACGAGCAGGGCCGCGGCCAGGCAGGCCCCCGTGTTGCCCATCGAAAGCACGGCCGCCGCCTGCTTCTCGCGCACGAGGCGGGCAGCCACGACCAGGGAGGAATCCTTCTTGGCCTTGACCGCCGCGGCGGGCGACTCGCCCATCTCGATCTTCTCGGAGGCGTGCTGGATGATGACACCCTCCACGGGGCGTCCGCGGGTGACGCGCGCGATCTCGGCCTCGATGGCGGACCGGTCCCCGACGAGGATGATCTCGGCCCCGTCCTCCCGGGCGGCCTCGAGCGCACCCTCGACGACGGCCTGGGGGGCTCGATCGCCCCCCATGGCGTCAACGGCAATGCGGGTCGGCATAAGCGGTGGCTGGTGGTCGCTCTACGGTCAGCTACCGACCGCGATGACCTGTCTCCCGTTGTAGTAGCCGCAGGTCCGGCAGATGCGGTGCGGCTCGCGCGGGGATTTGCACCGGGGGCACGAGGACGTCGCGGGCTTCTCCAGGCGCCACACGATGGAACGCCGCATGCGGGTCCGGGATTTCGAGAACCGTCGTTTCGGATTCGCCATGTCGTCTAGGTCTCCTTTTCACCCTCGGGCACTTTCACGCCCCTTCCGGGCTGCCCGTCGGTTCCCTCCACCTTGTGCCCGCACGGGGCCAGGTTCAGGTTGGCCCCGCACTGCGGACACAGCCCCCGGCAGTCCGCCCGGCACACCGGATAGTCCGGCATGGCCACGAGCATGATCTGCCTGAGGTCCTCGCCGGGATCGATGAACGGAGGCTCGTACCAGCTCGCCTCCGGCTCGTCGTCCCCGATCACGTCCACGCGGCGGTTGGGCGGCGTACCCTCCCGGTACGCGATGGCCACGTCCGCTCTCACCGTCCGCTCGAACGCTTCCAGACACCTGCCGCACTCGAGCCGGATGAGGCTCGAAGCGACGCCGTTCACCAGCACCTGCGCCCCGATCTTGCGCGCGGTCACCTCGACCGAGATCGCGTGCCGGAAGGCCGGCTCCGTCTCCAGACCCAGCGTCGCCGCCGGCTCCTCCCACCTAAACGCCATCGGCTCCCTGCCAAGCCTCCGCACGTCGATGCGCTCCATGATCTTTCCCGTTTCCCCGCGCGGGACCCCCTGGCCCCCTGAAACCCGTCGCGTCCAGCGGACTAGCTGGACGCGGCACGCGGACGCAGGCATTCGAGGCGGATTTCACTGTACCGTGGTGCCGCGAACCGTGTCAAGCATGTCGCAGAATGCAACACGATGGCATCGCGCCCAGGCCATGATTTGCGGGATCAGCCGGCGGCAGGTACCCCGCTCACATCTTGATGCCCGTCATCGTGATTCCGCGGATCAGCGCGCGCTGACCCAGAAGGAAGAGCACGAGCACGGGAAGGACCATGAGCACCGACGCGGCCATCAGGAGGTGCCACTCGGTGCCGCCGCTCTGGCTCTGGTAGAACTGGAGCCCGAGTGACAGCGTGTACTTCTCCTGCTTCGTGAGGTAGAGCAGGGGACCCAGGAAGTCGTTCCACGAGTAGATGACGTGGAACAGCCCGACGACGACCATTACCGGGGCCGCCACCGGCAGGACGATCTTGCGCCAGATCTGGAACTCCGTCGCGCCGTCGATCCGCGCCGCGTCCAAGAGGTCCTTGGGGATCCCGAGGAAGAACTGGCGCATGAGGAATATGTCCCAGGCGGACCCGAACCACGCCGGCAGCCAGAGCGGCATCAGCGTCCCGATCATGCCGAACTTCCGGAAGACCCCGTACAGGGGCACCATGATGACGGGGAACGGGATCATCATCGTCGCCACCGTGAGCCAGAAGAAGAGGTCCCGGCCCGGCCACCGCAGAAACGCGAACCCGTAGGCCACGAGCGAGGAGGAGATGACGACCCCCACGGTGCCGAGGACGCTGACCCAGACCGTGTTCCCGAAATATCTCAGGAACGGGATTCGCTGGACCGCCTCCCGGAAGTTCTCCCACTTCGGCGACGTTGGGATGAACGTGGGCGGCATCTTCATCGTCTCCTCGATGGGCTTGAGCGAGGTCGAGACCATCCACAGGAGTGGCAGGAGGAACAGCACCGCCAGGAGCCCCAGTCCGACGAAGACGAACGCCTGGAGGATCATTTCCCTCGAGCCTTTGCGCTCGAGCCATGGAGCGTTGGGAGCGGACGCCAGGTCGGACATCAGGATCCCTGGTAGTGCACGTAGCGCGCCGAGATCTTGGTCGCCACGAGCGTAAGGGCCAGGATGAGGAGGAACAGGATCCACGCCATCGCGCAGGCATAACCCATGCGCAGGTACCGGAACGCGTTGTCGTAAAGGTACATGGAGTAGAAGAGCGTCCGCCGCATCGGACCGCCCCCCGTCATGATGTAGGGCGCGGCGAAGACCTGGAGGACGCCGATGATCCCGGTGATGAGCTGGAAGAAGATCACGGGCGAGATCAGGGGCACCGTCACCCCCCAGAACTTCTGCCACGAGGAAGCCCCGTCCAG
The DNA here is from genome assembly GCA_919901855.1 of bacterium. GTDB lineage: Bacteria > Oederibacteriota > CAKKQC01 > CAKKQC01 > CAKKQC01 > CAKKQC01. Next base: position 58,685 of record CAKKQC010000034.1, on the reverse strand, counting down.
TTCCGCCGCCTCGTACATCTCGACGGGCACCTCCTGGAAGGCCGCCAGGAAGATGATTATCGAGCCGCCGACCCCCCAGAACCCCATGAAGATCAGCGCCGGCATCGACCAGAACGGGTCGCCGAGCCAGTTCGCCCCCTGCTGGCCGAACACCTTGAGCCCGGCGTTGAGCAGGCCGTACTCCCCGTTGAACATCCACATCCAGACGATGGCGTTGGCCACGACGGGCACGAGCGAGGGCAGGAAGAATATCGCGCGGAAGGTCGCCCGCCCGATGGCACAGATGTGCAGCATGGCCGCCAGCCCGAGGCTGAATATCATCCCCAATGGCAGGGCGAAGGCGGCGAACCGGAAGGTGTTCCACAGCGAGATCCAGAACACGTCGTCGTCCGCGAGGTCCCGGAAGTTCCCCGCCCCGATCCAGACCGGCTTGGCCAGGACGGAGTATTCGCAGAAGCTGTAGAAGAGCGACACGACCACGGGGTACGCCAGGAAGACCCCGAACCCGATGATCCAAGGCGCGATGAAGAGCATGGCCCACCGGAACTCGGCGCGCCCCACGCGGGAGCTCAGCGGTTCGCGCGCGACCGGGCTCATGCGGGGCTCAACCCGAGCCGCTTCATCCGGCGCAGCTCCCGGTCCAGCCGCTTCTGCATCCGCGCCTTGACGGTCGCGAGCGCCTCCTCAGGGCTGGCCTCGAGCAGATAGACCTTCTGGAAGGCCACGCTCAGCTCCTCGCTGTACTCCTGCCAGATCGTGAGATGCGGCAGGGCGAACGTCAGCGGATGCCGGGCGAGCGAATCGAACAACCGGATGTACGGGTTCGGATGGCTCGCCCAGAAGGCGGGGCTCACCTTGGCCAGCGGCGAGAACTTCCGGTGGCCCATGCAGAGCTTCTCCATCGCCGGCCGCGTCATCACGTACTTGATGAACTCGAACGACTCCTCGGGATGCCTGGCGTCGCGCGGAATCGCGAGCACGTCGAGGTCGGCATCCGACATCCCGTACTGCTCGGGCTTGGCGGTCGGAAACGGCGCGGCCCCCCATTCCATCTTCGGCGTGTACTGGGTGATGAAGTTGTACATCCAGACGCCCTGGATTTCCATCGCGACCTTCCCCGCCATGAAGGCATTCTGGGGGGAGGCGAAGTTGCCGAACCCGCTCGTGAAAACCTGGAGCTGGTCCTTGCCGTACTTCCTGCCGTAGGACTGGACCCACTGGAGGGCGGCGACGAACTCCGGCTCGTCGCACGTGATCTTCGATTCCCCGTCCCAGAGCCGCCCGCCGAAGAACCTCCCCCACGCCCAGTTCCACCACCCGGGCTCCCACGGGATGAACCCCATCTGGATCAGGTGCCCGCTCGCGTCCCGGATCGTGAGCCGGTCCGCCATCTCATCGAGCTCGCCGATCGTCTTCGGCGGGCGCTCCGGGTCCATCCCGGCCTTCCGGAACAGCCCCTTGTTCCAGTGCAGGGCGATGGTCGCGGGAGTAGTGGGCAGGGCCCACACGTGCCCGCGGAACACGCATTCGTTCCAGAAGACGGGGATGAAGTCGGCGGCCGTGATCCCGGCCCGGGCCAGGTAGTCGTCAAGCGGCAGTAGCGCGTTCTTGTCCGCGTAGCTCACGACCTGGGCCGCGTAGAGCCCGGCGATGTCCGGTGGATCTCCGCCCGCGGTGGCCACGAGCACCTTCTGCTCGACGTTGCTGACCGGCAGGTAGGTCACGTGCAGGCGGTCCTGGGACTTGTTGAAGTCGGCGACCACCGCGATCATGGCGTCGCCCTCGAACCGCGTCCACTTTTCCCAGTACGAGAGCTCGAGGGGTGCCGCACGAGCCGGCCCGGGGGCGCTCCATGCCACCCCGGCCGCCGCGATAGCCAGACACGCGCGACGCAGGCTCACGAGGGGCTCATTATAGAGCACGGACGGTGGCCGTTGTGCCGGCCTTGGCTCTGGGCCCTTCGACTCCCTCGCCTCGCTCGGTCGCTCAGGGCCAGCTTATGAAAGCTGGGTGCGGGGGGACTCGAACCCTCGACCCGCTGATTAAGAGTCAGCTGCTCTACCAACTGAGCTACGCACCCAAAACGAGACCATACGCCAAGCGCGATCAGAGCATTGTACCGGATCGCCGGGAATCAGGCCAGCGAACCTGCCGGGAAGGGCATGCAACGTGAACGGGATGGCGGCCCGCCCGCCTATTGAATGACGACGCGGTAGCAGACACACCCCGTCGTCTGCACCCCGACCTGGGGCAGGGTCCACCGGAGCCAGCGCGTTCCCGCGACCGGATTCGCGGAAACGAACGAGGCGGCAGCCGGCACGGTCGCGGTGGAGAGCGTGGAGTAGGACGGGATCGGCGTGACGCCGTCCGTGTTCCCGCAGTCCAGGCCGGTGGCCGCGGCCTCGGGCACGAAGGCCGTCCCCACCGGCACCGCGTCGGTGAGGGTGAAGGTGAAGGCGGACGCGGACGAGTAGTTGCTCCAGCATATCCGGAACCGGACCGTGTCCCCCGACGCCGCGATCTGGAATTTCGGCTGTTTCTCGATCTTGACGTCCACTCCGACCACGTAGGTCGTGCCGATCCCGGTGATGGATCCGTCCATGGTGTCCCCCGCCACGATAGTCTGGTCGCCGAGGACGGACAGGGAGACGTTCATGAAGAGCTTGATCCCGTTCTCATCCGGCGCACTCGTGCACGCGGTCGAGCTGGACCACGTGAAATTGTAGGAATCCATCGGGATGCCCGCGATCCTGGCGGTGGGGTCGGTCGCGCTGAAACTCGTCGTGCCGCAGTAGTCGATCTTGGTGGTGCCCGTGCCCAGGACCACGACCACCGTGATCCAGAAGGGCTGGCCGGAAAACACGACGGGGGGAGCAATGATGTCGTAGTGAACGCCCGTCGCAACGAAGGGGGCGGTGTAGAATTTCTCCCGGTACTGGATCTGGTGTCGCTGGCCCATCATCTCCCCCTGGGCGCCCCCGGCCAGCAGGCGGAAGACGTAGTTCCGCCGGTCGCCGTAGGCGACGCTGGAGAGGTCCGTGAACATGACGGCCTGGTCGGGCCCGTCCGTCGTGTAGGTCGCCGACCAGCCGTCGGAGGACACCGCGTTCACGGCCATGCCCGTGACCGGGCAGAAAAGGATGAACGCCCACGATCCCGGAGACTGGCCGGTGGCGTGGTGGAGCCAGAACTCGGTTCCCGTGGCGTTGCCGTCCGCGGCGTGCATCATGTTCCCGCCGGCCCAGTTGCTCCATACACTCGAGCCCGAGTAGACGGAGAGGTTGCCGCCCCCGACCCATTCGACCTTCCACGCGTTGGCGGTGGAGCCCAGCCCGGTGGTGACGGTGTCGTAAGTGCCGGCCGCCCCCCCGACGAAAGCGTTCGCCGTGGGGCCCGTGACGGCCGCCATCCCGGCGTCCACGCTCCGCAGGGCCAGCAATTGCCAGGTCCCGGAGGTCCCGCACAGCGTCGCCGGGATGCCGGTGACCGCGAGGCTCGGGTCTCGGGGCATGTACCGGTACAGCCGGAACGTCGCCTTCACCCCCGCGCTGTTGTTCCCGACCTCGAAGTTGCACGCCCCGGGATCGTTGTTCGCCAGCGTGTAGAAGCTGCCGGCCGCACCCGGCTTGCTCACGAACGTCCCGCCCTCCGCGGTGGGCGCGTTGCCACCGTGGTCGTTGTACGCGAACGTGATGTTCGGATCCCCGAAAGTGCCGTAGCCCTGGTACACGGTCAGCCTGGCGTCCGACGAGATGATCTTGTACTGCCCATCATCCCCGAGCGGGCACCCCGCCCACGGCATGTAGAGGCTGTTCTTGTCGATGTCCGCCGACTTCAGGTACGTGTACTGGAGCGCCGCCGGGTCCCAGCGGAACAGGTGGACGGTGGTGGTGAGCGCGGGGTCGTATACGCCGGAGGGACCGACGCTGGTGTTGAAGACGACCCAGGACTCGCCCCAGCCGGCCTTGACCTCCCCCGATACGCTTCGCCGGTAGGAATAGAGAGTCCACCCGGAGAATGACAGCGTCGTGGACGGGATGAACGTGAAGGCGTCACCCCCGCCCCCGATCTCGGGCATGAGCATCCACAGGATCGGCACGTTCGACGTCAGCTTGTAGAGGACCGCGTTGGGCGTGGATGCGCACGAGTCGAGCCAGTAGTACTGGGCCGGCGCGCGCTCGGGCCCGCATCCCCCGTACCCGCCGTCGACGAACCCCCCCAGGCACGTGCCCTGGAAGACGTTGATCGAAGCGCTCTTGCCCCCCGACGTGGCGAACCCCGCGCCGTAGTTCTCGAGCTTGCGCAGTTCGAAGTTCGCCGCCTTGTTGAGCGGGAACAGGTTGATCGCGAGCCCCGCGCATCCCGAGTCCGCCGCCTGACCGACGTAACTGAAGTACGTGGTCCGCAGGACGATGAGGGCGGAGTGATAGAACCCGCGCGCGGCCTGCGCGTGGCCGCTCCCCCCCACCACCGCCGAGCGGCCCCGGGCCATCACGGATACGTAGCCCTGCGCAGTCGAACCGGCGGGCACCCCCGCGGCCTTGACGTGCGCCTTCCAGTCGAGCCGCATCGTCGCTCCCGGCGGGAAGTCCCCGAGCCGCCAGGTCATGATCGTTCCCGATGCGTTCACGAGTCCACCGGGCGCCCCCGGCGCACAGCCCAGCGTCGGAGTCATCGTCCACTGCGCGGCGCAGTTGTCCCAGAACCCGAAACCCGGGTCCCAGGTCTCGAGCTGGACCGGGACCGTGTCCCACACGTCGAGGTTCCACCACGTGCGGGACGTGGACATGTTGGTGAGGAAGATCGAATACGTGATCTCGTCGTCCGGCATTCCGACGCGGGACGCGAACAGGACGTCCTGGTCCGCGAGCTTCCAGATCATGTAGCGGCGCACGACGGTGTCCGTGGGCGGGTTCACGAACGGGCCGTTGCACCCCGATCCGACGAATTCGACCGCGGCCACGTTCGCCAGCCGCACGCCCTCGGGCGCGCCAGCGTCCCCACTCCCGGGCTCGAACGCCTCGCCGTTGCCCCAGTCGACGGTCACCTTGTAGGTGAGCGAGCCCGTGGCTCCCCCCGACGTCGAAGCCACCCCGGGGAGGGTCCAGCGCATGCGCAACGGCGGCCCCGGGTCGGGGTCCCAGAAGGCATCCGGGGCGGGGACCGCCGAGCCGGCCACGTAGTGCGTGTACGCGGGAAGGGTGTCCATCACCACGATGTTCGAAATCCCGGGACCTCCCGGCGCGCCATAGTAGATGGTGTAGGTGACCGTGTCGCCGGGGGGAACGATCACCCGGTCCGCGGACTTGAGGACGTACCGGATGTACTTGGTGTTGCCCGTGCGGAGCGCTCCTCCCCAATTGGGCACCTGGTAGCCGCAGGTGTCCCACACCCCGCCCGGCTGGCCCGGGTTCACGATGTCGTTGAGCCCAAGTCCCATCGTGACGGTCCTCCCCTCGACGGGGCAGGAACCGATGTCGACGTATGTGGAAAGAAGTGCGTCCCCCGCGCATGCGGACCCGGGATCAGCCGCCCACGCGATGGGCCCCACCCAGGTCCACGCGGGATAGTTCGACGCGCCCACGGTCCACACTCCCGCGTAAGTGAGAGTCCCCCAGGCGTTCGTCTTCCCACAGAACAGGTTGAAATAGACTCCGGAAATGTCGCCGCCGGCACCGCCCGATGCGGAACCGTAGTTGAAGAGGGTGACGCTCTGGATGTCGCCGGCGGTGCAGAACGGACAGGTCACGTCGTCGCAGATGGTGAGGTCAAAGAACGCCGCGGGCGCCCTCGCCCAGTTCGGGAACACCGTGGTGAGAGTGTCGCTCGCGGTGTTCGGGGTCTCGTCCAGCAGGCCATCCGCGAGCGCGGGGGCCCCCGAGAGACCCGGCAGGGTCAATACGAGCACCCCGGCGCATGACCGCCACGGCCTCCAGAACTTCAATAACATACTGCTCCCCTGTGCTTCATGATAGCCCCGATCGTAGACGCGCCGCTACCTCCGCCTCAGCCGGTCGAGGGCGACGGCGGCCACGATGATGAGGCCGGTCACGATCTCCTGGATCCAGTTGGCCAGCCCCATCTGGGAGCAGCCGCACCGGATCGTGGTCATGACGAGGGCGCCGAGAACGGAGCCCAGGACCGAGCCCTCGCCGCCGGAGAGCGAACCGCCGCCGATGACCACGGCGGCAATGACGTCGAGCTCGAGCCCCGAAGCCACGGTGGGGTCCCCGACCGTGAGCCGCGAGAACTGGAGGAGACCCGCGAGCCCGCCGCAGGCGCCGCCGAGGACATACACCCACACCTTGACGGCGTCCACGTCGATGCCCGAGAGCCGGGCGGCTTCCTCGTTGCCCCCGATGGCAAAGACATGCCGGCCGAACGCCGTGCGGCGCAGGAGCAGGATCACGAGGACGGCCAGGATGAGCATCCCCCACACCCCCGCCGGCAGGATCTGCCAGCTCCGCTCCGGCGGCACGGCCGCCAGCACGTCGTTGAGCCCCGTGATGGGCGCGTCTATCTTCTGCTCGTTCGCGAGCCCCTTCGCTGCCCCGCGCACGATCAGGAGCGTGCCCAGGGTCACGATGAACGGCACCATCCGCAGCCGGGTCACGAGCCAGCCGTTGACGAGCCCAGAGGCTACCCCGGCCAGCACGCCGCCGAGAGCGGCGGTCACGGGGCCCTGCCCGGCCTGGAGCAGGGCCGCGATCACGACGGTCGAGAGGGCGACCACGGAGCCCACGGAGAGATCGATGCCGCCGGCGATGATCACGGCGGTCATGCCCAGCGAGGCGGTGCCGACGATGGCGGCCTGACGGGCGATCGTCTCCAGGGTGCCGACGGTCGTGAAGCTCGGGGGCGCGATGAGGGCGAAGAGGCCGTAGACGAGGGCGAGGCCAAGCAGGGGGCCGAGTCGGGCGAGTCTGGCTACAGGCCACCCCATGTCAATGATCCGTCCGCTGCCTGCAGAGGCCGTTGCGGCATCGCAACGGCCTCTACCGGATCCACTCCGAGAGATCGGGGGAGAGCACGGCCTTGACCTTGGGGTCATCCATGTTCGCCTTCGTCACGAGCGTCTCGCCGGTATCGATGCGGGCCTTGATAGGCTTCTTCTTCAGCTTGGCGACCATGGTCTTCACCCCGAGGTAGCCCATCTGGAACGGGTTCTGGAGGATGAGCCCGTCGATTCCGCCGTTGCGGAGTGCCGCGACGAGCTTGATCGACGAGTCGAACCCGACGAACCGGACCTTCCCCGCGAACCCGCCGTCCTGGAGAGCCCGGAGCATGCCGAACGTCGTGGACTCGTTGCAGGCGAAGATGCCGTCCACGTCGAGCTTGCCATCCTTCTTGAGTGGCGCGAGCAGGTTCTCGGAAGCCCGGTACGCGGTCTCGGTTGTCGCCCCGCCGTACTGGTTCGCGGACACGACCTTGATCCGGGGGAACCGCCGCATCGCGGCCAGGAAGCCCTTCTCGCGCGCCGTCGTGGACGCCGACCCCTCCTCGTACCGGAGCATGACGACCCGGCCCCGGCCCTTCAGGAGCTTTGCCAGGTACTCCCCCGCCATCCGCCCGCCCTTGTAGTTGTCCGTCGCGATGAAGCTCGAATGGGCCTTACCCTTGAGCCCCGAATCGATGATGACGACGGGTACCTTCGCCCTGACCGCCGCCGCGACCGGCGCCTGGAGCGCCGTCTCGTCCAGCGGCGCCAGGACGATCCCCTTGACGCCCAGCCGGACCATGTTCTCGACGACCGAGATCTGGGCCTCCCGGTCGTCCTCCTTGAGCGGGCCCTTCCAGACGATGTCGACGTCGAGTTCCCGCGCGGCCTTCACCGCCCCCGCGTGGATGGATTTCCAGAACTCGTGAGTGGTGCCTTTAGGCACCACCGCGATCGTGGTCCGGTTGGGATCGATGCGGGGGGACCGGTCGCAGGCGGAGAAGATGGCGGCGAGGACGAGGAGAGGGGCCAGCCGCCGCACGGGGACCCCTTACTTCATCTTCTTCGCCAGCCGCTGGGCCAGCGAGGGCAGTTCCTTCGCCAGGGCGCTCACGACCTTGGCTTCCGCCCGGTCGCTCCAGACCATGGAGCCGGATTCGACGTCCACGATGCGGACGTTGACGAAGTACATGTCGCCGAGCTTGCCGACGCTGCCCGTGATGATGCGTTGGACGTTGAGCACTTTCCCGAGCTTGACCGCGCACTCCGCGGAGGTGCAACCGGTCTGCTGGAAGGCCTGCTCCGCCATGACCTTCTGCATGTTCTGGCGCTCGAGCACGATCACGCTGCCGGTCTTGACCAGCTCGCCGCGGAGCATGTCCGCGACGACGGCCGCGTCGCTCGCGGAGACGCCCTGGGGCTCGAGGTCCGAAACCGCGACGTTCATCATCGCCGGACGCCTGGACTTCTTCGGAGCCGGGGCGGCCGCGACCGCGGCGCCGGGCGCCGCTTCCGTCTCGGCTTCGTCGGCCGTGGCCGCGACGGCCGGCATCCAGGCGCCCTGCCGCCACGAGAGCGAGATGATGTGGCTCGTCGCCAGCTCGCCGTACGGCTGGAAGGCGTAGTCCAGGACGAGGTTCCCGAGCCTGAGCCCCGCGCCGGCCGTGAGGCCGGTCATCCCCTGCCAGCCCTGGTTCGCGAGCGGCGTGCGGTAGCCGGCGCGGATGGCCACCCGCGGGATCGGCGCCCACTCGGCGCCCGCCCCGACGTCCGTGACCTTGTCGGCCAGCCCCACCCGCGCCTCGCCAGCGACCCGGAGCGTCCCGGCGAACGCCAAGGCGAGCCCCGCGCGCAGGGACGAGGGCAGCCCGAACCCGGACGCCTTCGCCCCCATGTGCTGGAGCGCGAGCCCGAGGTCGAGCCCGCCGCCGAGCGGCAGGACCGTGCCGAGCGACCCCGCGACCGTAGAGCCGCCGACGCCCTGGCTCACGAACTCGACGGCGAGCCCGGTCCAGCCCGGCAGGCCCAGTCCGCCCGGATTCGCGAACCCGTACCCGACCGTGCCGGCGATGTCCATCGCCGACTGGTCACCGGACTTGGCGCCGGAGGCGTCGCGGACCTCGTAGCTGCCGGCCGAGAACGCGGCCACGCCGATCCCCACCGCCCCGGGCCCGACCGGGAGGGCGATCGCGCCGACGTTCCGCGAGATCCCGTCCCCGCCCGTTTCGTACTGGGCCACCGCGTCGAGCCGGGCGACCCGCCCCAGCCCGCCCGGATTGCCCAGGACCGCCGACGCGTCGTCCGACACCGCCGTGAACGCCTCGCCCATTGCGACCGCCCGTGCCGAAGCGGCCCGCGAGAGGAACGCGGCGCGTACCGTCTGCGCGCCGTAGTCCGTGAAGGCCGAGGGAGCGAGAGCCGCGGCCATGCCGGGCCACAGCAGGATCGCAGCGAGGAGGGCCTTCATCGCTTCACCCCCACGCGGATGGTCTTGAACACCTGGGTCCCGCCGTCCGCCTTCGTCGCGCGGATCCGGACGAGGTAGACGCCCGGCGCCCACTTCGACACCCCGGCGATGTCCAACGCCCAGTCACCCGCGGTGGCAGCCGGGAACTCGCCGTGCCAGACGCGCTGATAGCCGGTGTTGTAGGCGTCGACCTCGATCTTCGTTGCGTCGCCCTTCAGGCGGACCGCGATGGAGACCGTGTCGCCCGCGACCGGGTTCGGATACACGATGGCCTCGCCCGAGAACTCGGGCACGGAGCCCGCCTTCTTCTTGATCACGAGCGTCAGCGTCTGGCGCGTCGAGTCGACGGTGCCGGCCACCGGCGTGCCCGACGCCCCGACGGACAGAGTCAGAATGCCGGCACTGTCCGCCACACCGGACCAGGAGAATGTGCGCGACGCACCCACAAAGAGGTTGGCCTCGCTCGCCGGATCTGGCGCCCCCACGGTTGCGAGTCCGGACGGAGCCAGCGTGACGGACGGGATGACGTCCTGGATCAGGACCGTACCGCCGTTCGTCACCGTTAGGTCGATCCGGAAAGTCTCACCCACCGTGACGGTCGCGGGAATGATCACGGCGCGCGAGGCCATCGAGGACGTCACGTCCACGAGCGTCGAGGCAGCCGCGGCAACTCCATAGGTGGCATCGAAGGCATCGACGGCGGTCACGTACGCCGTCACCGCCACCAGGGCCCTGCCCAGCCCGGTCAGGTCCCAGCTCACGGTCGCGCTTTGGCCCGGGGACAGGGTCAGATTCGACGAGGATGCGTTGCCCGTCGTGGCGGACGCATCCGGACTGAGGTTCAGGTACGGCATGATCACGGCCGCCGTCGAAGCACCCGTATTCGACACCGTGAGCCGGATGAGGCTCGTCTGCCCGCCGTTGATCACGGACGGGGTCGCGATTACGGAAGCCGAGAGGAGCGGCTGGAGAACAATGGCGTTCGACATCGCCGGCCCCGAGTAGGCCGTCAACCCCGACATCGCGCTCACCCCGGTCACCGAGTTGGTGAGGTACAGGGTCCCTGCCGCGCTTCCCACCATAGTCCACGTGAACGTGATCGACGCGCCGGGCGCGAGGGACGCCGGCCCCGCCGGGTTCGGCCCGCCGACCGGGCTGGCCTCCCCCTCCGTGGAGTATCCGAACCAGCCGGGCGAGACGCCGTTGGCGGTGACGCCGCCCGTGTTCGTGACCGTGAGCATCGCCAGGAACTTCTGCCCGAGGTGGGCCTGCGCTCCCGCACCCGGACGGAAAGCCGTCGTGGATGCCGTCAGGATGGGCCGCTGGAGTATGGTCACCATGTTCGAGACGATGGCTCCGCTGGTCACCGTGAAGCCCGTGTTCACGTCGTAGCCAGTGACGGTCCGCGATTGCCAGTAGGTACCCGGAGTGACTCCGGTGAGGGTCAGCGAATAGACCACGGTCTGGAATCCCGTGAGCGTCACCGAGAACTGCGGCGTCCCCGGCCCGGCCACGGTCGCCGTGGCGGTGCCGAAGGTCGTCCGCAAGTCCTGGAGCCCCTGCGCAGTCGCCTGTCCCGTATTGGTCAGTGAGAAGAGCCGCAGGAAGCTTTGCCCCACCTCCACGGTCGTCACGGGATGGAAGTTCCTGCCCACGATGTTCGGCGGCGTCTGGATCGTGCCGCCCCCGATCCCGACCGCAGTCAGCGGGTACCCGAGTACCGAGGCATCCGTACCCGTCACCGTCACCGTGAACGTGCCCGGCCCGGCCCCCGTGGCCGTCATCGTCCACGTAAAGAGAGTGGCAGCGCCGGCCTGGATCGTGGCCACCGCGGGGACAGGCGGCGAGACCGCCATCGTGCCGCCTCCGGTTGCAACCAGTATCGTCGCAGTCACCGCCATGGCCGCAGAACCGCCCAGGTTCCTGACGAACGCCTGGACCGTGATTACTCCGCCCACGGAAGTGACCCCTCCGACGGGAAGCGTCGCCGAAAGCCGGGCCTGGTTGACGAGCTGCGCGCTCCCCGTGGCCGTCGCGGTCATGGCTCCGAATACCGGGTCCAGCCCGCTTGCCGTCACGTAGAAGGTCTCGGGCGGCACCATGGAACCGGAAACCGAGAACGTCCAACTGAACGGCTGGGGACCACCTCCCGCGTTCAACGTGAATAGTCCCTGGTCGGCTCCCGCGATCCACTCCGCGACGGACCAGTTCGAGAGGTATACCGTCGCGGTCACGCTGTTCAGGACCGCTCCGGCCGCTCCACCGTTCGTGACGGAAAGATCGACCTTCACCCAGTCGCCGATACCGCAGATCGTCCGGGTTACAGTCAGGTAAGCACCCATGGCCGACCTGTACCCGGTCTGGATCGTCCGCACGGATGTGCCGTTCACCGGGGAGCCCGAGCAGGCATCGGTTCCCGACCCCGTCGCCGTCAACTGCACCGTTCCTGCCCCGATCGCCGTCGTCGTCCAGGTCCACGTCCTCGACGCCCCGCTGATCAGGTCGGGCGGCCCGGAACCCCAGGGCCCCTGGAGCGGCTCGAACGCGGAAGCGCCGGACGAGAGCATGAGCGTGGCCGCGATCCCGACGGCCGCGCGTCCGCCCGTGTCCGTAACCGTGAACGAGAACGCCACCTGCGTACCCACGTCCACCGGACCGGCCGGTGAGGTAGTGATCCCGGCCACGAGGGCGGCGGGATCCGCGGACCCCTCCCCATACTTGAGTATTCTGGGCCCCTGCGGGGTGCGGCCGACGACGGCCACGGACCCCGCTGCGATTGCCACACCCTCTTCGTCCCCCAGCCCGGAATCCCACCGCGTGCTCCACGCGGGCGCGGGGCACGGGTCCGTGGGGTCGTAGGCGTCAACGATGATATCGCCCGTCCCGACCGCATCGATGCCTTCCTTCTGACTCGAAAGGTTCACGGTCGAGCATATGACCCCGGTGGCGAAGACCGTTCCGGAAGCGTTGACGGCGACGTCCCAGTAGAGCATGAGCTGGCCCCCGTGGTTCGACCGGGTCCAGACCTTGTTGCCGTTGGTGTCGAGTCCGACGATGGCCCCGCGCAGGACCGTGGGCGACTGGATGTTGTCTGATTCGGCTCCCGACAGGTAGATCCTGCCCGCGGCGGAGTCCACGGCCATCCCCGTGGGGTACGAGAACGGGAGGCCGCCGGTGACGGTCACGGTCCAGAGCCAGTTCCCGCCGTAGTCCATCTTGGTCACACGCATGACCGTATTCTGGGCCACGTCCGAACCGACACCCAGAGCATATACGTTGAGCCCCGCGTCGATGCCGATCCCGGTCATCTCCTCGCTCTGCTGCGGTCCGACTACGGCCACTGTCCGGGTCCACATGACGGTGCCCACCGCGGAAAACGCCACGACCGACTGGTACATCGTCGCGCTTCCGCCCGTGCCCGTGCGCGTCGAGCACCCGACGAAGATGTCGCCGCCCGGGGAACACGCCAGCGGGCCCGGCTCCACCTCGCCCCATGGCGGAATCCACGTGAAGTCCGCGAAGGCCGGCGCCCCCGTGGACTGGTAGGCCACAACGTTGAGGGCTCTCCGGGTCTCGCCGTTGCCGCAATACGTGACCGTGAGGTTCACCTTCGCGGACACGTACTCCTCGCTGCCCCTGACGACTACGCGCCCGAATCTCTCGATGCAGTACAGGGGGTTTGCGTACGACCGGGTCCACGCGATAGCGCCACCGCTCGAATACTTGACCAGGGTCGACGGCTTGTCCGTCAGCATGTAGACGCCGCCCGACGCATCCACGGCGACGTCGCGGGCGGACGGAACCGGCGCGTAGTCGTACCGCCTGGTCCAAGCGACCGACCCCGTCGCCGGAATCAGTCCCCGGGTCAGAAGGTCGCCGGCGACCCGGCAACTCCCGCACCCCGTGGACCCGCCGACGGTGGTCACGAGGTGGGGCGTACCGGATGCGTCGAGGACGACCCCATTGGCCGCCAATGAGCCGGACTCGGACTCGCCATAGTCGTATGTATCTCCCCACAGCGTCCCCGTGACCGACACGTCGTACGCAACCAGGAGTCCCGCGTAGCGCCCTGCCACCACCTGCGCGGTGCCGCATACATAGGGCGCGCCTCCGGGGCTCACGGCCACCCCGCTGACCTGGAGGTTGGTGAAGGAAGGGGTCAGCGTCACCCCCGTCAAAGGCACCCCGGCGGTCGTGAACCGCTGGAGACCGACCTGGGAACCGTACTGGTACGCCACGTAGATGGACCCGGCGCCGTGGGCTACCGCGTTGGGATTGCCCGCCAGCGACATGGACCAGAACACATTGCCGCTCGCATCGACATTCCAGAGCATGCCGACTCCCCATTTCATGTCATAGCCCCCGACGAAACACCCGCCCGCGGGATTCCCCGCAAGGTCGGAACCGTACGCGGTCGACGAGCCCCCCAAGAAACCCGAGAGCGTCCTGGCCCAGACTATGTCGCCGCTGGGGGAAACCTTGACCACGATCGGATGAACCGGGGGATTCTGACCCTGGTTGGTCAGCACGTACGTATTCCCGGCTGCATCCATTCCCGCACCGGTGTGATCGTAGTGCTGGGACGACTCCAGGTAGAGCGTCGCCCAGATGACGGCCCCCGTCACCGGGTTGTACTTCGCGACGCCCACCTGCGACCGGTCCGAGGCACTCCCTCGCCCGGCCACGACGTAGTTCCCGGAGCCGTCAAGGAAGAGCGCGGTCTGGTAGTCCGGAGAGTCGTCGTCGTCCGCCATGGCCAGGGCACCCAAAATGTTCCCCGCGCTGTCGTAGCGGATCACGTGTAGCGACAAGCCGTTGCCCATGCTGTCGCCGAAGCAGGCGATGTTGAGATTACCCGAGGAATCGAAGACCCCGCCCCCGAACTGGTTATCCCCACCCACGGTTGGAGCGTGAAGCTGGCTCCACAGCAGTGACGGCGGCCCCGCGATAGCGGGCGCGGCCAGCAGGCAGGCCAGGAGCGAGAGGCGCCGAATCGGCATGGTGATGCGAATCACTCTATAGCATGACAGCTGCGAGATCAACCCCTCCCGCAGAGCCCTGCGAAGCGCCCCAAAAAAACCTCGTCCCACGCCCCCCCGCGGCCGGGTTCCACCGTCTCGCGGGTCACCGACGCAGCGATTGCGCGGCGGCCCTCGGCGACGCTTCCCAGCCGGCCCGTCGCGACCGCCTGGAGCATGACATTGCCCAGCGCAGTCGCCTCGACCGGCCCCGCAACCACCGGCCGCCCGCAAGCGTCTGCCGTGAACCGGTTTAGGAGCCGGTTCTGCGATCCCCCCCCAACCACCCGGATCACCTCGAGCCGGCGCCCGGCCAGCGTCTCCAGGTCGCCGAGCACCAGTCGATATTTCAGGGCGAGGCTCTCGAGCGCGCACCGGACGACCGCCCCGACGGAATCGGGCCCGGGCTGTCCCGTCCTTCTGCAGAAGGCGCGGATCGCTTCCGGCATGTCCCCGGGAGAGAAGAATTCCGCGGCGTCGGGGTCCACGATGGACCGGAACGCCGGCGCGCCCTCGGCCAGCTTCGCGAGCTCCTCCCAGCCGTACTTCCTCCCGTCCCGCTCCCATACGCGCTGGCATTCCTGGACGAGCCAGAGCCCCATGATGTTCTTGAGGAGCCGGATCGTCCCGGCCACCCCCCCCTCGTTCGTGAAGTTGAGCGCGAGCGAGGCCGGCGTGATGACCGGGGCCGCCGTCTCAATCCCCATGAGGCTCCAGGTCCCGCTCGAGAGGTACGCGCTGGATCCGTCGAGGTCCGGCACCGCCGCTACCGCGCTCGCGGTGTCGTGGCTCCCGACGGCGATCACGGGGACCGGCATCGTCCATCCCGCCTCCGCCGCGACTCCGTCCAGCGCAGGGCCGAGGACGGTCCCGGGCATCACGACAGGAGGGAGGATCGCGGCGGGAATCCCCAGCCGTCCGAGCATCGGGGCGGACCAGGTACGGGCATTCGCGTCGAGCATCTGGCTCGTAGACGCGATCGAGTACTCGGCCACCTGCCGGCCCGAGAGCCAGTAATGGAAGAGGTCCGGCGTCATGAGCAGGGCCGAAGCGTCCCGGAGATGCCCGGATCCCGCTTCCACCAGGCTGTAGAGCTGGTAGAGGGTGTTGATCTGCATGAACTGGATGCCGGTCACCCGGAAGACCTCGTCGCGGGGCACGACGGCGAATACTTTTTCCATAATCCCGTTCGTGCGGGTGTCCCGGTAGTGCACTGGGTGCGCCAGGAGCGTCCCGTCCCGGCCCAACAGGCCGAAGTCCACGCCCCAGGTGTCCACTCCTACCCCGGCGGGATTCTCACCCGATTGCTCCGTGAACCGGCGCAGGCCGGTCCGGACCTCACGCCAGAGCATGTCGATATCGGTATAGAGTCCCGAGGGTCCCTGCACGGGTCCGTTCGCGAACCGGTGCACGTCCCGGAGCGCGAACCGCGCCCCGTCCCACGTCCCCGCGATCACGCGCCCCGACGACGCGCCAAGATCTACAGCAAGGAAGGTTGGGGCCATACTTAACATCTTAACATTCCCAGGAGAATGTTAAGATGTTAAGTATGGCCCCGAAGAGGGCTCCGCAAGGCGAGCTTGCGGCGGTAGTGCTCGGCGGGCCAACGGTCGATGTGGCGCGCCTGCCGCGGGGAGAGGAACCGGGGCCCGCCGGCGGCGATAGTGCCGAGTAGAACCCTTGCCCACTTCTCGGTCATGAGCGAAATGTTGACCACCTCGTCCATCGTCTGGCCCAGCACGAGGATGCCGTGGTTGAGCTCGAGGATCAGCCGCGGGGGCATCCCGTGCCGCCGCAGGTGCCTCCGGATCGCGTCCCGAACCGCGTAGGCGAGTTTCGCGCCGGGATCCACGTACGGGATCACGGCCGGCGGCAGGCCGCAGTACACGATCTCGTCCGGGAAGAGCCCCTGGAGGAACGGCTTCGCCCCCTGCCGCGAGCACAGGAGCCCCATCGTCGCGGTCGGATGCAGGTGGCCGACCCACTTCGCGCGGCCCTCGGTCAGGCATAGGGCGTGGATGAAGGTCTCCGTGGACGGCTGGCCCTGCCGGGGTCCCACCACGCACGAGCGCAGGCCCGCCATCACCACCGCATCCTCCTCGCGACCCGTCCCGCGCTCGCGGAGGAACCGGAGCACCTTCGCCGTGCTCGCGCGCAGATAGTCCTTGGGGCTGGCGGCGCCCATCCGCGTCCCCGACGCCTTCACCCAGAAGGTCCCGTCGCCGGCGTCCGCGCTCACGTTACCCTCGCCGAGGATGGCGAGCCCGCGGTCCTCGCGCCCGATCTCGCGGGCGAGCCGGACGAGCTGGGGCACGATGGCGTTTCTCATGGCGTTCCCCATTGTCAGCGCCGGACCACCTTCTGCGCAACCACCCCCCCGTGCTCGGCCGAGTAGTGCCCCGCCCACGCCACGCCGAGCGCTCCGTCGCCGGTGGACATGATCGTTGCGGCCCGGGGCGAGAGGCCCGGCGGCCCCTCCAGCGAGACCACCCCGCCGTCGTCCCGGACGCGGCCGGCGACCAGGGCGAGACCGTGGACCACCAGCCGCCAGCCGTCGCCGGCCATCTCGGCCCAGGCGAGGGCGACCCGGCCAGCCGTCAGGGGCGCGAGAACCGGCGCGCACCCCGTGTAGAGCGTACCCCCGAGCGCGCGGGCCGGCCCCACGGTGATCCGCCCGTCGGAGCGGCTCACGGCGGACACGAGCATGCGCGTCCCGTCCGTGCGGGCCAGGATCGCCCGGTCCCGGCCCGCCGGCGCCACCAGCGAGGTCGCCCGCCAGGCCACGCTTGGCGTCGTCGCGGCTTCCGACGGCTGATCCCCGACGGCCACCATCGTCGCCGGAATGAACATCGCCAGCGTCCTCGCCTCGCCCGCCGGGGCCACCGCCACGCGGGTTCCGCCGTCCCGCCAGCGCTCGATCGAGCCTACCCGCACGCGGTGCATCTTTCCCATGTGGTCCGGCGTGACGGCCGCCCACACCGCCCACGCGCCGCCGCGGCCATCCCCGGCCGCCTCGACGTGCACGTAGCTGCCCGCCGGCTCCTTCGCCACCGTGAACCGTTTGCCTTCGGGCCGCCCATTGGCCCCGAGCCAGAGGCCGTCCAGCCGCACGGGGTCGCCGTCGCACCAGACAAGGAGGAGCCACCGGCCGGACGAGCACCACACCAACGCGCCCGGGTGAACCCCCGCCTCGACCGGGGCCTCCACGATGCCCCGGCCCTCCCAGGCCCCGGTCGAGCGCGTGAACCGCACGGTCCGGATCGCGGAGCCGCCTTCCCACGGCTGGCCCCAGGCGAGCCGCGCCTCCGTCGAGCCCTCGTTCGTCGCGAAGCAGGTCAGGGGACTCCACTCGCAGAGGCCCGGAATGGCCGTGAGCACCACGGGGTCGGCCCCGAACCGGGGCCGGCGGTCGCCGTCGAGTTCCTGCCCGAGCAGGGTCCCCATCCCGCGCCGCCAGATGAGCAGCGCGCCGCCGCCGGCCGCGGGCGCCATCCCCTCGAGCTCCTCCCCCGCCGCGTCGGCCGCGAGCTGGTAATCCGTGTCGCCCCAGCGTTTCGCTCCGGCGGCGTCGAGCCGCTGGGCGTAGAGGTCGCGCGTGTCCCGGCAGCACATGCGCTTGCCCCGGTTCTCCTCCCACGCCAGGACCAGGCCGCCCTCCCCGTCGGGCACGATCCGAACCGACCACTTCGCCGAGTCGGTCGCCGTGACGGACACGACCGGCAGCGCCCAGGCCAGGCTCGGCGCGGCGGAGGGAACAGGGGAGGCGGCCTGGAACGAGGCGGCTGGACCCAGGGCCAGGAAGCACGACGCGGGGAGGATGAGCATCCTCCCCGCATTAAGCGCGCGCTCGGCAAGGTTCGAACTTGCAACTTCCAGCTTCGGAGGCTGGCACTCTTCCAGTTGAGCTACGAGCGCTTTTGCGAAGCAAAAGACCATAATGATGTTGTACCTACCTATCTCGCGACGAACTCCTGTTCGTCACGAGCGCATCATAGTTATTTTACCGCGAGGCGCCCCCCGGCGTCACTTCGGCCAGGGAAACGCCCGCATGAGATCGGCCACCACGCGGGCCACCGCAGCCTCCTGGGTCGTGCCCACCCCGTCCGGCCCGGGCCCGGTAACCGGCAGACTGGCGAGGCCCCCGGCCTCCCAAAGGACCTGGCCGCCCGGGGTCCGGAACACGACCAGCTTGACGCCGCAGTTGATCCACGACGCCGCCGTTTCCCCCGTCGTCCCGGGCTTGATCACGCCCGAGAGGCTCTTGAGCTCGAGCTTCGACGGGCTCGGCCCGAACCGCGTGACCGACACCAGCAGGCACGCGTCCTGACCGCTCGCCCGGCCCAACTCGCCGGCCAGCCGGACCGTGATCTGGCCCGACAACGACCAGTCCCGGTGGATGACGCTCGAGAGCAGGGCCATCCGTTCCTTCGCCTTCTTCTCGGCCGCGAGGTCCTTCCAGTCGGGCGCGCACCGGCGTTCCATCTCCTCGAGCATCCGGACATGGACGACGGCTGCGACCTCGGACGCCATGAACGCCCTGCCGCCGGGCCACGCCCCCACTCGGCCGGCCGCGCCGGCCTCGACCTGTGGGAAGAGGAGCCCGAGATGACGCGGCGGGGTGCCCGTGTCGTGCGCGGTCGCGAATACGCCTGGCGCGACCCGGGCGCCTCCGCATCCGCCGGTCACGAGGAAGAGAAGGATCGTGACCGGTATGAGTTTCCGCGGACGCGGAAACTCATCGCCGGGACTCATGGCTTCCCCGGGTGGGCCAGCCAGGAGGCCGGCACGAACTCGACGCCCTCCCGCCGAGCCTCGGGAATCCGCCGCGCGAGCGTCTCCAGCGTAGCGGCGAACTGGGCATGCCCGATCGCGATCGCGACGCCGCGCTGGCGCGCGAGGCCGATGAGGCGCGAGAACTCGGCCTCGATCGCGGCCGGGTTGCGAATCCGCCCCCCGGCCCCATCCCGCTTCAGGTATTCGGCGTCGAGAAAGACGTTGCGCCTTTGCCAGCGCAATCCCGCGTCCCGCGCCGCCATCCAGGCCACGGTCTTCTCTGTCGTGCCCGAGTCCATGAAGACGAGGTCCAACGGCTTGAGCACCTGCATCAGGTCGGCCATGAGCTCCGGGGATTCCGTGGCCAGAGAGCCCTCGTGATTGTTCATGCCGGCCGCGTGCGGCACCTCGGTCATGGCGAGCCGGACCAGTTCCGCGACCCGGGCCCGGTCCATGCCCGGCCGGAGGATGCACCGGTACTCGGGCACGTCCGCCGCCCGGAACGGCGACTCCATGGGCATGTGGATGTAGATCTCCTTGCCCGCGGCGCGCGCGAGCCGAACGACGGCCTTCGCGTGCCCGGCGAATGGAATGATCGCGCACGTGACCGGACAGGGCAGGGCGATCACGCGCTTCGCGGCATTCAGATTGAACCCCATGTCGTCGATCACGATTGCCACGAGACACTCTCGCCGCATCCACACCCGTCCCGCGGGCCGTCCGTCCGCGAACGAGAACTCGACCGCCTGGGCCCCCCCCTCCGCCGGCGCCGGCCGGGCGCGCAAACCGAGGGGCCCGGCCAGTTGCACCAGTTCGCGGGCAAGCACGGCCGCGTTGCGGCGGGGCGGATGCCAGAACCCGAGGTCGAAATCCAGCCACCGCACGCGGTCGTCCGCCCGCAGCTCCTTCCGGCTCCCCGACTCGTTGGGACGCAGCCCCCGCCGCTTGGCCCAGGTTTCGACCGCCGAGACGGCTTCGCGCCCCCGGGCCGAGCGATCCTCGATCGCGGGCGGACGCAGGATCAGCCAGAGCGCGCCGGCCGCAACGGCCAGCGCGGCCGCGAGGATCCAACGGCCGAACCGTCTTTGCCCGCCCCGAATACTCACCGCCGCCCGCTCTCCGGGCTCAGCGGGGGCGGCCCGCGGCGGGGACGGAAGACGAGAGCGTCAGGAGCGCCGCCGCCGTCCGCACCTGGGGGTCGAACTCGATCGCGTAGCGGCGCGCGGATTCCTCGCCCTTCACCTTCCGCATTACCGCGATGCGAACCTGTTCGACCACGGAATCCTCGAGCTCGTCCCAAGCCTCGTCCGTCTCGTTCCAGCCCTGCCGGTCCGCCCAGCGGCGGAACTCGACGCCGATGCGCCCGTCCACCTTCTCCGGCGCCGCTCCCTTCCCGGGCGGAGCCAGCCGGCCCGCCTTGAGCGCTCCGGCATCGAGCCACACCGTGCCCGCCCCGGCGGGACCGATCGCGATGAGCACTTCGGCGGCGAACCGGTTGAATGCGCTCTCGTCGAAGTACCGGCGCATCCCGGGCGGGTACCGCGACGCGGGCAGCGTCACGTCCGGCTCGATGCCGACCTCGTGGATCTCGTTGTGCGACGGCGTGTAGTAGCGGGCCACCGTCATGCGCAGGGCCTGCGTCTTGTCGATCGAGACCGGCGTTATGCTCTGGACCGATGCCTTCCCGAAGGTCCGGCGGCCCATGATGATCGCTCTACGGTGATCCTTGAGCGCGCCGGCCACGATCTCGGAGCCGCTCGCGGACCATTCGTTTACCAGGACGACCAGCGGAAACTGGGGCACTTCCATCTTCTCCGACGAGTAGTACTTCGCCCGCTGGGCGGGGTCGCGCGCCTCGGTCGACACGATCGCGACGCCGCCCGGCAGGAAGAGATCGACCACCCGCGTGGCCTCCTGCAGGAGACCGCCCGGGTTGGAGCGCAAATCCAGGATAACCCCCTTGAGTTTCCCCTCCTTGAACCGGCGCAGGGCGTCGTAGAGGTTCTCGGCCGTATGCTCGGAGAAGCTGTGGATGGCGACGTAGCCGATCCCCGAGGCTTCGAGCACCGTGTCCCGGATGTTGACGGGAGTGATGATCGCGCGGATGAGCGGCACGTCCCGCATCGGCGACCCCTCGCGCTGGATCGTCAGCACGACCTTCGTCCCCGGCGGGCCCTTGATCCGGTGCACGGCGTCCATGATCTTCATGTCGTCCGTCGGCGTGCCGTTGATGAACGCGATCACGTCGCCGCCGAGCAGGCCCGCGGCGAACGCCGGAGTACCCTCGATGGGCGCGATCACCGAAAGCTTCCCGCTCACGATCCCGATCTCGATCCCGATGCCGCCGAAGCTGCCCCGGGTGTCCTCCTGCAGGTCCTTGTACTTCTGCTGGTCGAGGAACTCGCTGTAGCGGTCGAGACTCGAGACCATGCCCGACGCCGCCTGTTTCACGACCTCGTCCCGCCGCAGGGGGGGGTCGCCCGCGTAGTTGGCCTCGACGGTCTCGATCAGGCCAAGCAGGGGCTTGAGCGCCGCGGCGTCGGGGTCCGCGGCCACGGACGACGACGCCGCCGACATGAGGGCCACGACGAGGGACCAGCGGCCCCTCACTGCGCCGCCCCCGACATCCGCCGCACGGCCCGGAGGAGGTCCAGCCCCATGGCCGCCTCGGGATCCTCGCGCAGGCGGACCACGAGCGCGTCCTCCGGGCTCTTGTGCCGCTTCGCGAGCTCGACCCGGACGCGCGAAATCAGCGTAAGCCGGGCCTGCTCGAGCGTGTCGCGCGAAACCCCGAGGCCGGCCTCGCGCACTAGCGCCTCGGCCGCGGTCTGGAACGCCCGTTCGAACTCGCCCCGGCGCTCGGCGACGCTCTTCCCCTTCGATTCCTGCGCGCTCAGCGCGAGATTCCCGGCCTGGAGCGCGGCGGCGTCGAACGCGGCCGGGGGCGCGGCGAACAGGCGCTCGGCGAGACGCCCCACCAGCGACGTTCGCTCCAGTTCACGCTCGATCCGGCGCGGCAGGGCCTCCCCCGCGGAAAGTTCGGCGCCCACCCCGGTCCCCGTCAGGCAGATGCCCGATGGGGCCGTGAACCGCTCCACCGTGAGCCGCAGCTTCCGACCGCCGGCGGACGGCAGGGCGAAGTCCTTCTGCCGGGCCGCGTACCCGAACGTCCCCTTGCCGACCGCCAGCGCGCGCCGGTGATGAATGAGGGCCGCGGCCAGGATCTCGGGCGCGCCCCGGGTGCCGGGCCCCACGAGCAGGACGAGCGGCACGCCGACCGGCTTCGACTTCCGCGTCGCCTCGTACCGGTGTTCGCTCTTCGCGTTGACGCCCCGGCCGGTCACGATCTCGAGTCCGCCCGGAAGCAGGGCGTCCGCCAGCGCGATGGCGGCATCCGGGTCCCCGCCCGCGCACCTCCGCAGGTCGAGCACGGCGCCCCCCGCGGCCGGGGCCGAGGCCAGATCGGAACGGATCTGGTCCGCCGCCGCCTCGTCGAGCCGGAAGACCTGGATGAACTCCGCACCCGGCATGACCACGCGCCGCCACGCGGGCCGCGCGGTCGCCGTGCGCTCCACCTGCGCCTCCCGATAGGTGCCGTCCTCGTCCTCCCACAGGAGCCATACCTTGCTGCCGGCCGATCCCGCCAGGAACCGCTCGATCTCGAGCCGCTTCTCCCCGCCCGTGTCCTTGCCGTCGACTTGCAGGAGGTGGTCGCCGACTTTCAGCCCCGCCGCCTCGGCCGCTCCCCCCTCGATCACGTCGATAACGTGCGCCAGGCCGCCGCGCACCCCGATCGCGAATCCCGGGCCGGCGGGGCCCGGCGGTGGAGCGGGATCGAGCACGAGGCTCTCGGCGTCGAGCGCGTTCACGACCCCCTCGGACGCCTTCCGGAGCAGGGTCGCGGTATCCACCTTCGTCTCGTCCACGTACTTGCGCTGGATCTCGGCCATCGCGTTCAGGAACGGCTCGAGTTCCTCGTCGGTGAGCGCCGGCGCGGACGAGGCGGCCAGCAATCCGGTGAGCAGGCACGCGGAGAGGAGTCCCCGGGCCGCAAGGTCCCTCCTCATTCCGTGTCCCTCCCCAGGTAACGCCTCGGATCGGCCGGCTGGCCGTAGTGGCGCACCTCGAAATACAGGGAGGGGGCCCCGAGCGACCCCGTGTCGCCCACGGTCCCGATCACGGCGCCCCGGTTCACGCGCGACCCCACGCCGGCCGCCGTGTCCTGGAGATGTCCGTACAGGGAATGGAAGCTGCTGCCATGGTCCACAATCATGACACGCCCGTAGCCGGTAAGCCAATCCAGGAAGACCACGCGGCCGGATTCGGCCGCGCGGACGGGCGTGCCCTCCTTCGCCTTGATTTCAATGCCCGTCGAGAATACCGTCGCATTGAAGGCCTCGTGCTTCTGGCGTCCGAACCGCCGCAGGAGCGGCCCTTTGACCGGCCACAGGAGCTGGCCCACGCGGGCCGTGGACGGCACGAGCGCCGCCGCCGAAGCCGCGCGCGCCTGCTCGGACAGCCGTCCCACGACCCGCTCCAGCGCCCGCCCGGATGTCTCGTATTCGCGAAGGAGATCCTTCTGCTGGGACTTCTCGAGCCGGAGGGTCCGGAGGAAATCGCTGCGGGCGCGCAGGGCCGTCGCCAATTCGCGCTCCTTCGCCGCCAGGCCACGCCGGAGACGGCGCAGGGAAGCGAGCCGGTCCCCCTGGCGAATCGAGCGTTGCTGGAGATCGAACCGGGTCATGCGGCCCGCCGAGAGCCGCTCCGCCTCTCCCGCGCCGCACCATAGGGCGACATCGGCAGGGTCCGAGGCCGCCCCCCGGGCCTCGCCGTCCGGCGCGGACCGGCGCGCGTGGTAGGCCTCCGGGAGGGTGTCCCCGGCGCCGCCCGTCTGCCACACGAGCAGGTCCTGGCGCAGGCGCTCGGCCGACCGGGCGAGCTCCGCCGAGGTCAGCCGCGACTGCCGGCGGATCGCCTCGAGTTGGGCCTGCGTCATGTCGATCTCGTCACGGTAGCGCTGGAGCTCCTCCCGCAGGACCCCGAGCCTGCGGTCCAGCCGGTCGAGCTCCGCCAGCACGCTCGCCTCCTGGCGCTCCTTCTGCCGGATGACGGGCTTGAGCGATTCCGCCCGCTGGCGCTTCTCCTCGAGGGTCCGCTTCGCCTCCGCGAGCGCCGCCTCGGAGTCCGGGGGCGCCGCCGCCTTCTTCCGGCGGGCCGCCCCGGCGTCCGCGACCAGGAACAGGCTGGCGAGGAGGACGCCGAGGGCCGTCCGCAGGAGCGGACGGGGCTTCACGGGTGGCACTCGGCCCACGAGGCGCCCGACGCGGCCTCCACCACGAGCGGCACCGAGAGCGAGGCGACGCCCTCCATGGCCCCCTTGACGCGGGCCGCTAGTGCCTTCGCGCCCGTTGCCGGCACCTCGAAGAGCAGCTCGTCGTGGATCGTGAGCAGGAGGGTCGCATCCGGGACATCCTCCGCGACCTTTATCATGGCGAGCTTGAGGTAGTCCGCCGCGGTCCCCTGGACCGGATGGTTGAGCGCCTCACGCTCCGCCTCCTCCCGCCGGAGCTTGAGGGCCGAGGCGATCTCCGGAGTCCGCCGCCGGCGCCCGAGCAGGGTCGTGACCCAGCCCTGGGCGCGCGCCCCCTCGAGTGTGCCGTCCATGAACGCGCGCACCGCCGGATGCTTCGCGAAGAACCGGTCGAGGTAGTCCCGGGCCACGCCCGGCGGGCACTTGAGCTCGCGCGAGAGCCCGTACGCCGTCATGCCGTAGACGATCCCGAAGTTCACGGCCTTCGCGGCCCTTCGCTCGTCGGGCGAGACCGCGCCGCGCGCCTTCCCGAACATCTCGGCCGCCGTGGCCGCATGCACGTCGTCGCCGCGGCGGAACGCCTCCCGGAACGGCTCGTCGCCCGCCATGTGCGCGAGCAGGCGCAGCTCGATCTGGGAGTAGTCGCAGGAGAGCAGGACCCGGCCCGCGAAGCGCGGGACGAATGCGCCCCGGATGCGCTGACCCCAGGCCCCGCGGATGGGGATGTTCTGGAGGTTGGGATCGCTGCTCGAGATCCTCCCCGTGGCCGCCCCGAGCTGATGCCACGTCGTGTGCAGGCACCCGTTGCGCACGAGCCCCGGGAGGGGTTCCAGGTAGGTGCCGAGCAGTTTCGAGAGCTTCCGGTACTCGAGGATGGCGGCGGGGGCGCGGTGGGTCCCCGCCAGCTCGTCGAGCACGGCCTCGTCCGTCGAGAAGCCGGTCTTGGTCCGCTTGCCGGAGGGAAGCTTCAGCTTCCCGAAGAGGACCTCACCCACCTGCTTTGGCGAGAGGATGTTGAACTCCCCCCCCGCGAGCTTCCATATCTCCACCTCGAGGCCCTTGAGGTGGCCGCGGATCTCGTCCGCGGCCCGGCTCAACCGCGCGACGTCGAGCCCTATACCCTCCCGCTCCATCGCGGCCAGGATCGGGGCGACCGGCAGTTCGACGCGCTCGAGGAGGCCGCGCATCCCCTCGGCGTCGAGCCGGGCCGCGAGCGGGCCCCGGGCTTCGCCCACGGCGTCGAGGGCGGCGGCCGCGGCGCGTCCGGGGTCGGCGGTCTCCGGAGGCGGCAGGGGATGGCCCCCCAGCAGGGCGGACGCGAGAGAGACGTCGAACGTGACGCCGCGGAGCGGCCCACCCGCCCCGAGCGCGAGCGCGGTCAACGCCTTCGCGTCCGCGGCGACCTTGGCGTGAGCGGAATCCCCCAGGAAGGCGACCAGGGGCTTCAGGGACTCCGCCGGCAGGACCCAGCGCGTTCCGGCAGATTCCAGCGCGAGGAAGGCGTGCCCGCCGGCCTCGATCGCGGCGCAGACTACGGGCGAGTCGCCACGCAGCGCGGCGAGGAGGCCCCGGCCCGGCTTCTCGACGAGCATGGCCGCCGGACCGCTCGGGGTGGCGGAGGCACCCGGCCCAAAGGAACCCCCGTCCAGCGCCAACTCCCCCTGCCCGGGTTGGGGCAGCGAGGCCAGCAGGCGCGCGAACCCGAGGTCGCGGTAGAGGGCGTGGAGCCGCGGGAGGTCCGGATCGCCGCGGCGGCACGCCGCGATCCCTCCGGCCACCGGCAGATCCGTCCGGAGCACGGCCAGCTCCCGGGTGCGGCGCACCTGCGCCTCGGCCGGAGCGAGCTTCGCGCGGAGCTTCTCCGACTTCACCTCGTCGAGCCGCGCGAACAGGGCGTCCAGGTCTCCGAACTGCGCGAGGAGGGCCGCCGCGGTCTTCTCCCCCACCCCCATGACGCCGGGGAGGTTGTCGGAGTCATCCCCCATTAGCGATAGGAGGTCGACGATCGAGTCCGGCGGCACGCCCCACTTCGCCCTGACCGCACCGGCGTCCATGGGCGCATCCTCCTGCCGGGGCACGACGACCTTAACATCCGGTCCGACGAGTTGAAGGATGTCCTTGTCCCCGCTGTAGATGCGGACCGATCTGCCGGCCTCGAGCCCGAGCCGGCTGAGCGTCGCGAGCGCGTCGTCCGCCTCGTGACCCTCGATCATGATCAGGGGCAGACCGTGCGCGCGCACGAGATCGTGGAGCAGCGGCACCTGCGTCACGAGGTCGTCCGGCATCGGCTTGCGGTGCGCCTTGTACTCGGCGAAGACCTTGTGGCGCGCGGTCGGACCCTTCGGGTCGAACGCCACCACGATCTCGTCGCCCGGATGCTCCTTGAGCATCCGGTGCAGGAACACGGCGAAACCGTACACGGCGTTCGTCGGTTTCCCCTCGTGGTTCGTGAGACGCGGAATCGCGTAGAACGCCCGGTAGGCGTACGAGTTACCGTCGATCAGGTGCAGTTGGCGCTGCATCGGCGCCGCCCGGCCCTTTAGCCCCGGGCGGTGAAGAACAGGATGAGGATCAGGCCCCCATAGTCCGCGGTCAGGAGCGTGCGGCTCGTGTTCCGGATCGGCCACCCGGCCTCGAACTGCGGGTGGGTGTTGGACTCCGGATTGAGTGTCGAGCCGTACCGGCTCTCGAACGTCTCGATCCCGCCGAACCGGTAGCCCAGTCCCGCCCCCACGGCCAGCGATTCGGTGAGGTCCCGCTCGAGCTCCATCGTGAACTCCGGGATGAAGGCCGTCCCGGTCCCCTCGGCCGCCCCGGCACGGGCATCGGCGCCGGCGGGCAAGTCGATCCGCCACCGGTGATCGATGTTGACGGTGCCAAAACCGGCGCCGACGAAGAGCGTGATGTTGAGCCGGAGGCGCTCGTCAAGCGGCATGTTGAATCCGGCCCCCGCCATCACGAGCACCATCTCCGTCGAGAAGTCCCAACTGTCCTCCAGCCGCGTGCCCGTCCCCTGCGCGATCGTGCGCAGCGTGCCGCGCTGGCTCCGGAGCGACGCGACCTTCATGGCGACGGAGACCAGAGGGTCGACCTGGAACGACGCCTCCACCGCCTCGACCAGCGAGAAGTTGATGTTGCGGCGCTCGGTAGGGCCGGGCTTGATCCCGTAGAAATTCGCCGACTCGCCGGCGAAGTGGTTGACCGACGGATCGGCGAAGTGCTCGAGCCCGCCGAGCCGCATCGTGGAGGCGCCCAGCCCGAACCGCACGCGCCACAGCGAGGTCTCCCCCGGCCTGACGGGCCGCCGCTCTGTCGGCAGGGCCGGCGGGACGAGGGCCTCCGGCCCCGCGGGCGCCCGCAGCTCCGAGGGCGCCCCGTCCGGGGCTGCGGGCTCCGCGGCGGCCCCCCCGGGGCAGGCGGCCAGCATAAGGCAGAGGACGGCCGGCAACGTCCTCGTCGCGCGCGACGCGCTCGCAGCGAGCGACGCGCTCATAGCCCCACCTGGACCGAGATCGCGTGCAGATCCTGGAAGCCCTTGACGGGCATGTACGCGTATTCGATGCCGATATCGAACGCGTCCTCGAGGGCCAGACGGTACCCCAACCCGACCGTGTACGGCGCCATCAGGTCGGACGAGAAACTGTGCTGGGCCCCGCCGCGCAGCGTGATGGTGCTGAGCCCGAAGGGATGGGCATACTCGATCCCCCCGCGCAGGCGGAGCACGTCGTCCGCGGCCGTAGCCACGTCGAAGGTCCAGAGCACGCCCTGGATGACCTGCCCGACCCCGGCCTGCCCCGTGACCGGGATCGGGCGCCCGAACGCGGGCGTGCCGACCTGCCGGACCACGATCCCGGCGGACCGCCCCTCGTTGGGGTCCTCGTACATGTACCCGAGGTCGACCGAAACCGCGGTCGCCGTGGACTTCCCGATATGCTCTCCCAGAACCGTCACCGCGGCTCCGACGGCGCCCTTGTTCCAGAGATCACCGAGCTCGGGCACGGGCGTCAACTTGCCCAGGTCCTGGCCGAACCCGACGGCGCCCTTGTACTGGTAGACGGAAAGGGTCCGCGAGCTGCCGAGGGGCTCGCCCGACGCGTCCTCGAGAATCTCCATGATCGGCGGCTGGCTCATGAAGCTGAAAGCCGCGCCCACCGTTCCGCCGAGGATGAGCGGCACCGACACGAGAACGTTCTCCATCCGGATCGACTCGCCCTGTTCCTCGTGACTCATCTCGAAGCGGCGGCGGTCGATGTGGGACAGCCCGGCGGGATTCCAGTAGATGGCCGAGGGCTCGCCGGCCACGGCCGCATACGCGCCCGAGAGCCCGATCGCGCGGACGCCGACGGGCAGCTTGCCGATGATGAGCGAGGATGCGCCGGCGGACCGCCCCGCGCGGACCGGGCCCGCCCACCACAGCGCGGTCGCGGTCCCGAGGAGCGCGGCCGCGAGGAGCGCCGAGCGCCTCACGTCAGCCTGCAGCGCCGCAGGCCTTCATCGCGGCCTTGAGCTTCGCGAGGCTCGCATCCTCGAGCGCCGCCAGCGGCGGCCGCACGAAGGGGTCGCACCGGCCCAGCAGACCCAACGCGGTCTTCACCGGCACCGGGTTGGTCTCGACGAAGAGAGCGCGCATGAGGGGGAACAGCCGCCGGTGAATCTCCAGCGCCGCGGCCGGCCGGCCCTCGAGCATCGCGCGCACCATGAGGGACGTCTCCTTCGGCAGGACGTTCGACAGGACCGAGATCACGCCGGCCGCGCCGACGGACATGAACGGCAGGGTGAGGGAATCGTCTCCCGAGAGGACCTGGAACTCCGGCCCGCAGGCTTCGAGCAGACGCGAAACCTGGTCGCAGGATCCCGCGGACTCTTTGACGCCCGCGAACCGCGGATGGCCGGCCAGCGCCGCGACCGTGTCCGGCTCCACATTGACCCCCGTGCGCCCCGGGATGTTGTAGAGCACGAGCGGCAGGTCCACGGCGTCCAGCAGGGCCCGGTAATGCAGGAGCAGGCCCTTCCGGGACGGCCGGTTGTAGTAGGGCGCCACGACGAGCACGCCGTCGGCCCCGACCTCTTTCGACGCGAGGCACAGGTGCAGGGCTTCGGCGGTCGAGTTGGCGCCGGCCCCGGCCAGCACGGGCACGCGCTTCCGCGCGGCTTCCACGACGGTCTGAATCGTCCGGATGTGCTCGTCGTACGTCAGCGTCGAGGATTCGCCCGTCGAGCCGCACGGCACCAGCCCGTTGATGCCCCCGGCGATCTGGAACTCGACGGCCTCGCGGAGGGCCCGCTCGTCCACCTCGCCGCCCCGGAAGGGCGTAACCAGCGCGGTCCAAGCGCCGCGCAGAGACAGTCTCGTCTCGGCCATCGGGTTCATTATACGGGTTGCGGAACGAGAGTTCGGCCCCGGACCGGAGGCATCCTGTATAAGGGAGGGATGGCGAACAGGAGAACCTGGGCGGACAGCTTCGGGACGCTCGACCGGCTGGCGGTGGGCGGAGAGGACTTCGGTTTCTACAGCCTCGCGAAGCTCAAGGGCCGCGGGATCGAGCGTTATCCCTACTGCATCAAGGTCCTGATCGAGAACGCCCTGCGGCACGAGGACGGCGTCCAGGTCGAGGCGAAGCACGTGGACGCCCTGCTCCGGTGGCGCGAACTCGAGGCCGCCGGGCGGTCGGAGGTCCCGTTCAGCCCCTCCCGCGTGCTCCTCCAGGATTTCACCGGGGTGCCCGTGCTCGTGGACCTCGCCGCCATGCGGGACGCCGCCCGGGCCCTCGGGGGCTCGCCGGAAGCCGTGAACCCCCTGATCCCCGTGGACCTCGTCGTCGATCACTCGGCCCAGGTGGACGCCTGGGGGCGGCCGGACGCGCTGGCCACGAACCTGAGACTCGAGCACGAGCGGAACCGGGAGCGGTACGTCTTTATGCGCTGGGGCGCCAAGGCCTTCATGAACTTCCGCGTGGTGCCTCCGTGCACCGGGATAGTCCACCAGGTGAACCTTGAGCACCTCTCTACCGTGGTCGAGACCCGGAACCGGGAGGGCGCACCGCTGGCCTTCCCCGACACGGTGCTGGGCACGGACTCGCACACGACCACGGTCAACGGGCTCGGGGTCGTCGGCTGGGGGGTCGGCGGGATCGAGGCCGAGGCGGCCATGCTCGGGGTCCCCCTGTCCCTGCTCCTGCCGCGGGTGCTGGGGGTGAAGCTCACCGGCCGGCTCCCCGAGGGCGCAACCGCCACGGACCTCGTCCTGACCGTGACCCAGGCCCTGCGCCGGCACGGCGTGGTCGGCACCTTCGTCGAGTTCTTCGGACCCGGGCTGGACACGCTCTCGCTCGCGGACCGCGCCACGATCGCGAACATGGCCCCCGAGTACGGGGCGACCGTCGGGTTCTTCCCCGTCGACGACGAGACCCTGAGCTACCTCCGGCTCACGGGCCGGGAGCCGGAACGGATCGCGCTCGTGGAGGCCTACTGCAAGGCGCAGGGGCTCTTCCGCACGCCGGGCGCGCCCGAACCCGAGTACCCGGCCACCATGGCGCTGGACCTGGGGGCGGTCGAGCCCTGCGTGGCGGGCCCCAAGCGTCCGCACGATCGGGTGCCGCTTACGGCGGTCAAGGCCTCCTTCGTGGATGCGCTGATGACGCCGGTCAAGGAGAACGGGTTCGGCGTCTCGATGGGCACGGTGAGCCGGCAGACCGAGGTCGAACTCGGCGGCACGCCGACCACCCTGCGCCACGGGTCGGTCGTCATCGCGGCCATCACCTCCTGCACGAACACCTCGAACCCGGCCGTGATGGTGGCCGCCGGCCTGCTCGCGAAGAAGGCCGTCGCGCGCGGACTCACCGTGCCGCCGACGGTCAAGACCAGCCTCTCGCCGGGGTCGCGCGTGGTCGCCGACTACCTGGACCGCGCGGGACTGCTTCCCGCCCTCGAGGCGCTCGGATTCGGCGTCGTCGGATACGGCTGCATGACCTGCATCGGCAACTCGGGCCCCTTGCCCGAGCCGGTCGCCCGGGCGATCCGGGACAATCACCTCGTGGCTGCCGCCGTCCTCTCGGGCAACCGCAACTTCGAGGGCCGGGTCAACCCCGACACGAAGGCGAACTACCTCGCCTCGCCGCCCCTCGTCGTCGCCTACGCGCTCGCGGGACGCGTGGACATCGACTTCGTCGAGGAGCCGCTGGGGACGGCACGCGACGGGTCCCCCGTGTTCCTCCGCGACCTCTGGCCCACGCTCCGGGAGACCGGGGAGGCTCTGGCCGCCGCGGTCACGCCCGACCTGTTCCGGGCCCGGAACCAGGGGGTCTTCGCCGGGGACGCGACCTGGAAGGCCCTGCCGACGCCCGGGGGCGCGCTCTTCGCCTGGGACGAGGCCTCCACGTATCTCCGGCGGGCGCCGTACTTCGACGGTCTTACGACGGAGGCGCCCGCGCTCCGGCACATCCACGGAGCCCGCGCGCTCGTGGTGCTGGGGGATTCCGTCACTACCGACCACATCTCGCCGGCCGGTACAATCAAGGCCGACTCCCCCGCCGGGCAGTACCTGGTCGAGCTCGGCGTATTGCCCCGGGACTTCAACCAGTACGGAGCCCGTCGCGGCAACCACGAGGTCATGATGCGGGGCACCTTCGCCAACATCCGCCTGCGCAACCTGCTGTGTCCGGGTACCGAGGGCGGAATCACGGACCACCTCCCGGCGGGCGAGCGGATGTCGATCTACGACGCCGCGATGAGATACCGGGCCGACGGCGTGCCGCTGGTCATCCTAGCGGGCCGGGAGTATGGCTCCGGCTCCTCGCGCGACTGGGCCGCCAAGGGCCCCGCGCTCCTCGGCGTTAGGGCCGTGATCGCCATCTCATTCGAGCGCATACACCGGTCCAACCTTGTCGAGATGGGCGTCCTGCCACTCGAGTTCCTGCCGGGCCAGACCCGGGAGTCGCTCGGGCTGACCGGACGCGAGGCGTTCGATATCGAGGGATTCGACGGGGCCCTCACCCCGGGCATGACGATGACCGTGAACGCACGTCGCGAGGACGGCTCGCCGCTCTCGTTCCAGGTGAAGGCGCGGCTCGACACCCTCGCCGACGTCGGGTACTACTCGCAGGGCGGGATCCTCCCCGCCGTCCTCCGCTCCCTGCGCGGGAAGTAGCGCTCCTCTCGTTGACTCCCGTGATCGGACTGATCTTCCTGGCCGCCATCGGACTCGGGACCATCTTCGCCCGATGGACAACCCGGCATGGGAGCCTGTTCGAATCCGTCGTCCTCGGTCTTCCCGCGGCGGGTGCCTCGTGCGTGGGCCTCGGCTTGGTGGGGTTGACTTACCCTCCCCTCGCCGCGGCTATCTGCATCCTCGGCATCCTCGGTCTCGTGTGCCGTCCAGCCAACATTAGGCACCTGGTTGGAACGCTGGGAGCCGCGGGGAACGAGACGATGAACTCCGGCCCGGCGGGCTGGATATCGCTCACCGTAGCACTGCTCGTGACCGCGTATTCCTTCGAACTGAGCCTGGTCCCGCCGACCATGTACGACAGCCTGGCCTATCACCTCCTGTTGCCGCAACAGCAGATGTTCGCGCACAAGGTATTCGACATGCCCTACTTCATGCCGTCGGCCTTTCCGTTCCTGGTCCACGGCGAGTACCTCTGGACGATGCTGCTCGGACTCGACTGGCACGGAGCCGCCTTCCTGAACTGGCTGCACGCGCCGCTTTCGGCGATCGCGGTCTATCGGATCGCGGTGACGATCGGTCTCCCGGGCGCCGCGGCCATCGCGGCTGCCGCGGCGTGGCTCGGGACCCCCATGGTCCTGATCACGGGGGCTACCCCGCTGACGGATCTCCAGGCCGGGCTCTACGCGTTGCTGGGCGTCGAGGCCTTTCTGCGATGGTGGCAGCGACCGGCGGGGTTGCGTGCTCTCGCCGGAGCCGGATTCTGGTGCGGGCTGGGGGCCGCCTGCAAGTACAACGGGGGCCTGGTGATTATCCCCATCGTCGCGGGCGTGGCCGTTATGCGGGGCAGTCCGCTCCGGAGAGTAGTTCGGATCCTCGTGGTCGGCGGGGCGAGTGCGATTCCCATTCTCCCCGTCCTGCTGAAGAACGAGCTCTTCACCGGCGCCCCGCTCTTCCCCTTCCTGACGCACACGGAGCCGCACGACAAGTGGGCCGCATGGAATCTCGCGCTCTACACGACCGACCGCTCCTGGATATCGGCGGTCCTCCTCCCCGCCCGGGTCATCCGGGACTGGCGCGAAGTATTCTCCAAGGACCTCTCGCAGGTTGGCGCCAGCCTCGCGGCCGTCTACGCCGCCCCCCTGGTCTGCGCATACGCCTGGCGGCAAAGCCGGCGACCCGGACAGCATCCTGTCATCCAGTGGCCGCGGGGCCGTACCGTCATCTGGCTCACTGGCGCCATCCTGTTCCTGTATCTGATTGCGTTCCGGGCCGACTGGTCCCTGCGCTATCTGATGCCCGTGCTCGGACTGTGCGTCGTGTACTGGATGATCGCGGCCAGCCTGATCCCCTTCGGTCTCCTGGTCGCCCTCGCGCTGCTGCTCTCGGCTAACGTATTCTGCCTGGACATCGGCGGCTTCCGTTCCGCCTACCGGACCGCGAACTGGCAGGAGCGCGCGTACCTCACGAACGGTCCGATGATCCGCTACCTGTTCCCCGCCCTCGACTATATCGACCGGAACCTGGCCCCTTCGGTCCGCGTGCTAGGCGTCTTCGAGCCCCGGCTCTTCTACGCCCGCCGCCGATGCCTTACGGGCCTCATGCATGACCGCTCGATCATCGTGGACGCGCTCCACCGGTCAACCGACGCTCCACACGTGAGGAAGTGCCTGAAGCAGAGGGCGGTCACTCACGTGCTGGTCTGGCCGGATCCGCCCCGCGAGCCGGCCAGCCAGTTCCTCTGGGGAGTGTCTCCGCGGGAGCGTGCACTGCTGAACGTCTTCTTCAACACGGAGACCACCGTCCTCTTCCGCTACCCCGCAGGACCCCACCTTGTCCTTCGCCTCAACGCCGCCCATGACTGACGCCGGGCTCTGCGGCAACCTCGCCATGCCGGTGGTGCTCGTGGGGATGATATTTGCCGCCGCCGGGGTCGGCGGCACGGTCATCGGGATGCTCCGGCTCCCCGGGGAGCCGGTCCGGACGCTCCTGGTCGGTCTGGGAGTCGCCGGATCGATCATGTGGGGAGCCGGGCTGTGCGGCCTCCTGTTCCCCCTTGCCGCCTGGACGCTCGTCGCCGTCGGCATCGCCTGCGGATTGTTCCGGTGGCGGGCGATCCATTCCACGGTGGTGCGTCTCCCCGGCGCGGAATGGCGCCCCAATCCCGAGCTGGCTGTTGCGGCCGTCGTCACGACCGGATTGGCCGTGGCCGGCGTCCTCATGGCCTTGCCGCCACCGACCTCGTTCGACACCCTCAACGCGCACCTCTACCTGCCCGGACAGTTCGTGCTTCTCCACAAGATCGTCGGGATGCCTTCCTTCTTCATCTCCGCGCTGAGCCCCCTGATCTACGCGCAATCCTCGTGGGCGATCCTGCTCGAGGGGTCCTGGCGGGGGGCCGGTATCGCCAACTGGGTCTACCTGCCCCTCGGCGCGGCGGCGGTCTTCCGGCTCGGCCGGGAACTGGGATCGGGGGCGGCCGCGTCACTCGCCGCCTCGGCCGGATGGATGGCCACTCCCCTCGTGCTCATGGAATCCTCCACCCCCATGACCGACCTCCAGCCCGCGGTCTACGTCATCCTCATCGCGGGCGAGATTGGAACGTGGCTCAGGGAAAGAAGCACCTCGCGCCTTGCCCTGATCGCGGGGTTGGCGGCCATGGGGCTGGCCAGCAAGTACACGGCCGGGCCCGCGATCGTCCTCCTCATGGCCGGCATACCCCTGGCCTCGGGGCGCATGGGGCGACGCCTGCGGCGCACGGGACTCCTGGCAGGCATGACCGTGATCGCTTGCCTCCCGTTTCTCCTGAGAAGCCTGGCCATCGACGGCGCGCCGCTGTACCCGCTTCTTACCCACTCCCGCCAGAATGCCCTCCTCGCGGCCAACTCGAATCTGGCGATCCCGGTGGTGCATTCATTGTGGACGGCCATGGTGTTCCCCGCGGAAGCCGCGCTCCATCCTGAACTGGTCCTGCCCGAGGGAATCTGGCCTCCGGGTGCCGCCCTGCTCGGGCTGTACCTGTTCCCACTGGTCGCCTTCCTCATCATTCGCAAGGGTGCCGGGGGGCGGCGAGGCCACGCGCTGGCCTGGTTGATCATGGGCACGAGCCTGATCCTCTACGCGGCGGGCCTGACCCTCCGGTGGCCGCTTCGGTATCAACTCCCGCTCTTCGCGTTCTGCATCGTACTGCTGATGGGTATCGCGGACCGGATCCGCTGGGCTCCCGCCCTCGTTCTCGCCGGCCTCCTGGCCGCCGCCACACCGCAGCTCGCTGGCGCCTGGAGACCCTTCACGCACTTCGCGCGATGCGGGTTCAATGACGATATCTTCCTGTCGACCGCCCCGCCGACCTCGTGGTGGTACCCGGCGATCCGCGCCCTGCACGACGCCGTGCCCGGCGACCGGCGGGCGATCAACTTCATGGAGCCACGGGTCGCCTTCGCCGACCTCCGTCTGCTCGCCAGCTCGGGCCCCGACCGGAGCGTTCTGGAGGAGGTCGTTGAGGGCTCGCGCACGATCGGGGACGCGCTCGGGCGGCTGGACCGGCTCGGGATTTCGCACCTGCTCCTGAACACGCGGCCGCCGGCCATCTTCGCCCAACAGTACCTGAGCGGGATGAACCCGCGACAGCGGGCGCTGCTCACCTCGCTGCTTGCCGACGGCGTTGACGTGGTCTGGTCGTCGCCGCAAAGCCCGTGCCGGGTGCTCCGGTTCCGCCATCCCCGGAGACGGGCCCGCCCAGACGTTGACAGGACCCATATTTATGGCACAATAGGGCCATGAAGACCACACTGGAGATGCAGGATACTCTCTTCCGGCGGATGAAGGCACAGGCTGCTTCGACCGGCGTCAGCATCAGACAGTTCGTAACGGAAGCCGTCGAGGACAAGCTCGCGAACCGCGCCCGGGCCCGCCGGGGTCCTTCGGGCTGGAAGCGGATCTTCGGGGCGTTGCCGGGCTCGGCGAAGGAGATCGACCGGGCGGTCCAGGCGGAATTCGAGCGCATCGACCCGGCAGACTGGCGATGATTGTCGATACCAGCGCCCTGTCGGCGCTGGTGGACGGGGATGCGGCCGCGGGGAAGCTTCTGGCAGGTTCGGAGCGCCACCATTTGCCCGTGATCGTGATCGGGGAGTACCGGTTCGGACTGCTGCGCTCCAGGCACCGGGCGAAGCTCGAAGCCATTCTCCATGATCTCGAAACGCAATGGGATGTCCTCGCCATCGACGCGGGAACCGCCAAGGCGTACGCGACGATCCGTGACCGCCTCCGAACCCGGGGGCAGCCTATCCCCGAAAACGACGTCTGGATCGGCGCCCTCGCCGTCCAGCATTCGCTTCCGCTCATGAGCCGGGACCGGCACTTCGATCAGATCGAGAACGTCCGTCGCCTGGAGTGGTGACCGGGAGCCGGCGCCCCCGGCAATGTGAGCAATCCCACGCGCACCTCGTCTCCGAACGCCCGCAACCCCCCCGCCGAGAATCTTAAGATCTGAAGCGCGTCCCTTTTCATTTCGCCGCACGGATTCCTTGGTCTGGACGAAACACCCGGGATGTGCCGAATCGGATCCCGAGCCCGCCGCATGGAGCCGAAGGTTTGGCTCCCATGGTAAACAATTTGGCGCTATTCTGTTTACTTCACTGCCCCACTCCGAGAATCCATAGATCCGAATGGAGTCTCGCTCCTTCACGGTCCTCTCGAACACTCCGTAGCTCACGAGCCCCCGCCGGGAATCTGGGGATCATGAATCGCCTCCCCCTTCAACCTGCAGAAGTGGATGTCTCCACCGGAAGTGCCACAGCGGATTTCGAGTTCGCCGCACGGGGAAACCGCCACGTGCGACGGGAATCGCCCAGCAGGCGGCCGGCCATCTCTAGCGGAACCTGATCAGGCCGTCCGCCGCCGCCACGCGCAGGTAGGCCATCCCCTCCCGAGTCTGGCCCGCTTTCACCAGCGCGTCCCCCAGCGCGACATAGGTCATCCCGACATCGGGCAGGAGGGTGTGCAGCCGCCTGAACTCCCGCAGGGCCGCTTCCCGGTCTCCCCGCAGCGAGGCCATCGTGGCCGGGCCGAACGCGGCGTCGATGCCGGGCAGGACCGCCACCCGGGGCGCGGGGGCATGCGGGGCCAGCTCGTACAGCCACTGCATTCCGAAGGCCGGCTTCACGTACTCCGTGAATCGCAGGACGCGGAACCGGCTACTCGCGAAGTCCGCGTACGCGCGAAGCTCGCGGTCTCCCCACGGGAACGGGCTGGCGACGGTCCGGGCCCACGCCCCCCATTCCGCGTCGTAGAGGATCCACCGGACGTCCAGTTGGCGGAACCGGATCGCCACCCGCCCGGCGCCGGCCCCTGCCACGACGTGCCGGACCGGCGACCACCCCACGTCGTCGGCGATGACCGGAGCGGGAATCCCCCAGTAGTAGCCTCCGACGACGAGCACGCGACCCCGGCCTCCGGCCCGGATCGAGTCCTCGAGTCCGGGCAGGATCCGGCCGTAAGACCCCATCAACGCCCGGCGGTACGATTCGGCCTCCAGATGGCCCGCCAGGTACGACCGGCCCAACCCGCCGGCATCATCCTGCTGCCACTTCACCAGGGGATGAACCCGACAGACGAAGAACGAGAGCACGGCAGTCAGGGCGAGGGCAGCCATGGACGCCGAGGTCCCCCGGAGACCCCGGGGTTCCGTCGCGGCACGGCCGACCCGGCGCAGGACACACGCCGCAGCCATCAGATTCAGGACCACGGCGCCCGCATAGATGTACCTCGGCAACTGCGCCGGGCCGCCGGGTGCGACCGCGGCCGCCAGACCCGTCCCGCCCAGGACCGTCCAGACCGCCCACCACGCGGCGGGCTCGGACCGGACCACCAGGAGCGGGGCCACCGCCAGGGCCGGATACGCCTCCCGGACGAGCAGCGCGGCGGCGTCTATCATCGAGCGGAATCTGCCGGGGCTCCCGCCCAGCATGCCGGCCAGCTCGACGCGGATCGCCTCCCCGTTGCCCCCGATCCCGAACCAGCCGGGCAGGGTCGAGGCCCCGAACGGATGCAGGGGATCGTTGTGCCGGATCCACGACCAGGCCAGCCACGGCGTGATCGGCATGGCCGCCAGAACGAACCGGAATAGCCACGTTCCGGGAACAAGGCCCCGCGCGCGAGCAAGCGCGAGCGCGGCGCCCACGACGACGACCGGCCCGTGCGTGTACTTGGCCGCCACGGCGCATCCGGCCAGCACCGCGGCGCAGGTCGCGGCCCCGACGCGCGAAGGGCCGCGCGACCACACTCCCGCTTCCAGGCACGCCGCGGCGGCCGCGAGAAGGAAGCCGCACGCCGCCGCGTCGTTCTTGGCGGTGAAGAGAACCCAGTGCCCGAACGGCACCACGAGGGCCACCACTCCCAGGAGCGCCATCCAGCCGCCCGCGAGTCCCGGGACCAGGGCCCGCAGGCAGGTCAGCGCCCCCCACCAGGCCAGCGCCACGCCCGTCATCCGGACCGCCGCGTCCACCCCCGCCCCCACGGCCAGGACATTCGGGTAGTCGGCCAACAGGGGATGATGCCACGCCCAGTACCCGGGCAGATCAGGCAGACGGTGGCGGAGCAGGAGCTGCCGGGGAAGCTCCAGGTGGTAGGTCAGACAGTCGTCGTTGACCTCCGGCAGCAGGAGCCGCGGCAGGATGATCAGGACGAGCCAAGCGAACCCCATCGTGGGGACGGGCGCTTCCCGGAAGGCCGTCCGGATGCAGCGCCACCCCCCGGCCGCCAGGCCCGCCAGTCCGCGCCACGAACACACGACGGCGAGCGCAGCCGATCCCGTGATCACCGCGGGAGAACAGAGCCCCGTCGCCGCGATGCCAAAAACGAGGAGGGACAGGAGCGCGTACCCAAGGAACGGAGCGGTCATCCGCAGGCTTCCGGTGCGCTTCCCCCCGGGAGCCACAGCGAGCCGGAGTATACGCTCACCCCATCCGGCGCTCACCCCCAGCACGAGGAGGCAGACCAGCAACGCCGCGCCCGACCGCAGGGCGTTCGCGGCAAACCACGGCCCCACCGGCCACCACATCAGGTCAGGAGGTGTGGGGCGCTAAGGGCGTTCGCCAAGCGACAACTGGATCGATACGGTTGCGGTGCACCCCACGTCAGGAGGACCATCGGTAAGGCGTGTGCGGGAAAACCGCATGGAAGCGCCGGCTTGAAAGAGGTGTGACGCCCTCGCAATACCGGTGGCCGCGGCGGTTCCGGAACGCGTCGTTCATGGTGAGTATCAGGATAGCACGGGGGCCGAAAGACTAACCGGATTCAGGGCCTCAATATCATCTGTCTGGCCATTCCAGCCTCCCGGCAGGATTTGCAGCACACAACGCAGACTCGCCGCGAATGGGATCGAGATCGCCCTGCGTCAATGATTACCCATAGTCCGGCATCCTCGTTCAAAGAAGCCGCTGGAGCGCCTCAATCGGGACGGACGGCCAGCGGCGGTAGATGGCGAGTGCATGCCGGTACACCGAGATCGCCTCGTCCATGCGCCGCGTCTTGAACGCGGCAAGTGCCCAGTTCAGCGGCGCAGGCTCCGTACAGTTCGCCAGTCCGTCCTCGGCCGCGGCGCGGACGTGTGCGTATCCTTCCCGGTATCCACCCGTCTGGACGAGCGCATGTCCAAGCGCGCACCGGGCGGCCGTCACGTCAGGCAGAAGGTCGTACACGGCTCGAAACCCGTCGATAGCGCGCGCTCGATTACCGCTCAACCCCGCGACCGTCGCCTCCGCGAACGCCGCGTCCGCGCCCGGCAGAACCGGCACCCGCTCTGCGGCCGGATGCGGCCGGCCGGCCAATTCGAAGAGCCAGTGCTGGCCATGTCCTGGCCCCTCGCACTGTGTCGACGCCACGACCACAAACCGGCTCTTAGCGTAGTCAGCGTAGAGCCTGAGCATCCGCGGCGTCCACGCGAAAGGCCCTACCTTGATCCGGTCCCACGCACCGACATCGGAGTCGTAGAGAATCCATCGCACCCCGGCCTGCCGGAAGGAAACCGCCAGCCGGTCCGGATTCGTCGAGGGATTCACTGCAGTCCATACCGGCGGCACCCCGATCCCGACCGTCACCAGCGGCGCCGGGATCCCCCACAGGAACTTCCCCCCCGTTACGAGGATTCGACCCCGTCCACCCGCGATGGCCGCGGCAAGCCTTGGCTGGATGACGCCGAACGATCCCATCAACGACCGCCGATAGTCTTCGGCGTCCATCCGGCCGGACAGGTAGTCGCGACCGCGCAAGTCAATCTCGTCCTCTTTCCATGTGACGTAGGGATGGATGCGGCATGCAAGCACCAACGCCACCGCCCCAAGAGCCAAGGCAGCTCCAGCCGACAACCAGCGCCGCACAGATTCCGAAGTCCGGATGCAGCGCACAGCGCAGGCGCATCCAGCCAGCCCCATCAGGTCGAGCAGCACCAGCGCCGGGAAGACGAACCGGGCCATATGCGTCTGCCCTCCGGGGTTCAGTACCATCAGGAGCCAGGCCCCGAGTACTGCCGTCACCGCCGCTCTCGCCATTACCGTGTCACGCAGGAGCCACCAACTCGGAATTGCCGCCAGAGCGAGCCAGGAATTGTGAATGCATAGCTCGCCGACCTGCGTCGCATTATCCAAGATCCGCCGCGCGAATCCCGCCCTGTCCCCCTCCTGGTCACGCAAGAGCCGGCCCACGTCGTCTATCCCGAACACGCCCGGCATCATGATGGCGCCATACGGATGCAGGGGATCCGCGTAGTTCATCCACGACACCAAGAGCCATGGAACCAGAGGGGTCGCCGCTACCGTCAAGGCCCCCGCTGCGAACCGCAGAGACCACAACCGGCGCCACGGCACGAACGCGCACAACCCTACGGCGGCCATCGGTCCCAGCGTGTACTTGGCCGCGACGGCGCATCCGGACATCCACGCACCCCAGATCAGATGCCCCGCTTCACCGCGTCGCCCTCCCGCCCCGGAAAGGATCGCGACCGCCGCGAGCATGTATCCGCAAGATGCCGTGTCGTTCTTGGCCGTGAGGAAGAACCAGCTTCCCGACGGAACGAAGAGCGCGACGAGCGCAATCAGGGCTGCCCATCCTCCTCTCATCCCCTTCGCGAAAACGCTCACGCAGGCGGCGGCACCCAACCCCATGATGGCGAGTCCGACAAGCCGAACCGATGCGTCGAGACCTAGCCGGATCGCGAACACGCCCGGAAAATCCGCGAGCAGGGGATACGCCCAAATGCAGTAGCTCGGCGGCCCTGGCAACCGGTGCCGGAGCAGGAGTTGCTGGGGCAGTGCCAAGTGGTACATGAGGCAGTCCTCGTTGTGCTCGGGCAGAACGAGCCGGGGCAGGTTCAGGACGCACACCGCTACCAGGCTGATTACGGCCACGGGCGTCTCGCGAACGAGCTCGCGCACGCGCCCCGGCATTCGGACCATCCCCCCCACGATCCCACGGATCGCCACCACCACCCCGAACGCCATCGCCACACCGATCACCCTTGGGAAGCACAATCCGGTGGAAGCCAGGCCCAGCACCGCCAGCGATATCACGGCATATCCTGCCAGCGGCGTTGTCCACCTCAGACAGCTGTTCGGACTGGGGCGCGCGATGAGCCCGAGCATCGCCCCGCCGATCGCGTCGCTCGCCGCCAGCATCACCACACACCACACGATCGCCGCCATCGATCTCGCCGCGTTCGCCGCCAGCCACGGCCCGGCCGGAGTCCATCCCGTCCCCAGCCGGTCAAAGGCCTGGCCCATGCCCTCGAGACCTTCCGCGAGTCCCCCACGCCCGAGAATCAAGGCCACCGCAATGACCCAGACTCCGGCGAGCACCGCGACCGGGCGGATCTTCAACTGTCCCTCAGACTTCGCTGACGCCTCGACCTTCAACGGGCCTGACTCTGCAAGCGACTGCATTCCGCAAGATACGTCAGACAGGTCTGTTGCACGGGCCAATCCTCCGGGTGCCGGGACTTCACGGCCTCGAACAGTCCTCTCGCCTCGCCAACACGGCCCAACCTCAGGCACACGACACCCAAGCTGAGATTGGCTGGAGCACTGTCCGGCCACAGGGCCACAGCCTTCTGTGCATAGGCAAGCGCCGCTTTGAGATCGCTGCCCTTCTCAGCGTTTCGCATCGCGAGGCCGGCATAGGCACGCGCCTCGTTCTCGTCCACCATCGCGCGCTGACCAGGGTAGATCCCCCGCGCGGCGTCGAACGCGCGGATCGCTGTGGCATTGTCCCCCGCCTGGAGGGCCGCCATGCCCCAGAAACCATGCAAGAAATCACCGACCATGCCCGCATACGCGAGGCGGCCGAACTCCGACGCCGCGTCCTTGTAGTCCCGGCCCATGTACGCGAACACCGCGCCCAGCATCTGGAAGCTACCAACATCGGGCAGCAGGGCCACGAAGTACAGGGCCCTTTCGCGCGCGCGCAATGGGAGGCCATAGCCGACCGGCTGGTAGATCTGCCAGATCACCTCCGTGATACCAGGCAGATAGTAGATGAGCGGGGATGAGTGTTCCGGCCGTGAGACTACTCGGTAGACGTAGTAGCCACCGTTCACGGAATCACAGTGCCTGGGGGCAACGGCAACTTCGGTGTGTTGCTTCATGAAGTCCCGCAGGAGCGTCAGCTGCCTCCGATCCCATGGGTATGCCTTGTACGCCGAACCGCCGGCAGACACCGCCATGCCGGCGACGAAGTTCTCCGCGATATGGGTAATGCCTCGTTGGCGCAATCTGATATAGATCCTGCCCGCGTCGATCGCTTCTTTCGTCAGGACCCAGGACGGCTTCCGGTCGAAGAAATCCTCAGTCTGCACCTTTCCCGGCCAGCGATAGGGCATGTGGTCGTCGATCAGGAGAAGCCCTCGCAGACCAACCAGTCCCCTGACGGCCTCCTGTGTCTCTGCAATCGTGGTTCGTCCTTCACGGTAGAGATCACCGGAAGTCAGTACGCCCGTGAGGTAGCGAATGGACCTCCCGTCATAGGACAGATTGATCGCTCCTGCCGTTGGAGCCCAGCTCACTAGACAGAGAACAATGAGTAGCGGTACACGGGAAATCTCCGGAAGGTCCTCCAGAAACATCCCAATCACCAGGGACGCTACGCCACACCAGATGATCATGATCGGCAAGGTCAGCCGGTCCATCTCGACGTAGACC
Source organism: bacterium (assembly GCA_919901855.1). Taxonomy (GTDB): domain Bacteria; phylum Oederibacteriota; class CAKKQC01; order CAKKQC01; family CAKKQC01; genus CAKKQC01. Next base: position 14,823 of record CAKKQC010000034.1, on the reverse strand, counting down.
ACAAGGGCAAAGACGACATAGGAGACCACAGTCGCAACGGTCACTTGGCGGACATGGCGCCCAAGGCGCCGCCAGAGATAGATCAATACGGGACAGGCCACCAGGAGGAGCGGCTGGCAGTCTAGGGGGATCATGAGTGCACGGCGAGTCAAGGATGCCAGCGATTCGTGGCGACCGACAGAGAGCTCCAGCGCGACCTGCCTGCCTGCATCCCAGAGCGAACCTGGCCACCAGGAACTGAAGGCCGGGTACAACGGATCACCGCGCAAGAGCCAACTCTTCAGAAGCCAGGGGAAGACGGGCAGGATGGCCAGCCCGATCCATTCAGCGTCCGGACGCCAGCGACCGCGCAGCCGCCGGCCCCGCTCTACCTCATGCCATATCCACGCAAGACCCGCGAAGGCGAACCCATTGATCTTCGCCGCGCAGGCCCCCCCCCAGAGCACCGCCGCCATCCGCGATCTCCCGCGCAATTGAGCCAGAAGAGCTGCAACGCAGATGCCCGCCTCGCCAAGATCGTTCTTCCCAGTCCCGATGACCCAGTAGGTGAGCTTCATCGAGAGGATGGTACCGATCGCGAACGCAGCCATCCTCCCTCCACCTTGCTGCAGAATCCACAGCGCAAGAAGCACCAACATGGCGAGGTATGGGAGAGCTGCGATGGCGGGACCAAGCGCGTCGTTACCCAAGATACATGCCAAGGAGTTGAGCATTTCACCATTGATTGGAGCCTGATACCACGACCCAGTCCCCTCGGTAGCGAAACGATGCGCCTGCAGGAAGTGAGCGGGAGCAGCCATATGGTACTGGTAGAAATCCACATAGATGGGCGGGACCAGAATCAGCGGCACGGCAACGATTGCCGGCAGGCCGGCAAGAACCGCCCAGATCCACGCAGGCAGGCCCTCCCGGAATTGTCGGAGGACGGCCAGATGGAGCACTCCTCGTCTCGCGGACACGAGAACACCGCCCAGGACCACAATGAGTACCCCAAATCCAACGATGACGCTCTGAAAGAACAGCCCGGCCAAAGCCAACCCGAAGAGACAGAGCCCGGACAGAGCCCAGCCTAGAATGACGGAGAAGGCGACGGTTTCGACACTTGCAGGCGCCGACCTTCTGCCGATAATTCGGACTGCCGGATATCCCGCGCCGATCGAGCCCAGAAACGCGAAGAGCCAGCACCCAAGCAGTAACCCGTGCTCGAGCAGTCGATTGAACAGCGCACCTCTCCCCGGCAGAAGCGCAACCCCATCGGCAACCGCACGCACAGCCCGTCCGTACTCCGGCATGGAATTGGGCAGGCGTGAGGCACCCACGATGATGCAGGCCAGCAGGAAAATCGCCGGTACAGTGAAGCCTCTTATTCTCCGCCGGCGCGGATCTAGGGCAAGATCGTGCATTGAACTATTCTAACGTGGAAAATGTCACCGGGCCGGAGAGAACCCGGATCTATCTAATGTTGATGCGTTCTTGAAGGAGACCCTATTGTCGAGGGGCTGGCCACGGACAGCCCATCCCCAGACGGGGAATCTCCCCCCCTGCTGAGAACCTCCATGGAAAGCATCTTGCCATCCTTCGAATCCACTGACATCAAGGACTCGGCAAGCAGGGAAGCAGGCCACTTGCCCGCATGCCTTTCCTCTTTCGGCGATCCCTTCTTCGGTCTGGCGATTCCTCCTCCTGCGCTATCTCCACGCTGCGGACGGATCCCGGAGACGCCAAGGAACCCCGGGCCCAAGCTCAGGAACTTTGTCCTCAAGACAACCGGTTTGGTCGCAATCCGCCGTCTTGCCCCCAGATCACTGTTTGCGCCTCTTGCCGCTGAGACAGCTCCGCCATATATCGCTCGGGAAGGTGAACATGACCTGCTGCTCTTCCCGGAAACAAGCTGACATCCCGCCGAAACGTCCGGCAGGTCGATGCCTATAACAACGCCCTGAGTCAACGCTCCGAGGGGCCTAGTCGAGACCTCGCCGATGGCCCATGCCTTGGTGGGGCTCACCATCCTTACGTCCTCGAGAATCATTCGCCGGAATCCCGGTGGAGGCGACACTGGAACGTATAACCACGTCCCGCAGCCATAGACGAGAACCACTGGGAGATTCGACGCTCCCTGCCCCACCGTCCCTCCCACACCTACGCCATGCTCAGGATCGAGGAAGGAAATGCCTAGAATGACCGATTGCGGATCAGGCGCCGGGCTCGCGACCGGCGTCCAGGACGACCCACCGTAATGCCAAAGCTCGTTGATGAGATTCCCGCCCGCCCAGACATCGTCTGGAGCGTTCATCCAGAATCCCCGGACCGGCGGAGCAGTGGTATCCATCGCCCACTGGCTTCCATTGTAGTGATACGGCTGCTGCCACCCAAGCATCCAGCCCTCGTTGGGTTGCCCACGAGCGAAGCGAATCCTTGAGAAGCCAGCGCTGCCCGGGAAACTCTGGAAGAGAGACCACGTCGTCCCGGAAAGGCGATAGATACGAGACTCCGCCTGCGCCGGATCGCATATTGCACAAGCGAGCGTTGCCTCCCATCCTTCAGTCTCACTGACAAGCCTAAGGCCCTTCATGTTCGAGGCCTCGACTGTGTTGACGTCATTGATCGTCCATGCCCCATCCCTCATCTCATATCGAATGGATCGGGATGTGTCTTGAGCACACCCGGTATGTATAACATTCGCTGTCATCCATCCCGTCTGCGAGCTACTGAGCGAAACAGCAGTCCCAAAGTAGCCCGTGCAACTTGAGACGATGGACACGATGACCCTCGACCACGCCTGTCCATCGCGGTGCAGCACGAACGGGCTGTCGCTTCCCGGCAAACCTCCCACAACCCATCCCTCGGACCCGTAGAAGTCGATGTCGTTGTATTGGGCATTCGGCCACATGACGACATTCTGGTCTGAGATGACACTGGCGGATGAATAGCCCGAGAACCCGCAACTTCCACTCGCATCAAACGCTACGAGCTGCTGAACGCCAGGCGAGTAGAACTGCACCGTAAAGAGCCGAACACCGTTGTCAGTCCGGCTGAAGGTGCATGGCCCCGGCAGGATCGCCATCGGATCCGATGAGGAGAACGTCACCGTCCCCGTGAAGCGAGCATCAACCTTGCCTCTCGAGTTCAGCGCCGTGACCGTCATCGTGAACTCCACCCCCGGATACACGAGCGTGGGAACGGACACCACCAACGACTCTCCGATCACGGGGCAAAGGACCGCCACGCTGGCCTCGGCCTTGAGGTTGGTCAATGTCGCATCCACCGCCCTGATCGCCACGATGCCAACTGTCTGCATGGTCACTTGGATCCTCTTGGCGCCAGCATCCGCACTCGTGAAGGTAACTGACCCGGGAATCGCCGCACTTGGATCCGTTGTGGTGAGAAGCACCGTACCCACATAGGATGGAGCTACAGATCCCGCCGCATCAACGGCGGTGATGGTCACGGTGAAGCTCAAACCCGCAGTGACAGTTGCGGGGGCAGTAATCTGCAGCGCAACAGCACCAAGAGGCGGCGTGACTGCTGTGCACCCACTGGCCGCCGCGGCGACCGAAGTCATCCCGCACGTCACCCCGCTGGCCGTGGCGGAGAGGCAGATCGTGCCTGTCCCCACCGCCGTGTAGGACCACACGAAGGTCGCCATCGCCCCCGAGAGAAGACTTATGGGACCTGACGGCAAGGGGCCAGTAGGACCTTCGACCAGCCCTGCTCCACTGGTCAACTGAATCTCAGGCGTGACACCTGACGCCACCGCACCCCCAACGTTCGTCACGGTCAGGCCAACACTGAACATCTCGCCCACCCCTACCTGAGACGGCAGGGCCAGTTGAGAAACCAGCAACCCCGGGGTCTGCACCGACAGCTGGTTGGATATCACGGTGCCCGTGGTCAGCGAACTGCCCGACAGGGCGTCTCTCCCAGTTGCGGTCGTCGAGAAGACAACTGCGCCCAGAGTTGTCGCTGTATATGTCCATGAGAAGACGACCGCCCCCCCCGCCGTCAGGGCCTGCGGAGGTGTTGGGAAAGGCCCATCAACGAACGACACCCCCCCGGTTCCATTGGCCACTAGAGTTCCCGGTGTCACGTCCACCGCCACACCGCGGCCCACGTTGGAGACGGTGAGCGAAACCACTGCCTTCCCCGCGGCGCAGACCGCTGTCGGCGCCACGTCCAAGGTCGCCGCCAAGCCCAGGGAGATTGGCACAGGGCCTGCGCAGACCGACACTGCCGGAGGGCCTATGTTCCCCTCGGTGTCGATGGCATATAGCGTGTAGCAATACGTCATCCCCGGCAGCACATCGTTGTCGGTGAACGACGTCTGCGAGGCTGGCACCACCGGCAGGAATACGGCATTCGGGTCGCCGGGGAACGCCCCGCGCTGGATAGCGAATGATCCGAGCGGGAAAGGAGACGAGGATAACGTCGGCACGAACCATGACAACTGAATGGATCCAAACCCCAACTGCGCCTGCGGCATTTGCGGCCACCCCGGGAACCGCCAGATGCCGATTAGATTCTCGCCGTCTGGGACACACCACATCAGCCACCACCAGTCGAACCAGGGCACCCACGTCATGATAGGCGCCGAAGGGGTCTTCCAGGGGAACGGAATGAACGTTCGATCCGCCCCGATGATAGTGAAGCCTCCATCCTGAGGTACGTAGATCAGGGTCCCGGACGCCACGATCGGAGCCCTTATGCGCGGGCCGCAAGGAATCTCCCTCTGCACAATTCCCTGACAGTCAACTTCGGTGACGGTCGAATCTCTCCAGAGATAGATATGGCATCCCTGAACGGCTGGAGGACCGCTGGGGATGGGAACCCTCCACTTCAGCTCGAAGCTCGGCAGTTCGATTGCCAGGACGCACTGCGGCCCCGGAGTGATGAGGAACGACGTCCCAGATCCGTTCTCGACGATCGAGATCCATCCTTCCTGATTCCCCCCGGTGATGGTATAGGAACCTCTGAGACCGGTCCTGTCCCAGGATTCGATGTAGCACCTGTTCGCGTCGCACCAGCGTCTGATGATCCCGCCGTACAAGGGCAGGATTCCCCCGCCGTCCCCCCAACCACCCGCAGGACCGCCGCCTCCACCACCCCCGCCATTGCCGCAATTCCGGCACCCGGCCGGCGCAATGACCGTCGAACAGCTGAAATCACGACAGATCTGGATTACTCCACCATCCGTGTCGCCCCACCATCCGCCACCGCGACCGCAATCCACAATAACCGGGCTCCGAAGCCGACCCACGTGCAATGTCTTCACCAAGCCACAGGCATAGTCGAATTGGTAGAGATAGCCGTCATCCGACCCGACGACGATCTTCTTGGCGTACACATCCACCGCAGGAGCGAACCGGATCGCCCCGCCGGTTTGATATTCGCACTTCACGGAGAAGTCGGGGTTCAGAATGTAGAAGATTCCCGCAAGATCGCCAAAAACCATGTAGCCCTCGGCCGTAGCTACCGGACCAGCGATTCTAGCCGAAGCCGTGAAGATCGTGGCGAAGTTGGCGTTGATGGGACCGGGAATCGGAGTCCCGCGTGAAGCGTTGGCATCGTGGCCGACCTCGGCCCACCAGGGCGCGCTCACGGGAATGCATGGCAGTGACGGGACAGCGCACACACGAACCGGGCAAGGAAGTCCCGTCAGGGCACAACACATGCCATAGCAGTTCGTCTCTCCCGGTACGGGATTCGTGTCAATCCATGTGCTTGTGCTCGAGTCGATGAGCGCGATCATATACGGGACGGTCCCTGCGGTCGCACGGTAGATCGCGTAGACCGTGCATGGAACTCCACACCGCAACACGGGAGGCGACCACGAGAGCTGGAGACTGCCATCCTGCAAGACCTTCACATCCTCAAGGTTCGGCGCCACCTGGACGCCTTCCATTTCCAGGTCGATCTCGTCCGCGCACCAAGCGGTGGTTGACCCATCCGTCAGCGCGCAGACGCGGTAGTAGTACCTGACGCCCGCACTCGCGGCGTAGTCCGTGTAGCATCCCGAGGTCACCATGGTCGTACCCGAGATGGGATTGGACAACTGGACGCCTGGGAAAGAATTGCGGTAGACGACGAAGGCAGTTACTGGCCGCATACAGAACGTCCCTCCCGCCCAGCAGAGCCCGACGCCGCAGAACTCGCCCCCCACGGCGACCGCCGTTAGCTCCCCCGGACACGGCGGCGCCAGGCAGATTCCGTCGGATCGCGGACTCTCCTCCTCGGCGCCGGAAACGCAGGCCACGCCGTAGCAGTACATGACGCCCGGGAGGTTCGGCGGCGTATCGACATAGTAGGTCGTGCCGCCACCCACGCGAACCAGTTCGTCATCGGGCCACCATGTCCCCGTGCTGCGGAAGATCGCGTACGTGGAGCAGGCCTCGATGCACTCCCCCGTGCGCGGCGGAGACCAGCTCACGTAGATCGAGCCGTTGGTTTGCCGTCGTACAACGCCTATCGTCGGCGGCAAGACCACCTTGGCCACGATGGAAGTCCAGACCTCGTCCGTGCAGCCCTCGTACGAACCGTCGGCGCGGACGTAGCAGATGCGGTAATAGTACGGGACACCAGGCGTGACGTCGGAATCCGTGTAACAGGTCGACAGCGTGACGGGCCCGGTCAGGATCGGATTGATCTGCGGCACACCCGAGAACGTGGCGCGGTAGACGACGAATCCAGTCACTCCCGGCCCGCAGTTCGCCGCGTTCCAGCAGAGCTTGATGTCGCAGAGCCCTCCGATCCCGGGCAACGCCGTGAACCAGCCCGGGCACGGCGGCGGCGTCGGATAGACGTAGACGCACTCCTGGTTCGAGACCCGGTCCGGCGTGGCCTTGTCGTCCAGGCAGAGAATCGAGTAACAGTAGAACGTCCCCGCAATCACCGGCGGGGTATCGATGAAATTGGTGGCGGTGGAACTGAAGAGGCCGATCTCGTCCCCCCGCCATCCCGGCATCGAGCTTCGGTAGATAACGTAGTTCGTACAGCCCAGGGCGCACATCGGATCAGGCGCTCCCCACGACAAATCCACCTTGCCGCCAGGAAGCAAGCTGGGTGGATTGAGCGATGGTGGCGTGGTTGTCTGGATCACGGTAACCGCGATCTCATCCGCGCATCCCACGTCTTCCCCCGTGGGGATGACCGCGCAGACGCGGTAGTAGTACGTGCGGCCCGCGGTGACATCCCGGTCCACGTAGCACGTGGTCCCCGGCGTCCCGACCTCGACGATCGGCACGTCCATCGGTACGGGAGAATACGTCGCACGGTAGAGCCGGTAACCCGTCACGTTGTGCGGACACCGTGCCGCATCCCAACACAGATCCACCTCACAGAGCTGGAAAGGAACGATGCCGATCAGGAATCCGCCTGGACACTTTGGTGGTATGCGGGTGCAGAACGGCGCTGAATCCGCGCTCACGGTGCCCGCGATATTCTCGCAGACCGCGATGTAGCAGTTAACCTCGCCCGGGATGGGATCCGGATCCACGAACATGGAGACGCTGCCGACCACGGAGCCCACCAGAATGCCACGTTGTCCGGGCACCGTGCTCCTGAAGATGATGTATCGCGTGCATTCGTCGTGGCATGGCACATTCGGCGCATCCCAGAAGACCGTGGCCGTCAGGGTCGTTCCGGCCCCAATCCCGACGATCACCGGTGGTGCCAAGACAGGCTGCATGGTGACCGAAATCTCGTTGGAGCAGAACCAGTTGAAGGGCAGAATAATCGGCGGACCCCAACTTGTTTGCGACGTGCAGACCCGGTAGTAGTAGGTGATCCCCGCGGTAACGCTCGTATCGGTGAAGCACGTCGCCGCCATAGGCGGAAGATCGGCCACAAGGTCGGTCGATGGAGCATTCACAACAAAACCCGGGGTCGTGCTTCGGTACACCCTCATCGTCGTCGGCAATGGGCACGACTGCGTCCCCATCTGCCAACAGAGCTTGACGTTGCAGTCCGTCGGATCGGGGACTGCCGTCAACGCAAACGGGGGACGGAACGGCACCGGGCCGAAGGCGTATAGAACGAGCACGCCTGCCTTCGCCTTCGTTCCGGTCGCGGCGGTGTAGTAGACCATTTCGTTCGCGATCGCGGGAGATCCCCGCGCCGTGAAACCGGCGGGCACCGCAAAACCGAACATGGAAGAACCCGATCGATCAATGCCGAGCAGGCTGGCGCCGGACACCTTCTTGAGCCGGTCGACCCCGAAGAAGATCGCATCGTCCCACCCCAGGGCGGGCGAGCTGAAGACGTCCGCTCCATCAACCGCCGGGTATACGTGCGTCATGGTACAGGGCGGAACCATCCCGTTGTCGAAGGTCCAGATTCCCCCATCCGCGTTCTTCATCGCCGGGTCCGCCGCTCCCACGTAGATAGACGAGCCGCTAACGGCTGGGGTAGAGAAGACGATGGGCGGATTCGGCACCTTGAAAGACGGACTGCAGACCAAGGACATCGACGCGGCATCGACAACATAGAAGACACCCCTGTCACAGCCGAAGAACACGCGGCCCTGCCCATACGCGGGAGAAGAACTTGTAGGCCCGTCGGTCAGGCTGAGAATGCCCTGAAGGACCCCAGAAACCGCATCGAGCTTCAGGACGTCCGTATTGTTGATCCCGCTCCGCAGAATGAATAGCGAGCCGTTACCGTAGGCGGGCGAGCAATCCACGCCCAATCCCAACAACGTGTTCGACCAGAAGATCGCGCCGGTTCGGGCGTCGATGCCCGCCGCGACTCCGCCGACCGAGGCGGCATACACCACACCCCCCACCATCGTCGGCGAACCACGGTTGATGCCTCCGGTCAGGGTCGCAGTCCAGAGCAGGATTCCGGTCCCTGCGTCGATCCCGGCAAGCCCCGTCGAAGTTCCCACGACAACCACCGTGAGGCCATCCGTAAAGGTGACGGCGGCGGCGGCGGACTGGATCGGATTCGCCCCAACCGGATACGCCCACACGGGCGCCCCCGTGACCGCGTCGCAGGCGAGCAGTTGCCCGTCCATCGCGCCCGCAAAGACCTTGCCCGCAGCGACGATCGGTGACGCGAAAGTGAACTCATCGGCCTTCTTCCGCAAACTCAGGGTCCTTGACCATTTCAGTTCCATCCAGGGGCATGTATCGCAGTCCGTCAAGCCCGTGTGCGCCCCATCGTGATGGAACTGGGGCCATTCGCACTGCGTCGCGACGGGTGCCTGGGGAATTTTCACGCAAACCCCGGATGTGGCGGATACCGCCACTCCACCACAGGCCACCCCCTCCGCCGTTGCCGAGAAGCACACCTGCCCGGACCCCGTGGCAGACACGGACCAGGTGAAGGACTGCGAGGTGCCCGGCGGCAGATCCAGCGGCCCGGCCGGCGAGGGTCCCGCCACGAAGACCACTGTTCCCGGTCCGGATACCACCCAGGCCTGGGTCGTGATCCCGAACACCGTTGAGGATCCCACGCTCGAAACGGTGAACACGAGCTCGAAGGTGTCGCCCTTTGCCACCGACGCAGGGGCAGCGAGCACTCCACTCAACACTCCGGCCTCGATGAATATCGATGCCGTAGAGAGGGGACCGACAAGGAATGGTTCACTTGTGCACGACTCCTGTCCCGCGACAGTCACACTGATGGAAATCCAGCCGCCCGGAGCAGTTCCCGCAACTGTCCAAGTGAATGACCGCGACTCTCCCGGAAGGATGGTCACCGGCAGCGCGGGCGAAGGTCCCGATTTCACCAGAGCGGCGGGGGGGCCAATTATGGCGAACGATGCTACTCCGACGTTGTCGATCTGGGCTGTCCCGCCGTTCGTGAGAGTCAGCACCACAAGGAAATCGGAACCGGCGCAGAGCTCCGTGGAAGATGTCGAGAGGTATGCTCCCAACGGAGGAGGCGGACGCAAGCATGGAGCCATGCCGGTCTGGGTCAGCGAGCAACCAACGACCGGTGGCACATATCCCGGAGAAGAATAGGCCACTATCTTCCCGGCATCGTCGTAAACATAGACAAAGCCGTTCGCCGGAGTCGGTTGCGCGTTGATGTTTCCATTCACGCCCAGAACATCTGCGGGAACAGCGGGAAGCCCATCACTGGCCCGAAATGTCACCATGTAGGAGATATCGCTCGCGGCGTAGAGGACGCCGTCAACGGAATTGCCCACCAAGCTGGGCGACGATTCCCAGTTGAAGCCAAGCTCGAGTCTCGCCATCGTCCATGTCGGGAGACCGGTTGGGCCGGCAGGATTGACGATGTACGCGCGCATGCCGAAAGCGGTGGGACTCCCCCCGAGGCCCCCCGTCTGTATGTACGCGGTACCGCTATTGGGATCGGGATTGTCCGTTTCCAGCACCGGCCCCGCCCACTGGTTGCCCGCATCCGCCCACCAGACTACGATTCCGGAAGGATCCACGCAGTAGAGGCGGCCATCGCCTGCCGATGAAAGGGTGCCAAATAGAATCCTTTGCCTGACGGGATCGTAGGCGGGGGTTGCCATGACAATCCCCCCTGGGTTCACATACCACCGCTTTCGGACAGTGCAACGATCAACTGAGATGACAAGGCTACCTGCCCCGATCACCACCTGCTCATCAAGCAAGAGGGGCGAACTGTGCCAGATATCGAGAAAGAACCCATCACTCAACCCATCATAGTGTCCATTGATGTAGGGAGTTCCTGTGCTCGCGTGGAGCTTGTATATGCCGTCGCCCCCGATCCAGAGCTCGTCACGGCTACAGTCTACGGCGGGCGAACTGTAGAAACCGTGCACGACTCTTCCAAGTGTGCCCGTAAACGTCCAAGCGTCAGCGAGATCGCGTCGAACACCAAACACCTTGTAGCCGACTGCGTAGTAGACACGGTCATTCCCGACAGGCGCGTCAGGAGATGAGCGTCCTTTACGCGCAGATCCCTGCTCATCCGGGCCGAATCCCGGAGTGCCCAGCATTCCCGGCGCGAATGTCCAGATAGGACTTCCGCTGTTGGCATCCAGAGCATGCAGAGAACCATTTGCATCAACCACAAACAGCGCACAACCGACAACCGCAGGAGACGAGGTCAGACTCCCGCTCTGCCCGGGCAATGGAGCGCACCAGATGAGGTCGAGGGGTGGCCGGAGTGTTTCGGTCGGGTTTCTCGCCCTGTTGAAGAAATCGAAACGGAACTTCTCCCAATCAGCGCCGAGGGCCGCATTGCCGGCGAGTCCCGCTGCCATGGCGGCAACCACCCACCAGGACTTCCAGCGGACTTCGTGTGGAATCGGCGCGCCTCTCACCGCTTCTTCCCCACCACGCCCGTTTGGACTAGCATCTCGCTGAAATCATCGATCGTCTCCAGCCGGTTGAGCCGGGCGAACTCCCGCCCGCGCACCCGGAGCGGCAGAACAGCCCGGCCATTGGCGAATGACTGGTAGGACTCCAGTCCGATCGTCCTTTCGATCTCCCCGGAATCGGCGAAGTGCGTCACGCTGATCAGTCTGTTGCGCACTTGATCGACCATGGCTTCCCAGTGCGGAGCGTATCCGGACGCCGGTATCTGGTCCGCTGGAGCCCGGCCGATCACAATGACCATCCCATTCGACGGTGACGCCCCCAGGGTCAACCGCCAGTTGGCAACCTGCAACTCAGGATTGAGGGCCCAAAGCGTGAAACCCGTGAACACGTCCTTGGTAGGAGGCGCCGGCAATGCTCCCTCTGCCCCGTAGTCCTCGACACGCGAGTAGGGCGCCAAGTACTCCACCCGGATCTCCTGACTCGCCCGATCGTAGTCGACCAGGTTGATCCGATACTGCTCACGTTCGAAAGCGGTGGTGTTTGATCTGTATACGACACGGAGCACGTGACGAAAGGACATATGCGAGATCGCCCGGGTGTTCTCTCCGAGTCGGCTGATAGCAGCCAACGCGGCTCCATCCCCCCGGATGCCATGATCGGCACTCGCGACACGCAATGGCCAGATGGCCACGACCGTAGCCAACACGGCCGCACACCAACGGGAGCGTCGCGGCGAACGCGGGAGCGTCACGGGCAGGCCGCCGGCATCGGGAGAGTATAAACCGACGCGGACACGGAAGACCCGTAGATGGTCGCGCCCTGACAGCCGGCGTTGCAGCCGGCACGGACCTCCAGCACGTATGGGGTTCCTGGGGCTGGGAATGCAATATCGAAGTAGAATGCTTCCTGGCCACTGCTGAAGAATCCGTCCGACGCGAACGCCGGCAAGATGGGCCCCCCATCCACGCTGTAGGTAACGTCCACGACCCGGCTCACGGTCATGTTGTCCCTGAGTCCTAATGGATGTGAACCACCTGGGTACGGATTGTCATTGTAGATCGTGCCACAGGTCGCCACCCCCGTTATGCGCGCGGTCTGACGAACCAGCGCTGGTCGGACCGATCCGTCTATGACCGATGGATCCGTGAAGGTGAAGTGGGCATCCGGCGGCTTGTTCAGTATGTCCATGATGGAGTCGCTATCGGCATCGCGCCACCCTATCTGACCCAGCGTGAAGTCGCAGATGCCGTTCGACGTGAATGAGTCCGTCTGTCCCCGCATGATGCAACACACCCCGTATGTGGGAGGATTCGCGGGACACGAGTAGTCCGTCGGACAAACTCCAGGAAACGCCAATTGGTGATTCCCGTTAGCCACGTTGAGATAGCCCGAGGTCTCAGCGGGGGAACTCGCCGAACAATACTCGTCGAGAGCATAAAAGATGTGGCCTGTCTCGTGCGCCACGACCGCATCCATCCAGGTGATGCCGTAGCCGTCGTTGCCCCAAGTCATCACGAGGAATGGCCCCCCGAGGTAAGCGTACGCGAATAGGGCCGCACTGTTGCAGGGAGGACCCGCCGGCAAGGGCGCGAAGCTGTTGTCCGGATCATTGTGGCTGTTCACGACGAAGATCGTATAAGCCCAGTCCGAATCGACAGTCAATCTCCAAGCGTCATCGTACTGCCGGACCTTGTCCATGTATGAGGGCCCCGGACACCCCGGGCAGATCTGGGAGATGATCTCACCTATCCAGAGGTCCTCCTGACCCAAGCACCCTCCTGCCGGCCCAGTGGCCCTGAGCGAGATCGGCTCTACAGACGTGGTCGCGCTTCGAGGAGTCGTCAATCCGAAAGTGAGCGGGGCACACGCAGGCGCATTGCGCGCCCAGAAATCAAGGCCGTCCTCGACCTCTTCGTAAACTGTCCAGCCATCAGTGAATATCGTACCCGTCATCGTCCAATCCTCCGCATTGCCATTGCTCTCCGGTAGGATCAACGCAACCATGACGCTTATGGGTTTCCGTGGGTCGGCAAGCAGATACTCGCTCGTATCCGGCCACTGCGAACCCCAAGGGGGACTATGGACGGGGATCGTCCTCGAAAACGAGAGCGTAGAGGGAGGCGGGACAAACGCATCCGGGTAGAGCTTGGCGATCGGCCGTCCTCGACCACCGTGCTCGTCAAGACGGCGAGCATCCAGGATTCTGTTCCACGCTCCAGCGATCTGAGCCGCATCCCCGGCAAGCTTCTTCAGCCTCTTCTCCGGAATCCTCTCCCGGTCAATGCTGATGATGCCAAGCTCGTCCACCGAGTTCTTCAGCCGCTCGGAGGCTTCCTGGCTGAGGTAGACCATAGCCGCCAGCGGCGGGGTCGCGACTCGGACCTCGACCCCCATATCCTTCATCCGCGAGATCACATGCAAGGCCGTGCGCATGTCCTGCGCGTTCAACAGAACAAGAGCGTTCATCGGTGGTCGTGCTTGGACGGTTCCGGCCGCAGCGAGACTCGCCGTCAGACTCAGTGCCGCCCAACGACTATTCATCGCTTCTGCCCCTTGTCCGAGCCCTGGCCGTTGCCCTGTCCCGCCCCATCGCGGCCCTCGCCGACCCCGTGGTCGCGCACCCCGTTGTTACCCGTGCCACCCCACGTGGACGCGGCTCCCCCGCCTCCGGCACTCGTGCCGCCGGACGGCGCACCGCCGCCCGTTCCCGCCGCGGATGCCCCGCCGCCGCTCGCCGGGCCCGCCAGCGGACCGGTCGGCGATCCCGCGCCCGCGCCCCAGAGCACGGGCACCGCGTGCGCCTGCGCGTCGGTCTCGGACGCCGCCGTCGCCTTCAGCGTCACCCGGTACACGCCCGGCTCCGCCGGCGCGCCCGTCCGGTTCCGGCCGTCCCAGATCACGGACCCCGCGCCCGCCGCTGCCGAGACCGTACGCTCGTCCGTGACCGCGCGGCCCTCGGCGTCCACGACCATCCACGTGATCCGCGCCGTCTCCCGCAGGTCGAACGTGACCGTGAGCGTGCCCGTCCGCGGGTCCAGCGGCAGAGGTCCCACTGCCAGCTTGCGCAGCAGCGGCTCGCCCTTCGCCAGCGTCACTTCCACGCTCCGTCCGCTCTCGGCCCCGTTCGCCGCGATCGCGGTCACCTGGTACCCGACCTCGCCCGCCACGAGCGGCTCGCCGAATCCCGGCGTGGTCACCGTCCCCAGCATCGCCACGCTCTGCCCCCGGCGACGCCACACCCGGTACGCGCTGATCGCCGAGCCGTTGGGCTGCGTTGCCGCCCACGTGAGACGGCTGTTCTTCCCGTCCTTGCCCAGCGCGAGCTGGTCAGGCGCGTCAGGCGCCGGCAGGAGCGATCCCACCCACGTCCCCGCCGTAACCAGCACCCGCCCGCCCGACACGCCCACCCCGTCGATCACGCCGTGTCCCGGCGCCGCGCTCCAGAGCTTCGCGCCGTCGGAGAGCCGCAGCCCCACCACCGTGCCCTGCCTAGTGCCCACGTACACGACGTCACCGGCGCCCGACACCGCGTTCGGCGTCCCCGCCAGCACGGTCTCCCACACCTTCC
>CAKKQC010000033.1 GCA_919901855.1 bacterium | reverse complement strand
CACGAGCGCCGAGCCCGCGTTGATCTGCACCGCGGGCACGACTCCGGTCACGTTGAAGCCGCCCGCGTTCGTCACCGTGAGCGCGATCTGGAACCACTGGCCGGTGACGACCGACCCGGGGGTCGCCGTCAGCACCGCCCGCAGCGAGGTGAGCGTCGCGCCGCCCGATGCGGCGGCGACGACCGGGGTGCCAAGGACCGCGTCCGTGCCCGTCGCCGTCGCCGTGAACGCCACCGGGCCCGTCCCGCTCGCGCTGAACGTCCACACGAAGGTCTGCGCCGCCCCCGCCGCGAGCGCAACCGGCCCCGGCGGCACCGCGCCCCCCTGCGCCACGACGAGAGCGGCCCCGCCGTCGACGTTCATGAATGGCATGACTCCCGAGGCGCCGGCGCCGCCCGTGTTCGTGACCGTCAGCCGCACCGTGAACCACTGGCCGGCCGGGACCACCGCCGGGGCGACGGCCAGCGACGCTGCCAACTGGGCCGGCGGGACGATCGAGAGCGCGCGGGTCGCCGCGCTGAAGACCGGGCTCCCGCTGCCCGAGTCCGTCCCGCTCCCGGTGGCGGTGAGGTTCACGGATCCCAACCCGGACGCCGAGTACGTCCAGGTGAAGCTTTGGGACGCCCCCGGGGCCAGCGTCAGCGGGCCGGCCGGGGTCGGACCGTTCTCGTATACCACCAGCCCCGCCCCGGCGTTGACCTGTATTGCCGGCAGCACCCCGGTCACGTTCGCGCTTCCCACATTCGTCACCGTGAGCACCACCTGCGCCCACTGTCCCCTGACGGGCGACGCGGGGGCGACCGCGAGCGCGGTCGTCAGGATCATTGGCGCGTAGACGACCTGGTCCACCCAGCCCGCATCCGCCCCGGTCGTCACGCTCCCGTCCTTCGAGTACTGCCAACGCAGCGTATGCGCCCCCGCCGGTATCGCAAACGTCTTCTGCGTCCACGCCACGCTGCCGCTGATCGCCCCCGCCTGCGGCGTCCCGTCGATCAGGAACGTCAGGTAGTCGAACCCGGACTCCGAGTCAACTCGCCAGTAGAACGTCAGCGTGCCCGGCCCCGCCACCGTCGTCTGGAGATAGCAGCTCTGGGAATCGATGATATCCCCGCTCTGCGCCGCGTCGCCGCCGAAGTACGCGATACCGGTCTCGGGGAACCAGTTCGCGCTTCCCCCCGTCGTCCAGACCAGGGGGACGTTGTCCACCGCCTCCCCCAGCGTCAGGGCGCCCGCAACGGTCGCCGACGCGGAGACCGAGACCCCCAGCCCGGATCCCGTGTCGGTGCCGGTGGCGGTCGCCGTGAAGGCGATCGTGCCGAAGCCGGACATGCTGTACGTCCACACGAACGTCTGCGCCCCGCCCGGGACGAGCGTCACCGGCCCCGGCGGCACGGGCCCGCCCTCGGGAACCACGAGCGCCGAGCCCGCGTTGATCTGCACCGCGGGCACGACTCCGGTCACGTTGGAGACGCCCGCGTTCGTCACCGTGAGGGCGAGCTGGAACCAGCTCCCGACCGGCGCGGTGGACGGGACGACCGTAGCCACGCCCCGCAGCGCGTTGATGGTGAGGCCGACCGCGGCCACCGGGGTGCTCGTCAGCAACGCGCCCGTGCCGGAATCCACTCCGGTGGCCGTCCCGGTAAACAGCACGCTCCCCACCCCGCTCGCGCTGTACGTCCACACGAAGGTCTGCGCCGCTCCGGCGGCCAGGGTAACCGGCCCCGCCGGGACCGGCCCGGACTGGTAGGCAACGGACCCCGCGCCGGTGTTGACCTGGAGGGCGGGCAGGACCCCCGTCGCGCTGGCCCCGCCCGTGTTGGTCACGGTCAGCCGGATCTGCGTCCACTGGCCCGGAGACACCGTGGCGGGCACCGCGCTCAGCGACCCCCGGAGCCGGGCCGGCTGGATGGTCGTGAGCGCCACCGTGGAAGCGGTAAAGGTCGTGCCGCCCAACACGGCATCCCAGCCGGTGATGGAAAGCGTCAGGTTGACCGTGCCCGCCCCGGACACGCTGTACGTCCAGGTGAAGGCCTGGCTCGCGCCCACCGCGAGACCCACCGGCCCCGCCGGCACGGGACCGGACTGGTACGCGACCAGCGCCGCGCCGCTGTTGACCTGGAGCGACGGCGCTACGCCGCTGAGTGCGGCCGAGCCGGTGTTCGTGGCCGAGAGCACCACCTGCACCCACTGTCCGACGAATGCCGGGGACGGCGCGACCGCCGCCGCCGCCCGCAGGGAGGGAACATACACCATCACGTCGTCCACGTTCCATCCCGACGTCACCCACGCCCCGCCTGCGCCGACGGTGTGCCCGAACCGCACCCGGAAGCCCGCATTCGCGTACGCGCTCACATCGTACGTCTGCCGCGTCCATCCGGCATCCTGGACCGCCGGGGAGCCGCCGGACATCCAGACGGTGACCCACGAGACCCCGTTGAAGACCTCCACGGTGTTCGTCATCCACGACGTGTAGTCCGAGTTCAGCCACCGCTGGAACGTCAGCGTGAGGTTCGACGCGCTCGTCGTGTCGATAACGGGCGAGGTCGCGTAGTAGTACCCGTGCAGCACCGTCGTGATGTTGCCGCCGATCACGGCCCCGATGATCATGTTGTCCGCGCCCGGCGAAGTGTCCGTCGCCGGATCGGGGAACCCCGAGGACTGGCCCGACGAGGTCGTGGCCGAACCCCGGCTCCATTCCGTTCCGAAGGTCCACCCCTTGTTGGTGCTGAAATCGTCCACGAACGGCAGGCCCGTCGGCCCGGTGGTCGACGTCACGGCGACGGTCCCGGCGGCCGCGACCGGGGTGCCCGACCCGGCGTCGGTCCCCCCAGCCGTCGCGGTGAACGAGATCGTCCCGGCACCCGAGGCGCTGTACGTCCACACGAACGTCTGCGCCCCGCCCGGGACGAGCGTCACCGGCCCCGGCGGCACGGGCCCGCCCTCGGGAACCACGAGCGCCGAGCCCGCGTTGATCTGCACCGCGGGCACGACTCCGGTCACGTTGAAGCCGCCCGCGTTCGTCACCGTGAGCGCGATCTGGAACCACTGGCCGGTGACGACCGACCCGGGGCTCGCCGTCAATACCGCCAGAAGCGAAGTGAGCGCGGCACCGCCGGTCGCGGCAGCCGCGACCGGGGTGCCAAGGACCGCGTCGGCACCAACCGCCGTCGCCGTGAACGCCACCGGGCCCGCCCCGCTCGCGCTGAACGTCCACACGAAGGTCTGCGCCGCCCCCGCCGCGAGGCTCAGCGGTCCCGGTGGCACCGCGCTCCCCTGCGCCACGACGAGGGCGGCCCCGTTGTTGACGCTCATGAACGGCATGAGCCCCGAGGCGCCGGCGCCGCCCGTGTTCGTGACGGTCAGCCGCACCGTGAACCACTGGCCGGCCGGGACCACCGCCGGGGCGACGGCCAGCGAGGCCGCCAACTGCGCCGGGGTCACGATAGTCATCGTCCGGGTCGCCGCCGCGTAAGCCGGACTGCCGGTGCCCGCGTCCGTCCCGCTCCCCGTGGCGGTTAGGTCCACGATCCCGATTCCGGACGCCGAGTACGTCCAGGTAAAGCTCTGGGACGCCCCCGGGACGATCGTCAGCGGGCCGGCCGGCGACGGACCGTTCTCATAGACCACCAGCCCCGCCCCGGCGTTGAGCTGGATCGCGGGGACCACCCCGGTCACGTTCGCGCTTCCCACATTCGTCACCGTGAGCACCACCTGCGCCCACTGTCCCCTGACGGGCGACGCGGGGGCGACCGCGAGCGCGGTCGTCAGGATCATTGGCGCGTAGACGACCTGGTCCACCCAGCCCGCATCCGCCCCGGTCGTCACGCTCCCGTCCTTCGAGTACTGCCAACGCAGCGTATGCGCCCCCGCCGGTATCGCAAACGTCTTCTGCGTCCACGCCACGCTGCCGCTGATCGCCCCCGCCTGCGGCGTCCCGTCGATCAGGAACGTCAGGTAATCGAAATTGAATTCCGAATCCACCCGCCAATAGAACGTCAGGGTGGCCGGCCCGGTCACCGTCGTCTGGAGGAAGCAGCTCTGGAAATCGTCGATGTCCCCGCTCTGGGCCGCGTCGCCGCCGAAGAACGTGATACCGGTCTCGGGGAACCAGTTGGCGGACCCGCCCGTGGTCCAGACGAGCGGGGTATTGTCCACGGCCTCCCCGAGGGTCAGCGTGCTGTTCAGTTGTACCGTCGATGCCGCGGACACGGCGAACCCCGACCCCGCATCGGTCCCCGTGGCGGTTCCCGTGAACGAGATCGTCCCGGCTCCCGACACGCTGTACGTCCACGTGAAGGACTGCGCGCCCCCCGGGGGAAGGACCAGCGGACCGGCGGGGACCGGACCGCCCTCGAGGACCAGCGCGGCTCCTCCCTGGTTGATCTGCAACGCCGGCGTCACCCCGTTCGCGGCCCTCCCTCCCGTGTTCGTGACCGAGAGCACGACCTGGATCCAGCTCCCCACCGCCGCGGGATCGGGGGTGACAGCCAGGGCGCTCGCGAGCCGCGCCGCCCCCGTGATGGTATACGAAGCGACCGCGATCCCGTTCACCGATTGCGCCAGGCCGGCGTCGGTCCCGAAGGCGAACCCAATCACCTGGGCCCAGGTGTTTCCGGTCGTGCTGTAGGTCCAATTGAACGTCTGGGCGGCGCCCGAAGCCAGCGTGACGGGTCCCGGGGGCACAGGGCCGGATTCCAGGGTGAGCGTGGCCGTGCTCGGCAGCGGGATGACGGTGGGCACGATTCCGGTGATCGAGGAAGGCCCCGTGTTCGTGACCGTGAACGAGACGGTGATCCATTGGCCCTCCGTCACCGACGATGGCGTCACCGCCGCGGCGCCGACCAGTGGCGACGCGATCCAGTAGGCCAGATCCCCCGACCAGACGCCGCCGGCCGGGTTCGTCATGACGCGAACGTAGTACACCTGGGTCTTGGCCGCCAGATAGACGAACCCGAACTGCTGGCCGCCCATGCTGTCGTCGTCCGACACCTGAAGCTGGGTTCCATTATTCTTGGCGAACAGCTCCCCGTAACTGTTCCCCGTACCGCCCATGGTATTGAACGTGTACGTGTAGCCCGCGATAGCCGAGAACTGGTACCAGTCCTCCGTATCCGTCGCGCCCAGCGTGTGGGATGGATGGGTCTGGTAGGTGGTGGTCAGCGTCAGGACCGTCGCGCCGGTTCCGACATCGTCGCCGGGATCCCAGGCGTCCGCTCCGGCAGGGATCGGCAACGAAAGTACGAACCAGGCGGCGGACACCGCAATCCGAAGTGCTCCCCACATCCTGCTCCTCATGAAACTGCTGATATCGTCGTGCAGCCGGGGTTGGATGTCAAGGATATGGAACATGGATGGGTCGTAGACAGGCATCCGGAATCCATGGTGCATGGAGTGTGCCGGCCACGGAACCATACTGGAACGGCACTGCGCGATTGCCGTTGGGGCGGTGGCGCCCCCGACAGTAGGGGCGGATCTACCCCCCCCTGGTCAGGCCCGGCTCAGGCCGGCGTCACCTCAGTCTTCGAGGTCCGGCAGATCGTCGGAGGCGCGGTTCCGGCGGCCGGAGGCGTCCCCGGCGGTGCCGTAGAGCCGCTCCCGCACCCGGCGCCCCGAGCCCAGCACCCGCCACCAGCGGCGCGCGGCCTCGACCAGGATCAGGACCGCGCACGCCATCATCACCACTGTCAGTGCCGTGTTGAGCCAGGCCATGAACGCCTTCTCGGGCGACCTCAAAGCGAGGGGCAGGAAGTTGTCCGTGATGTTGAGCCACCCGGCCGCCAGCGTCGTCACGGTCATGAACGCGCACGGGGCCGCCGTGACCCAGGCGTAGCGGGCCTTCCCCGCGTTGATGAGGGCGGTGGTCGCCACGGCGAGCGCGACCGTGGCCAGGAGCTGGTTCGCGCAGCCGAACATGGGCCAGATCGTCGAGATGCTGCCGGTCCAGATGAAGAACCCCCACGCGAACACGACCAGGAAGGAGGAGAGGAGCGTGCCGGGCATCCAGTCAGTGCGCCCGAACGGCTTCCAGACCCTCCCGCCGAACTCCTGGAGGAGGAACCGCGCCACCCGGGTGCCGGTGTCGATCGTGGTGAGGATGAACAACGCCTCGAACATGATCGCGAAGTGGTACCAGTACGACATGAGCCCCCGCATCCCCGGGAGCCCGGCGAAGATCTGGGCGAACCCGACGGCGAGCGAGACCGCTCCGCCGGGCCGCCCCGCGATCTGCTCCTGGACCTGCGCCGAGAGGTCCGCGAGGTTCACGGGCGTCAGCCCCAGGGTGGCGAACTTCTCCGCGCTCACGTTGATCGCGAAGTAGTCGGCCGGATGGAGCGAGCACGCGGCGATCAGGGCGACGACGCTGACCACGCCCTCGACCAGCATCGCGCCGAACCCGATCGGCAGCGCGTCCGTCTCGCGGCCCAGCATCTTCGGCGTGGTGCCGGAAGCGACGAGCGCGTGAAACCCCGAGATCGCGCCACACGCGATCGTGATGAAGACGAAGGGAAAGACGTGGCCCGGCACGATAGGCCCGCCCCCATGCACGTACTCGGTGACCATGGGCATATGGAGCACCGGGGCTACCACGACCACGCCGACGATTAGCGCCAGCACGACCCCGATCTTGACCCAGGACGAGAGGTAGTCCCGGGGGCACAGGAGCAGCCAGACCGGCAGGACCGACGCGATGAACCCGTACACGGCGATCGAGACGATGATGCCGTTGTGGGATAGCGTGAACCACGGGGCCAGCCGGGACCCGGGGACGAGGTGGCCGAGGAACACGGCGGCGAACACGGCGACCGCCCCCAGCAGGCTGGCTTCCAGGATGCGGCCGGGGCGGATCCGGTACATCCAGAGCCCCACGAACAGGGCGATGGGAACCGTGCACGCGATCGTGAAAGTGCCCCAGGAACTCTCGCGGAGCGAGTTCACGACCGCGAGCCCGAGCCCGGCCAGCGCCATGATGATTATGAGCAGGATCGCGATCGACGCGGACAGCCCCGCCAGCGGGCTCACCTCCGCGCGCGCGATCTCGGCCAGCGACCGGCCCTTCCGCCGGATCGACGCCACCAGGATCATGAAGTCGTGGACCGCGCCGCCCAGCACGGCGCCCGCCACCATCCATAGGAAGCCCGGCGCGAATCCGAACTGGGCCGCAAGGACGGGACCGATCAGCGGCCCCGCCCCCGCGATCGCGGCGAAGTGGTGGCCGAAGAGGACCCAGCGGTTCGTCGGGTGGTAGTTCGTGCCGTCCCGGAGCGTGTACGCCGGCGTGACCCTGCGGTCGTCGAGCATGACCACGCGCGCCGCCAGGAAGGCGCCGTAGTACCGGTACGCGATTATCATCACGCCCAGGGTCCCGATCAGAAACGGCAG
This sequence comes from bacterium, assembly GCA_919901855.1. Taxonomy (GTDB): domain Bacteria; phylum Oederibacteriota; class CAKKQC01; order CAKKQC01; family CAKKQC01; genus CAKKQC01. The sequence goes on along the minus strand of CAKKQC010000033.1, from coordinate 38,600 downwards.
TGCGCTCACGTCGCGTATCCTAACACGGCACCCAAGCGCCGCGAGTTTCGGAGTCCCCCGAAACTCGAAGGGCCAGGCGTGCTCGACTACCCCGCTACCTGGCCCGCTTGACCGCCTCGGTCAGCCGGGCCGCGATCTGGTCGAGCCCGGCCTGGATCTCGGTCAGGTTCGCCCCCGTGGCCTCGTCCGAATAGACCGCCTTCGCCGTCTCGACGTCGATCACGCGCATCGAGAGCACGTAGCGGTCCAGCGCCTTCCCGAAGCTCCCGACGACCAGGTACTTGACGTTGAGGATCCTGCCCAGCTTGACCGCGCACTCGCTCGACGTGCACCCCGTCTGCTGGAAGGCCTGCTCGGTCAGGATCTTGTCCATGTTCGCCTTCTCGACGATGTTGAACGAGCCTTCCTTGATGAGCCGGTTCCGGAGCATGTCCGAGATGACGGCCGCATCCGTGGCGGAAACCCCCTGCGCCTCGAACGCCGCGACCGCGAGCGTGCGCTCCTCGGCCTTGAGGAAGAACCGCGGCCCCGCGGGCATCTCGCGCTCCCGGCCGCCCGACCAGGTCACCGACACGAAATGGGCTCCCCCCGCTCCCTCCATCATCATGAGCCCGGTCGCGTACGCGTAGTCGAAGGTCCAGCTCCCCCACGGCACCGTGAATCCGGCGCGCGGCTCCGGCCCGCCCTCCATGTTCGAGATCGCCCGAACGCCGGCCCGGACCGTGAGGAACGGGGCGGCGTTCCAGGTCAGCCCCATGTTGAACTGGCCCGGCCAGTCCTCCGGCGTCGTCGTGGTCTGGTTCGTGCCCGTCCCGTTCGCCGGCGTCGCGCCGGGGTTCTTGTATTCCGACGACAACCCGGTGGAGATCGTCGCGTCGCCCCCGAGCGCCCCCTTGAACCATCCGTCGGATCGGATGGCCCCGCCGAGACGAATCCAGCTCATGGACCCGAAGTGGTAGCCCGCACCGAGCTCCATCTTCCCGAGCGAGACCGCCGTGCCGAGATCGAAGGAGGAGAACGACACGCCATCGACGAGGTTGACGTCGCCGGTTGCCGCCGGAGTAAGGGCGCCGTATGCGCGCCGCGCCGCGTGCAGGGCGGCACCGAACGAGAAGAAGCTCCACTGGTAGAAGACCGCGGCGGCGCCCTGCTGGGCCGAGGGAGACACGGTCACCCCGGTTTCGTTGCCCGAGAGATCCAGTTCGGCGAACGACGCCATGCCCGTGGTGGCCAACAGGAGCGCGCCCCCGAAGGTGCCGGAGTCGGTCTTGGGCCCGACCCAGCTCGCGGCGACCGCCCCCGTGGTCTCGTCCCCGCCGAACACCAGCGCGGTGGCGGTCCCCAGCTCCCACGTGCGCTTCTGGTAGCCGAGGAGGGCCGGATTCGCGAACGCGCGGAAGACGTCGTAGCCGCCGTAGAGGGACGCTCCGCCTTCCGTCTGGGCACTCAACCCCATCGCCGTGTACTCGTCGTACGCCATCCCGTCCCCCCGGGCCCCGCCGGCGAGGCCGGCGGCGATCACGGATACCAGCAGCGTGAGCCTGTTCATTGGTGGCGCACGATAAGGAAAGGCTTGCGGTCCTGGACCGCGCCTGTAGCCACGATCCAATAGCTGCCCGAGTCGAGCGGCTTGCCGCCCACCGTCCCATCCCACCCGATGCCGAGATAGCCGTTCGCATCGAGCGTGAACCCGTCGCCATTGCTGCCGGAGATTTGGTTGTTCGTGACTCCGAACGAGATCTTCCCGAGAGCCGTGCGGCCGGCGCCCCACACCCACAACCTGACACCCCCGCCGGGCTCGCCGTGCAGGATGATATATGCCTGCCGGTTCGTCGACCGCCCGTCGTTCGACATCCGGATAATGTTGCCCCGGATCTGCATCTTCCCCTTCACGGGCGCCGTCGCCCCCACCACCTCGGACGCCTCCTTGACGGTGAACGACACGGCTCCGGAACCGAGCTGGGTCGCACCGCCCGCCTGGGACACGATGAAGGTGATGCTCGCCGGCCCCGTGCGCAGGGCCAGGAACCGGAACCTGACCGTGACCTCGGCCCCGGCCGCCAGTTCGTAGGTTCCGGTCGAGCCGCCCAGATTCTCCTGCGAGAACTGCTGAATCCGCGTCTGGTCGAGGTTGTTCGTACCCGGCAGGTTGATGCCGACCGCCGCCGCGCCCGTATTCCGAAGCGTGACGTCGACGGCGAAGTACATGCCGACGGCGACGTACGGGTCCGCGACTACGGGCGTCACGGTGATCGCGGCCATCGCGCCCGCCGGAGCCAGGAGCGCCAGGCCGACCAGGACCGCGGCGGAACTGCGCATCAGGCTATCTCGCCTTCTTGACCGCCTCGGTCAGCCGGGCCGAGATCGCCGTGATGCCGTCCCGGATTTCCTGGAGGTTCTTGCCGTAGGTCTCGTCCGAGTAGACGGCCTTCGCGGTCTCGACGTCGATCACGCGCATCGAGAGCACGTACTGGTCCAGCGCCTTGCCGAAGCTCCCGACGACCAGGTACTTGACGTTCAGGATCTTGCCCAGCTTGACCGCGCACTCCTGCGTCGTGCACCCCGTCTGCTGAAACGCCTGCTCGCCCAGGACCTTGTCCATGTTCGCCTTCTCCACGATATTGAAGGCGCCCTCGCGGACGAGCTGGTTCCGCAGCATGTCGGAGATGACCGCCGCGTCGCCCGCCGAAACGTTCTGCGGATCGAAGTTCGAGACCGCGAGCGTACGCTCCTCGGCCTTCATGAAGAACCGGGGCGCCTCGGGGGGCTTGCGTTCCTTGCCGAACGCCCACCCGAGCCCGATCATGTGCGTCATCTCGAGGTCGATGCCCGGCCCGCTGACTGGCAGGGCCATGGCGTAGTCGAGCGAGTAGGCCTTCCAGTGGGCGGAAATCCCGGCCCGGGCCGACGTGTCGGAGCCGTTGATCACGGTCCCCACCCGCGCGTCGAGCATCGGGTGCGCGTTCCACGTGGCGCCGAACCCGAACGCGGCCGGATACGCCTTCACGTTCTTCTGGTCGATCCCGGTCTGCGCCGTCGGCGCGAACGGCAGGGTCGCATCGACGCCCACCGAACCCTTGAAGAACCCGGTGAACCGCGCGGCCCCGCCCAGTCCGAGCTGGCTCATCCCGGCCTCGCCGCTGATCCGGTAGGAGACCCCGAAGTCGAGCCGGCCCAGCCGGATGACCGTGCCCAGGTCGACCGTGGTCCGGGAATTCGTGTTGATCTGCGGAAGATTCCCGTAGGTCGACATCGCCTGCTGCAAGGCCACGCCCAGGCTCGCGAACTGGTACTGGTACAGTCCCGCAACACCGATGTGCGATGCCGAGGGCTCGACCTGGAGGCCGGTCGGATTGCCGAAGACGTCCATGCCCGCGAACGACTCCATCGAGATCATGCGGTACATGACCGCGGCCCCGAACGTGCCCATGTCCCCGGGTGCTCCCGCCCAACTCCCGGCGATGGAGAAGTAGTTCTCCGCCCCGCCCCAGAGGATCATGTCGCTCGTGCCGACCTCCCACGTCCGCTCCTGGAACGACAGGAGGGCCGGGTTCGCGAAGATCTTGAAGACCTCGGTCGAGCCGTACAGGGCGCCGCCGCCCTGCTGGCGAACGCTCATGGGGGCCCGGATGAACTCGGACGTCGGCCCGTCGACTTCGGCGAGCACCGGGGTGGCGATCAGGCACAGCGCCAACAGCGTCACTAGGGAGCGCACGGCGCGCATTACAGGTCCTTCTTTCCCAGGATCATGATGGGTTTTCGGTCCTTGACGCCCGCGCCGCTTACGACGATGTAGTACATGCCCGTCGACAGCCGCTTGCCCTCGACAACGCCGTCGAAAGCCACGCTCCCGGTGCCGTCGGCCCCGATCGTAATCCCCGTGAGTTGCCCCATGAACCGGCCCGACGGCCCGAAGACGGACACCTTGACGTTCTTGTCCGTGGCGCCCGTCCCCGCCCGCACGAAGATGTAGGCCGTGTGCGCGTACTGCTGGCCGTCGGTCTGGTTGTCGCCGAGGTTGATGATGTTGTTCCGGATCTCGAGCGTCCCGGCCTTCACCGGGTTCTGCGCCAGCACGTCCCGCAGGGCCACCACGATCAGGCCGCCGGGCGCTCCGTTCGAGGAGCCCGCGACGAAGACGTCCCCGTTCGCCCCGAGGGCGACCGCGGCGGGCACGAAGGCCGCCTTCAGGTTGGAGCTCTGCACGCTGGAGAAGTCCGACACCTCCCATCCGTCCGCCGAGGAGAAACTGTACCCTCCCGTGGCGCACGAGGACCAGGTCGTCCGCCCCGCGACGACGGTCGAACTCGCGAAGACCGCCACCCCCCCGGTCCACCAGGCGAAATCCACGAGTCCCGTCGGGCCTGATCCGGCGACGGAGGAGACGAACATGCCGCTCTTCGTGACCAGTCCAGTGGCCGGGTCGAACTGGTGCAGGTTGTTCATGGCCACGCCCCAGAGCGTCCCGTCGGGAGCGACGCGGAGCCGCCCCATGCCGCCGCTCATGGAGGCATCACCGACGCCACCGCAGACGTTGTAGCCCCACGATGTCAACGACCACGCCACCACGTTCGTCGACGAGTACTTGCTCATCCGGTTGCTGTACCCGGGAGGGCCGGAGATGTCCGTCGACGCCACGTAAACGTTCGACGACGAGTCCAGGGCGATTCTCTTGACTTGATTGGTGTCGAATGGCACCGCGGTCACGCCACTCCACGTGCGCGTCCAGATGATGCCCAGAGTGCCCGCCCCGATCCCCAGGATCGGGTCAGAGGAATCCCACCATGCGCCTGCGACCGGAATCTTGACGACGAAGAAGCAGGGCGTGGCGCCCCCGTGGGCTCCGCCGGCGACGACGCCGGTCGAATCCACGGCGATGGCGTTGAACCCCGCCCCCGCGGGACCGACGATTCCTCCACCCGTCGTGAACGTCCAGAGCGGAGTCCCCGACGAGTTGATCTTGGCTATGTAGCCCTCGCTCCCGCCCACCGTGCCGGCGACATAGACGTTGTCGCTCGCATCCACGGCCACGGCGTTGGCCGTCGATCCCAGCGGGCCGGCCGTGTACTTCCAGATCACGCTCCCGTCCGTGGGGCTGAGCTTCGCCACCACCGCGCCGCCGGACCCTCCTCCGGACCCCGTGCCCGCGACGATCAATTGTCCCTGCGAATCGAGGACGAGATCCTTCGCGAAGAAACCGCCGGTCGAGCCGAAGGCGGCGGTCATGGTCGCCCAGGCCGGAATATACCGGACCGATGCCGGAATAGCGGGTGAAGCCACAAAGCCGGCCGCCAGAAGGCAGAGGAAGCGCATGGAGTGTTTCATATGGCCGCTAGATTACCGGGGGCTGAGGTCCCTTGTCAAAGGCCTTCCGGGGTGGAATCGCCACATACCGCCTGTCATATTCGGCGTCCGGGAGGACTGTAGAATTGACACATCATGGCCGCTGCCGTCTGCTTCCTCGCCGCCTTCGGGTTCTTCCTCGCGGGCGCCTCCCCGACCGTGTCCTTCGAGGACACGGGGGAACTGCTCCTGTCCGCGGGTGTCCTGGGGGTCACGCACCCCCCGGGGTACCCGTGGCTCACGATGGTCATGCGGCTATTCATGGCCCTCCCCTTCGGCGACCCCGCGTTCCGCGTCAACGCGATGTCGGCGGCGGCCGGAGCGGGGGCCGTGACGGCCGCGTTCGCGGCAGGCCGGCGCCTCTCAGGTCCCGGCGCGGGCCCGATCGCCGCGGTCGCGCTCGCAGCGAGCAAGACGCTCTGGTGGCAGGCGGGAATAGCAGACAAGTACACGTGGTCGATCCTGCTCATGCTCCTGACATTGCTCGCGCTCGTGCGCGCGTGGCGCGACCGCGCACCTGGTGCCCTCTTCGCCGCCGCCTTTCTCGGCGGGCTCGCGCTCAGCCACCACCTGCACGGACTCTACCTCGTGCCGGTCGTCGTCGCGGCGGCTTGGGTTATCCCGACGGGCCCCCGCGCCCGCCGGATCGCGATGTGCCTCGTACTCTCCGCCCTGCCGCTGATGGCGAAGGCGGTCGCGATCCCGATCCGGTCCGCCGTGGACCCCGCCATGAACTGGGGGCTCCCCGACCGGGCCGGACGGCTCGCGTACTACCTCGCCGCGCGCCAGTACCGGTTCATCATGGGATCGAACAAGGGGCCGGGCGACATCGCCGCCCGGATCGTGCGGCACGCGACCGTCCTCCCGCTCACCGAGTTCGGCCCCGCGATCGGGCTGGCCGCCCCCGGCCTCCTGGCCCTGCGGGCCGCCGGTCCGGGCCTGCTCCCCGGTGCGGGTCTCGTCTTCGCCACGAACCTCTTCTTCGGCGTCTACTACAACACCCCCGAGATCGAACGCTACTACCTCCTGAGCTATGCCCTGCTCGCGATCCTGATCGGACTCGGGGCCAGCCGCGTCTTCGCGGCTTCGCCTGTATTCGGCATTGCGGCCTCCCTGCTCCTCGCGGTGCCGCTGGTCATCAACGGCCGCACCTCGCCGCGGGACCGCCACTACCTCGCCTGGGACTTCGCCGTGAACCAGATGGCCTCGCTCCCGGCACGCGCGATGCTCATCTGCGAGGGCGACGACCAGGCATTCCCCATGTTCTACGCGCAGGGCGTCATGGGGCTGCGGCCGGACGTCACGCTCTTCCCGATGCCCTTCGCCTGCTGGGAGCCCGCGTACCGGCGCCTCCCGCGCACCCTGACCGGGTTCAAGTGGCCGCCCTTCGTCGAGGATCCGGGTAAACACCTCCCCCGCATCATGGTCGCAAACGCGGACCGGCCGGCCTTCTACACCCCCGGGTGCACCGGCGAGGGGAGCGCGGAGCACCTCGTGCCCTTCGGCACCGTCTTCGCCGCCTTCGTGGACCCCGGGGCCGCGGCCAGGGCGCGCGGCAGGAGCATCCGGTTTCCCGCCCTCCGGCTGCGCGGGGCCGCCGACGCGGGGAGATACGGCGACGCCGTGACCGTGCGCGCGGCGCGCAACTACTCGACCGCCCTCGCCTACCACGGCGCGGAGGCGATCGAGCAGGGCCGCCCGGAGGAGGCCGTCCGGTTCCTGCGCGAGGCCCTCCGCGTTCCCGGGCCCATTGGCACGCGGGCCGCGGCGTTCACCCATCTGGGCATGTCCTGCACGATGCTGCGGCGGTTCGGGGACGCGGAGGCCGCCCTGCGAGAGGGCCTGAAGCTCAAGCCCGACTTCGGGCCCGCGGCGTTCGAGCTCGCGCGCCTGCTGATGGTGCTTCGCCGCGAGCCCGCCGAGATCCGGGAACTCATCCTGATCGCGGCGCGGCATCCCGAGTTCCTGTCCGCCCCCGAGCGGCGCGACCTGGCCCGCGTGCTGAGGCCGCGCCGGTGAGGCGCCTGGCGCTCGCGGCGCTTTTCCTCGCGTCGTTCGGCCTGTACCTGCGCAGCATGCATCCGGCCTTCCAGCTCGACGACTCGCCGTGGACGATCGCCGCCTGCGTGAACCTGGGCACCCAGCACGCGCCCGGCTACCCGGTCCTGACCCTGCTCGGCCGGCTCGCGGCCAGTCTGCCCGTTGGGAGCGTCTACTTCCGGGTCAACCTCCTGGCGGCGGTCCTCGGCGCGGGCGGAGTCGTGCTCGCGGCGGGCATCGCCTCGGCCCTCTTCCCCACCGGGGCGGGGCTCGCGGCGGCCGTCGCCGCGGGCGCGTGCCTGGCGGTCTCGCGAATCTGGTGGGAGTGCGCGCTCTCGGCCAAGGGGGGCCTCTACCTCCTGAACTGGCTCCTCGTCGCGGGCGCCGCCGCCTTTCTCATATGGAAGGGGGCGCGCCGCGGAGCGGCGCTCGCAGCCTTGGCTCTGGGCCTCGGCGCCGCGGCCCACTGGATGACCGTGATCTGGTGGTTTCCCGCCCTCGCCGCTGCGGGCCGGCCCTGGGACCGGCGCCGCTTGGCGGTCGCCGTGGTCATCGGGGCCCTGGGCGCCGGCATCTACCTCCAGCTCCCGCTATGCGCCGGCCGCGAGCCCGCGTGGGGCGATCCCGTGACGGCGCGCGACCTCGCGGACACGATCCTGCGGCGGAGCTTCCTCGCGCAGGCGGGCATGCGCAAGGCGTCGCTGACCTGGCTCCAGGCCGGCCACGGGCTCCTGACCCCCGTCCGCGAGGGCGGACTCGCGTTCGCCTTCCTCGCCTTCGCCGGATGCGCCGCGCTCTGGCACGACCGGCGCCGCGCGCTCGCCCTGCTCCTCGCCGGTCCCCTGCTCACGCTCGCATCCGTGTCCGTCCTCGCCAATCCCGTCCACCTCTCGACGGGCCAGCTCTACCTCTGGCTCTCGGACCGGTTCCACCTGCCGTACCTGGGCGTGCTCGCGGTGGCCGCCGCGGCCGGAATCCTGCTCCTGCGCCGGGCCGCCCCAACCCGGTGGGTCCCCGGCGTCTGGGGGCTCGCCGTCCTGCTCCCCCTCGCCGGCGGTCTCGGACGGTTCGGAACGCTGGACCACTCCTCGGACTACCTCGGCCACGACTACGCCGCGAACCTGGTCTCCGGCGCGCGGACTCCGGCCGTCCTCCTCGCCGAGGCGGATTACCAATCGTTCCCCCTTTGGGGGCCGCTCGCGATCGACGGAACGGCGGACGGGATCACGTTCGTGATCACGAACCCGTTCCTCGACCGGCCCGCGGGCTGGCGCCGGCTCGCGCGGCGCCTCCCGGCGGCGCGCGGACTTGAGGAAGCGGGGGGGCCGCTGCGCGGCCTGCCCGACGCGGCCTCGAGCGTCCGCATCGTCGCGCTGGCGGACCGGCTGCGCGCCGCGGGTCCCGTCTACCATCTATCCATGTGCTCGTTCGGCGACCTGCGCCGCCGGCTCGCGTTCCGGAGCCTGCTCTTCGAGGTCGGGCCTCCCGGCACCACCGGGCGTCCGCCGGACGCCCCGGCGGTCGCCCGCGTCTTCGCGCGTCTGCGGCTCCGCGGCCTCCACGGCGAGTCCCCCCCCCGGGACGAGGCCGCCTGGAGCGTCCTCGACGGTTACGGCCAGCTCCTCGCGATGCCCGGCCACACGCTCTTCCTGGCGGGCAAGCTCGAAGCGTCCCTCGCCGCCCTGCGCGCGGCCCTCCGGCTTCCCGGCCGCGTGAACCGCGCCGCGGAGCTGAACGTCATCGGCCAGGCCTGCGGCCGGCTCAACCGGTACGCCGAGGCGGAGAACGCCTTCCGCGAGGCGACGCGCATCGAGCCCCACAACCTCGACTTCTGGACCAATGTGGCGACCGCGTGCGCCGCCCAGGGGAACACGGAGGAGGCCATGCGGCTCTTCGGGTGGGTCCTGGAGCGCAACCCCCGGCACGCCGCCGCCCGCGCCAACCTCGCCGCCCTGCGCGCCCGGCTCGCGGGCCCGCCCCCGCGGCGGAGCGGCGTTCCCTCCGGAATACCCCTGCCGTGAACGGTCCCGGCGGATTCCTCAACCTCCGCAAGCCCCGCGGGATCACGTCCCACGATGCCATCGAGTCCGTGCGCGGAATCCTGGGCGTCAACGCCGGGCACGGCGGCACGCTGGACCCGATCGCCGAGGGGGTCCTGCCGGTCGCGCTCGGCCATGCCACGCGCTTTCTCGCGTACCTGCGGCACGACAAGGAATACGAGGCGGTCATGCGGCTCGGGGTCACGAGCGACACGCTCGACGTGACGGGCGCCCTGACTCCGCCCGTCGAGATCACCTCCGCCCCGTCGCAGATCCGCGCCGCCGGCGAGACCCTCGTGGGCCTGCTGGACCTTCCGGTGCCCGCCTTCTCGGCCGTGCAGGTGGACGGCCGCCGCCTCTACGACGCCGCGCGGGAAGCCGCAGCCGGCGGACGCCCCGCCCCCGAATCCCCCGTGCGCCGGATGCAGGTCTTCTCCCTCGAGGTGCTCGAGGTGGCCCCCCCGCAGGTCCGGTTCACGCTCTCGTGCGCCGGCGGAGTCTATGTCCGCTCCGTGATCGCGGAGTGGGGCCGCCTCCTCGGGTGCGGCGCGATCATGGAGCGGCTCGTGCGCACGCGGGCGGGCTCCTTCGCGCTCGCCGACTCCGTGGACCTCGAGTCGCTGCGGTTCCTGGCAGAAGCGGGGCGCGCCGCGGAGGCGATCCTGCCCGCCGCGCGCGCGCTCGGCCACGTGCCCGAGGCCGGCCTGGACGCCGCTTCGGTCTCCAGGCTGCTCCACGGCCAGCCCGCGCCCGCGCCCGCGGGGCTCAGCGTCGAGCCGGGCGCCCCGGTGCGGCTCACCGACCCCGCGGGGCGGATGATCGGGCTGGGCCGGCTGGACGGCGGCGCCCTCGTCCCCTTGCGCCTCCTCCCCGCCGGCGAATCGATCGTATGACGCTTCAGGGCGAGTAAGATTAGATGAACATGATTGTCGTACGCTCGTTCCCGCCCCGGCTGCCCGGAGAGCGTCCCTGGGCCGCCGCGATCGGCGTCTTCGACGGCGTCCACCGCGGGCACCTGGCGATCCTGAATGAAACGCTCCGGCGGGCGCGCGCAATCGGGGGCCGGGCGGCCGTCATCACGTTCGACCGCCACCCGCTCGCCACGCTGGCCCCGCACGTGGCCCCGCGGTGCCTCATGACGCTCGACCAGCGGCTCGCGCGGTTCGCCGCCCTCGGGTTCGGCGCGGCCGTTGTGCTCCCGTTCAACCGCCTGGTCGCCGCGATGACGGCTCCCGCGTTCGTCCAGCGCGTTCTGGCCGGAGGACTGCACGCCACCGAGATCGTGGTCGGCTGGGACTTCCACTTCGGCCGGGGCGGAACGGGCGACGGCGCCCTCATGACGGAGATGGGCGACTGCCTCGGATACCGCTCTACGATCATGGCGCCGGTCCTCGACCACGGCGAGCCCGTCTCGAGCACGCGCATCCGCAAGCTCGTCGCGCTCGGCCGCGTGGCCGAGGCCGCGCGGCTGCTCGGCCGTCCGCTGGCGCTCGAGGGCCCCGTCGTCCGGGGCCGCCGGCTCGCCCGCCGGCTCGGGTTCCCGACGGTCAACGTCCGGCCGGCCAACGAACTCCTCCCCCGCTTTGGCGTGTACGCGGTCCGCATGTCCATCGGCCGCGGGCGCGCCATCCCGGGTGTCGCCAACATCGGGCTGCGCCCGAGCGTGAAACCCCCGACGCGATCCCCGCTCCTCGAGGTCCACGGACTGGTCACCCCGCCCCCGGCGCCCCCCGGCCGCCGGTGCTCGGTGGAGTTCCTGGCCTTCCTGCGGCCCGAGCAGGCGTTCCCCGATCTGGAAGCGCTTGCGGCCGCAATCCGCAAGGATACGGCGGCAGCCAGGCGGTATTTGACTGGGAGACGGCACGGGCGGTAAGCTCAAGGACGAGATGGCGGACATCCAGCAGACGACAACGGCGCCCGAGCCGGATTTCACCTGGCGGTGGCACCTCAAGACGCTCACGATCATCTACGCGTCGCTGGCCGTGCTCTACACGGTCATGCTCTACTTCCTCGCCGAGCCGGACTTCAAGTGGAGCAGCCAGGCGCTGAACCTGGTCATCCTCTACGCGATCCCGGTCGTGCTCTGGGTCGTCCGCACCGTGCTCCTGTCCAGGGAGAAGAAGGCGGGATCTCCGGCCTCCTGAGGCCGCCACCTAAGCCCGGCGTTCGAGAATCCCTTCCCGCGCATGATGTGCTATCCTTGTCGGGCATGAAGATCCTTGGCGCGGTGCTGGCCGCCGGCAAAGGCGAGCGGATGCGGATCGCGACCCCGAAACCGCTCCTCCCCCTGCTCGGACGGCCGATGGTCGGATGGGCGTACGAGGCCCTCCGGGCCTCCGGGATCCCGGACCCGATCATCATCACCAGCCCGGCCCTGCGGCCCGCCTTCGCCGGAATCCTGGGCAGGCCGGTGCGGACCGTCGTTCAGCCCGAGCCGCGCGGGACGGGCGATGCCGTCAGCCGGCTGAAGGGCCTGGTCAAGGGAGACTGCGTGATCGTCGTCATCCAGGCCGACACGCCGCTCTTCGACCCCGCGCACATCACCGCCCTGCTCGCCGCGCGCGCGTCCCGCAACGCCCTGGTCGCGTTCGCCACCGCGACCGTCGAGGACCCCTCCGGATTGGGCCGCGTCCTCCGCGATCCCGCGGGAGCGGTGGCCAACATCGTGGAGGAGACCGAGGCCTCGCCGGCCGTGAAGCGGGTCCGCGAGATCAACGCCGGGCTTTACGCCTTCGCGGCCCCCGCGATCTTCGACCTGCTGGCAGCCATCGCGCCCGTGGGGGAGAAGAAGGAGAGGTACCTGACCCGGGCCGTCGAGCTCGCGCTCTCCCGGGGCGCGAGCGTGACCACGGTGACCGTGCCCGCCGATGCATCGGCCGGCGTGAACACCCTTCCCCAGGCGGCGTACGCGCAGGCGATCCTCCAGGCGCGCAAGCTCGCGGAACTCATGTCGCAGGGCGTGATCGTGGACGACCCCGCGAGCGTGACGGTCGAGTGGGGCGTCGAGGTCGGCGCGGGTTCCCGCCTGCGGCCCGGCACCTGCCTCGAGGGCGCGACGAAGGTCGGGACCGATTGCGTCCTCGGCCCGGACGCCGTGCTGCGCGACGCCGTCCTGGGGGCCCGGGTCACCGTCCGCTCGTCGTATGTCACGGCCAGCCGGCTGGACGACGGCGTGGACGTCGGACCGTACGCCCACATCCGGCCCGGGTGCCGCGTGCGGGCGGGCGCGGAGGTGCGCTCGCACGCCGAGATCGTGCGCGCGGACCTCGGGGAAGGCGTCAAGATGCACCACTTCAGCTACGTCGGGGACGCCGTGGTGGGCGCCGGCGCCAACATCGGCGCGGGCGCGATCACGGCCAACTACGACGGAAAGTGGAAGTTGCCGTCCCGGATCGGCAAGCAGGCGTTCATCGGCAGCGGCAGCGTGCTCGTCGCCCCGGCCCGCGTGGGTGATCGCGCCCGGGTGGGCGCGGGCGCCGTCGTGCCCGCCGGGCGGGCCGTCAAACCCGGAACGACCGTAGTCGGCGTTCCGGCAAAACCCCTGAAGGGAGGCCGTCGTGCCTAACGATCTCAAGATATTCGCCGGCAACGGGAACCGCGAGCTCGCCCAGGAAATCGCGGTGTCGCGGGGCGTCCCGCTGGGCCTCATGGAAGTCGGCCAGTTCAGCGAGGGCGAGATCCGGGTCAAGATCAACGAGAACGTCCGGGGCACCGATGTCTTCATCGTCCAGTCCACGTGCCCGCCCGTCAACGACAACTGGATGGAGCTCCTGATCATCATCGACGCGATGCGGCGCGCCTCCGCCCGCCGCATCACGGCCGTGATCCCCTTCTACGCCTACGGCCGCCAGGACCGGAAGGACCAGCCGCGCGTGCCCATCACGGCCAAGCTCGTGGCCAACCTCCTCGAGGCCGCCGGAACGGACCGGGTGCTGACCATGGACCTGCACGCGGACCAGATCCAGGGCTTCTTCGACATCCCGCTCGACCACCTCATGTCCATGCCCGTCTTCGCGGAATGGGTGACGAAGAAGAAGCTGGGCGACATCGTCGTGGCGGCCCCCGACCTCGGGGGCGTCAAGGACGCCCGCTACCTCGCCGAGAAGATCGGGGCGCCGCTGGCCATCGTCGACAAGCGCCGGTTCGGCCCCGTCCAGACCGCCGTCCAGAACGTGATCGGCGACGTGAAGGGCAAGGTCGTGGTCATGTCCGACGACATCATCACCTCGGGCTCGTCGATCGCCGAGGCGGCCCAGGCCATGAAGCAGCGGGGCGCCACCGACATCTACGCCCTGGTCACGCACCCCATCTTCTCCGGCCCCGCGGCCGAGCGCCTGCGCAATTCGGGTATCAAGGAGATCGTGGTGACCAACACGGTGCCCCTGAACGAAATGGCGAAGAAGCTGACCGAGCCGCCGGTGCGCGTGCTGTCGGTGGCCGCCATGTTCGCCGAGGCGATCCGCCGCATCCACGAGGAGGCCTCGATCTCGGCGCTGTTCCACTAGGCGGAGGCGGCCCTTCCGCACGCCCTCTCCCGCCCCGGGGGAGGGCGTTCTGCTGCCCGGACTCAGTAGCCGTAGGTCGAGTAGGGCACCCCGCGGGCGTCCGTGGCGGCCGAGTTCACGTAGATGTGCCCGGTCTTCGGGTTGTACCGCCAGCCGCGGCCCATCGCCGTAATGTTCTCGTCCGTCGAGTAACAGACCTCGGTCCCCGACGGGCTCTCGTCGGTCCCCTTCCCGATCCCCGCGTGCGTGGCCATGACCGGCGGGATGCGGTCGAGGTACCGGGAGAACGCCGACGACGGGCCGGTGTCCAGCGTCGAGGGGTAGACGCCCTCGTGTTCGCCGTAGTAGATCGAAATCGCCGAGACGAGGCTGTTGAGATTGCCCTTGGTCGCCGCCTGGTTGCTCGCACCGGCAAACTGGTCGAACTTCTGCTTGGACCACAATCCCGCCGCGATGAACGCGGCGAGCGCGACCACGGCTCCCAGGCCCCACCCCGCGCGCGCGGAGCGCGACAACGGTCTGGCCTGCATCACGACCGTCCCCGCGACATGATCGTGCAGGGCGCGGCGGTCACGGCGCGCCAGCACCACCAGGTGCCCGAGGCCCAGCGTCAGGGCCGACAGCAGGTATCCTCCATAGCGGAGGGACAGCGTCCCGGGGCCGATGGGCCGCCCCGACACGCGAACCACGGACAACCCGAGGGCCCGCTTGCCCGGGGTCGCCCCCGACTTCCGGGCGGCCCAGATGTAGTACCAGGGGTGCATCAGGAACGGGGGCAGGAGCACGACCACGGCGCCGAGCGTCTGCGAGTACCGGCCAATGACGTTCCCCAGGAACAGCCCGACGACGAGCCCGGCCAGCAGGAGCAGGACGATGGCCGCCGTGTCGATGACGTGGGCGATGAACCGCACATCATGACCAGCGGGAGTCGGCGCTTTCGCCCCAAGGTCCGTCTTCCGGTGTGGCACCGTGTTCATTCTAGCGCGGGTTGAGCGGCACGGCCGCCGGCCCCTACAATCAGGCCGTGCCAGCGCCCAGGCCCCCAAGCCGGTCGTTCCCATGGGTACTCGCCGGGGTCTCCGGCCTCCTCCTGGTCCTCGCCTTTCCGCCTTTCGCCCTCTGGCCCCTGGCCTGGATCGCGCTCGTCCCCCTGCTCCGGGCCGCCCGGGAAGCGGAGTCCCCCAGGGACGCAGCCAACCTCGGCGGATTCACCGGGCTCGTCTTCTACGCGGTGTCGCTCGGGTGGTTCCGGCACGTCTTCAACCTGCCCGTGTCGGTCGCGTTCTGGTGCATCTTCGCCACGTGGATCGCGCTCTTCACCGCGCTCGCCCGCTGGCTCTGGGACCGCTGTAGAGTCGGTAACGGCGGCGCGGGCCGCGAGCTCGGATGGGCCCTCGCCTGTGGCGTCGCCTGGACCGGGTTCGAGTACTTCCGCAGCGAGGTCTGGTTCCTGAACAACGCCTGGCTCGCGCTCGGGTTCAGCCAGGTCCCGTGCCCGGCCGTCCTCCAGACCTGCGCCGTCGCCGGCGTCTACGGCCTCTCGTGCCTCCTCGTATTCGCCAACGCCTCCTTCGGGCTGGCCCTGCGCGGCCGGAGCGCGGCCCCTCTGGCCGCGCTCGCGCTCATCCTCGGGCTCGCGGGCTGGGGCGCGGCCCGGGTGCGCCATCTGCCCGTCACCGCCGGAACCATGCTTCGGGTCGCGCTCGTCCAGGACGAAACATTCTCGCTGGACCGGCACGCGCGGTATTCGATGGGCCCCGGGGCCCGCGACGCGCAACTGGTCGTCTGGCCCGAGGTCTCGATCAACGTGCCGCCGAAGCAGGAGGCGCGCCACCTCGAGCTCCTGGCCCGGAAACTCCGGGGCAGCCGGGCGGTCGCCGTCATCGGTGTCGTCGTGATCGAGTCCGAGGACCCCCAGACCGCGCGGTTCCGGAACTTCGCCTGGGTGCTGGCCCCCGGCGGCGCGCTCCTCGGCCGGTACGACAAGTTCCACCCCATCCCCGTCGTCGAGGCCGCGCTAGCGCCAAATCCCGACCCCTGGCCCGTAGCGACGCCGGCAGGGCGGCTCGGCATCCAGATCTGCTACGACCTCGACTTCGAGAACGGCTCCCGGCTCGTGGCCGGCCGGCGCGCGAACCTGCTCGTGGTCCCGAACCTAGACCCCTGGGAGTGGGGACGCTGGCAGCACCTCCAGCACTCGGCGATGGCTCCCGTCCGCGCGGTCGAGACCGGACTCTGGCTCGTGCGGGCGGCGTCGTCGGGTTCCTCCCAGATCATCGATCCCGCGGGGCGGATCCGGGACTCGCTGGCCCCCGGGACGGAGGGCGTGCTCGCGGGCGAGGTGTTCCTCGGGCGCCGCCCCACCGCCTACCTGGCGGGGGGCTGGTGGACGGGCCGCGTGTGCCTGTTCCTGACGCTCCTGCTCTCGCTCGCCGCCCTAAGGGGACGTGCTTTAGATTTTAAGATTCTCCAGAATCTTAAAATCTTAAGCACGTCCCCTACTGCGCCCTACTGCGCGCCGAAGAGCTTCTTGAGGAAGAAGTCGCGGTCGCCGCAAGTCTTGGCGACCTGGGGATCCTCGAAGGCCTTGATGACGAACTCCCGCGCGTGCGTCTCGTTCTTCGCGTGCTTGAGGATCGTCTCCTTCGCCTCGTTGGGATCGGCCTGCGCGACGTGGAGCAGGACGAGCCCCACCGTGCGCTCGATCGACTCCACGATCACGTAGCGGAGGAGCACGGCGATCTTGCGGCGGGACATCCGCTGGGGCGGAAGCTGCCCATTGATGAAGGCGAACACGGTGTCCACGTAGTCGTTGACGGCCTCGCCCCGGCTGGAGGCGTCCACGACCTGGGCGGACACGGACAGCGTCATCTTCTTGTCCTCGCCCTGCCACTTGACCTGGGTCTTCTTCTCGACCTTGCCCGAGTAGTCGCCCATGAAGGTCCCGGCGTTGATCTCGCCCCGGTAGTCGTAGAGGGAGTCCTTGCAGAGCCACTGCCCGCAGCCCTTCATGACGTGGACCTCGAGGGGCGTGAGCGAGACCTTGGGGCCCTTCTTCGGCATCTCGCCGCTCACGAGCGAGAGGCAGATCCGGTCGTCGAAGAACTCGATGAAGTTCCGCACCGGCTCGATGAAGATCGGGGGCAGGACGAACTGGCCGTCCGCGTCCTTGGCGAACACGTTCACGTGGAACTTACCGATCTTCTCGATGGCCGCCACGACCGAGGGCACCGTCAGGATGCACTCCTCGGGCTGGGCGGGCATATCCTTCCACTGCTCCTTGACCAGGATTCGACTCCCGCTGAACGCGACCTTGTTGTCCGCGCTCTCGGAGGCCTTGACCGCGAACTCGGCCACGCAGTCGACGTCGCGGCGGATGCTCTGGATCGTCTCGGCGTCGAAGGCGGCCGTCAGCGAGTCCTGGCCCGACTCGAGCCGGACCAGCTCCTCCTGCGCGGCGCGCATCTCGTTGAGCTTGCCCTCGAGCGCCTTGGCCTTCGCGCCCAGCTCGCTCCCGACCGCCTCGAGCTGGGTCGCCAAGCTGGACACCGAGTAGACGATCGAGCCCAGCTTGTCGCCGACTTGGGTCAGGAACCGCGTCGCCTGCTCGTTCTTGGGACCCGGCAGGGCCGAGATCAGGACGAACTTGCGGAGCGCCTCGAAGTTGAGCTTGACGTTCTTGTATACGCCCTCGTCGCGCAACTGGTTGTACACCTGCAACTGGGCGTCCACGCCCGCCATCTGCTCCCGGACCTGCGCGACCAGCCCGTCCAGCCGCGACTTGACCTTCGCCTTGAGCGCTTCGGACCCCAGCGGCTTGGCCGCCTTGCGGCGCCGGGAGCTGGCCGCGTCCATGCCCACGAGCTCGCCGCGCGCGATGGCGTGGATGCGGTCCTCGACGTCGAGGATGGGCGCGGCCCATCCCGGGCGCGTCTTCTTCGCGATTCTCGCCTGGGCGAGGTACTCGAAGACCTTGACGGGCATGAGCTCGACGGACGACATCTCCCCGCCCTTCGAGTAGGGCGCCTTGGCCCCGATCGCGCCGGTCGAGAGGAAGAGCCATTGGGCGTCGTTGAGCATGGGCACCCGCTTCGCGAGAAGCCAGTCGACCATCTCCTGGTACCCGGTGCGCAGCCGCGACGCCTTTTGCACGTCCTCCTGGGGTCCCCTGCTCGTCGCGGCGTAGGCTGTGAGACCTTCGTTGACTGCGGCGACGACCTCGTCGGGCGCCCCGCCGAGAATCATGTCGAGGGCCTCTTCGGCCGGAATTGTCGCGGCGACGGTTTCTTCAGCCATGTTCGGGTATCAAGCGTACACCCAACGCCCCCCTCGCGTCCATCGGCTGGATCAGCGCAGGGCGTCGGCCGGGAGCTTCGCGGGGTCCGTGTACTCGATCCGGACCTCGATCATCCGGTCTCCCTTCTGGATCGCGTGGAGGACGTCGAGGCCCTCGAAGACCTGGCCGAAGACCGTGTACTGGCGGTCGAGCTGGGGCAGGGCCTCCAGGCAGACGTACCACTGGCTCCCCGCCGAATCCGGATCGGACCGGCGCGCCATGGCCACGGTGCCCTCGCGGTGCGGGTGCTCGTTGAACTCGGCCTTGATCGAGTATCCCGGCCCTCCCGTCCCGTTGCCCTGCGGATCGCCGCCCTGGATCAGGATGCCCGGCTCCACGCGGTGAAAGGCGAGGTTGGTGTAGAAACCCTTCTCCGCGAGGCCCACGAAGTTCCGGACCGTAATCGGGGCGTACTTTTCGAGCAGGGCGAACTTGAACGTCCCGCGCTCGGTGCGCACGACCACGACCGGAACGCCGGCTGGCGCGGGAAACGCGGGTGCCGCGGTAACCGCGGGCTCGCCGGAGGCGCCGGGCTTCGCCCCGCCGCCCGCGCATCCCGCCAGGGCGGCCGCGACCAGGAGCCAGGCCATGGGCGGAACAGGATTCGAACCTGTGACCCCCTGCTTGTAAAACAGGTGCTCTCTCCGGGCTGAGCTATCCGCCCGTGCCCTCGCACGCACGCCGTCACCCAGAGACCGCATCGCGCGTCCTTCCGTCATCTGGGGAAGCCTCCGTTCATCCGGCTAGCAAGCATGAAGACCTGGGCGGGGAGAGACTCGAACTCTCACGGGTTACCCCATACGCCCCTCAAACGTACGTGTCTGCCAGTTCCACCACCCGCCCGGTTCAAAGATTCTACCATTATCCTCTAGAATGGAACCCGATGCCGACGCCGGAAGAGTTGAACCGCAAGGGGCTGGAGCTCTACAAGTCGGGGCTCCTGCCGGAAGCCATCGAAGCCTGGGAGGCCGCGGTCGCCCAGAAGCCCGATTTCGCGCCCGCCTTCATCAACCTCTGCCTCGCGTACATGAAAAGGAACCGGCCGGACGACGCGATCCACGCCGCCGAGAAGGCCGTGACGCTGGCCCCCCACCACGGGGCCTGCCACTACCACCTCGGCAACGCGTTCGCGGCCAAGGGCCGGTGGAACGAGGCGGTGACCGAGTACGTGCGGGCCTTCGAGCGGGACAAGGCCCAGCTCAACGCGCTCGTCCTGGCGGGGACCCTGTGCCTCGACCACGGACTTGAGGCGAGGGCCCTCGAGTTCTGGAAACAGTTTCTCGCGTCCGCGCCGGCGGACCACCCGAAGCGGGCCGAGGTGCAGGCGGACGTCACCGCCCACGAGCACGCCAAGCCCCTGATCCGGAAGTACTGATGTCCCGGCCCGCCCCCGCCCTGTTCGTCCCCCTGCTCCTCGTGACGCTGCTCCCCGCGCCGCCCGCCTCCGCGGTCGAACCAGCGGAGGTTCCGGACACGGCGGTACCGACGCACGACGCCGCCACCGAGCTGGCGAAACCGTTCCACGAATCCCGGGTCCGCCGGTTCGAAACCGTGTTCTTCATCTCCCTGCCGTTCTCGGCGCTCTACGGCTCCCTGATCACTACGGCCGCGGGCTACGCGATCCAGGGCAAGCGGTTCCGGCTCACGACACCCGTGCTCGCCCTGGATCTCACCGCCTCCTGCGCCTTCTCGGCCTGGATCGCGGGCCGCGACGCGCGGGCCCAGCGGGACAGGCCCGCCCCGTCCCCGGGGTTTTCTCCCCCCTCCCCGGCCACTCCGGCCCTCCCGCCCGCGCCCGAGTTGTCGGCCACGACGGCCGTGCCATCGTCCACGATATTGAGATAGAATCGGAGTGTTGCCGAGGTAGCTCAGGGGTAGAGCGGCGGTTTCGTAAACCGCAGGTCGGGGGTTCGAGACCCCCCCTCGGCTGTTGTCATATCTGGGGCTGGCCTTCCTGCTGGCCGTGGCTCCCCCAGCCGGGGCGCGGCACGTGGCGGACGAAATCCTGGTGCGGTTCGCTCCGGGTGTCGCGGAGGCCGACGCCCGCCGGACGCTGGACGGATTGGGCGCGCGGGAAACGGACCGCCTGCCCGAAATCATGGTGCGGCGGGTCAAGCTCCCTCCGGGACAGACCGTCGAGGCCGCGATCGACCGGCTCGGGCGGAACCCCAACGTCCTTTACGCGGAGCCGAATCTAGTGCTCCGGGCCAAGGGCTTCCCCACCGACACGTACTTTCCCATCCAGTGGTCGCTCGACCGGATCAGCGCGTCCCAGTGCTGGGGGTCCAGCATCCCGGGATCCACGGGCTCCGCCGCGATCACGATCGCGATCGTGGACACGGGAATCCAGTCGGCCCACCCGGACTTCGCGGGCAAGCTCGTGACCGGGACCAACATCCTCTCGCCCGGCAGCGCGCCCGAGGACGACAACGGACACGGGACCGGCGTCGCGTCGGTGGCCGCGGCCGCCTCGAACAACAAGGCCGGGATCACGGGCGTCGCCTGGGACGCCATGCTCATGGCGGTCAAAGTGCTCGACGCGACCGGCCAAGGCACCGAGTTCGACATCGACAAGGGCGTCCTCTGGGCCGCGCGCCACGGGGCCCGCGTGATCAACATGAGCCTGGGCTCCTGCGACCCCGTCACTCTTGTTTGCGACCCCGGCACGTCCTCCGGTGCGGCCACGATGCAGCAGGCCTGGTCGCTCGGCTGCGTCCTCGTCGCCGCCACGGGCAACGAGGGCACCACCAACACGTCCTTCCCGGCGGGCTACCCCCACGTGCTCGGTGTCGGCGCGACGGACCGCAATGACCAGCTCACGGCCTACTCGAACCGGGGAACCGCCATGGACGTCGTCGCCCCCGGCGGGACGGGGGTCTCGTCGTGTAACTCCGATTACGACATGACCGTCGCCATCCTGACTTCGCAAGTATGCGACAACTTCGCCTTCCCCGCCGGGTGGGGAACCGAGGCCGGAACCTCGTTCGCGGCCCCCATGGTTTCGGGGCTCGCCGCGGTGCTGCTCGGCGTGAATCCCGCCGGCACGCCCGATTCGATCGTGAGCCTGATCGAGCAGACCGCCGACCCGGCCGGCGGAGTTACGGGCTGGACGCCGGGTTACGGCTACGGCCGGATCAACATGTACCGCGCGCTCACGGGCCAGGCGGCGCCGCCGCCCGCGACCGGGACCCCCGCGTGGGTGTACCCGAACCCGTTCTCGCCCCTGCTCCAGCGGCACACGACGTTCGTGATCCCGGCCGGCGCCGGCCAGCCGATCTCGATCGAGATCCGGGACGTCACGGGAACCCTGGTCTGGACGAAGGCGCTCTCGGCCGCCGAGACCTCCGGCCTCGACCTCTACTACAACTCGCCCCTGCGCTGGGACGGGAACGATACGAAGGGACGCCAGCTCGCCAACGGCGTTTACGTCGCCCGCATCAGGGTGGGATCAACCACGTGCGTAAAGCGCATCGTCGTCGCGCGCTGATCGCGCTCTGCCTCGCGGCGGCCGCCGGTGCCTGGAGTTTCCGCCGCGTCCTCCTGCCCGCCCGGGCGCTGGTCCTGCCGCGCGAGGCCGCGACCCTGCGCGACCTCGCCTCGAGGTCCCGGGACGTCGTCGAACTGCGCCAGCGGCTCGCCGCCCTCGGCATCGGCGCGATCCGGACGGAAGCCCCGTGCCTTCCCCCGCCGGCGTGGACGCCGGCTTCCAGCGACAACTACCTGGAGCTCTGGCGGCGTTGCGCGCGGCCCGGCCGCGACGCGAGGGAAGTAAGGCTCTCCCGCCGGCCCGGCGTCGCGCGGGTCATCGGGCTGGACGAGCCTCCCGGGCTCGTCGAGCTGACCAGGCCCGGGGACGCCCTGCTCGCCGCCGGCCGGGTGCGCGAGGCGAAGGCCGCCTGGCAGGCGGCCCTCGACGCCGCGCCGGGGCTGGCGGGGCTGTGGACCCGCCTCGCCGAAGCGGACCGCCGGCTCGGGGACCCCGCCGCCGCGGAACGCGCGCTGGGACGGGCGATGCGGTGCGCGGGGGACAACGCCGAGATCCACGACCGGCTCGGCGACCTCTTCGCCGCCACGAAGCGCCCCGGGATGGCCGCCAACGCCTTCGAGATCGCGGCCGGGCTGGATGAAGGCTCGGCGCCCCGCTGGCTCAAGGCGGCGCGCGCGCTCGACCGGGCCGGCCAGCGGGCGCGGGCCGCCGCGTGCGCCCGGCGCGCGCTCGACCGGGATCCCGGGAACGGCGAGGCCGCCGCGCTGGCGGACCGGCCGGGGGACCGGCCCCGATGAGGCGCGCCGTGGCTGCCATCCTGGTCTGCGCGTGGGCCGCCGCGGCAGCGCGCGCGGAAGACCCCTCGCGCTCGTCCGCCGCCTTCGCGAGACTCCCCCTGGGCGCCCGGGCCCCCGCGCTCGGCGGCGGGACCGCGGCCATCGACGCCGAAGCGACAGCGGCGGTCGCCAACCCCGCCGGGCTCGCGACCCTGGACCCCGCCGCGATGGGGCTGTTCCACACCGGGTTCCTGCCCGGCGGGGAATCCGAGCTCCATGCCGCGGTGGCGGGCTGGGTGACCCCCGAGCTCGTGGTCGGCGTCGCGATCTTCTCGCGCAACCTCGGCGAGGTCGAGTTCCGGCAGGCCAACACCCTGACCCCCGGAAGCGTCGAGCAGGCCTCCGCCCAGGTCTACACGGGCGCCCTCGGCGCCCGCCTGTTCCCCGCGCTCGACGTGGGCGCCTCGTTCCGCTACCTCCAGGAATCCGTCGGATACCTCTTCGCGAGCGGGTTCAGCGCGGACGGCGGGCTGCTGTACCGCCCGTGGCCGCGCGTCTCCGCCGCGCTCGTCGCCCGCGACCTGCCGGGCACGAGCTTCGGGTGGCACACGACCGGCTCCGCGGTCGCGGGAGGATCCGACAATCTCGACCGGTCGCTCGTCCTCGGCGCCGCCGTCGACCTCAACCCCGTCCTCGTGGTCCTCCAGGCGGACAGCCCCTCGGACGACGCCCGGCACGTCTCGGGCGGCGTGGAATGGGATATCCACCCCGCCTTCACCTTCCGGGCGGGACTGCGGGACGGCCTGTTCGCCACCGGGTTCGGCGCGCGCGCGGTCGTTGGAAAATGGTACGGCGTGCGGCTCGACTACGCCTTCGCCCGCAGCCCCGTGGGCGGGGTGGCCTTCGAGCACCGGTTCGCGCTGACCCTGGCGTGGCTCGACTGGCGGGTGAAGCGCGACCGGCTCCTCTTCCCCACCGAGGAGGAGGTCGCGCGGCCGGATTCGCCCGGGTGGCTCCGCCCCTCCCGTCGCCCTGTCCCGCTGTTCACCTGGCCGGATCTCTGATCGCGCCCCCTGGGGGGGCGGCCCCGCCGCCCAACGCGGCTCCTGCCGCGCAAGGGCGGCCCCGCCGCCCAACGCGGCTCCTGCCGCGCAAGGGCGGCCCTGCCGCCCAACGCGGCTCCTGCCGCGCGGTTGCGGTGGCCACACCGCGTCTGGTGTAATCGGGTCGACCCATGGCCGAACCCTCGCGGAACCGGGACCTCGATGACGCCATCGCGTCCCTGCGGCGGTTCCTGCGATCCCGGTGGGAGGAGCGGGACGACGTGCTCTTTCGCACCACGGCGCCGTTGCCCGTCGTGCCTCCCGCGGTCGCCCGCCCCGGCCTCCGGACCCCGGCCCCACCCCAGGGCGTTCTTCGCGCCGCCGCCCCGATCCCGCGTCCCGCGTACCCGGCGCCCGCCCTGCGGACGGCGATGCCGCTCCCCCGGCCCATGACCGCCCGCCCGGGCGGCGGACGCCCCGCCGTCGAGCGGCACGAGTCCGGGATCCTGAACCCGAACGGCTCCGACCGGGGCAAGGCCCTGCTCGAGCTCTACGGGCGCATCAAGGGCTGTGAGTCATGCGGGCTCTGCAAGGGCCGCCAGCATTTCGTCTTCGGCACGGGGCACTCGGATGCCCGAATCGTGTTCGTCGGGGAAGCCCCGGGCGAACAGGAGGACAAGCAGGGGCTCCCGTTCGTCGGCGCGGCCGGCCGCCTGCTGAACGAGCTCCTCGCCGGCATCGGCGTCTCCCGCGACGACGTCTTCATCTGCAACGTGATCAAGTGCCGGCCGCCCGGCAACCGGAAACCCGAGCTGCCCGAGATCGAGGCCTGCGAGCTCCACCTCTACGAGCAGCTCCGGATCATCGCCCCGCGGATCCTGGTCGCGCTCGGCACCTTCGCCGCGCAGTCGCTGCTGCAGACGGCCCAGCCGATCGGGCGCCTGCGGGGCCGCTGGCTCCGGTGGAAGGATTCGGACCTGCTCGCGACCTATCACCCCTCGGCCGGCCTGCGCGCGGGCTCCTTCAAGAAGGTGATCGAGGAGGATTTCCAGCTCCTCGAGAAGCGGCTCGCGAAGGAGAAGGCGGGGCCGGCGTGACCGCGCGCCGGATCGGTCGGCGCGAGTTTGCGGCGGTCGCGGCATCCACCGTCGCCGCGGCGGTGCTGGCCCCCCTGGCCGGATGCCTGCGCGCCGTCGCGCCCGGACGCCAGCGGATCCCCGTCGGCATCCAGCTCTACTCCGTCCGCGACGACTGCGCCAGGGACTTGGGCCGCACGCTCGCGGGGCTCGCGAAGGCCGGGTACGACGGCGTCGAGTACGCCGGGTACCACGGCCGGGACGCGAAGGCGCTTAGGGCGCTCCAGGACGACCTTGGTCTCCGGTGCTGCGGCACCCACACCGGGCTAGACACCCTCCTCGGCGACGAGTTCCCGCGCACGGTCGAGTTCAACCTCGCGCTCGGAAACCGGTACCTGATCGTGCCGTGGCTCGACGAGGAGCGCCGGGGCTCGAAGGCGGCGTGGCAGAAGACCGCGGCGGTGTTCACCGAGCTGGCGGCAAAGGCGAAGCCGCACGGGCTCCGGGTCGGATTCCACGCCCACGCGAACGAGTTCCAGGTCCTGAACGGCGAGATGCCCTGGGACATCTTCGGGGCGGCCACGAGCCCGGATGTCATACTCCAGCTCGACACGGCCAACTGCCTCTCCTCCGGCGGCGATCCCGTGGCGGAACTGGCCCGCTGGCCCGGGCGCGCCGTCACCGTGCACCTCAAGGAATGGTCCCCGAAGAAGGGCGACGCGTTCATCGGCGAGGGCGACGTCCCTTGGGCGCGCCTCCTCCCGCTCGTGACGGGCGATCCAGCCACCGAGTGGATGATCATCGAGCAGGAGGAGTGGCGCCTGCCGCCGGTCGAATGCGCCGCCCGGGACCTCGAAAACCTCCGCCGCCTCCTCTCCGCGAAAGCCTGACGGCTCCGCCCCCCATGCCGCGGTACGCCTCCGTCCTGCTCCCGCAGGCCATCGACCATGAGCTGACGTACGGGATTCCGGACGCGCTGGCCGGTACCGTGCGGCCCGGTGTCCGGGTCGAAGTCCCCGTCCGCGGCTCCCGGGTCATCGCCCTGGTCACCGCGCTTTCCGACCGGGCCCCGGAGGGGATGTCGATCAAGCCCGTGACCCGGGTGCTCGACGAGGCCCCCTACTACGACGAGGCCGCCATGCGGTTCCTGCACTGGGTCGGCGAGTACTACCTGGCCCCTCGGGGGGCCGTCCTCAGGACTGCGTGGCCCGAGGCAGCGCGCCATATCTATAAGAGGGAAAGGGCGGCGCCTGCGGTCCTGCCGGAACCCGCGCCGGGGTCGCTGGAGGTTCCCCGGACGCTCAACCCCGCCCAGGACGCCGCCCTGCGGGCCATCGCCACCGCCGTGGCCACCCGCCGGTTCGAGTCGTTCCTCCTCCACGGCATCACGGGGAGCGGAAAGACCGAGGTCTACCTGCGCGCGGCCGGGCTCGTCCTCGAGGCGGGCCGGAGCACGATCGTGCTCGTTCCCGAAATCTCGCTCGCGATCCAGATCGTGGCGTGGTTCCGGGCCCGGTTCGGCATCAAAGTCGTCGTCCTCCACAGCCGGCTCACGGGCGCCGACCGGGGCAAGGCCCTCGACGAGGCCCGGCGCGGCCCCCGGATCGTCGTGGGCGCGCGGTCCGCGGTCTTCGCGCCCGTGACGGCGCTGGGCCTCATCGTCGTGGACGAGGAGCACGAGCCCGCATACAAGCAGGAGGAGACCGCGCCCCTCTACCACGCCCGGGACTGCGCGCTCGAGCGCGCGAAACTGGCGTCGTGCCCGGTCGTCCTCGGCTCCGCCACGCCCTCGCTCGAGGTCGCGGCGCAGGCGAAGGCCGGCCGGATGACCCTCCTCGAGCTTCCCGAGCGCGTGGACGGCACGCCGCTCCCGCGGGTCGAGCTCGTCTCGATGAAGGGGGTCGCGTCGACGCAGGCCCTGAGCGCGCCGCTGGCCCGGGCCCTGGAGGAGACCGTGGCCCGGGGCGAGCAGGCCCTCCTGTTCCTGAACCGCCGCGGGTTCGCCCCGGTCCTGCTGTGCACCTCGTGCGGCCACGTGCCGCGGTGCGCCCGGTGCTCGACGAACCTCGTCCTGCACGCGGCCGAGGGGAGACTCCTGTGCCACTGGTGCAACACGGCCGTCGCCGTGCCCCGCCAGTGCCCGACCTGCGCGGGGGGGGCCCTGCGCGCCGTCGGGCTGGGCACCGAACGCGTGGAATCGGCGGTGCGCGACCTCATCCCCGAAGCCCGGCTCGTGCGCATGGACCAGGACACGACCCGGCGTCGCGAGGCGCACGGCGAGCTCCTCGAGTTGTTCGCGTCGAGCGACATCCTGATCGGGACCCAGATGATCGCCAAGGGCCTCGACTTTCCGCGTCTTACGCTCGTCGGCGTCATCCTCGCCGACGCCTCGCTCGACATGCCGGACTTCCGGGCCGCCGAGCGCACGTTCCAACTCCTGACCCAGGTCGCCGGCCGCGCGGGCCGCCGGGCGGTGCAGGGCCGGGTCATCATCCAAACGTACTCGCCCGACCATCCCGTGATCCGGGCCGCCGCGGATCACGATTACTGGGAGATGTACGGGGCCGAGTCCGCGCTACGGAAGGCGCTTCACTACCCGCCCTACGGGCGGATCATCCGGTTCCGACTCGCGGCGGGCACCTTGTCGCTGGCCGGCGAGGCCGCGAAACGGCTGACCGAGTGCCTGTGCCGGCATCTGCCGCCCAAGGCGGTGCTGCTCGGCCCCGCGCCCTGCACCCCCGCTGTCGTCGCCAAGCGCCACCGCCAGCACCTGGTCCTGCGCGGACAGAACATGGCCGCCCTGCGGGAGGCGGCCCATGCCGCCCTCGCGGAGTTCGCCCGGTGGCCCGTCTCGTCCAAGGTCCGTCTCCACGTCGACCCCGATCCCCTTAACGTGATGTCTTAGGGGACACCCGTTCGGTTCCTCGGGATCACCGAACGCGTGTCCCCTCTGCTGGTAGAATGGGCCTCGCGGAATGACATCGGAGCGAGGTGGCATGATGAAGCAGGGACTCATCCTCGGGTACATCGCAGGGATGCTCATGCTGGCGGCAGGAACTGCCCCGGCCGCGGACGGCGGGCTCGTTATCGAGGCTGGGACGCCGCCGAACCCGTGGACGAGCCTCGACATCCGGAACGACGCCGGGCCCGTCCGGTTCGCTATCCTGTCGGACCGCAACGGGGGGAACCGGCCGGGGATATTCCCGGACGCCATCGCCAAGATCAACCTCCTGCAGCCCCAGTTCGTGATGTCCATCGGCGATTTCATCACCGGGTATTCCGAGGACCGGAGCTTCCTGAACCGGGACTGGGACGAAGTCCAGGCCGAGATCGCCAAACTCGAGGCTCCCTTCTTCTACACGGTCGGGAACCACGACATCAGGAACGCGATCCAGGCCGAACTGTGGAAGAAGCGGTTCGGACGCACCTACTACCATTTCCGCTACCGGGATCTCCTCTTTCTCGTCATCTGCACCGAAGACGGCAAGGAGTGGCAGATCGGGGACTCCCAGACCGCCTATTTCGCCGACGCGATCGCGAAGAACCGGGAAGCCCGGTGGACCTTCATATTCCAGCACAAGCCCATGTGGGTGGCCCAGGACCAGGGGAACTTCAGGAAGATCGAGGCCGCGCTCACGGGGATGAAGTACACGGTTTTCGCCGGCCACACCCACCAATACACGAAGTACGTGCGCAATGGAATGAAGTACTTCATGCTCGGCGTGACCGGCGGCGGGATCAACCCGGACAACGCCTCCATCGGCGAGTTCGACCAGTTCGTCATGGTCACGGTCCCCGCGGGGGAACCCCGGATCGCGAATATCCTCCTGAGCGGCGTCGTGGACGAGGACGTGGTCGTGCCCGCGGAGCGCGACCTGGACCGGCAACTGCACCCTCCCGTGCAGGAGACGGCGCTGGTCACCGAAGCCGGCCAGTTGGACACGATCGCGATGAAGTGGTCCGCCCGGAACGAGTCCGCGCTGCCGATGGTCGTCACCGTGGACCTGGGCGCGACGGGACCGTTCGCCGTCGCGAAGGCCCCGGAGCGTTCGGTCGTCGCGCCGGGGACGACCGGGTTCATCGAGGCCGTCCTGAAGGCGCCAGCCCCCGTGGCCGTGGCGGGCCTGCCCCGGATCCCGTACCGGTGGCGGATCGGCGCCACGCCGGAGGGACGCAAGGAGCGCGCGTTCTCGGGAGATGGTGCCATCGTGGTCGTGCAGCCCGCCCCCGCCGCGCGCGCCCCGCAGCCCGTCGTCGTCGATGGAAGGCTCGACGAGTGGGGCGACCTGCCGCAGGCTTGCCTCGCGCCCGCCGGGCATCCGGCTGCGGGTCTCTGGCAGGGGCCGCGGGACGGCTCGTTCCGGTTCGCCATCCGCTACGACGACAAGTTCGTCTACGCCGCCGTGCGCATGACCGACGACTCGATGGTGTCGGTCCCGAGGGTCAATCCATGGGACCAGGACGGCGTGAACGTCGGCATCCAGGCGTGGCCCGCCCGGGACTGGACACCGGCGGCGCCGTCCAAGTGGGCCTACTGCTTCCTGAGCCCGGCGAAACGGGCGAAGGACTCGGTCATCTGGGGCGCCGAATGGATGCCCAAAGGTTTCCAGGCCGCGTGCGTCTGGAGCGGAGACGGCTACTCGGCCGAGATCGCGTTCCCCGTGGAGTCCCTCCAGGAAGGACCGGACAGGCCGTGGACGGCCCTGCGCGTCTGTGCCAACCTCTACGACTTCGACCGGGATGCGGGGGAAGGCACGTACTTCAACTGGACGCCGGTGTGGAATCTGCCCGAGAGCTGGGCGGGGTCGGGGGCGTTCGTCCGGAAGTAACTCCCGGGGACAGTCTTTCGATTCTCCAGGAGAATCGAAAGACTGTCCCCGTCAATTCTGGCTCGGGATCAGCGTCCAGTCGCGCCCGACGGCGGAGTCCAGCCCGAACGGCAGGAGCTCGAGGTGGTACTTCTTCAGGATTTCGGTCGCCTGCTTGACCGCCTCCTCGCGCCCCTCGTTGCCCTTGATGAGGTAGATCACGCGCAGGAGCTCCCGCACGAGGGCATCCATCGCCTTCACGAACTCGGTCGAGAGCTGGACGGAATCGTGCGTGGCCGCGTGCGCGCCCTCCCAAAGCCCCTGCACGTCCACGCCGTCGGGGCTCAGGAACCGGTCGGAGGTCAGGACCCGCGGAAACTGCCGGGACAGGAAGCGGAAGAAGGACTGGTAGATGATCCGGAGGCGGTCGGGCGACGCGCTCGCGCGCAGGGTCTGGTTCATGTACCCGAAGATCTCGCGGTAGACGCGGATAAGAACCTCGCCCACGTCCTGGGCCTGCGAGAGGTGCATCTGCATGAGGAGCCATTGCCGCGTGCCCTCGCATAGTTCCCACGCCTTCCGCCAGTCGCGCTTGCTCAGGGCCTGGACGAGCGCCTCGCGGGCCTGGAGCAGTCCGGTGTTGACCTCCCGCGTGAACTCCTCGGGCCGCTTCGTCTGGAGGTCCATGATGAGCGCCGTCAGCGCCCGGGTGCGGTGCCGAAGCTCCTGCGGAATCTCGGGTGGCGCGATCTTGGGCGGCGGCACCGTCTTCGGCGGCTCCTGCGCCTCCTTGACCGCCCGGACGAGGTCCGACCCCACGGTCCCGTTGAGCCGTCCCTCGAGCGACTCCACGAGGTTCGCCTGCGCGGACTTGAGGAGGACGACGAGGAGCGCGCGGTTGGCTACGGGCCAGATGTAGACCTGCTGGTCGTTCTCGTGCTGGAAGAGCAGCGAGTACTCGTCCTCCCCCATCGCGGCCGCCAGCTCGTGCGTGGTCGCGAAACACCCGGCGGCGAGCGCCGAGATGGCGGGCAGGTTCACGCCGAAGGGCTTGCGCGCGATCTCGACGATGCGCCCCGCGCGGTCGATGAGGACGGACGAGCTCTGGGGCAGGCCCTCGACGATCCCGTCCAGCGCCCGCGCGACCTGCATGCGCTGGGTCTGCGTCAGGACGAACGCGACGTTGGTGTCGGTGCCCGGCCCGCCCGGCGTCGGGGGCATCTAGACGGCCCCCATCCCGGCCACGGCGAGGCGGGAAACCGAGGTGAAAAGCTCGCCGAACCGCGCGAGCCGCGACGGCGACATCTGGTCCACCTGGAGGAGCGCGGCCGAGATCGTGCCGCGCGCGTAGAGGACGGCGTCCTTGAGCCGGCGCGGGTCGGCCCGGCCGTCGTGGAGGCACACGAGGAACCGGCGCTTGTCCACGCGCGTGGCCATGAGCGTGCGCTTGGCCGACTTCTGAACGATGCCCGTGAACCCCTGGCCGGACATGTTGTAGGCGAGCTCCTGCGCCGCCGTGAAGTTGCAGGCGAGCAGCGCCCCGAGGGTCTCGAAGTCCTTGGCCGGGATCTCGCCTTGCGAGGAGAGCAGGCCGCTGGACTCGTCGACGAGCATGGAGCCGGTGAGCCCGCCCTCCTCGTTGAGCTTCGCGAGCTGGGTCCGGAACCGGGTGGCGTCCTCCTGCGCGATGACCGTCGTCTTGAAGAGGTCCCCCATCCGGCTCTCGCCGTCGGCGCTCGTGAGCTTCGTGAGCGCCATCTTCGCGATCGTCAGGAAGGTCTCGTAGACGCCCTGGCCCGTGCGGGCCACGGCCGGGAAGGAGAGCAGGTGCTTGGAGTTGAACTTCTTCTCCGCCTCGTCGAGCGGGATCGCGCTGGGCAGGTCCCGCTTGTTGTACTGGATCACGGTGGGCAGGAGGTCGGGGCGCTGGCCCATCTCGTTCAGGTTCTTCTCGAGCAGGGACAGGGCGGTCATGTTCTCGTGCATGCGCTCGCGCTGGGAGTCGATGACGTAGACGAGGCCGTCGACGCCCTTGAGCACCAGCTTCCGGCTCGCCTCGTAGTAGTCCTGGCCCGGCGTCGTGAAGCACAGGTACCGGAATTTGTACCCGCGGGCCTCCGTGATGACCGGGAGGAAGTCGAAGTACAGGGTCCGCTCGGTCGGCGTTTCGAGCGAGATGAACTTGCCCCGCTGGCTCGGCGGCAGGTGGTGGTTGAGATACATGAGGCTCGTGGTCTTCCCGCACATTCCCGTGCCGTGGTAGACCACCTTGCAGATAACCTCTTTGGTGGCTTCGTGGAGAATTGCCATCGGATTAGGAGTTTCATTATACGGGTATAGTGGAATCATGCATAACCTGGTGCTTTACGGGGACCCCGCCCTGCGCCGGAAAGCGCGACGGGTGGAGCGGTTCGACGCCGACCTGAAGACGCTGGCCGCGGACATGATCGGCGTGATGCGCAACGCCCGCGGCGTGGGGCTGGCGGGCAACCAGGTCGGAGTCCTGGAGCGAATCCTGACCGTCGACCCCTCCGCCGGCGAGCACGAGGTGGACGCCTTCGCGATCGTGAATCCCGTCATCACCCACCGCTCCGGTG
Source organism: bacterium (assembly GCA_919901855.1). Lineage (GTDB taxonomy): Bacteria > Oederibacteriota > CAKKQC01 > CAKKQC01 > CAKKQC01 > CAKKQC01. The sequence continues at coordinate 6,550 of CAKKQC010000033.1, read as the reverse complement.
CGTGGACCGACGAGGAGGGGTGCCTCTCGTTCCCCGGCCTCCGGGTCGAGATCACGCGCGCGATGGAGGTCCGGATCGAGGGCCAGGACTTGGGCGGTAATCCGGTCGCATACGAGGCGACCGGCCTGCTCTCCCGCGCCCTCCAGCACGAGCTGGACCACCTCGACGGCATCCTGCTCGTGGACCGGCTGCCTATCCTCAAGCGCATCGCGATGTGGTTCCAACTGCCCAAGCTCAAGGCCCGGTACCGGAGGCTCGCTAAGCGGGAGCCCGCGTCCACTTGATGCGGGTTGCGTTTTTCGGCACGCCCGCATTCGCCCTGCCCGCGCTGCACGCCCTCCCCCGCGCCGGGTTCGACGTCTGCGCGGTCGTCACGCCTCCCGACCGGCCGCGCGGCCGCGGCCACGACCGGCTCGAGCCGCCGCCCGTGGCCGCCTCAGCCCGTGACCTCGGCCTCCGAGTCCTCCAGCCGGAGAGCCCGCGGACTCCCGGGTTCCGCGAGGAGCTGGCGGGGCTGTCCCCCGACGCCCTCGTGGTCGTGGCCTACGGCCACCTGATCCCGGACGCCCTCGTAGCCGTGGCCCCCCGCGGCGCGTGGAACGTACATCCGTCCCTGCTCCCCCGCTGGCGCGGCCCGGCGCCCGTCCACCGGACCGTCTGGGCCGGGGACCCCGAGGCCGGCGTCTCGATCATGCGGCTCGTGGCGAAGATGGACGCGGGGCCCGTGGCGGCCTCCGAGCGGACGCCCGTGGGACCCCACGAGACGCGGGGGCAGCTCGAGGCGCGGCTGGCCGCGGTCGGCGCCGCCCTGCTCGTCCGCGTCCTGGGACAAGTCGCCGACGGTAACGTCACCGTTATGGAACAGGACGAGGCGGCCGCGACCTACGCCGGCGTGTTCGCCCCCGTAGAGCGCGAGCTGCGCTGGGACCGGCCCGCCGACGAGCTCGACCGGCTGGTTCGGGCGCTGGCCCCCGCCCCGGGAGCGTGGATGTCCGTCCGCAATGAGCGGGTCAAGGTGCTCGAAGCTCTGCCCGGGTTCGCCTCCGCCGCGCCCGGCACCCTTGTCGAGCGCGACCCGCAGGGCGCGTGGCTCGTCGCGTGCCGGCCGGGCGGGTTGTGGCTCCGGCGGGTCCAACCCGAAGGCAAGGGACCGATGACCATGGACGCGTTCGTGGCGGGACGAAGGCTGAACCCGGGAGACGCGCTCTAGGACCCGCCCGACCTAGTGGTGGTTGTTGCCCTGCCCCTTGCTGTTGTCGGGATGGTCGATCGTGAACCCGTTGGGATTGTTGCCGTTATGCCACCCGTTGTCGTGCGCATCACCGGTGACGTCAGGCGGGGCTGAAGCCGTGGAGGCGCCGGACTGCCCGGTGATCGCCCCAGCGGCGGCCGATGACCCGGAGGCCGCGGCCACCCCCGCCGGGCGCGACGGCCCCTGCCCACCGCCCGGACCGGCCAGTGAAGCGGCTCGTGCCTCGGACGAAAGCACGGCCTGAAGAGGTAAAGTCCGGCGCTCGACGAGATCTCCCGCGCGCGCGACCAGCACCACGACGTACGACCCCGGAGCCACCGGCTGACCCCGATCGTCCCTTCCGTTCCACGCCATCGTGTTCGCCCCGGCCATCCCTCCGAAGCCGTTGGCAGGAGCCTCGGCCATCCACAGGGGATGATTCGACTTCGGCGGAAGGACCATGACGATCACCGAGGAAGCCGTCGCAAGCCGATAGGCGATCTGGGGACCGGCCCGGTCGGGCATGAAGGATGACGGCAACGTGGCAGCAGAGACGATGAGGGGATTCCCACCCCCGACCGTCACCGCCACCGAGGCCCTCGACGTGTTACCCGCCTGGTCCGCCACCGTCAGACGTAGCGTGTAGACCCCGGGCGCGAGCCCGGACGCCTCCCAGACTCCGAGCGCCTCGTCCCAGACCGGCGTCGCCGACAACGCGATCCGGTGGAACGTCTCGGGCTCGTATCCCGGCCCGACCTCGAGCTCGTAGCGGGCGAAGAACGCATCGGCGGCTATGCCCCGGATCGCGATGGCGCCTCCGACCGCCTCGCCGGATGCCGGCGAGAGGATCACCGCCCTCGGCGGCGTCGTGTCGGCGACGGCCTTGATCTTGATCGACACGATCCGGTTGTTCCCCGTGTCCGCGATGTAGAGCTCGGATTCGGCTGGGCTGAGCGCGAGCCCGTGGGGATGCTTGAAGAACCGGCCCTCCGAGTCGTCCGGCGGGATCAGCGTGATCAGGTCGCTCTGCTCCCCCAGGAGGGTCCGCCACGACGCCCGGTTGTTCTGCACGTCCGTGATGAAGAGGTTCCGGTCGTGGCCGACGATTGCCTCGAACGGATGATTGTAGGCGTTGGGCGCGCTACCCTCGCTCCCAAAGGCGCTGATGAACACCCCATCGGGAGTGAAGATCTGCACCCGGTCGTTCTCCGAGTCCGTCACGAGGATGCGGCCATTGTCGGGATCCACGCTTACGCCGGTCGGATGGCGGAACAGACCGGGGTCGCTTCCAGCCGCCCCAAAGGCGAACAGCGGGGCACCGTCAGCCGACAGAACCTGAACCCGGTCGTTCAGCGTGTCCGCCACGTAGATGCGGCCATCCGCGTCCACGGCAAGCCCCTCCGGATGCAGGAACTCGCCAGCCGACTTCCCCTGGCCGCCGAACGCCCCGAGGGGCACGCCATTCTCGTCCAACAGCCGGATCTCGCCCGTGAGGCGGTCCAGCACGAGAAGCTCGTTAGCCCGGTTCACCGCCGCCGCCACGGGCTCCGCGAAAGTCACGCCGGATGCCCGGCCCGTCGCCTGCCCCCCGATCTCGAAGAGGAGCTGGCCCAGTGCCGTGTACTTCTGCACCCTCTTGTTCTGCGTGTCCACGACCCAGACGTACCCCTCCTTGTCCACGGTCACGTCCATGGGCAACCGGTGCTCTCCCGAATCCCGCCCCCGGGTGGAGAACGAGCGAACCAGGTTCAGCGCCAGCGTGAACGGGCTCCGTTGAACCCGGATTTCATACGTCCGGGTACCGCCGCAAGGATGGATAGCGTTTAGCCGGATCAGGTAGGTGTCACAACCCGGCAGATACGCGGTCCCCAGATAGCCCACGGTTCCCGAGGACTGAGTGTAGTGCGTCTCGAGGACGGCTTGATCCCAGGCACGTAGCGTCTGGATCGTGTAGCCGGACATCATGTCCCCTGACGCCACGCCGTAGAGGGGCACGCTGCCCGGGACCCCGCAGGGGAATGCGTACAAGTTCGTGCCCGTGACCGGCCACGTGATCGACGCAACCAGGTTGGCTGGCGGAACGTAGATCGTCCACTCGCTCGTTGCCGTCTGGCCTGAGGCGTCGTACACCGTGAGGCGCACCTTCGCCGGGTATCCGACCCTTGTGATGATCACGTAGCCCAACATCCACGGCGTCACGACCGGTACGGTTCCGCCATTGACGAGCTGCGACGCGCTCATCGGCACGTAGCCGTTGCCCTGGTCCACTTCCAGCGTGTAATAGCTGAAGAACGATGAAGTTGCGGCGCCGATCACCTGAATCGGGGTGCCGGCACAAAAGCCCGCGCTCGGATTCGTCCCCGTGATCTGCACCACGAAGATTGGAGGCGGGAATATCCCGGTCCACGCCTGCGCGCTGACCCGGCCCATGACGCCCCGGCTGTCGAGCGCGACGACGCTGTAGAAATACGAGACGCCTGACGCCGGGGCGATGTCGGAGCAGCTCGTGATCGCCGCCCCCGCAAGATCCGCGATCTGGACACCTCTTTCTCCCCTCACCGTGCTGCGAAACACCCGGTAACCGGCTACCGGGAACCGGTTCGCCACCGGTGCCACCCAGGAAAGCGTCAGAGCATTCCCGTTCCACAGGATGGACAGACCCTCCGGCGCGGGAGGCACCGAGGTCACCGCGATCAGGTACCCCGCCGTGCTCACGAGATATAGATGGTCCGCGCCCCCCGCGAGATGGGCGGGGATCAGCGGAGTCCCCGGAAGCGTCAATACGTCCTGCTTGTCCCCCAGCCTTCCGTCCAGCGTGAAGACCTGTCCGTTCGTCGAGTAGACGTGCACTCGTTCCGCCGCCACCAGCGGTCCGCTCTGCGTCAGCCCGGCACCCGTGATCGTGAAGGAATTCTTCGCCCACACGATGCTACGCGCTACAGGATTCAGGGCGAACACGGCGCTCTGGAAGGAAGAGGAGACGAAGATCGTCACTCCCGAAACCGCCGGAGAGCTGTATGCTCCCGCCACGTTGGTGCTCCACGGTGTACCCCCCAGTTCCGCATCGAAGGCGTAGAGATATCCGTTCTCACCCACGACAAAGACCATCGGCGGGACCACGGACAGGCTTATCGCCTCCGTCGAGGCAACGGATCCAACCGTCCCGGTCCAAATCGTGGCTCCCGTCAGCGCGTCGAGCGCCTGGATGGTTCCGCCTCCCGACGCCATGTACACCTTCCCCCCCGCCGCGCCCGGCGAGGTCTTCACGTACTTGGTGTACCGAACCGACCAGATGACTTGTCGGTACCGCGGCGAAACGGGGTCCACGTCGACCGCGACGAGCTGGAACTGGTTCTGCCGGATCATGCCCACGTACAGGATCCCCCGGTAGATTATCGGGGAGGATTCCTGGCCTATGCCGACGTCGTTGGCCCCCCACGTCCCCGCCACGGTCCCCGTCAGCGTCCATTCCACCTCTCCCGACTCGGCATCAAATACCGTGAGCCCGTGTCCGTGGGTCACGTAGACCCGCCCGCCGAATACCGCCGGGGTGTTGCCCACCCACGGGTACCCGCTTTGGACCCACAGCGTCGCCCCCGTCTGGCTGTCGTATGCGCGAACGTCCCCGTCCATCCCGCAGATGAAGACCCTGCCTCCCACGACGGCGGCACTGCCCCCACCCGAGCCGTAGGCCGCGGACGCCAACGGTGCCCGCCAGCGTTCCCCCAGAGGCGGTGAGAGATCGAGCCCCGGATCGCACGCCCCGTGCAACCCGTCCCGCTGGAACATGGGCCAATCCACAGTCATCGGCGTCGCGGAGGCTTCGGCGGAAAGCGGTCCGTTCACGCCGGTCTGATCGGCCGCCTGCAAGGTGTATCCGTAGCGGATTCCGTTTTCCACCCGAAGGTCCTCGAATGACTCCGGGCTGCCGCTCAACGTCCGCCAGGAGACGATGACGCCGGGTCCTTCCCTCCGTATCGACACGGAGGTCACCGGCAATTCGCCCGGTTGCACGTTCCAGCTCAGCCGCACCAGTCCGTCGCGGGCTTCCGCAACTACACCCGTGATCGTCGGCGGAGCGGGGGGCAGGGCCACGACCGCGTATGCGGCATCGGAGTAGGTGCTCTCTTCGAGACCCGGCGGCGTCCCAGAAAGGTCCTGCATCGAGGTCACGGCGTAGTAATACGTGCCGGGAGCGGTGAGAGATGAATCGACGAAGTTCGATGTTGCCACCAACTGGCTCGCCTCATTGAGCGTCTGCCCGTTGACGTATCCAATCGAGACAAGCCCGGCGTCCGAAGACGGAGCACGGTAGACCTGATATCCGGAGACGGACTGGTTCGAGGGTTGAAGGATGACCGGCGCCCAACCCAACGCCACCTGTAGGGGACCAACCGCCACCGCGGTCAGCCCCGTTGGAGGCTCGAGCGTGTTGCCGAATACGGACAGATACCCCAGTGCATCCAGCACGAAGACGTGGCCGCGGGCGACAGCGAGAGGCGCGTCGATCCCGCCGCCGGCCTGTGCATTCATCGAATCGATCGGCTGACCAGAATCCGGGTTCAACGCGATGACCGCCCCGGCTTCCGTGGCGACGATGACCTTGCCGTCCGCGTATGTGATCGACGCGTTGATGGCCCGGGTGCTGACACCATGCGTCCACAACGGCCACCCGTTACCGATCGCATCGTCAATCCTCTGCACTTCCCCGCGGTCGTTCCCAACGAATATGGAGGTGAGCTCGCCGGGGTGGTCCACGACGGCCGCCGACGCTGTGTGCCTTCCAGTGGTTTCATCCCGCCACCCCTCTGCCGGCCCGGCCCCCCCTACCGGATCATCCACCACGACCAGCCCATGCTCGAGCGTGGGTATGTACAGCCGGGTACCGCGCAATGACACGGCCGCCCGCATCGGGCCCAGCCGAATGACTTGAGGGTCCGTCGCCCAGATGACATTGCCTGTCGAAGCATCCAGCGCGTACAGGCGCTGGTCGTAGGAGGCGACGTAAACGCGGCCACGGGATTCGTCCACGGTCGGCGCCGCCCAGACCGCGGCTTCCGTGCTGGCCGTCCAGATCGTGGTCCCGTCCGACACCCGAACGCAGTGCACAGTTCCGTCGGCGACGCCCACGTAGGCCCGTCGTTCTCCGGCTATCGTGGCCAGCGTCGGCGCGGTAACAACCGGAGCCTGCGCGTCATGCCACCACCGTCCAACCCCATTGTCTAGGGCGAACGCCCCGAGAAACCCATCTGTTGCAGGGACAAGAGTGAACCGGACTCCTCTCCCCGGGCTAAAGCCCGGGGCTTCGTCGGGGCGACA
>CAKKQC010000032.1 GCA_919901855.1 bacterium | reverse complement strand
CGAGTCTATTCGACCTCAGATCGCCAGGACTTGACTGGCTCGTTCATATCAGGAGGAAGCTACTCCAGAGGACGAAGTGCCGGCTTCCGCGTGAGCTTCAGCCACCTTCCAGAGCTGAGATGTCCGGTGACCGTCCTTTGCGGTGCCGGCTGCCTGGAACGGCCCCTTTCTGATAGCTGCGTTCACGGTCCAGTATGAAATCCCGGTGGCCTCCGTGAGTTGAGGGGCGGTCATGGGTCCTCGGGCCTTCAACTCTTCAGCCAGTCGGAGAGCGGTGGCGCCTGATGCGCGACGAGGAGATCTCGCAACTTCTGGCTCGCTGAGGTCGGGAGCGGCTTTCTCGAGTGCATCCAAGGCCCTCTGCATGGCTGCGGCTTCCTTGTCAGCCTCGGCCGCTCTGCGGTGCAACTCAAGCGCTCGCCGATTAGCTGCGAGCCACTGAGTCTTCAATGTGGCTCGCGTGCGCAGAAGCTCCTTGCCCATCGAGATGATCTTACTACGAGCCTTGGAAGGGGGACTGGAATGGGCGGACTGCATCGAGATGTGGTGTGGAAGAGCTTGGAGGAATGGAGATTGCGTGGTGCTCTTGCGGAACGGGCGGGGTAACGGTAGTCACCGGGGCCCCCGACCAACAGGTGGCGTGCCCAGTTGATAGCCGATCCTTGGGGAGGAAGCTGGATAGGAAATGAGTGTCTCGGAGTATGATGAATATGATGAACGTTCTTCGTGGCATCTGGCCGATCCTGGTAGGACTTGCGATAGTTTTCTGCTTTAGAGGTCTCCATGCTCCAGGTCCGCTCTCGATAGCGGAACTTACTAGAACTATGGGGCATACGAACATGGGACTCCTTTCTGTAGCTTTATGGAGTCATATCACTCAGCTTGTTGCAGGCTTGGTGTTGGCGATTTCCTTCTGCGTTGTGGGATCTAAGCTGGCCCAGGGAATGCGGTGGCGCAACGATTCCAGAGTACTGCGGGCATGCGTTGGGTTCGCTCTCGGATACGGTGCAGTGTCATTCCTCCTCATGGGCCTTCTGCTCGTCAGGCTTTGGTTCCCGGTCGTTCTGTGGAGCAGCTTCTTTCTCGTTATTGGGCTGTCTACTCGTGGTTGTAGCTTTACGTTTGTGAGATCATTCTGGAAGTTGTCGCGCCCGTCGGGGATTATGGCAAGTGCTGGGTTGTCTGCTCTGCTACTCCTGCCGTGGTTGCTTGGACCCGAATTGCACCCTGATGCGTATGAGTATCATCTTGCCGCTCCTTGGCAATGGCTATCGCGACACGGCCTCGTGTCGCTGCGAACATTCCTGCCGTTTCATTTTCCAATGCTTGCGGAACTGCCCTATGTCTTCCCACTCATGCTGGGATCTGACGGATTGCCTAAACTTCTCCATTTCGCGTGGGTCATTGTTGGATTGGGCAGTCTAGTGGGGATGGTCGGAGCTGAGGCGGGGTCTTGGGGACTGCTCGGATTCAGTGCATGTGTCACCGTGAGCACATTCACGGGTAATTGCGGAAACGATGGAGTGATGATTGCGCTTGTATTCCTGACATATGCATGCTTGATGTTGAGTGAACGTATCAATACGAGCACTCCAGGTGTGTGGCTGGCAGGAGTTCTGATCGGTTTCGGGGTGTCGGTTAAGTATCTGTCCGCTGTGGACTTCATATTCCCCCTGGTCGCTGTGGTGCTGCAGAAGCGGGAGAGGAGGCTGGGATGGTGGCTGGCGTGTGGCGCCAGTGCTTCTCTTGTCGGCGCACCATGGATAGCGAAGTCATGGCTTCTCACTGGAGATCCGTTCTTTCCGATGCTGTCCTGCTCCAGCATAGGAAGTGTTGGGCACTCAGCGGCAGGGATTGGAAATGCTTGGCGAAGCTGGATCGCGCACGATCACTCGTTCGGCCACTCGATGGTTGAGTACGTACGATACCTCGCGTGGGAGAATCCTTCCCTGCTTCTTGTCTTAATAGCTGCAATGGTCTACCGCAGTAGATGGATCGGGGCAATCTTGCTCTCCGTTGCACTTTGCTTTCTCTGCTTCTATGCATTTCCGGGATCGAGAGTGTTCCAGGCAAGGTGGTTCTTCCCCCTGATAGCCCCCGCGGTCTTCTTCTCCCATGCTGCCTGCGCGAGGTGCAATGCAGGTCGGAGTCTCAAGCTGACAACTGGTTGCTTGATCGTCTGGGGTATCTGCAACCGCATGGTTGCCCAGACATCACAGTGGAATCCCGTGCCCTACTTGGTCGGAGTTGAAACAAGATTGTCGGTCCAGCGCACGGTATTCGGAACGTTCGAAGAAACCATGAGCGCGTTGCGGAGGCAACCGAATAGGATGCACCGAGCGGTTCTAAGCATAGGCGAGATCAGGGCATATCGCGTCCCGCTGCCATTCATCCCTGGAGATGCTCCACCACTTAGGTATGACGCCCTCGCTCCGCTCTATGGACCAGAATCCCCCTTGCTCTGGGATATGGTTAGGTCTTCCTCAGATGAGCGAACGCTGGCGAAGAAGTTGAGAGAAATCAACGTAGATGTGATTGTGCACAATCCGATGCGTGCGACGGAGCTTGCACGACTCATCTCACCTTTTCGTTGGGACGAGCGTATGTTAACGCTTCTTCATGGGTTTCTGTCGTGGCGAACCTCTGATCTCATCCGACCAGTGCATGTCGATCAGCGCAATGGTGTCTTCTATGTGTACAGCGTGCTCCCGACACGGAGAGCCTCCCCTTCACCATTCCTCTTGACTTTTCCTGGTGCAGACGGACTGCTCGCCGATGGTCAGTCGGCAATCGCGAATCAAGATTGGGTGCGTGCTGTGAGCCTTCTGGAGCGAGTCTGTAGGCGCTATCCGGGAATCGGTCAGTTCGACGATGTCCTTGCCTATGCTTACCATCTATCAGAGCGGAGGGATGAGGCTAGGGCGATCTATGCACAAGGGATAAGACGAGGGATGGTGGACGACATCAATATCATCGATGCGGCTTGCGAGGCGTACGAATCTGGGCGGTTCGGGGACGCGGCCGAGCTCTTCAGCCGCGCTGCAAACGTCTACCCAGATCTATCGAGGAAGGTTCTCCTATTCCTGCATGGGGTACGCCTTTCGGCAATCTCACAGCATATCGCGGCTGGAGATGGTGTCGGAGTCAGTGGATTGGTGTCCGCTTGGCTCCAGGATAGACGCGCTGACCCATTTCTGGATCCCACGCTCCGAGAGGCGCGAAGTGCCGAGCTCCACATGGCTCTGATTGTTTCCTTGGATCAGGCTGGCCGAGGGGATTCGGTACGAACCGAGATTGCATCGTTCCAGCGCACCTACCCGAACTACCGCATGTTGCCTATGGCGGAGCTGAGGAAGTTCATCCTTTCGAACGCAAAGACAGTGAAGGGGGCCCGGATCGGGCTGTAGTGGGGGCTCAACGGGTTCGGCTCTACGTGCTGCCGGAGCGACGGACCGCACGCCACAATCCACGGCACGTGAAGATCAAGATGAGCAACTATCCCCGCAACCGCGGTCGCGCGGGGATGCTTAAGGGACGTGTATTGGCGCTAGCCCCTACTTCTTGCCCTGGTCGACTCCGTTGCCTTTGCCTTGGCCTGCACCGTCACGCCCTTCGCCCTGGCCGTGGTCCCGGACGCCATTGTTCGTGTGCCCGCTGGACGCTGATGATGCGGATCCCCCGCCCGACGCCGTGCCGCTTCCGCCACCCGACACAGACCCGGAGTCAGCGGATGCGGTTCCGCGGTTCGTTGAGCCAGGCCCGGCAAGGGCATTGGCGGGCGCAATGACGGAGAACCGCAAGGAAGCAGAAGCTTTGTCTCCATTGGCAAAGGCCGAGAACACCACCCGGTAGTTTCCCGGTACCAGCGGAGCGCCGGCCGCATCCGTGCAGAGCACATCGAGGTCACCGCTGAGGGCCGAGGACGGTTGACCAGTCGAAATCTCTCGCAAGGTTCTACCGGAGCCATCGACGAGGAACGCGCGCACGTGCGCTGACCGACTCAGACGATACTGAGCGTCGAAGCTCGCACCGCCAGATACAGCACTGACATCAGGCCCCAGGTACTCGATGAGCGGGACGCCGGTGCCGCTTGCATCACTGGACTTGGCGGACCTCCGGCCTGAGTAGAAGTACGAGCGCATGATCCGCTCAATGCCCGAAGCCGTATGGACCTCGGCCGAGAATAGATAGTCGCCCGCAGGCAACTGCTGTCCCTGGCTATCAGCGGCGTCCCAGTCATAGACTGCCTGGCCGTTGGACAATGCGAGAGTGATGTCTGAAGTCGTCCGGCGTTTGGCTAGACTAACAACCGTGAGCCGCAATGTCGAGGATCCCTGAGCGTTCACCAGGACTGTGGCGGGAATGCCCTCGGATGACCGCCGCACCGACAGGTCCACAGCAGAAGTCGCGGGAGAAGGCATCACACCGGAGAGGACCAATGCGATTGCCGCAGAGAGAGTGAGCTTGCGCACAGTGTTCACAGATTCACCTCCACCATGAAGGGGAACGACTGTCCAGTGACGCCATTGACGGCGAATCCGATCGCATACGCTTTGGACGGGCCGACGAAACGAACCGACCTCAGCATGGCTTGCCTGTAGTTCGCAGGCACTGTTACGGGCACGTAGGTCCACGTTGCACCACTGTCATGGGTAACATAGACGATGGGCCCTGTGCCATCGGGAGGGACAACCCAACACCCACCGACAGCAACGCCCTTATTGGAATCAGCGGGAACTTCATTGAAGGTGATGTCCAAGAGGGTCGGGTAGTTCGCAGGATCCCCATTGGCACCCGGAGCAGGGAAGACTGTTTTCGCGACGGGAGCTACCCCAGGGCCCGTCGTATGCATGATCGAAGGCATGGTCCCGGGATACGACAGACCGCAGAGCCATATATCATTGGCGGAAGCGACGTGCAGCGAGGACACTGTGATAGGTGAGTTCCAGACACTGTATTGCGGGTCAACCACCCACGCCCCTGGCGCCGGATAGCCAGCGACGTCAAGGTAAGCAACCTTGTTGTCCTCGAGGCTCATCCAGCCGTGGCTGGCATCGCCGTAGGGGAACGATATCTTGATGGAACGCGCTGAGTATGTTCCCCCATCGATCGGAGTCAAGGGACTCCAGCTGAACCCATTGAAGAAGGAAGTTCCCCACGGGACACCGACATTCGGTTGACCGTAGCTAGTCCATGCAGTGACGGGTGGAGTCGTGCCACGTATCACTGCGAGAAATTTGGGTGGCGACCAAAGGTTGGCACCACAGTGGTTCGGCAGATAGGTGGGCCCGGTCCACGCACCCCCACTGAGATGCCAGATCGCGTCGTCAACTACGAAGTTGAACTGGCCGTACCCAACAAGGAGGCCCAGACTCCAGACGTCCATAGCACCTGGAGCATTTGATGCCACGGCAAGGCTCTCCAAGACAAGAGCTTGGGCGTAGTCACCGCTGCATGTGTTTGCCGGAGTCACCATTGGTGTGACGGAATTCCAGGTGTTGGCAGAGGGATCGTATCTGAGAAGCCAGTGATTTACTGCAGCACCGGTGTAGTCGTACTGATACCCCGCAATAACCGCATCCGCCAACGGACCGTTCCCATTCACGAACGCACTATCAATGGCCACGGGCATGTTCCCATAGCCCGTGAGGCAGGTCGGGAAGGACACCATCTGCGCGCTGACAACCGGCGGGGGCGGCGGCGGGGGCACAGAGGGCCCGAAGGCAACCATGAGACCGCCTCCCGCAGCTATGAGAGTGTGCTCACCGATGGCCGAGGGGATTCGGATTCCCGGGTACGGTGTGCTCCTCCATGTCTCGGCACCAGTCGCAAGTGAGAGCGAGAAGACTTCGCCGGTTGGGTAGTCCACGAAGTACGCCGAACCGTTGGCAACAACCGTGTGGCCAGAAACGTAGTTACCCTCATCGAAGACATATTTCGGCGTTAGGACGCCAGCCGATGTCGTCGGAAGATCGTAGATCCGGATGATGGTATGGTAATCGCCGCTGGCTGCCTGGACCAACTGGGTATCCGTGACCGCGCTGTTGCCGGCTGGGCTCCAATCCCAGATGCAACTCTTGAAGCCTCCGCTGAAGACCGCTGGCCCCAAGGCATACATGTTGGAAAGATACTGGAATGTCGGAGTCAGTGCCGCACCCCAAGCGACCTCTGTGTTGGTTAGGTTCCAGTCCCAGAAGAGGCTGTAACCGGCGAGGGTGAGCGCAGTACCTGTGTCGTTCAGGATCATCAGACCAGCCCTGCCATTCGTATTGGTGCAGCCGGCAAAGACTCTTCCAGTAATGGAGTCAGCAGAGAACATAAAACCCGGCCTGAGTGTCGTACTGGAGAAGGGCGTTCTGTTGTCCAGGCCTGTAGTGATGTCGAACGATCTGACGGCTTCCTCGTAAATGGAATCAAGGTAGCCGTAATGGCGCCCACTCTTCACGTAGGCCTGCCGCGTGTTCTGCCTTACGTTGAGGTAAAGGGAATGAGCGTAGTACCCTGGCGAGGCGCTGGCCGACTGGAGGTACAGATTGGCGCCGGTGGACCCGTGATACCCCACTCGATTAGTCACAGCGTTGTTGTAGGAGGGGATGTTATCGAATCCCCAGTCGAAATTGGGCGCACTATGGCCGATTTGCACAAGAGCAATGGTATTGAGACCGAGGTCCATGCCCAGAGCACTCGTCGAAGTGTAACCATCTGCTCCCGTTGGGAATGGGGTAGACCAGCCGGGAGGAGCAATCCCCGTGTTGATGTCAACCGCATTTCGAGTAAACCAAACGGGATTGTTGGGATATGGGCCCTCCGTGAAGAAGACCTTGCCTTCTGCAATCAGAACATGTTCCGCATTCGTGCCGTTGCTGAACCTAGTCCACTTGTGAAGCAATGGAGGAGACATCGTCTCTCCCTTGTTCGAGAGGGTGTTCTCCGATGTGCCACCAGCAACCGGCCAGTCATCCGCCATTATCGCGGCCCGGACAGTAGCGCTGGCCAGCGCACATGCAAGAAGACATCCAGTGAAGAAGCAAGAGCGTTTCATCGTGCATCTCCCCCTTCCCCATGATGCTCTCCATGGCCTTCGTTATCTCCTCCGCCCTTTACCTCGGGCGGCCGCGTCACCACTATGCTGGTTGCGTGGTGACCGACAGATACGGAGTTGTTGGTCGCGAAATGCTGCTCGGTAACCGACATAGGAATCCAGACTCCTTGCACCTTCTGGTAGTTGTTGAAGGCAACGTCCTGGGTAACGAAACCAGTCGACTGGATGGACCGCGCTCTGCGGATCCTTCCGGAGGTCGGCTCAATGGTCAACTCATACATCCCAGCCGAGGGATACTCCGCCAGACCAGCGTAGATGATCTCAGCTGGCGCGCCGTCTATCGTCGTAGTCCCCGCAGACTTCAGAGCGAGCTTCCCAAAGAGAGATGGGTACATGAATGGAAGTCCAAGCGGACTGAACTGAGCGAGCGCAGGCTGGTCAACGCGCTGAGGAGGAAGGCTGCGCACAGATTCGACAGCACCTCCTCTGATCACTGTCCATGTACTGGCGCTGAGATCGGCCACCCACTTGAGGTTACTCACAGGCTGGATGAAGTCGATCTCCGCGGTTCCTTTCCCCGGGCAGAAGAGGAACCTCTGGACGATGGTCTTGGTCCCAGCCGCTGGCCCCGTGGTAGTGGATTCACGGGTTATGGTCATATCAAGGCAATAGATCTTGGACGCGTTGTCCTGGGCCTTGCGGAGAAGGGCCACAGGGGAAGGGCCGGCGGAGGCTTTTCCCGCCGAGAGAATCGTCGGGATCAAGACTGCAAGGCCCAACACACAGATTGGTGCTTTCCTGTAATTCAACATGTTCGCCAGTATCCGGCGTCAAGCGTTCAGTGTCAAGCTTTGGAGATGATGGAATACAGCGTCCACAATGTCACACAATGTATACGTCGCTCAAGACGACGCGCGACCGAGATCCGACACGATGCGTGAGGGAGATGCCGTCCGAGCGCGAGACGCTTAGTGGGTGCTGGACGGCTTTCTTTCAGGACCCTTCGGTGAGGAGGGCTTCAGACTAAGAGATGACTCCAGGCGATCAGCCAAGAGGTTGTAGACAGTCTGCGAAATGGTCCTTCTCTCGCTCGATGCGATCGAGAGTATGGTGGCCTTCATCGACGGCTCCACCCTAAGCGAGATGAGGTCGGTTCTCTTCTCTCGCAACGCCATATCAGTCGGCCGCCTTCGCTACGTCGTCTTCGCAGTTCGGGAGTGCCACGAGCCCTGTGCGGACAGTCATAGCCGCAACTATACTGCCACGTGCACTGATGGTCAAGAGGAATATGCTGATAACGGAGAATGGTGGAAGACGGGCCATTTCTGATGTACAGGACTCGCCTTCCTTGGCCTATCCTCTACTCCTGCAAGAGCGGTCTGCTCGCGGCCGCCGCAGTTCGGCAGTCTAGGACCTTGCTCGTCTGTGCATTGTCTCGAGGAACTGCACGAGGAGATGAAGGTCATGCCGGGAGAGTTCTCTTCCGAAGCGATGCAGGCGCCGAAGCAAGGGATTCCCCTGAGCGGCGGATGGTCCTCCGGCTCTTGGAATGCCGGCGAAGAGATCACGCAGGGGAACTTGCAGGGCAAGCGACAATGCGAGCAGGGTATCCAAAGAAGGCCTGCGACTCCCCCGCTCAAGATGTGCGATGAAGTTGGCGGTGAGATCCAGGCGTTCACCAAGTTGGTCCTGGGTATACCCCATGTTTCGCCGGGCAGTCCTTATAGCGGCGCCGAGATGCTTGCACAGGGATGCCATCGCATGGCTGTCAATAGGTCCGGATGTACTATGCGGTCGAGGTGACATACGGGGATTGTAGCAGAGAGACCGCCGCACCGGAGAAGACTAGATAACACCAAGGAGAGCGAATCAACGCTCTGTTATGGTGTCGGGGAACGATGCACCTTCTGCAGGAGTACCGTTTGCGCTCTCACCGGGGATGACGGTTCTTTCTGCATTCTTCAGCCTTCCGGAGAAGAAGCGGTAGTACACGCCGAAGGAGATCGTCTTCATCTCGATAAGTTTCTGGTCGCATCAGCCATGAGTGTTTGGTTAATGATGAGAAGGTCGCATATGGTGTTGATCCATCCGATATTATTGTGGCGACAGGCACCTCGACGTTGGGGACAAAGGCCTGCAGTTCGTCGCCGACACAAGCCGGGTCTGTGAGGTCGGCTAAAACGAATCTAGCCAGATGTGCAACTGCGGTGACAGTCTCGATCATGTCTCGTGAATCTGGCCCCTGGAAATCAAAGAGTACAGGAAGCAACTCACGCTGTCTCAGCTCTGCCTTCAAGACCTCAAGAATACCCTTGCGACCTGGAGAGAAGCGACCAAGGATCAGAACCACCTTTGAGGTCAGTGTGTCGATCACACGCCGGAACCTCCTGTTGTCCAGAAGTAGATAAATGAACTGAGCGACCTCGAGGTCATCGACAGTGAGGCGAGATTGGCCTGGGCGGGTGATGATGAGATCGCGCTGAATCGCACCAGCGAGGCTCACGTCCCAAACAGAAGCACCATACACGCTTGCCCCTGATAAATCGGCGGCGTCGAGTTCAGTTGATACTAATCGGGCCTGGCGAAGGTTGGCTCCAACCAGAATTGCCCCGTGAAGATTGGCCTTGAAGAGGCCTGCGCCACGAAAATCCACTCCAGTCAAGTCCCTTCCCGACAGATCGGCGCGAGTCAGGTTAGGTTGGATGTCAGGATTGGCCTCACGCCATTCATTCCAAGCTGGCACGCCCTGCAGGATCTTCGCTAGGTGATCTGGATCGCCCATGGTTGGACCATGTAGGCATACTATCAGAGGAGAGTACGGCCGCGGCACAGCAATGCAGTAATTCGGGTCCTTCTAGCCGCTCCCCCTTTCCTCCATCTTCGTTTGTCTTTGCCGTTCACCTCGATACCTGTCCTTGGCTTCTAGAACCTCACGACTCATAGGGTTCTGTTCGTAAGCCTTTCCCCACTGCGTGGGTCGCTCCGAGTGTCGCTTCGCTTGCTCGGTACACGCTAAAGCCATATCGGCAGAACACCATCCAAAGGCTGGCCAATGAGGTTCTTCAGAAGAAGGACCTCGGTTCAGAGGTGAACAACATGGCAAAGCCAATAAGAAAGTACGGAGAAGGAGCGGTCTCGCTCGCAGTCTTCGTGAACGAAAAGGAAGACGGCTCGAAGAACGAGTTCTACTCGCTTCAGAGAAGCCGCAAGATCGGCGACGAGTGGAAGAACGAAAGCGTTCTGCTCAGCAAAGAGCAGTTGGCAATCGTCCATCAGATTGTGGGCGAGGCGCTCTCAGGAGAAGAGGGCGCCTCCTCTTCTTCCCGTTCCTCCTCGTGTTCGTGTTCGAAAACGCCGGGATCTCCCGTTGCCCAGGATGGAGCAGCAAAGCCTATATCCAAGAAGCGTGAGCCCGTACAGACACGTTTGACAGAGACAGAAGCGGAGCGTGATGCACAGCTCGCGATCATTGAGAATGAGTGGCAACGAGAGGAACTCGCGAAGGAAGAAGTTCAGGTCATCGAGGTATATGACTGGGGCATGGTTGAGAGAAAGAACTACAAGGGCGAGGTCGAGCGTCTACATGACTTCCTCGTTCATTCAGACAACGCGATCGTCGCGGTTGGAATGGGGAACATCGATGAGGCTATCGCCGAAGTTCGCTCCGAGCTGGAGGAAAAGGGGTACCGGAAGATCTCCGTCAAACGGATGCCGATGAAGGAAGGGGAACGGATACCCGATAGTGACGCATTCGGTACTAGCCCCATCTGAACCTTACGTACTCTGCTGCGTCCTTGCTATCGAGGAGCCTCGTCTGATTGCCGCTTCGAACAAAGAATTCATTCCTTCCTTCTCGTTCGACCCAGGCCGGAATGGGACTGGGGTTGACCTTGATCAAGCACACATCTTTGTCTTGGACCTTTTCGAATCTCACATTGATGAGATGACTGACTGCCCCACCGAATCTCGAATGGAGCAGGTCTCTCACGTGAAGCTCGAATCCGTCCTTAGATTGTTTGTGCAATGTCTTAACATCTTCGTCGAGGCCCAGAGGGGCCCCTTTGTCGTCAATACCGATGAGCAGAACACCTCCTCTCGCATTCATGAAACCAGCGATAGTCTTGACGACTGAGAACTCCAGTTCCGCATCCTTCTTGTTCTCTCTTCGATTCCAACGAAGCGTTGCCTTGAATTCAATAGAGTTTCCCTCACCGGCCGCGACTAGGTCCTCGATCGCTAATCCTCCATCTACGCCCACCTCAGGAAGACTGGGAGGGGACGATCTTTCAGGAATGGCATCTCCATCACTTGCTGCCTTGGGATACCTTCCTAATTCGCGGAGCACGAGAATCAGATCCTTTTCTTCACGCATCTTGCTCATCGCAATGTTAACTGCCGTGAAGTCAGGCGCCGAGTCAATATCAACGAAGAACCAGTCCTTCCAAGTTGCAATGCTCGGCGCCCGGACCGGAAAGATCTTAACCGCGCGCACATTCGCGCGCTGGGCTTTCAAGATTCCGAATGCGTCGGTTATGGCGCCCACTCTGTCCATGAGGACCATGCCAAAGGTCACTTTGTGAATTGCCCTTCTCCTACGAAGCAGTTTTCTCCCGATGATGAGGAAACGAGTGGCATTCCCTCTGACATCTTGTATCCCCTTGGCGAGCAGGTGCAAGCCATATAGCTTCACCGCAAGAGGGCTGACGATTGCTGCCCTGGTCAACTCGCCCTTCTCCTTCACTAGCTCCGCAGCCTTCGATGTTGAAGCTTCAGCGATGAACTGAACGTTCCGCGGGAGATTCCTCGAGACCCAATCCCGACACTGTCCCCACGGTTCTTGCTTGGTATGGACGAACGCAATCTTGTCAAGGCTCGTTTCGGCAATTGTGGCGAGGTTCAGTACGACTGGATGATAGAGTTCACCACAGATCTTGACTTCGGGACGCTCGCCTTGGCCTACCAGAAGGTGGTATGTGACGCCGATGATCCCCTCGGCCGAGTTCTCAACAGGCATAACGCCATAATCCGCTTTGCCGTTGTAAACAGTATCGAAGACCTCCTCGAGCGAATCTTTCATGTGCAATCCGTCCTGAGGAAATGCGCTGATCGCTGCCTCATGAGAGAAACTTCCCTGAGGTCCCAGGAACGCGATCTTTCTCGTCGTCTGCATTCTCAGATGATGCTACCATCAACTAACAGATTCAAGCCTGCAGAAGGGTTTGACAAACTCTCATGGCCTGGGGGGGCTATATGGAGCCGAAGGGTATATATAGGGGTGGGCTTTCTTTGAAGAGATGGAATCGACGTCACTAGAAGAACGAACAGGAGGAACTAGCCATTGGTCGGTTAGTCTTCTCGAGAAACTGTTTCTTGACGGCGTAGCTCTATCCACGCCTGCAACCTACTTTTCCTTATTGGTCGGCCTGACACCGGCGAAGCTTTGCATGATCGCTCCATTAGTGGACGGCGAGGAGTTGCGGCTTGACTACAATGCGGACCGCGTCTCATCTGGCGCAATCATACGGATATGCTACTCTCCGAGTAGCAATGCCTTCGAGATAGAGCTTGCTGATGGTGGTCTCTATGAAGTTCATAGGAGTTCGAAACCACTGAAGGCAGGTTGCATGAGAGGAGCCATCGTTGCCCTGGATGTCTACTGGCCCGTCATCCATGACGGACGTGGAAAACCTTTCGGATACGCTCCCAGACTTGATCTTGCGCCTCCGAGTCTTTCCTTGAAAGGCAGTATCGAAGTGGAGCGAGCCGTGCGCAGGAATCCAAAGCATCCCCCAATATAGTGTTTCTGAATGAGCTATCCTGTCCCCATGGGCCTTATCAACAGATACGCTCTTATCCTTCGGCCGAAAGAGCCGTTCGTGGGATGGGCGAATGGCCCTGAGAAAGATCCCCGTGAGCACCAAACCCTCGAAGAGGTCCGCGAGGACCCGGTTGTGTACCTGATTCCGGACATGGAATGGCCGGGGCCGACGATGGATTGGGTCTTCGAGAACTTCGACTACTTCTTCAAGAGTCAGCTCGCTCAGTACTGGACCGACGTGAAACTATGGCCTCAGAATCGTTCAGTCCAGATGTTCAAGGAATGGTTCGATATCGAGGTCTTCTCTGTTCTGGACAACGTGGTTGAGGAAGCAATAGAGGAGGACGAGTAGGAAGAAGATGGAGACTGCATGCTAATCCCGCAGGTGAAAGGTGGTATCGGCCAACTGCTGGCCGCAATCACACGATGCATGAAAAGGACCAGAGCCGCTGATTGTTCCAGGCATTGCGCTGATCTACGTTGCGATTGATACGCTTGCCCATCTTGAGATGAGTGAGGGAGCGAACCACACGATATTCGAGAACTGGGTTGACCGGTATCTTCTGCCCGTCCTGAAGGACAAACCCTCGGCTCCTGCGAAGCTAACGAAGGAGGACCTCTGGTCGGCTAGGTGCGGAGTGCTGCACGAGCATTCATCGAGGTCCGACAAGACTCGGCGCAACAAGGCGGTGCCGATCTACTACGAGACGCGGGATAGGAAGGAAAGCTGGATTCCATGGAAGATGGATAGGGAGACAGCTTACTGCTTTGTGATAGAGGATCTACTCGATGGATTGGTGGATGCAGTAGCCCTGTTCGAGAGAACCGTCGAGGGCGACCGGACCCTCGAAGAGAGAGTCAATGCCAAGGGTGCGGACATGTTCGCGCACTCTTTCAATCTGCGGGCAGTAGGCGGTGTCTTTCATGTCACTGGGAATCGGGTGAAGGCTGAGTTCCGGAAAGCAACGACCGGGGAGAATCAGGCCAAGAAGTAGACTATTTCGTAGGCCGATGCGATGCGCGAAGTCCGATGCTAAGGGGGTTCTGATGGCTACCGGAATGCCGGGTGGGCGGTATGAAGAAGAGGCGAAGAAGCTACTCAGGGAGCTTCGGGCATCTGGGTTGATCTTGGTCGTGCTGGATGGCCCGGAAGGTAATGGGGTCCATGTTGTCGTTGATGAATCGCGAGGTGGGCTGACTGTTGTCGGGAGCGTGATGGCCAAGATGCTCAGGAACGTTGCTGACAATCTGGAGCGAGACTCTGGTGCTGGAGTTGAGGCGTGACGGCCCAGGGAGCCGCATCACCCCCGGAGATACGCTTCGATCTTTGGCCTACTGGGGCATACACCAAGAAAGACGCGGAAGGAGTTGCGAAGCTCCTGAATCGGTTCGGGAAGACCGTCGGCAGCACGAGCTCAGGTCTTCGAGGAATCGATCTTCAGACTGGATTGCAGTTCGCTACCCTACTCATCCTCTCCGGCTTCCTCGAAGGGATTGGTGATGATGCTTACAGGTGGGCCAAGAAGAAGTTGCTGGCCTTTTTCGCCGCTCCTGTTGCTCGTGCAAAGCTTTCTGGCAGATACAAGAAGGGCGACGGCGGAAGTATTTGGATTTCTTGTACCGAGGGGAAGGTGAAGCTGGGAGGAGTCTGCTTCTGGAGAGATCCTCGGTCGATCGAGATCTTTCTCGACAAGATGAAACGGGCGGTCAGGAAGCTTCAGAGAGATATCTGCAAGAAGAAGATCGGATCCGGGCCGGAACGTGTGGAAATCTGGTACTCGTACGTTGATCGAAAAGGCGTGTATCTTGGCTGGCAGAACACCAACGGAAAGCTGAAGACCGAAGTCAGAGTTATCAGCAAGGAGGAAGAGCGCCTCATGAAGGCGAGTGCCGTGTCTTCCCCACTTCGCGGGAAGGTCGGGAAATCCGTCTGAGAAGCCACTCGCCAGAAGAGACCGGAGGGACGGACGACTGCGAGTCAAGCTCTCGACTCGCCGGGGTATAATGCCGAAGCCGAAGAAGTAATGAGCGAGCATCGGCGCTAGGTTTAATAAGAAGGACTACACAACACTTCTCACGCACGGGGATGACTAAATGAAGACCTTGAAGATTGATCTGCAGAACTGCTACGGCATCAGGAAACTGAAATACGAGTTCGACTTCTCCACTCACAACGTCGTTGCGATCTACGCCGCGAACGGTTCGATGAAGAGCTCGCTGGCAAACACCTTCTTTGACCTGACGCAAGCGGTGCCGTCGAAAGATCGAGTCTTTCCAGGACGAACCTGCACCAGAGTGATTACTGACGAATCCGGAACTGAGCTCCCCAAGGAGCGGGTCTTCGTTGTCAGACCTTATGACGAGGTGCTCGGTCACACGGAGAAGACGTCGACTCTGCTTGTGAACGCCCCATTGAGAAAAGAATACGAAGAGTTGCACGCAGGAATCGAAGCAGCCAAGAAGGTTTTCCTGAACGCCATGAAGGAAGTGTCTGGTTCGAAGAGGGACATCGAGAAGGAGATATCTTCAGCCTTCACCAAAAGCGATAGGGAATTCGACAAAGCCATCTTCAGGGTTGAGAAGGAGATGAGAGATCAGAAGTCTGCGCCCTACTCGGGCATCGGATATGACGAGATCTTCGATGACAGGATCCAGGCCTTCCTTAAGACCGGCGACGTTAGGACGGCCATAAAGGAATACATCGAGAAATACAACGAACTTCTCGCCGCATCCACATACTTCAAGAAGGGTGTCTTCAACTTCTACAACGCGGCCACTATTGCCAAACAGCTCGCCGACAACGGCTTCTTTGAAGCGAAGCATTCCGTGACACTGAATGCCCCGACTAAGAAGGAGATCTCAAGCCAGGTTGAGCTGGAGAAAGTGATTGAGGACGAGAAGAACCAGATTCTCAAGAGCGCAGAGTTGAGGAAGAGATTTGCGGCGATTGACAAGCAGATCACCAAGAATGCGACCGTTCGTGATTTCAGCAACTATCTGTCTGAGAACGAGAAGATAATCCCTGCCCTTGCCAATGTCGAGGCGTTTCGAGAGGAACTCTGGAGGTCCTATTTCTTCCTGAAGATTGATTTGTACAACGACCTCGTCGCGAAGTTACACGCGGCCGAGAAGCGGAAGGTGGAAATCGAAGCCGAGGCGGCAAAGGAACGGACACAGTGGGAGAGAGTCATTGAGCTGTTCAATGGCCGATTCCATGTTCCGTTCAGGCTCGTTCCGCAGAATCGTGTAGCTGTGATCCTGGCGCAGGAGCCCCTTCTCAGCTTGGGGTTCAGGTTTGAAGATGGGTCAGAATCCGCCACGCTTGAGAGGGACGAGCTCATGCGGGTGCTGAGCACGGGCGAGAAGAAGGCTCTCTATATTCTGAACATCATCTTCGAGGTCGAGGCAAGAAGACAGGCGAACCAGGAAACGCTGTTCATTGTTGATGACATCGCGGATTCTTTCGACTACAAGAACAAGTACGCCATTGTGGAGTATCTCAAGGAAATGGCTGAAGACCCGCACTTCTACCAGGTGATTCTCACACACAACTTCGACTTCTTCCGAACCATCCAAAGCCGGTTCGTTAAGTACTCGCAGTGCTTGATGGCGTCAAAGACGGATAGTGGACTCAGCATTAACAGAGCCGAGGGCATACGGAACATCTTCGTTGAGGGTTGGAAGCCGCACTTCTTCACTGATGCGAGAAAGAGAGTGGCGTCGATTCCGTTCATTCGGAACATCGTGGAGTACACAAAGGGCGAGAACGACCCCGAGTACAAGAAGCTGACATCGCTCTTGCACTGGAAGGGGGACTCCGGAACGATAACACAGGATGACTTGGCGAATGTTTTTCGGACGGTGTTCGGCCAAGCCGGCAGTTGTCTCGATGGCACAAAGCCGATGGTCGAAGTAATCTTCGGTGAAGCCGATGCCTGCTTGCAGGCTGCCGATACCCCGAATCTAGAGAACAAGGTCGTTCTGTCGATCGCCATCAGGCTGACGGCGGAGAGATACATGATCGGCAAGATCGCGGATCCTGCGGCAGTCGAGGCTATTTCAAGCAAGCAGACATACGAGTTGTTCAAGTTGTTCAGGGAAAGGACCGCCTCCAAACAGGAAGCCATCGACGTGATAGAGCGGGTAATGCTGATGACGCCGGAGAACATTCACTTGAACGCCTTCATGTACGAGCCGATTCTAGACATGTCTGATGAACACCTGCGGAAGCTGTACCGGGACGTCAAGCAACTGAGTTAGCACTTTCTGGAATCCCATTTCGT
Source organism: bacterium (assembly GCA_919901855.1). GTDB lineage: Bacteria > Oederibacteriota > CAKKQC01 > CAKKQC01 > CAKKQC01 > CAKKQC01. The sequence goes on along the minus strand of CAKKQC010000032.1, from coordinate 57,444 downwards.
GAGGCCACGCTTAGCTTGATGGTCCAGATCATTCGATGAGCGAAACCCATAGCTATCCCCGCCCGTGAAAAGGTGCCGTAGGCACAGCAGGCGGGTCTCAGTAAGGCTTTCGCTCCGGCTGGTTGAATGGCAGTCAGTGGCTGGTGGCCGGGTCGAGGGGTCGAAGGTTCTCAGAGGGTTCTGAGGATGTGCCAGGTGAGCAGCGAGTGCAGCTGGCGGTTCTTCTACAGATTGAGCAATGGCGCTCTGGGGCCTCTGGCGACTTGTGGGCGACGGGTAGTGGACGTATCGAGAAGAGAAGACCGAGAAGAGCAGAAAAGGATGATTTCTGGAAACTGCGAGATGAATGATGGCAGTGAAGAGCGGACAGACGGTTGTCTGGTCAGTCTGCGGACTGAGTATTTAACCCCAGGGGGGCCTGCGGGCCCCCCGACGAGTTAAGTGCGCGCGCGGGGTGCGGCAGCAGAGGGGTAGGTTTGATTAGGTGTAAGTGGTGTAGCAATGCTAGGTGTGGATTGTGGTTTGTGAGTTCCTACGGTGGACGTGAGCGTCACAATCCTTGGGGAAAGATCACGGAGAAAGGGTTTTGATGGGCGGTGGTGTAAGGATTTCGAGCGAATTCACAACTCATAATCCTTAGGTCTGTGAGAACCGGCCGCCACTCCTCGTGCCCCTGTTAGGTCAGGGGGCACAGAGTCGTTGGGGCCTGGGCTAAGCTGTGGCCGAACGGTATCGCCAGCCGTGATGGCTGTGTCACAAGTTGGGCGAATGGTTCAGTTCCTAGGCTGCCTCGGCGTCTGACTCCTCTGGCTCCTCGCTGCGGTCAGCGTGGTAGGTAGTCGTGATGTAGTCGTAGGCCTTCGTCAAAACGAGTATTGCCTTCGGAATGTCGTTCTTGTCGAGGGTGGTTGTAGATTTCCACTCCCCGTCTTCGAGATACCTCTTCGAGAAACTCGCTGAGGGGATCTTAACTTCCCCATTCTTGGTCTTTCGTGTGTTTACGAAGACTGCCGCCTGCATGAGGCCGGCTCTGAAAGATGCTACTGGTTTGTCCATTGTTATTCACCTCCTTTGGTTGTTGTGATTATGCCTTGATGAGCTTGCGGAGCTGGTGCTCCCTGCCCTGGAGCTTTCGGAGCATGCGGTTGACGACTTCCTCAAGATCGACAGCTCTCTTGAGCCATTCGGTGGCCTTGGGGGCATTGTTCTTGTGAAGCTCGTCAGCTGCTCTCTGGAGCGTGGCTTGATATTCGGCAAGAGCCGCCTTCGCCTTGGAAGCAAGATCTTCGATGTCTGCTTCTTCGAAGAACCTTGACCGTTCCCGCTCGATGAATTTGCGCATCTTCGGTTGTTGTGCTGCTGTAAGGCGGGTGTACTCCCGCGTGAGATTGTGGAAGAGGCCTAGGTCAAACGCCTTCAGTTTCTTGTTGACCGTGTCTAAATAGTCCAGCTTCTGCATGAGCAGGTGCTCTTTGTCTTGGGCATCTATTACTGCTGATTGGATCCTCTCTGCAAGAACGGGCTTTGCTCCATGCCTTGCGAGCTGCAAATAGGATTCCTTGAGGCCGTGGGCTACTTCTCCGCCTACCCGTTGTTCGAGGGCAAGCATAGATTCCTCCTCCCTGAGGACGTCTTGCTTCGCTCGGGGGTCTCTCTCCCATCCAGGGGCGGGGTCCAAATAGTGACTGAGCTTGCTCCCCTCAATGTGGTCCATGAGGGAGAAGAGTCCTGCAATGACAAGGACGACGATAGCGAGAACGACGGCGACATATAGCAGCGGGATGTGGGCGCCAACCCAGACGAGGAAAGCAGGAGTTACAGAGCCCACTCCGAAATACATGACTACGAGGGAGATGAGGATTGAGATCCAGACCGGCGTACCCATTCCGCGCCAGAGCGCATAGAGAACGAAGCCAACAGCGAGAATCACGATGAGCCCGGCGATGGGACTGAAAGATTGGAGGTTGAACCCAAGGCGGCCCTCAGCGACAGCAAGGCTAACTGCCAGCACTGCGCCGACTCCGATTGTGATGGCCTTCCCTCCCCTGCCTGGGAACCTCTTATCGAACACGAACTTGGAGAGCCCGAGAAAGATAATGAAGTAGAGCGTAAGGTCGATGAGCGAGGAGTACTGCGCGTAGATGCCGGAAAGGTCGAGATACTTGAGCGAGTCGAACGCGTTGTAGGACAGGAATGTCTGAAACACCATGCAGTTACTGCAGATGACTGGGTTTATATCCCTTGTAGCCCACTTGTGTCCCCCTTGGCATCTCCGAGGAGTTCCTGGAGTTTGGCTCGGTCCAGCTCCATGAGCTTCTCCAATACGAGCTGCTGGATGCGTTTGTCCTCAAGAAGCGTCGTGAGGAGCTGGTCGGTTCTCGAACGCTGTAGGCCCTGCTGAAACGCTACGGTCGGATCAAGAATGAAACTGCACTGGACGCAGAACTTCGCTTCGGGAGTGTTTATGCGGTGGCACCGAGGGCAAGTTCTTGCGATCTCCTTCTCGCTGTTCTTCGCCATCTTGATGCCATGCATCTCGAGGATCGCCTCGTTGACATCCTGGGAAACAAGATGCGCGTAGTCCGATAGCATCTTGCTGTCAGGGGTCCATCCGAAATAGACCTTGGCCTGGGCCTCGTTCATGAGGCGCTTCGCCAGGACATGAGTGACTCTGGTGTGCCTAAAGAGATGGGGATAGAGGCGCTTCGTGATGTCGGCTTTCTGCTTGAGACGCAAGACGAGGGCATGGAACGCGCCATAGTCCATGGGCTTGAACCCGCCCCTGCGATCCACGCAAGGCCAGAGGGGGGCTGATGGGTCATTCTTGAGAGGGTGATGGTTCAGCCACTCTGCAAGATAGGGATCTGACATGACGATACGGGGAGTGCGGTGTCCTGTCTTTCCTGATATGTCGATGAGAAACGTGTAGTCGTCCCGCGAGATGTCCCCTATCCTAAGGCCACCTATCTCTCCGATTCTCGCTCCCAGTTCATACAGCATCGAGACGAAGGCGCGGTCACGAGGAAGCTGGGCAGCAGCGATGAGCCTGTGGACCTCGTCCTCGGTAAGGATTGCTGAGGCTTGCACTCTCGGCTGGTTCTTCTTCTTGACATGAATCTTGATCCAGCTGACGAGCGGAGGAACCTCTGTGGTTTGGCTGACCATGTCTCCATAGGTGAGCCACCTGAAGAACTTCTTGATGGAAACCTTGTAGAGCGAGACTGTCCATGGAGAGACCTTTCGATCCTCGATGGCTCTCAGGCAGTCCTTGATGTCGTCAACAGTTACGGTCCGAAGCTCTTTTCGGAAGTAGGTCGTCGTTGTCAGGAAGATGAGGCTCAAGAGACGGAGACGCCTCGGCTTTCCGAGCCCTTCCACAAGGAGCATCGATCGGTCATAGTCGAGGAGCAGTTTCTTGTTCTCCTCGGACAGCTCAGAAGTCTTGATTCGACTCACCAGCATTTCCAGTTGGTGATCATACGCATGTATATCATTGGCCATGTAGTTCTCTCCGGTGGCCAGCCATATATAGCTTGTAGGTCGGATGTGGACCTGGGCGTATTGCTAGACACTCTACGAGAAGCTGAACGCCCTGGCCGGAGGGGCCACAAATCGTAGAGTATTCGCCACTACGCAGTGAAGACCGGCCTTGATGAGAACTTCCCTCCCAAGCTATAGCTGACTGAAGTGCCACCATATAGTTTTTAGAAGTAAGGTGCCCCTATTTATGCCTTTCGGTTTGCGCTTTCTTGGGGTGCATCCTTCATGGCGATTGCTTGCTCAATGAGGCTGTTTAGAATTCCTTCCCAACTGGACATCTTGGATTGGTACATTCTGCGAGATGATTAGCAGCAGGTCGTACGACCGGTGAACCAGAGTGGTCAGTTCGGCAACCTTTTCGAGGAGCGTGGGCGACTTCTCCAGCGCGGAGTATCGCATGTAACCTGATACATTCTGGAAGTTCTGGTCGTGTGCATTCCTCTTGATTGTTTCGTCTTCGGCGATGGTTAGGCGAAGATGGCGGGATCTCGTTTGAACCCCTTTGATCGCGCCTGTATATCTCGTGTCAACTCTCTGAACTTCGTGCATCATGTTATCTATCAACCCCCATGAGTTCTTAAGGATTGTAGTCCAGATGTGGTCCTCTTAATTCTTTCGGAGTTGAGATGAGTCTGAGCCATTCATAGTCTGACCGTGTATGGAGGGCAGCATACTGCCCCTGAGATGCTACAGTGCGGTCGACAGCGCTTCATCACTACACCGGAGTCAGAAAATCTAATAAGCCTTCACGATATTTGACAAGTGGCGCTAAGTGCTGTAACATGACGTCACATGACGCCATACGACAATATGCTCGGCTAGCAAGGATCATACCTATGACTATCAAAGACACAAGGGACTACACGATTTCCGAAACTGCGGGTCTTTTGGGAGTAAGCTACCGACAGGTTCTCAGATACCTTGAACTTCCGAGGGGCCATCTTCGTTCAAGATGGGTCAAGGTTTCGCCGATGCGGTCTCAGGTTCGAATCAAGGGGAAGGAGATCAAACGGTTCGTCCGATCAAAAAAGCGCAATAGGGTGGTGCAATCGTGACTGGATGCTATGCGCATAGGTGGCTCCCCGACGAGGTGAACCGGGCGGTTCTGGTATACTCTCGACTTGTCATGCGGAATCTAGGCCACCCAGTCGAGACTCACTTGCTCAGAGGGCTATGAGCTATGGCATCAGAAGAGGGAACGCAGCCTCCGGGAAAAGTGCTTGAGAGCCTTTGTGTAGATCTTAGGCGCGAGCGGTCACGCCGGAGAGAGTACCTTTGGCAGTTCACGAATGAGTGGAACCCAAGATCGTCCTATGAACAAGAGAGGTCGGGCCCAGACCTTGATACGAAGTTCTGCTCTGTGCTCTGGTCGGAAGTGGATCGAGCAAGAAGGACACTCCAGGAGAAGTATGAGGTCCCAATCAAGCAACTCCGCGCGTGTCTTGATGAGATCACGTCGGTACTGAACACCTACCTTCATCGACGGGATTACGCGAGTCTTTTCGACATTAGTGGAATCTTCTTGAGATATCGGCTCACGGCGCAAGACCTCGTTCACGCTGACAAAAAGCACTGGGTGTTTCGAGAGAACAATGGTCGTTCAACGATATGCCACTGTGCGATTGCAGAGGAGGGTAATGCGTTTGTTGTTGCAGATTCCCTCGAGCACCCGATGCTCCTGACGTGGAACCATTGGTTCGTTGATCACGATTCTCGAAAGTGGCTTGTTGATAGCTTCGCTCATAAGATTTCAGCCTACGGGCCGGATGCGCTCTGTTTCTTCAGGAAGCATTCGGGAAGCGTGGGACCAATCCAAATCAGGGAGGACCTTCTTAAGTCTTGGAACGTGGATCACTTCTTCGTAGATGAGAGCAGGAACAACACAATTGAGCAGCCCCCCGGGAGGCCACCAAGGCGACTGCTCTTGCTCTATGATCTGCTTGGGTCGCGTCGAGTGATTTCATTCGTTCAACAGCACTTGAAGATGCTGTTTCCAGATGCTGACATTGCATCGTTGGTTCTATTCGACTATGGACGTCCACGAAGGGAAACTGCCGAGGAACGAGAGAACGGAATGAGAGTCATGAATGTGCTAGATAGCAGATTCAATGATGCAGAATCGACTCTGGATCTGATTCGGAGGAGGGGCACAGAGAGTTCTCTTGAGGGAAAGACCGCGGAATCCACTCCACCTAAAGATGCAGAAGCAACGTGGTGTGCGAAGAAGAGCAGTTCTTTTCTTAGGGGCCGCTCGTACTTGATGAATCACTATCCCAGGCTTAGTGAGGAGTTTCGTGGCAAGTGGGTTGCTGTCAATGGCAGCGGCTTAATCGCACACAGCAAGACGCGGGAAACATTGTCGATCGCTGGTCTCCGCACGGAGGATCTTTACATCAAGTTTCTTCCTGGCATCCTCCCTGCTTCTGACTGAATGCCCACCGATCGCGTGCTCCGATTGATGCCGCCTGCTGGAGAATACTTCTCCCAACCCATCCAGGACGCCTTGAAAAGTACCACGCGACGGCGGGCCACCCGCGTATACGCAGATGTTAAGATCGGAGATCTTGAACCTGAGATTGGACTGGTGACATTGCACTTTGATCATGTTCTTGTGCCGAGACACATCTGGTTTCGGAATGGCGGTAACCACGCCATTGTACGCAGCGAGAAGTTGGAGGCAAGGATCAAGGCGCACTCCGTGGATGACTACGAGCACCTAACGAAAGTGCCTATGGGCAACAGAAGTCTGACTTGCCAGCTTGCTGAGCAGCGCATTGCCATCATCGGCGTGCCGAAGCTTAATGAAGAGCGGGCTCCCGAAACTCCGTCTGTGGATTGCATCGTTCAACTGATTCAGGAAGAGACGAAGTTGCTGCCGATCATCCTTGGCAACGCACTCATGTTACGTTTCGGTCAGTTCATCGTTCATGACTTCGGACCCCACGGCTATGCGAGTCTCGAGGTTGAGTTCTAGCAAGAGAAGCTCGGCTTAGGACCTGAGCTTGAGATGGGGGTTGTCTCCGGCTGGGCGTGGCCCAGGCAGTTCGAGTGGGGCAAAGGTGACAGTCCATTCTCGGGCGACGGGCGTTGCGGAGGGCCTCCGCTCCACCTTCAAGAGAACGTGATCTTGAATGTCCCGCTATAGAGACTTAAGATTTCAGAATGCCCAAACGTGAGAAGAACCCAGCCGCAGTGGCCCTCGGCCGTCTTGGAGGACTCAAGGGGGGGAAGGCCAGGGCGAAGAAGCTTACTCCACAGCAGAGAGAGGATAGCGCTCGGCATGCCGTGATGGTCCGGTGGAGAAAGGCAAAGAAGTGCGAGACAGCTTGACAATACGTGAGCGCTCACGTATCGTATGACTAAGGAGAAATGCCATTGGTACAGAGGTTCCGAAGGCAGTAGGCATCTGGATTCGGGTCTCTACCGAAGACCAGGCCCGAGGGGATAGTCCCGAGCACCACGAGAAACGAGCTCGGTACTATGCGGAGTTCAAGCAGTGGAAGGTGCAAGAGGTCTATCACCTTGAGGCCGTGAGTGGGAAGTCCGTGATGGCGCATCCGGAAGCTCAGCGGATGATCAAGGATATTGAACGTGGCCACATCACCGGACTGATCTTCTCCAAACTCGCTCGCCTTGCTCGAAACACTCGGGAACTCCTTGATTTCGCGGACCTCTTCAAGAAGTACGGTGCCGATCTCGTCTCTCTTCAGGAATCCATCGACACATCGACGCCTGCCGGACGCCTCTTCTACACCATGATTGCGGCCCTGGCTCAATGGGAACGGGAAGAGATCGCTTCACGGGTCGCAGCTTCCGTTGTGGTCAGGGCCAAGATGGGAAAACCCCTTGGTGGCAAGGGGCCCTATGGGTACATGTGGAAGGACAAGAAGCTAGTAGTCAATCCTGCAGAAGCTCCGGTTCGAAGACTCATCTACGAGCTCTTCCTGCAGCACGGTCGTCTCAAGACCGTTGCCAGACTGCTCAATGAGCAAGGGCACCGCACGAGGAACCGAGCCGCCTGGAGCTCGACCACGGTTGAGCGGCTTATCAAGGATCCTTCGGCGAAAGGACTCCGCCGCGCCAACTACTCCAAGCCTGATGGCTGGGAAGACAAGCCCCCCGAGGAATGGATTCTGACGGAAGTGGATCCGATTGTCAGCGTCGATGTTTGGAGCCAGTGCAACGCGCTTCTGAGTGGGCGACGAGAGAGCGGTAGAAGGCCTGGCCGGAAGCCTGTGCATGTATTCACTGGGCTGGTAGTGTGCCATTGCGGAAGCAAGATGTATGTTCCTTCGAACACACCGAAGTATGTCTGCTTCCGGTCTGGTTGTCGGAACAAGATCACCATTCAAGACTTGGATAGTGTCTTTCACACCAAGATACGGGATTTCGTTCTCTGCAAGGAGGAAGTCGCTGAGCATCTGACCCAGGCCGACCAGCAACTGAAAGAGAAGGAAGAGCTGCTGGATAACCTTGAGAGTGAGAGCGCAAAGGTTAAGGCTGGTATGGACAAGTTGGTCAGCCTCTACATGGATGGGCAGCTCCCAAAGGAAGGATTCGGGGAAAGGTACAAGCCGATGGATGAGCGGTATCGGCAGATCAGGAACGAAATGCCCAGTCTGCAAGGTGAGATTGACTTTCTCCGTGTCAGGTTCCAGTCCAGCGACCAGATTCTCAACGAAGCCCGGGACCTCTATGGTCGGTGGCCGGAACTGACCTCGGAGGAAAAGCGACAGATTGCAGAGGCCATCGTTGAACAGATAGTTGTTGAGAAGGACGGAATCACGTTTGAGTTGAACTACCTGCCAGGGAAGACTGTCACATAAGGAGAAAGATCATGACAGATAGGACACGCATCCATGGCCCTGCGTGTCCTGCGAGACGACGGGAATCTCGCCGCCGACGAGGAAGGTCGCGGGCGAGCCGCTCACAGTCAGCAGCTTGGGCTTGGCGAGCAGCCTCCCGTAGTTGTTACCCTCGAGCAGGCGCATGAACGCGTCGACCTGCCCGCGCGAGAACGTCCCCAGCTTGCGGAGCGGCGGCGGAGCGTCCTCGACCAGTTCGGCGGGACTCACCGGACCTCCCGCGGCCGCGGACGCGGCCCCCGCCGCCCCGCCCTCGAGCAGGCGCGCCCAGTCGAGCCCGACCTTGTAGAGTTTCGACTTGTTGATCTCCAGGACCTGGACATCCACCTGGATCAGGTCGCCGCCGGGCGGCGATTCCGCGGCGGCCGGAAGCCCCCGGAGCGCCGCCAACACCACCGCGAGTCCGACCGTGAACATGCTCATCGCTTCCTCACCTCCTCGTCGTCTCCCGCCGGGGCGGCCCGGACCGACCGGCCCGATATGGGCGCCAGCGGAATCCGCTGGACGTCGCCCGGAGAGCGCAGTAGCAGCTTGATGCGCCCCGCGAGCTCGAAATGCACCAGCTGGGTCGCTTCGAACGGCGAGGCCGCGAGCGTCACCGTGTCCGCTTGCGCGCCGAGGAGCGACCCCTCCTCCTCCTTCCGCGACGGCTCGACCGAGAACGTCTTCCCGACCGCGAGGACGGGCGCCGCCTGCATGAGGACGGACGTCCTGGGGGCTCCGCCCTCGTCGGCGGTGACCACCACGTCCACGAGGTCGCCCGGCTTGAGCAGGCCCGCGACCCCGGACGCGGCATCCACGGCCACCGTAACCGCGCGCCTGCCGGGCGGCACGGCGAGGGCGAGGGCGACGCCGCCCTTCGTGAGCTTGTTCGCCAGGAGTTGTTCTCTCGCCGCGATCGGCGCCAGCGCGAGCTGGCCTTCGGCGTCCTTCACGGCCGCCAGCGCTCCGGGCTGGATGAACGCCCGCGGGAAGGCCTTCACCTCGACCGCGGACGCGTCCACGCGGGCGCCGCTGGCGATGTACCGGGAGGCGACCAGGACCGGGGCGGGCGACGACATCTCGCGCAACGACCGCTCGGCCGAAGAGAACCAGGCGTACGCGAAGACCGCGGCCAGCACGCCCGCGATCGCGGAGACGAGCAGAGTCATGCGGCTGTTCATCGAACCTCCTCCGTCGCGATCACAATGAAGACGGTCCCCGTCCCGTCGGGCCGGGTCCACAGCGCGGTATCGGGCCGGCCGGCACGGGTGGCCGCCAGCCCGCCCGCCCCCAACGGCTCCGTCCGCCAACCCGCGGCCGGCAGCCGCCGGGCGGCCTCGGCGAGCACCCCGCTCGGGGGCGCGGAGGTCGCGTAGCACGCGGCCTCGAATCCCCGGCCCCCGAGGTGCAGGAGCCGGCGCGCGGACGAAATCCGCGGCCACCCGGCGGGGTCGCGGCCCGGCGCCTCCCCCGCCCCGTCCGCCCAGGGCGGCACGCCGTCGAAGAGCGCCTGCACGGCGAAGCACGAGTCCGGCTCGCCCGGCCGGCCGTCGGTGACGCCCTGGAGAAGCCATCGCGTCCCCGCGCGGTACGCGCGCAGGTCGAGCGCCCCTCCGGGCACCGGGAACACGCGGCGTCCCGCCTGCTCCGGCACCCACCCCGCCGCCCGCGCGGCCGCCTCGAAGGCTGGTGCCACCGCAGCCAACGGGCCGGCCGAGACCGCGTACCGGGCGGACGTGAGGTTGATCCGCACCGTGCCTTCGAGGACGCGGGTCATCCCCTCCACCCGGGGCAGGTCCGGCGTGGAGAGCCAGCCGCCGGCGGCGGCGCGTCCCGCGAGGCACGAGAGGACGACGATCGTCCGGATCACCGGTTCCCCTTCTCGGCCCGGGGATCGGGCATCTTGAGCAGTCCGTTCAGCAGGGTCCACGGGGCCTTCCAGGTTCCGGCCACGTAGGTCGTCTCGGACCGGAACTCCGCGGGTCCGGTGAGCAGGCGCAGCGCGTCCGGCACCGGGACCCGCGCCCGCACCGTGAGCCGGTTCCACCCGGACGCCATCCCGATCACGCTGCCGAACAGCCCCGCGCCCCCCAGGCCCAGGCCCCCGGCGCCGCTCCCGACCTCGACCCGGAGGCTGTCCACCGCGGCGCGGCCCATCCCGCAGCCGCGGCCGTAGGCCTTCGCGAGCGCGGTCAGGGATTCCGGCGGGAGCTGGCCCGCCTGGGCCTCGCGCGCGACCGCGTGCGCGACAATTGCGACCTGGAGCCGGGAGCGCGCGAGCACGACGAGGGTCACGAGGCCCCAAAGCATGGCGAGAAATAGGGGAATGACGAGCGCGAACTCGACGAGCGCCGCGCCCGCTTCGGGTGATCGTCCGTGCCTGTTTCGACAGTGACTTCTCATACCTATTCGTCCGAGCCGTCATGGTAGGCGACCATGCCACGTTCGTCAAGCGCCGGATGGGACGCCAAGACGCGGCTGTTACAATAGGCCTGCATGATGAAGATTCGCCTGCTCCCCATCGCCCTGCTGGCGTGCGCCCTCGTCCTGCCAGCCGCCGGCCGCGCCGACGTCTCCTACTCGTCCACCCGGACGGGGGACGAGCGCGCGACCCTGAGCGGGCTCGCGGCGGAGGGGTACAACCTGTCCGCCACCTCGGCCGCCGAGCTCGAGGCCCGGATCGCGGCCCAGCCGGACGACTACGCGAACCGGGCGGTCCTGCTCGGCTACTACCTCGTCGCGCGGTTCCAGGACCCGCAGGCGAAGGCGGCGCGCATCACCCACATCCTCTGGATCATCGAGCACCGCCCCGGGATGGCCGTCGGGCCGGAACTCGAGATCCTCGTCCCGATCGACGGCGCCGAAGGCTACGCGCTGGCGAAGACCCGGTGGCTCGCGAACGTGGACGCGCGTCCGGACGACGTCACCATCCTGGGCAACGCCGCCTCCTTCCTGCTCCACCAGGAGCGGGACCTCGCGCTCGGGTACCTGGAGCGGGCGCGCAAACTCGAGCCGAGGAGCCCGGAGTGGCCGGAGCGGATCGGCCGCGCGCACCTGGGTACCGCCCGCCTCGCCGACGCCAAGGACAAGCGGTTCGCGGAAGCATCCCTCGCGTTCCGGAACCTCGAGCAGGCGACGGCCCTGATCCCCGAGCTCGACGTGAAGCTGCTCCTGTACGCCGACCTGGCCGACGCCGCGTATCTCATGGCCCGCGACGACAAGGCCGGAGAGTACGCCTCCGCGCTCATCGCCAAGACACCCGCCACGGACTGGAACTGGAGCAACGCCGCGCACGACGGCAACACCGTCCTCGGGCTGGTCGCGCTGCGGGAAAAGAAGCCCAAGGAGGCCGTCGCCTGCCTGATCCAGTCGGGCGACGTCAAGGGCTCGCCCCAACTCAACTCCTTCGGGCCGCGGATGGAGCTGGCCAAGGCCCTGCTCGAGGCGGGCGAGCGCGACGCCGTCCTCGACTACCTCGAGGAAGTCGGCCGGTTCTGGAAGACGGGCGAGAAGCGTCTCGCCGATTGGGCGGCGCTCATCAAGGCCGGCCGCACCCCCGAGTTCAAGAACCTCCGCCTCAAGCCCTAGCCGCCATCCCGTCCGCGAGCGTCGCGGGTTGTCGCGTCCGCGACAACCCGAAGACGTTCCTCCTGGAACGTCAGGGCGCCGGGGACTCCGCCGGGGTCTCGATCGTGAGTTCGAGGTCCCTCGAGACCGGGCCCTTCCACGCCGGGTTGTACGGGTCCACGGTCAGGATCCGGAAGACGTAGCGCCCGGGCGGAAGCCCGATGAGCCCGTACGACGTCTCCTCGATCGGCCGGTCGGTGAGCTGCGAGAATGTCGTCTCCCCTTCCCGCTTCATCAGGATCGTGTAGGCCGGGCCGTGCCCCTTCCAGCTCAGGACCGGCTCGTTGCCCTCGTACCCGATCCGCGCCGACCCGAGCCGGACGTTGGTCGAGAACCCGCCGAACTGGACCGAGAGCTGGAATCGCTGGGAGGCCCCGAGCTCGCCCGAGGCCACGTTCGCGTAGTCGAGCTTGAAGAGCATGGTCTTCCCGAACCACGTCATCGGGTACCTGACGCCCCCCCCGAGCGTGACGCCGCCGAGCGACCCGCCGCCGCGGAAGCCCACGCGCGCGAGCAGCATGTCGAACGCGGCGAACTCGAGCCCCATGCTGGCCTGCGGGGTCGTGTCCACCTGGAGGCGGGTGTCGACGGCGTAGACCGCGCGGAAGTCCCCGCTGATATCGACGCCGTAGCTCAGTCCCGCGGCCCAGGCGAGCGGCAGGAGCCGGCCCTGCCCCGTGAGCGCGCCCAGGTTGTCCACGAGCGTGCCCAGCCGCAGGCCCTGGACGGGCGTGTCCAGCAGCGCCCCGGCGGACAGCCCGATCCCGAGCAGCGTGCCTCCCGACAACTGCTGGAACGTGCCCTTGAGCGCGACGCCGCCCTTGAGCCGGTTGAGCCCGAAGACCGGCGGCAGGGCCGTGCCCCACCCGGCCGTCACGAAGAGGTCCTGGGGCGTCGCACTCCCGAAGAGTCCGCCGTACATGCCGTCAGTGCGCTCGAGCGTGCGCGGCATGTTCCCGTAGTCGAGGAGGTGGACCGACCCCGCGACCGTCCCGAGCACGGAGACCGGCTGGGCGTAACCCAGGACCTCGTAGTTGGTGTCGGCCAGGTACTGGGTGTGCATGAGCGAGAGCTCGGGCGCGGTGACGTTCGCCAGCCCGGCGGGATTCCACGCGAGGGCCGAAAGGTCGTCCGCGAGCCCGACGAAGGCGCCGCCCATCGCGGCGGGGCGCGCCGCGGAGGGCAGCTTGAGCCCCACGCCGCCGGTCGAGCCGGGGCCGCCACAGAGCGCGGCGACCGGCAGGATCGCGGCGGCCAGAACGAGGGCGAGGGGGACGTGCGGGCGGTACATCTTCTTTATCTCTCCCCCATTCTGCCAGTCTTCCGGCGGAACGCCAATCCGCCCGGCGGCATCCGGGGGTCATTAGTCCCCGGGACGGCTGGCTATTGGTTTCCGGGCTCGATGACGCGGAACTCGACGCGGCGGTTGGCAGCCTGGCCCGCGTCGGTCTGGTTATCCGCGATCGGCTTCGCCCCGCCGTAGCCCTTCGCCGTGAGGCGGTCCGCCGCGACGCCCTTGCGGTCGACGAGGTACCTGACGACCGCCTCTGCGCGCGCCTGCGAGACCTTGACGTTGAACCCGGCACTCCCGGTGCTGTCCGTGTGGCCCTCTACCTCGACGCGGACTCCGGGGTACCGGGCCAGGATCTCGGCGACGCCCGCCAGCGCCGGCTCGGACTTCGGGTCCAGCACCGTCTTCCCGAGTTGGAACACGATCTTGCCGAGCCGCCCCTGGACGGTCTTCAGCTCATCCGCGGCCGTAGCAGTTGCGACGGCAGGTTCCGTCGCGGTTGAGACGGCAGGTTCCGTGGCGGTCGCGACGGCAGGCTCCGACCGGCGCTCGATCGTCGGCTGCACAGGAGCTGCCGATGGAACTGCCGCAGGAACTGCCGCCGAGACAGCGAACTCGACCCGGCGGTTGGCGGCCTGACCCGCGCTTGTCTTATTATCCTCAACCGGTCTCGTCCCGCCATAGCCCTTCGCCGTGAGCCGGGCGGGGGCCACGCCCTTCGCCACGAGGAACTTGACGACCGCCTCGGCGCGCAGTTGCGAGACCTTGAGGTTCTGGGCCGCGCCACCGGTGCTGTCCGTGTGGCCCTCGACCTCGACCACCAACTGCGGGAACTTCGCCATCAGCTCCACGACCTCGAGCAGGGGTGCGGCCGAGGAAGGCGCGAGGTCGGTCTTGCCGATGACGAAGACGATCTTGCCCAGCCGGTCCTGGACCGTCCGGATCGCGTCGATCCCCATCTGGGCCGGAGGCGGGTCGAGCGTCAGCGTCGCCTCGGCGGCGGAGCCCTGCCACCCGGGCCGCGCCGGGTCCACGGTCACGACCCGGAACGCGTAGGCGCCCGGCGCGAGGTCCTTCACCACGCACGAAGACTCGGCCGTCGCCGTGTGCGTCAGCTTGACGGGAACGGGGTTCCCCGGCAGGAGGACGAACGCGTCGTACGCGGGACCGGTCCCGTTAGCCCAGACCAGCCGCGCGACCAGCCCCTCGCGCGCGAGCGAGAGCGTGAGCGGCGGCGCGACCGGGGCAGGCGGGGGCGGCGGGGCCGCGACGGTGAGGTCCGTCTCCTTCGGGGCCCCGAGGTCGTTCGGCCGCTCGGGATCGACGGCCGCGACGCGGATGCGGTACGCCCCGGGCTCGAGCTCCCGGGGCTCGTACGCCGCCTCGATCAGCGGCCGCTCCATGAGCCGGCGGAACGGGACCGACGAGTCGCCGGCCTTCCGGACAAAGACGAGATACGCGGGTCCGGAACCGGACCACGCGAGCCGCGGATGCTGGGCGTCGCCCTCGACGCGCAGGTCGCGGATCCGCCCGAGCAGGGGACCGGCGAGGGCGACCCCGAGCTGGACCCGGTGCGCGGTCCCGAGGACGCCGTGGGTCGCGAGCGCGTAGTCGAGCTTGAAGAGCAGGGCGCGGTTCATGATCCGCGCCGGGTACCGGGCGCCGAGGCCGGCGGTGGGGCCGCCCTCCGCCCCGCCCCCGCGCCAGCCAAGGCGCAGGGCCACGAGGTCGTAGCCCGTGACCTCGACGCCGAGGCCGCCGTGGAACCCGGCGTCGAGCTGGACGAGGGTGTCGGCCACCGCCACGCCGCGGAACCGCGCCGCGAGGTCGCGCGCGTAGCTCGCCCCCAGCCGCCACGCGAGCGGCATCAGGCCGCTCCCCGTGATCACGGCCCCCGCGTTGTCCACGGTCGTGCCGGCCCGGAGACCCTCGACCGGCGTGTCCCACAGCAGGCCGCCGGTCAGCGCGAGGCCGCTCTCGGTCGAGTTCGTCAGGCTCTGGAAGGTCATCTTGACCGACCCGCCGAGCCGGAGCTTGTCGAGGCCGAGGAACGGCGGCACCGCGGTCCCCCACGCGCCCGTGACGAAGACGTCCGCGGGCGAGAGCGAGTCCATGAGCCCGCCGCCGCGCGCGGAAGCCTGGCCGAACGACCCGTAGGAGAGCAGGTTCAAGGCGCCTGCCACCGTGCCGGCGGCACCCAGCGGCTGGGCGTAGGCGAGGACGTCGTAGGAGGTTTCCGCGACGTAGGCCGTGTGCAGGAAGCTCGCCTCGGGGGATTGAAGAAGCGCGAGGCCCGCGGGGTTCCAGAAGAGCGCGGAGAGATCGTCCGCGAGCCCGACGTAGGCTCCGCCCAGGCTCTCGGGCCGGGCGCCCGACGACAGCTTGACCCCGTTGGCGCCCGTCGTCCCGGCCCCGGATGCCCACACCGACGGGGCCAGAGTCACCATGAAAGCGCAAAGCAGGGCCCGCATCAGCGGTCCACCTGGAGCTTGCCCGTGTGACGGCGGCCGTCCGGCGACTCCACGACGAACAGGTACACGGCCGGCAGGACCACGGACCCGGCGTCGTTGCGCCCGTTCCAGGCCGCCGTGCCGAGCCCGTCGGAACGGACCGTCGCGACAGGCTCACCCGCGATCGTGAAGACCCGGACCGTCGATCCCGCGGGAATCCGGCTGAAGGTCATCGTCCCGCCCCGCGCCGGCGTGAACGGGTGCGGGCCCACGACGACGTCCTTGGGGTTCTCGCCCGCCGTCACCCCGGCCAGGATCGTGACCGCCGAGGAGGGCATCGTCGCGATCGGCCCCGACGCGCCGATGTACGTGGCGCCACCCGTGAAGGTCACGCTTCCTGGTGCCGTAGCCCGGTAGGTGAACGTGAAGGTCGCGGACCCACCTGCACCCGTGATATCGGCCGACGGCGAGAGCGACGCGATCAGCTCCGCCTGTCCTGGCCCGCCAACGGCCACGTAGGCATTAACCAGCGTCGCCACGAAGAGCCCGGGATTCACCACGGTCACGACGACCGTAATCGTGTCCCCGATGTTGACGGACGCTGGCGAGGCCGTCACCGCGGCCACATACGCATCGGGGTTGCCGAAGACCGTGATGGGGACAGAGGTGGCCGCGACCACGGAGAGCGGCCCCCAGGTGTTGGCGTCAACCCCGGTCACGGTCAGACACCAGCCGACGGTCGCGGGGAAGGCCATCGTCACCGTCCAAGTGAACGACAGCGTTCCCCCGCCCGTCACCGTCGCCGGGAACCCCCCGAACGGCCAGCCAGTGACCATACCCCCGGCGGTTCCCCACGCCCGGGCGTCGGGCAGAGGCACGCCCGTTGCGGCTGCCGAGCCCGAGTTCGAGATTGTCAGCGTGAGCACCAGGGGCTCGCCGAAACGAACCGTGGTCGCCGAGGCCGAGAGCCCGGCCGAGAGCGCCGCCGGAGTCTGGACCAGAACCGACGCCGCCGCGGGCCCGCCCGTCACTGGGAGCCCCGAACTCGCGTCTGCCCCAGCCGCCGTCGCCGTGAGCGCGAGCGTCCCAGCCGACGAGGCCGTCATCGTCCAAGTGAACGTGATCGCGGCACCGCCGGCGATCGTGACCGGGCCGGCCGGAAGCGGCCCGCCGGCGACCGTCGCGCCGCCGGGGCCCGATGCCGATGGCCCGGCCGGGACCACGCCGGTCGCCGACGTAGAGCCCGTATTGGTGACGGTCACCGTCAGCAGGAAGGCCTGCCCCACGCTCACCTGCGGCGGGATCACGGCCGCCCGCGCCGCGAGCGCGGCCGGCGCCGTGACGGCGCCGGGGAAGGACAGCGCCGCGGCCGTGAAGAGCGGCGCGCCGCTACCGCTGTCCGTGCCGGTGGCCGTCAGTCCGAACGCCACCGACCCCGCCCCGTTCGTGGAGAAGGTCCAGACGAAGGTGGCCGCCGCGCCCGCGGCCAGGCCGAGCGGTCCGGCGGGCACGGGCCCCGAAACCGCGGTCATCGGCGCCGTCGAGGAGTTCACGAGCCCGGGGGTCACCGCGGACGCGGCGACTCCGCCCACGTTCGTGACCGTCAGCGTGACCGTGATCCACTGGCCGGCGCTGACGGCGGCCGGCGAGACCGAGCCCGCGGAGACCAGCGTCGCCGCCGGGTTCACGGTCACGGGCGCCGAGACGGCCGGCCCCGTGGTCAAGACGGCCCCGGAGTTCGCGTCCGACCCCGCGACAGTCGCCGTGAACCCAAGGGTCCCCGCCGTCCCCGCTGTGCAGGTCCACGTGAAGACGACCGACGTCCCGCCGGGGACCGACACGGGCGCGGCCGGCCACGGGCCTCCCGCGAGGGATGCCGTTCCCGAGCCCGAGGCACCCGGGGGTGACGGCGCGACGCCGATCGCGGGGGCCTGACCCGAGTTGGTCACGGTCACCGTGACGAGGAAGGCCTGGCCCTCGCCCACGGAGGCGGGCAGCACGGCCACCGCGGCAGCGATCGAGGCCGGCGTCTGCACCACGCCGACCACGGACTTCGTCGTCCAGACCGGCACGCCCGTCCCGGCGTCGGTCCCCGTCGCGGTCAGACTCAGGGCCACCGTCCCGGCTCCCGCGGACGAGTACGTCCACACGAAGGTCGCGACCGCGCCGGGCGCCAGCGCCAGGGGCCCCGCGGGAACGGGGCCCGTAACGAGAGTCAGGACCGCGGTCGAGGCGTTGGCCAGCCCGGGCGTCACGCCGTTCGCCGCGGTTCCGCCCTCGTTCGTCACCGTGAAGGCCACCGTGATCCACTGCCCCACCGACACCGGGAGCGGCGACGTCGCCGTGGCGGAAACGAGGTCGGCCGCCGGCGTGACCGTGACGGGGCCCGCGGAGATCGGCCCGGACGCGAGAACCCAGTCCGCGTTCCCATCCAACCCCGTGACCGTCGTCGTGAGGCCCGCGCTGCCCACCGCGCCGCCGACGTACGTCCACGTGAAAGTGACCGCGCTTCCGCCGGCCACGGTCACCGGCGCCGCCGGCCACGGGCCCGCGCCGGCCACAACCGAGCCGGATCCCCACACCGCCGGCGTCGCCGGCACCACCACCGTGGCCGCGGCCTGCCCGATATTGGTCACGGTCACCGTGAGCCAGAGGGCCTGCCCCTGTCCGACGCTGGCCGGGAACAGGACGGCAGCTATGTCGAGCGCCGCCGGCATCTGCACGAGGCCCGAGACCGACACCGGCCCCGACGTCAGCGCCGCCGCCGTGTTCGCGTCCGTGCCCGTCGCCGTCGCCGTGAAGATCGCGGTCCCCGCCGACGCCGCCGAGAAGGTCCACGTGAAGGTCACCGACGCCGCCCCGCCGAGCGTCACCGGCCCCGCCGGCCACGGCCCACCCACCGGCGTCACGCCCGCGCCGGTCTCGAGCAGGGGCGCCGCCGTCACGCCCGTCGCCGTCGCCCCGCCCGTATTGGTCACGGTGACCGTCACGAGGAACGCCTGCCCCACGCTCACCTGCGCCGGGAGCATGGCGACTGCGGCCCCAAGTGCCGCCGGGATCTGCACCGTGGCCGTCACCGTCCGGCTCACGACCATCGGCACGGCCCCGCACGTGAGCCCCGCCGCCGTCATCGTGAAGCTGACCGTGCCGGAGGAGATCGCCGCGTACCGCCACTCGAACGTCGTGGCCGACCCGGCAGGAAGCATCAGGCTGTTCAGCGGCCAACTCACGGCGGCGATGCTCGCCGACCCCGGGTTCACGTACACCGTCGCCGAAATTCCGGTCACGTTGGATCCACCCGCGTTCGTGACCGTCAGCCGCACCGCGATCTCCTGACCAAACGACACAGTCACCGGCGCGGAGGATGAAGCCACCAGCGCGCCCGAATTCTGCACCGTCACCGTCCCCGCCACCGCCGGACCCGAGGACCGCGCGCTCCCGTCATTCTGGTCGGTCCCGAAGGCCGTCGAGGTCAGAATGTAGGTGCCAGGCACTCCGCCCACGTGCGTCCAGGTGAAGGTCACCGCCGCTCCCCCCGCGAGTGCCACCGGCATCGCCGGCGTCGAGGGACCGATCGGGAGAGGACTCCCGGCGTCGAAGTAGTCAACCGGCCCCAACGCGTTGACCCCCACCGCAGTTGCCTGCCCGGTGTTGGTCACCGTGAGCGTGACGAGAAACGGACCGCAGACACTCCCCGCGTATGCTGCCGCCGACGCGGCGAGCGCCGCCGGCGTCTGCACGAGGCCGGCCACGTCCATGGCCGTGTAGAGCGGATCGCCCGACCCCCCGTCGGTCCCCGTCGCGGTCAGGCTCAACGCCACAGCGCCCGCCCCCGCGGCCGAGAAGGTCCAGACGAAGGTCGTACCCGCCCCCGAGGCGAGCGTCACCGGCCCCGGCGGGACGGGCCCCGACAGGAGCGTCAGCGCCGCGGCCGAACCGTCGACCAGCGCCGGCGTCACGTTGTTCGCCGCCGTGCCGCCCGTGTTCGTGACCGTCAGCGCGACCCGGATCTGCTGGCCGACCGAGACCGGCATGGGCGAGACCGAGACCGCGGGCAGGAGACTGCCCGCCGGCACGACCGTGATCGGCGCGACCGTCACCGGCCCCGTCGTCAGCGCCGCCGCCGTGTTCGCGTCCGTCCCGGTCACCGTCGTGGTCAGCCCGACGGACCCTACCGATGCCCCGTCGTAAGTCCACGTGAAGACCACCATCGCCCCGCCCGCGATGGTCACGGAACCAGCCGGGAAAGGCCCGGCCACGGCCGAGAGCGCGCCCGTCCCGCCCGCCACCGGCGCGGCCGGCGCCACCCCGGTCGCCGTCGCCTGTCCCGTATTGGTCACCGTCACGGTCAGGAACATGGCCTGCCCGACCCCGACGGTCGCGGGCAGGGCCGCCGCCGAGGCCGCGAGTGCAGCCGGCGCCTGCACGACCACGACGCCGGACCACGCGGGCCCCGCGGTCAGCACGACGCCGCTGTTGGCGTCGGCTCCGCTCACCGTCGTCGTCGCCCAGACCGTCCCCGCCGTCGACCCCGTCAGCGTCCACGTGAAGACCCGGGTCGCGCCGCCGGAGATCGTCACCGGCAGGGCCGGGTTCGGTCCGGCGCTCACCGACGCCGCCCCCGTCCCCTCGAGCAGGAAGGCGGACGCGTTCACGCCCGTCGCCGCCGCCCCGCCCGAGTTCGCGACCGTCAGCGTCACGAGGAAGCCCTGGGCCACGTTCCGTGGCGTCGGGAACGCGTCGAGCGACGCGGTTAGTGCGGCCGCCGTCTGGATCGTGCCCGCCGCCGTCACCGGCCCGGTCGTCAGCGCCCATCCCGCATTGCCGTCCGCGCCGGTCACCGTCGCCGTGAACCCGACGATCCCCGCGGCCGACGCCGTCATCGTCCACGTGAACGTGACCGATGCCCCCCCGGCGAGCGGCATCGGGGACGCCGGGGTTGGTCCCGCCACGACCGTCGCGGCACCCGGCCCCGCGACCTCCGGGCCCGCCGGGGCCACGCCGGTCGCGCCGGCCTGCCCCGTATTGGTCACCGTCACCGTCACCAGGAACGGCTGGCCAACGCTCAACTGCGGCGGCAGCATGGCGACCGAGGCGGCGAGCGTCGCCGGCGTCTGCACCGCCACCGGCACGAACACGGACTGGAACGTGTAGAGCGGATCCCCCGTCCCCCCGTCCGTCCCCGTCGTCGTCAGACTGAGAGCCAAGGATCCCGCCCCCGACGCCGAGAACGTCCACACGAAGACCTGCGCCGCGCCCGGCCCCAGCGTCACCGGCCCCGCCGGCACCGGACCCGAGACCAGCGCGAGCGCCGCCGTCGACGCGTTCACGACTCCGGGGATCACGGCGTTCGCCGGCACCCCTCCGTCGTTCGTGACCGTCAGCGCCACCGTTATCCACTGACCCACCGACACCGGCAATACCGTCACCGTCACCCGCGACACCAGGGTACCGGACGGCACGATCGTGACCGGACCGACGACCACCGGCCCCGTCGAGACCGCCGCCGCCGTGTTCGCATCGGTCCCCGTAACCGTCGTGGTGAGATCGACCAGGCCGGAAGACGCGCCGCTGAACGTCCAGGTGAACGTGACGCTGGCCCCGCCCACGAGCGTGACCGGCATCGCCGGCAACGGTCCCGCGAGGAAGGACGCGACCCCCGTGCCCGCCACGACCGGCTCCGGCGCGCTCACGCCGGTCGCCGTCGTCCCGCCCGTATTCGTCACCGTCAGCGTCACCAGGAAGTCCTGCCCGACGCCGACGGTCGAGGGAAGAGCGGCCAGCGCGGCCTGAACCGCCGCCGGAGTCTGCACCACGACCACGCCCGACATGACCGATCCTGTCGTCAGCGCCGCCGCGCTGTTCGCATCCGTCCCCGCCACCGTTGTCGTGAACCGCACCGTCCCCGCCGTCGCCCCGCTGTACGTCCATGTAAAGACCATGGAGGCGCCGCCCGGAATCGTGGCCGGCAGAACCGGCGTCGGTCCGCCGACGACCGTCGCCCCGCCCGTCCCTTCAAGCAGGAACCCGGATGCGTCGACCCCAAGCGCGGACGCCTGGCCCGTATTCGTGATCGTCAGCGTCACGAGGAAGCCCTGGCCGGTGTTCCGCGGGCTCGGGAACGCGGCCAGCGCCGCGGACAGCGAGGCCGCCGTCTGGATCACCCCGGACACCGATGCCGGGCCCGAGGACAGCGCGGCCGCCGTATTAGCGTCCGTCCCCGTCGCCGTCGCCGTGAAGAGCGCGGTGCCAGCCGACGCCGCCGTGAACGTCCAGGTGAACGTGACGGCGGTCCCAGTGCCAAGGCTGACCGGGCCCGCGGGCCACGGGCCGCCCACGGGCGTCACACCTGCGCCGGTCTCCAGCAAGGGCGCCGCCGCCACCCCGGCCGCCGTCGCCCCCCCCGAATTGGTCACCGTCACCGTCACGAGGAAGCCCTGGCCCACACTCACCTGCGCCGGCAGCATCGCCACCGCCGCGGCGAGCGCCGCCGGGGTCTCGATCACGACCGCCCCCGACATCACCGGGCCCGTCGTCACTGCCGCTGCGCTGTTCGCATCCGTCCCCGCCACCGTTGTCGTGAACCGCACCGTCCCCGCCGTCGCCCCGCTGTACGTCCATGTAAAGACCATGGAGGCGCCGCCCGGAATCGTGGCCGGCAGAACCGGCGTCGGTCCGCCGACGACCGTCGCCCCGCCCGTCCCTTCAAGCAGGAACCCGGATGCGTCGACCCCAAGCGCGGACGCCTGGCCCGTATTCGTGATCGTCAGCGTCACGAGGAAGCCCTGGCCGGTGTTCCGCGGGCTCGGGAACGCGGCCAGCGCCGCGGACAGCGAGGCCGCCGTCTGGATCACCCCGGACACCGATGCCGGGCCCGAGGACAGCGCGGCCGCCGTATTAGCGTCCGTCCCCGTCGCCGTCGCCGTGAAGAGCGCGGTGCCAGCCGACGCCGCCGTGAACGTCCAGGTGAACGTCACCGCCACTCCCGCCCCGAGGCTCGCCGGTCCTGCCGGCCACGGCCCGCCGGAGACCGTCACTCCCGCCCCGGTCTCGAGCAGGGGTGCCGCCGTCACGCCGGTCGCCATCGCCCCACCCGAATTGGTGACCGTCACCGTCACGAGGAACGACTGGCCGACACTCACCTGCGCCGGCAGCATGGCGACCGCGGCGGCCAGCGCCGCCGGGGTCTCGATCACGACCACGCCCGACATCACCGGACCCGTCGTCACCGCCCACCCCGCGTTGCCGTCCACCGCGGTCACCGTCGTCGTGAACCGCACGGTTCCGTCCGCCGATCCCGCGTACGTCCACGTGAAGACCATGGAGGTGCCGCCCGGAATCGTCACCGGCATGGCCGGCGTCGGCCCACCGACGACCGCGGCCCCGCCGGTCCCCTCGAGAAGGAAGGCCGAAGAGTCCACGCCCGTCGCCGCCGCCTGGCCCGAGTTCGTCACCGTCAGCGTCAGCAGGAACCCCTGCCCCGTGTTCCGCGGACTGGGGAATGCCTCGAGCGAAGCCGTCAGCGCCGCCACGGTCTGGATCACGCCCGACGCCGTCTTCGGCCCCGTCGTGAGTGCCGCGGCCGTGTTCGCGTCGGTCCCCGTCACCGTCGAGGTCAGGACCATGCTCCCCGCGGAGGAGGCCGTCATCGTCCACGTGAACGTGACCGCCCCGCCCCCCGCAAGTGGAACGGGGATTGAGGGGAATGGACCATCCACCAGCACGACTGCCCCCGTTCCACTTGCGGCAAGCATGGCCGGGGCGACGGAGGTCGCCCCGGCCATGCCGGAATTGGTGACCGTCACCGTCACGAGGAAGCCCTGGCCCACACTCACCTGCGCCGGCAGCATCGCCACCGCCGCGGCGAGCGCCGCCGGGGTCTCGATCACGACCGCCCCCGACATCACCGGGCCCGTCGTCACCGCCCACCCCGCATTGCCGTCGGCCGCCGTCACCGTCGTCGTGAACCGCACCGTCCCGGCCGCCGTCCCACTGTACGTCCACGTGAAGACCATGGAGGTGCCGCCCGGAATCGTCACCGGCATGGCCGGTGTCGGCCCGCCGACCGCCGTCGCCCCGCCGGTCCCCTCAAGAAGTATGGCCGACGCGTCGACCCCGGTCGCCGCCGCGGCCCCCGAGTTCGTCACCGTAAGCGTCACGAGGAAAGCCTGCCCCGTATCCCGGGGGCTGGGGAAGGCGTGGAGCGACGCCGTCAGCGCCGCGGCGGTCTGGATGAGCCCAGCCGCCGTCCTAGGTCCCGTCGTGAGCGCCCACCCCGCGTTGGCGTCCGCGCCGGTCACGGTCGTCGTGAACCCGACGCTTCCCGCCGCCGACGCCGTCATCGTCCACGTGAACGTGACCGATGCTCCGCCCGCGACCGGCACGGGAGCCCCCGGGGTTGGGCCGGCCGCGACGGTCGCGGTCCCCGCGCCGCCCACCGCCGGCCCGGCCGGAGTCACGCCGGTCGCCCCGGCCTGTCCTGTATTGGTCACCGTCACCGTCACCAGGAACGACTGGCCGACACTCACCTGCGCCGGCAACATCGCCACCGCCGCGGCGAGCGCCGCCGGCGTCTGCACCGCCACCGGCACGAACTGGGACTGGAACGTGTAGAGCGGGTCCCCCGTCCCCCCGTCCGTCCCCGTCGCCGTCAGGCTCAGGGCCAGCGACCCCGCACCAGACGCCGAGAACGTCCACACGAACGTCGTCGCCCCGCCGGCGGCCAGCGTCAACGGACCCGCCGGCACGGGACCCGAGATCAGCGCAAGCACCGCCGTCGACGCGTTCACGAGCCCCGGGGTCACCGCGGACGCGGCGACCCCGCCCTCGTTCGTGACCGTGAAAGTCACCCGGATCCACTGCCCCACCGAGACCGGCAGCGCCGACACCGTCTCCCGCGAGACCAGGGTCCCGGACGGCACGATCGTGACCGGGCCGGCGACGACCGCCCCCGTCGAGAGCGCCACCACCGTGTTCACATCCGTCCCGGTCACCGTGGTGGTGAGGTCAACCACCCCCGACGAGGACCCGCTGTACGTCCACGTGAAGACGATGGAGGCGCCGCCGGCCAGGCTCACGGGCCCCGCCGGCGACGGGCCGGCGAGGAAGGACGCGACCCCCGCGCCCGCCACGACAGGGGGCGCCGGCGCGACCCCCGTCGCCGGCGCGGCGCCAGTGTTCGTCACCGTCACGGTCAGGAGGAACGTCTGGCCGACGCCGACGGTCGTGGGGAGGGCGGCCGCCGCCGCGACCAGTGCCGCCGGCGTCTGGAGGGTCGTGGACACGGTCACCGCCGCGACCAGGTTTGTCGCCGCACAGGTCGTTCCCGCCGCCGAAGCCGTGAAGGCCACCAGCCCCGACCCCGCCGCCGAATACGTCCAGACGAACGTCGTCGAGGCGCCGCCCGCGAGGGACGTGCCCCCCGGCGCCGGCGGCTCCGCCGTCACCAGCGCCGCGCCCGGCCCGATCGCGATCGCGGGCGTGAGAGCGCTCACCACCGTCTCCCCGGTATTCGTCACCGTCAGCGTCACCGCGAACCACTGCCCCACGGAAACGAAGGCCGGCGCGGCCGCCGCCACCGCGAGAGCCCCCGGCGTCCGCACCAGAATCGCGTTCGACGTCACCGGCCCCGTGGTCAGCGCGAGCCCGCTGTTCTGGTCCTGCCCCGCGACGGTCGTCGTGAACTCCGAAGACCCCGACGTGCCGCCGGTGTAGGTCCAGGTGAAGGTCGCCGACGCCCCGCCCGCCAAGGTCACGGGGCCCGCGGGGTTGGGGCCGGCGGCCTTGATCGCGCTCCCCGTCCCGCCGAGCGTGAAGTCCGGGGCGCCGACGGACAACGCGGTCGCGCCGCCCGTGTTCGTGACCGTGACCGTCACGAGCGTAGGGTCCCCGGCACAGAGCGGCGACGTGTACGCGGCCACCGAGGCCGCCAGCACGGCCGCCGTCGCCGTCGTGAACGTGCCCGACGCCGCCGTGCCCGCGGCGGCTCCGCACGCGTCCGCCACGCCGACAAATACCGTGTTGCCGACGGTCACGGGCGCAATGCTGAACCCGAGCTGGCCGGTGATCGTGAAGGTGAAGGACGCGCCCGGCCCCATCGCGAGCCCGGTCCCGCTCCACGCGTACACGGTCCCCGCGCCTGACGTGGAGTCCGCGACCGCCGGCAGGGCGAAACCCGTCGCCGTCGTCGTCACCGCCACCACCTGCGGCGCGAGCGTGTCCACGACCGTCAGGCTCACGACGGTCGAGGTCCCCGTATTCGTCACCACGATCCGGTACCCGACGGGATCGCCCCGCTGCGCGGGCGAGGTCAGGAGCACCTTGGCGACCGACATCCCGATCGTCGGCGCCGGCACCAGCACCCCCACCGCGTTCGTCACTAGGACGGTCGTCGAGCACGCGCTCGCCGCGATCGCGAACCCCGTGTTCGAGACCTGCGTCGCCGCGCACACGACCCCGATGCTCCCGCTGATCGTGAACGTCGTCGTGGTACCCGGGTAGAAGGTCAGGCCGGAGCCGGTCCAAGCAAACAGCGTCCCCGAGGCCACGCTCGTGACCACCGGTGACGCCCAGCCCGCCGGCGTCCCCGCCACCGCGCCCACCACCACGGGCGAGACCGTGTCCACGATGACCAGGTTGGTGATCGTGGCCGACCCCGCGTTCGTAACGATGACGCTGTAGCTCACCGCTTGCCCCGGCCACGTCCCCCCCGCCATCGTCTTCTGCACCTGCACCGCCAGCGCCGGCGGCGAGAGCGTGAATGTGCCGGACGCCGCGCTCGACGACAGGATCCCCGCGGCGCACGCGGTGCCCGCGCTCACGTAGGCCGTGTTCCCGATCACGGTCGCCGCGCAGGTCACGCCCGCCTGGCCCGTGACCGTGAACGTGTAACTCAGGTTCGGCCCCATGGTCAGTCCGGCCCCCGTCCAGGCGTACACGGTCCCGCCGGCACCGGAGACGACCGCGGGCAGGGCGAACCCCGTCGCCGTCGTCGTCACGTTCACGACCTGCGGAGCCAGCGTGTCGACGAGCAGGACGCTGGTCACGGTCACGGCCCCCGTGTTCGTCACCACGATCCGGTACCTTACGAGGTCCCCGGCGGCGATCGTGGCGCCGGCGGCCGGGACGACCTGGGTCTTCACGACCGACACCCCGACCGTCGCCAGGTTGAAGGCGTCCGTCGCCGAGAGCGTCTTCTGGCACCCGCCCGGCGTCTCCGCGTAGGCCTGGTGGCTCTGCGCCCCCGACGCGCCGCAGACCACGGTGCCCGTGAGCGTAAGCGTGAAGCTCGCCCCCGCCGCCAGCTCGAGGCCCGGCGTGAACACCCCCGAGGCTCCCTCGACCGCGCCGGCGCCGGCGTTGGCCGACAGGACCAGCCCGTCGCCGGAACCGTCCGATCCCGCCTCCAGCGACACGAACGAAACGCCCGCCGGGAGGGTGTCGCTCACGACGAGGCTGTTCAGGGACATCGTCCCCATGTTCCGCACCACGATCATGTAGGTCACCGGTCCGCCCTCGGCGGGAGCCGCGGGGACGTGGCCGAGGGTCACGTCGGGCGCGGCCACGGGGCCGGGCGTGAACGTGTCGGCGGCCGAAAGCGTCCGCAGGCAGTTGGACGCGGTCTGGGCATAGGCCTGGTTACTCTGGGGGACGAGCACCCCGGGTCCGCAACCGACCCGGGCGACCACGGTGAACGTCACGGAGTTCCCGGGACCGACGGGGGTCGCGAAATCCCCGGACGCCCCCACGACCTGTCCCGCGGTCGCCAGCGCCAGCCCCGCGCCCGCCCCGTCCGCGGCGAACGACACGACCGAGAGCCCCGCCGGCAGGCTGTCGCTGAAGACCAGGGCGTTCAGCGGCGCCGTCGCGCTGGCGTTCGTGACCACGACCGAGTAGGTGACCAGGTCGCCCTGCGTCGGAGCGATCAGGTCGCGCGAGACCGTCACCGCCGGCGCGGCCACCACACCCGGCGTGAACGCGTTCAGCACGGTTCCGGGCGTCCCGCAGGTGCCGCCCGTCCGGGCGAAAGCGGTACTGCTCTGCGCCGCGACGACCCCACAGTCCAGCACGCCCTGGAGGGTGAACGTGACGGCGCTCCCGGCCGCGAGCGGGGTCGTGAGCGTGCCGTACGCGCCCTCCACGGCCCCCGCCCCGGGATTGCTCGAGAGCGTGAGCCCCGCGCCGGCCGCGTCCACGCCCAGCGACACGAACGTGACGCCCGCCGGAAGGGTGTCGCTCAGCATGAGGTCCGTGAACGGCCCGTTGCCGGCCGGGTTGGTAACCGCGATGATGTAGGTCACGGTGTCCCCCTGGGACGGGGCGGCAGGTAACCTGGTCACCGAGACGGCCGGCGGCACGTTGGCCGGGCGTAGGGTGCACAGGCCCCCTAGCTTGCTCGCCGCCTGGCTGGGAAGGACCGTGCCGGTCTCCGCCAGAGGCGTTCCGGCCCCGGCCACGATCCGGTCCGAGCCCACGTTCAGGACGATGTCCCCGACGGCGGCGCCGGTGCTCACGTTCCCCGAGATCGAGGTCAGCCCGGCCCCCACCGTAAGCGCCGTGCCCGCGTTCGTCATGTTGATCGCGTAGGCGGCCACCACGTCCACGTTCGCCGTGCCCGTCGTGCACGCGTTCGTGTCCACGTTGCCGTCGCCGCTCAACGTCGTCGCGGGCGCGAACGGAAACGCCGGAGCATCCAGGGGCGTGAAGTTGTTGACGTTCAGGTAGGCGGCCATGACGCCGGCCAGCCTGCCCGACGCGAACCCGGTCCACGTGGTCGTCGCGTCCCCGCTCCTCGCCGCCCGGTACATCCACATCCCCAGCGCGCCCGTGGTATTCGACGCCACGAGCGTCCACCCCGCCGGGGTGGCCGGCGCGGTCGTCGTGTCCGCGACGAGCGTGGCGACCAGCCCGTCGCCGTCGCTCCATCCCCCGGGGTCGGTCAGGGCCAGCGCCGTCGCGGCTCCGGCGGCCGCCGTCGCGACGTTCGCCTCGCGCTGGATCGAACAGGCGACGGAGAGCGTGACGTTGATCGCCGCGGTGTTCCCGCTGGCGTCCGTGATCGCGATGACCGCGGTATAGGTCCCGGTGTCGAGCAAGCTCGACGCGATCGAGATCGTGATCGCGGCGGAAGTCGCGCCCTGCGCGAGGCTCACGGCGCTCACGTTGGGCGCCGGCATGTTCGTGGCATCCCACCCCGCGCTGTAGGTCACCGCGGCAGCGTAGGTCTGGTTCGGACAGACGTTCTTGAGGTGGGTATTCGTGATCGTGAATGTCTGGCTGGCGGGGCTCGAGCCCTTCACCGTGGCGAACGACAGTGCCGCGGGCGCAAGGGTCACACCGGTCGTGTCCGGCGGATCCAGTTCGATCAGGTCCGCGACGTAGGGGTTGGCGGTCACGTTGACCGAGACCGTATTCGCGGCGCCAGTGAGCCCGACCGCGGCCTGGGCCCGGTTGGCGCTCCCCGCGCTCGGGGGGCGCGCCCCGGTCCTCGCCGCCACGAGCCGCGTCCACCCCGCGGGCTGGGTGAAGGTCTTGTTCTTGACGGCCACTCCGTAGCTCCCGTCCACGACCGCGTTCGGGACCTGGGTCGTGATCTCGGGCAGGGCGAACGTCGAGCGCTTGCCGGTCGTCACCGAAGTCCCGTTCGAGGTGCCGGTAGCGCCGACCGGGCAGAAGAGGTCGACCCCGCTGTACTGCGTGATCCCTCCCGCCCAGTCCTGGTTCGTGGCGATCGTCCATACGTAGGGCCCGACCTCGCCCGCGGTCACCGTGTGGGTCCAGGTCGTCAGAACGCAGTTTCCGGCTACGCTGGACGAGGTGGTGCGCAGGGTCCAGCTCGCGTTCGGGCCGACGGGAGCGGTCGCGACTCCGCTGATCAGTATCCGGGCCACCAGGATGTTCCCGCCGACCAGCCCGGCCGGGTTGATCGACAGCGTCTTCGAGTTCCCGCTGGTCGCGTTGGTCGGGAGTCCCACGGTCGCGACCGCGGAGAATCCCACTACGGGCGTCAGGCAGGCAAAGACCGCCAGCACAGCGGCCAGACGGCCCCTGAAGACGCGGTTCGCCCCTCGAAGATGGAACCCGGACACCTTCATGCTCCCAGGCAGGTATTGTGCCAGATTTGGACGGCGGAGCCAACCGGCGGGGGAGGACTAGGGCGTCGTCAATCCAACGCGGACGCGCGATACGACCGGGCGACGGCGTTCACGAGTTTCTGCCACGGCGATTCGTCCCGGAGATCCTCGGCGAACGCGCACGCCGTGGCGACGCCGGCCGCCAGCAGCAGCAGGGACGGAACTTTCAACCGTCCGAGAACCAGGGCTGTGATGAGATCCATGTCGTGCCTCCTGCCTCCCCATTCACACCCTATCGCGGCCCGCGGACACCGCAAGCCCCCGAAACGCGCCGCGGGGGCCGGTCACCCGGCCCCCGCGCGCACTACCTAAAGAGAGGTCTGGCTCAGAAGGCGTACCCAACCGCGGCCGCAATGACCCCGTTGTAAATCTTCGCCGCCGTCGCGCCGGCCACCGGCTTGTCGAGCGACGAGAGCCCCATATCGTACCGGACATCGATGCTGATCCCGCCCGGCAGGCCTACCGCGACCCCGAACACGAGCCCGAGGTCGGTCGAGGCGACCTGATCCTTGATGTCCACGGAGCCGGTCGTGCCCCCGAAGTCGTAGGCGGACTTGGCGCCCAGCAGGATACCCAGAGACGGCCCGGCGAAGATCGAAATCTTCGTCGGCGCCGGTGCCACGTCGTACTTCACGAGCACCGGAATATCCAGGTAGTCGAGCTGGAGCGTAAACGAATCGCTGCCTGCCGAGTACTTTACGCCCTTCATCGAGTAGAGCGCCTCGACCTGGATCGCGATCGGCGCGGCCGGCAGGCCGAATGCGCCGAACAGACCGGCCGCCAGCCCGATCCGCATCCCCTTGGTCTCACCCGCCGCAGGGGCGGCATCCGACCCGGTTGCAGTCGCCAGGTTCAACCCCACCTTCACACCCTTGGTGAAGCCCGCTTCCGCGTTCGCCAGACCTGGTGCCACCATCGCCGCGGCGAGGAGCAACCCCACCATCACACCCATTTTCCTGCCCATTGAGGACCTCCTTGATCCGTTGGCGACACGCCGTCGCCGGTTCCAATCATGCTACGCCTGCACTACGGCGGCCGCAATGACGCCCGCCCCCCCTCCAACGTTGACACTGTTAGAATATTGCGGCCATGGCACTTACCCGCAGGGACGTGGAGGCGGTTGCGCATCTCGCGCGCCTGTCGCTGACGGAGGCCGAGCTCGAGCGCTACGGCGCGCAGCTCGAGGCCATCCTCGGCTACGTCGAGTCCCTGAACCGGCTCCCGCTCGAGGGGGTCGAGCCGACGACTCACCTCTCGCCCGCGACCGACCGCGCCCGCCCCGACCGGCCGGCCCCGGGGCTCACCCAGGCCGAGGTCGAGGCGCTGGCCCCGGAGTTCCGCGCCGGGTCGGTCCGCGTGCCGAAGATCCTCGAAGAGTAATGATGAAGAGCCCCGCCTCCCTCACCATCCACGAAGCCGCCGCGGCTCTCCGCGCGAAGACGCTCTCGTCGGTCGAACTCACGAAGGCCGTCTTCGAGCGGATCAGGGCGGTCGAGCCACAAGTCCACGCGTATCTGCACCTGACCGAGGAGGATGCGCTGGCGCAGGCCGCCGCCTCGGACCGGCGCCGGGCCGCCGAGGAATCCCGGGGGCCCCTCGACGGGGTGCCCATCGCGCTCAAGGACAACCTGTGCACCCGGGGGGTGCCCACGACGTGCGCCTCGAAGATCCTCGAGCGGTTCGTCCCGCCCTACGACGCCACCGTCGTGACCCGGCTGCGGGCCGCGGGCGCCGTGATCACGGGGAAGACTAACCTCGACGAATTCGCGTTCGGCTCGTCGACCGAGAACTCGGCCTTCGGGCCGTCCCGGAACCCGTGGGACCTCGACCGGGTGCCGGGGGGCTCCTCGGGCGGGTCCGCGGCCGCCGTGGCCGCGGACGAGGCGATCGCGGCGCTGGGTTCCGACACGGGGGGCTCGATTCGCCAGCCGGCGGCCCTCTGCGGGCTCGCGGGGCTGAAACCCACCTACGGCCGGGTCTCGCGGTACGGGCTCATCGCGTTCGCGAGCTCGCTCGACCAGATCGGGCCGCTGGCGAAGGACGTCGAGGATTGCGCGATCCTGGAGGAGGCGATCGAGGGCTGGGACGCCGCGGACTCGACCTCGGTGAGGCTCGAGGGCCCTTCGGTAACGCAGGCCAGTGCGGGCGACATCCAGGGCTTAAGGATCGGGATCGCGAAGGAGTGGCTGGGCACCGGGCTCGACCCCGAGGTCCGGGCCGCCGTCGACGGGGCCCGGGTACCGCTGGAGAAGCTGGGTTGCACCTTCCGCGAGATCTCGCTCCCGCTCCAGGACTACGCCCTACCCATCTACTACCTGGTCGCCCCCGCGGAGGCCTCGTCGAACCTCGCCCGGTTCGACGGCGTCAAGTACGGCCGGCGCGAGGACGGGGCGAACATCGTCGAGATGTACAAGAAGTCGCGGAGCGCGGGGTTCGGCCCCGAGACCAAGCGCCGGATCATCCTCGGGACCTACGTGCTCTCGGCCGGCTACTACGACGCCTACTACCTCAAGGCGCTCAAGGCCCGCACGCGCCTTCGCCAGGACTACCTCGACGCCCTCAAGGAGTGCGACGCCCTGCTCTCCCCCGCCACGCCGACGCCCGCGTTCCGGATCGGGGAGAAGGCCGACGACCCCCTCCAGATGTACCTCTCCGACATCTACACGGTGTCCGTGAACCTCGTCGGGCTCCCGGCCCTCGTGGTTCCGTGCGGGTTCTCGGCGGCCGGCCTGCCGATCGGCATGCAGCTCATCGGGCGCGCCTTCGACGACGCCACGCTCCTGCGCGTCGGCGCCAGGTACCAGAACGTGACGGACTGGCACCGCCGCAAACCCCCTCTCCCGGATTCGGGAGAGGGTGGGGTGTGAGGGCGATGACTGAGTTCGAGACCGTCATCGGCCTCGAGGTGCACTGCGAGCTCTCGACGAAGACCAAGATCTTCTGCGGGTGCTCAACGAAGTTCGGCGCTGCGCCGAACTCTCAGGTCTGCCCGGTCTGCCTCGGCCTGCCGGGCACGCTGCCGGTCATGAACGCCGAGGCGCTCGAGCGCGCGATCCTCGTCGGGCTCGCGGTCGGGTGCACGATCCGCCGCCGGTTCAAATTCGACCGCAAGCACTACTACTACCCGGACCTGCCCAAGAACTTCCAGATCTCGCAGTACGACCTGCCGCTCGCGCACGACGGCCGCGTCGACCTCGCGGGGGCCCACCCCGTCCGGGTCAAGCGCGTCCACCTCGAGGAGGACGCGGGCAAGCTCGTGCACGAGGGGGCCGGCCAGCAGATTGCGACGGGCACCGCGGCCCTCGTAGACTACAACCGGTCCGGGATGCCTCTCCTGGAAATCGTGAGCGAGCCGGACCTCCGGGAGCCGGCCGAAGCCGTCGCGTACGTCAAGTCCCTGCAGACCCTCGTCCGGTACCTGCACGTGTCCGACGGGAACATGGAGGAAGGGAGCCTGCGCTGCGACGCCAACATCTCCGTGCGCCCGAAGGGCGCCGACGAGCTCGGCGCCAAGATCGAGATCAAGAACATGAACTCGTTCAAGAGCATCGAACACGCGCTCACGTTCGAGGCCAGGCGCCAGCGGGACGCGCTGGCCCGCGGCGAGACCCTCGCCCAGGAGACCCGCCTCTGGGACGACACGGCGGGGGAAACGCGGTCCATGCGGAGCAAGGAGGCGGCACACGACTACCGCTACTTCCCCGAGCCCGACCTGCTCGTGTTCACCATGGACGACGCCCGGCTGGCGGTAATCCGGGGGCGCCTCCCCGAACTGCCATGGACCAAGCGGCTTCGCTACGTGCAGACCCTGGGCCTTACGGACTACGACGCCGGGGTCCTGACCTCCGACCGGACGGTGGCCGAATACTTCGAGGCGACCATCGCCGCGGGCGCGCCCCCGAAGACGGCCTGCAACTGGGTCTCCACCGAGCTGCTCGGCGCCCTGCACGGACGCAAGCTCGGGATCGGGGACTCCCGGGTCGCGCCGCGCCAGCTTGCCGCGCTCATCGCCCTGATCGACAAGGCCACGATCAGCGGCAAGATCGCGAAGACCGTCTTCGCCGAGATGCTCGTCTCCGGCGCCGACCCCGACGCCGTGGTGAAGGCGAAGGGGCTCGTCCAGATCACGGACGAGGACGCCCTCGTGACTTCCGTCCGCGACGTGCTCGCGGCGAACCCGCAGTCCGTCGCCGACTTCAAGGCCGGGAAGTCGCAGACGATCGGCTTCCTGGTCGGCCAGGTCATGAAGGCCACGGGCGGCAAGGCCAACCCGCAGGCCGTCAACAAGATCCTTAAGGAGGAGCTCACCCGATGAAACGGCTCACGTACAGATCGGCGGGGGTGGACATCGCCGCGGGCGACGCCGTGGCCGAATACGCGAAGCGGCTCGCCCGGGCCCGGCGCGACCCCCAGGTCGTCGCGGGCGTGGGCGGGTTCGGCGCCCTCTACCGCGTGCCCATGACGGGCAAGCGGCCGCCGCTCCTCGTCTCGGGGACGGATTCCGTGGGCACGAAGCTCAAGCTCGCGTTCCGGCTGGGGGTACACGACACGGTCGGCATCGACTGCGTCGCCATGTGCGCGAACGACGTCGCGTGCCAGGGCGCCCAACCGCTCTTCTTCCTCGACTACATCGGGATCGCGAAGCTCACGGTCCCGGTCGGCAAGGCCCTCCTGCGCGGGGTCGAGGCCGGGTGCGCGGACGCGGGCTGCTCGCTCATCGGGGGCGAGACCGCGGAGCTGCCGGGGCTCTACCGGACCGGCGAATACGACCTCGTCGGGTTCTGCGTCGGGGCGGTCGAGGAGGCCGAGGCCATCGACGGCTCGACCGCGCGGCCCGGCGATGTCGTCATCGGCGTGGGCTCCTCGGGCCTCCACAGCAACGGCTACTCGCTCGTGAACCGGCTCCTGCTCGACCGGCCGGGCCTGCCGCTCCGCCGGACGGTCCCCGAGCTGGGCTGCTCCCTCGCCGAGGAGCTCCTGCGGCCGACCCGGATCTACGTCCGCACGATCCGGAAGCTGATGCGGACGGTCCGCATCCGGGCGCTGGGCCACATCACGGGCGGGGCGCTCCCGGTCAAGGCGCCGCGCCAGCTCCCGCGCGGGCTGGGGATGCGGATCGAGACCGGGACCTGGCCGGTCCTGCCGATCTTCAGCCTGATCGAGCGGCTGGGCCGCATTGAGCGGCGGGAGATGTTCCGGACCTTCAACATGGGGCTCGGACTCACGGTCGTCGTCCGGAAAGCCGACGCCGAGGCGGCGCTTCAATGCCTGCTGGACGCGGGCGAGCGGGCGCAGGTCGTGGGGAATGTCGTGACCGGGAAGCGCTTCACGCTGGCGGAGTAACTGGTGGAGTATTATGGAAGCGAGATGGAGAGCAGCCTCGGTTTCCCCAGGGGGCGAGCCGTCCCCGTCCTGGTGCTGGCCGGCCTCCTAATAGCGTTCCTCCCCGGCCGCCTCGTCCTCGCGGAGGGCACCGCCAAGCGCACGGTCAGCGCGCCCGGCCTCTCGTGGAACGGGTGGCCGACCCAGGACTGGCCCATGGGCGGGCAGGATGGAAGCCAGCCACGGTGCATCGAGGAGGAGTTCACGAGCGCCCAATACTCGCCGAGCTCCGGGGCTCCCGTCCCCCCCATGGCAACGCTGGCGTGGTTCGGCGACTGGATCAACAATCCCGGCCAGCCTTGCGATGCAGCATTCAACGCGTGCGACGTGCTTGATCAGCCGGCCTTCAGCAATTTCGCGGTCTTTCCCAATGACGTGCCGCACCAGATCGTTGGCGAGGTCGCAACCGCCGCCTGCGCCGGCACGGCGCCCGTCGGGCCGCATGGCGTCGCCGTCGCGCTGACCAAGGACGGCATCCTCGCCTTCGCCAGCCCCGCCGCCTGGGCGTCGTACGGCGCACAAAGGTACTTCAAACAACCTGGAGGCTTGTACGACTTCGTCGGTACGCCCGTCGTAGTCGGATCCGACAAGGCCGAGACCAGCGGGCAAAACAGCACCGGCTCGTTCACCGTCTATGCCTGCGCAAACCGCGATCTGTACGATTCCGGCTCCCCCGCCCCCCACATCATCTCGCAACAGGTGAACGTGAGCTACGCGATGACCACGAATCCGGGGGGCGGCGCGCCCGGAAAGACGCTCAGGCTGGACGGTAGCTCCTGGCGATCCCATTGGTGGGACAGCGGCCAGAAGGTCGAGTACGGCCCGGCGCTGAGTGGGGGCGTCCTCTTCCTCGCCACCCGCGCGTCCTCGATCGACAACTGGAACCCGGGTTCCCTCTATGCGGTCAACCCGGACGACTTCTCCACGATATGGGCGCCTGTGAAGTTCACGATCGGTCCCGGCGCGAGCGTGCCGGGGCCCCGCGGGCAGGAGCCCCCGGCCGCGAACGAGTGGTACGGTGCGACGACGCCGGTGGCGGTCTCCGGTCAGCTCGTCGTCGTCGGGTGCGCGGGGGCCAGCGAGAACGGCGGGGGAACCAAGTACGCGCTCTTCGCCTTCAACGCCCAGAGCGGCGTCCTCCGCTGGATGGTCAGGGTGGACGCCGAGATCATGCCGGCCCCGGTCATCGTCGGGGAAACGATCGTCTTCGGCACGGCCAACGGGCGGGCCTACGCGGTCAACGCCGCCAGCGGGAGCTTCCGGTGGCAGACGGGCTACGGCGAGCGCCTGCGCTACCGGACGAACCCGTACAACGCGCCCGAGGAGTACGCGGACACGATCCTCCACGGGCCCGCGATCGATGCCGCCGGCACCTACGCCTACTTCGGCGGCAGTGACGGCGGGATCGCGCGGTTCGATGTCGCGAGCGGGATCAGGATCAGCTCCGGGAGCATCCTCATGCATGCGTCGCTGCGAAGCTGGGGCCACGAGTACGACAAGAACGGCCGGCTGATCCTGCGGCCGCTCACCATGAATTCCGCCCCCGTGATATTTCGGAACGAGGGCATCGTCTTCAAGCTCAACACCCTGAACTACGACGTGACGGAAAACGGGTCATTCCTCCTCTCCCTCGCCATCCCCAGCCTCTCGACGTTCCGGGACGCAGGCGTCGCGTCCTCCCCGGTCAACATGTTCTACCTCGCGCAAGCCGGCGTCCTCTACCAGGGCGGCAGTCTCGTGCTCTTCTCCGCCCTGAACGGGAACAGCACGCTCTGGACGGGGCTGTTCAACCACGACCTCATCCGGCAGGTTGACTATATCGACAACCCGGGTTGGGGGTACTCTCTCAATACCTATAGCGACACCGCGGACACGGGCGGGCTCAGTATGGGATCCGGGTTCCTGTTCGCCACCGACCGGGGGGGCCACATCGCCATGATTCCGGCCGCCGCGCAGTACGTGTATACCCCGCCCGGAGGCTCCACGGGCCCCTATCCAGTGCCGCACCCCGGTCCAGCGGACGAGTTCGCGCCGCCGCTGGGCCCGATCGTCGTGTACCCCAACCCGTTCGACCCGGCGAAGGCGGTGGGACACGTCGCCAAGTTCAAGAACCTGCCCGAGGGCGCCTCCGTCGAGCTCTTCACGCTCGCGTACGAGCGGGTGCGCAAGCTGTTCCCCGTCAACCACCGGGCCGACTGGGACGGAACGAACGAGGCTGGCCAGCCCGTGGCGACCGGAATCTACCTCTACAAGATTTTCCTGCCCGGCAACGTCCCCCCGATGACGGGCCGCCTTGCCCTGATCAGGTGATAATGGAACCCTCTCCCTTCGGGGGAGAGGGAAGGGTGAGGGGCTCCATGGACGAAAAGAAGGCCGCCGCCGAAGCCGCCCGGCTCCGCGCCGAGATCGGGCGGCACGACCGGCTCTACTACCAGGACGCGAAACCCGTCATCGCCGACGAGGCGTACGACGCCCTCATGCGCCGGCTCCGGGAGCTCGAGGCCGCGCACCCGGACCTCGCGACGCCGGACTCCCCGACCCGGCGGGTGGGCGGCGCGCCCACGAAGAAGTTCCCGGAAGCCCGGCACTTGCCCCCCATGCTCTCGCTCGAGAACACGTACTCGGCCGGCGAGGTCCGCGAATGGGGGGAGCGGTGCCGGAAACTGCTGCCGAAGGAGGACTTCCGCTACGTGGTCGAGCTCAAGATCGACGGCCTCGCGGTCGCCCTGACCTACGAACACGGCCTCCTCGTCCGGGGCGCCACCCGGGGCGACGGCGAGCACGGCGACGAGATCACGAACAACCTGCGCACGATCCGGACGGTCCCCCTGAAGCTCGAGGGCCGAGAAGTGCCCGGCCGGCTCGAGGTCCGGGGCGAGGCGTTCCTGTCCCGGGAGGCCTTCCGGCTGATCAACGAGGACCAGGAGGCCGCGGACGAGGAGCCGTTCGCGAACCCCCGCAACGCGGCCGCCGGGTCGCTCAAGCTCCAGGACCCCGCCCTCGTCGCGCATCGCCACCTGGACCTGTTCGTGCACACGCTGGCCGCGATCGAGGGCCTCCCCGTCGCGACCCACGCGGAGGCCCTGGACCTCTTCGAATCACTCGGGTTCAAGGTTAACCCGCACCGGAAGCGCGCCAGGTCGCTCGACGAGGCCCTGGCGTATTGCGCGAAGTGGGAGAAGGAGCGGGAGACGCTTCCCTACGACATCGACGGCATGGTCCTCAAGGTCGATTCCTTCGAGGCCCAGCGACGGCTCGGAGCGACGGCCAAGAGCCCGCGGTGGGCGATCGCGTTCAAGTTCCCGACGCCGCAGGCGAGGACGCGGCTCAGGGAAATCGCGGTCCAGGTGGGCCGGACGGGCGTCCTGACGCCGGTCGCCATCCTGGACCCCTTCCCCCTAGGCGGCACCACGATCGGCCGGGCGACTCTTCACAACGAGGAGGAGATCGAGCGGCTGGGTGTCCGCGCCGGCGATCTGGTCATCATTGAAAAGGGCGGCGAGGTCATCCCCAAGGTCGTCGGCGTCGTGCCGGG
The DNA here is from genome assembly GCA_919901855.1 of bacterium. Classification (GTDB taxonomy): domain Bacteria; phylum Oederibacteriota; class CAKKQC01; order CAKKQC01; family CAKKQC01; genus CAKKQC01. The sequence continues at coordinate 18,640 of CAKKQC010000032.1, read as the reverse complement.
CAACCGGTCCGGGTCCGGGAAGGCCTTCCGGATGCCGCTCCTCTGCCCCGCGTGCGGCGAGCCGGTGACCAAGCCGAAAGGCGAGGTCGCCGTCCGGTGCTCGAACCCCGCCTGCCCGGCGCAGGTCAAGCTCGCAATCGAGCATTACTGCCGGCGGGAGGCGATGGAAATCGAACACGTGGGGGAGGCGCTCGTGGCCCAGCTCGTGGACGCCGGGCTCGTCAAGGACGTCGCCGATCTCTACGACCTCACGCGGGAGCAGGTGGCCGGGCTCGAGCGGATGGCCGAAAAGTCGGCGGACAACGTCATCGAGGCCGTCCGCGCCAGCCGGAAGCGCCCGCTCGCGGCCCTCGTCTACGCCCTCGGGATCCGGCACGTGGGCACCCGCGTCGCCGAAATCCTGACCCGCCGCTACAAGACGCTCGGGAGCCTGATGAAGGCGTCGCGGGAGGAACTGACCGGGATCCACGAGGTCGGGCCCATCGTGGCGGCCTCGATCCACGCCTATTTCCGCTGCCCCCAAGTCCGGCGCATGGTCGCCCGGCTCGGGGACGCAGGCGTCAACATGAAGAGGACGAAGGAGGAAGCGCCCGTCTCGGACGCCCTCGCCGGCAAGACCTTCGTCTTCACCGGCGAGCTCGAGGGGTACACCCGGCCCGAGGCCGAGGGCCTCGTGCGGAAGCTCGGCGGGAACGCCTCGGGCTCGGTCTCGAAGAAGACGGACTACGTGGTGGCGGGGCCGAACGCGGGATCGAAGCTGAAGAAGGCGCAAACGCTCGGCGTCACGATCCTGGACGAGGCGGGATTCAAGAAGCTGGTCGCGTAGTCCCGGGCAGGCCCTCCACGGTCTTCTTCGCCATCCCCAGGCAGGTCGTCCACTCGACCGCGCCGCCGAGGGTCCCGAGGACCCTCTTCCCCACCTCGTCGATCACGGCGAGCCCGGTCTCGTGGCCGTTGGACCAGAGCGTCTGCCAGTGCGACAGGAAGACCGGCCAGCCGCCGGCATCGAGGACGCGGCGGATCAGCCCGGCGCGGCCGTCGGCGGTCAGGAACCCGTCAGCGAGCGACGACACCAGGGCGGCATCGGCGCCCGCATGTTTCCAGATCGTGTCCCAGAGGAGGTCGTCGGAACACGCGGCCACCGAGACCAGGATCGACCCCTCGTCCCGGTACGCGACCCAGGGCCTCGTCATCGGATCGTCCTTGATATGGAGGAAGTACCACGACAGGGCCCGGCCGTGAACCGTCCGTTGGGCCTCCGCGATCGCGGCCACGTACTCGCGCTCGACCTCTTCCCCGAACATCCACGGCGAGGTGACCCCCGTCGCGTCCACGCCGGCCTCCTCTAATATGGAGAGCGCCCGGGCGATGTAGGGCGCGAGGGTCGCGCGGGTCTGATGCCGGGACCAGTCGTGCTCGGTCTCGGGGAGGAACTTGCCCGTGGGAAGGTCCACGGCCCACGAGTGCGTGAGCATCTCGGGGCAGAAATCCATGAAAGGCGCCAGCCGGCCCGTCGCCGTCGCCATCCACTCCCGCGTGAGCGCCGGATCGAAACCCTCGATCCCGCGGACGACGTCCGAGCGCCCCTGCGGCTCGGGCACGATCGAGAACTTGCCCCTGATCCCGCGCGCCTCGACCACGTCGCAGAACCGGCCGAGGAAGGCGTTGGGGATGGTCTCCGTGAGCGGCACCCGGCCTGCCGCGAGGGTGGCCTTCCGGCTGATATCGACGATGTGGTGGCGATACAGATGAAGCATCGGGGTGGGGTCGTCGACGAGGAACGCGACCGGGACCGGCATGCGGATCAGCCGCCGGTCAACCTTACTATCACGGGCTGGAGACCGGAAAGACCGGTCTCCGCCGTCCAGCAGGCCCACTCCGCGGCCTGGCCCTTCCGCACCGACACGATCAGCGTCACCCGGCCGGTCTCGACTCCCGCCGGATCGCCAGGCGAGGGCTCCGCCGGGACGTCCGGGTGCGTGTGCCAGGTCCCGATTACGGCGAGCCCCCGGGTGGCGCCCTCCCGCCCCGCGGCCTCGATGTCCTCCGCCGACGGCCCCGCGCAGGCCTCCGAGGCCGGCCGGCCCGGCCGGGACGCCTCGACGACCGCGGGGTCTCCGGGGACGCCCAGCAGGACCCCGCAGGCCCCGGCGGGATACCGGGCCCGGCCCTGGCGCAGAATGTCTTGCAGGAGCACGCGGGTGACCTCGATCATCATGCCGCCATCACGTTACCACAATGTAACCCTTACACCCCTGCAATACCCATTGAGGGGGTGGGCTTTCTAGAGTGGGTGCATGGACGAAGACGACGGAACACTAATCGACCGGCATCTGGACGGCGACCGGGACGCATTCGAGATTCTCGTGCACCGGCACGGGCCCGCGCTCCTCGGGTTCCTCCGGTGGAGGACCCGGGACCCCATCCTGGCCGAGGACCTCCTCCAGGAGACCTTCCTGAGGGCCCTCCAGGCCCTGCGCTCCTACCGGCACCGCGACCGGCTCCGGGCCTGGCTAATGCGGATCGCCAGGAATCTCGTGATCGACCAGGAGAGGCGGCGCAGCGGCCGGCTCGTGCCCCTGGACGCTCCGCTCTCGGCCGCCGAACCCGACGGCGCCACCCTCGGGGACCTCCTGCCCGCGCCCGCGCGCTGGGAGCCGGAGCCCCAGGTCGAACGCCGCGAGCTGGCGGCCGCCGCCCGGGCCGCCGTGAACCGGCTGGCCCCGGTTCAGCGCGACGTCTTTCTCATGCGGCAGGCGGGGCTCTCCTTCAAGGAGATCGCGAAGACGCAGGATTGCTCGATCAACACCGCGCTGGGCAGGATGTACGACGCGGTGAACCACCTGCGCCGGAACCTCTCGGACCTCCAGGTCGCCTCGGCCTGATCCGTCGGGCGGGTGCTTAGCCCCGCTATGATTGAGTCATGGCGCCCGCCCTCCTCGCCGCCTTCGCCCTCGTGTGCCTCGGCTTTCCGTCTTATGACTGGTACTTCGACGGGCTGACCTTCGCGATGGCCGCCGAGGGCGTGGCGGCCGGCGGGAACCCCGCATGGCTCTTCCACCCCCACCACCTGCTCTACACCCCGCTGGCCTTCGCCGCCTACCGGGCCACCGGGGTGCTCGGGCTCGACGTGCGCGCCTGGCTGGTCATGCAATGGCTCTCGACGGCGTTCGCGGTCGGCGGGCTCTGGCTCTTCCACCGGCTCCTCGTCCGGCTCGCGGTGCCGCCGTACCCGCGCCTTGCCGCCCTCCTGCTCCTCGCAACCAGTTTCGGCTGGTGGCGCTATGCGACGCAGGGCGACACGACCCTGCCCGAGGCGTTTCTGCTGCTCGCGCTCCTCGGCGCGGCCCTGCGACCCGGGGCCCATCCGGCCGTGGTCGGCCTCCTCCAGGCCGCCGCGATCCTCGTTCACGAGTCCGCCGTCGTCTTCCTCCCCGCAGCCGGCTGGGCGCTGTGGGCCACGCGGGCTCCCGCCGGACGCGGACACGGCGGCCGTGATCGCGGCGGCCGCGCGCGCGCATTGGCCGTCTTCCTCGGCGTGGCCTTCGGAACGACCGCGGCCGCGTACCTCGCCGTCGCCGGCCTCGTCCTCGGCATCGCCGACCCGCGCGGGTTCCTAACCTGGCTCTCCGGGTACTTCGGCGCCGACGCGAGGACCGGTTACGCCGTCGACTACGCCGGCTGGGCGCCCGCCAACCTGGCCGCCAGCGCGCGCGCGTGGACGGAAGCGTTCACGGGCACCTGGCCGGGACCCGGCGGGATCGCGTCGTGGTGCTGGCACGCGGCCGCCGCGGCGGCGGCTGTCTCGATCCTCGCGCTCGCCGTCCTGGGCATCCTCCGGGGATTCGACCGCCGCGCGCCGCGCGACCTCAGGGCGGCCGTGGAAGTCCTGCTCGTCTGGCTCGGCGCCCACGCGGCCTTCTTCACCTGGTGGAAGCCCGGGCATACGCGGTTCTGGGTGCTCGCGCTGCCCGGCTGGGTCCTTCTCGCGGCGCTCGGCGCGGGAGCGACGAAGGCCGGGCGACGTCGCCCGGCCGCGGGCCGCGGAGTTTCGGCGTCCGCCGAAACTCCGAAGGCTGCGGCCACGATCTCCTGGATCGTGGCCAGCAGCCTGGTGCTCGTCGTCGGGCTCGGACCATTCCGGCACGAGACGAGTCCCGCCTGCAACCGGTTCCTGCCCGTGGCCGACGCGATCGCGGCCGCAACCCCGGCCGGCGCCACGATCGTGATCTCGGGGATCGGCGACTGGAACGCGCTCAAAGCGTACCTCCCCTACGTCGCCCGCCGGCGCATGCTCATCCTCGACTGGCAGTTCGCGGACAAGCGCGTGCCGCCTGACCGGGCTCTCGCCGCGCTCCGGGGACGCCTCCGGGACCTGGCGGGCCCGGGCACGCTCTACTGGCTCTCGGAGGCCGCCGACCCCGGCCTCGACGCCCACTACCGGGCCCGGCACGGTATCGCGGGCGCTGCATTGCGCGCGTGGCTCGCCGCGCGGCATCCGAGGCTCATTGCGAGTCCCGCGCCGGATCTCCGGCTGTGGCGCCCGTGAACCGCTCCGGCGTTCGCCCCATCTGGCTGACCGCGCTCCTGGCCGCGTTCGCGCTCCTGTACGCGGCCTGGCCGAGCTGGGACTGGTACTTCGACGGGCTCGTCTTCGCCGGCGCCGTTGAAGGGGTAGGCCCGGGGCACGGCTTCGGGATGCTCTTCCACCCGCACCACCTGTTCTATTGCCCGATCGCGTGGGTCGCGTACCGCGCCACTCTGGCCGCCGGCCTCGTCGTGCGGGCGTGGTTCGTCCAGCAGATGCTCTCGGTCGTCTGCGCCGTGGCCACGCTCGCCCTCTTCTCGCGGCTCGCCCGGCGGACGGGCATCCCGGCCCCCCTCGGACTCGCGGGCACGGTCCTGCTCGGCGTCTGCTACATCTTCTGGCACTTCGCCTCGCAGGGCGACACGACGATGCCCTCGACCCTCCTGCAGATTCTCATCATGGAACGGCTCGCCGCGTACGCTGACCGGCCCAGGCCGGGGGCCGCTGCGGCCCTCGGCCTCCTGCTCGCCGCCGGATTCCTCGTCCACCAGTCGGCGGCCGTCTTCGTCCCCGCGGCGGTCTGGGTCCTGCTGCGCACAGGCGAGGCGAGGGCCCGCCTGCGCGGGGCGATCCTCTGCCTGGGTGCGGCCGGCGCGGGGGTCGCCGGCGGCTACCTCGCGGCGGGCGTCTGGGGTCTCGGGATGCGCCATCCCGCGGAGATGCTCGCCTGGCTGCACGGATACGTCGGCGTGGACCCCCTCACGGGGTACGCCCAGCACTACAGCCGGTGGGCGCTCGAGAGCTTCCCGATCTCGGCCCGCGCGCTCTGCGAGGCCTTCGTAGGACCGGCGGCGGACGGACGGCCGGGACGCCTCGTCGTCGCCGGCCTCGCTATCGCCGTCCTCGGGGCTGTCGCCCTCCGCGGCCTGCACGCCCGCTGGGCGGCGCTCCCGCCGGCGCGGCGCGCGTTTCTCCAGGGGCTCGGGATCGCGCTCGCCGCCCACGCCGTCTTCTTCACCTGGTGGTCGGTCGGCCACACGCGCTACTGGACCTCCGTGCTCCCGGGCTGGATCCTGCTGTTCGAGCTCGGGTTGACCGGCCTTCCGGGTCGCCAGGGCCCGCGCCGGGCGGCCATGCTCGCCTGGAGCGTCGCGGGCGCCGTCGCGCTCGCCGTCGCGGCCGGGCCCGCCCGGCGCGAGATCAGCCCCTCGTGCAACCGGTTCCTCCCGATCGCGGACCGGCTGATGACGGCCACGACGCCCGACAGCCTTGTAATCATCTCGGGGGTCGGCGAGTACAATGCGCTCAAGGCCTATGTCAGCTACGTCGCCCGCCGCTATCTCATGGTCCTCGACTGGCGGTTTTCCGACCGCACGGTCCCGCCCGCTGCGGCGGTGGTCCGCCTGCGCACTTACCTCGTGCTCGCCAGCCGCGAGCGGCCCGTCTACGTGCTCTCGGAGGCGCTGGCGCCGTCGCTGGACGAGCACTTCGCGGAGGCGCTCGGCGTGACGCCGGACCTGCGCCGCGCCCTCTTCGCCCCGTTCCGGCTGCGCCCCGCCGCCGACCTCGAGCCCGGGCTCGTGCTGCTCCGGCTGGAGCCCCGCCGATGACCGTGCGTGCCGTCGCGACGGCGGGTTCCGTCCAACTGTGGGCCTTCGTCTGCGCCGGAACCGCCGCGGCCGCAGCTTCCCCAGCGTGGGATCCGTGGCAACCGGCGGCCGCAGTCCCATCCACCCCGATCGGTCTCCACGGCGAGACGAGCGCCGCCCGGATCGTCGGAACCGTCGCCATCCGCGTCTACCAGCACACGCTCAGCGGCCTGCTTCCGGGCGCCTGCCAGTTCGAGCCGTCGTGCTCGGCCTACACGCTCCGGTGCGTCGTGTCCCACGGACTCCTCAACGGCGTCTGGATGGGCGCCGACCGGATCTCGCGTTGCCACGGCTTCGCGGTCCTGGGCGGCTACCCGGTGAGCCGGTCGGGCGCCCTGATCGATCCGCCCGAAGGCGTTGCGCCCCTGCTCCCCGTGCTCGCGGGGCTCGGACTGTGATCGCCCTCCTCCTCGCCCTCGCGCTCGCCGGGCCGGGCGCCGGGATTTCGGCGGAGGCCGAGGCCCCGCGACCCGCGTCGCCGGCGGGCATGCCGGCCGGCCCGGCGGCGGTGAGGCGATTCGCGGACGAGCTATTCGCCCGGGGCGACTGGTTCCGCGCCGCGACCGAGTACCTGCGCGCCGCCTCGTACGACCCGGCGGCCCCCGACGCCGGCGAGCTGACCTTCCGGGCCGCGCTCGCCGCGTACCGCGCCGGGCAGTGGACCGAGGCCCGCCGCCGCCTGCTCGAGCTGGGCGAGGTCTCGGCCCCGGAACTCGCCGGCCGGAGCCGGTACCTCGCCGCGGCGGCGAGCTACCGGGCCGGAGACTGGGACGATGCCCGCATTCTCGCCGGCCGGGCCCGCGCCGGAAGCAGCGCAATATCGGATCGCGCCGCCTATATCGAGGGGCTCAGCGACCTCCAGCTCGGCCGGTGGCCGGACGCGCGGGCGGCGTTCGGGGCGGTCCCGCCGGCCAGCGGACTCGCCGGTTCCGCCGGGGCGCTCGCCGGGCTGGCCGACCGCGGAGCCCGGCTGCCCCATCCCAGTCCGTGGGTGACCGCGGGACTTTCGGCCGTCGTCCCCGGGCTGGGCCAGATCGTGTCCGGCTACGTCTGGGACGGGCTCTCGGCTCTCCTTCTCACGGGCGGGAGCGCCGCCCTGCTGGCGGCCGGGGTCCACCGGGACAACTCCGCGCTTCAGGCCGCGGGCGCCGCCGGCCTCGCGATCTTCTACCCCGCGAACGTCTTCGGCGGCGCCAACGCCGCGGGCCGCCGGACGCGGGACGCCCGGCACCGGCTCCTGGACGACGCCGGCCGGCTCAGCACCCTCTCCCTCGAGTGAACCGGGTCGCCGTCATCGGTTCGGGCGGCGCGGGGAAGTCCACGCTCGCCCGGCAACTGGGCGACCGCACCGGCCTGCCCGTCTACTGCCTTGACGCCCTCAACTGGAAGCCCGGCTGGGTCCCGACTCCTCCGGACGAATGGCGGGCGATAGTCGAGGATCTCGTCAAGCGGGACCGGTGGATTCTCGACGGCAACTACGGCGGCACGATGGATCTGCGCATCGCGGCTGCCGATACCGTCGTCTTCCTGGACTTCTCCCGCTGGCGATGCCTCTGGAACTGGCTCAAGCGGGTAGCCCGCTGGTGGGGCCGGACCCGGCCGGACATGGGGCCGGGGTGCGTCGAGCGGTTCGACCCCGACATGCCGAAGTGGATCTGGGGATTCCCCGCGAGGGGCCGGCTCGCAATCCTCGACCGGCTGGCCCGGCTGGGAGGCGGCAAGACGATCGTCACCCTCCGGAACCCGAAGGAGGTACGCGGGTACCTCCGAAGCCTCTCGACGCCTACAATACCCCCGTGCTGACCCGGACGATCCTCGCCGCGCTCCTCGTCCTGACGCCGCTGGTCTGGACCATGTCGAACGAGAACACGGCGCTGGTGAAATCCCTGGCGATCGGCGTCGCCGCCGCCGCCCTGCTCGCGACCCTGGGGTTCGGTCGCCTGCGCCGGGCGTTCGCGGGCGCGTGGCCTGTCCATGGGCTCGTAGCTCTGGCGCTCGGCAGCGCCGCGATCTCGCCGTCGCCCTCGTTTGCCTGGCCCGCGGCCGGGCTGGCCGTGACACTCTGGCTCGTGGCGGCCGCGAGCGCCGTCCCCGCCGGCCCCGTGTTCTGGCGCCGCGCGGTCACGGCCTCGGCCGTCCTCCCCGTCGGGATCGGACTGCTCCAGATCGCCGGCCTCGACCCCACGCCGTGGGGCCCGCTCGTCCGCGAGCATTTCCACGGGCGGATCTGCTCGACGCTCGGCAACCCGAACTTCCTCGCCGCGTGGGTCGTGGGAATCCTGCCGTTCCTCGTCTGGGGCTGGAAGCCGCTTCGGCTCGTGCTCGCCGCCCTCGCCGCGGCCGTCCTGCTGCTCACGGGCTCGAAGGGCGGCCTCCTCGGCCTCCTCGCCGCCGCCGCCGCGACCCTCGTCGCCCTGCGCCGCGCCGGCCTCCTGCCGCCCGCGACGACGCCGGGCGCGAAAGCGCGCCGCTGGGCCGTCCCCGCGGCCGGGTTCGCCCTCCTGCTCGCCGCGATGCCCGCGGGGACCCGGAGCCGGCTGTTCGCGCCCGGTGATCTCGCGCGCAACGAGTCCGTCCGGTTCCGGCTCCTGACCTGGACCCAGACCGCGAAGATGGCCCGCGCCACGCCCCTCCTCGGACGCGGGATCGGGCGCTACCAGGTCGTGTACCCGCGCTACCGGCTCCCCGAGATCATCCGCATGTTCGGCCAGCATTCCTACATGACCGACCACCCCGAGAATCTGACCCTCGAGATCCTGGCCGAGCTCGGACTCGCGGGACTCCTCCTCTGGCTCTGGCTCCTCGGGGCCGCCGCGGTTGCCGCCTTGCGCCGCCTCTCCGACCCCGATCCGGACGAGCGCTGGCTCGGCGTCGCCGGGCTCGGCTGTCTCGCCGGCCTCCTCGTGACCAACAGCTTCGGCGTGGACATCCACTACGGCTCGACCGCGGCGCTGGCGGCCTGCATCCTGGGAGCCATGTTCGGCTCGCGCCGGTCCGCTCCCCGGCCGGATCCTTTCGCCGTCCGGTGGGGCTCCGTGTTCGCGGCCGTGGTCCTGACCCTGCTCTGGGTCCGCTTCTACGCTTCCGACGCCGCGCTCGCGCGCGCGATGGCGGCCTCGACCGCGGGCCGGTGGGACGTCGCGGTTCCCGCATACGCGCGGGCGATCGAGCTCAGCCCGGCGAATGTCATGGCCCGGTACTTCGGGGCATCCGCGCTCCTCGACCGCGGGCGCGCCGAGGATCTCCCCGAGGCGAAGCGGCTCCTCGACTCGGTCAAGAGCGAAGCTCCCGACTACGTCCTCGTCGGCTACAAGGAATGGCTTCTGTATAATAGGCTCGGTTTGCGGCGCGAAGCGGAAGCCGCGCTGGCGCGGCAGATCTCGCTGGACCCGCTCGCGTCCGTGTTCTATCTCGACCGGGGCCGACTGGCCATGGAGGAACGCCGCTGGAATGACGCCGAACGGGACTTCGAGACCGCCATCCGCGTGGAGCCGGAAAACCCGTCCGGATTCCAGTTCCTGGGCAACTTTCTCGTCGTCCGCGGCCGCCTCCGCGAGGCCCTCGCCGTCTACGACCGGGGGCTGGCGGCCCATCCGGACTCCGAGGAGCTCCACTACAACGCCGCCGTCGCCGCGTACAAGCTGGGTGATCGCCGGCTCGCCCGCGCCCACGCCGAGGCCGTCCTGCGCCGGAACCCCGGCCACGGCGCCGCCCGCGTGATCCTGGCCAAGACCCGGTGACCCGCATCGGCGTGCTCGCCTCGGGCCGGGGGTCTAACTTCCGCGCCTTGTGCGAGGCCGGGCGCCACGGCGTGCTGGGCAGCGGCACCTTCGCGGTCCTGGTCTCGGACCGGGCCGACGCCGGGGCCCTCGCGACGGCCCGCGAGTTCGGCGTCGAGGCCCTCGCGATCCTCCCCAGGACGTTTCCCTCCCGCGAGGCGCACGAGAGCGCCGTGGCGGACGCCCTGGCGGCGCGGCGGGTGGACCTCGTCTGCCTCGCGGGCTACATGCGCCTCCTGACGGCGGGGTTCCTCTTGCGGTTCCCCCGCCGCGTGCTCAACGTCCATCCCGCCCTGCTCCCGTCGTTCCCGGGGCTGCACGGCCAGCGCCAAGCGCTCGAATACGGCGCCCGGATCACGGGCGCGACCGTGCACTTCGTGGACGAGGGATGCGACACCGGCCCGGTCATCCTCCAGGCCGCGGTGGCCGTCGAGGACGGGGACACCGAGGAATCGCTCTCCGCCAGGATTCTCGAGGAAGAACACCGGATTTATCCCGAAGCGGTCCGTCTCTTCTGCGCCGGAAGGCTCAAGATCGACGGACGCCGGGTTCACATTCTGGAACGGGAGGAAACCCCAGCATGAGCGCAGTCGCCAGGGCGTTGTTGTCCGTGTCCGACAAGAGCGGTCTCGTCGAGTTCGGGAAGGGCCTCGCGGGGCTCGGGATCGAGCTACTCGCCACCGGGGGCACCGCCGACGCCCTCGAGAAGGCCGGCTGCCGGGTCGTGCGCACCGAGTCGCTGACCGGATTCGCCGAGCTCCTCGACGGCCGGGTCAAGACCCTCCACCCCGCGATCCACGGGGGCATCCTCGCGCGCCGCGACACGCCCGCCCACCTCGACCAGCTCCAGGCGGCCGGGTACGGCCCCATCGACCTCGTCGTCGTGAACCTCTACCCCTTCGAGAAGACCGTCGCGAAGCACGCGGTCTCGCTCGAGGAGGCCATCGAGCAGATCGACATCGGGGGCGTCGCGCTCCTCCGCAGCGCGGCGAAGAACCACGCCTCCGTGGCCGTCATCGCGGACCCCGCCGACTACCCCGCGGTGCTCGAGGAGCTCAAGGGAAAGGAGCGCGAACTCGCGGAGGCGACCCGCCAGGGCCTAGCGGTCAAGGCCTTCCTCGCCACCGCGGGCTACGACACCGCGATCTCGGGCTGGCTCGGCGCCCGGTTCGGCGGCGGCGCCTTCCCGGAGTCCGTGCGGCTCGCCCTGCGCCGCAAGCAGACCCTGCGTTACGGGGAGAACCCGCACCAGCGCGCAGCCCTGTACCTCGACCAGCCGGAGCGGCCGGGGTCGTTGGCGTCCGCGAAACTCCTGAACGGCAAGGAGCTCTCGCACAACAACCTCATCGACTTCGACAGCGCCCTCGCCCTGGCGTCCGAGTTCGCGGAACCCGCGTGCGCGGTCATCAAGCACCGCAACCCCTGCGGGTGCGCGGTGGCCGGCTCGCTCGGAGAGGCGGTTCTCCGGGCGGTCGCCGCGGACTCGCTCTCGGCCTTCGGCGGCATGGTCGCCCTGAACCGGGAGGTCGACGAGCCGGCGGCGAAGGACATCCTCAAGGCCCTGGAATCCGCGGGCAAGTTCGACGGTATCGTCGCCCCGTCGTTCACGGCGGAGGCGGTGAAGATGCTGGCCGCCAAGCCCTCGCCGTTCCCGGGCAAGAACATGATCCTGCTCTCGCTCGAGGCCAAGCCGGGCGCGCTGCGCGCCCCGTTCACGATGCGGTCCGTCGACGGCGGCCTCCTCATCCAGGACGCCGATGTCAAGCGCGTGACGCCCGCGGACTTCAAGGTCGTGACCAAGCGCGCGCCAACGGAATCCGAGATCGAGGAGCTGCTCTTCGCGTGGACGGTGGCCAAGCACACGGTCTCGAACGCGATCGTGTTCGCGCGGGAGTGGGTGTCGGCCGGCGCGGTGAGCGGCCTGGCCACGACGGTGGCCCGGCCCCGCGTCGAGGCGAAGATGGGATACGTGACCGTCGGCGTCGGCGCCGGCCAGGTCAACCGCGTCGGGTCCGTGATCATCGCCGCGCGGCAGGCCGGGGCCCAGGCGAAGGGGGCGGCGCTCGGCTCGGACGCCTTCTTCCCCTACCCCGACGGGATCGAGGAGGCGGGCAAGGCCGGGATCGCGTGCATCGCCCAGCCCGGAGGGTCTATGCGCGACGCCGAGGCCATCGCGATGGCCGACAAGTTCGGCATGGCCATGGTCTTCACCGGCTTCCGCCACTTCAAGCATTAACCCCGAGCAAGTCCTCGCGTCGAGGGGTTAACCCTGAGCGAGTCCGCGAGTCGAAGGGCTGACGCCCCCTCGACAGGGCCGCCAACTTGAAATCACAGATTGTGATTTCAAGTTCGGAGACCCTCATCTCCCTCTGCCCACCGTGTGGCAAAGACGCTCAGTGGCATCTTCCAGGCTTCCAATGCAGGTGCCACAGTGGGATTGAGGAGGAGGGACATGAACAACCCCGAACTGGTCAAACTCGCAAGCCGGGTCGAGAACCGGATCCTCCTGATCCGTGGTCACAAGGTCATGCTGAGCTCGGACCTCGCCGGCCTGTACGAAGTCGAACCGAAAGTCCTGATCCAGGCGGTCAAGCGAAACGGCGACCGGTTTCCCTTGGACTTCATGTTCCAGCTCACCCGGGCCGAGTTCGCCAACTTGAAGTCACAATTTGTGACTTCAAGTTGGGGAGGTCTCCGGCGAGCCACCCCCTACGCCTTCACCGAACAAGGCGTCGCCATGCTTTCGAGCGTCCTGCGCAGTCCCCGGGCGGTGGCCGTCAATATCGAGATCATGCGGGCGTTTGTCCGTCTGCGCCAGATACTCAGCACGAACAAGGACCTCGCCCGGCGACTCGACGAGCTGGAGGGCAAGTACGACTCCCAGTTCCGGGCGGTGTTCGAGGCCATCCGACAGCTCATGGCCCCGCCGGACTCCAAGCGTCGCCAGATCGGGTTCCGGCCACCGGGACAGGGGTGACCCGGGGGTGGACGCAGGGCGGGCCTCAGGGTCGCATACTGCAACCTTGGGGAGCCATTGCCGCCACGGGGACCCGGGCGCTAGGATGAAGGCATGAAGGAACTCGCGCCGCGCATCACCGTGGACCCGGGCGTGCGGGTCGGCAAGCCGGTCATCAAGGGCACGCGGGTGCCCGTGGAAGTCCTGGTCGGCAAGATGGCCGGGGGCATGACCTGCGACGAGGTCGCCGAAGCCTACGGCGTCGCCCGGGAGGATGTCCTGGCCGCCCTCGCGTATGCCGCCGAGTCCATCTCGCGCGAGCACATCCTCGCGGCCTGAGTGGTCGCGTTCCTCGTCGACGAAGACCTGCCCCGTAACCTCGCCGCCGCCCTTCGCGCAGGGGGCTTCGAGGCGGTGGACGTCCGGGACGCCGGCCTGCGGGGGAGACCGGATTCGGCGGTCTTCGACCACGCCCTGCGCCGGAATCTCGTGATCGTGACCGCGGATCTCGATTTCGCAAGTATCCTGGCTTACCCCTTGGGAACCCACCACGGCATCGTCGTCGCGAGGCTGCCGCAGGAGCTCTCCGTCGCTTCGACCAACCGGAGGATCGTCCAGGCGCTCCTCGGCCTTGGCTCGGAGGACCTCGCGGGAACGCTCGCCATCATCGAGCCTGACCGGGTACGCCTGCGCCGCGCATGACCGGACCTCCAACGGGAGGCGGGGGCCCTTCTCATCCGGGAGCCGGTAGAGGATAATAGGGCTCCAATGCCCAAGGGATTCCGCAACACCAATCTCAATCAGCGCATGCCGGGGCGGCGGATCCCGCCCGGACCGCCACCGCCGCCGCAGCCGACGCAGGCGGGCTTCCGGCCGAGCAGGGAGAAGAGCCGCCCGCCCGGATGGAAGGCACTCCTCCCGGCTGAACCGGCGGAACCCGTGAAGCCGACGGACGCCGTGGAAACACCCAAGGAGAAGCCCGCGGCCCCCAAGCCAAAGAAGTCGTGAAGGTCCTGCTCGTCGGTTCCGGCGGCCGCGAGCACGCGCTCGCGTGGAAGATCAAACAGAGCCGGCACTGCACCCACCTCTTCTGCGCGCCCGGCAACGCCGGGATTTCGAAACTCGCGACCTGCGTGCCCATCAAGGCCGACGACATCGAGGAGCTCGTGAAGTTCGCCCACGACATGCGTGTCGAGCTCACGGTCGTCGGACCCGAGGCCCCGCTCGCGGCCGGGATCGTGGACCGGTTCCAGCAGGAGGCGCTCCCCGTGTTCGGCCCGACGCGGGCGGCGGCCCAGCTCGAGGCGAGCAAGTCGTTCGCCAAGACGATCATGCGCAAGAAGAACGTGCCCACGGCGCAGGCGAAGCGGGTCCACGACGCCGAGTCCGCGATCGCCGCCCTCGCCGAGTTCAAGCCCCCGTACGTGATCAAGGCCGACGGGCTGGCCGCGGGCAAGGGCGTCACGATCGCGCCGACGCGGCAGGAGGCCGAGCAGGCGATCCGCGAGGCGATGGTGGACCGCGTCTTCGGCGAGGCCGGAAGCCTCGTCCTGCTCGAGGAGTTCCTCGACGGCGAGGAGCTGTCGATCTTCGGGCTCTCGGACGGCCGCAAGGTCCTGCCCATGGTGCCCGCCCAGGACCACAAGCGCATCTTCGACCGCGACCAGGGGCCGAACACGGGCGGGATGGGCGCCTACTCGCCCGTGCCCCAGGCCCCCGCGGGCATCATCGAGGAGACCGTCCGCCGCGTCATGTGCCCCGTCGTCGAAGGCATGGCCGAGCAGGGCACGCCGTACAAGGGCGTCCTCTACGCGGGGCTGGTCATGACGACCGAAGGCATCAAGGTCATCGAGTTCAACTGCCGGTTCGGCGATCCCGAGACCCAGGTCGTGCTCCCCCGGCTCCAGGAGGACCTCCTCCTGCTCATGCTCGAGTGCATCGGCACGGGGCTCCGGAGCGACCGGCTGGCCTTCACCGACGACGCCGCGGTCTGCGTCGTGGCCTCCTCCGGCGGCTACCCGGGTCCGTACAAGAACGGATACCCGATCACGGGGCTCGACGAGGCCGAGAAGGGCGGCGCCCTGGTGTTCCACGCGGGAACGAAGGCCTCGGATGGGACCGTGCTCACCGCGGGCGGCCGCGTCCTGAACGTTATCGGGCGGGGTAAGGACCTCGCGGGGGCGGCGGGCCAAGCGTACGCCGCGCTGGACAAGCTATCATTTGAGGGCATGCACTACCGCCGGGACATCGCGTCCCGGGCGCTGAACCGGGAAGGGGGATCGACGTGAGCAAGCCGGTGGTCTCGATCGTCATGGGCTCGGACTCGGATCTCGAGACGATGAAGGAGTCGGCCGCCATCCTCGCGAAGTTCGCAGTCCCCTGCGAACTCCGGGTGTTCTCCGCGCACCGGTCCCCGAACCTGCTCGCCCGCTACGTGCGCGCGGCCGAGCGCGGCGGGGTCATGGTCTTCATCGCCGGCGCCGGCGCCGCGGCCGCCCTGCCGGGGTCCGTCGCCGCGCTCACGACCCGGCCCGTGCTCGGCGTGCCGCTCCCCTCGTCGCACCTCCAGGGGCTCGACGCCCTGCTCGCGATCGCCCAGATGCCCGCGGGCACGCCCGCGGCCGCCCTCGCCATCGGGGTCGCGGGCGCGAAGAACGCAGCCCTGCTCGCGATCCAGATCCTGGCGCTCTCGAACCGGCCGCTCGCCGGGAAGCTCTCGGCCTTCAAGGCCGCGCAGGAACGCGAGATCGGGAAGAAGGACGCTCGGGTCCGTCGGCTGGGATAGCCTCAGCCGACGGACCCGCCCACTCCGATGTCCGCCCCCTTCTCCGTCATGACCTTCAATATCCGCACGTCGCTGGCGAACGACGGCCGGCACAACTGGGCGCACCGCAAGGACCTCGTCGCGCGCACGATCCTGGACCACGACCCCGACCTTCTCGGGATCCAGGAGCCCACGGTCCTCCAGTGGAGCGACGTCGAGGGGGCGCTGGCCCCGACGCGGCAGGGCGTCTCGCACAACCGCCAGGACGAGCACGGCAAGGAGCCGCACCTCCAGGGCGGATTCGTCCGTCGCGCCCGATACGAGGTCGTCGAGGACGGCTGCTTCTGGTACTCGGACACCCCCGACGTCCCCGGCTCCGTGAGCTTCCCGCTCCACTGGGGCGCCCGGACGTGCGGCTGGATGCGGCTCAAGGACCGCCTCGTCGGCCGCGAGCTCGTCTTCGCGGTCACGCACTTCGACACCCACGAGGACTCGTGGCTGCCAAGCGCGAAGGTTCTCGGGACCGAGCTCGTGCGCCACGCCGCGGGGGCCCCGATCGTCGTCGTCGGCGACTTCAACTGCGCGGCCGGGAGCCCGGCATGGACGCACCTGACCCGCGAGGCCGGGTTCCGCGACGCGTGGACCGAGGCGGGACTCGCGGACGCGGGCGTGCTCACGTACAACGCGTTCCAGCCCGACCGCGCCATCCCGCTGGACGACCCCGCGACGACGAAGGCCTGGCTCGACCGGATGCACGGCTCCGTCCCCCAGTTCGCGCACTACACCGGCCACATCCTCGCCCACGGAAACTACCGTATCGACTGGATTCTCCTGCACGGGGGGGTGAGGAGCCTCGGAGTCGAGGTCGATTACCGAACCGTCGGGGGCCTCCTGCCCTCCGACCACTACCCCCTCATCGCCTCGCTGGAGTGGGAGGTACCATAGCCGCATGAAGACCTCTGTTCCGTTCGTCTGGCACGGCGGGGCGCGGGCGGCCGTGTCCCTGACGTTCGACGACACGCGGCCGTCCCAGCTCGAGCACGGCATCCCCGTCCTCGACGAGCACGGCATCCGGGCGACGTTCTACGCCAGCCCGGCGAACATGAAGGGCCGCACGGCCGCGTGGCGGCGGGTGGCCCGGTCCGGTCACGAGATCGGGAACCACACGCTCGTCCACCCCTGCTCGGGCAACTTCACGTGGTCGCGGGGCCCGAGGGCGCTGGAAGCGTACACGCTCGCAAAGATGGAGCGGGAGCTGAGGAGCGCGAACGCGTTCCTCCATCGGACCACGGGGGTCACGCCGAGGTCCTTCGCGTACCCTTGCGGCCAGACCTTCGTGGGGATGGGGGGCGCGTACCGGAGCTACGTCCCCCTCATCAGCCGCCTCTTCGCGGCCGGCCGCGGGTTCCTCTTCGAGATCCACAACCACCCCGCCTACTGCGAGCTCGGCCACCTGGCCGGGATCAATGGGGACGGCTACACGCTCCCCCAGTACATGGCCCGGCTCGACGCCGCGCTCGCGGACGGCGGCTGGGTCATCTTCTGCGGCCATGACATCCGGAACGACCACGGTTACCAGACCACCCGCACCCCCGTGCTGGACGCCTTCTGCCGCCACCTGGCGAAGCGGCACGACGTCTGGACCGCGCCCGTGGCCGAGGTCGCGACCTGGCTCAAGGCCCGCCGCCCGGGAGTATAATTTCTGTCATGGCATACGAAATGGGCGATCCCGAGATCGCGGCGGTGACGAAAGTCATCCGCGGCAAGTTCCTCTTCCGCTACGGCTGGCCGGGTTCCGGCTGGACCCGGCAGGTCGAGACCCTCGAGAAGAGCTTCGCCAGGTTCATCGGGACGAAGTACGCGGTCGCGACCACGTCCGGCACGGCGTCGCTCATGACCGCGCTGGCCTCGACCGGCGTCGGGCTGGGCGACGAGGTCATCGTGCCCGCCTACACCTTCATGGCGACCCCCCTCTCGGTCGTCGCCGTCGGCGCGATCCCGGTCATCGCCGACATCGACGAGGGGATGGGCCTGGACCCCGAGGAGGTGACGCGGAAGATCACGTCGCGCACGCGCGCGATCATACCCGTCCACATGATGGGGCTGATCGCGAACCTCGGGCCGATCCTGGAGATCGCGCGAAAGAAGAACATCCTCGTGATCGAGGACTGCGCGCAGGCCACGGGCGGGAGCTGGCGCGGACGCCGTTGCGGATCGTGGGGCGCCGCGGGCGCGTTCTCGCACAACCACTACAAGACGATCTCGGCCGGCGAGGGCGGCACGGTCACGCTCAAGGACCGGAAGCACTTCGAGCGCGCGATGCTCTACCAGGATGCGGGCGCGTACTTCTTCGATCCCCGGATGCGCAAGCTCCACGTCCCTTACTTCGCGGGCGGCAACTTCCGGATGAGCGAGCTCCTCGGCGCCATGCTCAACGCGCAGATGAAGCGGCTTCCCGGCCTGCTCAAAGTCATGAACGCGCACAAGCGGAGGATGTACAAGGCGCTCGCGCACCATCCCCTCTGCCCGTGCGCACCCGTGCACGACCTCGCCGGCGACTGCGGAAAGGCCCTGTTCCTGCGGCTTCCGGAATCGGGCCTCTCGACGACGTTCGCCGACCGGCTCGGGGCCGCGGGCGTGTCGACGCAGAGCTGGTTCCGCGACCTGAACTCGGACCGGCACATCTACCAGAACTGGTGGCCGATCCTGACCAAGCAGGGGCACATCGACCCGCGCCAGAACCCGTACAAGACCACGGAGGCCGGGCGCCGGATCAAGTACTCGCGCGACATGGCGCCGCGGTGCCTGGACCTGCTCGCGCGCACGGTGGCGGTGTCGATCAACCCCCGCTGGACCAACGCGAAGGTGGACCGGGTCGTCGAGACCGTCGACCGGGTGGCGAGAACCCTCTAGCCCAAGTTCCGCAGTTGGTGCCCGTCTGAGGGTACTTTCGATGCAGAACAT
>CAKKQC010000031.1 GCA_919901855.1 bacterium | reverse complement strand
GACTGTTCACGTCCATCGCAATGACTTCCGTCAGCTTTTCAGCATCCTGCTAGGCCGACAGACATGCAGAAGCAACTTCAAGCGATCTATGCGTATCGCAGCCAGATCGTCCATGGCACGTTCGCCACGCAAAAGGCCAAGCGCCTAGATGATGACCACTTCATACCAGAGGTCGTTCCGTACGTCCGTGCGGCCATCAAGTTGTATCTGGCCGATCCAACTCTTCTATCATTCTTGAAGGCAGCGTAGCGCGTCGGGGCGTCGTCAGCTCCTCCTACCAC
This sequence comes from bacterium, assembly GCA_919901855.1. Classification (GTDB taxonomy): domain Bacteria; phylum Oederibacteriota; class CAKKQC01; order CAKKQC01; family CAKKQC01; genus CAKKQC01. Next base: position 7,819 of record CAKKQC010000031.1, on the reverse strand, counting down.
AGTCGACCAGCGCGTCCACGCGCTCTCCTTCCTTCATCGGCATCCGTTTCACCACGATGTTCCGGTAGCCGTTGTCCGTCAGTTCTTGACGCACTTCTTTGATGGCCTCCTCGATATCGCCTATCCCAATCGCGACAATGGCATTGTCCGAATGAACGAGGAAGTCATGTAATCTCTCAACCTCGCCCTTGTAGTTCTTCCTCTCCACGATTCCCCAGTCGTAGACTTCGATGACCTGGACTGCTTCCTTCCGAATGCGGTCCTCTTCCCGTTCATCCTGAATGCTCTCGACTTGCGCTCTGAACTCCTCGTCTGTCTCCGTCAGCTTCGTTTGTGCCGACTCGGCAATCGTGACGGGCGTGCTTGGTGAGCCTTGTGGAACATCATGGGTAGTCTCAGCGGTTGGAGATGAGCAAGAAGGAGAAGAGGAAGCGCCCTCTTCACCTCCTGAGAGCGCCTGGCCTACAATCTCTTGAACGATTGCCAGCTGCTCTTTGCTGAGCAGTATGCTCTCGTTCTTCCACTCGTCGCCGATCTTTCGGCTTCTCTGGAGCGAGTAGAACTCGTTCCTTGAGCCGTCGTCATTCGCGTTCTCGAAGACCGCGAGCGAGACTGCTCCCTTTCCGTACTTTCTTATTGGCTTTGCCATGTTGTTCACCTCTGAACCGAGGTCCCTCTTCTGAAGAACCTCAAAGGCCACCCGTAGTATGGGGTTCTGCCGATATGGCTTTAGCGTGTACCGAGCAAGCGCAAGCGTCACTCGGAGCGACCCACGCAGTGGGGAAAGACTTACGAACAGAACACCAAGAGTCGTGAGGTTCTCGGAAGGGGACGGGCAAGAGGTGAATGGTAAAGACAGAGATACAAGGACGGAGGGGGTAAGCTGATGCTCTAAAACCCAAGGACAGCTGGACGAGGCCAATCGATCTGGCTAGGATGGCGGTGTGACATCGCTACGTTTCTCTCCTGTGATCCTTGAAGCAGAAGCCCGCCTGGACGCGGAATACGCCACTCACGTGGGATTCTGTTCCGCTGTGCACCATGTCGTCGATTTCCTTCAGGCACTGCCCCAGACCTTTTCGTTCAGGTGGGCGGACGCGGGACCAGGACAAGGACCGACGGGATTCGGCGATCCGGAATGGGAGCGGGCTCAGAGCTTGGAGGAGTTCGGCAGGGCCGGCGCTGAGCTGAAGGCTCTTGCCTATTCAAGCTCCTACGCCGTCTTCCAGGTGTATCAGGGACTCATCGAGGCAATGAACGATGCCAAGTATCTGTTGGCAATCCAATGCACACGTACGTTGCTCGAACACGCGGCATATCAGAATGACATGTATGAGCGCGTCGCGGCGATCACCCGCGGACTTGATGTCAAAGTCACGGGAACGTTCTACGGCAGATCGCTGGAGATGCGACTTCTCCTCATAAAGCTCTTCGAGCAAAAGCGATTCGACACGGCAGCACTTGGTGAAGACACGCCTGAGAAGATCCTCGCCATGGGCGAGAACATCTCGGAAGACTCTAGAGCCACTAACATCCTCACCCTCATTGACAAACTTCTGCCGGAGGGTAAGAGTTACCGAGTAATCTACAGTCTCTTGTCGGAATACGTTCATCCCAACCTCGGTTCTCGTGTCATGTTCTACCAGCCGCCCCATCCGGCTGTCTCGGGCGCGGCGACGGGCTTCTGGACTGTCTCGTCTGAGATAGGGAGACCTGAGTGTATCGACCATACTCTTGCAGTCATCTCTGGTCCCGTCGTGAGCCTGAGCAAGATGGTTGAAGTGCATACGGAGGGCCTGCTGGCGATTGGCGGTCTTCTTGAGAGTTATTCTCCTGCCCAGGATGGAGGCCTTCCCCGTTGAAGTTCACCACTCCTCTGTTCGGATGAGCACTCCGAGCAATCCCCAACGACCTCTGCCGCACAAGCTCTTGCGGGATTGCTTCGCGGAGATTCGTGATGCTATCTATCACTCCGTTCGGGGGCATGGCTCCCGCACTGGCGTCCGCTCTCAGTATCTCCGGATCTGTGAGGAGATCGTGGAGCAAGCCAGCCTGACCTACAAGCTTATTTGTTATGTCCTCCGCGAGGAGAAGCCCGAAGGGGACAATACCCCTCTGGTTCGCAGCCTTGCTTCACAGCTCTATCCAACGGCCCGGCATCTCCTCGAACTCCACGCGACCTTTGTGGCGCTCTCGATCGACCCGGATGCACAGATGAGGAAGTTCCTTGCGTCCGCCATTCGGGACGAAGCTAGATACACTGAGTTCTTTGAGCGCTATCGGAACGAGACCAATTGGGTGAGGTTGTTCGAGCAGATTGGGGCAATGAGGGAGGACCTCTTCAAGGATTTGGGCATCAGTCCCGCCGATTCTCCAAGCTACCGTCCCTTCAAGTGGCCTGCATCATCGGGTCTTACTCCTGGCACAAGAAGGCATCTCGGCGCGTTCCCGCCGGATGCCATCGCCATGCTCGATTACATGGAACTCCGGTACTATCGCGAGTACTCAACCGCAGGGCACGTCACGTACAGAGGGCTCGTGGCAGCCTCAGTGTGGCGCGACGACGCACAAGACCGCAAACTAGAGGACTTGAGGATGTGGGAACACCGCGTCATTCTGGGCACGAGTGTGATTCACGGCGCCTTGCTCGCCGAGATGGTCGCGCACTTCAAGCTTGCCTTGACGATCGCCAAGGCACGGGAGATGTGGACCTATCTTCAAGAGCTCTCTACTGACGCCAAGGATCTGTGGAAGATCCGATACGATGCCCTTCTGAAATAGGCAGATGGTGGAGCGCACGCGCCGCAATGCAGTAACCTCCCATCCAATGCCTATGCTCGTAGTATCATCATCCCAATGAGCAAGGAGCTTCTGCGCACTAGAGCCGCATTGAAGAACCAGTGGCTCGCAGCCAATCGTCGAGCGCTCGAGTTGCACCGCAGAGCGGCCGAGGCTGACAAGGAAGCTGCAGCCATGCAAAGGGCTTTGGATGCACTTGAGAAGGCTGCTCCCAACCTCAGTGAGGCAGATGTCGTACGGGCACCGCGTACAGCAGCGAGCGCGACCGCTCTCCGTCTGACCGAGGAGTTGAAGGCCCGCGGCCCAATGACCGCTCCTCAGCTCGCTGAAGCGACCGGGATCTCATACTGGACCGTGAACGCAGCCCTTAGAAAGGGACCGTTCCAAGATGCAGGGACTGTAAAGAACGGACACCGGACATCCCAACTGTGGAAGGTGGCGGAGGCCGGGGCAGGGGCAGAATCAGAAGTGGCTATTGGAGAGGAAGCCCGTGAGCGCTGAGCAACCCGGTCAACGTCGCCTCTACTACTCTGCCCGCAAACACGGCGTGGAGCCGTTGACCATTCAAGAAACCAAGGAGCTGTTCGTCAGTGCCTACAAGGCGCTTGACGGTCTCTTTCTGGAAGCGTTTGGAGTCAGGGGATCTAGAGGTCGAATAGCAGACCCGAAAGCGTACTTCTTGATCCATACTCGCAAGAAGGACCTTTGGCCTCCCGCCAACATCATTTTCCCGCACTTCAGTGAAGACGATCTATTCGATGTCATCGAAGTGCTGCATGATGTTGTTTCCATCCCGCGCGGGGACGGATGGAACGGTGAGTATGATTTTGACAAGGAAGGTGGCCAGATCAGGTACCGCGATGCCATGAACGAGTTTCTGCCCCAATACGGAGATGGATGGGAGCTCTCGCCTGAAGGATACGTTCTCGCCTGCGGCCCAGAGGGGCTCAAAGACCTCCTTGCGGAAGATCCACCATTCCAATCGGTGACCAATGTTGGAGACAAGGTCAACAGCGCGATCACCAGATTCCGCCGTCACGGCGCCAGCGCGGAGGACAAGATGGTGGCCGTAAGAGACCTTATCGACGCATTCGAGCACCAGCGCTCACAGGCGGAGAAGGTCCTCACGGAAAAAGACGCGGCCGACCTCTTCCACATCGCGAACCGGTTCGGCATACGCCACAACAATCCAGGCCAACAGAAAGATTACGATCCTGACATCTTCCATGAGTGGCTGTTCTACTACTACCTCGCTGCTCTCAGGGCGTGTGCGCGACTCCTGCATAAAGAATCTCTGCCCAGCTTCGAGGAAGAAACATGAAGGGACCTCCAGTCGTCATCTACACCATCGGCACATCCAGAAAGAAGCCCGAGGAGTTCTACACCATGCTCCGGTCACACCGCATCGAGCGTGTCATCGACATCAGATTCCGCAACACCAGCCCGCGGTACGGCTACGCAAGGGAGAAGGTGTTGCAGGCAGAGCTCGCGAGAAGCCTTGGTTGTGCTTACGTGCACATGCTAGAGCTTGCTCCGAACAAGGAACTGCTTGATGCATTCAAGAGCGCAACAGTTCCGAAGAAGGGTCCATCGCGTGAACTGAAGAAGGCAGCCATCGCTCATGCCTGGGCGAAGTACGCCCATCAGTTCGCTCCCCTCATGCATAGCCGGAACGTCTTCATTCTCGTTGGGCCGGGTCTCTTCAGGGAGAAGAGGACGGTGTTGCTCTGTGCTTGTCCGGATGAACGTATCTGCCACCGTCGGCTCGTGGCTCAGATGCTTGCCCGTAGGTGGGGCAACACGATTGTGCGACACCTCGCTGCAAATGGAGAAGTAGCAGAATGGAAGCCGGGGGATGCAAACTACCCCGATGACGATCTGTCGTCGGGCCACTGATGACATGATGCACAGGGCCTAGGGCGAGGTACTCCTCGACATCCCATGGGCGATCTCTACGCATATGGCGTAGTCTCCGGGAACGACTTTGTCGAAGAGCGCAACGGCTGCTGGCTGAACACCCCAATCCTTCAAGATATACGGCGTTCGTGTAGTCATCGTCGTCGTTATCAATTTGTATATCATCTCGCAACACCGCCAATCTCGGTAGAAATCCAGCTTGCGCGTGACCAGTTCCAACGCTTCCTGGTCTTCTGCTGACTGTCCCAACCTTGACGTCCTTCTGAGATATGTGAGAGTACTCTTGGGATCCCAGGATTGCTCAAACGTAGTCCTGCCCTCCGTCTCTTTTGCCCTGGACACCGAAAACCCACCTACAAAGCGGAGCGCGTGCTTGTAGGCGTTGTACGCTCCCCGGGTACTGAAGTCCTGCGCGAAGATCCTCAAGAGCTCCTCTATGTTGCGTCCGCTCGCACAGAGCTTCTCGTGGGGTATCTGAGTGAGCCAGTGGTCGTAGATCCGAACCGCGACGAGCGGCAATCGATACTCCTTCCCAGAGTCCTGATCAATGAGTCTGACGGAACCTGCCATCTTTGGATCATCTAGCGTCCCTTCTCCATAGGCACGGATCAGCCTGTAAATGGGCATGTAGTATCGTGAGCGGCGGTCGTTGGTGAACGTCAGTGCGGGCCAGATCTCTTCTATGGGGTAATGGGCCACCACGAACAAGAGTTGGAACAACAGCTCAATCATCTGAAAATACATGAAGTGTGTCTCGACCTTTACGAAGCGACGGAAGCCCTCGGCCAAATCCTTCATGTTCTGGTCCGTCAAAGGCAAATCCGATTCGCAGAACGAAGGGACAAATGTCTCCGCGTCTCGATAGTGCGCAAGTAACAGGTGCATTTTGAAGAACAGATGATGGGGCTCAAATCTCTCGAAGAAGAGTTTGGCAAGGTCGTCCGACGCAATTCCTGGCTGCTCCCGATCCTCAGCCTTAGTGGCATCTCCTCCCACAAGCAAGTCCTCGGGTTGACGCGGGTTGTCTGGCATTGAGGTCTTCTGCGAACCTACCACTCCTCACTCGCTCAACGCTAACGTACGATGGGGATCGATCAGCGAGTCACTGCAAAGCGGAGCAGTCTCGCATGCAAGGTGGGGAGTTGTCCCCAATCGCCCCTTCTTCGCAGTGCCAGATTTATCAATGTATCTACGATCTCTCGCGTTCCCGCCTCTCTTGACACGGGCATGGAGATCCCATATTGAATTCGGCGTGACGAGTATTCCAACAGACTACTTCGATTTGGACGCAAAAGGTGAAATGACAAGGTGTTCCGCATACGCGCACCTTCAGAAACGCCTATTCTATAAGGACACTTGACACTGAACTCGATCCAGATTAGCATGCATGTGGGGTATCAGGACGGTACCCCATTTTCCCACCTTCGAAAATTTGGAAAGTTAGCAAATACTTGAGTATTTGCAGAGCACTCTCCGCAATACCCCATCTGGATTCCCCGGCAATTGTCTCCCTTCCCCCAATCAACCCTCCGAATTGCGATGATGAATCAGACGTCTAGCCCATGTAGCTCAGTGATAGAGCGCGTCCTTGGTAAGGACGAGATCACCGGTTTGATTCCGGTCACGGGCTTTCCGGGTCGGCAAACGCAGTCAAAGACCTGGACGCTGGGCAACTAAGCGACTCGCGCGCCCGTTCAAATGAATGAGGCATAGATTGAGAGGAGACACGAACATGCAGGAAGCGCCCGCAGGGCCGATCGCCGCTGGTCAACTGCGTCCGCTCTTCGCGGTGCATGCCGGTCTCGGTTTGAACTCGGGATTCGACTCCCGTAGAACCACAATCCTAATAAACTGTGGATGCTCTTCGTCTGTAAAAAGCTCTGCGCCTTCGGGTGTTCAGCTCGGAGGTGCAGAATGACTGTCAACACATATTATCCACTGCTTAGCTTGATCATGGGGAGGGTTGAGCCCCACCTCGGTCGTGACCAGAAATATTTCTGGTGGACAACGCCATACAAACAGATGACTCCATTGATCCGTCCGGCTAAGAACTCTCTCCTCTACATGATGACTTACGGCTTTCCGCGTGGGGATTGGGATGATACGGCTTGGCATGATTGGCTTCGAGATCAGCACGGGCGAAATGGGTTGAAGACGCGAGTGGTTGGAGGGAGACCCCGGAATCTGGGTCTGGTTTCCAAACTCTGCCGTGAAGGCCTCATCGATGCTCGTGTGGTTGCGGATCCACCAACTACACACCTCATCGTCCTGACGAAACCGAAGATGATCTGGTTTGAGGGGTATCATCGAAACGGGTCGGCATGGAACTGCTCTTTTACAGATAAGCCAGACAAGGCTGTATATGATGCGGCGTTGATGATCTGCAAGGATATGTGGAGCCAAGGAGAGAGACTCTGTGATCACACGAAGGTGGGAATGCGCGGAGCGCAGCATTGAAGGGGGCGCCACCACCAGTTGATATCCTAAAGCAGCCGCTTGACACCCTTGTCATCTACACGCTTGCTTGGGCTACATTCTTCATATTGTTGCGCCTCCAATTCAGACGGCACATGATACCGAACGCGCATTACTGGGGAAGCGCAAGGAGTACACTGCCGGGCGGTGCCATGCGCGTCATTCCTTGGTACACAGTTGTTTTTCCCATCCTGCTCTGGGTAATGAGCCTTCTTCTACTTGTCCTTCGCACGAGTCTTAGAGATGGGATGCCTGCGGTCTACTGTGAAAGGCTGTGGCTGGGTTGCATGGTGTCTAGCGTCCTATCTTTCGTCCCATTCACAAGGCTAGGGTTGCTGGACTAGGTTTGCAGGTCGCCTCGTCCGCTCGAATCACGGACCCGGTCTGACCTTCTCCTCACCTTCATTTCCTCGACCGAAACAAACCGTGGTGTGTCCCGGATGATAGATCTTGAGTTCCGGGTTCGCCTTTCCATTGAGATAACCGAGCCAGAGGGCGGCCCATAGGCGACCGCCCCCCTCGACTTCCAGTCGAACTCAGCCGAGGCCTTCCAGAACCGCGATCTCTTCCACCCCTTCCAGGATGACCTTCGCGACCTCGCAGGCACGGTGCGCAGCCCTTTCGAGCT
>CAKKQC010000030.1 GCA_919901855.1 bacterium | reverse complement strand
CTTTCACGTCGCCTGCGCGCTCCTCACCCTCCGGAGGGTTATGAAATGACCTCTACGCAATCCAGTCGCCGTTTACCGGAGAGCTCCACTATCCCGCCGGTAGCGGTGCCTGGCGGCACCCGAAACACAATGTCGTGCGGTGGCTTGCAGGATGGGGTACGCAGTACGAGGAACGCAACATCAAGGACGGACGAGCACCTGCGTTAATGGCCAAGGGGGGAACTCCGAAATCAGTTCCTGAACAGACTATACGGCGGGCGTTTGCTCGGCTGAAAGAAACAGATTGGCCATTTGTTTGGTTTGGTCGCGATGGGCAAGGAAGGCCCAGAGTGAAGACCTATCTTGAGCAGATAAGAAAAGGTAAGGTGCCGGTAAGCTATTGGGCTGATGACGACTTCGCGCCTGTGCAGCTCGATTCAACCTCATGGGGGTTTCGGGAGTCGGGTCGCTCAAGCGATGGGGTGAGCGAACTGGCCGCCATCGTGGGGGCGCATACCTTCGAGACAGTGAAGCCGTTGAAACTCTTTCAAAAGATCCTCCATCTGTGGTGTCCTGCTGACGGTCTGGTTCTCGATCCGTTCGCCGGGTCCGGAACCGCCGGTCATGCAGTATTGCTGGCCAACCACACAGGATCTACAGCTCGCCGGTTCATTTTGATCGAACAGGGCCGACCAGATAATGGAGACTCGTATGCTCGAACATTGCTCGCGGACAGACTTAGGCGCGTTGCCACGGGAGAATGGAGCAACGGGAAGGGGAAGCCAACTCGCGGGGGCTATTCGTTCTTGGCCCTCGGAAAGAAGGTTGACGCTACGGCTCTCCTCAGAATGGAGCGAGACGAAATGGTTGACACAGTTATCGCCTCGCACTTCGATGCGACGCGCAGGCGTGGCGATCAGCTAGTACGGATTGAGGCATCAGGGACGAAGGCGTATCGCTACCTGGTCGCGCGGAATGCTGAGAATGAGGGATTCTTCTTGGTATGGGATGGGGCAGATAAGAATACCGATTTCACCGAGGCCGCATACGAGGTGTGCGTCGACGAGGCGAGTAGGGCCGGTCTCAGGCCGGCTCCATACCACGTGTACGCGCGGCTCTATCGATACCAGACAGAGGGCGTGAAGTTCTACCAAATTCCCGACCGCATCCTCGCTGATTTCGGTCTTGACCTGAAGAGTGAGCCATTCGTTGACGACGACAACGAGCTGGCATGATCGAGCTTCTCGGATTCCAGGAGCAGGCCTCCAATCAAGTTGCGGCCAGGGTGGTCGAATACCATAGTTCGCCTGTCACTGTAGGCAGGGGTGGGGTTCAGCGGCGGATTCCCTTTCTTCAACTGCTCAATTCCATCACGGCGTCGGGCAAGACGCTTATTCTTGCAGATGCAGTGTCATCCATTGCGAAGCATTGGCCGGTTAAGCCCATAGTGTTGTGGCTCTCTAAGGCTTCCGTTGTCGTTGCGCAATCCTACGCTAATCTCGATGCTGGCGGGGCATACCATGGCCTGCTGGACGGTTTCGAGGTGCGAACTCTCGCGGACTATGATGAGTCGGAATTGTCTGGGTCGGTCGACTCATTTCTGTTCTTTGCAACAACAGGCACGTTCAACCAAGAGAAGAAGGGCGAAGGAAGTCTCAATGTGTTCAAGAGCGCAATTGACGAAGCGGCTAAGTCCACTTGGGAATCTCTGAAGCATCGGCCCAATGGTCAAGGCGGTCGCCGTCCGCTGCTCATCGTCTACGATGAAGCGCACAATCTGAGTGATCAACAGACGACGCTCTTGCTTGAGTTGGAGCCTGACGCATTCTTGCTTTCTACCGCCACTAGCCGATTGCCGCCCCTGTTTGAGAAGGAAGTCATCGGTCACTTGAAGAGCGTCGGCTCGCTGAGCGATGCCGATTTGGTTACCCAAGTTGACGCAGCCGAGGTGGCACTCTCAGGGCTCATCAAGAACGAGATCAATCTCGTCGGTAGGCAGGCGCCGATGGAGGATGTGGTTGCGGAGTTGATGAAAGACTTGCGAAAAGCGAGAAGGGCTGCCACGGATGCGGGGCTTCCAGGTGTACCGAAGGCTGTGTACGTCTGCAAGACCAACGTTACGGAATTATCTGGCGAAAGGGACGATCCAAAGCAGCCGTTTGCACAGCGCCGATCACCGCCCATTCTCATCTGGCGGCATCTGACCGAGAAGCTAAAGGTGAACCCATCAACAATCGCTGTCTACTGCGACCTCAAGACGGATAGGGGACATCCGCTTCCTGAAGACTTCATTCTCTTCAAAGGTGGAGATAGGGACTATCAGTCGTTCGTGGATGGAAACTATGAGCACATCATATTCAACCAAAGTCTTCAGGAGGGCTGGGACGATCCACTTGTCTATTTCGCATATATCGATAAGAGCATGGGGTCCAGAGTCCAGGTAGAACAGATCATCGGGCGGTTGTTGAGACAGCCCGGTCGCGTGCGCTATGCGGATCAACGGCTCAACACTGCTGAGATCCTTGTCCGTGTCGAGGCGACGGGGGTATTCGAGGAAGTGGTGACATCCGTGGAGCAGAAGATCCAGCCAGGAAGCCTCGACATCAAGGTTACAATCTCCAAGCCGGGAGGCAGAGCTAAGGTGGAGTTTGCCGCGAAGGGCCAGTTCTCGGTCCCGCTTGCGGCGCTCATTACGGAGAGGGCAGAAAAGCGTATTGCAGAATATATAGATAAGATGAGCGATTACCGAGGCGACCCCGGATCGAACATTCGGGGTCAGGGCAAGCGCGTGTCCGTCCGGCGTGTGGTGGGTGGGGCCGGAGGGCAGGCTTTTGTGTGGGAAGAAGTCGGGGAATCGGCAAGTGTGCTTGCTCGCTGGCTATTCGCGCGAGAGGTGGCGCGAGTGCATAAGGGTGCGCTTGGAGTCGCTGTGACGTCGAACTCCGACGGGACTCCGACCAAGTTCGACGCCAAGGTCGGGTTTGCCAGTCGAGCCGCGAGTCATGTTACGGATGTTGCCCGAAAGGTAGGGGAGGCTTTTGTAGATCAGGTCTACCTCAAACTGCGGGGGCCTAATCCCTACCGCATTGGGCCCGTGCTTGTTGATCCGGATGCAGTGGCGACCTTCAAGAACGCCATTCATAAGGGCTACGATGACCTCAATTCCTTGGAGCTGGACTTTGCTCGCGCTCTAGACAAGACCGGGCACCCATGGTGCCGGAACTCATCGCGTTCCGGTTACTCAATTCCTCTGCCCCAGTCGGGGAAGACGGTCAACTTCTTCCCTGATTTTCTGATCTGGCACGACCACACCGTGTATGCGATCGACACGAAGGGATCTCACCTCCATGCCGACGCGGCAAGGAAACTCGTGAGCATCAAAGCGGCCAATGAATCTACTGATAGAGTTTACGTTCGATTCGTGTCCGAAGGGGTTGTTGAAGAAAGCGGGGCTCAAGCGGACAGCTCTGGATACACTGTTTGGTCATTCAAGCCCAACGGGCAAAAGGACTTTAATCACTGTGATTCGATGAGTGAAGCACTCGCCGCGTGTCTTGTGCCCGATGTCTAGCTAAGACAAAGCTCGATGCAGCAGGCGGCCAATGTCTGGCGCTACATCGAGTTGGACTGTTCTTCTTCAGTCTAGTTTGGCACGGTACATCTTCGTTGTTCAGGATCGCATTCGGTCAGATGTCATTGGACCTGGAGTGTCGAGTGGTGCGGTTGGGGCAAGCCCGTGCCACGGATGAGTCCAAGGAGGGTCAATTGGCTTCGTCCGGTCGTCCTGCAATACCGTCACCACCCGAGGATTGCTGATCACGAATGGCGGAATCGATATCTCAACGTCCTTGGATTCTGCTTCGGTGGGAAGATGAACAGGGTTGGATACACAGGATGTGACGAAGCGATGAATCCTGTAGTCCAGCATGCCGAGGTTCCATGGGGAACGCCGAGGCCCGACCATAGCACCAGTGGGTTCCCTCCCGTACTCTGGAGCGGCGCCACAGGAGGCGCTATCGATGCTAGCAAGTTCAAGGAACTGGCCGACCTCATGTTGGCCTCATATGACAGGCTAAACCTGGAGGAAGCCCTTCTGTACTACTGGCTCGCGCAGGTTTCTTTTGTTGAAATCAAGTTCATCCTGTACCATGCGGCATTGGAGTCGCTGGCACGATCCGCGCCCCTGAACGGATCTGGTGTGCACGTTCCTCAAGCCGTGTTCGATCGCGAGGTGCGTCCATTTCTTGATGATCTAGAGGCTAATCATCTGGACGACCCCGAATGGATAAGGCTACTGGCAAAGCTCAGGAACGACAATCAGTATGGAGGCGCACGCCAGCTAACGGAGTTCCTCAAGGCTCTTGGTCTGGAGATTGGGAAGATCGAAGACGAGGCTCTCGACCGCCGAAACTACTTCGCTCACGGGAAGAGCCTGCACTACACTCCAGCAGACAGGAATGCGGACCTTACGCTGGCAAGTCAAACGCTCGTTAATCGCGCCGTACTTTCTCTAGTCGGGTACAAGGGGCAGTACGTGGACCTCACGACGATCGGATTGCCCGAACGCAACCTGAATGAGAAACTCGGTGGCCTGAACGGCGATGGGAAGCTATAGCTGTCCTGGCTCATCGCCTTGAGATGCTTCAGCGGCGGCTCTGTGAGCGATCCATTCGGTTCACTTCTTCTGCCTGCTCGCGACGAAATGTCCTGACTTGTCCCGCTTAGGCGCCGTTGCCGGCTTCTTCGCGCCACCCTCTGCGATGGAGTGAGGTATTCTGCTTTGCACTGCAATGGTGGTATGGAAGAGTTCATGCCGTGGATGGGGGGAAGGCCGGTTCAGTGCAGGTCAGGCTGTTCCTGTTTACCCTACGCCTGCTGGCGGCATTGATCCTCAGCGCAGTGGTGGTGATCGTTTCTGGAGGGAGTGCTGGGAGGCGCTGGCAAAGGGAAACGGTTTGCGAGTTGGATGTCTGCGGCGTTTCCAATAACCACAGTTCGAGGTGACGCCGGGCAGGCTCCTCTCGGCCATGCTCCCGCTGCCGACGCCCGTCTAGTCGGCATGCCCGTTCCCAATGCGCCATGCTCATCGACCTGGGAAGTCCGCCAGCGTGCTGATTCTGCGCAGGTCCCCCCAGTTCTGTAGACTGATCGGATGAATCGCCGATGGACGCAATGGATCATCCTCTCGGTGGGGCTGGTGCTCGTCCTAACGGCGGCGAGGAGCTGGGTGCGGCGGGAGGGGGACTTCCAGCTATACGTCGGGCTGGGGGAAACCGTGCTCCGGGGCGGGCACATATACCGGGACCTGGGCGAGGGCGGCAACACCTGGCCCCCGTTCTACGCGCTGTGGTGCGCGCCGGTGGCGCTGGCGGCGCGTCTGGGCCCAAGGGTCGTGCGGACGGGGTGGGTCGCGCTGAATCTCGTCTTCCTCTTCCTCATCATGCGGATGCTGGCCAGGAGCGTGTACGGGAAGGCGCTGGGGCTGATGCCGCGGCGGGGCGCGTTCTCGCTGGCGTCACCGGAGATGCTGCTGCCGCTCCTTCTTACGGCCGTGTTCCTCAACGACGACCTCAACTACCTCCAGGTGAACCTCGTGATCCTGGCGTGCGTGACGGCCGGGATCTGCCGGCTGGCGGAGGGGCGGGAGGTGGCCGGGGGCGCTTGGCTGGGGTTCGCGGCGGCGCTCAAGGTCCTGCCGGGGCTGTTCATTCCGTATCTGTTCTGGCGGGGGCGGTGGCGGGCCGGCATCGCGGCGTCGGTGGTGGCGGGCGTATGCTCGCTCAGCCCTGCACTTGTCTTCGGGTGGCGCCGGTTCCTGGACTTCGTCGCGGACTGGCCCCGGGCGGCGCATTGGGGCTGGGGGATGAACGGGCCCAACCAATCCCTGCTGGCCATGAGCGAGCGGTTCGCGGGGCAAGGGCGGTGGCTCGGGGCGGCCGCGCTGCCGCGCGGCTACCTGGGGGCCTCGGGCGATCCGGCCGTGCTCGTGGTCTGGGGACTGGTCGTGGCGGCCGCGGTCGTGGCGATGGCCGTCGTCATCCGGCCCCGGGGAGCGTGGAACCGGGAGACCGCCCTGATCGAGTGCTCCGCCGTGCTGACGGCATCCATCCTGCTGGGCCCGCTGTCCTGGTATCACTACTTCGTCGCCCTCGTCGTGCCGCTGACCGTGCTGGGGGATGCCCTGTGCCGGCGTGCCCCGTGGGTCCTCGTCATCCTCGCGTGTCTGGTGTTTCCCTCGTCATCCGGGCTGGTCCGGTATCCCCTGTCGACGGTCTGGCTGAACCTCTCTGCCGTCACCTTCGCCGGGCTATTAGTGCTGGCGGCCTGTCTGTGGTCCCGGGGTTCTAGCCCTTCTTCGCGTGGACGATAACGACGGCGGCGAAGAGGATCAGGATTTCGATGGCACTTGAGGGTCAGCTCTTCGACGCGGCAAAGGCCCTCTTTCTGCTTTCCCCGGTCGCTTGGGCGGCGCTCTTCGCGCTCAGATGGTTCGTCAATGGGGCGCCGCTGCGGGGACGCAGGCTGAGTGAGTGGAGGGACTTGAAATGGCTGCTGTTGATAGTGACTGCAGCGCTGCCGGTGGTCATTCCTCTCTGTGTTGCTCCGTTCAAGTGCGTCGGTCTGCCGCTGTCGGACGCTTCGTGGCTCATCTGTCGGGCCTTGGGCTTTGCCGCATTCGCCGGTCTCTTCAGCTCTCCCGCGTACCTTGTCCTGGCTCTCTTAGCCCTGGCGGTACTGCATCCTGCCTACCTGAGTCGACGAGAGTACGCTGGGAGGCGCGTGGGTTGGTTGGCGATGATGGGTTTCGTGGGTCTGGCAACGGGCGTTCTGCACGGAGTCATATGGAGTGATGCTCTCGAATACCATCTTGGCTCGACCGCATCGCTTGGTTTTGCCGTCGCATACCTTCTCGTGGTGGGTGGCGCGCCTTTCGTGGGCATTCTGGGGTGGGGGTTGTATTCGGCACTGCAGAAGTGCGGCGTCTCTTGGGATCCTCACATCACGGTGCGGTGAAAGCCCGCGATCGTGGCAGTCAATCGGGGAGGCGTCGCCGTCCTCTAGATTGATCTCGTCATGACCCGGCGGGCGGAATGGATCATCCTGGGAATGGGGTTCCTGCTCATCCTCACGGCGGCGAGGAGCTGGGTGCGGCGGGAGGGGGACTTCCAGCTATACGTCGGGCTGGGGGAAACCGTGCTCCGGGGCGGGCACATATACCGGGACCTGGGCGAGGGCGGCAACACCTGGCCCCCGTTCTACGCGCTGTGGTGCGCGCCGGTGGCGCTGGCGGCGCGTCTGGGCCCAAGGGTCGTGCGGACGGGGTGGGTCGCGCTGAATCTCGTCTTCCTCTTCCTCATCATGCGGATGCTGGCCAGGAGCGTGTACGGGAAGGCGCTGGGGCTGATGCCGCGGCGGGGCGCGTTCTCGCTGGCGTCACCGGAGATGCTGCTGCCGCTCCTTCTTACGGCCGTGTTCCTCAACGACGACCTCAACTACCTCCAGGTGAACCTCGTGATCCTGGCGTGCGTGACGGCCGGGATCTGCCGGCTGGCGGAGGGGCGGGAGGTGGCCGGGGGCGCTTGGCTGGGGTTCGCGGCGGCGCTCAAGGTCCTGCCGGGGCTGTTCATTCCGTATCTGTTCTGGCGGGGGCGGTGGCGGGCCGGCATCGCGGCGTCGGTGGTGGCGGGCGTATGCTCGCTCAGCCCTGCACTTGTCTTCGGGTGGCGCCGGTTCCTGGACTTCGTCGCGGACTGGCCCCGGGCGGCGCATTGGGGCTGGGGGATGAACGGGCCCAACCAATCCCTGCTGGCCATGAGCGAGCGGTTCGCGGGGCAAGGGCGGTGGCTCGGGGCGGCCGCGCTGCCGCGCGGCTACCTGGGGGCCTCGGGCGATCCGGCCGTGCTCGTGGTCTGGGGACTGGCAGTGGCGGCGGTACTCGTGTCGATGGCCGTCGTCATCCGGCCCCGGGGAGCGTGGAACCGGGAGACCGTCCTGATCGAATGCTCCGCGGTGCTGACGGCGTCCATCCTATTGGGCCCGCTGTCGTGGTATCACTACTTCGTCGCCCTGGTCGTGCCGCTGACCGTGCTCGGGGATGATCTCCGCCGGCGTGCCCCGTGGGTCCTCGTCATCCTCGCGTGCCTCGTCTTCCCCTCGTCGTCCGGGCTCGTCCGGTATCCCCTGTCGACGGTCTGGCTGAACCTCTCTGCCGTTACCTTCGTCGGGCTGTTGGTGCTGGGGGCCTGTCTGTGGGCCCGGGGGCGGCCGGTCCGAGGCTGACGGGCCGCCAATACCCGGACGCGGGGGCCGTTTGAGGGGGGAAAGTGCATCAAGGAGGCCTACCGATGACCAAGACGCGATGGATGATGGCGGCGATGGCGGCGGCGGTTCTGCTGGCGCCGATGGCTCGTGCCGACGGCGACGGAGGCGAAGGCGCCGGCGACTGGATGGGCGGGAAGATGGGGAAGGCGCTCCAGCTCACGCCCGACCAGAAGGCGAAGCTCAAGACGATCAACGAGGAGCAGATGGCGACGCAGAAGCCGCTCTGGGAGACGCTCGGCACGCAGCTCAAGGAGCTCAAGGGCCTCGTGGACGGGAAGGCGCCGGACGGGCAGCTCACGGCGAAGCTCGATCAGATCAAGGCGACGCGGGACCAGATCATGAGGAACCGCATGGACTTCCAGGGCCGGAAGGAAGCCGTCCTCACGCCGGTCCAGCGGGCGAAGGTCACGCTGGCGATGGCGAAGCACATGAAGGAGATGATGGGCGGGAAGGGCAAGGGGCGCGACCGCGACTGACGCCTCCCAAGTCTCGCAGGCCGGTTGATCCCCCTCGGTGACCCGGATCATGGCGCTGGTCCGGGCCCTGAGTATGCTTGAGGATGACGGTGCGCAGGCCATGGTTCGTCGATCTCGGGGAGGGGGTCGGGCGGGCATGCGGATGACCTGAGGGCACTTCGGAGGGAAGCGTCCTGGGACCACCGAGAGGGGTTGGCCGGGCGATGGGGGGAAGCATGACGCGGGAGGAATGGACCGCGTGCGAGGATGGCGCGCTGATGCTCAGCCTGCTGGGAAAGGCGATCGGGCCGGCGGGGAGCGATGAACGCCGCCGGCTGGTGCTCGCCGCCTGCGCATGCGCGCGGCGGAGCCTCCAGCACGTGCCGACGCACGAGGACCGGCCGCGGATCGCGATAGAAGCGGCCGAGCGATGGGCGAAGGAGATCGGCGGATCGCTGGACCAGGTCCGGCGCGCCGCCAGGGACGCCGAAGCTTTCGCCGCCGGCCTCCCGCCCCTCCGGGCCGACGCCGAAGTGCCCCGGGGAGCCGCCTCCGGGTCTGCGGCCGCGATCCACGGCGTCGTCGCGGCGGCCGCCGCCTCCGCGGCTTATACGGCCACCGAGAGCTTTCCCGACCTCAATGCCAGGGCCGCCGCTACCGAGGCGACCCGGGCCGCCGCGGCCTTCGCCGCCGTGACCATTCGCGAGACCGCCCACGC
Source organism: bacterium (assembly GCA_919901855.1). Taxonomy (GTDB): domain Bacteria; phylum Oederibacteriota; class CAKKQC01; order CAKKQC01; family CAKKQC01; genus CAKKQC01. Next base: position 75,737 of record CAKKQC010000030.1, on the reverse strand, counting down.
GGTCGAACTGCGCCACTGCGCGGACATCGTCCGGCACTTCTTTCCGAACCCGCCGGCAACGGTGGCGCCGTGAAGGTCTTCCGGGCGCCGATGGACCGGCTGTGGGGCGCGTGGACCGCGGGAGCCTTGATCGGTTGCGCCTGCCTGAGCGGGTGCGCGCTGAACGCCCATCGCGAGGACTACTCGGACGCCCAATTGGTGTATGTGAGCGAGCTGATGGCCGGCCAGCCGGAGGAGTTCGACGTGGAGCAGGCGGCCGTCCCCGCGATCTGGGCCCGCGTGCACACCTTCCTGGCGCAGCACAGTTCGATGAACATCCGGACGGCGACGGACGACGCGATCGAGACGAACAGCCCGACGGGCCGCCTCGAGTACGGTTACTCCGTGACCCGGACTCCGGCGGGCGGGCGCGTGCACATCGTGGTTCGCTGCCTGGGAAACGACCGGTGCCTGTGGGGAGCGTATGGAGGCGACGGGCCGAGTCGACGCGTCCTGAACGCCAAGATGCTGGCCGCCTACATGACCACCGGGTCCCTGCCCCATCCCGAGCTCGTCAGTCGGTGAGATACCGATTCGCGGCGGGGCTCCCGCCGCGAAGAGGATCAGGGGCGCGTCCCCTACTTGGGGTGCGCGAGACCCCAGGCGAGGACGAGGATCACGACCGTGAGGAGCGTGTTCCCGGCCAGGGACATGAGGGACCGGCCGGGGGCCTTCGCCTGCTGCCAGGCACGGAGCGCGCCGGCCATCGCGCAGGCCACGGTGGCGCGGCGGTCGTGCTGGCCGATGGCCGCGGCAACGAGGGCGGCGGTGAGCCAGATCGTGATCCACTGGGAACGGTTCGGGTACAGGGTCATGCGGCACCTCCCTAATCGGTTGAGCTGGGCCCAGCTTACCACGCCCGCCGGGGCGGGGGGGCGTGCAATAATCTATCAATGAACCGGCTGCCCGCCCTGCAGCGCCTGCTCGCCGCGGTGGCGATCGTGATCCCGATCGTGGTGCTGGCCGGCTGGTTCTTCCGCATCCCCCTGCTCAAGACCTTCGTCCCGGACGCCGTGTCCATGAAGGTCAACATCGCGGTCGGCCTGCTCGCGGCCGGGTCCGCGCTCCGGCTGTTCCGCCTCCTCGCCAGGCGCCGGCGGGCGCGGGTCGTGTACGCCGTGTGCGTGGCCTTCGTCTTCGTCGCGAGCGTGGCGACGATGAGCCAGGATATCGGTGGGTGGAACCTCGGGATGGACCAGCTCCTGATCAACGAGCCGGCGGGAGAGGCCGGGACGAACATTCCCGGGCGGCCCGCGATGGGCGGCATGCTCTGCCTGCTCCTGGCGAGCGTCTCGCTCGGGCTGCTCCCGTTCGCGCGGCTGGTCGTCGCGGCCCAGTGGTTCGCCCTGGCCTCCTTCATGGTGGCGTTCCGGAGCTTCACCGGGTACATGCTCGGCGCCTACGACTTCTACTCGTTCGGCAAGTTCACGGACATGGCCCTGCCCGGCACGATCGCGTTCCAGTGCCTGGCCGGGGCGATTCTCCTGTCCCGGCCGTCGCGCGGGTTCGTGGCCGTCTTCGCGAGCGCGGGGCCCGGGGGCGTCCTCCTGCGGTGGCTGTCCCCGTCCATGATCTGCGTGCTGTTCCTGCTCGGCTGGATCGCCGACGCGGGCCAGGACCGGGGGCTCTACAACAGCGCGTACGGCATCTCGCTCATGGTCATGGTGGGGTCGGTGGTCATCGTGGCCGCGATCCGGATCGGCGCGCTCTGGCTCAACCGCGTGGACCTGGAACGGACGGAGTCCATGCTCCAGCTCCGGAACGCCATGGAGCGGCTTACGGGCGTGCAGAACAAGATGGTCGAGCAGGCCCGGCTGCGCGCCATGGGCGAGATGGCGAGCGGGATCGCGCACGACTTCAACAACGCGCTGGCGCCCATCCTGGGGTTCACGGAGACCCTGCTCGAGTGGCCGGAGACGCTCAAGAACCGGCGGGAGACCCTGGACTACCTCCGGACCATCCGGCAGTCGGCGCAGGACGCGGCCCAGATGGTCGGGCGCCTCCGGACGTTCTACTCGTCCTCGGGAGGCGAGAAGCCCGTGGAGCCGTGCGATGTCAACCGGCTGGTGCAGGATTCCATCGTCCTGACCCGGCCGATGTGGCGGAGCCGGGCGGGGGCGGAGGGCCGGGCCGTCGGGGTGGTGGCGGAGCCAGGGACGGTCCGGCCGGTCCTGTGCAACCCCGACGAGATCCGGGAGATGCTCCTGAACCTCATCATGAATGCCGTGGACGCCCTGCCGCACGGCGGCACCGTCACGATCAGGACCCGGGAGGAGAAGACCGAGTGCGTGATCGAGGTGCGCGACGACGGGGTGGGGATGACGGAGGAGGTGCGCCGGCGGTGTTTCGAGCCCTTCTTCACCACCAAGGGCAAGGGGGGGTCGGGGCTCGGGCTGCCGATGGTGGCCGCGATCCTGCACCGGCGCGGCGGGTCGGTCCGGGTCGAGAGCGCGCCCGGCCGGGGGACGGCGTTCTTCGTCCGGCTCCCGCTCGGATCGGTCGCGGGGCGGATCGCGAAGCCCGCGGTGGCGGGTCCCTGGAAGGCTCCGCTCCGGATCCTCGTGGCCGACGACGAGCCGCGGATCGTGCGGCTCCTGTCGGGGCTGCTGAAGCGCGACGGGCACCGGGTGACGTCGGCGGCCGACGGGGTGGCCGCGCTCGACGCGTTCCGGGCCCGGCGGTTCGACCTCGTGATCACGGACCGCGTGATGCCCGGGATGTCCGGCGACGAGCTGGCGGACGCGGTGAAGCGGCTGCGGCCCACCTGTCCCGTGATCATGGTTTCGGGAATCGCGTCGCCCGCGGGAGTCGTGGACACCGGGCGGGCGCCCGCGGACTACTCGCTGCCGAAGCCGTTCAGCCTGGCCGCCCTGCGCGAGGCGATCAACCGCGTGATGGCCGCCGCTCAGGGCTGAGCGACAGCCGGCCGGAACTCCCGCGCCTCGGTCCACGCCCGGCCGAGCTGCTCGAGGTGGCCGGGGGTGAGGGCCTTTCGCACGAGGGGGAACAACGTCTCCTCCTCGTGCCGAAAGTGGCTCCGCAGGAGGGCGACGGTCTCCGCGATGGCAGCGGGTTCCGGGGCGCGCCCGCGGGCCGCGTTCCCGAACAGCTCCGCGATCCTGCGGTGCTCCTCGTGCGTGAAGGAGACGGCCGGCTGGGCGGCGCCCGTGAGCCGGGACTCCAGCGCGGGGAGGAGGAGGTCCTCCTCGAGCCGGGAGTGCGACTCGATCGCGTGCCGCGTCAGGTCCCAGGCGTCCCACGGCTGGTCCGGGTTCCGGGGGGCGGAGCCGATGGACCGGAACGCGATCCAGTCCACGAGGACGTTGAGGACCGCGTGCTCGGCCGAGACGATGGCGAGGATGTCGATGACCCGCGACCCCGTCAGGTCAGCGGGAGCCGGCGTTGAGCTTCCCCGGGAGGCCGGGGCTGAGCGTCGCCATCGACGCGGCCAGCGGCGTGCCGGCCCTCACCTCGAAGTTGCCGGTGACGAGGGCCGCCAGGGCCCGAACCGCCTCGGCGGCGTCCTCGCCCTCGGCCAGGATCTCGAGCGTCTCGCCGGGTTCCACCCCGAGCGCCATGAGGTCGATCACGCTCCGGGCGTCGGCCATGACGCCCCCCTTGGTAACCACCACGGCGGACCCGATCTTCTCGGCCGCGGCGGCGACGATGCACGCGGCCCGCAGGTTCAGCCAGTCGGGGCACCGGACCATCCTCCGGGCGATCTCGCCCGGCTCGACCGCCCGATCCCGCCCCGTGTCTTCCCGTTCCACCGTGTCGTTCATGATCCGCCTCCTGATGATGTATGCATCCGCCACTCCCTCAAAGCCCTGCTGAGGCCACTTTGCGCGATTGGGGGGTGCGGGGGCCATAGTAGGAGGGCAAATTCGATGTGACAGACGTGTGACGCTTCCCGGGCTGCCAGGGCTTCCGATCTGGGGGGTCAGCGCACCGCCAGGCAGATCAGGAGGCCGCCGGGCTTGGCCCAGGTCCAGTGGCCGCGGAAACCCTGGCCGGTGAAGTCACCCTGCCCCTTCGAGTAGTCGGGCAGCTCACCCGTGATCCGTCCCCAGTGGTTGTACATCAGCGTGGCGACGGCCGTGTACGTGGGGCGACTCCAGGCGCTGATGGAAAGCAGGCGCCCGTCGGCGGCCACCTGGAGCCAGACCTTGTCCAGAACCGTGCTTCCGCTGGCCGTGTCCCGGTACCGGAAGGTGTGCGCGGGTTCGGGGAGGTCCTCGTACGGAATGGCATCCGACCCCGCCTCGTCCTTCTCGAAGTGCATGTCCCCGGTCAGCATGGCGTCGAGCTTCCCGAACGAGCCGAACGGATGGGCCTCGTCGATGCCGTAGGAGGCGAGTTCGCGCGCCTGCATGAACCGCCAGCCGCCGAATACGACGGCGAGCGCGACCACGATCCAGATCACGAGTTTCATGGGGCGATTATCTCGCCGATCCCGGGTCCCAGGCAACCCGCCGGGCGGGTGCGGCCGGGCCCACTGTGAGAAGATGAATCCGGTGGGGAATCAGGACCTTCCTCGGATGGGCCGGACGTTCCGGCGGTGGATCATCGAGCAGTCGAGGGCATCCAACGTCGGGCACATCGCGTCCGCCCTGTCGATCGCGGATCTCATGGCCGTCCTGTGGGGGGCCGTGATGAAGGACCCCGGGACGGACCGGCCGGACCGGGACCGGTTCATCCTCGCGAAGGGGCACGCGGCGCTGGCGCTCTACTGCGCGCTGCGGTGGAAGAAGCTCCTCGACGAGAAAGCCTTCGCCGGCTACTGCACGGACGGATCGCCCCTGGGCCAGCACCCGGAGCACGTCCTTCCGGGCGTGGACCTGTCGACGGGCTCGCTGGGGCAGGGGCTGTCGGTGGGTTGCGGGCTCGCGTACGGCCTCAGGGCGAAGAAGAGCCCCGGGCGGGTGTTCGTCCTCCTCTCGGACGCCGAGTGCAACGAGGGGCAGGTGTGGGAGGCGGCCCAGTTCGCGGGCCACCACCGGCTCGCCAATCTCACGGCCGTCATCGACCTCAACGGGCTCCAGGCGCTGGGCCACACGGCGGAGGTGCTCGACCTCGCGCCCATGGCCGACAAGTGGCGGGCGTTCGGCTGGGACACGGTGGAGGTGGACGGGCACGACACCGCCGCGCTGGAGGCGGCGCTCGCGCCCGCAGACGGGCGGAGCCGCTCTCGGATGGTGGTGGCGCGGACGGTGCAGGGGAAGGGCGTCTCGTTCATGGAGGGCCGGCTCGAGTGGCACTACCGGAACCTGACCGACGAGTTGTGCGCGCAAGCCCTCGCGGAAATCGGTCCGGCATGAGATCCGCATTCATCGCCGCGCTGTCCGCGCAGGCCGCCACCGATGCCCGGATCTTCCTCCTGACCGGGGACCTTGGGTGGACGGTCGTGGAGGAGTTCGCGGGAAAATACCCCGGCCGGTTCCTTAACGCCGGGGTGGCGGAGCAGAACATGGCGGGGCTGGCCACCGGGCTTGCGCAGGCGGGGTTCGTGCCCTTCACGTACACGATCGCGACCTTCGCGTCGATGCGCGCCTACGAGCAGATCCGGAACGGGCCGGTCCTGCACCGGCTGCCCGTCAGGATCGTGGGGGTGGGCGGCGGGTTCGCGTACGGCCACGCGGGGATGACGCACTTCGCACTCGAGGACCTCGCGATCGCGCGCGCCCAGCCCGGGCTCACGGTGATCGTGCCCGCGGACCCGGCCCAGACGAAGTCCGTCATGGACGCGATCCGGGCTGTCGAGGGGCCCGTGTACCTCCGGGTGGGCAAGGGGGGGAACCCGGAGGTGCCCGGGCTGAATGGGCGCTTCGCCCTCGGCCGGCCCGAGGTCGTGGTCGAGGGAAGCGAGGTCCTGCTCCTCGCGACCGGCGGGATCGCGGTCAACGCCGTGGAGGCGTCGAGGCGGCTGCGGGCCGACGAGGTCTCGGCGGCCGTCGCGGTGATGGCGCACCTGCCGCATGCGCCGACGCCCGAGCTCCGGGCCCTGCTCGGCCGGTTCAAGGCCGTCGTCACCGTGGAGGAGGGCTACACGGCCGGCGGGCTGGGATCGCTCGCGGCCGAGGCGATCGCGCAGGCGGGCCTGGGCTGCCGGCTCCTGATCCGGGGCGTGCATGCGAGCCCCCGGGAACGCGCGGGCTCGACGGCGTTCCTCCAGGCGGCCGAGCGGCTGAGCCCGGCCGCGCTCGCGGACTCCGCCCGCACGGTCCTCTCCGCCGTCCCGAAGTGACCGCGGCGCCGGAGCTGTCGATCGTCCTGCCGTTCCGCAACCAGGCGGACCACGTGGAGCGGGTACTGGGGGCATATCCGCCGGCGCTGGAGGCGGCCGGGATCCCATACGAGATCGTGGCCGTGCCGAACGGTTGCTCCGACGAGACACCCGCGATCGTCGCCCGGCTGGCGGCGGCGGACCCGCGGGTCCGGATGGTCGGGAATCCCGCGGGCGGGTGGGGGCGGTCGGTGCGGATGGGGCTCGCGGCCGCCTCGGGCGCCACGCTTTGCTATACGAACTCGGCGCGGACGGACCCCGTGACCGTCGTCGCGCTCCTGGCCCTCTACCGGACGGCGGGCCGGGGAGTCGCGAAGGCGACGCGGTCGGCGCGGGGGGCGCCCGTCCGCGAGCTCGGCTCGTGGGCGTTCAACCTCGAGGCCCGGGTGCTGTTCGGGGTGACGGGCGCGGACGTGAACGGGACGCCCAAGATCCTGTCGCGCGAGCTCCTGGACCGCCTGGCGCTGCGCGAGGACGGCGACCTCCTCGACCTCGAGCTGCTGGCCGGAGCCGCCAGGCTCCGCGAGCCCGTGGCGGAGCTGGCGGTGACGGGGTTCCGGCGGCACGGCGGGGTGTCGACGACGACGTATCTTTCGGCCCTGCGGATGTACGCCGGGGCGATCCGGCTCCGTATGATATTGCAATGAGCCCGGCGACGCGGTGGGTCCGCAGTTCGGACGAGTGGCGCGACCCGCGCCAGGTGGTCTCGCTGTGGCGCGAGGCGGACCGGGTGCCACCCGCCCGGCTCGCCTCCCGGGTCCGGGGGCGGTTCTGGGAGGCAGTCGAACGGTCTCGTTCGAACTTGATCGTGACCCGCGAATACGAGCATCTCGTCATGGCCCTCGCCGTCGTCAAGGGGCGCCCCCGGATCACGTACCTCCCGCTTCCGCACCCCTCGGGTGTCGCCGTAGACCGCCGGCGCGGGCTCGTGCACATCGCGAGCACGCGAAATCCGAACCAGATATTCGATCTGGCTCCCGCCACCGCGCCGGGCCGCCCGCTGGTGCCCGTCCGGTCCCGGTTCTACCCGGGCGGCCTCTATCTCCACGACCTCGCGCTCGTGGGAGGCCGCTTGCTCGGCAACGCGGTCGGGTGGAACGCGGTCGTCCAGCTTGGCGACGGCGGCGCGGTCAGGCCGGTCTGGTGGCCCCGGTGCGTGGAAGCGCGCGGCCGGCCCGACGTCTCCCGGAACCACATCCAGCTCAACTCGATCGCCGCGGGGGCGACGCTCGCTTCGTCGTGCTTTACGGCATCCGCCGACGAAGTCCTGCCGGTCAAGCCCGGCGATCCCGCGTTCCCCGTGGACGGCCGGGGCGTGATCTTCTCGGGAGCGACGCGGCGCGCGGTCATCCGGGGGCTCACGCGGCCGCACTCGGCCCGGTGGCTGGGACGCCGGCTCTGGGTCGACAACTCCGGGTACGGCGAGGTCGGGGTCGTGGACGGCGCGTTCTTCCGGCACGTGCTCCGGCTGCGCGGGTGGACCCGCGGGCTCGCGTTCGCGCCCGGGGCCGGGTTCGCCGGCACGTCGCGCGTGATCCCGCGGTTCCGCGCCTACGCCCCCGGCGTCGATCCCGCGACGTCCGAGTGCGGTGTCCACGCCTTCGATCCCCGGACGGGCCGCGTGCTGGGGTCTTTGCTCTGGCCCGCGGGGAACCAGATTTTTGCCATCGAGGCCTGCCCCGCGTCGATGACGACGGGCCTGCCGTTTCCCGCGGGGGAGGCGGCGGCGAGACGATTCTTCTACGGTTTCTCAACCAGGCTCATGGAGGGACGCACCAGGTGAACGAGGACTTCCGGCTGCTCATGATCTCGGCGATGTACGAAAACGGGGGGAACACCACGCACCGGCTGCTGGACGGCCACCCCGAGCTCTTCGTCTACCCCTTCGAGTCCCAGCTCGGGACCTCGCTGGTGCAGGACCACCTGACCTCCATGTTCCCGGTCAAGTACCGGTGGCCCGTCTTCCCGCTCGAGGGGGACGGGATCGGCGATTTCCGGTCGATCATCGACGAGGAATGCAAGGTGCGCGCGCGCACGCCCCACGTCTCGAAGTTCCGGCACATGGCGTTCGACTTCTCCGACGAGGAGCGATGCACGCGGTTCCAGTGGCACCTCAACGCCGCGGGCCGCTCGCGGGGGAACAACGTGGCCGTATTTTTCCGCGCTACCTTCGAGGCGTGGAAGAACCGCCGGGCTTCGGGCCGGGAAGCCGTGTACGTCGGGTACAGCCCGATCGTGGCCGTGGACGCGGACAAGATCCTGGACGATTTCCCGAAGGGCCACGTCCTGCACGTCGTCCGAAACCCGTGGTCGGCGTACGCGGACCACAAGAAGCGGCCCGTGCCGCTCTCGCTCTCCCGGTACCTGCTCGGGTGGGCGCTCAACCAGCACCTCGCCCTGCAATACCGGAGCAGATTCCCGGGCCGGTTCCACATCCTCCGGCTCGAGGACATCCTCCCGAATCCCGTGAAGGTCCTCGGGGGCCTCTGCCGCGCCATCGGCGTCGGCCCGTCGCGCACGCTGGCGACCCCGACCTGGAATGGCCGGCGGCTCAGCAATGTCGCGCCGTGGGGCACGATCCGGCGGGCGACGCCGGCGGCGAACAAGGCTACCGCGCTCGAGCTGGGCGCCGAGGAACGGGAGGAAGTCGGCGCTCGCGCCGCCCCGTTCCTCGGGCTGCTCGGGTACAACCGGTTCATCAAGTAGCCGCACGATGAGCCGGGTCCTCGTCTCGGGCGCCGCCGGGTTCGTCGGGGCGAACCTCGTCCGGCGCCTGGCCGAGGACGGCCACGAGGTCACGGCCCTCGTCCGCCCGGGCTCCGACCGCTGGCGGCTTGACGGTCTTTCGGAGGCGATCCGGATCGTCGAGGCCGATCTCCGGGACACCAACTCCACCGGCCACGCCGTCCGCGCGGCGCATCCGGAGCGCGTCTTTCACCTCGCCGCGTGGGGCGGCTACTCGTGGCAGACCGATCCGGCCCGGATCGCGGAAACATTGGTGTCCGGGACCGTGAACCTGCTTAACGCCTGTATCGAAACCGGCGCCGATAGTTTCGTGAACACCGGCTCTTCCTCCGAGTACGGGTACCAGGACCACGCGCCGGAGGAGTCCGAGACGCCGGTGCCGAACAGCCCCTACGCGACGGCCAAGGTGGCGGCCACCGTCCACTGCCGGCAAGCGGCTGGGGCGGCCAGGACCAGGATCGTGACCCTGCGCCCGTACTCGGCCTACGGGCCGTGGGAGGAGCCCAATCGTCTCGTGCCGACGCTGATCGTGAAGGGGATCAGGGGGGAACTGCCGCCGCTCGTGAACCCGGACGTGGCGCGGGACTTCCTCTGGATCGGGGACCTCGTCGAGGCGTACCTGCTGGCCGCGGAGCGGGAGCCCCACGAGCCCGGCGCGGTGTACAACGTCGCGACCGGGGTCCAGACCACGATCCGGCAGGCGGTCGAGGTCGCGCGCGCGGAGTTCGCGATCAAGGCCGAGCCGCAGTGGGGCAGTATGCCCGACCGGTCGTGGGACACGACGTGCTGGATCGGGAACCCGGGGCTCATCGAGCGCACGCTCGGCTGGGCGCCCACGGTCGAGTTCGCCGACGGCTTCCACCGCACCGCCGCGTGGCTCCGCTCCAACCCCGCCCTCCTCGACTCTTACTCCTTCCGCCAGTCGAAGCCCGGCTGAGTCCTACCCTCTCCCACCAGGTGGGAGAGGGTAGGGTGAGGGTCAGGCGGCCATGATCGTGGCGGAGTGGATGGCTTTCAGCCGCCGTCGCCGGGGATCAACGGCCAGCCCGAGGACTTCGAGGGTCTCCGCGCCCAAAAGAACTTCTCCGCCGTCGGGAGACACCAGGATGGTCGACGGCACGTTACCGGGTGTTTGGGGTAATATCAAGGGGAGAAGACCATGTTAAAACTCAAAGCTCGCAAGACCATCGAGGACTACATGAAGCTCCCCGAGAATGCGCTGGCGGAGTTGATCGGGGGTGAATTGCTGATGACACCGGCACCGCCTCCCGAACATCAAGACATCGTCACCGGGCTTGTCACCCTACTGCGCCAGTTCGTTTCTGAACGAGGGCTGGGAAAGGTCCTGGTTTCGCCTCTCGACGTGTTTCTGCCGTCGGGGGATCTCGTGCAACCGGACATCGTCTTTATACGGAAGGCGAACCTCGGCATTATCCAGGATCGGATCCGTGGAGTCCCGGATTTGCTGATTGAGGTCTTGTCTCCAGATCGTCCTGAGCGTGATCGGTTCGTCAAGCGCGACCTATACGCCCGCAACGGGGTCCCCGAATACTGGATCGTGGATCCCAAGGACAGGACTGTAGAAGTCTTTCTGCTCGACGCCGGAATCTACGGCTGTCCGGCACTCTACGAGTTTGGTGACTCCATGACCTCCCCGCTCTTGCCGGCTCTCACGTTATCGGTCTCGTCGATTTTCCCAGTTGGGTGATGGACGACCTGCTGATCCTTGGCGAACGTCTAGGGCGTCCCGCGTAGCCCAACCCGGGGCTCATCGAGCGCACCCTCGGCTGGGCGCCCACGGTCGAGTTCGCCGACGGCTTCCACCGCACCGCCGCGTGGCTCCTGTCCCGTCAGTTCAAGACCACGCCGCAGTTCTGGATGCACCTGCAGGCGGCGTGGGATCTCCACGAAGCCGCCGCCCACCTGAAACTTGTCGGGGCCTGATCAGTGGGTAAACCGGCACTTGCTCGCGATGTGGGGGGGGGGCGGGGCAAGATCGCCGTTAGCGGGCGGCCTTGCCTCCGCGCTTCATGGGGATCAATTTGTCGATGACGTACGCGATGCCGAAGGCCGCCAACACCATCGCCGCCATCAGCACGACACCTTTCATGACACCTTCCATCAGTCTGCCCTCCCGCCGGACCGTTTCCGGTCCTGCTTGCTCGCCCGCTCGATCAGGGCAATCCCGATCCACCCCAGCAGGATTGATGCCCCGGCGCCGGCGGCGATCCAGCCGTACGGCCTGACCTCGGTCGTGCCCGGATAGAAGAGGGCGATCATGCTCGCCACGAAGACCGCTTTGGCGGCCCCCGTGAGGAGCTTGCCCAATTCCCGGTGACTCTCCGCCGTCAGGTGCTGGAAACTCATCCCGAAGTTATTGTACCCCTTCCGCCACGAGGGCGGGCACTTTCGCCGGCCGCTTTCCCTCGATGATCATGTCGACATGCATGATCAGCGCGTGAACTGGCACTTGCTCGCGACGTAGTCGCGCGAGCCGTCGAGGACGAACCGGTCGAGCTGTTCGGGCTCCTTCAATTGCTGGCCGCGCCGCCGCTCGACCGCGAGGAATCCGCACTCGGCCTCGGGGAGCCACGTGATGTCGCCCCAGAGCTTCTCGAACTGCGCCACCGGGAAGATGTCCTCCTGGCCGGCGCCCCAGAGCTCGCGGACCTCCTTGATCGTGACATATGTGGGCACGCGGCTCTCGAGCGCGTGGAGAGCGGCGTCCACTTTCGGCTTCGCCGCCTCGTTCACGACGTCGTCCCGGGTGAGCCCGAGGAGCGCGAGGAACCGGTCGAGGTCCAGCCACGTGGTCAGCGTGTTGTAGTACGTGAGCTTGAACTCGTCCTCCTCGTGCGGGAGCGCGAGCGCCTCCACGAGCTGGACGCGGCCGTTCACGCGCGCGAGCCCGCCCCCCTTGTCCTCGAACCGGCGCGGGGTCACCTCGAAGCTGGCCATCTTTCCGCTCGCGGCGTGCATGCCGAGCATGATCGGGCTCAGGAAGACCCCGGTCGTGTCCGTGTTGTGGGCGAGCAGGTACTTCAGTTTCGGGTTGTCCGCCAGCATGCGCGCCAGCGTGCCGTTGCGCAGCAGGTTCGGGATTTCGAAGAAGTGCCCGGGCGGGTTGAACCGCTGGAGCGCGTCGTTCTCCTCGTAGTCCTCGCCTTCCCCGTGGTCGCGCGCCCACTCGATCAGGGCCTCGCGGACGTCGTCCCGGACCTTCTGCACCTGCTCGTCGAGCTTCTGCTGGAGGAGCTCCTCCCAAAGGAAGCGGAGGTCGCGCTCCATCGGGTACACGCGCTGGGAGATCGACCGGCCCTGCGAGAGGTAGACGCGGCCCTGGTACCCGAAGTTCTTCGCCGCCTCGAGCTCGCGCGCGATCGGTTCGTGGGTGAGGTAGCTGGTCGTGAAGACGTGCTGGATGCGCTGGCGGTAGCGCGAGGCGAAGTCCTGGGACTTCGCGAGATGCAGCTCGATGAAGCTCCGGTGGCGTCCCTTCATGGCCACGAAGGGGTTGATGGCCTTCACGATCGCGGCCCCGCCCGCCCACCGGCTGCCGAGCCCGCCGCTGTAGGTCACGGTCGCCACCGCCCCGGCGCGGATGAGCTCCTGGCCCGTCGCGCGCAGCCGCGCCACCGTGGGGTCGCTTGGCTCGTTGGACACGACCGCGAAGTCCCCGGGGGCCACATCCGTGATCTTCGTGCCCTGGGGGAGCCGGTTCCGGTCCACGCCGATCTTGCCGGACTTGAGCAGGGCCTTGTTGCGGTCCTGGGCGGCCCGGTCGAATCCGAACGAGGCGCGGACCCGGTCCGCCTCGGCATCCTGGCGGACGAGCCGCTCGTCGCGAACGCGTGCCTGCCCTGAGCGAGCGAAGCGAGTCGAAGGGGTGCGGACCTCGGGCGGGCGATACCCGGCGGGCATGACCGCGGCCTTTCCCTTCAGTAGATCCGCCTGGACGCCCCGGTAGTTGAGCTTGAAGTCGTAGACGACGGGATCCATGGCGAAGGGGAGGGCGGAGGCGTACCGGTCCTTGAGCTTCTGCATGATCCCGAGCACCTCATCCTGGAACCGGTCGCGGCGCCGGGGGTCCACGAGGAACGCCATGCCGCCGCCCGACGCCCCGCCCAGCATCAGGAAGCCCCAGTAGTCGCGCCCGGTCTTCGCCTTCACCTCCGCGATGAGGTCCTCGGTGAACGCGTTCGACGCCCACGGGATGATGATCTTCGTCGAGTCGTCCCAGTCGCGCGTGCACAGCGCGCCCAGCCGTTTCATCGACCCCGATTCGATCGCCTCGACGACGCGGCCGAAGAGCCGTCCGCCCTCGCGCCGCGCCTCCCAGGGCGCCTTCGACCGGAGCAGGTACCGGGTCGTGACCATCTCGAGGATGGGTCCGACGTTGAGCGAGAGCCCGCCGTGGACAATGACGATCGACGCCGAAAGCCGCTTCTCGATGTCGGCGGGCAACTGCTCGCGGGCGAGGACCGTGTGGCGGGGGAGGAGCCGGCCGCGGCTGATCCCGAACTCGGGATCGCCGCGCGCGGCCGCGACGCCCTCGATGACCTTGACCCCCGGCCAGATGCCCCCGGAGTCCTGCCAGCCGCCGCCGGAGCCGCCGAGCCACTCGCCCAGGATCGCGCGCGAGGCCACCTGCCGCCGCTGGTCCTCGGTGAGCCCGCCCGTCTGGGACGGGATCTGGCCGCTGAACCGCATGAGCCGGGTGATGATCGTGGCGAGCAGGTTGGTCGAGACCGCGAGCCGGGAGCCCTTCGGGATGTCGCGCACGCGCGTGACCAGCTCGAACCCGCCCTTCCGCCCGAGCAGGGCGCGGAGGATGCTCTCGAGCCGGACGCCCGCCTTCTCGCAGGCGGGGGGCACGACGCCGGACGCGATGACCCCGGCCTTGATCAGGCTCAGGTGGTCGTTCCCGAAGTTGAACAGCTCCCCGATCGTCGAGACGGTCTTGTCGCACGCGAGGTCGACGGACACGAGCCGGATCACGGGCTCCTCGATGAACCGGCAGTAGCACTCGCACGGCGGCACGGGCGCCCCCTTCCCCCGGACCGCGAGGTCGACGGAGAAGTTCACGACGCGCGCGCCCTCGGGGAAGTCCATGCCGAGGAAGAAGATGTCCGACCAGCCCGAGTGGCTGGGGTCCGCGCGCACGGGGCAAGCGTCGACGCCGACCGGGTAGAGCCCCGACGCGGGGTCGCGGCGGAGGTAGCTCCGGTGCGCGCGCAGGGGGAACCGCCGCGCGGTCGCGGGCTGGAACATCCACTCGTTGCCCCGGCTCGTCCGCACGGACTGGCGCACCTGGTCGAGGAGGTAGCTGAACGCGAGGTCGTAGTAGGCCTGCGCGAGCGCGCTCAGGAGGGCCTCGTTGCAGCCCTGCGCCATCATCTCGGCCCGGTACAGCTCGATCGCGGCGTCGAACTCGCGGTTGAGCGCGGCCCGGATGCCCTCGTACGGGATGCGGCCCGTCTTCGGGACGTCCTTCCGGTCGATGAGGTGGTAGCGGTAGATCGCGTGCAGGAAGAGGCACGCGCGGACGCGGTGGTAGAGGTTGTTCGACTGCTTGCGGAAGAACTCGAGGCCCTCGGCGACCCGGAGGAGGGATTCCCGCGACTGCCCGGCGAACAGGGCGGCCTCGTCGCGGTTCCGGACGGCGTCCGTGGCGCTCGTGATCGTCTCGATCACGTCCGCGAGCAGGTTCGCCATCAGCGGGCCGGCTCTAGAACGACGCCGACCGGCGGAGGATCAGCTCGCGCACCGCGGGCTGGGCCGCGAGCGCCTCGGGGAAGACGACCTCGTAGCCGAACTCGATCACGCGCTTCTCCCCGGCCCCGAGGTCGAGCTTCCACCGCAGCTCGCCCTTCTCCTCCCGCTTCTCGGCCGGGTCGGGCTCGGACTTGAACGCGCGCACCTCGATGCCCGACTCCTGGCTCACCGGGATCTGGTCGATGACGGTCACCGTTTGCCGGGCGCCCGTGAAGTTCTCGATCGTGAGCCGGAACGACTGGGTGAGGACGAGCTTCTTGCCCCACCAGCTCTCCTTGGTCTTCTCCACGAGCCGGTCGCGCTTCACCTTGATCCGCTCGTCCGCCCCGAGCTGGAGCGGAAGCTCCTGCCCCGGCGCGGTCGTCTCGATCCGCGACTGGCCCAGGAAGTCCCCGGCGAGGAACGCGTTCACGGCGCCCGCGAGAAAGGGGGCCGCCGTGTTGTTCTTGCACAGCGCGCGCAGGAACGCGAGCGGCGCCATCTTGGGGGTGGTCTCGTAGGTGAGCGCCGCGGGCAGCTTGACGACGTCGATCGTGACCCGCCGCGCCGTGTCCCCCGAGGCGACCGTCTGCCGGCGCGGGAGCTTGTAGAGCGCGCTCACGCCCGACGACTCGAC
The DNA here is from genome assembly GCA_919901855.1 of bacterium. GTDB lineage: Bacteria > Oederibacteriota > CAKKQC01 > CAKKQC01 > CAKKQC01 > CAKKQC01. The sequence continues at coordinate 60,279 of CAKKQC010000030.1, read as the reverse complement.
CTCGGAGGTCTCCCAGCCGCCCTGCTCCGGCTCCGGGGCCGCGACCGCTTCGTAGCCGGCATCGCGGGCCGCCGGGGCGGCCGCGGGCATCGCCGACATCATCTTGGCGCCGCCGCGGGGCGCCTTGGCCCGGACCTGGGGGCGGTACGCGAACCCGGCGGACGAGAGGAAGACGGGCGGCAGCTCGGGCATCGACGCCCCGAGGCTCGGCCGCGCCGTCGAGAGCGCGAGGTCCACGTCCTCCCACGCCTCGCCCGTCTGCTGGGTCACGAGCCCGAAGAACGTGAGCTCGACTTCCTTCTTCTGTACGTCGCCCCGCGCGTCGTAGGCGGGCTGCCAGCCCGCGCCCGGCACGACGTAGCGGACCTCGATGGAGGATTCGCCGCCGTCCCTGGCGGTCAGGAGCAGGGCCGCCGTGCGCGTCTCCCGCCCGCCGCCGCTCCGGATCAGGTCCAGTTCGCGCTTCTTCGCCTCGAGCGTGCGCTGGAGTTCGCGCAGATCCGCGGACGTCTTCAGGATCGCGGCCATCCGGGTGGAGCGCAGGGAGGACAGGTACTTGACCGCGGCCTCCCACTCGGCGGGGTTGAGCGGACGGGATCCCGCGTCCCGGCCCGCCTTCTCGGCCTCGAGCGCCTGGAGGCGGTCCGCGAAGTCGAGCGCCTTCTTGTCCACCTCGATCCGGCTCATGAGCTCGGTCTGCTGGTCCTGGAGCTTCTCGATCTCGCGCTCGAGCGCCCGGACGCGCCCGTCCGAGGACTCGGGCCGGAAGGTCCGGCGGAGCTCGATCCCGCCCAGCCGGGCGGGGCCGGACTTGACCGACGCCGAGAGCGAGTCCTCGACGAGCGTGGCCGGGAGGTTGGTGAGGAGGACGGAGGATTCCCCGGCCTCGACCTGGACCTTGACCGTCCGGGTCACGAGCGCGCGGTCGGCGTAGACGACGACGGCGGTGACGCGGCTCGGAGGGGTAAGGTCGGCCGCGGCTGCGGTGGTGCAGGCGAGACAGAGCGCGAGTAGGTTCGTCATGGTGCCCCATTCTACCGCACGACGGGTGATAGACTGGCCATATGTCCCGGGCCGTTTCGCTGATAGCCCTCCTGCGTCCGCTCCAGTGGACGAAGAACCTGCTCGTCTTCGCCGCGCTCCTGTTCGCGCGCCGGTACGCGGAGCCGGGGGAGGCCCTCCGCGCGGTCGCCATGTTCGCGGCGTTCTGCCTCGCCTCCTCCGCCCTCTACGCCCTCAACGATTGTCTCGACCGCGCGGCCGACCGGCGGCACCCGCGCAAGCGGCTGCGGCCCGTGGCGTCGGGCGCCGTGTCGCCCGCCGCCGCCCTGGCGCTCTCGCTCAGCCTCGCGCTCGGCGCCTTCGCGGCGGCGTGGAACCTGCCCGCGGCCGCGCACGAGTGCCTGATCGGGTATCTCGGGCTCGGCGCCGCCTACTCCCTGTTCCTCAAGCGCGTCGTCGTCCTCGACGTCCTCGTCGTCGCTTTCGGGTTCGTGCTCCGGGCCGCCGCGGGCGGGCTCGCCATCGAGGTCGAGATCTCGCCGTGGCTCCTGATCTGCACCATGCTGCTCGCCCTGTTTCTCGCCGTCGCCAAGCGCCGGCACGAACTCCTGCAGGCGAAGACTCCCGCGGCCCAGCGGCCCGTCCTCGGCGAGTACACGCTGGCGCTGGTCGACCAGATGATCGCGGTCACGGCTTCGTGCACGCTCATGGCCTACGTCCTGTACACGTTCTCGGAGCAGACAACGCGCAAGTTCCCGTCGCACCTGATGCCGCTCACGAGCCTGTTCGTCGGGTTCGGGCTCTTCCGCTACCTCCATCTCATATACCGGCGCGACCTGGGGGGCGAGCCCGAGGCCCTGCTGGTCCGGGACGCGCCCATCCGCTGGACGGTCCTCCTGTACGTGCTCGCCGTGCTCCTGGCCGTCCGGTAACCTCATGGCCCGCGCGACCGTCGCCGTCGTCCGCGCCACCCCCGAGACCGTCCTCGCCGACGTCGGCCGGGCGATGACGCTCGCGGGGTTCGAGCGCGCGCTGCCGAAGGGCTCGCCCGTCATCCTCAAGGTGAACATCACTTGGCACTTCTGGTACCCGGCGTGCAACACGACCCCGTGGCAACTGGCGGGCGTCGCGCAGGCCCTCCTCGGGGCCGGGTATCCGCGGGAGTCCCTGGTCGCGGCGCACAACCGGACGGTCGTGGTCTCGGCCCGGCTGGGCGAAAGGCTGAACAAGCACCGGATCGTGACCGAAAGGATGGGGATCGCGGACGTTCACCTGTACGAGCCGGGGGAGGAGTGGGTCCGATACGAGCCAAAGGCGAAGATGCGCGTCCTGGGCGGCATGTTCCCGGAGGGGCTCATGATCCCCAAGCGCCTGATCGGGGCGAACATCATCCACCTGCCGACGATGAAGACGCACGTCTTCACCGGGATCACGGGCGCGATGAAGAACGCGTTCGGCGGGCTCCTCTTCGAGAAGCGGCACTGGACGCATTCGGTCATCCACGAGACGCTCGTGGACCTGCTCGCGATCCAGAAGGAGATCCACCCGGGCGTCTTCGCGGTCATGGACGGGACCTTCGCAGGCGACGGCGCGGGACCGCGCGCCATGCGCTGGCACGAGAAGGACCTGATCCTCGCGAGCGCCGACCAGGTCGCGATCGACGCCATCGCGGCCAAAATCATGGGTTTCGATCCGCTCTCCCTCAAGTTCATCCGGCTCGCGCACGAGGCGGGGCTGGGCGTGGGCGACCCCCGGGAGATCGAGGTCGTGGGGGAGGACATCGCGGGCGTGAACTGGGGCTTCCGCCGCGGGGACACGTTCGCGTCCCGCGGCCAGAAGCTCATCTACTGGGGGCCGCTCCACCGGTTCGAGAAGCTGCTCCTGCGCACCATCATCGTTCCGTGGTCGTACGTGGCGTCGATCCTGTACCACGACGTCTTCTGGTACACGCTCGTCGGCTACTGGCGCGCGCGCCGCGCCCTCAAGACGAAATGGGGCCGCCTCTTCCGGGACTGGGAGCGCGTCCAGCCTTGACCGGTGGCGGCCTCCCGTCGCGGGAGGTCAGGCTGAGCCCAGATGCTCGATACGTTCCGCCAGCTCGTAGTCCTTTTCCGTGATCGCCCGCGGGCTGTGGGTGATGATCGTCACGGTCAGCCGCTTGTAGTCGTGGAGGCGGATATCCGGATGGTGGTCCATCGCTTCCGCCAGCTCCGCGATCCAGTTCACGAGCGCGACTGCCGCCCGGAAGTTGGGCTGGACGAAGGTCTTGGTCAGCCCGTCCGGCGTCCTGGTCCAGCCGGGCAGCGCCACAGTCGTCCCGCCAGCGCCGTTGTGTTTCGTCTTCATGGTGTCTGCCTCCCCCCGTTTGTACGCTATAACCGGCTGTCCCGGCTGGTTGTTTCAGTCCGCCACTCGCGAGGGAGCCGTCAGGTTACAATTAGCTCATGAAACCAATGCTGGTCCTTCTCATTGCATCCATCGCCATGGCGGCCGACAAGCCCGCCGACACGACACCCGCACCCCTAAAGCCGAAAGCGGTCAAGGCCCTCAAGGCCGCCTATCCCGCGGCAGTGGGGCCGATCCTGGAGGCCAAGTGCTTCCCCTGCCATGCGGCGACACCCGGGAAAGAGGCCAAGCTCTCCCGGCCCCGCAAGGCCTTCGACATGACCGGCGGATTCCCGTTCAACAGCGCGGACACGCTGGAGCAGCGGCTCGGCCACCTGCGCCACGAGGTGGAGACGGGCGCCATGCCGCCGTTCATGTACCGGCTCTTCAAGTGGAGCGCGAAGCTGACGGCGGACGACCGGGCCGCGATTCTCGGCTGGCTGGACGGCAAGGCGCCCGCCGGCCAGGGTCCCGCGAAGAAGTAGCCCCTGGCCGCGCCCTCAGCGCGAGACGGCCACGCGGGCCGTCTCGCGCCCCGCGGGGGTGGACACCGTCACGAAATAGAGCCCTGGCGACACCGGCGTTCCCCGCCCCGACGTGCCATCCCAGCTCCGCTGGGTGACGTCGCCCGGCTTGAGCTCCCCGTGAAAGAGCCGCCGCACGATCTGGCCCGCCGCGTCGTGGACCGTCACCTCGACCATCCCGTCCTTCCGCGTGCAGAACCGCACCGAGACGTCCTCGCCGTTGGAGAGCCTCGCGGCGTTGCGGTTGAGGGCGAGGCAGCCCGCTAGCGGGCTGTACGTCACCCGGAACCACGAGACGCTCGGCGCGGCACTCGTCCCGTTGCGCTCGAGCGTGAACCGCACCCGGATCGAGGGGTTGTGCCCGGGGTCGAGCCCGGCCAGCGATGATCCGGAGACGACGGACGGCAGGATGACCCCGCCGGCCTCGTCGAGGATGCCGCAGGTGACGCGGCCGCCCGCGCCGTCGTCCTTCAGGAACTCCACGCGGCCCCAGCGCCAGAGGCGCGGCGGGGCGATGGGTTTGGACACGATCCGGCCCGCGTCGGGCTCGTACGCAACCGCGAACTGGCGCACCCGGGGCGTGAGCGAGCCGTCGTGGGCCATCGAGAACCGCAGGCAGGAGTCCGTGGTGCCGCTCGCGGGCGGCGGGTTGGCCGCGTTCAGGTCCCAGGAGGTCAGCACCGCCCGGTACTGGAAGTAGCGGCCCGTGACCGGCGGCCCCGCGAACGGCAGGTTCCCGGCTTCGGCCGCGGGGACGACCCCGGCGTCGAAGATCGTGGAGGAGAAGACGAACCCCCCCGGGTCGTCGGCCACCCGCCAGTCGAACTGCGCCGGCGTGCGGATGCCTGACGAGTCCGGGTTGAGGTCCGTCAACCACGACACCATCGTCCACTGCGTCTTCGGGCTCAGTGAGTCGAAGGCGGGGGAGAGGAAGACGCCGGACGCCGCCGTGATCATGAGCCCGTCGATGTACGCCGACGCCGACGCGCGCGCGTTCACGCATGGGACGGCCGGAGTGCCGCAGGACGAGGCGGCCGCGTTGCTGGTTCCGGATGTGCCGGAGGTGTTGACCGCGAACGTCCACGTCCCCTGCGGCGGATCGTGGCACATGGCGGAGTTCATCCCGCCGGGAGGGTCGGCCGTGCAACTCTTGACGTCCCACGAATCCACGGCGCCGTTCAGGCTCCCGGCCGCGAAGCTGAACGAGAGGGGCGTGTACGGCGATTCCGCCGGAGCGCCGGGGTCGTTCAGGTAGAGCGTCGCGGATCCCGTCTCGGGAGGGTCGGCGAGCCGGAGGTGGACCGGGCAACCCCGGGAGCGGTCCAGGCACGGGGGCCCGAGCCCCAGGTCCTGGCACCCGCCGGTCGCCCCGCCGAAGTAGTCCGTGCGCAGGATGCTCGCCACCGTGTACGTGTACCCGATCTCGAATCCCGCCAGCCGGTCGTTGTACGCCCCCGCGCTCGCGGGAGGATTGGGGCCCTGCCCCGGAGAGCGGATCCACCACGTCGCGTTGTACCCGTAGCCGGAGACGAAGAGGTCGCGGTTCACGGCCTGGTCGAGGCTGAGTGACGCGATGGTGTAGTCGCCCGATCCCTTGCATGGCAGGCTGGTCTGGCAGTCGTTGAACCGCGCCACGTCGGGGACGAGCAGGACCCGGCTCGACCGCGCCCCGCGCGAGGCCTCCGCGCCGGCCGCGTCGATCGGATACACGAGGCACTTCGGGGACGTGGAAACGCCGGTCACGCAGTCGTTCGTCCACTCCATGTTGTTGGCCGCGGAGAAGAACCGCTGGAAGAGCTGGAGGCTTTCACCGTATGGCGTGGCGGAGGCCGTTTGCACGAAGAGCGTGGCGGCCCCGGGATAGGAGAACCGGGTGTCGGTGGCGGTGTCGGACGCCGGTCCCGGCTGGACCCAGGTCCAGGTCGCCGCCACCCGCACGGACGTCGTCGGCGCGTCCACGGAGACCGCCTGGATCAGGGAGAGGCCGGCCGTGTCCTCGAGCTCGTCGAAGTAGGTGCCCGCCAGGTCGTTCCAGACCCCGCGGCCGAAGGCGGCACCCGTGCAGAGGAGGGCTGTGACGGCGGCAAGGGGCAGGCACGCGCGGCCTCGCATACCGCGATTATAGCCCCGTGGAACTTATCTCCCCCTACGGCGTCAGGTATACGGGGGCCGGAAACCGGCACCCAGACACAGCCGGCCCAGGCGGCCGGGACAAGGAGATCATCATGGGCCAAGGGAGCAGTCCGTGGATTCGGGGGGTGGGGATGGCGCTGGCGCTGGCCACGGCGGGCGCCGCGGGGGCCGGGACGCCGGCGGCCGCGACGACGGGGCGGCGCGAGCTCGTGGCGAAACCGGTCGCCGTGACCGTGTACCAGCAGATGGCGCGCGTCGAGCGCGAGGGCGTCTGCCGGCTGGGGGCCGGCCCCTCGACCGTCGTGTTCGGGGACCTGCCCGCGTCCGCGGACGAGGGGTCGCTCCGCGTGTGGCTCAAGGGTCCGAAGGGCACCCGGCTGCACGGGGTCGAGGTGGTCACCATGCACGGGTCGGAAGCGGTCGAGACCAGGGTCCGGAAGCTGCGGCGCCGCATCCGGGAACTCGAGGACCGGAAGGCCGTGATCGACGACCGGAACACGGCCCGGGCCGACGAGCTCAGGATCCTGCGCGGGTGGGATGCCAAGACCCGGAAGGGTACGGGCGGCAAGGACCTGCCGTTCACGGAGCTGTCGCAGGGCGCGGAGGCCATCGGCCGCCGGATCGGGGTCCTGCTCGCGGAGACGCGCAAGGATTCGATGGAGTCCCGGGACCTTTCCGAGCAGATCGGCGTGCTCCAACGCGACGTCCAGGCGGCGGGGTCGGCGCAGACCGACCGTAGGGTAGTCGAGGTCGAGCTCGACGCCGCCGTCGAGGGCCCGGTCTCGTTCCGGCTCGCGTACACGGTCCGGGAGGCGCGCTGGGAGCCCGTGTACGACCTCACCCTCGACACGGCCTCGAAGGAGCCGGCGGTGGGGGTATCGTTCGGGGCCCGGGTCTGCCAGCAGACGGGCGAGTCCTGGGACGGCGTCAAGCTCGCGCTATCGACCGCGCGTCCGGCCGGGGTCACCCAGGCGCCGGACCCCCGGGAGGGATGGGCGGTGGAGGCCTCCGGCCAGCGCCGGGGCGGCGTCGTGCTGTCGGCGGCGCCCCGCGCCCGCCGGGAAGCGTCCGACGGGGACGGGCCGGCCGACAACCCGGTGACCATCGGGTTCGACCCGGCGACGGTGGCTTCGGCCGAGTACGCGGCGCGGTTCGAGATCGCCCGGCCGGTGTCGGTCAAGTCCGGGGCCGAGGCGCGGCGGGTGGGCATCTCGGAGTCCAGCCACCCGGCGGCGCTCTCGATCGTGACGGAACCCCGGCGGTCGCTCGCGGCCTTCGTCGAGGCGAAGCTCACCTACCAGGCCGACGCGCCGCTCCTCGCGGGCCCCGCGCACCTCTTCCAGGGGGGCGAGTTCGTGGGAACGACCATGCTCAAGGCCGTGGCTCCCGGCGAGGAGGTCACGCTCGGGTTCGGCCAGGACGCCTCGCTCCGGATCGAGCGCCGGCTCGTGGAGCAGAAGGTGACGGAGGGCGGCTTCGGATCGCGCGGCACAATGCACCGCCGTTACCGCTGGGTCACGACGCTCGTGAGCGGCCACGCGGGAACCCGGACCATCGAGGTCCGCGAGCGCGTCCCCGAGTCGCGCCAGACCGACGTCGAGATCAGGCTCGGCGACGTGTCGCCCGGGCTCCTGCCCGACGACCCGGACCTGCCGGGGCTCAAGCGGTGGCGGATCGAGGTGGCCCCGGGCACGCCGGCGACGGTCGAGTTCGGGTACACGGTCCGGTCCCCGAAGGGGAGGTCGGTAGCCGGGCTCGGCTGAGCCCGCGGGTCAGGTCAGGGTTTCGTAACCCGGGGGGCGGCTGATCCGGTGGTCAGGATCAGCCGCTCGCCCGGGTTCAGGATTTCGGCGTACCCGGCCGCGAGACTGCCGGTGACCGTCCGCGTGATCCCGTCCACGGTCGCGACGAAGGGCTGGCCGGGAACCCTGGCCGCGACGACGACCCGGCCCGCGGCGAGGATGTGCCGGCGGTTCTCCGTCCGGATCGCGTCGGCGGTGAGGATGAAGGCGCGGGCGGCGAAGACGGGCCGCGCGGCCGGGGCGGGCGCGGGAGCCCGGGCGGGAGCGGAAGCGGTCGCCGCCGGGGCGGGTTCGGACGCCGGGGCGGCCGGCTCGTCCGCGACGCGCTCGGCCTTCGCGCGGCGAGCGCGGGCGGCCGAAGCGGCCGGGACCCGCTCGGCCTTCCGGTCCGCGGCCGGGGCGGACGCGAGCTGATTCGCGGGAGGAGTCTCCTGCGCCGCCGGGACCGCCACATCGCGCCGCCCGCCGGGCCGGACGAGGATGAATGCCAGCCCGGCGGCGGTCAGGGCGCCGGCGAGGCTGAACCCCGCGCGCGGGACCCAGCCGAACCGGCGGGGAGCCGGTGCCTGCTTCGCCTTCGCGATCCGGGTCTCGATTTCGGTCCACATGGTCCCGGTCGGCACGGGCTCCGCCGTGGCCCGCGCGAGCCGGCGCAGCTCGAGCTGCTCCTGGTACAGGCGGGCGCACGCCGGGCACTCGCGCACGTGCGCTTGGCCGGACTCGTCGAGCTCGAGTTCGCCGTCCAGGTACGCGGACAGCTCGTCGAGGCTGAAGTGGGCCTGGCTCATGGCAGAGTCCTCCTTGATGGACCAGACGTCGCAGGCGCGCGGAAGTTCCACGGGATCGCGCTCATGACGGCTCCTCCCCGTCCCGCATGAGGCCCGCGAGCGCCCCGCGGGCGCGGGCGAGCCGGGAGCGCACGGTCCCGACGTTGAGCCCGTGCCGCACCGCGATGGCCTCGTAGGCGAGGCCCTCCTGTTCGCGCAGGAGCAGGACCGCGCGCTGGGCCTCGGGCAGCGACGCCAGGGCCCGGCGGAACCGGGACAGGCGCTCGTCGTGCTCGGCGGCCTCGGCCGGCCCGGGGCCGCGCGCCGCTATTCCGTCGCCGCGGGTCTCCTCGGAATCCGGTCCCAGCGGCTCGTCGAGCGAGACCTGCGGGTGGCGGCGGCGCCAGCGGGCCCGGTCGATGATGAGGTTGCGGGCTATGCGGAAGAGCCAGTGCAGGAACGAGGATTCCCCGCGGAACCCGGCGAGCGCACCCCAGGCGCGGACGAAGGCCTCCTGCACGACGTCCCGGGCGTCCTCGGGGTTGCCCAGCTCGCCCAGTGCCCAGCGGTAGAGCGCGGCGTGATGCGCCAGGTAGAGCTCCCGGAAGGCCTCCGGGTCCCCGGCCTGCGCGCGAATCAGGACTTCTTCGGCGTCCGCCACCCCACGAGTATATGGGGAACCCGGCTCGGGCGCCCGGCTACTCCAGCCGGATATTCGCTGGGGTGGAGGTCGAGATCCGTTTGCCCACCTGTTGGCAAGGCGGCCATTTTACATGTTCCAGGCCGGGGCTGGGGCGCTACGGTTGAATCAGGAGGACGCCGATGAGAGCGACTCGGGTGGGAACGGGACGCATGAACTACCTGACACTCATCAAGGCCATCACCGCGGTTCACCGGGAATCCGCAGCGCGCGCCGTGGTGGCGGTCAACCAGGCGCTGGTCCTGCGCAACTGGATTATCGGCGGTCACATCGTCGAGTATCAACAGGAAGGGAAGGATCGCGCGGCGTATGGGGCGGGGCTCCTGACCCGGCTTTCGGAGGATCTCGTGCGCAAGGGGGTTGCGGGGACAAGTCCCGACATGTTGGAGCGGATGCGTTTGCTCCACCTCCATTACCCGCAGTTGGCTCCCATTTCCGCACCGGCGGTGCGGAAATCGCTGAAGGCAGGGAAACCCGCACCGTCGGCGCGGAATTCCTGCGTCTCGTCCCCGACACCGTTGAGCAGGGATGCCGTGTTGCGCTTTTCCTGGACTCACCTGGCGGAACTCGTACGCCTGGAGGATCCCTGGAAGCGGGCTTTCTACGAGAACGAGATCCTCAGGGGGAATTGGTCCAAGCGCCAGCTTCAACGTCAGATCGGCTCGCTTCTGTTCGAGCGCACCGGTTTGTCCACGAATAAGCGCGCAGTCATCGACGCCGCGCGGCGACAGGCGGATGGCGCGCGCGATGGAATTGCAGACCTGATTCGTGATCCCTATGTTCTCGAGTTCGTGGGCCTGGCCGAACAGCATCATCTCCGCGAGAGCGATCTCGAGACGGCGCTACTGGACCACCTGCGGGCGTTCCTGCTCGAACTGGGCACCGGTTTCTGCTTCGAGGCGCGCCAGAAGCGCATCACGGTTGGCAACGAGCACGACTACATTGACCTTGTCTTCTACCACCGCGTTCTCCGCTGTCATCTCCTCATCGACCTCAAGATCCGTGCCTTCCGGCACGCGGACGCCGGCCAGATGAACTTCTACCTCAACTACTGGAAGGACCGGATGATGGCCGAGGGCGACCAGCCTCCCGTGGGCCTGCTCCTGTGCAGTGACAAGGACGAGGCGAAGGTTGAGTATGCCACTGCTGGATTGGACAAATCCCTCTTTGTTTCCCGCTATTTGGTCTCACTACCCAAGCCCGATGACATCCGGCACCTGCTCGAGGTGGACCGGGCAAGACTGGATCGGGAGAACGGGAACCGATGAACGAGCGACCGGCGGAATGGGATGTCACGTGTAACGGCACCATTACTCCAGCCGGATGTTCGCGAGGTAGAGGGCGCCGCAGGGCGGCCGATCATCCATGCCGATCTGGAATTCCGTGACCGTCGCGAGCGGATTCCCGTCGAGCCGGAGGGCCTTGCGTTCCCCCTCGTTCCAAATGGGGTCGCCCAGCGGGACCGTGAGCCGGTTCCATCCGGGGCCGAGATTACGGGGGGCCACGTGATACCAGCCCTGCCGCGGACCCGCGAGCGAGAGCGAGACGCCGACGGGCAGCGGCTGGGCCGCCACGGCTTCGGGCGCGACGAAGACGTCGAGGCAGACGGCCCGGGCTCCCTCCCATGTATGGCCGCCGAGGAGCCTGACGATCATCCACTTACGGTCGAGGCCGAGCCGGTACGCCATGCCCGGGTGCCCCCCGGGCGCGGGCACGACCTCGCCGGCGCCCCACCATTCGTTGTTGAACTGCGGGCTGGCGAAGTCCTCGATGACCGCCGGGGCCTGGAGCGTCATCGGGGGTACGGCGCCGAAGGCGATCATCCCCATCTCCCGGGCGATCTCGGCCGCGCTGGTGAGGTAGCCTTCCCGAACGCTCCACGCGAGGGCCTTTGCGTACCCGGCGGCCGCGTGCGTGAGCCAGCCCTTCTTCCGGTACAAGGCGCCCAGCGGCGCGCACCAGCTCTCGCGGGAAGGCTCGAGCTCCCGGAGCCGGAGTAGCCCGGGGATCGCGTCGTCCACACGGCCGAGCGCGGTGAACCCCATCACGAGGCGGTACGTCTCGTTCCAATCCATGGTGGCCGTCGAGGCCCCGGTCTCGCCCGCGTGGACGCACATCCGCTGCCGGGCTTCGGCGGTTGCGCAGACGGGGACCTGGTGCCGGTGGGCGAGCGCGACCGCGTCCGTGATCCGGGCCGGCATCTTCCCCTCGCGGCCCTCCTGGGACAGGACGAGATGGGCGGACGGACCGGGGCGCGGGCTGAACGCGATCTCGGCGCGGACGAACTTGCCGTCGAGATGCGCGATCGTGTTCTCGAGCAGGCTCGATACTGTCAGCTTCCCGCCTGGCGTGCCGTCCAGCTCGAGCTGGAGAGCATGGGCCGCGGCCGGTTCGGCCGGGTACGGGAGGATGTCGCCGGTCCCGGCGTCCGCGAACACGATCGCGGCTTGATCGCCGTCGATCCGGATCTCCTTGACGGTCATCTCGTGCAGGTCGGGCGTGGTCATGGCGTCACCGCGCCTCGCGCCACAGGTAGGCGCGGGAGTTCTTCCAGTCGACGGCAATGCGCTCGCGGATGGGTTTACCGGTGGCGCACCGGCCAGTGTAGTAGATCTCCCAAGGGGGAAGGCGCGCATCTACCGCAATCCGGCCTCGAAGCTTGTCGGGCCACCAGGCATCCGGGGGGCCGAGAACAGAGAGGATCTCGAGGCGTCCCTCGGACAACTTCCAGAGATGGAAGCGGTCGGTCATCCGCGGGCCCTCGTCGGGCGGGAATCTGAAGGCGAGCCATCCTTCGCTGGTCGAATCATTGTGCCGTTCATAGATGTCGGTCGCACCGGCTGGAACGAACGAAGGGACCCAGCCGGCGGCGAGCGCCCCGGCATGGCCTGCGGCGCGCATGTCCGCGTAGTGGCGGGTTACCTCGGGATTGGCGGGTGGCGAGGGGCGCTGGTGATGCGGCAGGAGGATGATCATCCCCGCCACGACTGCGACAAGCGCGAGGACGGCGGCAGGATGAAGGGGCGTGAACCGCACCGTCTCCGGCTCTTCTGGCGGCATCCCGAGTCGGGTGCCCGGGACTCCGTCCCGGGCCTCGCGGTCGAGGTCCAGCCCATAGCCGTCCGCGATCCGGGTTCCGATCGGATAGAAGCTACGCGACCGCCTCAGGTCCCTGACTTTCTTCCTGCGTGCCGGTTTCCGTGGTGCCATGACGCCCCGATCATACTCCCGCGAGCGCGCTGCGCGCCGTGTCCTACCTCACAGGCGGGCAGCGCAGATCGGCGAGGCCCGCGAGCGCCTGCGGGAAGCCGGGCTTGACCCGGAGCGCGATCGCGAGCAGGCGGCAGGCGCCGGCCCCGTCGCCGGCGTGCACGCGGGCGCCCGCGAGGTTGACGAAGACGGTCGCGGCCAGCTCGTGGGCGCGGGGATCGAGCCCGCCGACCAGCCCCGTCCACCGCCGCACGGCCGCGAATGCGGCGGGACGGCGGCCGAGGAAGCTCTCGCTCACGGCGAGCTCGTACCATCCGATCTCGCCGTCGAATCCCCGGGCGGCGAGCGCGCGGTTCAGCTCGAGCGCCTTGTTGAAGGCGCCCGTCTGCGCGCACGCGTAGGCGGCCGTCTCCACCGCGTCGTCCACGTCGGGCAGCAGCCGGAGGGCCCGGTCTGTCAGGTCGAGGCATTTCGCCTTCGAGGCGCCCGTGTTTCCGGCGATGCGGACATCGACGGTGACCGCCTCGGTCCAGGGCAGGACGGGCACCGTGCGGGCCTCGGGATGCGGGCGGGCCTCGACGCGCAGGACGTAGAAGAAGCCGTTGGCGTAGTCCATCCGGGGGGAGCGGTGGACCTCGGTGAAGTACCGCTTGGCGAACGCGCGGTACACGCCGAGCATGCGCGGGCTCCACGGCGGGCCCGTGAACCAGCCCTGGTGCCGGAACCGGCCGGAGACGAGGTTGTGGGCGATGCATCCGATGCCCGCCTGCCGCCACTTCTTCGCCAGCTCCTCCGGGGTCCTCGACTCCTTCGCCCAGCGCCACGGGAGCGGCATCGTGACGACGTGGCTGCTCACGACCGTCTGGCTGAACCCGAACCGCTTGTCGCTCCCGGTCAGCAGGATCCGTTCAGAGGGGGGTAGGCGGTCCGCGCACCACCGGCGGATTTCCTCGTCGGCCGTGTACCGTTGGGCGAAGAACGCGGGGCCGGCGAGCCGGCCGGTAAGGAAGCTCCAGTCGTCCGGCGGGAGCTGGACGATGACCCGGACGAGCAGGTGCGCGCTCCCAACGGCGGCAAGGATCGCCCAGCCCGCGGAAGTGTAGCGGGGCGCGAGATCCCGGAGACGCCGCAGCGCGACTTCGCCCCCGGCGGCGATGAGCGGCGCGAGCGGGAGCAGGAACCGGAAGTCCCACTCGGTGAGCGTCACGAGGAAGAGGGCGAGGGCGACGGCGGCGCCAACGCCCGCGGCTCCGGGGAGGCAGAGGACGAGTCCGAGCGGCGCGAGGGCGGCCAGCGGGAGGCCGGCCTGGCCGGGGTCCGCGAACGCGTCGCGCCAGGACAGCCACAGGCCGGGATGACCTCCCGCCGGGATCGCGGTCACCTGCTGGGCGTACAGATGAAGGGCGCGGGTGTACGGGGGCGCCCACCAGAGTCCGTGCAGGGCTTCGGGTCCCAGCGGGTAGAACGGGTCGCGCGTCAGGAGCCAGTCGCGCGCGGGCCAGGGCGCGGCCACCACCACGGCCGCGCCGACCGCGAGCCCGAGCGCCCGGAGGCCCGGACGCCGGAGGCCGAACCAGACGGCGAGCGCGGCGAGGGGGAGGAACGACGTGTACTTCGTCGAGGCGCAGAAGCCGGCGAGAATGCCCCCGATGAGGGCGCCGCGCGCCGAGCGGGGAGGCCACGCGAGCATGGCGACGACGGCTGCGGCCCAGAAAGCCGTGACCCCGGGGTCGTTCTTGGCGAGCCATGCGTGGTACGCGATCGCGGGGGCGAGGGCGACGAGGCAGGCGGCCGTCCAGCCGGCCGCCCCGCGATCGAGGCGCCGCGCGATCGAGGAGGCGCCGGCGCATCCGAGGAGGAGGAAGACGAGAGTCGCGGCCTTGACCGCGGCCACACCGCCGGTCGCGAGGCCGCAGGCGAAGACCATCTCGACGCCGAGCGGCCAGTGCCACTGGAAGTGCTGGACGGCGGGGTAGATCCGGTGCGCGCGCAGGAATGCCTCGGGAGCCGCCCAGTGGTAGACGAGGGGATCCTCGTGCGTGTCGGGGAGCGAGGCGAGGAGGGCCATGAGAACGGCTGCCGCGACCAGCGCGGCGGCGGTGGCCACGGGTTCCCCCGCGAACGACCGCGCGACGGCGGCGAACTCCGCGCGGCGGGCGTGCGCGGCGCGCAGCCCGAGGGCGATGGCGCCGACCACGAGGACCCGGAGGGCCCCGGGCGCCAGGAGGCCGGCGAATCCGAGCCCCGCCGCCAGCGCCGAGAGCGTGCCCAGCCCGAGCGCAAACGATACGACGAGCGGGAGCCTCCCGCGCCGCGGCGTAACGGGTCCGGCGACCGCCTCGCCAGCCCCGAGTGCGGCGAGGAGGGCGGCGAGGGTCAGCCCCACGGTGGCCGCGACCCGGCCGGCCTGCGCCAACCCTCCGGCCATGGTCCATTCGGGGGAGATCGCCCAGGCACGAATCAGCGCGCGCAGCGGATCGGCTGCCTCCGTCCAACTGCCGAGGGTCTGCGCGACCACGAGCAGGCTCCAGCCAATCGCGACGGCCAGGAGCGCGTTCATGGGGCGCCGCTTCCGGCGCACCGGAGCCGGCGGGCAAGCGCGGTGGCGGGGCCGTGGCCGGGCGCGGTCCGGAACAGGATGCCGAGCAGGCGGCAGGCGCCCGCCGAATCTCCGGCCCGCGCTCGCGCTTCCGCCCAGTTGAGGAAGAGCCCGGCCACGAGAGTGTCCGTATCTTCGCTGAAATACGCGGCGTACCGCGACCGGTGCCGGAGCGCGGCGAACGCGGGAGCGCGCCGGCCGGCGTAGCTCTCCTCGACCGCGAGCTCGTACCAGCCGGTTTCCCCGTTGAACCCGTCGCGGGCGAGCGCGCGGTTGAGCGCGAGCGCGAGGTCGAGCCGGCCGAGCTGGTGGTACAGGGTCGCGGCCTGCTCCATGGCGTCGTTCACGTCGGGCAGCCGCGCGAGCGCGTCGCGCGTGAGGGCGAGGCTCTCGTCGCGCAGGAAGCTCCGGCGCGCGGTCTGGTTCGCGCGGGCGAAGAGCGATTCGGTCCACGGCAGGACCGGCACCGTGGCGGCCGCCGGGTGGGGCCGCCGGTCGACCCGCAGGACGTAGAACAGGCCGTTGAGGGCGTCGAGGTACGGCGTGCGATGGACCTCGACGAGGTACCGGCGGGCGAATGCGCGGTAGACGCCCAGCGCGCGGTCGTCCCACGCGGGCCACGGGAACCACGCCTCGTGCCGGTAGCGTCCGGAGACGAGGTTGTGCGCGATGCACCCGATGCCCGCCTGCCGCCACTTCTTCGCGAGCTCCCCGGGGGTCCACGACTCCTTCGCCCAGCGCCAGGGAAGCGGCATCGTGACCGGGTGGGCGCTCACGACGGGCTGGCGGAACCCGAACCGCCGGTCGCTTCCGGTCAGCAGGATCCGCTCGGACGCGGGGCACCGGTCCGCGCACCAGGCGCGGAGCTCTTCCTCGGCCGTGTACCGGCGGGCGAAGAACTTAGGCCCATGCAGCCGGCCAGCGAGGAAGCCCCAGTCGTCGCCCGGCAGCTCGAGAGCGGTCCCGACGGCCAGGTGGACGGCGCCGGCGGCGACCAGGACCAACCAGGCGGCCGCCGCCAGCCGGGGCCGGGCGGACCGGAGGGCGAGCAGGGCGAGTTCGCCGCCGGCCGCCAGGAGCGGCGCCAGCGCCAGGAGGAACCGCGTCGACCGCTCCCCGAGCAGGGCGAGGAACACGAGGAGCGCCACGGCGCACGCCAGCCCCGCGCCGCCCGGGAGGAAGGCGACCAGCCCGAGCGGGGCGAGGGCGGCGAGCGCGATCCCGAATTGGGCCGGGTCCGCGAGCGAGTCGCGCCAGGCGAGCAGCCAGTACGAGGGCCGCTCGGTCAGGACGGGGGTCACCTGCTCGGCATACCGGTGGAGCCAGTCCGTGTACTCGGGGCTCCAGAAAAGCCCGTGCAGGGAAGAGGGACCCAGCGGGTAGAAGGGGTCGCGGGTGACCAGCCAGTCCCGCGCGGGCCACACGGCGGCGGTCGCCGCCGCCGAAAGGACCGCGAGGAGGATCGTCCGCGGACTCGGACGATGCAGGACGAACCAGGCGACCAGCCCGGCGAGGGGGAAGATCGCCGTGTACTTCGTCGCCGCGCAGGCGCCCGCGAACAGGCCGGCCAATAGCGCAGCGCGTCGCGTGCTGCGTTGCGCGCCGCGCCCGGATCCAGCGGACCCCGCGAGCATGGAGAGGGCCGCGGCGGTCCAGTAGACCACCGCCCCGAGATCGTTCTTGGCCATCCACACGTAGCGGACCAGCGCCGGCGCGAGGGCGAGCAGGGCGACGGCCGTCCAGCCGCGGGCCCGGGGGTCGAGACGGCGGGCGAGCGCGCCCGCCCCGGCGACGGCGGCGGCGAGCAGGGCGAGGTTGACGGCCTTGAGTCCGGCCACGCCCGCGACCGCGAGTCCGAGCGCGAAGAGCATCTCGACGCCGAGGGGACCGTGCCACTGGAAGTGCTGGACGGCGGCGTGGATGCGGTGCGCGCGCAGAAACGCCTCGGGCGCGGCCCAGTGGTACACGAGCGCGTCCTCGTGGGAATCGGGGAGGGTGGCGAGCGCGAGCCAGAGCGCGGCGGCGAGGAGGCACGCGACGGCCGTCGAGACCGGCTCGGAGGCAAACGAGCGGCCGGCGGCCGCGAGCTCCGGCCCCCGCGCGCGAATGGCGCGGAATCCATTGAGGCATGCGGCCAGGGCGAGGCCGCGCAGGACCCCGGGCGTCATGGCCCCGGCGAGCCCGAGACCCGCCGTCGCGGCCGAGAGCAGGGCTAGCCCCAAGGGCAGCGACAGCGCGAGCGGAAGCCGCCGCCGCCCTATGAGCGGCGACGCCGCGTCGCCCGTCCCCAGCGCGGCCGCGAGGGCGCCGAGGACGAGCCCCGCCGCGGCCAGGACCCGGGCAGCCTGGGTCAGCACGCCGCCCCACGAACCGTCGGGGCCCTGGGCCCAGGCGGCGAGCAGGCTATGGAACGCGCCTCCGGCTTCCGGCCAGCCCGCGGACGCCTGGACGAGGACGAGCGCAGCCCATCCGAGCCCGGCCGCGAGGACCGCCGTCACTTGGTGAAGAGGAACTTCCCGACCGGGCGCACCGACCGTCCGTGCTCGCACCCGAGCTGGTCGGACGCGGAAACGGCGGCCTGGAAGCCGGGGTTGGCGCGAAGGCACATGTCGAGCAGGCGGCAGCATCCCTCGAGATCGCCCACCTTCGCCCGCTCGAGCATCCAGTTATAGAAGAGGACGGCTTCGAGCTCGAGGATCTTGTCGTTGAACGAGGGCGACAGGCGGTTCTCCTGGCGCAGGGCGACGAAGGCGGCGCGCCGGAATCCGGCCCGGCTCTCCTCGTCCGCGAGGTTGAACCAGGCCGCCTCGCCGTCGTACCCGACCCCGGCCAGCGCCCGGTTCAGGGCGATGGCGCTTCGGTTGTCGCCGAGCGAGTGCAGGTTCATGGCCGCCTGTTCGACCGCGTCCTCGACGTCAGGCACCCGCGCGAGGGTCTCGAGCGTGGCTTGCCGCCCGAGCGCGGCGGTGGCCGGCTTGGAGGCCGCGTTGGCGTATGCGAAGAGCGCCTCCGTCCAAGGGAGGACGGGCACCGTGCGCCGGGGGGGATGGGGCCGGGCGTCGACGCGCAGGACGTAGTAGAAGCCGTTGAGGTAGTCGAGGTGCGCCGAGCGGTGCACCTCGGTCAGGTAGCGGAGGCCGAACGCGCGGTAGATCTTCAGGGCCCGGTCGTCCCACCCGGGCCCCGAGAACCATATCTGGTGCCGGAACCGGGCCGAGACGAGGTTGTGCGCGACGTATTTTATTCCCGCCTGGCGCCACTTCTTGGCCAGGTCGTCCGCGCTCCACGACGCCTTCGCCCAGCGCCACGGGAGCGGAACGACGACGACGTGGGCGCTTACGACCGGCTGGCGCCACCCGAACCGCTTCTGCTCGCCCTCGAGCAGGATCCGGGCGTCGGCGGGAAGGTTGGCGGCGGACCAGGTCCGGACCTCCTCGAGCACGGTCGATTCCGCCCGGTGGAGCTCCCCGTTCGTCATCAACCCCAAGGTCCAGCACCAGCCGTAGGGCGAGATGAAGCCCACGACCTTGGCGCCGAGGTGCAGGACCGATCCTCCGAGCAGGACGATCCAGACCGCGCGGCCCACCCGCGGCCAGGTGCCGCGCAGGGTCAGGGCGGCGGCCTCGCCCGCGGCGGCGACCAGCGCCACGAGGGGGAGGAGGAACCGGGCGTTCCGCTCCGTCAAGAGGATCAGGAAGGTCAGCACGCTCACCGCGCAAGCGGCCGCGGCGGCGGGCGGCAGAAACGCCGCGAGCCCCAAGGGGGCCAGCGCCGCGAGAGCGAGGCCGAGCGCGTTCGGCTCGCCGAAGACGTCGCGCCACGCGAGGAGCCAGTACATCTGGGAGATCTGGCCCGCGGGGGTCACGCGCCCCGCGTACGTGTGGACGGCCTTCTCGAAATCCGGGCCCCACCACGGGACGTCGAACCAGCGCGAGAGGAACGGCAGCACGGGATTGCCCGCCGTGAGCCAGTTCCGCAGCGGCCAAGCGATCGCGGTCACGAGGGCGGCGACGGCGATAAGGACGACGCCGTTTCGGCGCGGCCCCTTGAGGAGGAGCCAGGCCGCGAGCCCGGTGAGCGGGAAGACGGCGGTCCACTTGACGGCTCCGCAGAATCCCGCGAGGACGCCGGCCGCGATGGCCCCGCCGGGGCGGGAGAGGGGCCATTCCAGCGGTGCGAGGAACGCGGCGGCCCAGAACGTCACGAGCCCGAGGTCGCTCTTCGCGATCCAGACCTGCTCGGCGACGGCGGGGGAGAGGGCGAGGATCGTCGCGGCGGCCCAGCCCCGGGCCCGCGGGTCGAACCGGCGCGCGAGGGCCGCGGTCGCGAGGAGCGCGGTCACGACGAGCGCGAGGTTCATGGCCTTGATGCCCAAAGGCCCCGCCAGCGCGAGCCCGAAGCCGAAGAGCATCTCGATCCCGAGGGGGTTGTGCCACTGGAAGTGCCAGGGCACGCCGACGAGGCGGCCGACGCGGAGGAAGTACTCGGGCGCGGCCCAGTGGTAGACGAGGGGGTCCTCGTGCGTGTCGGGGAGGGCCGTGAAGACGATCCAGAGGACCACGGCCGCGGCGAGCGACAAGGCGGTGGAGGCGGGCTGGTCGCGGAATGTCCCCCCGGCTTCGCCGAGGACGGCGCGGCGGGCGGCCAGCTCGCGGAGGCCGAGGCCGAGCGCGCCGAGGGCCAGCAGGCGCAGGGGCAGGCGGGACATGAGCCCCGCGAACCCGCACCCGGTCACTGCGAGCGACAGGCCGGCGAACCCGAGCGCGAGGGTGAGGGCGAACGAGGCGCGGTTCCCTCGCGGGGCGGCGAGCCGGGCCACGGCCTGGCCGGCGCCGAGCGCGAGGCCGAGAGCGCCGAGCACTAGGAGGGCGGTCGCGGCGTAGGTGCCCACCCGGATCATGGCTCCCGACCACGTCCAGCCGGGAAGCCCGGCCCAGATCACGACGAGCATGCGGGCCGTCGGGAAGTTCTGGGGCCAGGTCCGGACGGCCCAGAACACGGCGACGCAGGCCCAGGCGAGGGAGGCGGCCAGCATGGCGGCCAGCGCGAACTCCCGCGGGGGGCGCGCCGGGCCGCCGGGGCGAGCCGGGGCGGCGGGTGCGGATTTCGGACGTTTCGCCATGGGTCGTTGTACCAGGGCTCCATGGTACAGCCTGGGGGGGAATCCAGTATCCTGTTGCGCATGGCGCTCTGGCGGGCCTCCCGCGATCTCCGGTGGGTGCTGGGGGTGGCGTTGGCGATCCGTTTCTTCCACAGCGACGCGCCCCTGCTGGGGACGAACTCGTGGCGGGAATGCGACAACGCGTCGATCGCGCGCAACTACGCGGCCCACGGCTTTCAGTTCATGCGGCCCACCGTGGACTGGGGCGGCGTCGGGAGTCCGCCCGGCGGGGTCGTACAGATGGAGTTTCCGGCGTACCATTTCTCGGTGGCCTGCCTCTACCGGGTGTTCGGCGAGCACGACTGGCTGGGCCGGTGGCTCTCGATCCTGTGCTCCCTGCTCGCTATCGTCTTCCTCCACGGCCTCGTCGCCGGCGTCGCCAGCCGGCGCGCCGCCGCCTGGGCCGCGTTCTTTCTCGCGATCCTGCCGCTCAACGCCTACTACGGCCGCGCCTTCATGGTGGAGTCGCCCATGCTCGCCGCGCTCATCGGCGGCGTTTGGGCGTTCGACCGGTGGCTGGCGCGCGGAAAGGTGCACGCCTTCTGGCTGGCGGCCTTGTGTATCGCCCTCGGGTGCCTGCTCAAGATCGTGTCCCTCTACATCGGCCTGCCCTTGGCCTTGCTCGCCTGGCACCGGCACGGGTGGCGGATGGTCCGGCGTCCCGCGCTCTGGGGTTTCGTCGTGCTCGTGCTCGCGCCCGTCGCGTGGTGGTACGGATGGTCCGGCACCCTCCTGGTGGAGTCGGGGCTCTCGCTCATGGGCGACTGGCGGTACGGGACCGACAAGTGGGGAGACTGGCGGCTCGTGGCGACGCTCGGGTTCTGGAACCGGATCATCTTCGAGCGCCTCGCGGGCAAGCACCTGACCTGGCCCGGATTCCTGATCTTCGGCTGGGGGATGATGCTCGGACGGCGGCGGCGCGAGGACGTGTTCGACGCGTGGCTCCTCGGGGCCCTGATCGCGACCGTGGTCGCGTCGCGCGGCAGTTGGGTGCACGAGCACTACCAGGTCTGGTTCCTCCCGCCCGCCGCCGCGGTCATGGGCCGGACGTTCGGGCGGAAGTGGCGGGCGCGCATGTGGCGGGCGCCCGGGGCGGCCGTGGCGACCATCCTGCTCGGGGCCTGTCTCGTGTTCTCGGCGTACCGCTACGCGGAGGTGTCGGCGTCCGAGAGTCCCGAGGAGTCCGGGAGCTGGCGCCTCGCGATCACGATCCGCGAACACACGGAGCCGGACGCCCTCATCGTCTCGCTGGACCACAAGGACCCCACGGCGTTGTACCACGCCCGGCGCCATGGCTGGAACGCGCACGTGAACGATCTCGCGGCGGGCGGCGACGCGTTCCTGCTGGGTTTCGTGGCCCGGGGCGCCCGGTATCTGGCGGCCCGCCACGAGGAGTTCATGACGCCCGACCGGACCGCGCTCGTGCGCCGGGTCCTGGCCCGGCACCGGATCGTGATCGACGACGGGGCGACCTTCCTCGTGCGGCTTCAGCCGTGAAGGACGGCCCGCTGGGCCCCGGGGAGCTTCTTCTTGCCCGCGTGCAGGCTCCGCCCGTGCACGAACTCGAACCGGCGGTCCGGCCCCAGCCGCGCCGGTGGACGAAGGCCGTGCTCGCGGCGGGGCTCCGTCCCGCATCCATCCTGGCCCGGGCCCTCCTGGGGCCCGCGCGGCGGAACTCCATGCTCCAGGGAGCCCGGGTGCGCAGCCTCGTCTTCATCAAGCTCGATCACCTCGGGGACGTCATCATGGCCACGCCCATCCTGCGCGCCCTCCACGCCTGGGTTCCGGAGGCCCGCATCACGATGGTCGTCCGGCCCGCGACCGCGGACCTCGCGGCGCGCCTGCCGGGCGTGGCCGAGGTCCTGACGGCGGACGTCCCCTGGATTCGGCCGGGCTCGGGAGTCTCCGCGAACCTGGGCGCCTGTCTCGCGCTCGCGAGGACGCTTCGGGCGCGGCGGTTCGACCTCGCCGTGGATCTCCGGTACCACAACCGGCTGGACAGCCTCCTGCTCTCGCTCTCCGGCGCCCGGGCCCGGCTCGGATTCGACGCGGGCGGGTTCGGTTTCGGGATCAGCCACTGCGCGCGCTGGCCGCGGGAGGGACACGAGGCCGGGCGGATGGCGGGGGCCCTCCGCGAGTTCGGCGTTCCCGTCGAGGATCTCGCGCCGGAGTTTCCGGTGACCGCCGCGGACGTGGCCGCCGCCGCCCACAGGGCCGGCCGGAAGGGCGGATACGTTGCCGTCCATGTGGGGGCCGGGAACGCGGTCAAGCGGTGGATGCCGGAGCGTTTCGCGTGGGTGGGCCGCGAGCTCGCGGCGCGTCTTCGCGCCCCCGTCGCGGTCCTCGCGGGCCCGGGGGAGGAGTCGCACGGCGAGCCGCTCGTCCGCGCCCTGCCGAAGGCGTCCTGCCTGGACCTGCGTGGCCGGCTCGGGCTCTTCGAGCTCGCGGCAGTCATCAAGGGGGCCAGGCTCTTCGTCGGCAACGACGGGGGGCCCGGTCATGTCGCGGCGGCCATCGGCACGCCCTCCGTGATCGTGTTCAGCGGGACGAACGAGGCGTCCGAGTGGATGCCGGTGGGGACGCGCGTGCGCGTGGTCGAGCGCAGGGTGCCGTGCAAGCCGTGCGCAAGCACGACGTGTCCGTTCGACCAGGCGTGCCTGCGGAAGGTGACGGTGGATCAGGTCCTGCGCGCCTGCCTGGAGACCCTCGGGAAGGGCTAGCGTCCTCGAGCCGCTGGGTTTCCGCGTCTGCGGAGACCCAGAGACATCCGTCTTCGGATGTCAGTTCTCGAGCAGGCCTCGCAGGTGGCGCGCTCTTGAGGGGTGTCGCAGGCGGCGCAGGGCTTTCGCCTCGATCTGGCGGATCCGCTCCCGGGTCACCCGGAACACGGTGCCGACTTCCTCCAGCGTGTGCGCGCGGTCGTTCGTGCCGAGGCCGAACCGCAGGCGGAGCACTTCGGCCTCGCGGTCCTTGAGGGTGCCGAGCACCCGTTCCACCCGGCGCCGGAGCATGGCCTCGGCGGCCGTCGCCGCCGGCGAGGCCGCATGCCGGTCGATGACGTGGTCGCCGAGGAGCGTGTCGCCGTTCTCGCCCACGGGCGTCTCGAGGGAAACCGGCTGCTGCGCGACCTTGCGCAGGAGGCGTATGCGTTCCGCGGGCACGTGGAGCTTGGTCGCCAGCTCCTCTTCCGTGGGCTCCCGGCCGAGGACGCGCGTGAGGTCGCGGGTTATGTTCGCGAGCTCGTGGATGGCCTCGATCATGTGGACCGGGACCCGGATGGTCCGCGCCTGGTCCGCGAGCGCGCGCGTGATCCCCTGCCGGATCCACCACGTGGCGTAGGTCGAGAACTTGAAGCCGCGCCGGAATTCGAACTTCTCCGCTCCCCGGATCAGGCCGAGGTTGCCCTCCTGGATCAGATCGAGGAAGGGAAGGCCGCGGTTCGCGTAGCGCTTGGCGATCGAGACCACCAGGCGGAGATTCGCCTCGACGAGCTTGGTCCGGGAAGTGAGCATCTGGTGTTCGCCCTCGTCCATTTCCCGGACGAGCCAGGCGAGCGCGGGGGATTCCGTCCGGGTCGCCTCCTCGCGCAGGAGGCCCGCGAGACGGTTGTGTTCCTTGCGGGAGAGGCCGAGGGAGCGGATCGACTCGACGATCAGGGACCGGAGCCGTTCCGCCCGAGCGGCGTGGGGGCGGGCTCGGTTCCGGGTTAGCACGTGGTCTATCCTACGCGCATTTCGCGTGCCGCGTGCGATAATGCCGGACATGCTGGGTATCGGGCCCGACCGCCTGCGCGTCCGCCGCGTGCTCGTGACAGGCGTGGCCGGCCTGCACGGGAGCCACGAGGCGGAGGCGCTCGTGCGGCTGGGTTACGACGTGTACGGCGTGGACGACCTCTCGGGCGGGTACATTTCCAACGTGCCCGAGGGCGTCCGATTCACGGAGCTCGACCTGCGCCACCACGCCTCGGTCGAGCGGTACATGCGCCGGGTCCGCCCCGAGCTCGTCTTTCACGACGCCGCCTATGCCACCGAGGGCGGGTCCCAGTTCACACCGGTGCGCACAACCGAGCGCAACCTGATGATGTACACGAACACGCTCGTCGCGGGGCTCCGGGCCGGGATGAAGAAGATCGTCCTCGCCTCCTCCATGAGTGTCTACGGGCGCCAGAAGCCCCCGTTCACCGAGGAGATGGAGCGGAAGCCCGAGGACGTCTACGCGGTGTCCAAAGCCGCGATGGAGCACGTGACCGAGATCCTGTCCCGGGTCCACGGGTTCCAGTACACGATCATCCGCCCGCACAACGTCTACGGGCCTCGCCAGAACCTGCGGGACCCCTACCGCAACGTCATCGCGATCTGGATCAACGCCCTCATGAACGGGAAGCCCTTCTGGATCTACGGCCAGGGCACGCAGAAGCGCGCGTTCACGTACATCGAGGACTTCACGCCCTACGTGATCCGGGCCGGGCTGTCGAAGCGATGCCACGGCGAGATCTTCAACATCGGCCCCGAGGAGGATATTTCGCTCAACCACCTCGCGACGCTCGTGCTCCGGGAGTTCTTCGGGGGCGACCGCGCCGTGCCGGCCTACCTCAAGCCGAGGACCTGGCGGGCCGGCCGGCCGCTCGAGGTCTCGGACGCCTTCTCTTCCCAGCGGAAAGCCCAGCGTCTGCTGGGCTACCGGACCACGGTCCCCATCCGGGAAGGCGTCCGGCGCATGGTCGCCTGGGCCCTGACGGTGGGCCCCCAGCCCTTCGCCTACCTCAAGCACGGGCTCGAGCTGGCGACGGGCGCGCCCCCGACGTGGACGCGGAAGCTCTACTGAGGGGATAATAGCCGAACCATGGACATCCCGAAGCGCACCAAGTGGTGGAAGAAGGTCCCAACCGTCCCCAAACTCGAGCGGCCCCACGTCGACCGGCGGGGCAGTCTCCACGTCATCGCGTCCTCGCGCACGCTGGGGACCCGGTTCGGGTCCGTCGTCGTGATATCGAGCAAGAAGGGCACGATCCGCGCCAACCACCGGCACCGCCAGGACAGCCACCTCTGCTACTTCGTCACGGGGCGGATGCTCTACGTCGAGCGCAAGCCGGGAGCCGCGCGGCCCAGCAAGCGCCTGATCGTGAAGGCGGGCCAGGCGGTCTTCACGCCGCCCGGGATCGACCACGCGATGAAGTTCCTCGCCGACAGCATCTTCATCACGGTGGCCGACCGGCATCGCGACCAGGCGGATTACGAGAAGGACCTCATCCGGCTGAATCCGCCGTTGATCGCCCGGTGAGCTGACGGGCATGGTGCGCCGGCGCGAGATCTGCCGGCTCTGCGACGCCGGACACCTCGAGCAGGTCCTGTCCCTGCCGCCGACGCCGCCGGCGAACGCATTCGTGAAGACGCCGGCGCCGCAGGAAGTCTTCCCGCAGGACCTCTTCCGGTGCCGCGCGTGCGGCCACGTCCAGCTCGGCGCCGTCGTCGACGCGGAGGTCCTGTTCGGAGACTACGTTTACGCGAGCGGGACGAGTCCCGTGTTCGTCCGGCACTTCCAGTCGTACGCGGACGAAGTGACGCGGCGGTTCGGGCTCGGGGCCGGCGACCGCGTCGTCGAGATCGGGAGCAACGACGGCGTCCTGCTGCGGGCGTTCCGGGAAAAGGGGCTCGACGTCCTCGGCATCGACCCCGCGCGGAAGATCGCGGCGGCGGCGACGGCCTCCGGAGTCGAGACCTGGCCCGACTTCTTCACCGAGGCGACCGCGCGCCAGGTGGTCGGGAAGTACGGGCCCGCCGCCCTCGTGGCCGCCAACAACTGCATGGCGCACATCGACGATCTCGCGGGCGTCGTGCGCGGCGTGCACGCGGTTCTCGCGCCCGGTGGCATCTTCGTCATGGAGGTCCAGTACGTCGTCGACATGGTACGGAACGGCCTCTGGGACATGATCTACGCCGAGCACGTGAGCTACCACGCCGTCGGCCCGCTCATTCCGTTCTTCAAGCGGCACGGGCTGGGGGTCTTCGACGTGGTGCCGGTGCCCACGCACGGCGGCTCGATCCGGGTCTTCGTCCGGGCCGAGCCTCCGTTCCTCGAGCGGCCCGAGTGGGACCTCAAGGAGGAGGCCTGGACCTCGGCGGTTGCGTTCAAGCGCCTACGGAGCCGGATCGACGCGGCCTCGCAACGCCTGCGGGCGCTCCTCGGGGACTACAAGAAGGGGAAGGCCGTCATCGCCGGATACGGGGTGCCGGCCAAGACGACGACGCTCATGTACACGATGGGGCTTTCGAGCGCCTCGATCGATTACCTCGTCGACGATTCGCCGCTGAAGATCGGCCTTCGTTCCCCGGGCCTCCACATCCCCGTGCTCGCTCCGTCGGCGCTCCTCGAGCGGCCCCCGCAGGCCGTCGTCATCTTCGCCTGGAACTTCGCCGAGTCGATCGCGAAAAAGATCCGCGATCTATTCGCCGCGCGCGGCCTGAAGGCGCCGGACCTTATCGTGCCCTTGCCCGACCCGACCGTGATTTAGACCGACAGGAGGACGCCGATGGACGAACAGGACCTAAAAGACATTGCGACGGGGCTCGGGGCCGAGGCCCGGGCGCTGGAGGGCAAGACCCTCCTGCTCACCGGGTCGGGCGGCTTCCTCGGCCGCTGGTTCGTCCGTGCGGTCGACCACCTGAACGCGGCCGTGCTGGCGAAGCCCTGCCGGCTTCTGGCGCTCGACACCGTCGAGGCGGCGAAGGACATCCGCGAGGGCGTCAAGCGCCCCGGGGACATCACGTTCATCCACCACGACCTCTCCGTGGGGTTCGATTTCAAGGACCACGTGGACTTCGCCGTGCACATGGCCGGCATCGCGAGCCCCGCGTACTACAGGGCAAAGCCCCTGGAGACCCTGGACGTCTCGTTCCTGGGCACGCGGCAGGTGCTCGACCTCGCGAAGCGCGACGGCGCGCGCATGCTCTGCTTCTCGTCGAGCGAGATCTACGGCGATCCCGACCCGAAGTTCGTGCCGACCCCGGAAACGTACCGGGGGTACGTTTCTTCCATGGGTCCGCGGTCGTGCTACGACGAGGGCAAGCGGGTCTGCGAGACCCTGTGCTACATCTACGCGAACTACTTCCAGGTGGCGGCCGTGGTGGTGCGGCCGTTCAACGTGTATGGTCCGGAGATGAAGGAAAAGGACTACCGGGTCCTGCCGAACTTCGCCTCCGCGATCAAGGCGGACCGCCCACTGCTCATGTACGGGAACGGGAAGCAGACGCGGACCTACTGCTACGCGACCGACGGCCTGGTCGGGTTCTTCCGCGCGCTCCTCAAGGGGCGCGGCGGGGAGGCGTACAACATCGGGAACACGAACCCCGAGATCTCGATCAACGACCTCGTGGCCGTGATCGAGAAGGTGCTGGGCCGGACGGTGAAGAAGGAGTTCGCCAAGTATCCGGATCACTATCCGCCGGACGAGCCCAGCCGCCGGTGCCCGGACCTCACGAAGGCGAAGACGGAGCTGGGATATGCTCCGCGCACGCCGCTCGAGGAGGGGCTGCGGCGGTACCTGGCCTGGACCGACCGGCACTACACCGGCGCAAGCTGATCCCATGAAGGTCGGCGTGCTGGGAGGCGCCGGAAAGTGGGGCCGGAACATCGTCCGGACCCTCGAAGGCCTCGAAGGCGTGAGCGTGGCGTGGGTGGCGGGGTCGAAGGATGACTGGCCCGGCTGGCTGACCTCGCGCCGGCCCGACGCCGTGGCGATCGCGACTCCCGCCTCGCTCCATGCCGCCCACGCCGTGCGCGTTCTCGAGCAGGGCCTCCCTGTCTTCGTGGAAAAACCCATGGCGCTCTCGGTGGCCGACGCCGAACGGGTCCGTGACGCGGCGGCCGCGAATCATCTTCCCGTCGTCATCGACCACATCCACCTGTTCAACCCCGCGTGGCGGGAACTCAAGCGGCGCCTGCCTGAGCTGGGCGCGGTCCGCGAAGTCGAGTCCGAGGCGGGGCAGGAGGGGCCGTTCCGGGGCGACGTCACGCCGCTCTGGGACTGGGGCCCGCACGACATCGCGCTGGCCATCGACCTGCTGGGCGGGGCCCCGTCGAAGGTCGAGTGCGCGAAGACGCCCGAGGGGAACCACCGGGTCACGATGACCTTTGGGACGACGGTCTGGCGCGCGCACTTCGGCAGCTATTTCAAGGCCAAGGTGCGGCGCGCCGCGGTGCGTGGCGCGAAGGCCGAGGCCGTCTGGGACGATGTCGCGGAGGTGAAACTCCGGATCGCGGGCGCCCCGGCGCCCTTTCAGCCCGCCTCCCCGCTCACGACCGCCCTGGGCGAGTTCCTGTCCGCCATCGGCGGTGCGCCGGCGCCCTCGTCCGCCGCCCTCGGCGTCGACGTGGCCCGGGTACTCGAGCGCTGCGGCCGCGGGCAGGGGGCCTGAAGCCTGACAGGGCCGGTCTCCGGGACGCCTCGCGATGGGCGCCGGGTCACGGCTGCGGTTCGTCCCCCTCCAGGTCCTGGATCAGCTCCGTCACCCGCGCGAGATTGGTGCTGCGCGCATGGCTCACCGCGGGAGCGGTGACAGGCGGGATCGAGCGCAGGATCTCCAGCGACCGCCCCAGCAGGCGCCGGGCATGCCCGGTGCGCCCCTCGCGCATCTCGCGCTCGGCCCACAACCGGAGCATCTCGCCCCAGTCCACGAGGAACTCGGCGCGCGCCATGCGATACCGGTCAAGGCACAGGGGATAGACCCGGTCGGCGGTCTCGTATTCGCCCGCCATCGTCGCGGCGGTCGCGAGCATGCCGAAATTCTTGGAGTCCAGGACGCCGGAATCCACCAGCGGCTTGAGCGTGTCGTAGGCGGCCCGCCACTGCCCCGCCATGCCGTAGATGGTCCCCAGTTCGCTCTCCACGCAGCCCAGGCCGGGCAGGATACGCAGGATGCGCTCGCACTCCGCAATGGCTTCGCGGTACCGGCCCTGGTTCCGCAGGATGATGACCGGGGCCAGCAGGCTGGACGTCCCCGGCAGGAAGTAGGCTTCGGCCGGCTTCGGGGCTCCCCGCCGCGGCGTGGACCGCATGCGCCATAGGTAGTAGCATCCCACCCGGGTATCACTCCGGCGCGGAGCGCGAACCAGTTCCAGACGCCGGAGGCAGAAGGCCCGGTACAACACCAGCATGCGCGTTTCCCAGGAGAACGCCGCGTAGCGGGTGCTCCGCGTCAGCGCTCCCACCACGTTGTGTACGATGAGCGGCTCGCCAAGCTGGCGGTATCGCTTGAAAATCTCGTCCTGGCTCCATGACGTTCTCACGAGGTCCCACACGGCGGGAGTCTGCCCAAGCATGCCGGTAAAGATCACGCGAGAGGGGATTCGGTAGGAGGACAACTCCCCGATTGTCATGACGTTCGGGGGAGCCGTCTCCCTCAGGGCCAGGTACATGTCGCGGAAGGTCTCGAGATAGGCGGTCCGGACGTGCGGGAGCGGCCTCCCCGCATCGCGCCAGGGCACCGGCTGCAGGGCGGGGTTCATGATCGCGCGGCAGAGGACATACGCGGCCAGCACGAGGGCACTGGCCACGCGGGGGGCCGTGCGCAGGCGGCACACTTCGGTCGCGACCAGCAGGCACAGGATCCACTCAGCCGGCACCAGGAACCTTGAGAAGTGCCCGTAGCGCAGGACGATCGCCGCCCCCAGGGCGCATCCCCAGGCTTCCCGCCGCTGGCTTCCCAGCAGGAGCAGGCCCGGCAGGCAGAGCGGGAGAAAGACGGCGTCCCGGTCCAGGTACTGGAGCAGGGCCCCCGGGATCTCCGCCCAGCTGAACGTGTCCGGTGCCTGAAGGGTCCGCATATAGGAGAGGAACACGGCGTCGTTCCGGGGACCCCAGCCCAGGGTGGGGAACAGGTCCGTGGCCAGGGGGAACACGGGATTACCCGTCGCGACGAACGCCTTGATCCACCAGACGGCGGTGGGAAGTACGAGCGGGGCGGCCAGGCGCATCGCCAGACGCAGGGGCGGGGGATCCAGCACCAACAGGACCGCGGCGACCGGGCCGAAGACCTGCTTGGCCGCCGTGCCCAAGCCGTACAGGATGGCGGCCATGCCCCAGGCCCGCCGCCGCTGAAACAGCCAGCCGGCCGTGATGAGCGCGGCGGCCGCCGAATCGTTCGTGCTCATCGTCATCAGCCATGGAAGGTGGGCCGTCCCCAGGGCCAGGACGCTCCCGAGCCATGCGGCCGTTCGCCGGCCTTGTGCGAGACACATGCCGGCCCAGATCGCGGCCACCGCCGCGAAATGGGAAAGGACGATCCATCGTCCGAGCCGCTCGACGCCGAGGCCCAACGGGATCACGAAGGTCATCTCGACGGGGATGGGCAGGTGGAAGTCCATGAACACGTGCTCGAGGAGAACCCGGTGCGCCTGAAGGAACTGCCACGGCGCCCCCAGATGATACGTGAAGACGTCCTGCTGGCTCTCCGGCACCAGCAACCACGGGACCAGCATGGCTGCCGGGAGCGCCATGGCGAGCCGGCCGTGGAGGGGGACCGCCAGGAACGTCCGCCCGG
The DNA here is from genome assembly GCA_919901855.1 of bacterium. Classification (GTDB taxonomy): domain Bacteria; phylum Oederibacteriota; class CAKKQC01; order CAKKQC01; family CAKKQC01; genus CAKKQC01. Next base: position 29,458 of record CAKKQC010000030.1, on the reverse strand, counting down.
CCTCCAGGATCAGGCACCGGGCGGATCTGGAAGCCGGAGACGCGGCGAGCAGGACGACCACGACGCCCGCCACGACTCCGGGGAAGAGCAGGCCGGTCAGGGCCAGTCCGAGGAAGGCCGGTCCGAGCATGCCCCAGCCCAGCAGGAGGCCGGCTCCGAACACGACCAGCGCTCTCGGTCCCGCGATCTTCCGGCGCCCGGCCACCAGCCCGGTGCCGATCCGGGCCGCCATCTCCCACAGCACGGCGGCTCCGATCCCGAGAAGGATCAGCCGGGTTGCCGCCAGTTGAAAGCTGGCTGGCATGCCTCAGCCGGCGGACGGAATCCTGATCACCGCGCCCTGCGCCGTCAGCGTGCGTTGCAGGTGGCCGACATCAAGCCGGCGGGGCGCGACGCCCTGCCTGGCCGACAGCGCCGCGGCCGTGCCCGCCGCCTGGCCGATCGCCATCATCGGGATCATGGCGCGGTGGGATTCGTACGCGCGCTGGTCGCTCGAGATGCACCGGCCCGCGATCAGGAGCTGGTCGACGACTCGGGGGACCAGGCACCGGTAGGGGATGTCGTACCCCTGGTGGGTCAGGTACCGGCGGTAGCCGTAGTAGCCGATAATCGCGCAGGAGCTCATCGCGATCGAGTCCGGGAACCTCGTCCCCGCGATGGCGTCGTCGCCCGTGACCTTGTATTCGCCCTCGATGAACCGGGTCTGCCGGACCCCGAACATGACCGGCGTCTCGGCGACCTTGGCGTCCACGAGGTCCGGGTGCTTGGCCTGCATCGCGGCGAAGTTCGTGTAGACCGCGAGGCGGGCGGCGACCTCGGCCTTGCTGATCGCGTCCGCATTCGTGCCGTCCATGGTCTTCGAGAACGGGCCCCAGACGATCATGTCGGCGCCGAAATCCATCCCGCCGAGGTCCGCGGGGTGTTTCGCGCCGAACCGGATCCGGTACATGAGCGAGTCGCCCAGCCGGGGCTCGCTTTCGTCCGTCGAGCTCCAGAACGGGGCGCCCGCGCGCGCGGCGACGTCGCCGTCGCCGGTGGCGTCGATCACGACCCGGGCCAGGAGCGCCTCCCGCCCCGACTTGTTCTCGACCACGATGCCGCGCATTTTCGCGTCCTCGACGATGGGCGCGGCGACCCACGTGTGCAGGAGGAGGTCCACGCCCGCGTCCGCGCACATCTTCATGACGACGTACTTGACCTTCTCGGTGTCGATCGCGTAGCTGTAGGCCATCTGCCCGGCCTCGTCGGCGTACGCCTTCTGCGGGTACGGGCTCTTGCCCAGCCCGTTCATCTTCTTGAGCTCGAGGACGATCTCCTCCGCGATCCCGCGGACGGTCTGGGTGGCGTCCGGTTCGACCTGGTTGCGGAACCCGTTGAGGTTCGCCATCAGCCCCGCGGTGGCGACGCCGCCGAGGAACCCGAACCGCTCGACGAGCGTGGTCTTCGCTCCGTTTCGCGCCGAGGCGATCGCGGCGGCGAGGCCCGCGGGCCCTCCGCCGGCGACAACGACGTCGGTGTCGCGGGCTACCGGAATCTCGCGTGCGGGCTCGTGCCAGGTGTTCATGAGGCGCAGTCTACACCTTCAGCCGGGCTGAGGCGAACCGGAGTGCGACGGCCCAGTCGTCGGGGCCGAGCGCGTGGGTGCCGGGACGGAGCCGGTAGCCGAGATCGGCGCCGACCAGCTTGCCTATGGGGGGACGCCGGTTCACGCCCAGCCCCTTTGCACCGAGGAGGTGATAGACGGGCTCCGCGTGCTTGAGCACTTCGAACTGGCCGTCGGGGTTTGCCCACTGGTCGCCCTCGGCGGCGAGGAAGAGGACGGGCCGGGGCGCCACGAGGGCGACGAGCCCGTGCTGGTCGAACGGGAGGCGGTTCACCGCCCTGCTGAATCGAGGGAAGACGTCATTGAACCAATGCGGGAACATCTTGTTGATGCTGCGCACACTCTCGCCGACCGTGCCCCGGCTCGGGGCGGAGCCGCCGCATCCGGCCTGGTTCACGATCGCGAGCGCGAACCGGGGATCGAGCGCGGCGGCCAGGAGCGCGGCCTTGCCCATCCGCGAGTGGCCGATCGCCATCAGCCGGTCCGGCGCAGTCTCGCGGGCCCTGAGAAGGGCATCGGCCGCGCGCGAAAGGCCCCAGGCCCAGGCCGAGATCGTGCCCCAGTCCGTCGGCCGCGGCTTCGTCTGGCCGCGGCGGAAGTACCAGGGGTGGACGCCGTCGGTGAAGTCCGGCCGGTCGGGATCGACGTCGGACGCATGGAAGGTCGCGAACCCGAAGCCCTTCCGGACCACGAGCTCCGCGGGCCACGCGTCGGGCCGGCCGTCCATTCCACTACGCACGTTCACGTTGCCGGTGAAGTTGACGCCGACGAACATGGGCACGGGTCCGCGGACCCGCGCGGGGCGGACGATGAGGAGGGACATCGCCGGGGTGCCGCGGGGCCCAAAGTTGACCCGGTACTCGCGTAGGACGGCGCGGCCGCGTGCGTGCGGCATCTCGTCCAGGAGCCGGACCCGGAGATTCCGGGGCGCGGGCGGCTCGAACCCGTACATGTAGTGTCGGAACAGGGCGCCCAGTTCGGGCTTCCGGACGTGCTCCCACGCGGCGCGGGTCGCCACCCTCTCTCCCCGGAACATCTCCAGCGGGTCGGGCCAGCCACGGCGGAGGGGGAGCCGTTCGGGAGCCGGGAAGCCTGGGTTCTTCATGCGCCCATCCTACCAGCCTACGGGTAGAATCAACCCGTGCTCATCATCGAAGGGAACGGCGGCAGACCGGTCTACGCGTACCGGGTGCGTCTGTGAGCGACGCGATGACGTGGACGCGACGGGGGCTCATTCTCCCGCGCGCGAGCTCGGGCGAGGGCTCCGAGGTCGTCGGGGACCCGTGCATCGTCTGGGATGACGACATAAATTCCTGGCGCATGATCCTGTTCTTCTCGCCGCCCGGGGCGGGGGAGGCCGTCTGCACGAATCCGGACGATCCGGGGCCCGGCAGTTGGCGGGTCGTCGGCCCGCTCAAGTTCGCGAACCCCTCCGCGCTCTCCGGGGGCGGGACGCACAAGCCGTTCGTCGTCATGGACGCGCTCCGTCCCAACCGGGCCGCTCGCGTGGATGGGAGGTACTGGCTGGTGACCGTGTCGTTCAAGAACGGTTCCAAGGTCGTGCAGCGGGCCTGGGCGCTGAAGCTGGCGGGACCGTGGACCGTCGAGGAGGGCATCCTGATCGACGTCGGCGGCCCGGGCGAGTTCGACGAGAAGCACGTGGACGCGGTCACGGGCTTCTGGTTCGAGGACCGCGGCGAGTTCCTCTACTTCTATATGGGATACCCGCGGACCGCCCAGCCGCGGACCGTGAGCCCATACGGCAACGCCTCCGCGGCCGCCGTCCAGAAGCTGGGGGAGCGGACGGCGCGCAAGCTCGGGATCATCCTGCCGCCGGAGCCGGAGCGCGGCCACTGGGCGTCCGGCTGGGTCGGCGGCGTCCAGCTCTTGCCCGGCCGCACGCACCGGTGGGAGGTGATCGTGAACGCCTCGCCCACGGCGCCCGATCCGAAAGACTCGACCGTCGCTCGCGAGGAGCCCGCGCCCAGTCTCGGCGGATTCTCGTACTGCGACGAGGAGTGGCCGGTCACGGGGTGGCAGTTCGAGCGGGAACCGATCGAGTGGATCGAGAAGGTTCCTCCCGAAGCGGTCGCGGCCGGCGAGGGCACGAACCTCTGGCGCCAGCACATCCTCGTGTTTCCCGACGGTCGCTGGGCGCTCTACTACAACTCCGGCTTCTACGGCAGTGAACAGCTCTATATGAAGGAGTTCCCCGGGCAATCTTGAGATGCCATTCTGGCATCTCAAGTGACGCGCTGGCTCACCCCGTTGTTCATGTACATATTGATCTGGCATGATGTACATGAACCATGCGCAAGGGAATGCCCATTAAGTGGACCGTGGCGAAGGCCAGGCGGAGATTCGCCGACCTGATGAAGTCGGCCGTGCGGGAGCCCCAGCCGGTCTACAACCGTGAACGAGTCGCTGCAGTTGTCGTGGGTCCCGATGCATACCGGGAGTTGGCCAAGCGCCCGCTCCGCAAGTCATCCGCGACCCTGGCCGAGTTGTTCGCGGAGGGCCGTGAGATATGCCGGCGGGAAGGATACGTCCTCGAGACCCCGAAACGCCGTGACCGCCCTAATGCCTTCACTGCATCACGACATCGCGCATCTGCTGGACACCAACGTCCTCAGTGAGCTCCTGAAGCCCGAGCCCGACGCGGGCGTCGCGGCGTGGGCTGTGGGCGTGCTCAAGACGGGGATCGGCGTGGTGACCGTCGAGGAGGTGCGCTACGGGCTCTCCTGGAAGCCGAACGAACGAATGGCAGAATGGTTTGAGGCTTTCCTCAGGCGGGGATGCGTGGTCCTCCCGGTGACCGAGGAGATTGCCCGTTGCGCCGGAGATCTGCGGGGCTCTCTCAGGCGGAAGGGGCGAACAAGGTCACAGGCCGACATGTTGATTGCCGCGACTGCCTCTGTTCACGGGCTGACGGTGGTGTCGCGGAATGCGTCCGATTTCGAGGGATGCGGGATCGCGGTTCTGAACCCGTTTGCCTAAGAGTTCGCGAGGTCCCGTGACTTGAGGTTCCAATCTGGAACCTCAAGTGGGAGAGGCCGATCGACTGGGGTTTGAGGTGCCATTTTGGCACCTCAAACCGAGATCAGGGCGCGGGGGCGAGGGGGATGTCGGGGAGGCCGGGGGCGTCGGTCAGGTACTTGGCGCGGGCGGCGAGCCACTCGGCCGTGACGGGGGATGCGGCGCGCGCGGACTTCGAAAGCGGGCCGCCCGGCTTCGGCCGGTAGGTCTCGAGCGCGCCGAGCCCGATGGCGCCCTGCCACGCCTTACCCGCGAATCCCGGATCGCCCGCGCCGCCGTGGGCGTCCTGGCCCGTACCCTTGCGGTAGGCGCCGATCGTCGTGAACCGGCGCCAGGGGCGCTTCGGGGACTTCACGCCCCAGCCCGCCGGGTTGTAGTTCGTCCCGCCCCATTGGACCAGGGGCTTGTCCCGCGCGGCCTGCCAGAGCCAGGTGCCGTCGAAGACGTTGGCCAGCCGCGTGGGCTCGTCGTCCACGGAGAGCGGCACCGCGCCGTCGCGCGCGCACATGACGTTGTTCGTGAACGCGCACCGGGCGGGCCATCCGCCGTCCTGGATTCCGTCCGGCCAGCCCGATACCTCGAAGGCCGCGATTCCCTTCCCGGTCGCGAGCGCGATGTTGTCCATGACGATCGAGTCCTCGAAGGTCTCGATGATCCAGAAGGGCGGCCGGTCGTCCTCGGCCAGGCACCGCCGGACGAGGTTGTGCCGGCTGACCTTGGGCACGTCGATCATGGGCTGGTTGCCGTTCCCCATGAGCATGAACCCGTAGTGCTCGTTGTGGTGCGAGTAGCAGTCCTCGATCACGGAGGCGTTCACGAGGTAGTCGAGGTCGAACCCCCCGCGCTCGCCGCTCGTATGGCAACGCCACGACTCGCAACGACGCATCGTCACGTTCAGCGCGTTCCAGAACCACGTGCCGAGGAAATAGTTGTGGTAGGTCCGGCAGTTCTCGATCAGGATGTGCCGGCCGGAGCAGGCATAGATTCCCCCCATCCCGCCGTTCGACCAAGCCGTGCAGTTGCGCACGATCCCGTCGCGCCACCCGCCCTGGTGCCACCCGTAGATCTCGATCCCGGCGCCGCGGTTCCGGAACGCGAGGCAGTTCTCGATGACGATCTCGTCGATCCCGTCGTTCGCGTCCCAGGTCCCGCCCGCGTGTATCCCGGCATTACCGCAGTCCGAGGCCACGATGTTGAGTATGCGGAGCCCCTTGGGCCGGGGACCCGGGCGGTTGGCCGTGACCGTGATCCCGAACCCCCCGCCCAGCGGATCGGTCGTGACTTCGATGTCCCGGATCTCGCGGTATGAGACATCGCGCAGGTCTACCGCGCTGTCCGGTCCCCCGTCGATCAGGGGCCGCGGGCCGTCGCCGTAGGCGCCGATCGTGATCCACGCGCCGGCCGTGCCGCTGCCGGCGGGGGAGATGGTCCCGAGCCACTTTCCGCCGCGCTTGAGCAGGAGCGCGTCACCGGGTTCGAAGACGCGGGCATTGGCCTTTGCGAGCGATCTCCAGGCGGTCGCCGGGGTCAGCCCGTCCCGGCCGTCGTCCCCGGCGTCCGCATCGACGTGGTAGCGGCGCACCGCCGTGATCGGGGGCAGCTCGAAGCCTTCCCGGAACCCGTTCGCCTCGAGGTCGTCGGCGGGGAAGTACGCCCGTCCGCCGCCGGGGTCGTCGCGATGATCCAGCGTGTCGCCCTTGGGGACGGCCGACCAGGCGAGCGTGAGCGCCATCTTCTCGACCACGAGGTCCGCTCCCTCGCCTTCGACCTTGAGCCGCAGGACATGGGCCCCCGGCTTCGCCACGTGCACCTCGGCCCGGAACCCGGGCATGAGCGTGTTGGATATCCACTGCGACTTCGCGTAGGTCTCGATCGGGATGAGCGCGCGGGGCCGGTGGCGGGGCTTCGCGCCGTCGAGGTCGTACTCGACAACGAGCGGCTCCGTCCCGCGGGCGGTCACCTTCAGCCAGAGGTACCAGACGCCCGGGGTTGGGAGCGTGACGGTCCGGCTGAGTTCGAGCGGGTCCTGGCCGTGGTGCAGGCGGCCGCCCGGGGCCATGACCGGCAGGCGATCCGGCGCGGCGAGGGCCGGGGTCACGTGGAGGACGAGGGCGACGAGGGTCGACGCGGCATCCATAACGCCACTGTTATACCTTGTCCCGGCTATCCCAGCGTGACGACCAGCCGCATCACCTGGCGGTCGCGGATGCGGGAAGCCCAGGACTCGCCGAGCGACTCGCCGGCCACCGTGGTCTCCCCGCCGGCGGTCACGATCCGGTAGGAGATTGGACGCAGGCCCTCCCACGTGTTCTTCCGCGAGAGGTTGAGGTACGTGACATCGATCGAGCCCAGGAACCGGAACTCGAAGACGCCGTCCTTGAAGAGCCACGCGGGCAGGACCGGCGAGAGCCGGAACCGGAGGACTCCGTCCTTATCGAGCGTGAACGGCGACTTGCCGCTCGTCATCCTCACCCAGATGTCGATGAACTCGGCCGTGGCGCCCGTGAGCCGCGCCACGAAGCCGGCCCCGTGCCGGTCGGGGTCGGGGTAGCCGGACCCGACGAGGAACGAGCAGTTCTCGAGGATGCTCCGGCGGTAGACGGCGGGGTCGAGGAACGCGACCACGCACTTGCGAAAGTCGCGGAAGAAGTCCTCGTAACAGCCGGCCCGCAGGACCTCGAGCAGGTACTTGTACTCCATGTGGAGCCAGATGGACTCGTTCTCGAGCCAGCCTCGCGGGAACGTCTTGGCCCGCCCGATCTCGTTGGTGAAGTTCCCGAGCGGCGCGTTGACCCGGTACATGCCGAGCTTGGGGTCGAAGAGCCCGCTCTTCCGGACCATGGCCGGGATGCGGCGGTCGCCCTCGGTGCGGAGCGCGTGGACGAACCCCTCGAGGTAGAGCGGGAGGGGAATCTGCTTGAATGCCCTGATCTTCGCCGTCCGAGTGCCCTTGATGGGCGTCCACCGGGTCGGCTCGTTCATGAAGTAGGTCACGTAGGTGCCGTACTTCCGGAGACACTTCTTCGTGCCGAGGTCGCACAGGGCGACGACGGCTTCCAGCGCCGCGATGGCGGATTCGCCGGTCACCGCGACGTCCCGGCCCGAAACGCCGAGCCGCGTCCTTGCCCGGTAGGCCTCCTTGAGCGTGTAGGTCCGGTCCCAGTACGCGAACGAGTTATTCGTCCTGAGGCACGTCCGGATCTCGCGGACCACGCCGTCGAGCAGGGCCTTGACCTCGACCGCGAGACCGATGGAATCATCCGGCCGCAGGTGCTTGAGGAGGTACTGGCACAACCGCTTGAGCTCCAGGGTCTCCGAGAGCGAGGACCCGAACCGGCCCGGGAGCCCGTTCATGGCGTCGCACCAGTCCGGCTTCTCGGACTCCATTTCCATCCCGATGCCCTGCGCGTCGAGCGAGGCGGCCTTGTTGGCGACCATGCACAGGAGCTTGGCCGCGAGCGTGGTCCGGTAGACCCCGCCCTTACCGTACTTCGTCCTGACCAGGTTGCGATCCTCCGGGCGGGCGTCGATCATCGCCCGCTTCTCGCGGTCCTCGCGCACGGCGTCAAACTGCCACATCCGCCCGTTCTTGAGGACGTACTTGTCCTTCCGCGGCGCGACCACCCAGGCGTTGTCGTAGTACGTGCAATCCTTCCGGTGCAGGATGGCGCGGATGCGCTCGGGGTGGACGCCCTCGCAGCTCTCGAGCAGGTCCGTGTTATAGAACCAGTGGTCGGTCCAGTAGCCCTGGGCGTAGAACGACTCCTCGACCGGCCGGCCGGCGTCTAGGAGGGCGCCCGCGAGCGCCTCCCGCGACGTCCGGTAGCGCAGGCCCTCCTCTTCGACCCGCGTGAGCACGGCCCCGACCACGAACGGCCGGGTCAGGAGGCCGATGACGCTGTCCGACGGGGACCGCAGGTGCTTTCTGAGCAGGGCGGCGGCGGTTCGGGATTCGATCACGAGAAACCGGCCGCGGACGACGAGGGGGTTGAACCCGTCGAGCTGGAGCAGGTTCACGAACCGGGTGACGTTCATCCCCTCGACGCCCGGGTGGAAGAAGTTGTCGCTCCGGCGGTTCTGGTTGATGTCGCGGTAGTTGCCGTTGCCCTCCGAGAGGAACGACGGCACGGTCTTGAAGTCGTTGTACTCCCGCTCCGTGTCGCCGTGGGCGCGGTAATAGACATAGAAGGGGCGCCCCGCGACGTCGATGGGCAGCCCTCCCCGCATGACGTTATCCACGAAGTTCTGGCGCACGTACTGGTCGAACTCCGGGGACGCGGAAACCGTCCTGGTCCGCTCCGTGAGGTCCGCGATGACCTGCCGGTTCTCGGCGCGTTTCGCCTCGAAGAAGCTCCGGCGGCACGCACGGCGCGCGATGGCCCGGATCGCGTCGGGGCTCTCGGCCTGCCCCACGTAGGAGACGAGGTCGAACGACTCGCCGGCCGCGAGGCGGACGGCGGCGTGCGAGAACGCGCAGGGGATGAACCCCTCGCGCGGCTCGGTCTTCGGCGGGACGAAGCGGGTGGTCTTGAAGAACGCGCTAGGCGTCTCGAACCCGGTCACGGGGCCGAAGACGTGCTTGGGGCAGACGATCGTGGCCGGCCGGCTCTCGCGCCCGCGGTGGGAGAGGCTGGCGGCGTAGAAGTTGCCGCGGCGGAAGGTCAGGATCTCGGTCACGTCGCCCAGCGCGGTCTTCGTCTTGTAGAACTCGACGCCGCGCTCGAGCCGCTCGGCCGAGCACCAGGCCTGGATCAGGTTGGTCAGCGTCTTCATGGTGCCGTTGTCGAGGCCGCACGGGAGGATGGCGGGCATCCCGTCCACGATCTCGATCGCGCGGGCCTTGCCTGACGTGTTCGTGACCCGGACGCGGCGGGCGAGCGCGGCGAACCGCTCGTTCGGGACCGTGAAGTACTCGACATCGACGGTGAGGCCGAGCGAGGGATTCCGCTCCGTCAGCCGGAGGTCGTGCGGCGTGGTCCGCATCTCGGACGGCAGGCCGGTGCCCTCGGCGAACGGCTCCCACGGCTTCCCGTCGGCCTTGAGGAAGGTCCGGAACCCCAGCAGGGCCGTGCACCGGTATGCCTTGTTCGCGGGCTGGAACTCCATGATCGAGCCGTCCTTGTCGAGGACGCCGAACGAGGCGATGCCCTGGCCACGGTTCGTGTAGAAGGTCCACATGGGGACGCCCCAGGGGCCCGCGATGCCCGGGAGGAAGCTCGCGAACGGCGGGGCATCGTTGTAGTGTTCGATCACGAAGTCCTGGTTGGCGTCGAGACGGTACCGGGGGGTGTCCATGTCGTGAGGGATTATCCACTACCCGGGGGGGCGGTTTCCAGACGCCGGGGGTGGCGTCAGGGTAGTATTGGGGGTATGAAGATCATGTCGGGCCAGGGGCCCATGGAGATGGTGGTTGTGGGGCTGGCGCCGGACGAGATGCTCCTGGAGTCACTCAAGAAGGCGATCGCCACGAGGGGCATCCGGAACGGGGCAGTGATCTCGGGTGCGGGAACGCTGAAGTCGTGCCGTATGCATTACGTCGACCACGTCGGGTTTCCCCCGCAGGACGTGTTCTGCTCGATCGAAGGGCCCCTGGAGCTGGTGGCGCTCAACGGCGTGATTGCGGACGGCGAGCCCCACCTGCACGTCGTCGTCTCGATGAAGGAACAGCCGGCCCGGGCCGGGCACCTCGAGGACGGGAGCCAGGTCCTCTACCTGGCCGAGGTCGCGATCCTCGTGTGCGAGAGCCTGGCGATGGCGCGGCAGCTCGACGAGGCGCGCAAGATCAAGCTCATCGGCCCCGCCTAGGGGACGTATTTAAGTAATTAAGTTACTCCCGTAACTTAATTACTTAAATACGTCCCCTCACCGCCGGCGTCCCCTCACCGGGGGCCGTGGAAGAGGGGGAGCAGGCGGCGCAGGAGCGGTGAGCCGAGCATCAGAAGCCGAATTCCCGCCGGGGCGAGGACGGGGCTCCGCAGGACGCGCCGGGCGGCGCGGCCGACCAACTGGCGCCGCGCGTACCGCGCCTTCCACGCGCGGTTGTACCCGCGGCGGATCGCGGCCGGATCGTCGGGGCCGGTTGCCGCGAAGGTCTTCGTGAGCAGCGGGCCGGTCGCCAGTCCGCGTCCGATCCCCTCGCCCATGAACGGGTCGCCGATGCCGGCCGCGTCTCCGGCCAGGAGCGGACCTAAGCTGGACCTCATACCGCGATGGAAGGGGAGGGGGCCGACGCCGCGCCACTCGTCGATGCGCTCGGCGGCGTACATGAGATCCCGCAGCGGCTTCGAGCGGTCGAGCACGCGCTCCCACACTGCCTGCCACGGCTGGCCGATTCCGCGGGGGAACCATGCCAGCCCGCACGCGTTCGCGGTGCCGTCCGCGAACGGGAGGACGCCGACGTAGCCGCCCGGGTAAAGATGAAGCGAGAGCGCGCCCGGCTTCCCGGGGACGCCCCGGAACGAGGCGTTCCACCCGAACCATCCCGCCGTTGGTTTCTGCTTGACGGGCGCTGCGATCGTGAACCGGCCGTCGGCGATGACGACGAGCCGCGCGCGGCGAAGGCCCTGGCCTCCCTGTGCGCTGCGGATGTCGACCGCCCAGTCCGGGTCCTCCCACCGGACCGAGGAGCCGTGCGTGCCCATCTCGACCGTCGCGCCCGCCCGCCGGACGAGTTCGAGGAGCGTGTCCTCGAGCGCGTGGCGCGGGAGCGCGAGCGCGCCGGCGCCGCCTTCCCGGACCGGGAGCTCGATCGTGCTTCCGGATGGCGCGGTCACGACCGCGGCCTCGACGTCGGCGGCGCCCGCGTTCCGGATCGCGTCCAGGATGCCGAGCGCCGAGAGGCTCGCGACGGCTTCGGGGCTCAGGAAGGCGCCGCAGACCCGGCCCGCCCAGTGGTCGCGCTGTTCGAGCAGGACGACCTCGAATCCGGCCGCGCGCAAGGCCAGCGCGGCGCTGGTGCCGGCCGGGCCGCCGCCGACGACGAGGGCGGTGCGGGTCACGGCGTCTTCTCCCCGGCGAGGCTGACCCGGAACCATGGTTCGCGGGCCGCGCGGAGGTAACCCAATCCCGCGGCGGTGGCCAGCGCGCCGAGTTCGGGCAACGTGAACCCCCTGCGGACCGAGAGGGGGCCGTCGTGCCGCACGATCCGGTTGGCCATGGCGTGGACGAGGAACCAGACGGCCGTCCAGCTTGCCGGCGTGCGCTCGACATCCGAGACGATGACGCCGCGCCGGGCGGCGCGGTCGAAGGCCTGAAGGACCTCGACGTGGCGCGCCGCAGGGCTGTGGTGGAGGAACAGGGACGCGATAACGTAGTCCGCCGCCGCCCCGGCCCGGAGCTTGGCGAACACGTCGCCCTCGACTATCTCGATTCCCGGGATTCCCGACGTGCGGTGGCGGGCGATGGCGGCGGCCTCGTGCACGAGCTCGAAACCAGTGATCCGGACCCGAAAACCTCGGCGGCGCGCCCAGGCGGCGATGGCTACCGGGATGTCGGCGGAGCCGGTGCCCGCATCCAGGATCGTGATCTCGTGGCCAGGGGCCCAGGTCGCGGACCAGGCCTCGAGCTTCCGGAGCATTACGCCGTTGCCGCCGAACCAGCTGTTGATGAACTCGAGGAAGTTGAATGTCCGGGCCATCTCATCCGGTGGCACCGGTGTGGTGTCCATGAGCTCGGGGGTGTCGACGCGTTTCATTCGAACCGGACGAGGGCGGCGTGGACCGAGAATCCCGCCCCGAAGGCGGCGAGCACCCCGAGTTCGCCCGCCCGGGGTGGGCTGGTCGCGATCTCCTCCTGGAGGACGAAGAGACAGCTCGGCGACGACATGTTCCCGTAGTCGCGGAGGATCCGGCGGGAGGCCGCGAGCCGCTCCTCGGGCACGCCGAGCCCGTCGCGGGCCGCGTCGAGCACGTTCGCGCCTCCCGGGTGCAGGAGCCAGTGGCCGACGCCGTCGGGGGCGAGACTGTGGCGGCCCAGAAGCTCGCGGACCAGCGCCGGCACCGCCTCGCCCGCGCGGGCGGGCACGTCGCGGGCGAGCACGTTGCGCAGCCGGCCGCCCTCGGTGCGGAACCGGAGCGACTCGCGCCATTCCGGGTACGTGGCGGAGGCGAAATCGACGAGCCGGGGTGAGACCCGGCCTGCCGCCGGAGCCCCGACGACCGCGGCGGCCGCGCCGTCGCCGAAGATCGAGTTCGATATAACGAGGTCGGCCGAGTCGCCGTCGAACATCGCGGCGGTGCAGATCTCGGCGGCCACGACGGCGGCAGTGCCTTGCGGGTGGGTGCGGACCCAGGAGTCGGCCTGGCGCAGGGCGGGCAGAGCGGCGCCGCACCCCATCCCGACGAGATCCACGGCGGCCAGGCCGCGGGCGAGGCCGCACGACTCGGCGAGGTACGACGAGAGGCCGGGGCAGAGGGTGCCGGTGCAGGTGGTCGTGGCGAGGAACCCCAGCTCCTCCGGAGTTTTCCCCGCGGCGGCGAGCGCCCTGGTCAGCGCCTCGGCGCCGAGCGTGACCGCCCAGCGCTGAAACCGCGCGTGGATGCGGTCGAGGTCGGTCTCCATGATCTCCGCCGGCTCGGCGAGGGCGACATGGCGAAACGCGACGCCGGGGTGGGACATGACCCGGCGGTAGAGGCTCTTGGTGCCCTCGCGAATTCTGAAGTTCGCGAGGATGAACGCGAGTGAGTCCGCCTGCGAGATCCTCAAGGGGGGCACCGCGGTCCCGAGTCCGGCCACGGCAGGGAGCGACCCGGGGTCCATATCTACCAAGCGCGCGGACGTCAGCGGTATTGCCGGGCCAGATCCACGGCCAGGTCGCACCACGCCGTGATTCGGGCCGGGTCGGCCCGGCAGGTGGAGATGTCCTTCATGATCAGCTCCACGTGGCAATCCCGGGTGGCGTCGAGCACCCGCCGCAGCTCGCGCTCCGCCTCGGCCCGGTCGAACGACGAGCCCGCGAAGACGCCGGGGTTGGGCTTGTAGGAGAAGATGAAGTCCCGGCCGACGGCCTCCGCGCCCCGCTCGATGTTGATGAACCGGCTCATGGAAACCCGGCGCAGCCGCGGAATCGCCCGCACGATGTGCATCTTGCAGTGCAGGGGCTCGCAGCAACCGTAGGCGTTGAGCCCGAACCGGGACAGCCATTCCAGCTCGTACCGCAGGCAGAACTCCTCGTGCATGGCCGGCGAGGCCTCGGAGAATATCTGCCCGGTCGACATGCCCCACTGGTCGATCGCGCGCGCGTGGACGCCGTCATAGTCCTTCTGCGGGAGCTCGTCCGTGATCCCGAGTCCGCCCGAGCCGACCCGGTGGTTGCCGTTGCTCACCGAGAGCAGGCCCAGCCGCTCGAGCTGGTCGAGGCGGGCGAGCCAGGCGTCCATGAGGCGCCGGATGCCGGCATGGACGAACGCGGGCCGCTCGATCATGTCCTCATAGAGTTCGGTGATGCCCCACCACCGGACGAGCTCGTCCCAGGGCGCAAACCAGATCGTGACGAGACCGCGCCGCTCGACCGGGAGCGCGTCCCCGACGAGCTCGCAGGTGGCCGCGTATGCGCGGTCGGTGGCGGCGTGATCGGGCGTGATCACGGGGGTCCGGATCTTCCCGAGGTCTGCTTCGGAACGGAGGATTGGCAGGTAGTCGGCGGCATTCATCCCGTAGTCCGTCCGGCCCCGAACCTCCTGCTGGCCGATGCCGTATCCCGAGTCATGCCGGGCGACGGGAGAGTACACGACCGGGTCGACGACCATGTCGCATCGGGCGTGGGTCCAGTGCCAGAGTTTCTCCCGCAGGCTCCATTCCACCCCGCGGGCGAACTCGGCCTCGCACTCGCACTTCAGCTCCGGGTGGTCCGGGAACTCCCAGAACGGAATCTCGTTGATCCACACCAGGGGGCCGGTGCGCTCGAGCCGATTGATCTTCGTCCACCGCTCGCGCGTCTGCGCGTGCCCGGGGAGCGCGGCGACCTCGGCGACCCGGAGCGAGAGGCCGCGCACGATCAGACGATCGTGCGATGTCGCCATCATCGGTTCGCCAGAGCCTCGCGCCAGATCCGGACCAGCCCGGCCGCGGCCGCGTCGAAGGTGAAGTGCTCAAGGGCCCGGGCGCGGCCGAAGCCGCCCAGCTGGCGCCGGAGCGCCGCCGACCCCATGAGCCGGTCGAGGGCGCGCGCCAATGCCGCGGGGTCGCGCTCGGGCACGATGATCCCGCCGTCGCCGACGACCCACGGAATCTCGCCCGACCGCGTGCCCACGACCGGGAGCCCCGTGAGCATGGCCTCGGGGAGAGTGCGCGCGAACTGCTCCTTCCACGCGGGCATGTCCGCCGGCCGGGACACGCCCGGATGCGTGTAGACGTCCATGGCGGCGTAGCAGTCGGGGATGCGGGCCAGCGAGACCGGTCCCGCCCAGCGTACGCGCGCCGCGATCCCGAGCCGGGCGGCGCGGGCGTGCTCGGCATCGCGCCGGGGGCCGTCGCCGACGACGAGAATCTGGTGATTCCGCTTCATCCGCGCGGAAGCTTCGAGCAGGAGGTGGAGCCCCTTGCCGAGAAAGATGCGGCCGACCCAGCCGATGACCGGCACCCCCGTAGCCAGACCGAACCGCCTGGGGGGGAGGCGCCGCGGCCGGAATAGCCGGGCGTCGACGCCGAAGGGCTGGACCCATATCCTCTTCCCGAAGCCCCGCCGGCGCAGGAGCCACTCGGCGCCGGGGCTGTACGCGACGGCGCCGTCGACCTGGCGCAGGACCCAGCGCTCGAGGAGCGGCCATGGCCAGCGGTAGTCGACGAGGAGATTCTGGACTATATGAATAAGAAGTCTCGCCCGCGGGGCGAAGACGCGGCGCGCCGCCGCCATTTCCACCGCGACGGCCATCGCGGCCTCGCCGGTCGCCAGGTGGATGAGGTCGGGCCGGAACTCGCGCAGGTGCTTTGGCAGGTCGGTGTACCAGTGGTGGCCGAGGCTTGCCGCCGACACCGCGCGGCCGGGCACGATCCGGTAGCGGGAGCCGGTGGCGGGATTCCGGCGCTCGACGGGCTGCGCCAGCCGCCAGCGGACCTGGCGGTCCTCGACGCCGGGCAGGGTCAGGACCCGGATCTCCAGGTTCCGGGCGCGGAGCATGGCGTCGAACAGGGGATGGTTGTTCGGGTCGGCCGCCGCGTGCCAGAGGAAGAAGATCTTCACGTTCCAGATGTCAGCGTAGGCGATTCCGCCCTCCGGGGGCAACCGCGACCGCGGCGTTGGGGCGGAGCGGAAGTGCGTGGGCCCTTGCTAACATAGGGAACCATGGGACGATTCCGCAGGGGCGGCCCGGGCACGCGGGGGGAGCGGGGCTTCACCCTCGTCGAGATGATGGTCGTGCTGGTCATCATGGGCATCCTCATGATCATGGTGTCGAGCTGGATCAAGAATTGGGCCAAGGCCACCGCCGTCATGGCGGCCAAGGCGTACCGCCAGATGAACGAGCAGGACCTGCGCCGGCTCTACATTATCGTGCAGTCCAACGGGCCGCAGGGCGGGTCGTGGCCGAACATCGGCCCCTACCCGGCCCAGATTCCGATGCGGTCGCCCCGGGACTGGCCTAGGCCGGCCCCGGGGTTCGACGAGATCCAGTGGGCGCCGTCCAAGACCCCGGTGCTCGTCCAGTACCAGGTGACGGGGTGGGCTACCGGGTTCGAGGTCAGCGCGATCGGCGACCTCGACCGCGACGGCGGGCTCGAGCTTTACCGGATCATCGCGCCCCTCGGGATGTTCGAGGGGCCGCTGAAGTACCCTCCTGTCGACGCGGTCCCGTTCACGCCCTGACCGGACCGGTGACCGCCGCCACGCGTCATCCGGCCCGTCCGATGCGCATAGCGGTCCTCTCGCACAGCGCCGTCGAGCCGTCGCACCGGCGCAAGTGGGAGCTCGTCGCGGGCGCCGGTTGGGAGGTTCTGCTCCTTGTCCCGCCCGCGTGGCCGGAAGCGGGCCGGCTGGTCCGCGCCCGGGCGGGACGAGCGGCGCGGCTTCGCGTGGAAGTCGTCCGCGGCTTCGCGGCCGGCCGGCTGGCGCGCTGGACGCCGCTGGGGCTGACCCGAAGGATCGCGGCGTTCCGCCCCGACCTCGTGTACGCCGAGGAAGAGCCGTACGGGATCGCGTGCTGGCGCGCGATGGGCGCGGCAACTTCGCTCCGCGTGCCCTTCGCGTTCTACACGTGGGAGAACATCCGGCGCGGGTACCGCTGGCCGCAGGGCCGCCTGCTCGCCTCCGTGCTGGGACGCGCCGCGGGGGCGATCGCGGGGAACGGCGAGGCGGCGCGCGTGCTGCGCGGGCACGGCTTCCGCCGGCCGGTCGCGGTGCTGCCGCAGTACGGATTCGATCCCGCGGTATTCCGGCCCCGTCCGCGGGCGGCGTGCCGGCGCGCGTTGGGCTGGCCGCGCGAAGGCGCCATCGCGGGCTACGTCGGGCGCCTGATCCCCGAGAAGGGGATCGAGACCCTCTTGCACGCTGCGGCCCGGGTTCCCGGCCTTCGCGTCGCCGTCGTCGGGAGCGGCCCTAACGAGGGTGCGCTGCGGGCGGCGGCGGCGGGTCTCGGGGACCGGGCGCTCTTCCTGCCCGCCGTGCCGCGGGAGCGGATCGGGGTCGTCATGGGCGCCCTCGACGTCCTCGTCCTGCCGTCGCGAACGACTCCGGCGTGGAAGGAGCAATTCGGGCGCGTCCTGGCCGAGGCTTTCGCCTCCGGCCGGTGGGCTATTGGGTCGTCCTCGGGCGAGATCCCGGCCGTCCTCGGCCGCCGGTCGCTGGTCTTCCGGGAGGGTGACGTTCCGGGGCTCGCGGCGAGGCTCCGGTCGGTGGTGGGCCGGCGCCCCCCCGCGGAGTTGCGGCTACGGGCCCTCCGCCGGTTCACGGACGGGGCCGTGGCGGCGGGGACCCGGGCCTTTCTGGGGGGGCTGCTCCGGGGGGGTTGACATGGATGGACCGGTCGTCCTAGTTTAGTCACACCATGCGCCTGGCTTGGCTGGCACTCGCCGCGCTGAACTTCGCCTCGCCGGCACCCGCGGCGACCGGGGGGGCCTCATGGCTCCAGGACGGCGTCGGCGCCCGCTGGCTCGGAATGGGGGGCGCGGCCCGCGCCGCCGCCCGGGACGTCCACGCCGGCTACTGGAATCCCGCCGCGCTCTCCGCCGTCGGCGCCGAGACGTGGGAGGTCGGTTCCATGCTCTCCCTGCAGTCCATGGGCCGGACCACCGCCTCGCTGTCCGGCGCCTGGCAGTCCGATCGCGCCGGGACCTATGCGCTCACGTGGATCCGGCGGTCGATATCGGGGCTCGAGCGCGTGGACGACCAGGGGACCGTGACGGAGACCTCGTCGAGCGCGGCCGACGCGCTGCTGGTCTCGGGCGGCTGGGCGCCGCTCTACCAGCTCCGCGCGGGTCTCACGGTCAAGCTCCTACGCGAGTCGGTCTTCGACGCCGCCGCCAGCGGGTTCGCCGCCGACCTGGGG
Source organism: bacterium (assembly GCA_919901855.1). Taxonomy (GTDB): domain Bacteria; phylum Oederibacteriota; class CAKKQC01; order CAKKQC01; family CAKKQC01; genus CAKKQC01. The sequence continues at coordinate 11,341 of CAKKQC010000030.1, read as the reverse complement.
GCGCTGTTCCAGCCGTTCCTCGCCGAGGACCTGTGGGTGGCGGCGACGATCGAGAACGCGGCGGGCTCCGTGGCCTGGAAGGGCGGGGCGACCGACACGCCGGCGCGCGCGGTGGGCGGCGGGGTGGCGTGGCGCGGCTGGCGTGACCGCCTGCTCATCGCGGCCGACGCCGTCTCGCGGCCGGACCAGCCGACGATGGCATTCCACGCGGGGGCGGAGTTCTGGGCGGTACCCATGGCGGCGGTCCGGGCGGGGTGGAACGACGGCCGGCCGGCGGCGGGAGCCAGCTACGTCCTGAAGCCTTACGAGCTCGACTATGCCTTCACCTTCGACCCCGACTCGATCGGCACCCGGCACCAGGTCTCGTTCCTCCTTCATTTCTGATGCTCCTTGAGGCCCGGGGGAGCCCCCTCCCCGAGTCGCGGACGGCACGGTACACTATCAGGCAAGTGCCCCACGGAAACGTCCGCTCCCGATTGGCGTCACGGCCATGCCTTCGCCCGAGCCACCGGGTCATTCTGGTCGCCGCGCTCCTCCTGACCGGGTGCGGCGGATGCAAGGAGAAGGTCACCGAGCATGCGGGCACGAGCGGCTACTGGCACCTCGAGCGGGCGCAGACGACCCTGATATGGAAGTGGCTCAACAAGATCGGGTTCATCGCCGCGCGCCTCAAGGACCCCGGCTACCAGGGCGAGCGCTGGTGGTACGTGTCGCCGGCGGGCACCCGGGTCTTCATGCGGTTCGTAAACCTCGCGGCGCCCGACTCCCGCGACGCGGACCCCGCGTCGTTCATGCCCCGGGCGGTCCAGTGGACGCTCGACTGGGGGTTCACGGGGCTCGGGTACGGCGCCGACCTCCCGGGCTGGCTGCCGCTCGCGGACAAGGTCCCGGCGATCGCGAACCTCTCCCTCGACAAGTACAGCGCCGGATTGACCCAGGGGGTCTTCGACGGCTCGGTCGCGCAGGTGAGCAGCGCGTGCCAGGCGCTCTCGGGGCCGCTCAAGGACTCGAAGGAGGTCGCGGGCATCCTCTGGGAGGCCCGGCCCGTCGCCTCGCCGCGGGCCCTCGTCCTCGCCTACTCGGCCATGCGCGCGGACTCGTTCTCGAAGCGCAAGCTCGTGACCGTCGTGCGCGATCAGTGCCGCAACGACCTCAAGCTCCTTAAACTACGGTTCCCGTGGGCGCGGAGTTTCGAGGACCTCCTCGCGCGCTCTCCGTGGGACGAGTACGAGCAGATCGACGCCGACGGGGAAGCCTTCGCGCTCAAGCTCATGACCGAGTATGGCATGCGGGTCCAGCAGGAGGTCAAGAACCGGTTTCCGAACTATCTCAACCTCGGACCACTCCTCGATCCCGGGATGCCCCTCTCGGTCATCCATCCGCTCGCGCTCTACGTCGACGTTCTCACCTTCGCGGTCTGGAGCCATGACGGGCGTCTGCCCCGCCGGTACTTCGAGGAGATCTACGAGAAGACCCGCCGGCCGATCCTGATCCTGGAGTTCGGGGAGAAGCTCGGCACGGGGACCGGCGACGCGGTCGTGCAGACGCCGGAAGGCATGGGCGAGGCGGTCCGGCGCGGCGTGCTCGGCAGCGCGTCCCTGCCCTTCGTCGTCGGGTTCGGCTGGACCGGGTACCGGGACAACCCGGCGGAAGCCTTCGGCCTCCTGGACGGGGCCGCCGCGCCGCGCGAGATCGTGGTGAAGGCGGCCCGCGAGGCGAACGGGCTGGCCCAGCAGCACCACCGGGACCTCGCGACTCCCGCCGAGGCCCCGGCGTACTACGACTCCGACCGGTTCGCGACGGAGCCGCCCAAACAGGGGATCGGCCGGGTGCCGCCGTCCATCACGATCGACGGCGAGCTCGGGGACTGGCCCCCGAACGCGTTCCAGCTCCGCCTGCTGAAGACGGACCAGGATCTCGATCCGCGCACCCCCGTCACCGTCCGCGCCGGCTGGAACGACCGCGGGCTCGTGATCGGCGTGTCCGCGCCGGACGACGAATCCGTCGAGCTCCTGGACCCGCGGGTCTACTGGCGCGACGCGGACTTCGTCGAGGTCCTGATCGACGGCTCCGGCGCGCGCGGCGCGGGGTACACGCCCTCGTCCCTGCACATCGCCCTCCTGCCGCGGGGCGGCGGGACGACTGGCCGGTCCGCGGTCGCCATCGCCGTGCACCACGACGGCGACGCCCTGAAGGAAACCGTGATCGGGTTCCCGCCGGTCGAGGTGGCGTCGTCCGTGGCGAAGACGGCGCTCTCGACCTCGAAGGGGACCTCGCTCAAGCTCGCGAAGCCCGGATGGGGCCTCGAGGCCCTGATCCCGTGGGCCGCCGTCGGCGTCCAGCCGCGGCCCGAGGTCCGCATTGGGCTCAACGTCATCGTCCACCTCCAGCGCGGCGCCCGGCAGGAGTCCGCGTTCTGGGCGATCACGCGGGGCGAGGCCGGGCTCGACCACCCCGCGACGTGGGGGAACGCCACCCTCAAGGAGATGGGCGAGTGAGGACGTCCGCCGCGTTGCTCCTGGCCCTGTGCCTGGCGGCGGCCCCCGCCGGCCGGCTGTACGCGGCCGACGAGGACGGGGCCTCCGAGATCGAGCTGACGTCCCCGGGCGAGAACGAGGAGATGACGATCGAGTCGGAGGACAAGCCGCCCCCGCCAAAGCCGGCTCCGGTCCCCGCCCCGGTTCCGAAGCCTGTACCCAAGCCGGCACCCAAACCGGCCCCCAAGCCCAAGCCGGTGCCGAAACCCGTGATCCCCAAGAGCCCGTGGGAGTGGCTGGTCATCGAGGACTTCGACCGGGCGGAGCCGGGCAAGGACGTGGGGGCCCTCCAGCGCGCGGCCGGGGTCCAGTTCGCGATGCGCCTCGCCGCCCCCGGTCACGACGGCCCGCAGGCGCTGACCCTCGCGGGCGTGCCCTCGTTCGCGGAAGCGACCGTGTGGATGTGGACGCCGGCTACGGCCACGCCCATCGACCTCTCGGCGTGGCGCGGCGTCAGCCTCTGGGTCAAGGCGTCGCAGGCCGTCGGGGAGCTGCGGCTCGGCGTCGCGGGCGGCGGATCGATCTTCACGACCGTGCCCCTGGGGACCGACTGGACGGAGGTCCGGCTCGACTTCGCGCGCGACGCGGGGCGGGGCCGGTTCAACCCCGCGCGCGTCACCGCGATCGCCCTCGCGGTGGCCCACGAGTTGACGTCGCCGGTGGAAGTGACCGTCGACACGCTCGCGGCCTGGCGGGAGCGCGTGCCGTCCGACGCCATGCAGCTTGGGCTGAACGTGCCGCCCGTCGCCGGCCCGGGCGACTGGGCGGCGGACTTCCGGGCCGTGAACTGCGCGGGGCGCTACTCGGCGGCCGAGGGATTCGTCCTCGGGTTCTGGACCGGCGAGCTGCCCTACGCGCACCGGCCGGTCGTCGCGACCTGGAGCGACCTGCCCCGGGGCCTCAAGGGGGCGACCGCCCTCGTCGCCCAGGTGCGGCTCGAGCCCGCCCAGCCGGCCATCGTATTGAAGTGGACCCTGGTCGAGGCGGGTGGGGAGCAGTTCAGCGCCCTGCGTGTCCTGCCGTCCGAGGGCCCCGTCCGGATCCCGCTCGCGGAGTTCCTCTGGGATCCGATCGAGAATCTCCGCACTCCCCCCGCGGTGGTCGGCAACGGCCTCCTCGATCTCGCGGAAGTCTCCGGATGGCGGCTCGAGATCCTGCCGGCGACGGAGCGGCCGACCAAGGGGATGCTCGTCGTCAAGGAGCTGTGGGCCGAGGGGCGGATGAAGCCCGGGCCGCGGCCGCCCGTGAAGCCCCTGATCAAGCCGGTGGCTCCGAAGGCGGCGCCCGCGACGACGGAGCCGGTGGAGCCGGCGGATTCGTCCACGACGTCCGCGGAGGCCGAGCCGGCCGAGGGGACGCCGGCGCCGAAGGCCAAACCGAAGCCGGATCCTGCCGAGGGCGACGAAGCGATCGACGAGGGCGGCGAGGAGGCTCCCGCCGAGAAGACGGAAGCGCCCGCCACCGAAGGCGAAGCGGCTCCGGCTGCCAAGGCCGAGACGCCCGCGACCGAAGGCGAGGCGGCCCCGGCCGACGAGGGCGCGAAGGCGGAGACGCCGGCCGCGCCCGCGGCCAAGGAAGCGCCCGCAGCCGGCGCGCCCGAGGGCGGCGCGGAAGCTCCCGCGGCCGGCGCGGACGAGACCGCGCCCGAGCTGCCCGGAGACTCGGGGCAGTAGCCGCCGGTCCCGGGCCGGACTACCCCGGCCACTATCCGCCAATAGCTCGTCCCGAAGTGAGGGTGGGCCGCTTGACACGGAGCCTTCTACCCGCCTATGATCCGCGCGTGCATCGCGCCGGGGATCGCATGGGCCGTGTAGTCACTGCATTTTGGTCGCTCCTAGGGGTACCAGCGATTTTCGCCCTGGCCGTTCTCTGCTGGCCCGGATGGGCGTCAGCTGGAAACGCCGGACCGGCGACGCGTCCGCACAAGTCTTCCCCCGGCGTCGAGGCACTCATCCAGCGGCTCGTGAACATTGAGCGGGAGATCGTTACGCAGGATTTCCGGGAAACCGTCGAGGTGGAAGACCAGTGGCAGGGCACGCCCCTGCGCACGAGCACGGTCAAGGCGCATTTCCTTTTCAGCCGCACGAAAGGGCGGGTACGGAAGGACGAGATCGTGTTCTCCGCGACACCTGAGGGTCTCCCTCGGGGCAGGACTCGCTCGCCTCGGGAGAGCCCGCAGGTCGTGGTCCAGCCGCAAGTGCGCCCCGAACCCGTCTGGCTCTACGCGCTCGCCGACACCCTTCGAGCCGCGGATGTCCGTATCCGCCGGGAGAGCGGCCGCACGCGGGCGAGCCTCCGGATCCCGGGAGGGCGGTCCGCGTCCCCGTTCATGGACGTGGTGTTCGGTGTGGACGGTCTGCCCGTCTCGGTAAGGACTTTCGGGATCCGGGGTGGCGTCATGGACGAGTACACGATTGCCTGGACGCGTGTCGGCCGGACCCCTCATCCGTCGGCGGTGGTGCTCGTGGCGCACAGCCGGCATAACACGGTCAAGGCCGTTCACACGTACGAAGCCGTTCGGATCAACTCGCCGGTCTCCGGCACCCTCTTCGGAGCGCCCTGATGCTGCGCACCCTCGTCCTGTTGGCCGGATGCGTCGCCGCGATGGCGGCCGGCCCGGCTTGGGCGGCGGACTGGCCCCAGTTCCGCGGCAATCCGCAGTTCAACGGATATGCCGATGTCGCGGTTCCCGATGCGATTGCAGCGACGTGGAGTATTCCCGGGTTGGCCGGCACACCCGGCAGTCCCGTGGTCGTGGATGGGGGCGTGTATGTGAGCGAGCGTGGAGTCGTCGGCGACGTGGGCCAGGTCGAGAAGTTCTCGGCCACTGACGGGACTCCTCTCTGGGCCGCGGCGATGATCGTGCCCGGCCTCACGTCGGCTGTGGTCGGCGTGGGCGCGGGGCGGATATATCTCACGACGAACAACAATCTCGTTGCGTATCAAGCTTTCGACGCAGTGACCGGCGAGCGGGAGTTCGCCGTCCCGCCGTGGCCCGATGACGGTTCGTTCTCCGGCCCCAACACACTCCCCGATCCAAGTATTGCCGCGCTCGTTTGGCCCGAGACGCCTACCGAGAACGGTCTCGTCCTGTTTGAAAAGCCGACCTTCTCCCGCATTAGATATTCCCGGGATACGCCGTGTGGAGAAGCTCTCACCGCAGATGATTATTCCCACGTCGGCCCGGAGACCACGGGGAAAGCCAGAATGGTCATCTTCCAGAACCTCTGTTTCATCTCCAATTACTGGTACGACTGGAAGCCGAAACTTGAGTGGTATGCGGATACCATCGTTCCAGACTGCTGGTGCGAAGGTCTGACGAGTGAGTGCGATGTAGGCGTGGTTGACCAGTTCTTCGACTACGGGAATGCCCAGATGGGTGTACACGTGCTGGCTGGCCAGTACGAGCTTGTGAGCGTATTCGTCAACGGCGCCGGGATAGCGGGGCGGGAGCCGCTCACTGGAAGCATCCTCTGGTCCTATGCCGACACCGGCGCGGTCGACAAGAACTCGGTGACGGAAGGCAACAACCGGGTCGTGTCGTTGAGTCGGGCGGGACATCGGCTCAGCCTGCTGACAGCCGGGTCGGGTGGCTTCATTGGAGCGACGGACTTCACGGTGGCGCCGTCGACGGGCGTTACGATGGCGCGGGATGCGATCCTCTTCGGTGATACGGCAGGCAACGTGCACGTCTACGACCCCGCGACGCTTGCTGAGCGGCAGGCGATTCCGGTAGGTGCGGGACCGGTAGTCGGGGAAGTCGCCGTCACGTCAGCCGGGCTCTTTGTGGTCACGGCGGACGGCGTGCTCGCGCGTCTGGGCAACGAGCCGTGCGGCGTGACGAGTGTGGGGTATCCGCAGAATGGATACCAGGCGCTGGGCCCCGGAGGGGTGAACGCCCTGAGTGGAAACCTCGTCTTCACGGTCACCGACCTCTCCCTGCCCTTCGCGGGGCTGACGCTCACCCTCCAGCGCACGTACAACAGCCTGCGGGCCCAGCCGATCGGCCGGTTCTCGCCGGACGGCACCGTGGGGGGAGACGCCGGAGAGGGCATCGGCGGGACGCCGTTCGAGTCCTCGCTGGGGCCGGGATGGATCTTCAACTACGAAGCCGCGGTCAGGCCACAGCAGGACCCCGCATCGGGGGCGATGCTTTACGTGGAGACGCGTGGCGACGGGCGCGATGTCGGATACACGTACTCGCAGACGGGCGAGACGGCCAACCCGCCCGGTATTTCTGATTCCTTCACCATCACGGGGCAGGGGGTGAACCTGCGGTCCAAGCACGGCCTCCAGCGCGAGTTCGACACGGACGGCCGGCTCATCCGGATGAGGGACCCGAATGGCAACCGGCTCACCTTCAGCTACACCCCGACCGCCCTTTTCAAGACTGGTGCCTTGGGCTCACGGCTGGTCCAGATCGTGTATGCCTCGACGACGATAGTCGAGTTCGGCTCCGCCGTCGCGGAGGAGGCCACCGTAGAGGTCTCCCTCAACTACGACACGGAAGGACGGCTCTGGAAGCTAACGGCGCCCACCCCATCCGGGATCGGGACCGTAGAGACGGTATACGCATACGACGGCCTCGGCCGGCTCTGGCATGTGACGGGCCCAGACGGAATCTACAACGCACTCTACGAGTATGACTTGGTCACGGGGAAGATGACGCACCGGGTGGATGCGCGGGCGCCGGCCGGGGACAAGCGGCGGCATGTCGTCTACAACACCCAGGGGATGGTCGAGCGGGAACTGACCGAGTCCGGTATTCCCCTCGTCTTCTACGGCTACCAGCGCGCGGGGACCCGGCAGATCACCACTGCGACCGAACCGGGCCTCTTCGGGGCGAAGGTCACGACCTACGTGCACGAAGGGTGTCGTATGCTCACCGAAGTGGCGGACTGCGGATCGGGGAGCCTGCGCTTGAACTGGGATGCTGGCTACAACCCGGTCTCATCGGAGGACGCGCTGGGCCACCGGACCACGGGGACGTTCGACAACCGCGGCAATCTCACGCTGGCAGTCGACGCCCGTGGCGGCAGTGCCACGCTCATGTACGATCCGGTCTTCAGCCGCGTCACGCATATCACGGACCCCAATGGCGATCGGACGGAGCATGCCTATGACGCGGCCGGGCACTGCACAACGACCACGGAGTACATCGCCGCGATATCCGAACTAAACGAGCTCCCCAAGATTCTGGTCACTCACCGGACGTACGACAACCGGGGTCTGTTGATCAAGGTCGAGGACCCGAAGGGGAACATCACCGAGTACGCGTACAACGGCACCGGCCAGCTCACGAGTACCGACCGGTGGCTGGAGACGTCTCCCGGGGTTTTCGATCACTACCTCACGCGGTACGAAGTTGACGCCTGGGGACGGCGAACGGCTATTGGCGATCCGCGAGGCGTCCGGACGGAGCACATTTACGATCCTGAGAACCGTCTGGTCGAGACCCGCTTCGCGGTGGCTCCGGATGGAACGTGGCAGGCGCGCACCAAGAACGAGTACTATCCCGTCACCGGCCTGCTGTCGAAGGCGATAGATGCGACGGGGCGGTACACGGCATACACCTACACGGAGCGGGATCAGGTGGACACCGTGTCGGATGGTGCAGGTCTGATCACGAACAACGACTACGACTCGGCCGGCAACCTGGTCGCGGTTACGGACGGAAACGGCCATACCACGACGTACCGGTACAACTCGGCGTGTCTGCTCTCCGAAGTCCACGACGCCGAGGGGGGCACGATCTACCTCGACTATGACCCCGTCGGTAACCTCGCGACCGTCACCGACCCTAACGGCCACATTACAACCTACGGTTACGACGAGCTGAACCGGCGGATCAGCATTCTCCATCCGGGCGGATCGCAAGACACCATGCAATACGACTCCGTGGGAAATATGACGGCGCGGACCGTGGGCGGACTGGAGACCGATTACCTGTACGATTCCTTGCGGCGACTGCGGCGGATGCGGGCGCCTGGCGATCCGAATACGCCGGAGGAGGATTTCCGGTACGACGAGGTGGGCAATCGGACCTATGCGGCGACGACGGTGCCGGGGTCGAGTGGCGCCTCGCCTTACGTGGTCAACTCGACATACGACTCACTAAATCGGCTGGTGGAGGAATCCATCACCGGCCTCGCGACGAAGCGATACGAAAGAGACCGGGCGGGGCACGTGACGCGGCTGACGGTGACGCCGGATACGACCACGACGGTCCTGCTCGACATCGAGTACAGGTACAACGACCTTTCGCAGATGGATCGGCTCACGACCGACGGAAAGGAGACGACGTACGGATACGAGGCCGGATCCTGCGCCTCCTGCGGCGGTGGCGGAGGGAACCTTGCGACGATCTCTCGCCCGAACGGGATCGTGACGACTATGACGTACGACCAGGCGAGTCAGGTGACGAAGATCTGGCACGGACGGGGACCGGGCGGTCCCGCCCTGAGCTACTTCTACTATTCGTACGATCTGGCCCGTAACCGCTCCACGATGCGGGACATCACGGGGTTGTGGACGTACACGTACGACAAGCTGAATCGTCTGAAGGCGGCGTCGGCGACGGTGTGGCCGGAGTTCGGGTACACGTACGACCGGGGAGGGAACCGGACGGGGGCGACGAACCCGAAATCGTTCGCGGCACCAGAGCTGTACGAATACGACGCGGACGACCAGTTGACGAGCCTGACCGGTGGGGTCGGGGCGGAGACGAAGGTGGAGTACGGATGGGACGAGCGGGGAAATCTGGCGGCTCGGAGGGTGTTGGCGGGGCCCGGCACCGGGCTCAGCTGCGAGTTCGACGGATGGGAGCGGATGCGGAAGGCGGTGACGCCCTCGGGGACGAAGTACTTCGGGTATGACGCGAGCGGGGAAAGGGTGGAGGAGGTAACAGGGGAGGGAGCTGGAGCCACGCGGCGGTGGTTCGTGTATGAGGGCCTGAACGTGGTTATGGAGCTGAACGGGGACAAGTGGCCGACGGCGCTGGTCGTGCCTGGGCTGTGCAAGACGCGGCTCGATCTGCCGGATCCATTTACCGAGTACTTCCTCCAGGACGCGCTGGGCTCCGTGGCGAACCTCACGGACTCCCAGGGCAACCTGACGCAGGAATACTGGTACGAACCGTTCGGGAACGCCGAGTATGCGCCCCGGAAGGATCCCCACAACCGGTACCGGTACGTGGGTCTTCAGCAGGACGACGACCTGGGCCTGATCTACATGAATGCCCGGTGGTATGACCCGGCGGTGGGGAGGTTTGTGAGTCGTGATCCCATCGAGGGATGCGCTGAAGATGGCACGTCCTTGAATCGGTACGTCTATGTAGCCGACAGTCCTGCAAACCGAAGTGATGTAACGGGCCTTCAGGCTGGTTGGGAGGACTTCACCTCCGGAGCTCCGGGGCTTCCTGGCGGGCAACTGGCCAGCGACAAAGAAGCGCCACCGCTGCCAACAGCAATCAGGCCCGGAGTGCTCCCGGAGAACTCGAGCGAGAGGCTTAAGGAATATATGGAGTCGAGGGCGAGCAGGAGTTATCGCCCTGAAAGTCTGTTGGCTCCGCGGCGTATGAACCTGGGATGGGGTGACCCCTCCCAATGGGTCGAAATGGTCGGTTCGAGGCCATTGCTGACTGGACCAATAGGTAGCCGCGTACGAGGAGGCGGAGTCTGCCTTGTCTTGGTACGTCCGCTCTATTACGCCTGTTCCCGGATACCGGACGCGAGAATGCGATCATATTGCGGCGGCGCAGTCACGGCGATCTACATCGCGTGCGTCTTGGCGATTGGCCCGCAATGAGGATTACCATATGATCCTTCGTGATCGCCCCTTCTTGAGAGATGGGAATGCGGCGGTTGATCACGGGGAGGCCTTCAGTTTCCGTCTGAGCGGCTGGCGGGTGAGCGTTGCCCGTCTTGCTCTGACGCTCTTCGTTCGTCACCTTTACCATCCACCGACGGATGGTTCTGCCAGGTCGGCCATGGGTCGTTCATGGTTCGTTGTACCTTTTGCTCCCTTGGCTCTCGTGACGCCCTTGGCGTGGGTTGTTGTTTTCACCGCTGTGGCGTCTGGGTACCACATTCAATGGCTTGACGCGGATGGGACCATTTGGGTTGAGGGAACACCAACGCCAGAACACGATAGGCGCGATTCAGATGCGCTCGCTCCGGACGGCTTTCTTGTGATCGGTGGCCCATCATTCTCTGACGATGGACACGAGGCAATCTGGCGCGGTAAGCCGATAGCCTTTGCAGTAGAAGGTTGGCGTGTCCGGTTCATCCGAGCGGCGCTTCCCCTGTTCCGTAATCACCTCTTCAGCAGCAAGAGCTCCTCGGGCTGGCGTGGACGATGGGGCGTTCTGAGATTTGCACTGTATGCACTTTGGACGCCGGTAGTTTGGGGGGTCATCATCGACGCGGTGCGGGGGGGCTACGAGGTGAGTTCCTTGGATAGGAAGACCAAAGTGACGATCCTGCTACAGAGATTCTCTCGGGGCACTGGTGTGGAGACCCACACGTGTTCTGGAGGAGCGGACGGCCAATGATCCAATCCCGGTCATTGATCAATGTCCGCACAGGATTGTGTAAACAGGATTGGGGACACCCATCGGACCTTCGACTTTTCGGGAGAACAAGGGTTCTTCCTCTGCGACGCAGATGGGGCGCTGGGCTCGATGAGTGACGCGCGGGAGCTGGCCACGAAGCGATACGAAAGAGACCGGGCGGGGCACGTGACGCGGCTCACGGTGACGCCGGATACGACCACGACGGTCCTGCTCGACATCGAGTACAGGTACA
>CAKKQC010000029.1 GCA_919901855.1 bacterium | reverse complement strand
AGGCCGAGGCCCCAAATCAGTTGTCGTTGTTCACTTAACGTTGGGACACTACTGTGTCATACCGTTTCTCGAGCGCCTCGACTTTGCGCGCCAGATCGACGTGTGACGCCAGCATCTGCCGGAGCCGTACAAACGCCCGCATGATCTCGACGTTAACGAGGACGGCCCGATCGGACCGCAGGACCGAGGACAGCATGGCCACCCCCTGCTCCGTGAAGGCCAAAGGACGGTATTTTCGATGGAATCCACGGCCTTTCTTTAAGATCACAGTTTGTGATCTTAAAGACCGGTACTCCTGCTCCGTCAGCTGGAACATGAAATCCGATGGGAACCGAGCGGCGTTCCTCGCGACTGCCTGGTTGAGGACCCGGACCTCCACCCCGTAAAGGAGCGCCAGATCCGTGTCGAGGATCACCCGGTGCCCGCGGAGCATGAGGATCGTGTGTTCCACCTGCCTGACTGACACCCGTGTATCGACCATGGGCCCCTCCTGATCTCCTGATCTCATGATCTCATGGTCGCACGATCGTACGCCGAAGGAAGAGGGAGGAACCCGGTTTCGCCACACGGTGGGCAACCGGAATCGCCCCCCCAACGGGCAAGAGGACGAGGCGGGAAGGGGTTCTCTAAGGTCACAAACTGTGACCTTAGAGAAGCGCGGTCAGCCAAGGCTTCGAAGAACGCCTCGGTGTGCGAACAGGGACTGCAGGTTCGCCCCGGAGTGCTATCATGCGGTTGATGAACTTCGAGCGGATCACCGTCGACCCGGCCGTGTGCCTGGGCAAGCCGACGATCAAGGGTACTCGTATCACCGTGGATTTCGTCCTCCGGCTGATCGCGGACGGGCGCGACCCGGGCGACGTGGTCAGGGAGTACCCGGAGTTGACCATCGAGGACGTGCGTGAGGCCGCGCGATACGCGGCTTGGCTCGCCACCGAGCGTACCCTGGCCCTGGGTTAAGATTCCTCGCCGACCAGAACGTCTCACCTCTCACCTTGACCTTCCTCCGGGATGCAGGAGGGGGATGTATGTGGCCCATTGGGCGCTTCTGGATTCTCTGCGGGTACGGTTGGCCTTTGGACTCCCTCTCCCGCAAAGCGGGAGAGGGAGTATGACCTGGAGAGAGTGAGGGTTCTGGTCGCACGACCAGCTTGATGCCGACGAAGGTCAACCGACCCCTCACCCTACCCTCTCCCGAAACGGGCGAGGGTACGGACTGAAGAGACATCTGAGCCACGTGCCGAGGGCACACCCCACAGAAGATCCGGAAGAGCCTGCTACCAGTGAAACCTCGTCAGGCCAAGGCTTCGAAGAACGCCTTGGGGTGCGCGCAGGCCGGGCAGGCCGCGGGCGGCTCCGCCCCTTCGTGCACGTACCCGCAGTTGCGGCAGGTCCACCGGACCGGCGAGGGGCGCTTGAACATCGTCCCGCCCTCGAGAGCCGCGAGGAGCTTCAGGAACCGCTCCTCGTGGTGCTTCTCGGCGACCGCGAGGAACCGCATCACCGACGCGATCGCGGGTAAGCCCTCCTCCTCCGCGATCCTGGCGAACCCGGGGTACATGGACGTGTACTCGTGGTTCTCGCCTCCGGCGGAGGCCTTCAGGTTCTCGACCGTGGTGCCGATCTTCCCCGCGGGGAACGAGTCCGCGATCTCGACCGCGCCGCCCTCGAGGAACTGGAACAGCCGCTTGGCGTGCTCCTTCTCCTGGTCCGCGGTGAGCAGGAAGTTCGCCGCGACCGTCTCGTAGCCTTCCTTCTTCGCCGCCGAGGCGAAGAACGTGTACCGGTTGCGCGCCTGCGATTCGCCGGCGAACGCCTTCATGATGTTGGTTTCGGTCCTCGTCCCCTTCAGACTCTTCATCGCGATGCCTCCTCGATGTGGAACATGGACGCCGCAGGCTCAGCCCAAGGCCTTGAAGAACGCCTTCGGGTGCGCGCAGGCCGGGCAGCACTTGGGCGGCTCTGTCCCCTCGTGCACGTACCCGCAGTTGATGCAGTACCACTTGACCGGCGCCGGGCGCTTGAACATCTCCCCGCACTCGATCAGCCTCAGGAGGGCCAGGAACTGCTCCTCGTGGAGTTTCTCCGCGACCGCGATGGCCCGCATGGCCGACGCGACCTCCGGGAAGCCCTCCTCGTCCGCGATCGCGGCGAACCCGGGGTACATGGTCGTGTGCTCGTAGTGCTCGCCGGCGGCGGCGGCCTTGAGATCCGCGGCGGCGGTCCCGATGATCCCGGCCGGATAGCTCTCCGTGATCTCGACCGATCCGCCCTCGAGGAACTTGAACAGCCGCTTCGCGTGCTCCCGCTCCTGCTCCGCGGTCGCCAGGAAGTTCGCGGCGACGGCCTCCAGCCCGTCGTGCTTCGCCGCCGAGGCGAAGTACGTGTACCGGTTGCGCGCCTGCGACTCCCCGGCGAAGGCCCTGAGCAGGTTGGTCTCGGTCCTCGTTCCCTTCAGGCTCTTCATTGCGATGCCTCCTTCAGTGCGCTCTCAAGAGATCCAGCATCCGGCGGTCGAGTTTGTGGCCCCGAAAGTCCTCGTAGGCCACGTCGGAACGGTCGGAGTCCAGAACCCCGAACGAGCCGCGGAAGTTCCAGAGCGCCCACCCCAGTCCCGCCTGCTGCCAGTTCTCGAGGCAGTCCCGCATCCACGCCATCACGACCGGGTGCGGGGTCTTGTTGTACGACCCCCACTCGCCGACGATGACGCCGACCCCGGAGTTCCGGAGTTCGACCCACGGCGTCACGTTCTCGCGCCACAAGCTCGCGCGGCTGGCCCCCGGAACGGGCCTTTCGGCCTCGACGATCCCGCCGGCCTTGAGCGTGTATGCCCCGGGCTGGCGGTCACCCCAGCCGAACCGGCCGCCGCTCAACTTCACCAGCCCTTCGCCGAACGGCGAGACCGAGATCCCCGTCATCTCGAGCCAGTCGCCCCCGGTATTCTCGAGCGTGACCTCGCGCGTACCTGCGGCAAGAGGAGCCGTGTAGTCGCGGTCCCAGACGTTCTGCCAGACCTTCCATTCCTCGCGCCAGACCGCCTTCGTCCACTCGCCCTGGCCCGGCCCATTGACGAAGCGCCTGGTCATGATCACGAGGCCGTCGGCCGCGACCACGAGCGTGGACGAGGCCGAGACGGTGTGGACGCGGACGCTCAGTGTCGCCGACTTCGCGAGTCCGCCCTCGAACCTGAGGACGAGCGGCTCCCGGAGCTCCGGCTTCTCCGGCCCGTAGAGGAAACCGTTCAGCCCCGCCTTCTCCGGCCAGGTCGGGAGCGGCCAGCCCGCGTTGTCGCCCATCCACGAGGCCTGGTAGTGCGTGAGCCAGGTCGGCGAGTAGCCGCGCGTGGCCTGCGCCACCTTGAGCGCCTTGAGCTCGGGCACCGGCCGGCCGCCCCACAAGAGCCCGTCGCAGATCACCAGGCGATCCGGGTCTTCGACCCGGATAGCCTTCGTCATCCGCTTCACGATCCGGACGTAGGTCGCGGCGTCGATATCGCTTGGCTCGTTGAACAGGTTGAACGAAAGCTCGCGGTTCGGAATCCCCTTGTACCGCCGGGCGAAGGTTCCCCAGTGCAGGGCGCAGACCTCTTCCGCCTCGGGATTGGTCCAGAGCGATTTTGCCTCCGGCGGCTTGGCGACCGTGTACCCCGGCGCCCGGTGGAAGTTGATGCAGACATGGACCGAGTACTTCTTCCCCCACGCCACCGCCTGGTCGATCTCGCGCAGGACCTTCTCGTCGAAGGTCCGCCAGTCGCCGTTCACGATCCAGACGCGGTAGTCCATGGGGAGCCGGACGAAGTTGAACCCCCACTCGTGGATGAGCTTGAAGTCGTCCTCGATGAACGGGCCGTTGGACCACTCCTTGCCGAACTTCTCGAGCAGGTTGAACCCGCGCCATCTGGGAAGCGACGACCAGGAGGGATCCGGCGGTTTGGTGCCCATCGCCTGGCACGTGGAGACCAGGCCGAACGCCGCCGCGAGCGCGAACATCCGGCCGCGGCTCACGTCGCCCCGTCCTCCATCTTGTTGAGGAACTCGACGTACTCGTCGGGCTGGTCGCTCTCGCGGACCTTGATCGCCTCCCGCGGGTGCAGGTTGAGCTGGCCCGTGATCATGTAGGGAATCGTGAACCCCCACTCCATCTTCGCGCGCAGCGGCAGCATGACATCCTGGATGCACTGGAGCACCGGACGGAGGTTGAACCGGGGGTTCCGGAGGAAGCCGAGCAGGAGCTCGAGCGGGCAGTTCCCGGCGCCCCGGCCGAGCCCGTAGATCGTGGCGTCCACGCGGTTGGCGCCGAGGATCAGGCCCTCGATCGTGTTCGCGTAGGCCAACTGCTGGTTGTTGTGCATGTGGATCCCGACCTGCTTGCCCGTGCCCTTCACGGCCTTGAGGTACTTCTGCGTCAGCTCGCGGACCTGCTCGGAGTAAAGCGCCCCGAAGCTGTCCACGATCACGACGACGTCCACGGGGCTCTTGGCGAAGACCTCGAGCGCCTCGCCGAGATCCTTGTCCTTGATTACCGACACCGACATGAGGTTGAGGCTGGTCTCGTAGCCCTTGTCGTGCGCGTCCTTGACCATGTCGAGCGCGGCCGGGAGCTGGTGGATGTACGTCGCCACCCGGATGAGGTCGATCACGCTGTCCTTCTTGGGCAGGATGTCGGTGTGATAGTCCGTCCGGTCCGCGTCGGCCATGACCGAGATCTTGAGATCGGTCGGGTTGTCCCCGATGATCCGCCGGATCGCGTCCTCGTCCGAGAACTTCCACGCCCCGAACTCGGTCGGCGAGGCGATCCGCTTCGAGGCCTTGTACCCGATCTCCATGTAGTGCACGCCGGCGGCCACGAGGGTGTCGTAGACGGCCTTCACGAAGACGTCGTCGAACCGGTGCTTGTTCATGAGGCCGCCGTCGCGGACCGTGGCGTCCAGCACCTTGATCTCCGGGCGGTACGTGATCCAGGAGTCGTGGGCTTTCGGTTTGCGGGAGCCGGCCTTCTCGGGTTTCATTGGGGAATCTCGATCCTAGCACCGGCGCCCAAACCCCTTCAAGACAGCCGCGGACCGGCGGGGGCCGGTTGGCCTTCCCGGGGCTGGACATGGCGGGCGTTTTGCCTCATGATCGTGCCTTCATCTTTTCCCGACAGGAGGCAACGGCATGATCAAGCGGCTGGGATGGCTCCTCGCAATCGTCTTCGTGGCGACGTCCTTTACCGCGACCGAGGGGCCGCGGACGGACCCGTTCATCCCCCTGACCGAGGGGAACACGCGGTTCATCAAGGGCGACCCGGAGCCGCGACCCATGGACCGGTACCGCCGCGCGGAGCTCGCCAAGGGCCAGCACCCGTTCGCCGCCATCCTCACCTGCTCGGATTCCCGCGTCCCGCCCGAGCTGATCTTCAACCAGGGCCTCGGCGACCTCTTTGTCGTCCGCGTCGCGGGCAACATCGCGGACGCCGCCGTGCTCGGCTCCCTCGAGTACGCGGCCGAGCACTTGGGCGTCACGCTCGTCGTCGTCATGGGGCACTCGGGGTGCGGAGCCGTGCAGTCCGCGCTCGAGGCGAAGGGCGAGGCCGAGGGCAATATCGGGGTCATCCTGGGCCGGATCGCCCCCGCGGTCCGCAAGGCGAAGGCGCAGGCGGCCCTCGACGCCAAGGCGAACCTCCTGGACCTCGCGGTGCGGGCGAACGTCCAGCAGGCGGTGGCCGACCTCCTGCGCGACAGCGCACCGCTCAGCCATCTCGTCGGGGCCCGCAAGGTCCGGATCGTGAAGGCCCTGTACCACCTCGAATCCGGCGCCGTCGAAATCCTCCGCTAGCCGCCCCCGTCCCGGGCGGCGCCCCACCGTATAATGGCGCCATGCCGCCGATCCGCGCCGTAACCTTCGACCTCTGGGACACCGTCTTCCTGGACGACTCCGACGAGCCCAAGCGGAAGGCGATGGGGCTGCCCCCCAAGAAGGTCGAGCGCCGCGATCTGGTCGAGCGATTCCTGGGCGCCGGTGCGCCCGCCCGCGACCTGATCGACCGCACCTACGACGAGACCGACGCCGAGTTCCGCCGGGTCTGGCACGACGAGCACGTAACCTGGACGGTCGCCGACCGGCTGCGCCGCGTGCTGGCCGCGCTCGGCCGCGACCTCCCCCCCGACCGGTTCATTGAGCTCGTCCGGCTTCACGAGGACATGGAGCTCCGGGTCCGCCCCGACCTCGTTCCCGGCGCCGCCGACGCGCTCCGGGCCCTCCACGGGCGCCGGCCGCTGATCGCGGTCTCGGACGCTATCTTCTCCCCCGGCCGCGCCCTGCGCGAGATCCTGGACGGCTACGGGCTGCTCGGGATCTTCGGCGGGTTCGTCTTTTCCGACGAGTGCGGACGGTCCAAGCCCCACCCCGAGGTCTTCCGCCGGGCGGCGGCCCTCGTGCCCTGCCGGGTCGAGGAGCTCGTCCACGTCGGCGACCGCGAGCACAACGACGTCGGCGGACCCCACGCCGTCGGCGCCCGGGCGATTCTACTCACGGCGGGCCTCGACCGCGGAAGTGCGACGACGAAGGCCGACGCGATCTGCCGGAACTTCCTGGACCTCGCAGGCATTCTCGAATCGCTCGACGGAGCAGGAGGACACCCATGAGCCGGCGCTCTCGCATCCTGATCGTGGACGGATACCCGAAAGCCAGCCGCGACGAGCTCGAAGCCGCGGGGATGAAGACCGCGTGGAAGCTCTATGACGGCATGATCCGCCGGCACCTCCGCGGCGCCCAAACGCGGGTATGGCTCCCGAGCGACACGGCGGACCTGCCGGACGGGGAGGGTCCCGGCACCTACGACGGGATCCTGTGGACCGGGTGCAACCTCACGATCTACCACCACCACGACGACCGGGTGACGCGGCAGATCGAGTTCGCGAGGCGTGCGTACGCCGCCGGCACGCCGCAGTTCGGAACCTGCTGGGGCATCCAGATGGCGACCGTCGCCGCGGGCGGCGAGGTCGCGGCGAACCCGAAGGGCCGCGAGATGGGGCTGGCCCGCCGGATCCGGCTGACCCCCGAAGGCGCTCGCCACCCGTTCCTGCGCGGGCGCACCCCGGTGTTCACCGGGTTCATCAGCCACCTCGACATGGTGACCCGGCTCCCGCGCGGCGCGACCTGGCTCGCGACCAACGACTTCTCGCGCGTCCAGGCGGCCGCCATCCGGCACGGCCGGGGCGTCTTCTGGGCGACCCAGTACCATCCCGAGTACGACCTGCACGACATGGCGCGGCTCATCGTCGCGCGGGAAGGCAAACTCGTGAAGGAGGGTTTCTACCGGAACCACCGCGAGCTGGCCGCGCACGTCGGGCTGATGGAGGCGCTCGCAAGGAACCCGGATCGCAAGGACCTGCGTTGGCAACTGGATATCGGGGACGACATCCTCGTCACGGAGTCACGCCAACTCGAGGTCGCGAACTGGGTCAGTGAGTGCGTGCTCCGCCGGAGGCGTTAACGATTGCGGGCTGGCCTGCGCCGGACGTTGCCGCCGCAGCGGCGGTGACCCAGCTCAGGCTTTGAAGCGGTATCCTCGGTTCGTGACCGTCACCAGCCGGGCGCCCTCGTGCCCGAGTTTCTTCCGGAGCCGCGCCACGTGCTGATCCACCGTGCGCGTGTCCAGTTCCCCGGCGTGCTGCGAGCCCCAGACCGTCTCGAGCAGCTCCTCCCGGCCGAAGACCCGGTCCTGCCCCCCGACCAGCGCGCGGAGGAGGTCGAACTCCTTCGTCGTGAGCGAGACCGCGACGCCCTTGACCTTGACCTCGTAGGCCTCGAAGGAGACCTCGAGATCCCCGATCACGAGGGGCCCCCGGCGGACCTCCACCGGCTTCTCGAGGGCGGCCGGGCGGCGCAGTATGGCCCGGACCCGGGCCACCAGCTCGCGCACGCTGAACGGCTTCGTCAGGTAGTCGTCCGCGCCGATCTCGAGCCCGAGCACCCGGTCGATCTCGTCCTTCTTGCCGGTCAGCATCAGGATCGGCACCTGCGAGGTCTCGCGGATGGCCTTGCAGACCTCGATCCCGTTCTTCTTCGGCATCATGAGGTCCAGGATCACGAAATCGGGCTTGACCTCCCGGAACCTCTTCAGGCCCGCCTCCCCGTCCCCGGCGACCAAGGCGGCATAGCCCTCGCGGCGAAGCGTCACCGCGAGCAGTTTCGCGATTGCGCTCTCGTCCTCGATGATGAGCACGACCTTGCTCATGAACTCCGATGATACGCCTCCCGGGGCGGGTTGTGAACCGGCGGCTGGGAGGCGGGGGGGGTCCGTCACGCCGCCGTCACCTCGTTGTCGCAGAAGATTCCCCTTCGCACCATGGCCTCCCGGCCCGCCCGCGGCCAGAATATGGGCGATGAAACAGCCGGAAGTCCTGAATCGCACGGAGGCAAGCCATGAGTGAGCAGACCGGAACCGCAGGCGTGGGAATCCTGGAGCCGCAGGCCGGAGCGGCCCGTTTCGGGCCGGGCCGGGCGGTCGTGCTCCCCGGGGGAACCGCGGTCGAGCGGGCCGCGGTGGTGAACCCGGCATGGCTGGGCATCGGTCAGGCGATCGACTTCGCCCGGGCGGCGGCCCTGTTCCCGTGCCGAATCCTGGTCGCCCGCGGCCGGCAGGTCGCCGACGCCAAGCACGCACTGGACCTCGCGGCGCTGGGGGCGGCGGCCGGGGCGCGGCTGGTCCTCACGGCGCACGGCCCGCGGGCCGCCGAGGCGGTCTGCGGACTGAGCATGCTGATCGCCTCCGGATACCGGCTCGACTACCGCCTGGGCGACTGACGGCATCCGGCCGGGCCGGCCCGGCTCTACGCGTCGCTCCTACGGGGCGACGTAGACGTTCTTGACCTCGGTGTAGTTGGCGAGCGCCTCCATCCCGAGGTCCCGACCGAGGCCGCTGGTCTTGAACCCGCCGAACGGCGCGTCGAGGTGGACGGAGTTGTGGCAGTTCACCGAGATTACGCCGCTCTCGATGCGGTTGGACACCCGGATCGCGCGCTTGAGGTCGTTGGTCCACAGCGACGCCGAGAGCCCGTACGGGCTCGCGTTCACCTCCTCGAGCATGGCGTCCTCGCCGTCGAACGGCCGGATGCAGACGACGGGACCGAAGATCTCCTCCCGCCAGATCCGGTCGGCGGGCTCTACCCCGGTCACGACCGCGGGGTTGAGGTAGAAGCCCTTCGGCCGGGGCCGGTCGCCCCCGGCCAGGACCGTGCGGCCCAGGCCCCTGGCTTCCTTGAGGAATGCTTCCGAGATCTCGCGCTGGTTGGCGGAGACCAGCGGCCCCGCCTGCGTGGCTTCGTCCAGGGGATCCCCGATCCTGAGCGCCTTCGTCGCCGCCACGAACCCGGCGACAAACCGGTCGAACACCTTGCGCTCGACGAAGATGCGGCTCCGGGCGCAGCAGTCCTGGCCCGTGTTCGCGAAGACGCTCATGGGTGAGGAGGCCGCCGCCTGGTCGACGTCGGCGTCGGCGAAGACGATATTCGGAGACTTGCCCCCGAGCTCGAGCGAAACCCTCTTGATCCCCTTCGCCGCCAGCTCCATGAGATGCGAACCAACCTCCGTGGACCCCGTGAACGCGATCTTGCGAACGAGGGGGTGGCCGACGAGCGCGTCGCCGATCGATCCGCCCGGCCCGGGCAGGACCTGGAGGACGCCGTCGGGCAGGCCCGCCTCGGAGGCGAGCTGGCCCAGCAGGATCGCGGTCAGCGGCGAGAACGACGCGGGCTTCAGCACGACGGCATTGCCCGCCGCCAGCGCCGGCCCGACCTTCCAGCACGCGATCAGGAGCGGGAAGTTCCAGGGCACGATGGCGGCCACGACCCCCATGGGCTGGCGGAGGGTGTAATCGAACCCGCCCCGCGAGACCGGGATCGTGGCCCCATAGAGCCGGGTCACCGCCCCCGCGTAATACTCGAAGACGCCCGCGGCGCCGCCCGCCTCGTCGCGCGAATCCGCGATCGCCTTCCCCATCTGCATCGTTTCCAGCTTGGCGAGCTCCTCCTCGTGTTCGCGGAGCTTCGCGGCCACCGCCCGCAGAATCCCGGCACGCTTGCCGGGCGCGAGGTCGCGCCACCCGCCGCGGAAAGCCCGGTGGGCCCCCGTCACCGCGGCCTCGACCTCGGCCGTCCCCGCCGGCACCACGTCAGTGCAGGGCGATTCGGTGGCCGGGTTGATCAGGGCGCGGGGAGTCGAGGAGCCCGCCTCCTTGCCGTCGATCCAGGGACGCCAGGGACTGTTCATGCGAGGGCCTCCTTGAGCAGGGCTTTGAGATCGTCCCGGGTGACGGGGAGGACGTTGGTCTTATGGCACGGATCGGCGAATGCCACGTCCACGACGGCCTCGAGCTGTTCCTCGCGCACCCCGCGGGCGGCCAGCCCATCCCCGAGCCCGAGCCCCTTGAGGAACGTGGTGATGAATGCCACCGTCTTGCGGTCGGCGTCGGCGCCGGTATCGTCGACGACCGAGAGCCCGCAAGCGAGCCCGACCCGGCGGTAGAGGCCGGGCTTGCGGGCCGCGTTCCACCGCATGACTTCGGGCAGGACGAGCGCGTTCGCCGCGCCGTGGTGCATGCCGCACACGGCGGACAGCGCGTGGGCGAGCGAGTGCGCGGTCCCGAGATCCTTCTGGAAGGCCACCGCGCCCATCGTGGCGGCGACCAGCATGGCCCCGCGCGCCTCGAGATCGTCTCCGTCGCGGAACGCCCTGGGCAGGTTCTTCACGACCAGGGCAATCCCTTCGAGCGCGATCCCGTCGCACATGGGATGGAAGACCGGGCAGGTGTAGGACTCGATGCAGTGCGTGAGCGCGTCGGCCCCCGTGGCCGCCGTCAGCGCCGGCGGGAGCCCGCGCGTGACCTCGGGGTCCAGGATGACCAGGGCCGCGAGCAGGTTCGGCTGGAAGAAGACGCCCTTGGCCTTCCGCCCCTCGGGCACGATCACGGACGAGCGCCCGACCTCGCTTCCGGTTCCCGCCGTCGTGGGAACGCAGACGCAGGGCGCGAGCCCCGACCAGTCCGCGGCCCAGTCGTAGTCCTTGAGCTTGAGGTCCGGGCGTTTCACGAACAGCCGGACCGCCTTCCCCGCGTCGAGCGCGCTGCCGCCGCCGAATGCGACCACGCCGTCGCACCCGCCGTCGCGGAACGCCTTCGCCCCCGCGACCACGTCAGCCTCCTCCGGGTTGGGCCGGACCCCGGTGAAGACCTTCCAGGTCTTCCCCTCTCCCGCCGCCCCCAGCGCGCGGCGCAGGAGCGCGAACGCCGGGGTCGGCGGGAGTCCGGGGTCGGTCACGACCAGCGGCCGCGTGACCCCGAGTTTGGCCAGCCGGTCGGGCAACTCCGACAGCGTGCCGGCTCCGTATCTGATCTGGGTGGGAAAGGAGAACGCGGTCGGGGCGGTGCTCATGTTGGGCCGTATTCTACCAATGACGGCCCCGGGTCGGCCGCCGGCGCGGCTTCCCTCTAGATCTTCAGCTCGGCCCGGACCTTCATTTCGCAATCGGGGCAGATCCCGTGCGTGAACTCGGCCGACGTGTGCTTGCTGACATAGGTCTCGACCTGAATCCAGCCTTCCCGGTCGTCGCGGATCCGCTTGCACCACGCGCAGATGGGCAGCAGACCGGTAATGGAACCGATCTCGGCCATCGCCTGCGTGAGCCGGTCGATGAGCTCCTCGCGCGCCCGGAACTGCTGTCCAGTCCGTCGCGCCAGCAACCAGATGGCGACCACTCCCGCCAGCCAGAGCACACCCGTGGTCGCCGGCAGCCGAATCGAGTTCGCATTTGTCGGGAGGAACATGGCCGCCATCGGCACGGTTACGCTGACCCCGCCCCGCACGTCCCCGACCCGGTAGCCCTGCTGACCGTGACACCGCAGACACCCGGGCTCGACCTTCATGCACTGCATGAGCCGCATATGGGCACCGGCGCCGGTGATGATCATCTCGCTCACCTCGGTCTCGCCCCGCTCAAACCGGTGGAGTGCCGCAACTTCCCACTGGTCGGCGGCATCCGCAGGCCGGAGGGGCTTCAGGCTCGCGAGGTGGACCAGCACACTGTCCTCCGGAAGTTCCAGCTCGCGAAGCTGGCGGGTAATGGTGGCGTGGCTCATGAGCGTGAGTCTTCGTCCCGATGGAGTGACGATGTCGCGATCCTTCACGCCGGCAAGGCTGGGATTCGAAGGAGTTTCCTTCGTCACCGGCACGTACACGCCGCCGTGGCCCGCCGCCCACCGGCGAATGAGGATATTCTTCTGGCACACGAGTCTTGCCGTGTGCCGGATGAACGCCTCGTTCTCAACCTTCTGATCGTGAAGCTCCCACGCGAGGAACCCTCCCGCGACGACCGTCCATGTGACCACGAGGGCCCAGAAATGGCGCTTCCAGACCGCGGCCGGAAGCGTGGTCGCGCCGATATCACCGAGATCGATCGGGGTAGGCTTGGATCGCGGGATTTCCATGCTCATGAAGGCAGCCTCATTATGGCACGCCCCCCGGTCAGGTATCCCCGGTCAGTAGTGTCCCAACGTTGGTCCCGAGCAAGCTGAGAAACCGCGCAGCGACAAG
>CAKKQC010000028.1 GCA_919901855.1 bacterium | reverse complement strand
GGCCGAGGCCCCAAATCAGTTGTCGTTGTTCACTTAACGTTGGGACACTACTGACACAACCTATCTAGCGACTTGCCGGCCAGACGCAACGCGGATGAGCACCTTTCGTGACCACCCACGGATGCCCCGTCCTGCGGTCAGCGTGGCGGATCGAGCGCCCCGACGATGCGCGTCGGGGCGCCGATGCCCACCGCGGTTCCGCTTGCGCGCCGGACGGCGCGTAGGAGTTGCTCAAGAACTCGCAACTCCTCACCCCCGGAGCAGGGTTCGCTTGGCGCGCCCCAGGAGATTCAGACGGGAGTCGCCCGTGTTCTCATGGGCCAGATAGAACCAGAACGCTGCGATGGCATGGCGCAGGGGGTCCTCCTCCACCCGCCGCGTGTGGCCCGGCATCCGGTTGTAGGCCTCGATGATCGGTCGACCGACTGGCTCGCCATCCACCCCGTCATACAGCCCGAGCCCGCCGACCCGGAGGAACTCGTCGTACAGGTTCCCCAGTCCGGCGTTGTGCAGACCCGAGACACCGGTCAACCGGTACCCCTCGGGGGTCTTGGTCACCCGGGTGTTGTACAACCACATGTCGTGGTGGCCAAAGACGAGATCCCCGGGCGTGGAGACGAAGGTCGTGATCCACTCGCGCGTCTCGCGCCACGCGTCGTACAGCGCCCGGTCCACGTCCATTTCCTTCGCCAGCTTGCCCTCGATGACGGGCAGGTCGAGGTAACCTCCGAACCGGTTCTGCCGAGCGGCCTCCTCCAGGCTCATGACCGGAACACCGAGGATCCGGCAGGCTTCGGCCACGGGCACCGCGTGCATCCGGTCCAGCATCTCGGCCACCTGGGTGACGTACAGCTCCCGGTCGGCCGGCGAGAACTTGTCGCGGAACGTCTCGCCGCTGAACGACTCCCCCCCGAGGTTGGGGTAGATGCCGAGCGTCTGCCCGTCCACCTCCAGCGTCGTGATCCGCGGGGCCTGGATCCCCAGGGAGATCAGGAACTCCGCCAGCCCCTTCTGCCGGAGGAGGCGGTTGGTCGGCTCGCCGGGTTCCGTCTCATGCACGGTGAACCGGCCCTTGGGACCCTCGATTTCGAAGATGGTGAAGACCTCCCACGAGCCGTCCGAGACGGGCGTGGCGTCCCCACCGACGATCCCGGCCAGGGCCCCACTCTTGCGCAGGCGGGTCCAGGCGCGGGCCGCGCGCTCGCCGAGCCCCGACTGGCGGCCCTCGACGTGCCGGACGAGGTCGTCCCACGTGGTGAATCCGTAATCCATGGCCAGGGCGAACTGGACGTCGGCCAGCTTCAGCGGGGCTGAAAACACGGCCTGGTCGTCCGCATCCTTGAACTTGTGGAGCTGACGCAGGACCGGCAGGCAGGTCGGCAAACGATCGGCGTGCGCGGCGAGCAGGTCTTTGGCCTGCTTCTTGAGCTGTTCGAGACTGGGCTTCGCGGGCAATTCCGAGGACATGGGGCCTCCCTCTTTCGTGTGGTGTCCGGAGTCTGCCATCTCGGACTGAAAAAGGGATCCGTTGTGCGAACGTTTGCAGGTGGGCTCAGCCCTTTCCGCAGACCAGGCGGCGTCACTGCGACGCCTGAATGCAGGGTAACAGGGCGGATCAGGACGTGTCAAGGAGCGGCAGGAAAGGATCGGGGCCAGTCGAGGGGCGGGTCCAGACGGCGGCGCGGGTCCTGTCGGAGGTCTCGTCAGTGTCCACTCGCCTCTGCGGCTGAGGCCAGAGCGACTTCCTGGACGATCCCATTGCCGGCGTGCGTCTGCCGCACAGGAGTGCGGTCAGCCGCAGCATGACCTGCTGCAATGTCCCCACTGACGCCGCGTTCCGGCTCGTGGAACTGACTTCGACCTCCTCCTCCCGCGCCGCCGTTCCCTGACACCCGTCCCCACGACCTCCTCCTCCCGTCCTCCGGCTAGCCACTGGTCACCGGGCGTCCGAAGCGGTCGCCTCGCAAGGCCCCGATGTAGTCGCTCGAATCAAAGACGAGCCGCAAGCCGTAGGTTCAGGCGGTCGGGGGGGGACGGAGCCGCCCGAGGCCGCCAGACAATCTGCCCGACGAGGGGAGATTATCATGATAATCTCCCCTCTCCTACAGGCCATCAACGTCCGTGACTGGCCGTGCCCTGTTCCTTCAGGAACTCCTCGGCCCGCAGTGGACGAAACGGCAGGCCGCTCCGCCCGTGGAAGTCGCGGTTCTCGGTGATGACGGCCACCGCCGATGCGGCCTCCGCGCACGCCGCGATGGCGGCATCGCCCCCCTTCAGGCCCATCGCCTGATACTTCGCGTGCAATGCGGAAGGGATTTCCCAATCCTCGACCGGGTTTACGGCAAACACCGCGAGAAACGACCAGAAGTCCTTGAAGGCCTCCGGGAGCAGATTACGCCTGACTTCCTCGACAATCGTGCGGGAGGCGACTATCTCATGCTGTCCAGGATGATCGAGGAAGTAATCCAGGAGTCGGGCGGGTGGAAGATCCGGGCGATCGCCGAATCCGGCGATGTATTCGTTCGAATCAAGGACGAGCCGCAAGCCGTTCCTTCGCCATCTCCTCGCGTGTGCGCTTCACCATCTGGACGATTTCCTCCATGGATTTGCCGCGCACATTGGGATCCGGCCCTCTCGCCCTGACCCTGGCGAGGATCTCCCGAGCGCGGCGCATCCGCTCCTCGAGGGGGAGCTTGCGCAGGTCGGCAGCCATTTCGGGTCGCGGATCGCTCATGTCCATATGGTAGCACCACCCGTGATGGACCCCAACGGCCTCTGGAAGCGGTGGCTTCTAGCGAAAGAACCCCGGGACTTCGAGGAGGAGACGGCCGGAGGAGGCGGGCAGGGCGAAGGAACCGTCGGGATTTCGGGGCAGCGACTCCCCCGACCCGAAGACGCGGACGGAGGCGACGGCGGGCGGGAGGCGGAGGGAGAGCCCGGTAAACCCCATGCGCTCCTCGATCACGTCGATCTCGATCGCCTTGCGCACGGGGACGTAGTGCAGGAGCGTGAGGAGGAGGTCGTGGCCGCGCCGGCGCGGGTAGACGCCGACCGTGGTCGGGAGCCCGGCGCCAAAGGGCGCGGGCCCGGCCAGCCGGTCCATGGCGAGCCGGACGAAGTCGCGGGCAGCGAGGTTCCCGGTCTGCCGGTACTCGGTGAAGACGGGGTCGGCGAGATAGACGACTTCCTTCCCCGCGACAATGGCGGGATTCTTCGCTGGCTGCGACTCCGGCGGGGTCTGGGCGTGGGACGAGAAATGCTCCTCCGTCCGCTGGAAGTACGGCTGGACCCTGTCGACCAACACCTCGAGCCCCGGGCCGGGCTTCACGTTCATCCCGCGGCTGTAGCAGACGCGGTCGCTCCCGGCGTGGGCGGGTGAGAACCCGGGCCGCGCCCGCCAGTAGTTCGGCCACCGGTCCGTCTCGCCCGAGAAGGCGAGCGGCAGGAAGGGCAGCGCCCACGCCCCCGCCGCGTCGAACCCGGACCGGTGCGATACCACGAGCCGTCCGCCGGCGGCGACGTACGCGGCCAGCTTCGCGGCCAGCTTCGGCGTCGGCCGGACGCCGTCGGGCAGGATCACGAGTCCGTACCCGGCAAGGTCGTCGGCGTCGTCCACGACGGCGCAGTCGCGGTGCCCCTCCTCGCAGATCGAGACCGCGCCCTCGAGCGCCAGGTCCGGCGACGAACCGGAGGTGCCCGCGGTGGCGTTGGGGTTCACGATCGCCAGTTCGGGGATCGCAACCGACCCCGCGTAGAACGGCTCCGCGGTTTCGCACTGCTCGTACACGGCGCCGATCAGCCGGTAGGCGGCGGGCTCGAGAGTGCCCCGCGGGGGCAACTGGTCGCCGACGGAGTTGGCCCCCCCGAGCGCCTGCGTCCGGAAGCACTCGTACTCGAGCGCGGCCTGCGGCTTGATCCCGCCGAAGTCGCCCCACGCGCGCTGGAACCGGCCCGTCATCCCGACCCAGGGCTTCCCCCAGCCCGCGAACGCGCGCGCCAGCCGCGGGAAATGATGGTAGCCCCAGAACCCGCTGGGCAGGGACTCGATCTCGAGGTGGGTCTCGTGGGGCACGACCGCGCGGCAGCCCAGGTCCGAGTCGGTGTAGGTCTCGGTCGTCCCGTTGAAGAACACGGTGGCCGCCGGGTGCGCGTCGCGGACGAGCCGCGAGAACCGGGCCGCGAAAGCCTCCTTGGCCGCGGTCTGGAACCGGGCCCGCGTCGCGTCGTCCGTCCCCATGAGACCCCGGGCCTCCCGGAACTTCATCGTTTCCTCGCTCCAGCAGGCCGCGCCGTCGAAGAAGACGATGTCGTACCAGAACCCGTCCACGGCATACCGGGCCGTGATTTCGCGGACCTGGGCCTCCATATAGTCGAGGTAGGCGGGGTGGAGGAAGTTCATGAACCACCACGCGCCCGGGTGCGTGCCCGCCCGGGGGTTGCTGCCGTCGGCGCGTGCCTGCCGCCACGCGGGATGGGCGTGCGCGGCGTCCTCCTCCCAGCCGACGGTGAAGTAGATCGGGCACCGGATCCCCTCCCGGTGCAGGGCCTCGACCTGCTCGCCCAGGAGGTCGCGGCCGTGGAGCGCCGGGTGGGGGGTCCCGGTCTTCGCGGGCCAGTAGCACATGCCGTGGTGGCACTTGGCGAAGATGTTGACCGCGTCCACGCGCGCGTCCTTCATCGTCCGGGCGAAGCCGCGGGCGTCGAACTCGGCCCCCACGTCCGGAATGTGCGGCGAGGTGTGGAAGTCGAGATGGACGTGGCGCTGGGGGAATCCACCGGCGGCGCTCATGCCAACGATGATAGCGTGCCCGCCGTCAACGCACCCAGCGGGCGGCGAAGTCGCGGCAGGGGAAGTCCCGGGACGGTCTTTGGATCGTGGTATAGTCTGTTCAAGAGGCTCGCTATGACGGAATGGAAGAATCACATCTCGATCGACCCGTCGGTCATGACGGGAAAGCCCGTGGTCCGGGGGACCCGGCTGACGGTGGAGTTCATCGTTGACCTTCTGGCCCAGGGCATGGCGGAACCCGAGATACTGGCGAACTACCCCGGGCTCACCGGGGAGGACATCCGGGCGTGCCTGGCATATGCCGGTGACGTGTTGCGCGCCGAAATGGTCTACCCGATCGGGGTGTAGCGCCTGAAGCTTCTCGCCGACGAGAACGTCCCCGGCGCGCTAGTCGCCGCCCTCCGCAATGCCGGCCACGACATCGTATGGGCACGCGTCGAAACCCCGGGCGTAGCGGATCCGGCGATACTGGACCGGGCGCGGCGCGAAGAGCGAACGCTCGTCACATTCGACAAGGACTTCGGCGAGTTGGCCTTCCGGTCCCGCCTGCCAGCCGCCTGCGGCATCATCCTGGTGCGGTTGACCATTCGCTCCGCCGGGGCGGTCGCCCGGATCGTCACATCGGCCCTGGCAATGCGCACCGACTGGGTCGGGCACTTCTCCGTGGTCGAGGAGGATCGGGTGCGGATGACACCATTGCCCGGACCGGAGGATCGACCCATCCGCAGCCCCTGAAGCGGCGGCGTCCGCGGGTCACGGACCCGCTTGCGGCCACCTGACAATCTGCCCGACGAGGGTGGATTATCATGATAATCTACCCTCACCAACCGGCCATTAAGATCCCCTACCGGCGGAGCCGCTATCTCACCCAGCGGGCGGCGTCGGCGAGGAGGGCGCCGGATTCCGGGCCGCACCGGGCGCGGAGACGGGCCAGGATACCTTCGCGCTCGGTCCCGGCGGGCACGGAGTACGCGAACCGGGCCAGCAGGATGCCCTCGACGTAGCCGTCCGCGAGCGCCCGCCGGTACGACTCCGCCGCCTTCGCCCGTGCCCCGGTCACGAACCGGTAGTTCCCGACCTTGTACCACGCCTCACCCACGCCGGGCAGGCGCGCGGCGATCGCGAGGAGCTCGGCCTCGACCGCCGCGTCGGGGGCGCCGCCGCCCAGCGCGGCGCGGTAGCTGACGCGCGACCAGACCGGCGCCGTCCCGGGCAGGAGCGGCACCGGCCGCGGGGCGTGATCGCGGGATCCGAGCACGAGCACCGTGTAGGCGCCGTTGCGTTCGTCCTCGGTCGGCGACGACCAGACCCGGGTCACGCGGCGGGCGGCGAAATCCCGGTAGACTCCGAGACTGCGTTCGTCCCACGCCAGCGGATGCGCCTCCGCCAGGTACCGGTACGCTATTACGGGATTGATGGCGAGCGCCCCGGCATCGATCTGGCGCAGTTTCTTCGCGAGCTCCCCCGGTCCCGCACTCTCGCGCGCGAGCCGGCGGAGGACGGGCTCGTCGGCGTCCTCCTGCCCCCGGAGGGCGGGGATGGCCAAGCCGTAACTGCGGGCGTCGTGGTGAAGCAGGACGTTGCGGCCCGCCGGGACCAGACCCGGCAGGGCCCGGGCCATCTCGAAGTAGGTTGTGAGCCGGCCGGCGAGGAAGCCGTCGCGCGACTGACCGCCCAGCAGGTACGGCCACGGCGTATCGGCCCGGACCCGGTCGTCGGCCATCGTCTCCGCCGCCGGGAACCGGTACATCGCGGGCAGGATCGCGAGCCCGAGGACCCCGGCGCGCAGTAGCCGCCCGGCCGCCCCCGGAATCGGCATGAGCACGGGGACGACGACGGCCGAAGCCAGCCAGACGGCCGGGATCGTGTATCGGGCGGCGGGCTGGAGCGCGAGCGACCCCGCGTAGGCGACGACGGCACACGCGGCTGAAGCAGCCGTTAGCCCCCGGAGCAGGAACGCGGCGGGCGCGAGCACGATGAGGAAGGGCACGTCGAGCCGGAGTAGCCCGGCGACTGCCGTAGACGGACCACGGTACGACATGAACCGGTAGACGCCGGCGTTGAGTTCGCGGTTGCCCTCGTCCCACGCGAGCCCCGCGAACCAGCGGGGCGAGAGGTGGGGATAGACCGGATCGCCCGTCGCGAGCCATGTGCGCGCGAGCCACGGGAGGACCGGGAGGACGGCGAGCCCCGCCCCCCCCGCGGCCGCCCGCATCCCGCCCGCCGTCAGCGCGACGAAGGCGGCGCAGACGCCCCAAGGCAGGACGACCGCGGCGGTGGTCGCCTTGAACGCCAGCGCGCATCCGGCCAGCGCCGAAGACGCCAGCAGTCGTCCCGGAACCCGGGGCCCCTCGAGCCAGACGAGCCACGCGCCCGCGGCGGCGGACGCGGCGAAGAGGTCGTTCTTCGCCCGCGCCGCCACGTTCGCGAGCGAGAGCGGCGCGAGACAGGCCGCCACCGCGAGCCATGCGGCGCCGCGGCCGGCGCGCCGGTCGGCGTACCCGAAGACCAGCGCGAGCCCCGCCGCCAGCGCGAGCCCGTGCAGGAGCCGCGCGATCGCGTCCCGGCCGGCAGCGACGGGCAGGGCGTACACGAGATCGGCGGGACAGGGCCGGAACGCGTACGTGCTCGCGACGAGGGGGTCGAGCACGACGCGGTGGAGGCGCAGGAACCGCTCGGGCAGGGCGAGGTGGAAATTCAGCGCGTCCTGGTCGGTCTCGGGGCACAGCCAGTACGGCACGAACTGGAGCGCGAGGTACGCGACCGCGAGCAGGGCCGCGACGGGCGGGCGATGCGCCCCCGCCGCGCCGCGGAAGCGCGGGAGGCCGCCGCGCCAGCCCGGGAGCGCGGCGAGGACTAGACCAGCGACGAGGGCCCCGGGGGTGAAGGCTCCCGCGAGCCCGAGCCCGAAGAACGCCGACCCCGCCGCGGCGACGCCGAGGAGGAAGGCCACGGCAGCGCCTTCGGCACCGCTCCGGGGCCGGAACCGCAGCCAGCGCATGATTCCCGCGCCCACGGCGACGCAGACGAGCCCGAGGAGCGCGGCCCCCGCGAGCAACAGGATGGCGCGCCCGATCGCGCCGGGCATTCCGGCCCCGCCGAGCGGCGCGGCCCTAGGGGCCGCGAGCCAGGGCAGGAAGACGAGCGCGGCGCGCGAGTGCCCGGGCGCGGTGAGCGTGGCGACCACCGCGAGATGCACCCACACCAACGCGCCCACGGCGCCGGCCACGGCCACCCGGGACTTCATCCCGCGGCCAGCGCCTCCGTCCGCCGCATGATCTCGAGGCACGCCCGGCCGTTGTGGTACGGGCACTTCCACGGCGTGATCTTCATGGTCCGGGTCGGCCTCCCGCGCTCGTCCAGGTAGCCGTACCACTCCCCGTATTCCCGGTCCGCGAGCCGGCCGAGCACGAGCCCGGCCGTCCGCTCGAACGCGCGGAAGTACCGGGCGTCCCGCGTGGTCGCGTAGAGGGCGAGCAGGGCCACCAGCCCTTCCGCCTGCGACCACCAGTTCATGGACCGCTTCGTCGCCCGCCCCATCGCGGGCCCGCGCTCGAAGAACCCGCCCAGCGGCCGGTTGTACCCGAACCTCAGCGCGTGATCCACCTGCTCCCGCGCGACCCGGACCGTGGTCGCGTCGTCCGCGGGCTCCCCGAGCGCGATGGTCGCCTCCTGCAGCAGCCAGCCCAGCTCGAT
The DNA here is from genome assembly GCA_919901855.1 of bacterium. Lineage (GTDB taxonomy): Bacteria > Oederibacteriota > CAKKQC01 > CAKKQC01 > CAKKQC01 > CAKKQC01. The sequence goes on along the minus strand of CAKKQC010000028.1, from coordinate 173,112 downwards.
GTCGTGCCCGTACGACGACTCGAAGGTCAGGGGGCGCCAGTCCGCGGTCATGAACTCGTGCGTGTAGCCGGCGGGATTCGCGAACCGGGTGAAGAACAGCGCCCGCAGCTCCGCGAGCCGGTCCCGGACTTTGGCGTCACCGGTCGCGCGCAGGAGCGTCGTGTACGCCTCGAGCAGGTGCAGGTGCGTGTTCGCGCTCCGCTGGGTCGCCGGGCCGATGGGGTAGTGCCCGAGCACGGGCGCCCAGCCCCGGGTGAACGCCTCGTGGTACCCGCCGCGGGCCCGGTCGTGCGCGACGGCGTCGAGCCGCCGGAACTCGCGGAGCGCGAGCGCGAGCGCCGGCCGGTCGCGGGCCATCATCCCGTACTCGGCAAGTCCGTAGATCGCGTAGCTGAGGCCGTAAAGGTACTTGTTCGGGTCCTGGACCCGGCCGCCGGCGCCGGTCGCCCAGTACCAGCCTCCGTATCGCCGGTCGTGGAAGCGCGTCATGAGGACGCGGAGGGCCCGGTGCGCAACGGCGGAGTACTTGTCGTCATGGAACCGGCGCGCCGCCGCGGAGAAGGTCCACAGGATGCGGGCAGTCAGCACCAGCGACCGGCGGGACTCCGGCTTCGGGTCGCCGAACCGGTCGACGGCGCCCTGGAACCCGTCCCGACCCTGGAGGCCGTGCCGGATCCAGAACCCGAGGATGTCCTTCCGTAGGTGGGCCTCGAACCGGTCTCGCCAGCCGAGCAGCCGGGAGCGGGTCGGACCGGACGTCACTTCGCCCGGGCGATGAGGACGTCTAGCCGCTTGATGACCTCGAGGCAGGCCCGGGCGTTGTGGTACGGGCACTTCCAGAACGAAGCCTTGTTGGTGTTGAGGAGCGTCCCGTCGGCCTTGAATCCCTCGTACCACTCGCCGTACTCGGGATCGACGAGATCGCGGAAGACGAACTCGGCCGTCCGCTCGAACGCGTCGAAGTAGGCGGGATCATTCGTCCGCTTGTAGACCTCGAGGAGCCCGACGAGCCCCTCGGCCTGCGCCCACCAGTTCTTGGACCGGTCCGACGCCATCCCGTTCGACGGCCCGCGGTCGAAGAACCCGCCACGCACGCGGTCGAACCCGAACGCGAGCGCGTGGTCGACGAGGGCCTTCGAGATCCGGAGGGTGTCGGGGTCGTTCCCGGGCAGTCCGAGCGCTTCCGTGGCCTCGGGCAGGAGCCACGCCAGCTCGACGTCGTGGCCGTAGGAGGATTCGTCCTTCGTCGGGGTCCAGTCCGGCTTGAAGTACTCGCGCGTGTACCCCCCGGGGGCAACCATCTTCGAGATGAACAGCGACCTCAGCTCGGCGAGCCGCTCCCGCACCTGCCGGTGGCCCGTCGCGCGGACGAGGCTCGTGAGCGACTCGAGCAGGTGGAGGTGCGTGTTGGCGCTCTTCTGGTCCGGCGGCCCGATCGGGTCGATCACGAGCTCGGGCTGCCAGTCGCGCTTGAACGACTCCATGTACCCGCCGTTCACGCGGTCGTGGGCCGGCAGGTCGAACTGGTGGAAGATGCTGAACACCCGCTTCTGGAGGTTCTGCTCCCCGGACATGAGCCAGTACTCGATCATGCCGTAGACGACGAAGCTCTGGCCGTAGATGTACTTGTGGTCGTCCTTGACCTTGCCGCCGGCGTCGACGGACCAGAAGTAGCCGCCCTTGTGCTTCCGATCCCTGAACTTGTCGAGATAGTCGAACGCGCGCTTCGCCGCGTCCCGGTACGCGGGGTCGGAGAACATGCGGCTCGCCGCCGAGAACGTCCAGAGGAGGCGGGCGTTGAGGACGAGCGACCGGTCCGCCTTGAGGTCCGGCGTGCCCGCGCGGTCCAGGGCGCCGTGGAACCCGCCGCGCGCCCCGTCGAGGTCGTGCTTGAGCCAGAAGGCGAGGAGATTCCCCCGGAGGTGGCTTTCGAACCGGTCCCGCCATCCCTGCAGGCGCGCGCGGGACGGGGGCGGCTCGGCCGACGCCGGGGCCGCCAGCATGCCGAGGAGGATCGCGGCGGCCGCCAGCGTGCGCATATCCCTCGCATTCTACTCCCGTACAATAGGCCCGGGAGTGACCCACGACGACATGTACGCATCGCCCCGATTCGCAAGCGCCCGGCGGCTGGCCGCCGGAACCCTCCTCGCGGCCGTATTCGTGAGTGCTCCCGTCCGCGCCGAGCTGCCCCGGCTCTGGGTCGCCGGCGACGGCGACCGGATCCCGGCCGACGCGCTCGACTACCCGTCCCGGGACCTGAACCCGTTCTGGGACGGACGCATGATCCGGATCACGGCCTGCCGCAACGAGACGGTGGCCGTCCAGGTCGTCGTGGCCGCCGAGTTCTCGGCGGTCACGGTGACGGGCGTGGAGGTCCGGTTCGCGGCCCCGCCGTTCAACCGCATCGCCGAGGTCTTCTCCGAGCACTACCTCAACGTCGTCAAGCCCAGCCCCGACGACGAGCACGGCGGATGGTTCTGGTACAAGGCGGCGGCCCCGAACCTGACCGGCTGGCTCCCCGACGCCCTCGTGCCCCTCACGGCCAGGGCCGGCCGCGGAGGCCTCCCGATCCGGATCGAGTACGGCCGCCAGCAGGCGTTCTGGATCGACCTCGCGATCCCGAACGACCCCGCGTTCCCGGCCGGCCTCCTGCGCGCAACCGTGCGGGTGCAGACGAACGAGGGACTCGTGCACCTGCCCCTCCAGCTCGAGGTCGTCGACGCGGCCCTGCCGGACACCGACCTCGTGAAGACCATGATCTATCTCTCCGACGTCGAGCGGCGGCACGGGATTACGGACCCGGCGATTCGGCGCGCGTACCGGCTCATGGCCCACCGCCACCGGTTCGACACCGCCGAGGGCGTCGGGCTCGCGGAACTCCCCGCGTACGCGCCCTACCTCACCGGCGACGCGTTCACCCGCGCGGCGGGCTACGACGGCCCCGGCCAGGGCCAGGGGCTCAGGGTCTTCGGCGTCGGGTTCTACGGCGCCGTGGGCAAGCAGACGAAGGCGGAGCTATGGAAGGAGTTCGACGCGTACGCCGAATGGTTCAAGGCCCACGCCCCGAAAGTCCTCTCCTTCATCTACCTGACCGACGAGCCCCGCAAGGACATGTGGGCATGGGTGAAGGAAAAGGGCGACTGGATCCACGAGAACCCGGGCCCGGGCGGCAAGCTCCCGGTCTTCGTGACGATGAAACCGCGGCCCGAGGTCGAGGGGGCCGTGGACATCTTCGACACCGTCGCGGACGCGCTCAATATCGACGGCGTCAAGGCCGAGCGCGCGAAGGGCCGCCGCTGGTGGTTCTACAACGGCATGCGGCCGATGAGCGGCGCGGTCACCATCGACGCCCCGGGCGTGGACTTTCGCGTCCAGCCCTGGATCTGCTGGCTCAACGGCGTCGAGTGCTGGTTCTACTGGGAATCCACCCACTGGCAGCACAACCACCAGGGGCCGCGCGCGGGAAAGGACCAGAACGTGTGGGTGGACCCGGTCACGTTCGCGGGCGGCGACGCCGAGGTCAACGGCGACGGGACGCTCTTCTACCCGGGCCAGGACGCGATCTTCAAGGACCAGGACCGCGGCATCCCGGGCCCGGTGTCGTCGATCCGGATGAAGAACCTGCGCCGCGGCCAGCAGGACCTCGCCTACGTCGCGCTCGCGATCGCGAACGGGCACGAACGCCAAGCCCGCGCGATCGGGAAGAAGCTCATCCCGCGCGCCTTCTCCGACGCCAAGCCCGGCGAGCCCGCCTCGTGGCCCGTCGACGGCACCGCGTGGGAGCGGGCGCGGCAGCAGCTTATCGATCTGATAAAGCTCGGCTCCCCCCGCCGCGACCAGGACTAGCCCTTCGCCAGGACCTCTTTCAGGTCGGTGACGAAGGACGATACGTCCACGGACGTGGTCGCCCACGAGCACATGAGCCGGCACCCGCCGGTCCCGATGAACCCGTAGAAGTGCCAGCCCTTCGCGTGCAGGGCCTCCTTCACCTCGGGCGTGAACCTGGCGAACACGGCGTTCGCCTCCACCGGGTTAACGACCCCGATACCAAGCGCCTTCAGCTCGGAGGCCAGTGTCTTCGCCTGGTGGTTCGCGTGCTGGCCGTACTTCTGCCAGGCGCCGGTCTTCAGGAGGCCGACCCAGCCGGCGGCGATGAACCGCATCTTGGACGCGAGCTGGCCCGCCTGCTTGCACCGGAACTCGAACTCCGCGGCCAGGTCCTTGTCGAAGAACACGACCGCCTCGCCCATCGCCAGCCCGTTCTTGACGCCGCCGAGCGAGCAGACGTCCACGCCCCGCTTCCACGTGAGCTCCGCGGGCCGCACCCCCAGCGACGCGCACGCGTTCGCCAGCCGGGCCCCGTCCATGTGGACCTTGAGCCCGTGCTTCTTCGCCCCCGCGCACAGCGCCTCCAGCTCGGGAACCGTGTAGACCGTCCCCAGCTCCGTGGATTGCGTGAGCGTCAGGACCCGCGGCTTCGGGAAGTGCAGGTCGTCGCGGGACGTCACGATCCGCTCGACCTCCCGCGGATCCACTTTCCCGTGCGCGCCCCCGGCCAGCAGGACCTTGGTCCCGTGGGTGAAGAACTCGGGTCCCCCGCACTCGTCGGTCTCGACGTGTGCGTATTCGTGGCAGATGACGCTGTGGTACGACTGGCAGAGCGACGCGATGGCGAGCGAGTTCGCGGCCGTGCCCGTGAACGTGAAGAACATCTCGCATTCGGTCTCGAAGAGCGCGCGGATGGCGTCCGCGGCCTCCTTCGTCCAGGCGTCGTCGCCGTAGGAAGGGGCGAAGCCCCCGTTCGCCTTCGCCATCGCGTCCCACGCCTCCGGGCAGACCCCGGCGGTATTGTCGCTCGCAAAATGGTATCGTTCCATCGATGTCCCGGCTCCCATTGTCGCACGCCGCCCTGGTCGTGACCCTGTTCGCCGGCCTGGCCCGGCCGGCGGCCACCGCCCCTCGCGGCCCTCAACCCACCGTCAAGCTCACGGTGTCCGAGATCATCCTCCCCCGCGACGACGACATGGGGATCGACGGCCAGGCCCAACGCGAGGTCCTCAAGGCCTTCCGCGACAAGTACCCGTGGATCGAGGTCGTCCGGTTCGGCGGCATCCGGATCCAGGGGGCCGCCATGGATGTCGGGCCGCTCATGGCCATCGCCGCCGGCATCTCCCCGGACGTCCTCTACGTGAACTTCCGCAAGTCCGACTCGTACATCCGGCAGGGATTCATCCAGCCGCTCGACGAGTTCATCGGCTCCGTGCCCCAGGACGAGCTGGCCGACGCCATCCTGCCCAGCATGAAGCGCGTCGTCTACCGGGCCGGGCCGGACGGGAAACCGCACTGGTGGGCGTACCCGTGGGGGCACTACGTCATCGCCATGTTCTACCGCAAGGACCTCTTCCACGACGCCGGGCTCGACCCCGAGAAGCCGCCGCGCACGTGGGACGAGCTGCTGGCCGACTGCCGGATCATCACGAACCCGGCCAAGGGCGTCTACGGCATGGGGTTCGGCGCCGGGCCGGACGCCTCGTGGAACTTCTACACGCTCCTGCTCTCGGCGGGCGCGCAGGCCGTGACCCAGGACGCCAAGGGCGGGTGGCGCGCGGCGTACGACACCCCCGAGGCCGCGGTGGCCGTCCACTTCTACGCCCGGCTCCTCCAGGAGCCCTATATGAAGGACGGCAAACGTATCGCGGCAGCGGCGATACGAGACTCCGACATCTACACGATGTGGGACCAGGGCCGGATCGCGATCTTCCAGGACTACCTCTCGAGCAAGCTCCTGAGCGCCGTGAACCCGGAGCAGATCGGGATCGCGCCGGTCCCGCTCGGCCCCGCGGGGAAGCGCGGGAGCGAGGTGAACAGCACGTGCATGGGGATGTCGGCGGGCATCCGGGACCCGCGCGTCCGCGAAGCCGCCTGGGCGTTCATGCGGTTCTGGGCGGGCCCGGAGGCCAACCGGATCCGGACGCGCCTATATGTCGAGAACGGGTTCGGCCGGTTCCTGAACCCCGCCCACCTCCGCAAATACGGGTTCCCCGAATACCTCAAGCGCGTGCCCCGGGGCTGGGAGGCCGTCTACGCCCAGGCGCTCGCGGGCGGCGTGCCCGAGCCCTACGGCAAGAACTGCGACCTCATCTACTGGTTCCTGACCAAGCCGCTGGACCTCGCCATCGTCCAGGGTCTCGGCGCCCTGCCGCCGGCCGAGGCCCTCCCGCGCATCCAGACCCTCCTCGACCACTGGGTCGGGGTCACGAACGAGAAGATGCTGGGCCAGCTCCCGCCGGCGAAGCGGCGGTTCCGCAACCGGGTTGCGGGCGTCGTCGCGATCGCGATCCTGCTCGCCTTCGCGTGGGCGTTCCGGGCGCTGTGGCGCGCCTTCACGCCCGAGGGCGCGATCGCGGGCGGCTGGGGCTTCCGCCGCTACCGGTGGGCTTACGCCCTCCTCCTCCCCGCCGTGGGGCTGATGGCCGTCTGGCAGTACGTGCCCACCGTCCGCGGCGCCGTTATCGCGTTCATGGACTACCGGATCATGGGCGGCAGCACGTTCGCGGGGCTCGACAACTTCTCCACGGTCCTGTTCGACGCCGAGTTCTGGAGCGCGCTGGCCCACAGCCTCCAGTACGCCTCCCTCGTGATCGGCCTCGGGTTCTTCGCCCCGATCATCCTCGCCCTCCTCCTGCACGAGGTTCCGAAAGGCAAAGTGTTCTTCCGTGTGATCTTCTACCTCCCCGCGGTCGTGAGCAGCCTCGTCGTCATCTTCCTCTGGAAGAGCTTCTACGACCCCACCGAGAACGGGCTACTCAACCGGTTCCTGGTCGCCGTGGCGCTGCCGCCGCAGGGCTGGCTCACCTCCCCGCGCTGGGCCATGTTGAGCGTCGTCCTGCCCCTCGTCTGGGCCTCCATGGGCCCGGGGTCCCTGCTCTACCTCGCGGCGCTCAAGACGATCCCGCTCGAGCTCTACGAGGCGGCCGAGATGGACGGCGCCTCGATCTGGAAGAAGCTCTGGCACATCACGATCCCGACCATCAAGCCGCTCATCATCATCAGCTTCGTGGGGTCCGTCATCGGCGCGTTCCGCGCCTCGGACTTCATCCTCGCCATGACCGGCGGGGGGCCCGCGGACGCGACCATGGTCCTCGACCTCAAGATCTTCTACGACGCCTTCTTCTACCTCCGGTTCGGCCCCGCCACGGCCACCGCCTGGGTCCTGGGGTTCATCCTCATCGGGTTCACGGTCTACCAGATGAAGCGGCTGTCGCGGATGCAGTTCAAGGCGGCGGAACCATGAGCCTGCTTTCGACCACCGTAGCCCGGCGCAGCCGCGAGGCGAAACTCTACGTCGCCCTGATCTACACGCTCCTCGTGACCGGCGGCGTCACCATGATCTATCCCTTCCTCATCATGATCTCGGGGTCGTTCAAGAGCGAGGTGGACCTGCGCGACTGGGACGTCGTGCCGAAGTACTTCTACTCCGATGCCGTCCTGTTCCGGAAGTACGTGGAGACGAAGTTCAACGAGTCCGTCGCGCTCTACAACTCCTGCGCCCGGCAGTCCGAGTACGCGTTCACCAAGGTCGAACCGCCCCCGGCCTGCCCGGCGGCGCGCACGGACGACTGGCACGCGTTCCTGGTCGAGGCCAGGCTCCCGCCCACGTGGGTCCTCCTCGGCCACGCCTCGTCCGTCAATAGCCGCCTCTACCCCCGGCACGCGCGCGGGTTCCGGGCCTCGGTCGTGAAAGCTTGCGGCGGCGAGCTGGGCGAGTACCACGCGCGGTTCGGCAGCCTCGTCACCTCGTGGCTGAACGTCAACTTCCCCTCGCCGGTCTCGACCGCGGACCGGGCCTTCAAGCTCACGGGCTCGCCCCTCCAGGCCGAGGCGCTCCGCTACCTCGTCCTCCAGCCCGTCGAGGACCTCGTCGTGATTTCCCTGGATGGACGTTACGTGAACGACTTCCTCCAGCTCAAGTACGGCAAGGGGATCAGGGCCTACAACCGCGCGCACGGGACCCGGCATGCCGACTGGTCGACCGTCACGCTCCCGGCCAAGCCACCCGCGGACGGCCTCGAACGGGCGGAGTGGCTCGAGTTCGTCAGGGCCGATCTCAACCTCCAGTTCGTCCGCGTCTCCCCCGCGGCCCGCCCCGCGTTCGCCGGATTCCTGAATCGGCGGTACGAGGGGCGGCTCCGGGACCTCAACCGCGCGTACGGCCGGCGGTACGCGAGCTTTGAGGCGGTCCCGTTCCCCGCGAGCACGCTCGCCGTGGGCAACCCACTCGTGGACTGGGAGATCTTCATCCGCGAGGCTCCCCCCGCCGCGCTCTCCGTGGACGGGCCGGATATCCGCTGGCGCGCGTGGCTCCGCGACAAGTACGGGGCCAAGCTGGCGGGGCTCCGCGCCACCCACGGCGCCTCGTACGCGTCGCTGGACACGATCCCGATGCCGGTCAAGGAGGCGCTCTGGGCCGAGATGCAGGCGCACCCAAGAGCGCTGCGGTGGGAGTTCGCGACCCGGAACTACCGCCACGTCGTCGAGTACCTGGCGCTCCACGGCCGCGGGCTGGTCAACACCCTGATCCTCTGCACGCTCTCGATCCTGGCTACCCTGATCGTGAACCCGGTCGCCGCCTATGCCATGAGCCGGTACAATCTCCCGTCCACCTACAAGATCCTGCTCTTCCTGCTCGCGACCATCGCGTTCCCGCCGATGGTGACCGCGATCCCGAACTTCCTGCTCCTGAAACAGCTCGGCATGCTCAACACGTTCTTCGCCCTCATCCTCCCGGGCATGGTGAACGGCTACGCGATCTTCCTGCTCAAGGGCTTCTTCGACTCGCTCCCGCGCGAGCTGTACGAGGCCGCCCAGCTCGACGGCGCGGGCGAGTGGACCATGTTCTGGCTGATCACGATGAACCTGTCCAAGCCCATCCTCGCCGTCATCGCCCTCGACGCCTTCAACGCCGCCTACGGCGCCTTCATGTTCGCGTTCATCGTCTGCCAGAACGAGAAGATGTGGACGCTCGGCGTCTACCTCTACAACCTCCAGCAGTACGCGCACCAGTCCGTGACGTTCGCGGCGCTGCTCGTGGCCTCGATCCCGACCTTCCTCGTCTTCGTCCTCGCCCAGCGGATCATCCTCCAGGGCATCGTGGTGCCCATTGAGAAATAGCCGTGTGGGGCCTCTGCGTCGCGCTGGTGGTCATGGGCCGGGCTGAGGCGGCGGGGCGGCCGGCCATCGAGGCCGCGCTCCGCGCCTTCGTCGACTCCGGCACCGTCCCCGGGTACGTGGCCGTCCTGATAACGCCCGCGGGCGGGACCACGCTCGCCGCCGGAGGGCTCACGGCGACCGGGGTAACGGGGGTCGCCTCGGTCACCAAGGTGCTGACCACGCTGGCGATGGCCGACCTGATCCGGGAGGGTAAGCTCTCGCTCGACGATCCCGTCCGCGCCGTGATCCCGGCGGCCCGCGACCTCCCGAAGTGGAAGAACCGCGAGATCACGATCCGCGACCTCGCGACCCACACGTCCGCCCTGCCGTCCGGCCAGGCGGGCCAGTCGTTCCCGCGCGTGCTCGCCTGGTACTCCCCGCACCTCTGGCGCATCCTGTTCCGCCGCTGGGTCCTGGGCCAGACCGGGGCCATCGGCGGCGTCACGTGGGACGACCTCTTCGCCTACCTCGCCAAGTCCAGGCTCGAGCGCGCGCCCGGATCGAAGTTCGAGTATTCGAACGTCGGGATGGGGCTCCTCGGCCACGCGATCGCGACGAAGGCGGGCACGACCTACGAGGAGGCGGTCCTGGCCCGCGTGTGCCGGCCGCTCGGGATGGCGCACACGATGCTCACGCTCCCCGCGGGCGCGCCGGCCCCGCGCGTCCACCTCGACCTCGGGCCCCTGGCCGCCGCGGGCTCGTTCCACTCGTCGGCGGCCGATCTCGCCCTCCTCGTGCAGGCCGCGCTGGGAGCGGCACCCAAGCCGCTGGCCGAGGACTTCACGATCACGTTCCAGCCGCAGGCCCGGGACACCGGCGGCAAGCGGCTGGCGCTCGGCTGGCAGATCGACGAGTACACCGGCCGGCTGTACCACGCCGGGCTCACGCACGCGTTCATCGGCATCGACCGTAAGACGCATGTCGGCACGGTCCTGATCCTCGGCGCCGGACTTCAGGGCATCGAGGGACTCGGACTCGCGATGCTGGACGCGCTCGGTGGCGGGAAGCCGGACTTCCCCAGGCCCCGGGTCGCCGTCGAGCTCCCGGCCGCCACCCTCGCCGCCTATGCGGGGACCTACCGCCTCGACGCCGCGTCGTGGGTCGAGGTCACGGTGCAGGCCAAGGGCCTGAAGGCGCAGTTCAGGAAGGGGAAGGCCAAGGGCGGCGCGGCGACGCTGGTCCCCGAGTCCGACCGGAAGTTCTTCTGCCGCGACTGGGACTGCAATGCCGAGTTCGCCCCGGACGGCGCCTCCGTCAAGATCCGCATGTACTCCTTCGAGGGCGTCTACAAGAAGGAACGCTGACTGGCCGTCGTGCGGGACCTGCAATATCGGACACCGTCATATCGGACACGCCTAGCGTGACGCTGTCCGATATCGGAGCGCTTCCGGAGTTCGTGTGGGCTGCCTCAGCCACAACCAATGGCAGCGCCTTCTCCACGCTGTACCCTCGCCCGTTTCGGGAGAGGGGAGGGTGAGGGTTCGATTGGACTTACCGCACCCCAGGCTTGAATTCTCCGCAGCACCCTCACCCTCTCTGGCATGAGCTCCCTCTCCCGCTTCGCGGTAGAGGGAGTCCCAAGGCCAATCGAACCCACGGAGAACCCGGAGGCGCCAATATCGGTATGTGGACATCACCTCAGTGGCGGGCCCCCCCATTCATGCGTCCCCCAGCCCGCAGGCGTAGATGCCCCTACCTTTGCCCCAGCACGAATTGTCGAGCTCCCTGAGTCGGGCAAACAGGACATCAGAAACCGGCCTCTTACATGCGTTTCATGCCAAATTGTCCATTTACTCAGTGTCCTGAGTAGTTCTCTTCCCCGCCTGCAAGCAGGGACCACCCGCTGATCCGTGAGGTCAACCCGATGACGAGCATCGCGACCCCGACTACGAACACGGGTCCGAACCAGATGGAGTTCACAATGTCCCGAGCCGGTAGATGTGGACGGAATACGGAGGGAAGTCGTCCTGGAAGCGGGGGCCGAGGCGCTGGACGGTACGCGCCTCCCCCACGACCGCGACCCTGGCTCTCCCGCCCTGCGGCGGCGACAGCGTGAAGACCGCGGTCGCGGGTTTGTCGTGCCACGACGCGGCGAAGATCCAGTCCGCGCCCTGCGCCCGGCGGTGCATGACCCGGAACCGGTCCGCGCCCGCGTCGGAGCTGACGGTGAGGTGGCCGCTCATCTCCTCGCCGTTGATCACGGGGGCAAAGTCCGTGACGTCGCGGTTCAACGCGGTCACAGCGGCGAGCAGGTCCGGGTTCTCGAGCAGGCTGGCCTCGACGAACCGGGGTTCGAACTGGTGGACGAAGTAGATGATCCCGCGGGCGCCGGAGATGATCGCGGACCAGACCTCGAACCGGACCTGGGCGGGCGATGGACTGACCTTGACGTTGCTGATCCGCGACGCCTCGATGCAGGCCCAGACCGTCTTGGCCTTTGCCCAGCCTCGCAGCCGCTCGACGCCGTACGGCACGTACCAGAGCTTCCCCGAAATGTCGGCGTGATCGTGGACCGCGGGGTAGATGTCGAACGAGGCGATGTCGCAGCCTTTCGCGTACTGGGCATAGTCCTCGGGGTGGTTGGTCCGCACCCCGCGGCCGTACCAGCCATCCCACGCCACGCCCTGGCCGAGGTTGAGGATCACGGGCCGCGCGGAATCGCGCTTCCGGATCTTCTCGTAGTCGGCAACGATGACGGACGGCAGAATCGGCGGGCCGTATCCCTCCTGTCCCGCGGGCAGGCTCTGGGCGTTGTCCGGCTCGTCGCCGTGCATCCACGCCGCGATCACGGGGTCGGCGAGGTGCTTCAGCCCCACCTCGTTCTGGTCGCAGACCACGGGCATGCCTGCCGCCTTTAGCGCCGCAAGCTGGTCCTCGGTCGGGCCTTTCCAGAGCGCGACGTAGAGGTTGATCCCCGCGGCCTTGAACTTGGCTGCATTCACTGGGTCCTGGCACCAGACCGCAATCGGCAACTCGGGGAGGGCGGCGCGGGCGAGCGACGAAGCCACCAGCAGCAAGCCCGCCAGCGTCACAGCACTTTCGCCACGAGGTCGCCGACCACGTACCCGAGGACGGCGACGCCGAGGCCGACCACGAACATGTCGATCCCGGACCGGAATATCCCGCGGCCGGTGAAGAAGCTCCGCATCGCGCCGACGGCGAAGTGGGACAACATCGCGATTCCGAACGAGGTCCAGGCCGCGGCGGGCCCGGTCATGAACAGGAAGGGAACGACGGGGATGAACGCGCCGACGGCGGTGGCGGTCCCGGTCACCCACGCCTCCCGCATCGGCGAGGAGCGGGTTCCGGAGATCCCGAGCTCCTCCTTCACCGACTCCGCGACGAACCGTTCGGGGTCGGCGGTCGCCTCGTGCGCGAGCTGGCGGGCCCGGTCGGGCGGCATTCCCTTGGCCTCGTACAGGATCGCGAGCTCCTGCTCCTCGACCTCGGGCATGAGCTTGATCTCGTCCCGCTCCATCTGGATCTCGTGCTCGTAGACCTCGGCCTCGCTCTTGGCCGCCAGGTACCCGGACGATCCCATCGAGAGCGAGTCCGCGAGCAATCCCGAGAATCCGGAGAGGATGATCACATGCGCGCTGACATCGCCGCCGATGACGCCGGCGACCAGCCCGAAGTTCGCCGTGAGCCCGTCGTTGAACCCGTACACGACGTTGCGCAGGAATCCGCCGGACCCCGCCTGGTGCCACGGCTCGCCCGCGGCCCCGGTGCCCGCCAGGTCCTGGAGCGCGCTCGCATGCTGGGCCGAATCCCGCGCGAGCGTGAGCGCCGTGTCCTTGACCTCGCCGGGCGCCTCCTGCCGGTGCATGACGAGGTAGCCCTGGACCTCCCGCCCCTCCTCGCGGAGCATCATGGAGAGCAGGAACCCGGGACCGAACCGCTCCGCGGCCCACGCCAGCATCCGCGCCTTGAGCCGGGGGGCCGGGGCCGGGGTCGTAACCCCGTGCTCGGCAAGCACCTTCGTCCACATGGACGCGTGGCGGTCCTCGACCTCGGCCAGCCGGGCGCAGAGCCCGCGGCTCCGGTCGTCCCGGACCAGGACCGTCAGCCGCCGGTACAGCCACGCCGCGTCCACCTCGTCCTGCCAGTGAATGCGCCAGGCGGCCAATTGGGCCTGCTCCATTGCCATCGCCCGGAGTATATCAATACGTGGGGCATTGACAGGGACCCGTGCGGGAGCCTACCGTCAGGGCGTTATGCACGAGGTCACCCTCTGCGCGCCCGGCGGGCTCGATACGGTCGTGCAGGCCGAAGGCCTCCAGCTCCGGCTCGAGCGGCTCTTCGGCTTCGCCTGCGCCGCGACACCCGAGGAGCCCGAGATCCGCGGCCTCTTCGCCCTCAAGACGTCGGCCGGCGATGGCGACGCGAGCGAGCCGCTCCTCCGCGGACTCTCCGAGGGGCAGGCCACTATGGCCGCGACGTTCGAGGCCGGCGCGCTCATGCTCGAGACCGTCTGGACGCTCGACACCGCCAATCTCGTCCTGAGCCGCTGCGACCGGATCACGAACTCGGGGGTGGCGCCGGTCACGCTCAACCGCTGCCAGGCGCGGTTCCCGCTCGCCCCCGGGGGCCTCGAGCTCTACGCCCAGCGCGGCCACTGGGGCCGCGAATCGCAGGGCGGGTGGGTTGACCTCCCGGCCGCGGAGCTCGTGCTCGAGGGCTTCCAGGGGCGGAGCGCGATCCCGGCGCCGCCGTATCTGTTCTTCCGGCGGCCCGGCGGCGGCCCCGGTGTCGCCCTCCACGTCCTCCCCCGCGGCAACTGGACGATCCGGGTCGCACGCCGTGGCGGCTATTACGACGGCAAGCCGTGCATGGTTATCGAAGCCGGGCTCGCGGACGGCGCGCTCGCGCTCGTCCTCGCGCCCGGGGCCACGCTCGAGCTGCCCGAGCTCCTGCTCCAGGGCATCCCGGGCGGCGAGCCCCACCTCGGCGCCGCGCCCCTGCACACCCACGCCTGGCGCCGGTGGTTCGCGAAAGCCAAGCCCTCCTTTCCGGTTCAGTACAACACCTGGTTCGACCGGTACGACAACCTCGACGTCGACCACTTGCGGGCGGAGCTGGCGGCCGCCAAGGAGGTCGGGTGCGAGGTCTTCACCGTGGACGCGGGCTGGTTCGGCTACGCCGCGGGGAGCTGGGACGGCCGGGTCGGAGACTGGCGCGAGACCGCGGACCGGTCGTTCAAGGGGAAGATGCGCGACTTCGCCGGCGAGGTCCGGGCGGCCGGGCTCAGGTTCGGGCTCTGGATGGAGGCCGAGCGGGTCGTGCCTACCGCCCCGATCGCGAAGTCCCATCCCGAGTGGCTCGCCCCCGCCGGACACAAGGCCTTCCGCGTCGCCATCGAGGAGCCCGCCGCGTACGCCTACCTCAAAGGCGAAATGTCCCGCGTCGTCGAGACCTACGACCTCGCGTGGATGAAGATCGACTCGAACTTCCCGCTCGGCCTCGACGAGTGCCGCGGGGAGCTCACCGACTACTACACGGCCTGGTTCCGCCTGCTGGGCGAACTGCGGGCGAAGTTCCCGGGCTGCGTCTTCGAGGCGTGCGCGAGCGGCGGACTCCGCATGGACCTCGAGCTCACCCGCCAGCACGAGGGCATCTTCCTCTCGGACAACGTGACCCCGAACGACATGATCAGGATGATCCAGGGATCGGCCCTCCGGGTGCCGCCCGCGCGCATGACGCTCTGGACCGTGATCAAGTCGCTGCCGGACCGCGGGCTCGTGGCGGCGCGCATCCACGGTTTCGACGATCCGATCCCCGTGGACATGGACTTCGCCACGCTCGTCTGCATGCCCGGCATCTTCGTGCTCAGCGGGGACCTCGAGAGCCTGCCGCTCGCCGACCGGACGGCGCTCGCCGCCCGGGTCGCGTGGTACAAGCGCTGGCGCGAATTCATCGTCGCGGCCGCCACCGACCTCCTCACGCCCCCGGCGCCGATGGAGGACCACACGGGCTGGGCCGCGCTCCAGCTCCGGCGGGCGGACGACTCGCGGTCGCTCGTGTTCGCGTACCGGCTCGACGATCGTTTCGCCGTCCGGTGGATTCCCCTCCGGAACCTCGATCCGAGGACCCGGTACGCCCTGGCGGGCAACGGCGTCTCGCCCGCCGAGGCGACGGGCGCCGAGCTCATGGACCGCGGGCTCCGCGTCGAACTGCCGGCCAGATTCCGGGCCACCGTGGTCGAAGTCGTTCCGGTATCCTGATGGGCATGCGCACCCTCGCGATCGCGATACTCCTCCTCGCTTCCCCCGTCCGCGCCGTTGACCAGGCAACCGTGGGCCCGGCCGAGGACGGCGGGATCGTGGTCTCCACCCGCCAGCTCCTGCATCCGGCCGGGAAGACGCTCGAGATCGGGTCCACGGCGCTCGACCTGGCGCTTTCGCCCGACGGAAGGACCGTGTACGTCAAGGGCGGCTGGAGCGTGGTCGCGGTCGACACGAAGACGTGGAAGAACCTGAGCACGGTATGGGGCGACTACGGCGGATCGCAGACCGGGATCGCGGTCAGCCCCGACGGAGGCCGCGTGTTCGTGACGCTAACGGAGAAGACGCTGAACGAACTCCTGGTCGCGCCCAACCGCACGCTCTCGTGGGGCCGCCAGTTCACGCTGACGGGCACGGGCGGACGGGAGAGGTCGAACCCGCTGGGCGTCGCGATCTCCCGCGACGGCAGGACCGCCTGGGTCTGCCTCTCGATGAACAATACCATCGCCGGCGTGGACCTTGTCACCGGCGCCGTCCGCGAGATCCCGGTCGGAATCGCCCCGTACCAGGTCGTCCTTTCGGCGGATGGAAGGACGGCCTGGGTCTCGAACTGGGGCGGCCGGGTCCCCAAGCCGGGCGAGACCACGGCGAAGTCGGCGGGCTCGGACGTCGTCGTGGACGCCCGCGGGATCGCGTCGAGCGGAACGTTGAGCGTCGTTGACCTTGCCGCGGGCCGCGAATCCTCCCAGATAGAGACCGGGCTCCACCCGGCCGGGCTCGCGCTCTCGCCCGACGGCAAGCGGCTCTACGTCGCCTGCACGAACGCGGACCTCGTGACCGTGATCGACACCGCGGCGGGCACCGCGCTGGGCGCCATCCCGGTGAGGCCCAATCCGGCCCTTCCATATGGAAGCGCCAGCAACGCGGTCGCGGTCTCGCCCGACGGGAAGACGCTCTACGTCGCCAACGGCGGCAACAACGCCATCGCGGTTGTTTCTCTCTCCCCCGACGGGCTCGGCCAGGTCACGGGGTTCATCCCCACCCCCTGGTACCCGGGCGGCGTCGTCACCGACGGGAAGTCGCTCTTCATCTCGAGCGTGAAGGGCCTCGGCGGCCGGAACCCCCAGGGCCGGAAGGACGAGGTCAAGAAGGACGAGCGGGCGAAGTGGGGTTGGAGCGTGTACTGGGCCAACGGCGCGGCGACGAAGGTGGCCGTGCCCGGGCGGGAAACACTCGCGGCGATGACCCGGCGCGTGCTCGCCGACGGCCGGGTCCCCCAGATCCTCAAGGCCTACGAGAAGTCCCGGACGGGCGTGAAGCCGGTCCCGGTGCCCGCGCGCACGGGCGAGCCGTCGGTCTTCGAGCACGTCGTGTACGTCATCAAGGAGAACCGGACCTACGACCAGGTCCTCGGCGACATGGCCGGCGGCAACGGCGAGCCCCGGCTCTGCATCTTCGGCCGGAAGGTCACTCCGAACCACCACGCGATCGCGGAACAGTTCGTCCTGCTCGACAACTACTACTGCAACGGCGTCCTCTCGTCCGACGGCCACGCGTGGGCGATCGAGGCCAACGCCTCCGGCTACCTCGAGAAGGCGACCGCGGGGTGGACGCGGACCTACAACTTCGGGACCGACCCGCTCGCGTTCTCGACCTCCGGGTCCATCTGGGACAACGTGCTAAGTCACGGGCTCTCGTTCCGGAACTACGGCGAGCTCGACCTGCCCGATGCCGTGCCCGACGACGCCTCCTGGACGGATTTCTGGCGCGGGTACCAGGCGAAGACCGGCGGCCCCCGGTTCGTCCAGCACCTCCTGCCCGAGCACCTCGGGCCGTATACGAGCCCCACCTATCCGGGCTGGCTCATGCGCATCCCGGACGTCGTGCGGGCGGAGGCCTTCCTCAAGGAGTTCGCGGAGTGCGAGGCCAGGGGCGAGTGGCCGAACTTCATCATCCTGTACCTGCCGAACAACCACACCTCGGGCTCGCAGCCGGGCTACCCCACGCCCGCCGCGCACGTCGCCGACAACGACCTCGCGCTCGCCCGGTGCGTCGAGGCGATCTCGAAGAGCCGGTTCTGGCCCAAGACCGTTCTCTTCGTGAACGAGGACGACCCCCAGGACGGGTTCGATCACGTCGACGGCCACCGGTCCGTGTGCCTCGTCATCAGCCCGTACAGCCGGCTCAAGCGGACGGTCAAGGAGTTCTACAACCAGACCTCCGTGATCCACACGATCGAACGGATCCTGGGCCTCCCGCCGCTCAACCAGATGGACGCGATGGCGCCGCTCATGACCGCGTGCTTCGGGGAGAAGCCGGACCTCACGCCGTACATGGCCCGGCCCAACGAGGTGCCGCTGGACCAGATGAACCCGGAGAAGAAGACGCTGGCGCCGAACGAGCGGCATTGGGCGGAACTGAGCGAGCGCCTGGACTTCGCGCACGTGGACGCCGCCAACGAGGACACGCTTAACCGGATTCTCTGGCACGCGATGCGCGGGACTGAGCCCTACCCCGCCGAGTGGGCCGGGCCCCACGGCCGGGGCCTCAAGCCCCTCGGCCTCACCCTCTCCGGCGAGGACGACTAGCCCCGGCGATGGGGCCGCGCCGCCCGCGGGGAGTACAATCGGGGCAATGCTGGCGATGCTCATGATGGCCACCACGACCGTTCTCGCCGCGTTCGATCCGCCGGTTGATTCGGCGGGGACGCTCACCGCCCGGATCGAGGGGCCGGCCAGGATCACGGCCACCGCGACCCCGTACGTCGTGACCGTCGTCGTCGAGAACCGGGGCGAAACGCCCCTCCGGGGCGCGGTGCGGCTGGCCGGGACCGACGGGTGGCGGGCCGAGCCCGCCTCCCGCGATGTCGAGATCCCCGCCGGCGGACTGGCCAAGGCCGCGTTCGTCGTAACCGCCCCGGTCGGCACCTACAACGCCTGGTATCCGGTCCACGCCTTCATCGAGGCCGGAGGCGCGTCGTTGCATCCCGTCCTCCTCGTCGAGTGCGCGCTCCCGGACCCGCCGCGCGCCACGCCATCGATCCCGTGGACCCCCGTCGCGGTCGCGCCCGATTCCGCGCTCGCCCTCTGGCGGCTCCCGGTCCGCCGGGTCATCCTCCGCGTCTTCGGCGATCCCGCCCGAACGCTCCCGGTCGGCTGGTCGGGCGAGGACGCGGTCACGCGGGCTTGGGCCGGTTTCTCCGACGGGACCGACCGCGGCGGATGGCGGGAAGCGATCACGATGCATCCGCCCTGGCTCGACCGGGCCGGGACGATCCTGACCGAGTACCCGGTCCGGCTTCCGGCGACGACGCCGCTCAAGCTCACCTTCGCCAATGCGATCCGCGACCACCATCACGACCAGGGCGAGCCGCCGAGCGACGGAGTCACCTTCCGGGTCCGCGTGGCCCCGCTGGATGCCCCGGTCGACGGACCGGGCGACGCAGGAGCGTCGCTCCGCGATGCCTCCGGCATCGCGGCGGGCGAGGAGGGGGAAGTCGTCTTCGAGCATCACACCCTCGCCAAGCGCTGGGAGCCGCACGAGGCCGACCTGTCGAAGTTCGCGGGCCAGGCGGTCCGGCTCCAGCTCGAGTCGCACCCGGGGCCGAAGAACGACACGACGTGCGACCAGTCCTTCTGGGCCGAGCCGACGCTGGTCGCAGGAAAGCCCCCGAAGCCGGCGGTGTTCCCGCCGAAGGCCGGCTCACCGCAGAAGACCCTCGGCAGGATCGGCAAGGGCAGGGACGCGTGGACGGTCGGAGTCCGGCCCGGGAGCCGCGGGCTCCTCGATGCCGCGGTCGAGTTCCGGAACGGCGACCGGCGACTGCTCTTCCACGGATTCCGGGTCCGCGTCCTCGGCGACGCGCTCGACGACACGAGGTCCGCGGCCGTACTGCGCGAGGTCGTGAACGAGCCCGTCCCGGACGGTGTCCGGGTCCGCCACCGGTTCGAGAGCTGGGCCGGGAGCTTCGACCTCGTCGGCGAGCTCTCGGTCTGGGGCCCCGCCCTGCGTGCCTCGTTCCGCCTCGAGAATGCCCCCGCCGACCGGCCCTGGATGGTGGTCCGGCTCGACGAGGTCGCCGCCGGTCCGTGGAGCGCGACCGCCGCCCGCGTCTTCGCCGGCGACGGGAACGTGATCGAGAAGCCCGGGAGCTTCAACCTCGGGTTCGACGGCCACCGGCTCTCGACCTCGTTCGTCGGGTTCGACTTCCCCGGCGTCTCGATCGTCCAGGCCACGGACGCGGTCCCGGATTCCCTGACCGTGGACCCTGCCGCGCGGCAGTACACGCTCCGGGGGCCGGGCACCCAGACCCAGGTCTTCCTCCCCTGCCGGACGGTCTGGGACGGGATCAGGGCGTGGCGCGACACCAACGGCCTCAAGGCCGCGGCCGGCGTCCAGACCCTCGCGGGCCGGTTCGTCTTCGACCTCTGGGGCGGCCGGTACGCGGAGTCGATGAAGGCGCTCGAGCGCGCGTTCCGGTACGGGCTGACCGACGCCGTCGTCGTCTGGCACGTCTGGCAGCGGCACGGCTACGACTACCGGCTCCCGGACATCTGGCCGCCGCGCGGGGAGTACGGCACGCTGGCCGAGCTGGCCGCGCTCGCGAAGTCCTGCCGCGACCACGGCGTCCTCTTCGCCCCGCACGACAACTACATCGACTTCTACCCCGACTCCGAGGGCTTCTCGTACGACCAGATCGCGTTCGACGCGGGCGGCGCGCCCGTGAAGGCCTGGCTCAACTCCTGGCACGCGAACGCGCAGTCGTACCGGTCCCGGCCGGACGCCGACCTCGCCCCGCTCCAGCGCAACGTGCGCCTCATCAAGGCCGGCCTCGCGCCCGACGCCTACTTCATCGACGTCTGGTCCTCGATCGGGCCGTACGACTGCTGGAGCCGGGACGGCCGGTTCCTCGACCGGTCGTTCACGCGCACGGTCTGGGGGGAGGCGTTCGCGTGGATCCGGACCACGCTCGGCGGCAACGCCCCCCAGATCTCGGAGAGCGGACACGACGCCCTGATCGGCTGGCTCGACGGCGCCCAGACGAACCATCTCCGGGTCGGGCCGCCGCTGCCGGGCGACATGTCGTGGTGCGTGTGGGATATCCGGTGCGCGGACGCCGAGCGGGTGCCGTGGCACGACGCCGCCCACCATGACCGGTTCATCCTCCACGGCGCCGGGTACCCGGGCCGGTACGAGGGCGGACTCGACGCCAAGGCCCACGGCATCTACTCCGACGACTACATCGCCACCGAGATCCTGGACGGGCACCCGGCCATGGTCTCGAACGCCTTCTCCCCCGACGTCGTCCGGAAATACTGGCTCACGCATGACGTCGCGCGAGCGCTTGGACTCGCGCGCATGGACCGGGTCGAGTTCGCGGGGAAGGACCTCCACCGCCAGCACGTGAAGTGGGAGGGTGGCGGCGAGGTCTGGGTGAACCGGGGCAAGACCGCCTGGATGGTCAAGGACCACACTCTCCCGCCTTTCGGGTTTTACTCCCGAATCCCCACCAAGAGAGGCGTCGTTGAGGCCGCGATCGAGCGCAAGGACGAGGGGATCGTCGAGTGGTCGTACGGCCCCTCGGGCCTATACGTGAACGGCCGCGGCGCCAAGGTCGCGGTCCGCGGCGTCGCCGCCGCCGGCGGCTGCCGGGTCACGGTCGTCGACGACGTGGTCACCGTGACCCCGCTCCCCGAAACGACGGCGAAGATCTCGCTCGGGTGGCGGTCGCTCCCGTGGAAGCTCCCGGAGCCCACGCTGGCGACCGCCGCCGCCGAGGACGGCGCCCCGCTCGGCAAGGTTTCCCTCCACCGCGCCAAGGGCGTCTTCTCCTTCACCCCCGCCGCCGGCGTCTTCGCCATCCGCCTCCGCTGAACGCAACCAGGACCTTCGGGTAGAATCGGCGAATATGGCAGCAGATAACGGCTTCCGCCAGCCCCGGGCCCTCGGACGCACGGGGCTCATGGTCTCCCGGCTCGGCATCTCGTCCGGCTACGGCATCCCGGCGGCCCCGCTGGAGAAGGCGTTCCACGAACATGGCATCAACTTCTTCTACTGGGGCACCCTACGCCGGGCCGCGATGGCCGAGGCGATCCGGAATATCGCGAAGACCGACCGTGCCCGGCTCGTCGTCATGCTCCAGTCGTACGACCATCCCGGATGGTGGGTGCGCCGGTCGGTCGAGAAGGGGCTCCGGGCTTTGAGCCTCGACCACGTCGAGATTCTGCTGCTGGGCTGGGTCAACCGGTACCCGTCCCCGCGGCTCGTGGACGCATGCCTCAAACTCCAGCAGGAGGGCAAGGTCCGCCACCTCGCGGTATCGGGCCATGATCGCCCGTTCCACGGCACGCTGGCCGCGAAGGCGGACTCGCCCTTCGGCGCCCAGATGCTCCGGTACAATGCCGTCCACCGCGGTGCCGAGCAGGAGATCTTCCCCCTCATCCCGTCGGCCAATCCGCCGGGCATCATCGCCTACACCGCCACGTGCTGGAGCCAACTCTTGAGGCCAGGGAAGATGCCGTCTGGCGAACCGCCGATGACGGCCGCCGACTGCTACCGATTCGTGCTCTCGAACCCGCAGGTGGACGTCTGCATGACCGGTCCCGCGAATGCCGACCAGCTCACCCACGCCATCACGGCGCTGGACCTGGGGCCGCTCTCGCCCGCCGAGATGGATCGCGCCCGCCGCCTCGGCGACTTCATCCACAAGAAGAAGGGGTTGTTCTTCTAGAAGCTCGGGCGACGCGTCGAAGTTATTGAGAATCCCGCCAACTTCGACGAAGGCTCGTCCTCGAGCCTAGAGGACGGCTACGGCGAGGAAATAGAGGAGCGGGCCGGTGAAGAGGAAGCTGTCGAGTTTGTCGAGGAGGCCGCCGTGGCCCGGGAGGAACGCCCCCGAGTCCTTGACGCCCGCCGCGCGCTTGAGCATGGACTCCGCGAGGTCGCCGAGCTGGGCCATCACGCACCCGACGGGCACGAGCCACCAAAGCGACCGGATTGCGAGCGGATACGGGAAGAGGTGCGGCCCGGTCCCGGCCGGGAGCAGGTGCCGCAGAGCCACGAGGATCGCAAGCGTGGTGCCGATCCCGCCCCACAAGCCCGCCCAGGTCTTCTTCGGCGAGACCGACGGCCAGAGCTTGGGGCCGCCGAAGTTGACGCCCCAGAAATACGCGGCGGTGTCGTACGTCCACGTCAGGACGAAGAGCAGGAATACCCACTGCGCGCCCTCGGGTAGGACGCGGAGCCGGGTCACGAAACTCGCGAGCCAGCCCGCGTAAAGGGCGGCGAAGAGCGTGACCGCCACCGACGGCACGTTGTCCTTCTCCATCCCCCGGCACAGCATCGCGAGGAGGAGGGCGAGCAGGATCACGGTGAGGAGGAAGACGGGCGCGGCCAGGATCGAGAGCGAGGCCGGGAGGTTCCACTCCCAGAGCGCCGCGGCGTGGCAAGCGAGGGCGGCCGCGTACCCGACGGGCTCGAACGGCCGGAACTTGAGCTTGCGGAGCATGGCGAAGACCTCGCGCAGGCCGGCCAGGCTCGCGACCACGATCACGGCCCCGAAGGGATACGGCGTGCGGGAGAACAGGAACCACCCGAGGAGCGGTATCGCGACGACGGCCGCGACCGCGCGGCGCGGGAGATCGCTCATGCAACGTCCTCCACCCCTCCGTACCGGCGCTGGCGCCGGGCGAAGGCACGCAGGGCGGCCATCAGGTGCTTGCGCCGGAAGTCCGGCCACAGGACGGGCGTGAACCACAGCTCCGCGTACGCGGCCTGCCAGAGCAGGAAGTCCGAGAGCCGCATCTCGCCGCTCGTCCGGATCAGGAGGTCCGGGTCGGGAAGATGCGCCGTGGCCAGGTATCGCCGGAAGTCGTCGCGGTGCAGTCGGCTTCGCCCCATGGTTCCGCCTCCGGCGGAACCATGCCGGCCCGTTACACGCCGCTTGTGGAGATCGCCGGCCAGCTTCCGCGCCCCGTCCAGGATCTCCTGCCGGGCGCTGTAGTTCAGCGCCAGCGTGAGAATCATGCCCCGGTGACGGGCGGTTTCCGCCGTGACCCGGCGCAGGGCGGCCCGGGCCGCGGGGGGCAGGGCCTCCGTGTGCCCGATCGCCCGCAGGCGCACCTGGTGGCGGCGCATGGTCGGTAGCTCGAGCCTGAGGAACCGGACCAGGATGCCCATGAGGGCCCCGACCTCGCGCGACGGGCGCTTCCAGTTGTCGGCGGAGAAGGCGTAGAGGGTCAGGGCCGGGATGCCGAGCTCGGCGCAGGCGGTCGTGATCTCGCGGACGGTGTTGACCCCGGCCCGGTGGCCGACGATGCGGGGCAGGCGGCGGGCCTTCGCCCAGCGCCCGTTCCCGTCCATGATAATCGCGACATGCCGCGGGAGGCGCACGTCAGACGGGCGGGGTCCGGGCTCCTGCCCGGACCCCGAACGGTCGGACACTTCAGCCCGACCAGTCATCTCAGACCGTCGAGATTTCGCTTTCCTTCTTGGCAAGGGTCTCGTCGATCCTGGCGATGAACTGGTCCGTCAGCTTCTGGACCTGCTGGTTAAACCGCTTCAGCTCGTCCTCCGAGATCGTCTTGCCGTCCTTGGCGGCCTTGAGTTTGTTGTTGGTCTCCTGCCGCACGTTCCGGATCGAGACGCGGCCCTCTTCGGCCGTCTTCTTCGCGACCTTGATGAGCTCCATCCGGCGGTCCTGGGTGAGCGGCGGGATGTTGAGCCGGATGACGTCGCCCTGCCGCTGGGGCGCGAGCTTGAGGTCCGAGGTGGCGAAGGCCTTTTCGATGGGCTGGATGGCGTTCTTGTCCCACGGCCGGATCTCGATCGTCTTCGCGTCGGGCACGCCGATGTTCGCGAGCTGCTTGAGCGGCATCGACTGGCCGTAGTAGTCGACCTTCATGTGCTCGACGAGGCCCGGGCTCGCCCGGCCCGTCCGCAGGCCCGAGAGGTCGTTCAGCAGGACCTCGAAGGTCTTCTTCATCTTCACCTCGCCGTCCTTGAGGATCTCGTCCCCTCCCGCCATCGTCAGCCTCCCGTCACGAGCGTGCCGATCGGCTCCCCCTTCGCGGCCCGGACGATGTTTCCGGCGACGTTCAGGTTGAAGACCACGATCGGGATGTGTTGTTCCGCGCACATGGTGAACGCCGTCGCATCCATGACCTTGAGGCGCCGGCTGATCGCCTCCTCGAACGTGAGCCGGTCGTACCGCTTCGCCTTCTTGTCCTTCTCGGGGTCCCGGTCGTACACCCCGTCAACGCGGGTCGCCTTGAGCACGACCTGGGCGCCGATCTCGGTCGCGCGCAGCGCCGCGGCCGTGTCGGTGGAAAAGTACGGGTTGCCGGTGCCGCCCGCGAAGATCACGACGCGGTGCTTCTCGAGGTGCCGCATCGCCCGGCGCCGGATGAACGGCTCCGCGACCTTCGCCATCTCGATCGCGGACTGGACGCGCACGGGCACGTCCATCTTCTCGATCGCGTCCTGCATGGCCACGGAGTTGATGACGGTGGCGAGCATGCCCATGTAGTCGGCGGCCACGCGGTCGATCGTGCCGCCCGAGGCGCCGCGGAAGATGTTCCCGCCGCCGATAACGATCCCGACGTCGACGCCCGCCCGGTGGACCTGCGCGATCTCGCCCGCGATCCGCTCGAGCACGGCGGCCGACAGCCCGTACCCGTGCTCGCCCCCGGCGAGCGACTCGCCCGAGAGCTTGAGGACGACCCGCGTGTAGCGGGTCCCTTTAGACGGGCGGCTGCTCATCGCCCTCCCCGAGCTTGAACACGACGAATCGCTTCACCCGGATCCGCTCGCCGAACTTGGCTACCTTCTCCGTGATGAGGCTCGATACGATGATCGCCGCGTCGCGGATGTAGGGCTGTTCGAGCAGGCAGAGCTGGGACAGGAGCTGGTCCGTCTTCTCCTGCACGAAGGCGTCCGCGGGCTTCCCCAGCTCGGCCGCCTGCTTCCGGAACTCCTCTTTCTGCGCCTCGAGGAACGCTCCCGGCACGTCCTCCTTCGCCACCCAGCGCGGGCTCGTGGCCGCGACCTGCATCGAGAGCTCCTTCGCGAGGGTGATGAACTCCTCGTTCCGGGCCACGAAGTCGGTTTCGCAGTTCACCTCGACGAGGCTTCCGAGCTTGCCGCCGTGGTGGACGTAGGCCATGATCGAGCCTTCCTGCGCCCGCCGGTTCTCCTTGCTCAGCGCCTTGGCGGCGCCGCGCTCGCGCAGGAGCAGGGCCGCGCGCTCGAGATCCCCCGTGGATTCCTCGAGCGCCTTGCGGCAGTCCATGATCCCCGCACCGGTCTCTTCCCTCAGTTTCTTTATGGAGTCCGCCGAAACCGCCACCGGCGTTACGCGCCCTTCCCGTCACCTGCAGGAGCAGGTGGCAGGGTTTCCCCGGACGTCGAAACCCCGGTCGTCGGCGCGGGCGGAGCGGCTTCCACCACCACCACCTCTTCCTTGGCGCCGGGCAGCGGGAACTCGCCCTTGATCGCCTGCTCGAAGAGCTTGAGGTCTTCCTCCTCGCCCTCCATCTCGGACTCGATCTTGAGCGCGTGCGCGGCGGCCGCGACCTGCTCGGCGAGCTCGGCCTCGGTGGCCGGCTGCAGATCGACCTCGGCGCCCGCGGTCACGCCGCCCTTGGCGGCCCACTCGGCCTGGCCCTCGATCACGGCGTCGGCCATGAAGCTCGTCACGAGCTTGATGGACCGGATCGCGTCGTCGTTGCCCGGGATCGGGAGGTCAACCTCGTCCGGGTTGCAGTTCGTGTCCACGATCGCGACGACCCGGATTCCGAGACGGCGCGCCTCCTGGAGCGCGATGTGCTCCTTCTTGAGGTCGATGATGAAGAGCATCTCCGGGACCTTCGGCAGGTCCTGGATGCCCGAGAACGCCTCCCGCAGCTTCTCCCACCGGCGGCGGTGCGAGGCCTCTTCCTTGCGCGGGAGCTGGGCCAGCAGGCCCTCGGCGTCGAGCTGCTCGTACTCGCGCATCTTGGCGAGGTTCTTGCGGATCGTCGTGAAGTTCGTCAGCGTCCCGCCGACCCAGCGGTTGGTGCACGAGAACTGCTTGCACCGGGCCGTCTCCTCGAGCACGACGGTCTGGGCCTGCTTCTTGGTGCCGATGAAGAGGACCAGGCCGCCCTCGGCGGCCGTCTCCTTCACCTCGGTGTACGCCTCCTTCAGGAGGCGGATCGTCTTCTGCAGGTCGATGATGTGGATGCCGTTGCGGGTGCCGAAGATGTACTTCCGCATCTTCGGGTGCCAGCGGTGCACCTGATGTCCGAAGTGCATGCCGGCTTCGAGCAGCTGCTTCATGGTCACTGACGTCATGCGATATTCTCCTTGGGTTTTCCCTCCGCCCGCCCGGTCAGCCGCCCCTTGTCTCGGGGACCCGGGCCGCCGTGTTGATTCGGCGGGCGTGTGTATTGGGTCTTGAGATGATATCACCCGCGGACCGGGACGGGCAATCAACGCCGTTTCAGCAGCCGGCGCAACGTTCAGGGCACTTCTACGCCGTCGCCCTTGTAGTTCAGGCGCATGGCGCCGTTGACCCGGTGCACCCTGGTCCGGAAGACCGCGGGGCCGCCGTCGGCGACCACCTTGAGCCAGAAGTCCAGATCGACCAGCGCGCCATCCGCTTCGGACACGAAATCGGCGCACACAACGTACACCTCGTCATAGAGACGAACGGCATCATCGATCCGCTTCATGCGCAGTCGCCACATGCGCTTCGTCGCATCGTCCTTCATCGTGAAGAGGCCGCCGGAGGACGCGGTCTGGCTGTCAAGGAATTGCGAGACAGCTTCCTTGAGCTCCATGGCTGACGGACCACCCATCACGCCCGGCTCGGTCAGACGCATGGAGGCGTCTCCTGTCCGAGACTTGGCAGGCCCAAACGCATAAGAAAGGCTCACGACATGCGTCGGCCCGATTGGATGCGCAACGAAGGCGTAGTCCAGGCCAATCCGCCGG
This sequence comes from bacterium, assembly GCA_919901855.1. Lineage (GTDB taxonomy): Bacteria > Oederibacteriota > CAKKQC01 > CAKKQC01 > CAKKQC01 > CAKKQC01. Next base: position 145,708 of record CAKKQC010000028.1, on the reverse strand, counting down.
TACAACGCCGACAATCCCGCCGTCATCTGGGCGGCCGCGTCCCAGAAGTTCGCCGTGCCGCATCGCAGACCGAACGGCAGGACCGGCCACCACTCCACGCCAATCCCCACGTGCGAGACCAGCCCGATCGTCTGGGCATACTCGACTCCGCCGGAGAACCGCCACGGCTTGCAGTGGTAGACGGCGCCGAGCCGGACCTCCGTCGGCAGCACATCGCCTTCCGATTCCGGGGTACGGCGGAGACGCGTCCCGATGTTGCGCCATGCGACCGCCACGGAGAGATCCCTCCAGAGGGTCGAGGCCCCCAGATCGACGGCCGTACTGCCGGCCCGATCGCCCTGGACGTTGTCCGACAATCCCTTCGCCATGATCCCCGCATCGACCGAGCCGAAGCTTCCCGCCGCCGCCAGTCCCGCCGCCATGAGGCTTCGGTCCAGGTTCGAGCCGGTCCGCTGGCCAGCCACGTCCGTTTCGGCCACGGTAAGCGAATACGACGAGAGCACCGCGGCCACGTGCCAGCCCGACGGAATCCCCCAGCCTGCCCCGAAACCGAACGTGGACTCCCGCTTCTCGAACCTCGACGCCCCGTGGAGTGCGACCTCACCACGTTGCGCCTGATCCGAAATCAGGGAGGGGTTACTCCAAGCTCGCAGGATGTCCCCACCCCCGCAACTGACATTGCCCATCCCCATCTGCCGCACGCTAAGCGGCACGTTCAGGAACTGCGCCCCTATCGGAGAACCGGCCCTTGCACCGCACGCGAGCGCGAGTGACGCACAGGCGACTGCCCAGCCAAGCCTCATCGCTTCCGCTTCCGGACGACGAGCAGGGATTGTCGGTCGTTCACGCCGCCACCCGAGGCCACCAACCAGTATCCTCCCAGTCCGAGCCTCACGCCCCGGTCATCGAGCCCATCGAATGGCACCAGCGCATCTCCCACCGAGTTCAGGCTGCACGAGAAGGACCTGACCAGTTCCCCTGCCTCGGAGTAGACCCGCACCAGGACGCTCTCCGACGGATGGCCCCTGAGCCCAATGCGGACAATACCCACCGGACCGGATGTCTCCAGCACGTTCGGAGCCAAGAGCATGCGACCGAGCGCAGGTGGCACGCGGATGTATCCCTCTACCCGCCGCACCCGGTGATTCCATGAATCCGCGATGAACAGGTTGCCATTGGCATCCACGGCCAATCCCGAGGGATGATCGCACGACGCCGTCGATGCCGGAATCCCGTCGCCGTTGTACCCAGCCGTTCCCGTCCCTGCAACGGTGTCGATCAGGCCGGTTATCGGATCAACACGACGAACGCGATCGTTGAAGAAGTCACCGATATACAGGATGCCATCACGGGCCACTACTACGGAACCCACACCGTTCAGCTCCGCAGAAGTCGCGGGGATCCCGTCACCGTCATACCCCCAGAAGCCGCGCCCTGCCACCGTCGAGATGCGACCCGTGGCTGCGTCCACCCGTCGGACGCGGCTGTTCCCCCAGTCTCCGATGTAGAGATTGCCTCCGGCATCGAACGCCACATCCTCCGGCCAGTACAGCCGCGATGCTGTCGCCGGAATACCGTCTCCGTTGTAGCCTCCCGTAGCCGTCGTCGACCCCGCAACCGTCGTGATCAGTCCGCTGACGGCGTCCACCCGCCGCACAAGATGGTTGTAGGTATCCGCGATGAACAGGTTGCCGGTTCCGTCCACCGTGATTCCCCCCGGGGTATTCAGGCGTGCCGAGGTCGCCAGGATGCCGTCGCCGTTGTACCCCCCCGTGGCCGTCATCGACCCCGCGACCGTAGTGATCAGCCCGCTGCCGGCGTCCACCCGGCGAATGAGATGATTCCATGTGTCGGAGATGTAGAGGTTACCGGCGCTATCCAGTGCGACGCCATTCGGCCACTGCAGGCGTGCCGAGGTCGCCGGGATTCCGTCACCGTTGTAGCCACCCCCCGTGATCCCCGCAACCGTGGAAATCACACCGGTGGCATGATCCACCCTGCGAATACGGTAGTTCCTGGTGTCCGCGATGAAGAGATTCCCCGCACTGTCCAGGGCGACATCCCACGGATAATACAATTGGGCCGAGGTCGCCTGTAGTCCGTCACCGCTGTATCCCCACATCCCGGTCCCCGCCACTGTCGAGATGTTCCCGCCCGAAGCTGGAAGAGCCGTCGCGAGCAGGACCCCGAAGGTGATGAACCGCCGGACGAACGCGGGGAGGGTCAGCAATCGTGCCCGGGGGCGCAGGAGGTAGACCGCGCGGCCGGAAGGATCAGTCATCGCAGGTCCATGATGCCACCACCACTCCGAGTATTGCAACGGCTACATCGTGCCCACCAGATCCGACCACACATCGTTCGCGACAAGGAGGCCGGCGCGGGTGAGCCGGAGGCGCCCGGAGACGCGTTCGAGGCGGCCGGCGGCAAGGTGCTCGGCGAGAATGCGCTCGAGCCGTGCGAGCGCGACCGCGCCCCAGCGAACCTCGAACGCGGCGAGGTCGACCCCCTCGCGCAGGCGCAGGCCCAGCACCATCGTCTCGGCCGCCTGCCGGTCGTACGGGAGCTCGTCGGCCTCGGCGGGCGGGAAACCGGCAGCCTCGCCCGCCAGGTACCGGTCAAGGTCGCGCGGGTTCCCCGTGCGCACGCCTTCGCGCGCGGACCACGCGCCCGCGCCGAACCCGAGCCACTCGCCGTCATGCCAGTACACGAGATTGTGCCGGCACTCGGCCCCGGGCTTCGCGTAGTTCGACACCTCATATTGAGGAAAGCCGGCGCGGGAGGTCTCCTCGAGGAGGATGTCCCACATCGCCAGGACCGCGTCCTCGTCGGGCAGGATATGCGTCTGCGAGGCGAACGGGGTCTCCGGCTCCACCGAGAACTCGTAGGCGGAGAGGTGCTCGATCGGCCAGCCCAGGACCTCGCGCAGGTCCGCTCTCCACCGCTCCGCCGTCTGGCCCGGAAGCCCGAACATGAGGTCCGCGCCGAGGCGGGTGAATCCGGCGGCCGCAGCCTCGAGGACGGCGTCCCGGGCCCGGGCGGCGTCGTGAATCCGGCCCAGGACCTTGAGAATGCCGTCATCCAGCGATTGCACCCCGAGGCTGACCCGATTGACCCCGGCGGCCCGGTAGCCCCGGAATGCCGCTCCGGTCACGGTCTCGGGGTTGGCCTCCATCGAGATCTCGGCCTCGGGGGCAAGCGCGAACCCGGCGCGGAGCGCGTCGAGGATCCGGCCGATCTGGGCGGGCGTGAGCACGGACGGCGTCCCGCCGCCGAAGAAGACCGTGGCCACGGGTTCGTGGGTGGCCTTTGTCCGGATCTCGGCGACCAGCGCGTCGACGTAGCGGTCGCGGGACGCGGGCACGACGGCGGGGAGGGAGTAGAAATCGCAGTAGGCGCACTTCCGTTCGCAGAAGGGAACGTGGATGTACAGGCCGAGGGGGTTCACGGGATCATCCCGTGAACCCCGGGTGGAACCGGTGTCCCGGGCATGGCAGGCCGCGGCGACACCGGTTCCGGGCTCACCGGACGACCTTGAACATCCTCCCCCAGCGGATCTTGTGGATGAGGTCGTAGATCGGAATCTCGGGGTTGGAATCCCACGACCAGTAAATGATCATGGCCTTCCCCTTGAGGTCGGGCAGCTCGGCGTAGCCCCAGAACCGGGAATCGTCGCTGAAGTCCCGGTTGTCGCCCATCATGAAGTACCGGGCCGGCGGGACCACGATCTTCCCCATCCGGTCGCGGCCCGGAGGCGCCGATCCCAGGACGCGGCGGTCCTTGTGGACGACGTAGGGCTCGCCGAGCGGGGTTCCGTTCACGTACACCTTCTGGTTACGGATCTCGAGCGTGTCCCCGGGGGTTCCGATCACGCGCTTGATGAAGTCCGTGTCCCGGCGCTGGGGCGGGATGAAGACGACGATGTCGCCCCGGCGGGGCGCGCGCAGGGCCAGCGGCCGGGACTTCATCCCCGGCACCCGCCAGCCGTACAGGAAGCGGTTCACGAACAGGTGGTCCCCGACCAGGAGCGTGTCCTCCATGGACGACGACGGGATCTTGAACGGTTCCACGACGAGGGTCCGGATAACGAGGGCGATGATGAGGGCGGAGAGGAAGACGTCGACGTAGCCCAGGATCCAGGTCATGGCCGTTTTCAGCCACTCGACGCGGTTCACGCGCAGGAGGATCCGGAACGCGAGGGCGGCCACGGCCAGCACGACCGTGACCGTCAGGAGGATTTCGTTGATGTTGTCCGGCATTATGGTTGTATCTTACCTAAATCTTCAGCACCGAGAGGAAAGCCTCCTGCGGGATCGAGACGCGGCCCACGGACTTCATCCGCTTCTTGCCCTCCTTCTGCTTCTCGAGGAGCTTGCGCTTCCGGCTGACGTCGCCGCCGTAGCACTTGGCGAGCACGTTCTTGCGCATCGCCGGGATGCTCTCGCGCGCGATGACGCGGCTCCCGATGGCGGCCTGGATGGCCACCTCGAACATCTGGCGCGGGATGAGCTTCTTCAGCTTCTCCGCCATCTGCGCGCCCTTGTGGTAGGACTGGTCCTTGGGCACGATCGACGAGAGGGCGTCCACCTGCTCCCCGTTGAGGAGGATGTCGAGCTTCACGAGATCCGCGGCCCGGTACCCGCACGGCTCGTAGTCGAGGGAAGCGTAACCCTGCGAGACCGACTTCAGGTGGTCGTAGTACTCGAGCAGGATCTCGGCCAGCGGGAGCTCCCACGTCAGGATCGCGCGCGTGGGGTCGAGGTACTCGAGGCTCTTGAAGATCCCGCGCCGCGCCTTGGTGAGGTCCATGACCGCCCCCAGCGTGTCCTTGGGGGTCAGGATCGTGGCCCGCACGTAGGGCTCGTCGGCCGCCGCGATGTCGCCCGGGTTCGGCCACGCGGACGGGTGGGCTACGTCCACGATGACGCCGTCCTTGCGCAGAACCTGGTAGGCGACCGACGGCGCCGTGGCCACGAGGGTGAGGTCGTACTCGCGCTCGAGCCGCTCCTGCACGATCTCGAGGTGCAGGAGCCCGAGGAACCCGCACCGGAACCCGAACCCCAGGGCGGGCGAGGACTCGGGCAGGAACAGGAGCGCGGCGTCGTTGAGCTTGAGCTTGTTCAGCGCGTCGCGCAGGAGCCCAAACGCCTCCCCGTCCACGGGGTAGAGCGAGCAGTAGACCATGGGCCGAACGGGCCGGTAGCCGGGGAGGGGCACCGCCGCCCGCGCGGTCACGTGGGTGATGGTGTCGCCGACGGGCGCGGACTCCACCGACCGGATGTTGGCGGCCACGTACCCGACCTGGCCCGCGGACAGCGACTCCACGGGCGACATCTCCGGGTGGAAGATCCCGACCTCGAGGACCTCGAACCGGTTCCCCGAAATCATGAACTCGATCTGGTCCTTGGCCCGGATCTCGCCGTCCTTGACCCGGATCGTGACGAGCACCCCCCGGTAGGGGTCGAACGTGGCGTCAGACACGAGCGCGCGCAGGGGCGCGGCGGGGTCGCCGGCCGGCGGCGGGATGTCGCGCACGATCCGCTCCAGCACCTCGGCCACGCCCTGGCCGTCCTTGGCCGAGACCCGGACCATGCGGGCAGGGTCGGCGGTCTGGAGGAGCTCGGCCACCTGCCGCGACGTGCGCTCGGCGTCCGCGGTCGGCAGGTCGATCTTGTTGATGACCGGGATGAGGGTCAGCCCCTGCGCGCGCGCGAGCGTCGCGTTGGCCACCGTCTGCGCCTCGACGCCCTGGGCCGCATCCACGACGAGGAGGGCGCCCTCACAGGCCGCGAGGCTCCGCGAGACCTCGTAGGAGAAGTCGACGTGGCCGGGGGTGTCGATGAGGTTGAGCTCGTAGGGCGTTCCGTCGGCGGCCTTGTACTGGAGGCGGACGGCCTTGGCCTTGATCGTGATCCCGCGCTCGCGCTCGAGGTCCATGCGGTCGAGGACCTGCTCGCGCATCGCGCGCGCGGCCACCGTGCCCGTGGTCTCGAGCAGGCGGTCGGCGAGCGTGGACTTGCCGTGGTCCACGTGCGCGATGATGCAGAAGTTCCTGATGCGGTCCTGCGACATCTATATATAGTACGCGGTAAGATGACCCATCATGAAGCGTCGGCCCGGCGTCCCCTTGTCCGGCTCGCGTGGCCCCGCCGCGCCGCCGGCCCGGCCGCTCTCTCCCGTCTCCGTCGTGGCCGCGCTCTGGGCTGTCATGGCCTTCGTCGCGTACGCCCGCATGCATCCGCCCGACCCGTTCTCGCATCTCACCCTCTCCATCACGCTCGTCCCCCTGTTGGAACTTGACTGGCGTGGCCTGCTCGCCCCGGTCCCCGACCTCCTCCTTGCCGGTGCCTGCCTGGTCTTCGAGGTCGCGGGCGCCTTCGGGTTCGGCGAGGCTGCGGCGGCGTGGCTGGACCTGCCCTGGCGGACGCGCGCCGAGCGGACCTGGATCGCGCTCCTGCTGGGCCTGGGCCTCTTCGCCTTCGCGTCGTACGGGGCGGGGACGCTCGGGTTCTACTCGGCGGGGTCGCACGCCGTGCTGTTGGGTCTCGGGGCCGTGCTCGCCCTCCGCGCGTGGCGCCGCGGGCGCGTCGCCCTCCCCTCGCGACCGTCCGCCCCCGTCTCCCCGTGGGTCCGCTGGGGGATCGGGGCCGCCGTCCTCTGCCAGATCGGCGCCCTCGCGTCGGGGTTCACGCCCTGCCACATCTCCGACGAGGGCATCTACCACCTCGGCTACCCGCAGTGGTACCTGCAAATGGGGCGGGCCGTCGCGTGGCCGCATAATTTCTTCGAGTTCAACCCCCAGGTCGCGAGCATGCTCTACGGCCCGCCGCTCGCCTTCGGGCTCGTCTTCGGCGTCAAATGGATCCACTGGGTCGGCGGCCTGCTCGCCGCCGCGGGCGTCTGGTGCCTCCTCCACGACGCGAAGCCCGCGCTCCGCCGAGCCGCCGTGCTCCTGTTCCTGACGATCCCGACCCTGTGGGGATTCGCGGGCCGCGGGTTCAACGACGGATTCCTGCTCGCGTACGCCACGGGTGCGCTGGTCGCCGTCCGGCGGGCTTCTTCCCGGCCGGGCCGCGGAGGCGTTGGCTGGGCCTGGGTCGCGGGCGCCTTCGTCGGCATCGCCGCGGGAATGAAATACAACGGCCTCTTCCTCTGGGTCCTGCTGTGGTCCGGCCTCACGCCCCGCCGCATGGTCGCCGCCTCCGTGGCCGCCACCGCCGTCGTGTCCCCGTGGTTCCTCAAGAGCTGGATCGTCACCGGCAACCCCGTTTTCCCGTACGGGGCGCACCTCCTCGGTGGGCTCGACTGGGACGCCCACCTGGCGTGGCGGCTGGCCAAGGAACAGATGCAGGGCGACTTCACGATTTGGCAGCGGCTTGCCGCCCTGCCGGTCCAGCTCTGGAACATGCCCGTTCTCGGCTCGGGCGGCGGCCCGGACAGCATCCCGGGTCCGCTGATCGGTCCCGTGGTCGGGCTCGCGCTCGCGGGCGCCACGGGCCGCGAGCTCGCCGTCCTCGCCGCCTTCTTCATCCCCGTCGCCTTCAGCGTCCCGGGCCTGCGATTCCTCTTTCCCCTGATCCCGTTCGCCCTCGCGATCGCGGCCCGCCGGCTGTCCGGGGCGGCCCCGGGCCCGCGCGCGGCGCGGGTGGTCGCAGCCGGATTCGCGTTCCTGCTCTGGGTCCAGGCCGCCGGCTACTTCCGCGTGTTCTGGGGCGAGTTCGACCACCCCCTCCCGGTCATATTCCGGCAGGTCTCGATCGCGCGCTACCTCGACCGGCGGCTCACCCCCGCGATCTACTACCCGCCGAGCTACTCCCGCATGCTGAAGGCCGCGGCGGAGAACGTCCCGCCGGACGCCCGGATCCTCTTCCTCGGCGGCTACGGCGGCGCCTACTGGATCCCGCGGCCCGTACTTTTCACCGCGCTCGAGAGCCGCCCGCTTCCGATCCCGGTCTCGCGGGAAGCCGCCGATGCCTCCCGCATCCGCGTCAAGTTCCGGCAGTATGGCATCACGCACGTGATCGTGAACCGCTGGGAGAACGAGATCTTCTACGACTTCTGGCGGATGTGGGACTGGGCCCCGGGGTACGAGGCCTCGCGCTGGATCCAGTTCTGGGACCGGTACGCGGTGTCCGTCTGGCGGTACGGCAAGGTCTCCGAGTGCTACCGTATCGCGCGCCGGCCCGTGGTCCAGCCGCACCGACTCACCCCGGGCCTCGAGGACGAGGTGGGCAAGCTGCTCGGATACATGATCCGGCGGCGGGCCTTCACGGAAGCCCTCCCCCTGCTCCAGACCATGATCTCGATCTTCCCCACGGACCCCGTCTTCGCGCTGCGCGCGGTCGAGCTGGCGGCCCGTCAGGACAAGGTGTTCGACGCCGCGACCCTGTGCGCGCACCTCGCGAGGATGGCGCCCGGCTCGGTCGAGCTCCTGCGGGGCCGGGCGGCCGTCTGCCTCGCGCGCACGCAGTACGCCGAGGCCGCCGTCCTGGTGCGCGAGATCTGCCGGCGGGACGCCCGCGACGCGCAGGCCTGGCTGGACCTCTCCATGCTCTGCGGTCTCCTCGATAAGCGCGAGGAAGCCGCCTGGTACAAGCGGATCTCGGACAACATCAAGGAATTCCGGACGGAGCGCTGGTGAGGATGACGACATGGCCACGCACCTGAAACCGAAGGAGGGCGACGGCCTGCGCTGGATCGTGAAGCGCAAGCGCCAGGACCTCCTGCTCATCGACTTCGGACTCGTGAACCTGCGCGCCGGGGAATCCCTGCGCGACGGGACCAAACAGGAGGAGGCCATCTTCCACATCTTCGGCGGCACGGTCGACGTGCGCGGGGAGGGCTTCGAGTTCGGCAAGGTCGGCGAACGCGCGGACGTGTTCGACGGCAAGGCGTCGGCCGTCTACCTCCCCCCGAACACGCGGTACGTGATCGATGCGACCACCAACGTGCACGCCGCGCTCGTCAAGGCCCCCGCCTCCGTGGGCGGCCCCCCGCAGGTCGTGCGGCCGCGCGACGTCACGGTCCGCGAGGTCGGGCGCGACAACTGGTTCCGCCGCGTCCACGATGTCGGCGTCGACAACGTCGAGGCCACGTGCCTGATCTTCGGCGAGACCTTCAACCCGCCGGGCAACTGGTCGTCGGCCCCGCCGCACAAGCACGACATCGATTCCCCGCCCGAGGAGGCCCAGCTCGAGGAGCTCTACCATTACCGGATCCGCCCGGCTCAGGGCTTCGGCCTCCAGCGCGTCTACACCGCCGACGGGTACGACCAGGTGTTCGTAGTCGAGAACGGCGACGTCGTCACGCTGCCGCGCGGCTTCCACCCCGTCGTGGCGGCCCCCGGCTACGAGCTCTACTACTTCTGGGTGCTGGCCGCGTTCCGCGACCGCAAGCTCGTGCCGCGCGACGATCCGCGACACGCGTGGATCGTGCCGCCACGCTGACGCCGCCCGGCTCCCCGACCCGATCCAGCCTGCTCGCGGCCCTCGGGGCCGGCTGGGCGCTCCTGGTCGTGCTCAACTACGGTACGAACCACCCGCTCCGGTTCGCGCCGTATCTCGAACTGATCGGCGCCCCGCTCGTCTCGCTCGACTGGAGAACACTCCCGGCTGCCGCCGGCCGCGCCGCCTCAGCTGCGATCTTTCTGTTCGTCTTCCTCCTCGCAGCTGCATGGACCGGCGCCCGGGTCCTCGGGTGGGCGGCGCGTGTCGGCGAAGCCGATTCGCGGGTATTCAGCCCCCTCCTCGGGCTGGGGGGTATCGCGACGGCCGCCCTCGGGGCCGGCCTGTGCCGCCTCTGGGGCCCCGGGCTGTACGCGCTCCTCCTCCTCCCCCCGGCCCTCCTGGCCCTGCGCCGCTGGCGGAGCGCGCTTCCCATCCTGACATCCGTCCGCGCACTCGTCTCCCCTCGGCCCGCCGCCTGGCTGATCGTCGGGTTGGTGGCCGCCTCCCTCGTCCAGGCCGCCTCGCTGGTCTCGGGACTCACCCCCCCGCACGTCTCGGACGAGCTGGTAGTGCATCTCGGGCTCGCCCGCTGGTACCTGCGCCACCACGGGATCGTGCTCCAGCCCGGGAACGTCTTCGCCGCCTTTCCTCATATGGATACCCTCCTCTACGCCGCCGGGGAGGCCGCCGGAGTCGGCGGGGGGGTCAAGTGGCTCCACTGGGCCGCGGGCTGGCTCGCGCTGGCCGGCCTCGCCCGCCTCCTCGAGGACTCCGGCCCCGGGCCCCTACGGTTCACGCTCCTGGCGGCCGCCACCGTCCCCATCGTCTGGACCTTCGCGGGCCGCGCGTTCAGCGATCTTTTCCTGGTCGCATGCGGCGCCGCCGCCGTGCTCGCCGCGCGCCGCGGCCATGGCGTCCTCGCCGGCGTCATTGTCGGGATAGCGGGGGCGTGCAAGTACACGGGCCTCCTCCTCGCGTGCCTCGTCGTGCCCCTCCTCCCGGCCCGCGCCGTCCTCCCCGCCGCGGTCGCGGCCCTCGCCGTGGCCGGTCCCTGGCTCGCGCGCAACGCCTGCCTGTTCGGCAACCCCGTGCACCCGTTCCTGTGGCGGCTCTTCGGCGACGCCGGGTGGGACGAGCAGCTCGCGTGGCGGTTCCGGAAGGAGGGCTGGCAGGGCGTCTCCCCGCTCCGCGACCTCGCGGCCGGCCTGCCCGCGCTCCCCTGGCTCCTCTCCGTCCGCGGGCTGGGCGCCGGCGCGGACGGCTCGACCGGCATCCTCCTCGCGCTCGGCCTCCCGCTGCTGCTGGTCGCGTGCCGGCTGCGCGAGGCCGTGGCCCTCGTCGCCTTCGCGCTCCCGAACGCCCTGGGCGCCGCCGGCATCCGGTTCCTCCTGCCCGCTCTCCCGTTGGCCGCCGCGGTAATCGCCCGCGGCGCCAGCCGTCTGACGGCCGCCGCCATGGCGGACGGCCGCCTCCCCCCGGGGTCCCGCCTCCGCGCCGGGGCCCTCGCGGCGGTCACGCTCGGCCTGTGCTGGCAGGCGGCCGAGTTCGTCCCGGGCACGTGGCACGGGTACGACGAGCCCCTGCCAGTCGTGCTGGGCACCGAGCCCGCGGGCCGCTATCTCGATCGGATGCGCTACCCGCGCGTGTACTACCCGTTTCCGGCGACCTGGCCCGACCGCGCGGCCGCGGAGCTCACCCCCCGGGACGCCCGCCTGCTCTTCATCGGCGGGTTCGGCGGCGCGTACGGCATCCCCCGGTGGTGCGTTTTCACGCCCCTCCAGGGACGTCCCCTGCCGGTCGCGATCACGCGCGAAGCCCGCGACGTCGGCGAGATCGCGAAGCGGTTCCGCCAGCTCGGCCTCACGCACGTGCTCGTGAACCGCTGGCTGGGCGAGGTCTACCTCGACTACTGGCGGTTCTGGGACTGGGGCCCACCCGGCACCGTCGACCGCTGGATCGCGTTCTGGGACCGCCATGCAATCCCGCTCGCCGCGCATGGGCGCCACCTCGGCCTCTTCGCGCTATCGCGCCGGCCCCTCCGGGGCCCCCACCGCCTGACCCCGGGATTCGAATCCGAGATCGTCCGGCTTGGGCTGGTGCTCGTCAGCCGGCGCCGGGCCGAGGAGGCGGCCGCGCTCCTCGCCGACGTGGCTCCGACCTTCCCGGGGAACGCCGAGCTCTGGATGGCGCTCGGGATGGCCCGCGCCGCCCAGGGGAACATCGCCGCCGCGATGAGTTGCGCCCGCCGCCTCTACGCGCTCGCGCCGGGCTCCCCCGCGGACCTGCGCCTCCGCGCCGCCCTGGCGGCGGCCGAAGGCCGGGTGGCGGAAGCCACCCGGCTCCTAGCGCCGGCCGCCCGCGGCTTCTCCGACGACCCCTTTGCCTGGCTCGATCTCGCGGTCCTCGGCTGGCGCCTCCACGACCGGGGCCTCGTCTGGTGGGCCGAGGTCGAATACAGGCGAACCAGGGATTATGTGAACGTCCACTGACCACCACAAGCGGGGTGTCGGCACGATTGATGCGTAAAACGGCGCGCGGGAAGTGATGAACCATGAAGGCGAAGAAGTGCGGGCGCCCCGGCTAATCAGCACTCGAACATCCACGGATGGTGGCGCTCCACGTGACCCCCGCCCGATGCGGTGACAGACTCTGACACTCCACGGCGCCGATCCGGCAGTCCGCTGGGGGCCGAAGAGGCCCCCGCCCGGACCCTCCGGTTCCGGTGGATCGGCGAACGGCATGTCCCGATCCCAACCGGGGCCGACCCGACCTCGGATTTCGGGACATGACGAGTTGACAAGCGTCACCCGCGCGCGTATACCACCAATTACAGGCGGTCCCCAAAGCCTAGAGAGCGATTTCCCCGAACGGGGAAAAGGGGCACCGCCTGAATTAATTCACGGCACCCCTTCCCGCCAACGCGCGCGCTCCCGCTGTGCGACACTAGAAGCCGTTCATGAAGTCAACAATTCATCCGCTGCTTCCAAGGGCCGTTGCGGGAACGCAACGGCCCTTAAGTGCCATGTCCAACCGGCCGATTCGCGCGATCATTCTCGATCTCGACGGCGTCGTCTACCTCGAGAACGTCCTCCTGCCCGGCGTCGCGGACGCCATCCGGACCCTGCGCGCGCGGGGCGTGCGCGTGCTCTTCGTGACGAACGGGGCCACGCGCTCGCGGCGCGAGTTCGGTCTCCACCTCACGCGCCTGGGCATCCCGTGCGGCACCGCCGAGATCATGAACGTGTCCCACGGCTGCGTCCTCTGGGTCGCTCGACACCTTCCGCGCGGGTCACGGGTATTAGTCTTCGGCGGGAAGGGACTGTCGGGGGAACTCCGCGCCGCCGGATACCGGCCGGTCTGGCTCCACACGCGCGCGGCGTGGAAACGGTTCCGGACGTCCCCTCCACCTATCCGCGCCGTCGTCGTCGCGATGGACCATGAGCTCACCTACTGGAGCCTGTGCGCGGCGCATCTCGCGCTCCAGCGCGGCGCGCGCCTGATCGCGGGCAACTTCGACTCGAGCTACCCGGCGCTCGGCATGCTCCTGCCTGGCTCCGGATCGCTCGTCAAGCTCCTCGAGTACGCCTCGGGAGTCACGCCGGTCCTGATCGGCAAGCCGTCGCCCCTGCTCTTCCGCCTGATCCTCCGTGAGCAACGGGTGTCTCCGGGAGACACCCTCGTGGTCGGGGACCGGCTGGACATCGACGTCGCGGCGGGCCGCGCGATAGGCGCCCGCACGGCCCTCGTCCTCACCGGCGTGGACCGCCGCGCGGACATCAGGCGCCGGGGCATCCGCCCCGACTTCGTGGCCGCCAGCCTGCCGGCCCTGCTCAAGCTCCCCGGGCTGTCGGGCCGGAGGCAGAGGGCCGCGTGATCGTCCACCCCTGGCTCGCGGCCGCGCTCTCCCTTCTGCTCCCGGGGCTCGGCCAGATCGCCGCCGGCCGGCGCCTCCGGGGCCTGATCTGGGTCCTCCTGTGCGCGGGCTCGCTCGCGGGCTTCCTGTGGTGGATCCTGGACCCCGTCCGCTCGAACGTCGCGGAGGCGGGATTCTGGCTCATCGCGCTCGGGGCCACCGAACTCGGGAGCTGGGTGGACGCCTACTGGGTGGCGCGTAGAGCAGGCGGCGCCCCCGAGCTGAAGTCGCCGGAAGGCGCCCTCGCCCTCTCGATCTTCTTCCCCGGGCTCGGGCATGCGTACCTGTGGGCCCGCCGCTGGTGGCTCTGGCCCCCGCTGGCGCTCGTCTGCGGCCTGCCCGGCCTCCTCCTGATGGCCGTACTCGCCCTCGAGGAGCCCCCGGTGGCCGCCTGGCCGGCCTGGGCCCTGCACTGGCCCGGCTGGGCCGCCTTCGCCGCCTCGGCGGGGCTCTCCGCCGCCGCCGCATCCCACGCTTGGCGGCTGGGCCTCCGGCGGGCCGGCCAGCCCCTGCGCCGGCCGGAGTTGGCCCTGCCCTGGCTGGGGCTCGCCGTGGCGGTCTGGCTCACCGCCGAACTCCCGTGGGAAGCCTGGCTCAAGGACCACCTTATCCGGTCCTTCCGGATCCCGTCCGCCTCGATGGAGCCCACGCTCCGCGAGGGCGACCGGCTCTGGGCCCGCCGCGCCACGACCTTCTCCCGCGGCGACATCGTCGTATTCCGCCCCCCCGACCGACCGCAGGAGGACTACATCAAGCGCGTGATCGGCCTCCCCGGCGAGCGGATCGAGGTGCGCCGCCAGCGCGTCTACATCGATGGGAAGCCCCTCGCCGATCCCTGGGGGGTCCACCGGGACGCCGGACGCCGCCAGCCGGGCCGCGACGATGTCATGCCCCTGACCGTCCCCGAGGCCAGCTACTTCGTCATGGGCGACAACCGGGACAACAGCCGCGACTCCCGGTACTTCGGCTTCGTCCCCGTCGAGTCCGTGTACGGCCGCGCCTACAAGCTCTACTGGCCGCGGGCCCGTTCCGGCCCCCTCAAATAACAGCGCCCGCCGCCCGTTAGCTAGGTTCATGACCGCCAACCCGGAGGCAGAGCTTCCGCGTCCGCGGAAGCTCGAAGACGCCCGTTTCGGGCGTCCCTTGACATGACTACTATACGACCGTATAGTTATACACATGACTAGACCTGCGGGTGACGCGGACCAGAAACTCATCCGGGCGGCGCTCGAACTCATCCCGGAGACCGGACTCTCCGGCCTGTCCGTACGACGGGTGGCGGCCCGGGCAAAGGTCAACCTCGGGATGTTCCACTACCATTTCAAGACCAAGCAGGCGTTCAGCCGGCGCGTCCTCGACCAGCTTTACGAGACCTTCTTCACCCGGCTCGCCGAAGCCGTCGAGCACGCGAGCGGGACTTCCCCCCGCGACCGGCTCCGCGGCGCCGTCCTCGCCGCCGCCCGGTTCGCCCGCGAGCACCGGCCGCTCATCCTCGCGCTCGTCCGCGACCTCCTCGGCGGTAACCAGGAGGTCCTCGCCTTCGCGCGGGCCAGCTTCCCCCGCCACCTCGTCCTCCTGGTCCGGCTCGCGCGCGACGCCCAGCGCGCGGGCCAGATCCGGAAGATGCCGATCATCAAGCTCATGCCCCTGATCTTCGTGACCGCCGTCGGCCCCGTCATGGCCGAGGAGCTCATCGGCCGCATCCTCCCCGCGGGGTTCCGCGCGATTCCGCGCCACCTCCTGGGGCCCTTCATCTCCAGCGACCGCGCCATCGAGGAGCGGCTGGACTTCCTGCTCAACTCTCTCGATCCGGCGAAGACGCGTCCATGATTCCGGCCGCGCTCTCCCTGCTCCTGCTCGTATCTCCGGCGCCCGCGGCGGTCCCCGTCTTTTCGACGCAGCTCGAGGAGGCGGTCACGGCCGCGCTGGCGTCGTCCGAGCGCCTGCGCGCCTCCGAGCATGACCTCGCGGCCGCCCGGGAGCGGTCCGGCGCGGCCGGTAGCCCTCTCTGGCCCCGAATCTCGCTGGACGCGAGCTGGCGGTATATCGGCGTGATCCCCGAGATGGCCATCGTCCCCGGACGCCCCAAGGTCGAGTTCGGCTCGCACGACAACTGGTCCGTCGGCCCCGCGCTGAACTGGATCGCCTGGGACTGGGGCTCGACCTACCGGAACTGGCAGGCGGCGAAGACGCTAGCGGACGCGAAAGCCGAAGACGTCGCCCTGATCCGCCGCCAGGTCCGGCTCGCGGCCGCCGTCGCCTACGTCGGCGTCCAGATGGCGGTTGAGACCGTGATGGTGCTCGGCGACTCGGTCGCGCTCGCGTCGACCCAGTACTCGGACATTAGCCTCCGGCTCCGGGCCGGCGCCGCCAGCCGTCTCGACGTCCTGCAGGCGCACCAGGCCGTGCTCGCCCGGCAGCGGGAGTTCACCGCCGCGCGCACGGCCCTGGGGGCCGCCCTCCAGGATCTCCTGGACGTCACCGGCGAATCGGCGACGCGCTACGACACCTCGTTCCCGCTCGACGGCGCGACCGCCGCGGCGCCGCCGCCGGAGACGACCCCGGCGACGCTGGTCGTGGCGCCGGACGCCATCGAATCCTCGGTGGTCGCCCTCGAGGCGGGCGCCGCAGTGGCGCTCCCCGACCCCGGGCATCCCGCGGTCGCCTCCCTCGCCCGGATGGCGGACGCCGCCCGGGAAGCGGCCGGCGGCGTCCGGGCCTCCCGCCTCCCCGCCATCGCGGTGACGGGGAAGGTCTCGCGCGAGTACCCGAACGGCCCCGTGCTCGAGGACATCACCCAGCGGACTTTCGGCGTGTCCGCCTCGCTGCCCCTCTTCGAGGGCTTCCGGCGGGCGCGCGCCGAGGCCGACCAGCGGGAGCAGGCCCGGGCGCTCGAGGCCCGCCGGGACGGCGCCGCTGCGGACTACTCCCGCGACTGGCGCAAGGCCCAGGACGCGCTGGCGGGCCTCAGGGTCCAGAGAACGACCAACCGGCGGGCCGCCGAGGAGGCCGGCGAGCTGGCCCGCCTCACCTACGCCGCCTACATGACCGGGCAGGCGCGGCTCATCGAGGTCCAGACCGCGAACCTCGGCGAGCTCCAGGCCCGGGTCCAGGAGACGCGCACCAAGGCCGAAATGCTCGTCCAGATCGCCCTGATACGCAGCCTGTCCAAGGAGGAATAGCGACCAATGAACATCAAACGCGCCCGGATCATCGGTGCCATCGCCGGCACCCTCCTGCTGGCCCTCCTCGTCTGGCGGCTGCTCGGCAACGACTTCCTGTACGCGGGCACCGTCGAGGCGACGGAGGTGGACATCTCCTCCCGGGTCTCGTCCGTCATCTCCGCCCTCGAGGTCAAGGAGGGCGACACGGTCCGCCTGGGCGCCCCCCTCGTCCGGCTCGCCTGCGAGGACATCCGGCTCTCCGCCGGGCTCGCCGAGACGAACTACCGCCGCGCCGCCGAGCTCTTCAAGAGCGGGTCGATGCCCCAGGCCGAGTACGACCGCATCCGCTACCAGCGCGAGGACGCGTCCGTCCGCGAGACCTGGTGCTCGATCACGGCCCCCCTCGCCGGCGTCGTCCTCGACATCTACCACGAGCCCGGGGAACTCGTGGGGCCCGGCACGAAGCTCATGACCCTCGCGGATCTTTCCGAAGTCTGGACGTACGTGTACGTCCCCCAGCCCGTCCTGGCCCGGATCAAGCCCGGGATGGCGGTCTTGGGGGTCCTCCCCGAGGTCAAGGGCCGCACGCTCCCGGGCACCGTCGCCCGGATCCGGGAGGAGGCGGAGTTCACCCCGAAGAACGTGCAGACCCGGGAGGAGCGCACGCGCCTCGTCTACGGCGTCAAGATCGCGTTCCCGAACCGCGACGGCCTCCTGAAGCCGGGCATGACCATCGAAGTCCGCCTGCCGAAGTAGCATCAGCCATGGCGGGAATCGGGATCGAGGTCGCGGGCCTCGCCAAGAGGCTGAAGGAGACGCAGGCTCTCCGGAGCATCACGGCCACGTTCGACGCCGGGAAGCTTCACGGGATCATCGGTCCCGACGGCGCGGGCAAGACCACGCTCCTGCGCCTGCTCATCGGGCTCCTGCGGCCCGACGCCGGCCGGATCACGTTCGCGGAAAGCCGGCGCCGGGTTCCGTTCTCCTCCGTCCGCCCCTATATGGCGTACATGCCCCAGCAGCAGAGCCTCTACCCGGACCTGTCGGTCGACGAGCACCTCGAGTTCTTTCGCGAGCTCTACCGGATTCCCCCGCGCGTGTACTCCGGGCGGCGCGATCGCCTCCTGCACCTGACCCGGCTCGAGCCCTTCATCGCCCGGCCCGCGGGCCAGCTCTCGGGCGGCATGTACAAGAAGCTCGGGCTCATGTGCGCGCTCCTCCAGTCCCCGCGCGTCGTCCTGCTCGACGAGCCCACTAACGGCGTGGACCCCATCTCGCGGCGCGAGTTCTGGGAACTCCTCTACGGCCTCGTCGGCGAGGGCGTCCTCGTCATCCTCTCGACCTCGTACATGGACGAGGCCGAGCGGTGCGCGCGCGTCCACCTCCTCGAGGACGGCGCGCTCCTCGCCTCCGGCGAGCCCCGCGCCCTCCTCGCCCGCGAGCAGGTCACGTCCTTCGAGGCCCTTTTCCTCCGCCGCGCCGCGAAGGCCGTCTCGTGAGTTACGCCGTCGTCGCCGAGGGACTCACGATGCGGTTCGGGTCGTTCACGGCCGTCGATGGCGTCAGCTTCCGCGTCAGGCGCGGCGAGATCTTCGGGTTCCTGGGCGCCAACGGGGCCGGGAAGACCACGACCATCCGCATCCTGTGCGGCCTCCTGCTCCCGACCTCCGGCACCGCTATCGTCGCCGGCCGCAACCTCCGCGAGGGGCTGAACCGCGTCAAGCGGGTCGTGGGATACATGTCCCAGCGGTTCACGCTCTACAACGACCTCACCGTCGGCGAGAATCTCGCGTTCACGGCCGCCCTGCGCCGGATGTCCCGGCCGGCGCTCGACCGGCGCACGGACGAGCTTTTCGGGCTAACCGGTTTCACGCTCGGCCGCGACCTCCTCGTCCGGGACCTCCCGCCCGGCGTCAAGCAGCAGGTGGCGCTCGTCAACGCCATGCTCCACGACCCCGAGGTCGTCTTCCTAGACGAACCGACCGCGGGCGTGACCCCTTCCTCCCGGGCGAAGTTCTGGGACCTCATCCGCCGGATCGCCTCCGCCGGCACGACCGTCTTCGTCACGACCCACTACATGGACGAAGCCGAGCAGTGCGGCCGCATCGCGCTCATGCGGGCGGGCAGGATAATCGCGCTGGACACCCCCGCGGGGCTCAAGGCCTCCGCCTTCCCCACGCCCATGATCGAGCTCGACCCGGCCCCAAGCCCCCCCGCGGACTGGCGCCGGAAGTTCTTCGGCGACCCCGCCGTGGGCGACCTCGCTCCGCACGGCCTGCGCTGGCACTTCGCCGTCCGGAACGCCGCCGCGTGGGCGCGGCTCGCGCGGCGCCTCCCGAAGAGCCTGCACGCGAAGCGGATCCCGCCGTCCCTGGAGGATGTCTTCATGCGGCTCGTGGAGGGCAAGGACCGGTGACGCCGCCCTTCGATCCCCGCCGGGTCGCCGCCATCGCGCGCAAGGAGGTCCACCACGTCCTCCGCGACCCCTTCACGCTCGCGATGGGGCTGGGGCTGCCCCTGCTCCTGGTCCTGTTCTTCGGGTACGTCATGCAGCTCGACCCGCGCGAGATCCGGATCATGGTCCAGGACCGCGACCGGACCCGCGCCTCCCGCGAGCTCGCGCGGACGTTCTCGGCGTCCGGGTTCTTCCTCGTCTCCCCGGCGCCCGCGGACTGGACTCCCGCGGCGCTGCTCGACGCCGAGCGCGCAAAGGCGGTCGTCGTCATCGAGGGCGGTTTCGGCCGCAAGGTCGCAGAAGGGGCCGATGCCCGCGTCCAAATATTGGTGGATGGCGCCGACAACTCCTCCGCGGGCACGCTCGTCGGCTACCTCGGCGGCCTCCAGCGGGTCGCGAACCAGCGCCTCGCCGCCTCCCCCTTCTCCCCGCCCGGCCGGCTCGAGACCCGGTTCCTCTACAACCCGGAACTCAACAGCCGGTGGTTCGTCGTCCCCGGCCTGTTCGTCGTCGTGACCGCGATCCTGGCCGTCATGCTCACGGCCCTGACCGTGGCCCGGGAATGGGAGACCGGGTCGATGGAGCTGCTATTGTCGACCCCTGTCCGCCCCGCCGAGATCGTGGCGGGCAAGCTCGCGCCCTACCTCGCGCTCGTCGTCGCCGCGATCGTCCTCGTCTACCTGATGGCCCGGGTCGTCCTCGGCGTGCCGTTTCGCGGGAGCCACCTCCTCTTTGCCGTTTCGTGCCTCCTCTTCCTCGTGCCCCTGCTCGCCCAGGGCCTCCTGATCTCGACCACCCTCCGGGCGCAGGCCGTCGCCATCCAGGTGGGGCTGATCTCGAGCCTGCTCCCCGCGATGCTGCTCTCGGGGTTCATCTTCCCGATCGAGAGCATGCCCGCGTTCTTCCACTACCTGTCCGCCGTCCTCCCCGCCCGCTGGTTCATGCAGATCTGCCGGGGGATCTTCCTCAAGGACGCGGGACTGGGCGAGCTCGCGGGTCCCATGGCCGCCCTACTCGTTATCGGGTTCGTGCTCGTCAACGTGACCGTCCGCCGGTTCAAGGTGGATCTCGAGCCGTGATCCGGATCCGGCCGAACCCCGTCATCCTCGGGTTCATCCGCAAGGAGTTGAGCCAGGCCTTCCGCGACCGGCGCATGGTGGGCCTGCTCTTCATCGCCCCCGTCGTCCAGATGACCCTCTTCGGTTACGCCCTGCGGACCGACATCAAGAACATCCGGCTGGGCGTGGTGGCCGCCCCGGGCGACCGGATCGCGGCCCGCATCGCCGAGCGGGCGTACGCCTCCGGCTACTTCCTGCCCGCCAAGGTCGACCGCGCCGACCCTTACGAGGACCTCGCCGCCGGGCGTGCCGACGCCGTGCTTGTCGCTCCACCCCACGGGTTCACCCGCGCGATCGGCCGAGGGGCCGGGCGAGCCCAACTCCTCGTCGACGCCACGAACGCCGTCCGCGCCCGCGCCGTCGAGGGGTACCTCACCGGCATCGCGGCGGGCGTGCTCGGGGACGCCGCCGGGACGGCGCCCCCCGCCGGACCGGTCCGGTTCGACGTCCGCGTCCTGTACAACCCCACGATGGAGTCGTCGATCTTCATGATCCCCGCGCTGGCCGTCCTCGTGCTCTCGCTCATGGTCATCCTGACCGCGATGGGGCTGGCCCGCGAGAAGGAGCTCGGCACGATGGAGATGCTCCTCTCCGCCCCCGTGAGCCGGTGGGAGATCCTGGCCGGCAAGACGATTCCCTACGTCCTCATGGCCTTCGTGAACACGCCGATCGTCCTCGCCGGCGGCATCCTGTGGTTCGAAGTCCCGTTCCGCGGGGCCGTCTGGATGGTCGCCCTCTCGGCTTTCGTCTTCGCCATCGCGACCTCGAGCATCGGCACCCTGATCTCGTCGCTCGCCCGCAACCAGCAGCAGGCCATGATCGGCGGCTTCCTGTTCATGCTCCCGGGCATGATGCTCTCGGGCGTCTTCTTCCCCCTCGAGAACATGCCCTCGGCCGTCTACTGGATCACGTACTTCAACCCGCTCCGCTACTTCGTCACGCTCCTCCGCAACATCATCCTCAAGGGCGGCTCGCCGGAGGTCGTCTGGCCCAACCTCGCCGCCATGGCCGCGCTCGCGATATGCGCAGCGTGGCTAGCTGTCAAGCGGTTCCGGCAGACGCTGAACTGATTGGGGCTCGCGCAATAGAGTTACATCAGTACGTGAACAAGCCGGTGTGTGACAGGAAGCCGCGACCAATGGACGGCTTCGCCTGAACCCGCGAGATCCCGCGTCGCGTTCGTCGCCCCAGGAGAGTCCGGTTCTCTGCCGGCGTGTTGGCGTGTGTCGTGTTGTCCAGATGGCCCCACAGTAACTCGATCGGGATGAGCTGAGGTGAGGATGGCGGCAGCCACTCTACGGTGAGTCAGTTCCGATTATCTAGGGCAGATAGACCTCAGTATTCGGCTCGGACCATATGCCTGCGCTCACATACCAGCTAGACTTCGCAGGAACTCCATCGCCGATCCGCCGGCCCCGCGCCCCGCTGCGGAGACGCGGAGTGCCTCTCTGATCGCGACTGGAGCCTTGGCCAGACCATCCCTGAATCTCTTTATGCATTCAAGACGGCCATTCTCGTCCGAGCTATCTAGGATCCTTGCAACATGGTGGCCCGCCAACTCAATCTCCATTGCTGTACTCGCGGTGAGTTCTCTCACGACCGCATCAAGCTCCGCAAGATCTTTGGGGAAGAGGGTGATCCTCACGGTCGATTGAACAAGCGCCGGGGGAACACCAGGAGCAGACGGATTCACTTGGATTGGAGGAACGCTAACGGTCACGGCTGTCTCCGAAAGTGAAACACCGATCTTCCCGAAGCAATCTCTCACCTCCTCCATGCTCAGAGGTTTCCTGATCACCCCCAGCGGAGGTGGCTCGATCCCACGGATCTGGCCTACGATGCTCTCCTTATACTTGGTCAGAAAAATCACCCATACTTCCTTGCCCCACGAGCCGTGCTCTCCCCTTCTCATCTGGCCAAAGAGTATTGAACCTTTGTGCTGCTCCTCCAGGCGAGCATCGAGAAGCACAAGGTCATAGTACTCACCCGCCGCAACGGATTCCGCGACATACGCGACGGCTTCGTCGAAGCTCCTTGCCACCCGCAGCTCATGTGAAGCTCGCATGAGCGAGCGCGTTACGCGCCCGACCTCCTCCGGGACGTCCTCAAGCCAGAGGATGCGCATCGCTACTTGTCGCCCCCATGAGATGGCACTCCCGCCCCCATGATGTCCTTGCGACCCCTCTTCAGGTTGGTGGAGAGGCGAACCGTGAACGTCGTTTCATATCCCTCCTTTGCCTTTACACGATCGGGGTCATCAAGCGTCGGGCTGGACTGAACCCGTATGGTCCCCCCATGAAGTAGCGCAATCTTCTTGCAGGTCGCCAGTCCCAGACCGACACCTCTCACGGTATGCCTTCGATCCCGCACCGAACTCCGGTAGAACCTGTCGAAGATGTTCTCGTAGTCGGATTCGTCGATGCCGAGCCCCCAGTTAGTGAATGCGACGTCTACTAGGCCCGTCTGACGTTCCGCGCTGATCACGATGACATTGTCGAAGCCTGGCCTGGAGTGGGAGTACTTGATCGCGTTGTCGAGCAGGTTGGCGAACATCTTGTGGAGGAGGACAAGGTCCGCAACCAGAGATCCCACTTTCGAGACGTTCTCGCCCATCTTCACGCGGAAAGGAGCTCTGATCTCGGCCTCTTTCTCATCTAGCCGTTTCTTGGCTTCGTGAACCACCAACTTGAGGAGGTCGAGGATGTTGACGTCGGTGAAGTCCATCTCGATCTGCTTGTCTCCCATCCTCGCCCAAACGAGCGCATCGCCGACAACTTTCTGCACGTAGACGGCGTAATGGTCGATCCTGCGATCAATAGTTTCGAGATAGGCTCCGATCTGCCTCCTCCCGACAGCGCGGAGCCACCTAAAATGCCCATTGTCCATGACTTCCTGATAGCCGAGCTCCGAATGCACCTCATCAGGAATGGCCGATGAAAGCTCCCTCAACTGGTCAGCCATTACCCCCGCCATCGTCACAAGCGCACTGGAAGGCGTGTTCATCTCGTGCGCAATCGTGCCGATCGCCTCGTCAGCCGAAAGCAGTAGATCCCGATTGTGAGCAATGGTTCGGATGCTGCCCACCAAGCCCCCCAGAACATCCAGGGAAAGGTGCGAATCCGGTATGGCATCCGGAGAACGCTGTTCCTCAGCTTCCGCGTTCTCCGCGTCGTCAATCCGGATGGGGATGATGGAAACCGTATGCTCCCGAATGGCCGCCTCCATCCTCCCTGATGATGTCGGCACAACATAGATCCTTCGAACCCCTCGCCTCTCAAGCACATTACGCAAGGCTCGTGGTATTGCACCGAGGCTCTTGGTGCCTGGCGGGCCGAGTCCATGAATCTCGGGCCACTCAGCCGCCCCCTCAAGAGGCTTCATCTCGGAGCTCAGTTCCTTATCGTTGGCCCATGATGCACTGAGCACTCCGTCATCCTGCCAGATCGTGATGAGGAAGACCGGGTACCCGATATCCGCAGCGGCCCGCGCGATGGCGGCGTAGTTTGCGGATCCCTGGTAGGGCCTACCCAAAGCGAAAGAGAACCCCTGCCACACTGAGCGCAGTCTCTGCGAGGCATGCTCAAGCGCCAAGACTTGCGATAGACAGAGGGCGGCACGATCCATGAGCGCTTCGTGGGCTGGCGTAAATGGGAGTGTTGGCCTATCCGTCCTGTTGATGAACCGAAGTAGAGCAGATGCGTCTGGGGGAACGATAAGCTTCCCATACATGATGGTCCTCAACGGCTCGCGCCCCTCAAGCACGTGCCAGTCTTCAGATCTACTTTCGATGAGGTCCGGTTCCTCGCTCTTCAGTCGACCTACATCGGGGATGAACCGCAGCCGGCTGTCCACGAACGCCTTGCCAGTTAGGCACTGGCCGAGGCGGTACTCCCTATCCCACGGCGCGCTGACTTCCGAAGCCCCCACGCCATCGTTGAGGAACTCGACCTTCTTCGCGATCCTTCCCCGAACAGGATCGAACAAGAAGAGGGAACCGAATACCGCGTTCAGGTCCAAGCATAGCGACCTCATGAACGAGTCCGAGGAATGGGCCGATTCCGCCTTGCAGTCATCCTGCGCCGTCGATCTCCCTACCAGGCGATCCATGACCGAACATATCCATCGCTCCCGAAGTCCGTCAACTTTGAGGGCGGCAAGTGAGGCCGTCTCTCGCAGGTGATGCCTTTCCGTCCCTGTGAGCTTGCGCGCGCTCTTACGATCCATTGCCCAGAGACCAACCAGCCGCGCGCCGGAGTGTATGGGAATGTCGACCCAGCCCTGCCCCTGGAGTTCCAGCTTGTTGATCCATTCGCGCTTCAGCAGATCGGCATGGGCTTCATCATAAGTTTCCCACGCTGGCTCGCGCGACTTAATTGCCGCATCCGAGATGGTGGCCCTGTATATCGTAAAGCCGACCGGAGCCCCAGCATAGGTCCGGGAGGCGGCACGCAGCGTGTACCCGTATTCCTTGGCGAGACGATCATAGTTGGCATCATAGTACCGGGCGTTTTCAAAACCGAAGACCGCGCAGGATTTTACGAGAGCCCAGACGACTTGGTCTTCCTCTTGGGCCTCGAGAATGGCCCCTCGCAACTCAGATGCATCCGCCATCTCCTGGAACTTGTCAGAGCCCCGATTGCCGCCGGGGTCGCCTAGTTCTCTAAGCGGTGAGGACGTTGCCTTGCCGTTGTGTCGCTGCCCATTGTGAGCCAAGAAGCAGTCTGGGTGGAAGCGCTTGCCGCATCCAGAGCATCGCACCGCTTGCCCCTCGAGGATGACGCGCTCCTCGCTCGGTCGAACGCAATCGTCACAGATATACGGCATCTACACCCCCTTCCCGCATGATGCTGGCATGGAGCGACGGACGTGTCAAGCACATCGAAGTCTGGATGCTCTGTCCGAATATGGATGAGCCAGTCAAGTCCCGGTGGCCCGGAGTCGAGAAGGCGCGTCAGTCTCGGGCCTGCTCGACAGCGGTTCGATCTCAATGTTCTTGAGCACATCAAGTCAAGGCGAGCCTCGGAGCATTGCTCCCTTCATCGAAGGGCCTTCGGACGTACAACCCGAAGCAGCCCATCAACTTCTGGTGGTACGAACCGCAACACGAACACGATAAGGCCCCAACTGGCGGGTAGTGCCGTCTGGCTCCCGGAGAGCGCGGAGAGCCAAGCGTTCTCCGGATCCGCACCGCGATTCGTATTCGCACCCACCAGCTTGATGTAATGGTCTCATGGATCGGCTTAGCGTCCGGAGGCGGAGCGCGCTAATGCGCCGTGTCCGGGGTAAGAACACCGGCCCCGAGCTGCTCATGCGGCGCCTCCTCTCTGCCGGTGGCTATCGCTATCGAAAGGACTACATCCTGCATCCGCATAGCCTTCCGGGCACGCCCGACGTGGCCTTTCCTGCACGAAGACGAGTCATCCTCGTGCATGGCTGTTTCTGGCACGCACATAAGTGCCGATACGGCAGAGCTCCCAAGTCGCATCGGGCCTTCTGGAGTGCAAAACGGAGAGAGAACAGGGAACGAGACCGCAGGACGCGAGTGCGGCTACGCAGAAGAGGATGGACCGTCCTGACCGTCTGGCAGTGCCAGTTGAGACGGCATCCCGGGGACCTAGCCGCAAAAGTCGGTGCGTTCCTGGGGCCGGCTACGAAGCGCTAGAGATCCGGCCGAGCTCTGCCGTAGGCCTCCAGATCCTTCTTGCTGATTTGGCTCGCCGGCACGAGCTTGTAGTGCTTCTCCTCGACGATCCTCACGGAGTCCTGCTCTTCCGTCAGCTCGAAGATGGCTATGGTCTCGTTGTCCATAAACTGGGCGGAAATGGGACGACAAACGAGGCCATCGAATTTCTCGCGACAGCATGCGATATCCTGCAGCGTCTGGACGGGCGAGTGCTTGTCGCTCCCCCCCTTCGCCTGTACGGGTATCACGTATTGCCGGCCTCGCCGGTCCACTCCCACGTATAGTTCGTCCAGCTCGACCTGGCCGATGCCCTCCACCGTCGTTCGCAGGTGATTCTGCAGGGAGAAGGTGGCAATGCCCAGAAAGATGTCGATGATCCGGTTGTATCGAACCTTGGAGAGAAGCGCCTGCTCGTCGCTCTGTGCGTAGCGTGCCACGATCTCGGGAGTGGCGTCGGGTATCTTGACGACCGACATGCCAGGATTCGGCACGATTGGTTCGAGTTTCATGAGTCTGAACGCGTATTTCGCGATTCCTTCGCCGAGGATCATCCATTTCCTGCCGCCATGCTCCGTCTTCACGATTGCATCGGGCAGATCGGCCCGGTATCGCACCGAATACACGACGTCGCCCAAGTTCTTCGGCAGAACGATGCGGAGCGCGTTGGCTGCCGTTCTCAGATCGTCGCGCGTGAACGGCACGTGCGTCTTACCCGGTCGATACCGATCCTTGAACAGCTTGGCAACGAGAGCGCCGTAGCGCCCCTGCTGCTTGGCTCCCGCCATTACGCATGCACCGCCTGAAGGCGCTCGACTTCGATCTCCTCTTGTTTCCGCTTCCTCGCGCCGCTCTTTCTGTCTCGCTTGCCGATGGGATTCGGCACGCCCCAGTAGGCCGCGGCGTGCGATGTATCCATTCGCAGGAGGGACGTTTCTCCGAGCACAATAGTATCCCTCGGCCGGCTGGGCCGCACCCCGAGCGCCGACATCACGACAGTCGCAATCGCCCGTGCCAGCGGAGGGGGTACGGCGTTGCCGACCTGGCGCGCGCCGTGCCACTTCGTTTCGTGCAATCGGAACCAATCCGGGAAGCCGTGCAACCGAGCCATTTCCCGAACCGTGATGCAACGAGGAAATGCGTAATGAATGGGACGCGGACTGGTGAATGCTCCGCGAGCAGCGTCCGTGCCGGCCCGAAGAGTGTTGCAGATTCCGTCGGCAGGGAGCCTGTAGAAACGCGAGATCGGCTCGGTCTCTCCGCCGGCAGTCTCCGAAAAGCGGCGACGCGAAATGTCCGAATGCCTCGTCCGTATGCTAGAAGTGAGAATCCCGGGTTCCATCTTCCTCC
This sequence comes from bacterium, assembly GCA_919901855.1. GTDB lineage: Bacteria > Oederibacteriota > CAKKQC01 > CAKKQC01 > CAKKQC01 > CAKKQC01. Next base: position 118,585 of record CAKKQC010000028.1, on the reverse strand, counting down.
GATAGCCGAAGTGCCATCCGAGTCCCTTCAGGCATCGGAGTTCCACTCCATAGCGGGAGGGTCTTCCCCACTCGCCCGCCTTCACCTCGTCGCGTTCCCAGAGCTCCTCGAAGGCGTCCACATCCGGCAGATCGCCGAGTGCATCTCGACACGTGGGGCCGACTCGCAAGCGCGGAAGCGTGGGCGCTCCTCCTGCAGCCAACGTCGTGGGTAGGGGGTATTCCGGCACTCGGCAACCCTTTCGGGCGCCCAGAAGGATCAATCGTTCGCGATGTTGCGGAACGCCATAGGCGCTCGCGTCCAAGACGTGCCAAGGAACGCGAACCCGATAGCCCGCGACTCGGAAGGCTTCGATGACCTCTTCCAGGAACTGTCGATGAGGGCCGAGAGTCAGGCCTCTCACGTTCTCGAAGACGAAGTACCTCGCCTCGAGCTCGGACACGATTCTCACGAACTCGCCGACGAGCGAATTGCGCGGATCGTCCATTGCGCGGTGCCCGATCAGGGAGAAGCCCTGGCACGGCGCGCCTCCGAATACCACGTCGACTCGCCGCGCCCCGATGCCGGCCGCCCTCCGGATCTCGGCTCCGGTAAGCCCTATCGCCGAGCTAGTCAGCATGGCACAGGCGGGGAAGTTGAACTTGTGAACGGCCGCATGCACTGGATCGATTTCCACCGCCGCAACGACATCGAAACCGGCTTGCTCGAAGCCGAGACTCATCCCCCCGGCGCCCGCAAACAGATCGATGCCTATTGGTCGCAGCCTATCCACCGTTGGCGTGCATTCTACCAAACCGAGCGGTTCCGACAGTTCCCTGTCCATGCACTATTGTTCGCTCAGCGGCCGTGAGTCGGAAAGGCCGAGATTCGACGCTTTGCCTGATGCTGGGCAAAGCGGTCTCTGTCGGCGCGGGAGGGGGCGTCAGGGGCCGAGGCGGAGGCCAGCGGCGCGTTAGTCCGCGCCGAAGTAGCGGACGGAGGGGGGGCGGCCGGGGATCTCGCAGCGGACGGCGATCACCTCGCCGGTGACGCCCGAGACCGCGGGGCCCTTGGGGACGGCGCGGGAGTAGTACCGGGCCTTGCGGAAGACGACGGTGACGGTGGCTTCCCTGCCGCCCTTGACGAGCTCCTCGGCGTCCGTCTCGTCCGCGAGAACGGGCGGGATGGTGACGGTCCGGTCGAACCGGACCGTGTCCTCGCCCCAGGTCAGCTCCTCGAAGGCGTCGAGGTTGAAGCGCTTCTCCTTGAAGCTGTACTTGGCGTCCTCGAATTTGACCGGGATGACGACGGCCCAGGAGGCGGACCGGCCCTCCGCCTGCCGCCGGGCGATCTCGGCGCCGTGGGTGGTCCGGAACCGCTTCTTCTCGAACTCCGAGAGCGCCCGGTAGGTGTCGTCCTTCTGCTCCATGAACGACCAGAGGGTGCCCTCCCCGTACGCCTTCTGCTCCCAGAGGTCGCGCTTGAGCCGGGCCAGCTTGTCCGAGTCCAGGATCTCGGCCTCGTAGAAGATGACGGCCTTGCGGTACTTCTTGAGGACGGCGAGGGCGTCCCTGGTCCCGATGGCCCGGAGGGTCCGGGCGAGGGCGCCGTAGAGGGCGGCCGTGTCCTCCCGCGACACCGCGGAGTCGTCGCCGGCGAACAGGGCCTCGAGGGCCGGAACGGCGGCCCAGGCGGCCTTGCCGTGGGGCAAGAGCCCCTGCACCGCGCCCAGGACCTCGGCGCGGTTCGGGGAGGCGAGCAGGGCGATGTTCTTCTGGATCTCCTGCCGGCCGAGGTAGGTCTTCGCGGCGTCCACGGCGGCCGTCGTCCCGATCGCCTCCAGGCTCTTGAGCACCTCGGTCTCGAGGGCCTCGTTCCCGGGCTTGAGGTTCGCGACGAGGCGCGCGACGAGGCCGGCCGCGGCGGCCCCGATCCGGCCCGCGGCGGCGGCGGCCTCCTTCCGCGTCGGCGGGGTCCCCTTCTGCAAGGCGTCGGCGACGAGCGGAAGCTCCGGCGCGCCGGCCTGCCCCATCAGCCACTGGATCGTCTTGGCGGCCTCGGAGGCGACCGCGGGGGCGGCGGAGGCGGTCGCGACCTTGTCCATGTCGAGGACGAACGCCAAGCCGGGGGCGCCCGCCTTGCCCAGTGATCGTAGAATTCGGACCTGGTCCGCGGGCTCGGCGGCCGGCAGGAGGCGGGCGAGCGGCTCGAGGCACTCGCCGGGGTTCCGGGTCTCGTAGAACCGCAGGAGCCGGGAGCGCGAGGCGGGGTCCTGGAGCCCGTCGCAGAGCTCCTTCGGCACGGTCATCTCCGCGCCCCAGAGCGGCTCGAGGACTGCGAGAGCCTGGTCCTTGGCGGTCGCGGACGCCGCGGACGAGGTCAGGAGCCCGGTCATGGCCGGGATCGCTGGGCTAGCGGCGGCCCCGAGCCGGCCGAGGAGTTTGAGCGACTCGACCTTCTCGCCGTCGGCGCCGGCCTCGACCTTCTTCGCGAGGAGCGGGACGGCGGCCTCCCCGGCCTTGAACAGCTCCTCCCCCGCCGCGGAGCCGACGGGGGCCTCCTCGGTCAGGACCCAGGCGAGGGCATCGAGGACGGCGGCTTGTGTCGCCGGGGAGCCGCGGCCGGCGGACGTACCGAGGACGGCGACCATGCGGGCGCGCTGCGGCGGGCGGCCGCGACGGACCTTGAGGGCGCCCACGAGCGCGGGGACGGCGAGGTCGCCGAGGTTCCGGAGGGCGGTCTCGGCCTCGACCTGCTTCGCCTCGTCGGCGTGGCCGAGCCGGTCGATGAGATCCGAGAGCTTCTGGTCCTGCTCGACCTTCTCGAGTTTCTGGAACTTCGCGACGGCGCGCTTGACCTCTTCGGGGTCGGCGGAGGAGAGGGACGGCGCCGCGGCGGCGGGCCGGGCAAGGAGGAGACCCGCCAGGCAGAGGACGGCTATGCGGTGCATCGGGCCCAGCATAGCATGCGGGAAGCCGTGGGGAGCTACAGCCGGAAGAGGAGGCCGGCGCGGGCGCGGATGCCGCCCAGCTCGAAGGGCACCGGCCGGCCCTCCGCATCCCGGATCATGACCATGCCGGCCGGGTACTCGGCAATCCCGTCGCCGTCGAGGTCCCGGTTAGAGCTGACCTTGACCGTGCCGATCGAGGCCCCGCCGTAGCCGAGACCGGCGAAGGCCTCGACGTTCCTCGCGACCTCGCGCGTGACCTCGAGATCCACCTCCCAGGTCATGTCGGTCCCCTCCACGGGGATGTCTCCGCCCCAGGTGGAAGTGAAGATCCCGAACGGGCTGAAGTCGAACGTGGAGGCGCCCGCGATCTTCCAGGTGCCGGTCAGCCGGGCGAGACCCGCGAGTGCCGTGCCCCGGATGTTGAACCCGCCCGCCCGGATGTTGACCCAGGGCCCGACCAGCCCGGCCACGAGGGAAAGATCCACGTTCGTCTCCTCGTGCACCGAGAACACGCCGAGCTGGTACTCCATCTTGGCGGTGAGGGTCGCCGGCGCGTACGAGACGAACCGCACCAGGAACCCGGCCGGATTCTCCGTCGCCCCGATCCCGGCCTCCGCCCCCCACTGGAAGAACCCGGGTGTCCTGATCGAGGCCGTGCCGGACCCGCCGGCGTCCCGCGCCGCCCGGACGCTCGCGCCGTAGCTGTCGTCGAAGGCCGCCCTCACCTTGCCCATGGACGTCCCCGCGTACCCGGCGAAGACGGTGACGACGCCCATCAGCCGGGTGCTGGTCGAGCCCAGCGCCCCCCCGGGGTCGGTGGCCCCGTCCGCGGCCGCCGGTCGCGCGAGGATCAGGCCAAGGAGGCAGGCAACGAGACGCATCCCTCTGATTATATGATGGACCCATGCGCCGGGAGCCGGAAGCGCTGGGAGGCACACCCTTCGACGTTCTCATCGTCGGGGGCGGGATCGTCGGGTGTTCGATCGCCCGGGATGCCGCCCTGCGCGGACTCCGCGTCGCCCTCGTCGAGCGCGACGACTTCGCCGCGGGAACGTCGAGCCGGACGAGCAAGCTCGCCCACGGGGGCCTGCGGTACCTCGAGCAGGGACGCCTCGGACTGGTCATGGAATCCGTCCGCGAGCGCGAGCGCCTCCTGCGGCTCGCCTCGCACCTCGTCCGCCCCTACCCGTTCCTCCTGCCCTACGAGCGCGGGAACGGCTGGCCGCCGTTCATGTGGATGCTCCGGATCGGGCTCTTCCTGTACGATGCGTTCGCGGGGCGGAACCGGATCCGGAGCCACCGGTTCCTCTCCGCGGCCGAGTTGATCAGGAAGGAGCCCGGGCTCGTGGGCCGCAAGCTCGTCGGCGGCGCCCTCTACTACGACGGCCAGATGGACGACACCCGGATCACGCTCGAGAACGCGATAGCGGCGGCCGAAGCGGGCGCGGTCGTGGTCAACCACGCCGAAGTCGCGGCGTTCACGAGGGACGCGGCGGGCCGCGTGACCGGCGCCAGGATCCGGGCCGACGGGCGCGACTTCGAGGTCGCGGCCCGCCTCGTGGTCAATGCAGCGGGTCCGTGGGGGGACGCCGTGCTCGGCCTCGCGGGCAGGGCCGGCCGGCCCGTGCTGCGACCGACCAAGGGCGTCCACGTCGTCTACGGCGACCGGCTCGTGGACACGGCCATGATCCTGCGAACGCAGATCGATCACCGCGTCTTCTTCATCCTGCCGTGGAACGGCCTCACGCTCATCGGCACAACGGACACGGACTTCGCCGGCGATCCCGGGAAGGCCGAGCCGGAGCCGACGGAGATCCAGTACCTGCTCGACGCGGCGGCCGCGGCCCTGCCTGCCCTGCGGATCCATCCCGATCGCGTCGTCTCCGCGTTCGCGGGCGTGCGTCCGCTGCTGGCGGGAAGCGCGCTTCACCCGTCCGCGAGCTCGCGCGAGCACTCGATCAGGGAACAGCCGCCGGGGCTCCTCTCCGTGCTCGGCGGCAAGTTCACGACCTACCGCGAGATGGCCGAGCAGGCGACCGACCGGATCGAGGACCTGCTGGGCAGGAAGAGGACGCCGTGCCCGACGGCGAACCTGCCCCTGCCGGGAGCCGTCGCGTCGGCCCCTCCTCCGCCTGGCCTTGGGACACCCGAAACGGGTGTCTTACGAGTTTCTCCGGACGTCGAAACTCGTCCCCCGTCGTGGGAACGACTCCTCGCCCGCTACGGAGCCCGGACGACGCAGGTGCTCGAGGCCGCGGGCAGTATACCGGGCGGACTCGACCCCCTCTGTCCGCACACGTGGCATATCCGGGGCGAGATCGTGCACGCGATCCGCGCGGAGATGGCCGGGGACCTCGAGGACCTGCTCGTCCGGCGGCTCGGGATCACGCACACGTGCGTCTGCCGGGGCACCGACGCCGCCGAAGCCGCGGCCGCCGTCGCGGCACCGCTGCTGGGCTGGGACGACGCCCGCCGGGCCCGGGAAGTCGAGGGCTACCGGCTGCGATGGAAGCCGCTGAAGGAGTAAGATGACGCCCATGCGCGACTTCAAACCGTTCACCGAGGTTCACAAGCTCGACTGGGAAGCCCTCGTCCGCAACATCCGCCGGCAGGGCACCCCGTCGCGGGTCTTCAATATCGAACTCTTCCAGGACTGGGAGATCGAGGAGGCCGTCGACCAGCGGTACGGCGTGACCAGGGGGCTCGACCGGTCGGCACCCGACTTCGGCTGGAAGCGGTCGATCGCGATGCAGCGGTTCCTCGGCTACGAGTGGGTAGGCACCTCCGTCGGCGGGCTGGACACCGGCGAGGGACTGAAGGCCGAGGACACGACGGAAGCCGGCCAGAAGCGCGGGGAGCGGAAATGGATCCACGAGGACAAGGGGCTCATCACGAACTGGGAGGAGCTCGAGAAGTACCCGTGGCCGAAGGTCGGCGAGGCGGACACCCGCGCGCTCGAGTGGTTCGAGAAGCACCTGCCGGACGACATGTGCATCGTCGCGCGGCAGGGGCACTTCTGCGAGTACCTCTGCTGGCTCATGGGGTACGAGACCCTGTGCATCGCCCTCCACGAGGACCGTCCCCTGCTCGCCGAGATCACGAAGCGCGTGGTCGAACGCGAGGAAGCCTGGCTCAAGGTCATGCTCCAGTCGAAGCGGGTCAAGATCACGTGGGCGTCCGACGACCTCGGGTTCAAAACCCAGCTCCTGTTCAGCCCCAAGGACATGCGCGAGTTCGTCCTGCCCGGCCACAAGCGGCTGGCCGCGATGTCGCACGCCGCGGGCCACCCGTACATCCTGCACGCGTGCGGCTGCCGCGCCGCGATTCTCGAGGACCTGATCGAGGACGTGAAGCTGGACGGAATCCACTCGTGGGAGGACACGATCGAGAAGATCACGGACGCCAAGGTCGCGTACGGGCACCGGCTCTCCCTGCTCGGCGGGCTCGACCTCGACTTCCTGATCCGGGCCGACGAGGAGAGGATCCGCTCCCGGGTGCGGGAGACGGTGAAGACCTGCCAGCCCGGCGGCGGGTTCTGCCTCGGGACCGGCAACACGGTCGCGAACTACATCCCCCTGGACAACTACCTCGCCATGCTCGACGAGGGGCGGAAGCTCTAGCCCTCCGCGGCGGTGACCCGGAACTGCTCGTAGGGCAGGGACGCGTCGTCCGCGATCACGATATTCGCCCGGCCCTGGTCGTGGAGGCTCGCCTCCAGCAGGTGCGAGTCCTCGCGCAGGAGGACGCCGAGCCGCGGGTGTACCCGCACGGTCACGGGCTCGCGGCCGCCCTCGCGGATGAGCCGGAGCACCTTGCGCGCCACCTGGATCACGAGCGTCGCCGGGGCGAGCGTGCGGCCGCGACCCCCGCAGGTCGGGCACATCTCGGTCAGGTGGTGGTACGGGGTGTCGTCCACGCGCTTGCGGGTCATCTCGACGACCCCGAGAGGCGAAAGGACGGCGACCTGGGTCTTGACGCGGTCGTGCCGGAGCGCGGCCTCCAGGACCTCCATCATCTGCTTCTGGTGCTCGGGGTTCGGCATGTCGATGAAGTCCACGACGATGATGCCGCCGATGCCGCGCAGCTTGAGCTGGCGCGGGATCTCCTGCGCGGCCTCGAGGTTCGTGCGCAGGGCGGTCTCCTCGGGCGAGCCCTCCTCGAAGGGCCGGCCCGAGTTGACGTCCACGACCGTCAGTGCCTCGGTGAAGTCGAAGACGAGGCTCCCGCCCGACTTCAGGAAGACCCGGCGCTCGAAGAGCTGTTCCAGCTCGGCCTCGAGCCCCGTCCGCCAGAACAGGCCGCCTTGCGGGTCCCGCTCGATCGCGCCCGCGAGGTCCGGGTAGCGGTCGCGGGCGAACGCCAGGAGCGCCCCCCCGTCGTCGCCCGAGAGCCGGATGCGCTCGACGCCGGGGCCGCACATGTCGCGCAGGGCGCGCACCCGGAGCGGCGGGGCGACGCGCAGGCACGAGGGCACGGGCGCGTCGATGGCGAGTTTCGCGATACGCTCCCACTCCACCTGGAGGGCCTTGAGGTCCGGGGCGATCATCTCGGCGGTGCGACCCAGCGCGGCCGTGCGCGCCACGAGCCCGGCGTCCGGCGGCCGCAGGGACGCCAGCACGGCCTCCAGCCTCGCGCGCTCGGCCTCGTCCGCGATCCGGCGCGAGATCTTGAGCGGCGAGCCCCCGGGCATGAGGACGACGTACCGACCGGCGAGGCTGATCTGGCGCGTGACCTGCGCGCGCTTGCCCCCGAGCGGGCGCTTCGTGACCTGGACGAGCACGGCATCGCCGCGATGAGCGGCCTGGACCTCCTCCGTCTCGGAGTTCCTCAAGGGGAGGAACGCGGAGTCCCCCTCCCCGATGTCGACGAGGGCCGCGCCCACGCTGGTCAGCAACCCGACGATGCGGCCCCGGTAGACGCTCCCCACGCGGGGGACGTCGCCGGGGCGCTCGAGCGCGAATTCGGAGAGCACGCCCGCCTCGCGGATCGCGACGCGCTCCTCCCAGGGCTCGATCTCGATGAGGACTTCCTGGCTGGCCATCGGATTATCGCCGGCGCTGGCGGCCGACGTTGAGCAGTATACCCAGCAGCCAGCAGGCCATCAACATCGACGAGCCGCCGTAGGAAAACAGGGGCAGGGGCAGGCCGGTCACGGGCACGACGCCGACGTTCATCCCGAGGTTGATGATCGTCTGCGACGCGAGCAGGGACACGATGCCGACCGCGAGGAGCATCCCCACGTAGTCGCGGGCGCGGTGCGCGATCCGGAGGCCCTCGAGGTACAGGAGGAGGTACACGAACACGAGCGTGAGGCAGCCGACCCACCCGAGCTCCTCGCCCAGCACGGACACGATGAAGTCGGTGTGGTGCTTGGGGATGAACCGGAGCCGGTTCTGCGGCCCCTCCATGAAGCCCCGGCCCGTCAGACCGCCGGAGCCGATCGCGGTCACGGCCTGGATGACCGTGTAGCCGCCGCCCAGCGGATCGCGGTACGGGTTCAGGAAGTTGAGGATGCGCGCGCGCTGGTAGTCCTTGAGGAACGACCAGACCACGGGCGCGGTGCCGGCGGCCGCCGCAATGCTGCCGGCGATGAGCGACCACGGCAGCCCGGCGACGAGCCAGACCGCGAGGGCAGAGAGGACGAGCAGGAGCGCGGTCCCGAGGTTCGGCTGGCCCAGGATGAGCGCGACGGGGAGCGCCAGGGCGATCAGGCTCACGGGAAGCCACCGCGGGATGAACCGGGGGCGCAGCGGATTCGGGTCGCGCCCGCCCCCCGCCGCCAGCCGCACGAGGACGAGCAGCACGCCGACCTTCGTGAACTCCCCCGGCTGCATGAACACCCCGCGCATCGCGAACCACCGGCGGGCCCCGAAGCTCGTGTGGCCCACGGCGAGCACGAGCGTGAGCAGCATTACGCCCACGCCGTAGATCCAGGGGCCGAGCCGCAGGAGCACGTGGTAGTCCACCATCGCCCCGGCCACCAGCGCACCCAGTCCGAGCGTCGCCCAGACCGCCTGCCGGAGCGCGAACGCGGGCACGGGCCAGGGGCCATCCTGGCCCGAGGGCAGGGTGGCCGACAGCACAAGCGCCCACCCCGCGGCCATGAGCGTGAGGAGGCACGCGAGGAGGAGCCAGTTGAGGCTCGCGGCGAACCGGCGGACGCGGTACCACACGTCAGTCTCCCGTCGGCGCCCCGGGAGGGGTCACCGGAAGCGCCGGCATGTCGGCCTCCGGTTCGACCCCCCGCCGGAGGTCGTCCCAGGCCGAGATCACGGACCGGGTGATGAGCGCCGCGAGCGTCCCGCCCGCGAGCCCGTGCTCGATGAAGGTCGCGACCACGATCTCGGGCTGGTCCGACGGCGCGTAGCCGGCGAAGGCGGCATGGTTCTCGCCGTGCGGGTTCTGGATCGTCGACGTCTTGCCGGAGACGGACAGCCGCGGGAGGTGCGCGCGGAACCCGGTGCCGGAGGAGTAGTTGACGGCGCCCCAGAGTCCGCGCTTGAGCAGGGCCCACGTCTGGGGCGCGATCGAGAGCCGCCGCGAGATCTGGGGCCGCACCTCCTGCACGACCCGGCCACCGGAGTCCTCCACCCGCCGCACCACGTGGGGGCGCACCGCCCGGCCCTCCAGCGCCACGAGGTCCAGGAGCTGGACGAGCTGGAGCGGGGTGCACAGGAGGTAGCTCTGGCCGATGGCCATCTGCACCGTGTTCCCCGGGAACCAGGGCAGGTGAAAGAGCCGCTCCTTCCAGGCCCGCGTCGGGACGTGCCCGCCCTTCTCGCTCGGCAGGTCGATCCCCGTCGGCTCGCCGAACCCGTAGAGCTCGGCGTACTTCGCCAGCGAGTCGACGGTCAGCGAGAGGCCGCTCTTGTAGAAGAAGATGTCGCACGAATGCACGAGCGCCTGCTCGACGTTGAGCCAGCCGTGCCCGGCCTCGTTCCAGCACTTGTACGACCAGGTCTTGATCCAGAAGATGCCTCCGCACTCGTAGGTCTTCTCCTCGTTGAGCTCCCCCGTCTCCAGCCCGGCGGACGTGGTCACGATCTTGAAGATCGACCCCGGCGCGTAGAGGGCCTGGATGGCGCGGTTCTGAAGCGGCGTGCCGGGATCGTTCAGGACCGCCTGCCAGCGCGCCATGGATATCCGGCCCGTCGCGAACCAGTTCGGGTCGAACCGCGGGTTCACGGCCATCGCCAGGATCTCGCCCGTCTGGGCCTCCATCGCGATCACGGCGCCCTTCCGGTCGCCGAGCAGCTCCTCCGCGCGCGCCTGCAGCCGCCGGTCGATCGTGAGCACGACCTTCATCCCGGACCGGGGCGGACGCCGCCCGCGCAGGACCACCTGGCGCCCGCGCGCGTCCACCTCCACCTCGAGGCCGCCGTTGTCGCCCTTGAGGAACCGCTCGGCCATGACCTCGACGCCGAACTTGCCCACGAGGTCGCCGGGCACGTACCGGCCGCCCATCTCCTGGAGCTCGGCCAGGCTGACCTCGCCGATGTAGCCGAGCATGTGCGCTGCCAGGTTGCCGTAAGGGTACACGCGCAGGGGCTCCTCCTCGATCACGAGCCCGGGAAGCTGGCGCCGCCGCTCCTCGAGCCGCGCGATCATCTCCGTGGACAGGCCGCCGGCGAGCCGGATCGGCGTGATCGGCGTTTCCCACGACTCCGCCAGCCGGCCCGCCAGCCAGTCGGCGTCCAGCTCCAGCGCGCGCACGTACGCGGCCACCGCCGCCTCGCGCTCGGTCTCGTCCTCGGGGAGCTGCCGGGGCACGAGCGAGGCGCGGAACGAGGGACGGCTGGTCGCCAGCACGTCGCCGTGCCGGTCCGTGATCTCGCCCCGTGGCGCCGCCAGCGGGTAGAGTCTGATGCTGTTCTCGTCCGCGGCCGTCCGGTACCGGCCCGCCTCCACGATCTGCAGGAACCCGAACCGGAGCAGGAGCAGGAATAGTCCGAGGCCGATCGCGTAGGCCACGACGTTGATGCGCAGGTGCCAGGAACGCGTTCGCACTCCGGGCCCCCTAGACCCGCCGCTCGACGACGTCGAGGAGGCGGACGAACACGGGGGCCGCGACGCCGGTCAGGACCGCATCCAGCGCGAGCCACGGGAGCAGCGGGAAGACGACCCCCGTGACGTCGCCCCGGGCCCACGAAACCGCGAGGAGCGTGGCGCCGTAGAGGCCGCCCGAGACGACGCCGATCGCGAGCTGGCCGGTCCAGCGGTGCACAAACACGATCCGCCGGAACCAGATCGGCACGCTGCCGGCGAGGAGGCCGCCGAGCGCGCGGGCGCCGATCCGCCCGTCGGCGAAGAGCAGGCCCAGTCCGAGGCCGCCCCCGAAGCCCCACGCGCCGCCGGCGAGCGCGCCCTCGCGCAGGGCCACCGCGGTCGCGAACGCCGCGAAGAGGAGGGGCCGGCCGCCGGGCAGGGGCAGGGTCAGCGCGAGCGACGCGTCCACGATGAGGGCGATGGCGAGAAGCGCCGCCTGCGCGAGAAGCTTCACCGGTTCAGGGCGCCTGCGCGGCGCCCCGCGTCAGCACCAGCACTTCCTCGAGCCGCCGGACGCTGACCGCGGGGACCAGCTCCGCGGCGAGCAGGATGCCGTCCCGGCGGACCTCCTTCACCACGCCGATGAGGATGCCCTTGGGGAACGCGCTGTCCCCTCCCGCCGTGAGCACGCGGTCCCCGACCTTGACGTCGTCGCCGGCCGCCAGATACCGGACCACGCACCCGGTGCCCGTGCCCGCGAGGACGCCCTTGACCCGGCCGCGCTGGACGTACGCGGTGACGCGGCTGCGGGGGTCGCAGAGCCAGAGCGCGACGGAGGAGGCGGGGCCGACGCTCAGGATCCGGCCGACCGCGCCAGCGGGCGCGACGACCGCCTGGCCCTCGCGCACGCCGTCCTCGGCGCCCACGTCGAGCACGAGCGACGAGAAGAACGAGCTCGGGTCGCCGCCGATCACGCGGGCCGTGATCGTAGGGCTTCCCGTCTCGTCCTTGAGCATCAGGAGTCGGCGGAGCCGCACCAGCTCCCGCTGCTGCTCCTCCTTCAGCACCGTGCGCTGCTCCAGCGACTGGAGCTGGTGCTCGAGTTCGCGGGCCTCGCGCGCCAGCGACGAGAGGCTGCGTAGCCCGCGGGCGCCCGCGGCCGTCGCGTCCTGGACCGCCTGGACGCCGCCGAGCCCGAGGCGCCAGCCGAACCCGGCCAGCGACGCGATCGGCCGCAATGCGGTCAGGGTCTCGTTGGGAAAGGCGGTCATGCCGGCTGCGAGAATCCCGAGGATGAGGAGGCCGCCGCTCTGCCAGATTTGGCCCAGGGCCTCGCGGGTGCCACGCCCCCGGAGCCGCCGCCGGCGGGAAATCCCGGGCAGGAGCCGGGGACGATTATGCCGTCCCAATCTCACCGGTCAGCCTTCCAGGGAACACCTCACGTATATTCTGGGAATTCGTGGTCTTCGAGGGCCATGAGCTCGAGGAGGTCGCCCCGGCCGTCGAGGAGCTTGCCCGCCCCGCGCACGACGCAGCTCACGGGGTCCTCGACCCGGTGGACGGCGACCCCGGTCTCCTCCGCTATCCGGAGGTCCAGGTTGCGGAGCATCGACCCGCCGCCCGCGAGCACGATCCCGCGGTCCGTGAGGTCGGCCGAGAGCTCGGGCGGCGTGCGCTCGAGCGTGCCCCGGATCGCGCCCACGATCGAGAGCAGGGGCTCCTCGAGCGCCTGCCGGATCTCCTGCGACGAGATTTCGATCGTGCGCGGCAGGCCCGTCACGAGGTCGCGCCCCTTGACCGTCATCCGGAGCTCCTCCTTGAGCGGGTAGGCGGAGCCGATCTGGACCTTGACCTGCTCCGCGGACGAGTAGCCGATGAGGACGTTGTAAGAGCGGCGGAGGTAGTCGACGATGGCCTCGTCCAGCTCGTCGCCGCCGACGCGCTCGGAGTGGCCCGCGACCGTCTGGCCCATCGAGATGACCGCGACCTCGGTCGTGCCGCCCCCGATGTCCACGATCATGTTCCCCGACGGCTCCTCGATCGGCAGCCCCGCCCCGAGGGCAGCCGCCCGCGGCTCCTCGACGAGGTACACGCGGCGGGCGCCCGCCTGCTCGACCGCGTCCCGGACGGCCCGGCGCTCGGGGTCGCGGATGCCGGAGGGAACGCAGACGATGGCGCGGGGGCGAACGAGGGTCCGGCGCTTATGCACGCGCTCGATGAAGTGGCGGAGCAGGTACTCGGCAGCAGGCAGGTGCGAGATGACGCCGTCCTTGAGCGGGCGGATGACCGCGATCGAGCCCGGGGCCTTGCCGATCATGGCCTTGGCCTCGTTGCCGACGGCCTGGATGTAGCCCGTGGTCCTCGACATGGCGACCACGGTGGGCTCGATGAGGACGATCCCCTCGCCCTTGACGTAGACCAGCGTCGTCGCGGTGCCCAGGTCCACCGCGATGTCGCTGGAGAAAAGGCCGGCAATTGCGTCCAACAGCATGGCTTAAAACATCCTCCTTCGGGGCGAAATCCATCTTAACACGGTCGTCCGTGGGGCTTGAATGGCCCCGTCAGGCGCGCGCGAGGCGATACATCAGGCGCGCGTGCGCGGGACTGCCGCAGAGGTGGTAGAGCTTGCCGGGCGTCCACGGGAGATACCGCACGCGCCCGCGGCCGAATCGCGACACGTAGAGGCCGTCCTGGTCCGTCGCGCGATCGGGCTGGGACCACTCGGGCTTGTTGTTGTACGACCACTCGAGGAGGTTGAGCACGCCGCGCCGCGGGCCCCGCGTCTCGAGGAACTCGCCCGCGACGGGGAAGATGCTCGCGCGGCCCGGAACCCACTGCCGCGCGGCGGCGCCCTCGACGGCGAACCATGACCCGCCGAATCTGGCAACCTTCCCCGGCCGGCGGCCCAGGCACCGCAGCCCGAACCTGCCACGGCGGCGGCCGGACTCGTCGAACCGCGATGTCTCGAAGTCCGCGACGAGGGTCCCGCCCGCGCGCACCCAGGTGTCCACGGCCCGGCAGTCGGCGTCCGACAGGCACGCGACGTTGGGCAGGACGAGGACGCGGAGGCCTTTCCGGGTGCCCAGAACCTCGGCCAGGACGCCGTCGTGAATCGCCGTGAACGCGACGCCTGCGGCGTCGAGCGCCTCATACCAGCCGCGGTAGTGAAAGAGCGCGCGCTCCCGGCTCGCCTCGCCGCCGTAAAGGTCCATGGTCCGCTGGCCATAGACGACCGCCACTATTGCCCGCGTCGACGGCGGATGGGCGGACGCGGGCCGGCGGGCGAGGGCGCGAAACACCCGCTTGGTCGCCGGAAAGACCGCCGGGTCCTCCTGCCGGAAATCGCCGGAGACCGCGACGCAGGGAATCGCCCCATGGTCGGCGATCGCGAGGATATCCCTCGCGATCGCTTCCGGCGGCTGGGCGGGCCGGCGGCCCATGCCGCGCTCGGAACCGGAGAGCAGGACGATCCCGGGCTTTCCGGACGGAAAGCTTCGGATCATCTTCGCCTCCTCGTCGGCCCAGTGCCCCCAGTGCGGCCGGGGCCGGTTGAGGAAGTTGAAGGCCTCGACCGTGACGAGGTCCACGGCATCCGCGAGCAGGGCGCCGTCCCAGGCCGCCCGGCCGAGGTGGTGCGGGTTGTCGTTGGTCAGATGGAAGTCGACGGAGAGGAGCGTCGCCGGGGAGAAACGGCGGATCCGCGCCGCGAGGTCCTTCGTGAACGCCGCGTGCCGCGTGGCCCGCAATACGAGATACGCGCGGCCGAACGCGGACCCCCAGTCGATCCGGCGCGGGATCGGCTCTCCCAAGGCCTTGCGGCATTCGGCCTGGCACTCGGGGCACCGGCAGTCGGGCAGGTCCCAGGCGTTGAAGAAGAACCCGTCGAACGGGTACCGGCTCATGAGCTCCTCGAGGCCGCGGAACGCGATCCGGCGCCAGTACGGGCGGTTCGGGCACGTGCGCAGGAGAGGCCGGGACGTGCCGGGCCATTCGACCCGGGGTCGCCCATCCGCGTCGAGCGCGAGCCAGTCCCGGTGCTTGCGGCCGATCTCGGGAACGAGGCAGCTCCAGTCCATGCGGAGCAGGACCCGGACGTCCCGCCGACGGGCCTCGGCCGTGACCTCCCCGACATAGTCCCGTTCCAGAAGCGGGTTGTGCCAGTGCCAGGGCAGGCCGGTCGGGTACCAGGCCACGATCCCGCCGCCGTTGGCCAGGATCGCGTTGGCGCCGTGGGACACGCACTGCCGGACCAGGGCGCGCCCGTCGAGGCCGCGCGCGTCCGTCATCCGGAGGTTCGGCTGGATCATGCGGACGGGCCCACGCCAGCGCGCCAGTCGATCCACGGGCGTCACGAGTAGAGCTTGTACACGGCGTGCGACCCCTCGTCCCCAAGCCCGCGGGCGAGGGCCGCCTGCAGGCGCTCGTGGCTGAGCTCGAGGCCGGGCAGGGCGAGCCCGAGCTCACCAGCCGCGTCCATGGCGATGCGGATGTCCTTCGCCTGCCACTTGAGGAAGAACCCGGGCGCGTAGTCGTCGTTCAGGACCTTCTCGCCGTAGACGTCGAGGGCCCAGGACCCCGCCGCCCCGCTGATCAGGAGCTCGCGCGTCTGCTTGAGGTCCAGCCCCTGCGCCTTCGCGAAAGTTAGAGCCTCGCTCATGGCCACGAGGTGGACGGCGCAGACGAGCTGATTCACGAGCTTCAATTTCTGGCCGAACCCGACCGGGCCGGCGTGGAAGACCTTCTTTCCCATCGCGAGCAGGAAGGGCTTCGCGCGCTCGAGGTCGGCCTCCTCGCCGCCGACCATGAACGAGAGCGTGCCCGCGATCGCGCCCTTCTGCCCGCCCGTCACCGGCGCGTCGAGGAAGCGGCCGCCCAGCCGCCGGATCTTGTCGGCGAACCCCGCCTCCCCCGCGGGCGAGATCGTCGAGTGGTCGACGACGAGGGCGTTCGTCTCGAGCCCGTGCGCGACGCCGGCCTCCCCGAAGAGCACGGCCTCGACGTCGGGCGTGTCGCCCACGCAGAGGAAGACGGCCTCGCTGCCCCGCGCCGCGTCCGCGGGTGACTCCGCCAGCCGGGCGCCGCGGGCGCCGAACGGCGCGGCCTTGGCGAGCGTGCGGTTCCAGACCGCGACCCGGTGGCCCGCGTCGAGGAGGTGGCCGGCCATGGGCGCGCCCATGACCCCGAGACCGAGGAAGGCGATGTCAGCCATGCCCGATATGGTAGCCGATGCGGCGGCCCGTGGCGACGACCCCCGTCAGGACACAGTCAGGCCGGGATGCAACGCGCATCCCGGCCTGCTGGCCCGGCAAGTTGAGCAGGAGGCTACTTCTTCTTCCCTCCGAGGCTCCCGGAGCGGTTCATCATGACCGCCACGACCACGAGCACGGCCATCACCGCCGCCACCCCGTAGCCCGTCGGCGTCTTGTTGAACTTCATCACCACGGGGATGATGAGCAACGCGACGAGGTTCATGACCTTGATGAGCGGGTTGAGCGCCGGGCCGGCCGTGTCCTTGAACGGATCCCCGACCGTGTCCCCGACGACCGCGGCCTTGTGCTCCGGCGTGCCCTTGCCGCCGAAGAGGCCGTCCTCGATCGTCTTCTTGGCGTTGTCCCAGATCCCGCCCGTGTTCGCCATGAACACGGCGAGCAACTGGCCCGTCAGGATGGCCCCGCACAGGAAGCCGCCGAGCGCGGCGGGCCCGAGCAGGAATCCCGTGAAGACGGGAGCCGCGATCGCGACCAGGCCGGGACCCACGAGCTCCTTCTGCGCCGCCGCCGTGACGATGTCCACGCACGCGGCGTAGTCGGGCTTCTGCGTGCCCTTCATGATCCCGGGGAACTGCTTGAACTGCCGGCGGACCTCGGCGACGACGAAGAACGCCGCGCGGCCGACGGCCTTCAGGGCGAACGCGGAGAACAGGAACGGAACCGCGCCGCCGATCAGGACCCCGATGAACACGTCCGGCAGGTTGACCTGGATGCCGATGGCTCCCAGCCCGGCCTCGTCGATGAACGACCGGAACAGGGAGATGGCCGCGATGACCGCGGTCGCGATCGCGAGACCCTTCGTGAGCGCCTTGGTCGTGTTCCCGATGGCGTCCATCCAGGCCAGCGACTTGCTCGCCGTCGCATTCTTCACGCCCGACATCTCGAAGATGCCGTGCGCGTTGTCCGTGATCGGCCCGAAGGTGTCCATCGCCAGGATGAACCCGGTCGTGGACAGGAGCCCGAGACCGGCGACCGCGATGCCGAAGGCCGCCAGCGCCTGGCTTTCGGGGAAGAGCAGGATCGACGTCATGATCGTGCCCGCGATCACGAGAGCCGCCCAGACGCTCGATTCCATGCCCTCGGCCAGCCCCGCGATGAGCATCGGGGCCGCCCCGGACCGGGTCGCCTGCGTCACCTCACGCACCGGCCGGTACTCGGGGTGCACGAAGTAGTTCGTGAGCCACAGCGTGACGAACGCGAGCACGAGCCCGCTGATGCCCGCATACGTGAACCGGTAGTCGGGCAGGCCCGTCACGGGGTTAATCAGGTAATACTTGTTCAACAGCCAAATCCCGAGACCGGCCACGACCACGGCCACCGTGTACCCGGTGTTGATCGGGCGCATCGGATTCTTCATCGACTCCTTGGTGGGACGCACGGCCCAGACCCCGAGGATCGAGGCCACGACGCCGACCGCGCGGATCAGCAGCGCGAACACGACGAGCTTGAGAGCGTACATGGACGCCGCCTGCTCCACCGCCGCCTGCGGGGCTTTCGGACCCAGGGCGTCCCGGAATATCTGAAGGAACGCGGTGTCGAGCTGGGTCGCCGCCGCGAGAATGATCGCCGCGACCAGGGTCACCTCGTACGACTCGAACACGTCGGCCGCCATCCCGGCGCAGTCCCCGACGTTGTCTCCGACGTTGTCCGCGATCGTCGCCGCGTTGCGGGGATCGTCCTCGGGGATGTTCTTCTCGACCTTGCCCACGAGGTCCGCCCCGACGTCCGCGGCCTTGGTGTAGATGCCGCCGCCGACGCGCATGAACAGCGCGACGAGCGAGCCGCCGAACCCGAACCCGACCAGGATCTTCATCGCGTCCTGCTTGAAGATGAGGAAGATGATCGTGGCCCCGAGGAGGCCGAACCCGACCGTGAACATGCCCGACACCGTGCCGGCGTCGAAGGCGACGGTCATGGCGCCCGCCGGGCTCGTGAGGGCCCGGGCCGCCGCGCGCACGTTGCCCTTGACCGCGAAGGTCATGCCGACATAGCCGGCCCCGTAGGAGGCCGCGCAGCCGGCGAGGAAGGCCCCGGCGACGCCCCACGAGAGGAGCATGCGCAGGTGCAGGGCCGCCTCGAGCTCGTCCGGTTTCAGGCCGTCAGCCGGGGTGTAGTTCTGCCAGTAGAGGGCGAACAGGACGGCCGCCAGCGCGACCACGAAAATCCCCATCACCTTGAACTGGCGCTTGAGGTACGCCAGCGCCCCTTCGCGGATGGCGCGGGCGACGACCTGCATTTTTTCCGGTCCGGCGTCCGCCCTCTGGACCTTGATCGCCAGGTAGAGTCCGTAGGCCAGCGCCAGTCCGGCGGAGGCCAGGACCCAGTAAAGAAGGTTCAGCTCCAGCCCCTGGAGGGCCGGCAGCACGATCTTCGCTTCACTCATTGCGTCATCTCCTGACCCAGAAGCGCGTTATCCCAGCGGTCCACCAATCGTTCGGTCCGCTTCAGACGCTCCTGAAGGCCAAAGTAACTTAGCATGGCCGGGCCCCCGATCACTATGGCGCCGCCCAGCCCCACCCCCGCCAGCTCGTCACCCCCCGCGCTGCTGACGGTGAGTCCATAAAACCCGATTCCGCCTAGCAGAACGGGCAGGACACAGCCGGCGCGCAGGGCCCCGCGGGAAGCGTTCCGCAGTTGGTTCCGCCGGTGGTGCAGTTCCGCATTCGCGTCCATCACCAACCCGGGGGAAAGCCGGACCGACGACTCCCCGGCGGAAGCGTTGAGCCCCTCGTCCAGCCCGGCCCCGAGCGCTCCCATGGTGTGGGCCCGGGCGCCGGAGCGCAAGGTGCCCACGAGCCCGGCGAGGACGCCGACGAAAGACAGGTACTTGAGCGCGGGATCGTTGCCGCCGTGTCCCGCGAGCACGACCCCGGCGTAGATCCCGGAGCTCAACGTCACCGTGGCCCAGGCCCACGCCCCGCGCATGGCCTTGTCGGTCTCGGCCTGGAAATCGGCGCGCACGTCGCGGACGACCTGGGCGGAGATCGCCCGCGGGGTTTCGGGCGCGATCGACACGCCGGAGAGCCCGGCCTCGTCGGCACGGGCAGCGGCGATCAGGAGCAGCAGGACGGCCGGGGTCATGCGTCTGCGCGCATTATATCCCCCGGGTGGTACCACCGCTTCGGTGGCAACGTCCGGCAAAGGCCGACCTGAGGCCGTTATAACAGAAGGATGCGTCAGCCCCGGGTCGCGCTCGTCAATCCCCCGCACAGCCTCGAGGAGCGGTACGGACGCTTCAAGGGAGTGGGCAACACGATGCCCTCCCTCGGGCTCGCCGGGCTCGCCGCGATCCTGCGCGACGCCGGGTTCGCGGTCGCCGTCATCGACGCGCCTTCCCGCCAGCTCGGGTACGCGGAGGCGGCCCGCGAGGCCGAGGCCTTCGCGCCCGACGCCGTGGGGATGACCGCGTTCACGCCGTCGATCTTCAACGCCGCCGAGATGGCCGGGATCCTCAAGGACCGGCACCCCGCGCGCCCTATCGCCCTCGGGGGCCCCCACCTTTCGGCACTCCCCGCGGACACCCTGCGGCGGTTCCCGGCGTTCGACCTCGGCGTCGTGGGCGAGGCCGACGACACGATCGTGCCGGTCTTCCGGTCGCTCCTCGACGGCGGCCGCCCCGAGGACCTGCCCGGCCTCGTCCTGCGCCGCGGGGATACGTTCGCCGAGACCGCGCGCCCCGCCCCGATCCGGGACCTCGACCGCCTGCCGTTCCCGGCGTGGGACCTCCTGCCCGGCTTCCCCGGGCGGGTCCGGCCCGCCGCGCACACGTACCGGCGCCTCCCGGCCGCCACCCTGTTCACGGCCCGGGGCTGTCCCGAGCTCTGCGTATTTTGCGACCGGAGCGTCTTCGGGAACGCCGTGCGCGGGTTCTCCGCCGAGTACGTTGTGAACCAGATGGAGTTCCTCGTCCGCCGGTTCGGCGTCCGGGACCTCACGATTTACGACGACATCTTCCCGCTCGCGAAGCCACGGCTCCTGCGCATCTGCGAGCTCATCCGCGAGCGCGGGCTCGACCTAACCTGGTCGTGCAACTCCCGCGTGAACTACGCCGACCCCGAGGCCCTCCGCGCCATGAAGGCGGCCGGGTGCTGGCAGATCGGCTATGGGATCGAGTCCGGCGACCAGGACATCCTGGACCGGATCGCGAAGCGGACGAAGCTCCCGGACATCGAGCGGGCGGTCCGGCTCACGGACGAGGCCGGAATACGGGTCAAGGGCTTCTTCATGATGGGCCTGCCGGGCGAGACTCCGGAGACGGTTCAGCGCACGATCGACTTCGCCTGCCGGCTCCCGCTGTCGGACTTCCAGACCTGCTTCTTCACGCCCCTGCCGGGCACGGCCGTCGCCGCGGACCTGCTCCGCTATGGCACGCTCGACGACGACTGGCGGAAGATGAACCTCCTGAACCCCGTCTTCGTCCCCCGCGGCTTCACGGCGGAGGCCCTGCGAACGTGGGCCGCGCGCGCCTACCGCGCGTTCTACCTGCGCCCGCGCATCATCTGGCGGTACCTGGCCCGCATCCGGCGGCTGGAGCACGTGATCCAGATGGTCCGCGGCGGCCTCGTACTCCTCGCATCGCGTGCGCGTTCCCGCACACGGGGTCCTGCGCAGGGCCTACAATAGCCCAACGATGGCGATGATCGCGCCGTTTCCGGGCGTCCACTTCCCCCCGAGCCGGGCCCTGCCCGACCTGCTCGCGCCGCCGTACGACATCATCAGCCCGGCTGACCACGAACGGCTCGCGGCGCTCCACGCGCACAACATCGTCCACCTCACGCTGGGCACGCCCGGCCGCCGCCGCGACTACCCCGGCATCGGCGCGCGCCTGCGGCGGTGGATTCACGAAGGCGTGCTCGTCCAGGATCCCCAACCCGCCTTCTACGCGTACTGCCAGGAGTTCGTCCACGAGGGAACGGTCCAGAAGTTCTGGGGCGTGCTCGGGCTCCTGCGGCTCGAGCCGTTCGGGGCCGGCATGATCTTCCCGCACGAGGCCGTGCACGCCGGCCCGGTCGAGGACCGGCTCAAGATCATGGAGGGCACCCGCGCGAACCTCGAGCCCATCATCTCGCTCTACCGCTCTCCATCGGACCCCATGAACCTGCTTTTCGAGAGCCTCGAGGCCCAGCCTCCGTCGATCGCGGCCGCCGACGCGACCGGGAGCCGCCACCGGCTCTGGACGCTCGACGCGCCCCGGACGCGGGCCCGGATCCAGCGCACGGTCCGCCGCCTGCCGTTCTTCATCGCCGACGGCCATCACCGCTACCACTCGGCCTGGCTCTACCGCGCCCGGCACCGGCGCAACCGCGACGCCCAGTGGATGCTCTCGCTCATCGCGAACACGGAGCAGCGGGGCCTCAAGATCCTGCCGTATCACCGCATCGTCACCTGCGAGGCGCCCGTGCCCGCGTCCCTGCCGCAGGACTGCGGGCGGTTCGGTAAGGTCGAGAAGCTGGGCCGGAGCGCCGGCGCTGCCCTCGCCGCGCCCGCGCGCGGCGTGCTCGGGTTCAGCTCCCGGGCCGCGGGCGCCTGGCTCCTGCACCTGCCGCCGCTCCCGGCCGGCACGGCGCCCCGCGGCCAGCTCGAGGTCGCGCGGCTGCACGACCTCCTCCCGCAGCTCGTGCGGGTGAAGGCCGTCGACTTCACGCGGGATGCCGCCGAGGCCGTCCAGGCCGCTCTACGCTCGCCGCACGTGCTCGCCTGCTGCCTGCCGGCACCCTCGTCGGCGCAGATCACGCAGATCGCGTTCGACGGCGAGACCCTGCCCCAGAAGTCGACGTTCTTCCTCCCCAAGCCGGCCTCCGGCCTCCTACTCCGGCTCTTCTAGCGAGGCCAACCCCGTGGGCCCCGCCCTCCTCGCGTTCGCTGCCGGGGTGTGCATGGCCTGGAGCCGCGTCTGGGACTACGACGTGTGGTTCCAGCTCGCGTGCGGGCGGGCCATCGCCGGGCTGGGCCGGCTGCCCGCAACGGACCTCTTCTCCTGGACGGCCGCGGACCGGCCGTGGGACACGCAGGAGTGGCTCAGCCAGGTCCTCGGGTACGGACTGTGGCGCGTGGGTGGGCTCGTCGCCGTAACGGCGGTCAAGGCCCTGGTCGCCGGGGCGATCCTGTGGCTCGTTTGGAAGCGTTCGAGCGCGCCGTCGAAGCCGGTCCCACCGGCTTCGACGACGGCTGCGCCGGCCTCCCTCGCCTGGATTTCGGCCGGCGCAGCCGCCTGGGGAGCCTACGTCATGCGCTGGCACCTCGTCGAGCGGCCGCAGATCCTGACGTACGGGTTCGTGGCGCTCGAACTCCTGCTCCTCGAGTCCGCACGGTCCCCATGGTGGCTCGTGCCGCTGACCGCGCTCTGGGCGAACCTGCACGGCGGCTCAGCGCTCCTGGGCCCCGGCCTCTTCGCCGTGTGGACCCTGGGGCAGGCGATCTCGACCCGGCGGCTCGTGGCCATCCACCGGGCGGCGCTGCCTCCGGGACTCGCCATGCTCGCGGCCGTCATGGTCAATCCCGCCGGCCCCAAGCTCTTCCTGTATCCACTGGAAACGATGACCGACCGGATGTACATGGCCAATGTGCTCGAATGGCTGCCGCCCTCGTTCCGGGACCAGCCCGAGTTCTTCCTCTGGCTCGCAGTCGCCGTCGTCCTCGTCGGGCTCACGCCGCGGCGGCACTCGATCCCGGCGCTCCTTACGGGCGCCGTCCTCGCGGGCCTCTCGCTGCTGTCGCGGCGGCATGTCCCGCTGGCCGTGCTCGCGCTCACGCCGCCGGCCGCCCGCGCCCTCGCCGCACTCTTGCCCGCGACGAACCTTCGGCTTGCGGCCGCGGTCTCGGTCGCCGCGACCGCCTGCTCGGTCGGCTGGGCCGCTTTCCACGGCGAGGCCCTGGGGTCCGGAATCCGCCAGGACCTTTACCCCCAGGGCGCGCTGGCCGTCCTCCGGGACGCCCCCCTCGCGCGAGGCCGCGATGTCCGCGTCTATTCCCTTCACCGGTGGGGCGGCTACCTCGAATGGTTCCTGCCCCCGCGATTCAAGACGTTCATCGACGGCCGCCAGCTCGTCTTCGGGCGCGAGCTGTTCGCCGACTACTACCGGATCCTCGAGAACACGGCGGAGGCCCCGATCCTGCTCCGGCTCCTGCCACCCGACGTCTTCGTCCTCGGCTACGGCGCGAAGGTGGGGCCCCGGCTCGCGGCGGACCCGGCGCTCGCGCTCGCGTACTGGGACGACACCTGCCTCATATACGTCCGGCGGTCGTCCACCGAAGCCGCCTGGATGAGGTCCCACCGGTACGCGGCATTCCACCCCGAATCTGGCGTAGCCGCCGTCGGAATTTCCCCGTCCGGGGAAACTCCGGGGGTCGCTTCGACCCGGGCCCTGGCCGAACTCGACCGCGCCATCGGCGAGGCGCCGGATGCCGCACGGCCGTGGATGGCGAAGGCGCGCCTGCTCCTGTCCCAGGGCCGCCTCCAGGAAGCGGCCACCGCCGCCCGGGAGGCGGTGGCCCGGGCGCCGGGCATCGTGCCCGTGCTCCTCACCGCCTTCGACGTCGCGGTCGCGCAGGACGACCGCGCCCGGGCCGCCGACCTCGTGCGGCTCGCCCGGCGGGCGGACCCGGGGGGTGCGGCACCCCGCCTCGCGGACGCGCGACTATCGATCATGGCCGGCGACGACGACGCCGCGGGCCGGTTGCTCGCGGATGCGATCCGCGCCGGGGAGGAGCGCGACGCCGCGGGCCTCCCGCCCGACCCCGCGCTAGCCGATGCGCTCCGCCTGCTCGCTGACCGGCTCTACGCGGCGGGCGATCGCGCGGGGGCAGCGGACGCCATGCGCCGGGCCGGCAACGCGTGCTACCGCGCGGGGCACGCCGCGGACGCGCTGGTCTGCTACCGCCGGGCGCTGGCGCTGACGCCAGCGGACCCGCGTCTCCTGCACAACCTCGGCGCGGTCCTCGTCGCCGACGGCCGGGCGAAGGAAGCCTTGGAACCCCTCCGGCAGGCGCTCGCGCTGGACCCCCGGAACGCGGACACGATGGCGGCCCTCGGCCTCGCGCACTACCGGCTCGGCGACCTCGGGGCCGCCCGGGCCGCCTGGCGCCAGGCGCTCGTCCTCCGCCCCGGCCACGCGGACGCGACGGCCTACCTCAAGGCCCTCGGCGAGTAGGATAGGGGTATGGCGGACGACGACCTCGCCTTCCTGAACCTGATCCTGCTGCTGGGCACCATGGCGTCCCGCCGGCTGGACGGGGTGGCCCGGGCCGGAACCGACGAGCGCAACGAGCGGCTGCACGCCTCGCGGGGCACGATCGACATGCTCACGAGCCTCAAGAAGCGGACGACGGGCCGGTTGAGCCCGGAGGAGGAGCG
Organism: bacterium; assembly: GCA_919901855.1. Taxonomy (GTDB): domain Bacteria; phylum Oederibacteriota; class CAKKQC01; order CAKKQC01; family CAKKQC01; genus CAKKQC01. Next base: position 94,047 of record CAKKQC010000028.1, on the reverse strand, counting down.
CGTCATCGATTCCGTGCTTCGGGATCTCCAGGCCAGATACGTACGCGCGCTCGCGTCCCCGGCCGCACCGGCGGCGCCGCCCCCGGCCCGGCCCTAAAGGCGGTTACAGGGAGACGTTCAGGGCGAGCCGGAGCATGAACCCGAGCCCGCCGATCGTGAGCCCCGGCGAGTTCCGGTCCTCGCCGTAAACGAGGATGGGGCTCGCGACATCGCTGGTCGTGGTCGAGGGCACGTCCCCGATCCAGATCAGCCCGCCGTAGAGGCGCAGGTCCACCCCCTCGGTCGCGGGGACCACGAGCCCGGCGGCGGCCTGCACGGCGAGCGCTAGCTGTACCGTCTGGCTCCGGCGGGTATCATGCGCGATGACCGTCGTGTCCGATGCATCGTACGTCGTCAGGGTCCGCTCGGTCGACACGCCCATGAACAGGATGCCCGCCCCCACCTCGCCCCCGAACGTGACATTCTCCGAGGGCTGCGAGTACCGGATCGCCGCCAGCACCGGGACCGTGGCGACGCTCCACGAGGTGAAATCCCCGTCGTGCCGGGCGTTGTGCGTGGACCCGCCCGAGTTCCGGGCGAGCTCGCGGTGGTCGAACGCCTGGTCTCCGGCGGGCAGCGCGAATCCGGTCTCGACCGCGGGCGAGAACGGGCCGATGGCGCCCGGGATCGGGACGACCGCCACGAACCCGAACGCGCCGAAGCTCGTGGTGTCGGTCTGGGGCGCCGCGTCACCCGTCGGGAGGTCCGTCTGCACGAAATCGATCCGGCCGGGCACCGAGAGGTAGGTCAGGCCGTATTCGACGGCGCCAGCGCGGCCGGCCGCGAGAGCGAAGAGCGCAGCGGGGAGCAGGACCCGTAGTCTCATCTCCCCAATCATACCGCGCCGAATGCGGGAGGTCAGCCCGGCACCCGCCGCGACTCCCTCAGAAGCTCTTGCTCCAGCCGATATTCACGCCGAAGGTCAATCCCCCGACGACGCCGCCCACGCGCTGGGGGGTGATGCTGTTCCCGGGATTCGTGTTCGCCGTCTCGGTGTCCAGCCGCGCCTCCCCGATCATGCCGATCTGCGCGATCAGGCTCAGCGCCTGCCCCTCGCCCTGCCGCATGTGGTACCCGAAGGACGCCAGGATCTCCCATGTCGGCACCACGTACCGGTTGTAGGTGACCACGGTGCCCGAGACCGCCTGGGTGGGCGCCGTGCCCGACCACGACGTCTGCGTGTCCGTCATCTCCCCGCCCACGATCAGCGCGCCCGCCATCAGCCCCAGCGACATCGCGTTCTCCCCCGCGGGCATCGCGTACTTGACCCCGAGCAGGACCGGCACCGTCAGCGCCGAGATTTCGATCGAGTCGTCGGTATTGAGCGTGTTCTTGCTCGTGTTCGCGGCCGGGTTGATGTACTCGGACGTAGCGTCGTGCTTGCCCGTGCCGACGGGGAACCCGATCCCGGTCACGAGCGAGAGGTGCATGGCGTCCGAGACCTTGCGGTCGTGGTCGTACAGCAGCGCGAGCTGGCCGAGGGAGAACGAGTCCTTGCCCTGCTTGTCGACCCCGCCGGCGTCGTTCGCGTCGTCGATGCAGAAGTAGTAGGTCACGGGGGTCACCGCGTACCCGAGGCTCCAGGTGTCGGCCGCCGCGCGCGTGGCGACCATGGCCAGCAGGACGAGGGGGATCAAGCGGCGTGGGGTCATACGGGTTCCTCCTGACGGATGGGCGAAATGCTCACGCGCCCGGGCGGGCACGCCTGCCTACTTCTTGCTCTTGGACGAAGACCGGAACATCTCGGGCCCCCGGATCCGGAGACCGATGAGGGTGGTCCAGGCATAGCCGCCGTTCGTGATTACGAGTTCGCGGGAGAGCGAGACGCCGACCATGCCGTTCGCCAGCGCGTAGACGACAATTCCGGGCTCCGCGACCCACGCGGACTTGAGCGTCGCCATGGCCGCCCCGTAGGCCTGCGCCCATCCGAAGTTCATGGTCAGCCCCACGCGGTCGTTGTTGAATCCCTGCAGGATCGAAACCGCGTTCGTACGCATCGTGAACCGGTTGCCGCCCACGATCGCGACCGAGTCACGGTGCAGGAAACCGGCCTGGAAGTTGCCCACCATCGGGAATGTCGCCCCGAACGTCTGCGCTCGGGCCGGGACCTGCACCGGCAATGCCGAACCCGACGCCTGCTGGTGAACGTCCGTCGTCCCCTGAGGATCCTCGGTGGTCATGCTCACGGTCGGCGTCATCGCGGCCGCGGGCAATGCGATGGCCAGAACCAGGAAGAACGTCATGAAGGAATGAAAAAAGACAGGGAGGCCCCCTTCACCGGAACCGGCGCCGGAGGCCTCCCGAAACACGATCGAAACGTTCCTATACCGTCAGCTCAGAACCCAACCTGGACCGAGAGCCCGACGCTGTAGCCGTCAGCAACCTGTCCCGCCGCCTGCAACTGCGCCTGGCAGAACCGCGCCGAGGCCGTGGCCCGAAGCGCACCAGAGACCTTCTCGCCCGACCCCGACAGGATGTTCACCACCCCGAAGATGTCCGCGAGCGGCCGCGTGTTGGTAGCCGTCGTGCCGGAACCGAGGTTCAGACCCACCGCGACGTTCTTCACGACACCCTTGGCAATCGAGATCGCCGAGACCGCCAGCGTGCCGGTTCCCGTGACGTTGCTCCAGTTGCTGAGCTCGGTGTAAACGCCGAGGCCTAGGTCGTTGTCCAGATTCCAGCTCACCAGGAAGTTCTGGCCGTTCTGGGTCAGATAGCCCGAGGCCGTCGGGTGGTAGAAGTTGGTTCCGAAGTCGAATGCGACACTCGCCGCCGAAGCCGTCCCCGCCAGCGAAAGCACCACTGCCACCGCAAAGAGCTTCTTCATAGTGTTCTTGTCTCCTCTTGTAGTGATCGTATCAGAACCAGAGAGCCGCGTTGATCATCACCGTGAGGTTGTTATAGCTACCCACGGAGTCGATGTTCTTCAATGGAACGGTGCCCACGGCTTGCTGGGTCCCGAACACGGCCGTGTCCGCAAACTCGACGAAGTTGAGGCCAGCCAGGATGCCGATGTCCGTCATCACGGTCTTGGTTTCGGCCTTGATCAGGTGAATCTTGGCCGCGATCCCGAGGACGGCAGCCGTGGTGGTCAGGGCCACCGGAGCACCGAAGTGTCCGGGAACTCCCGCACTCCCGTCAGTGTGCACATTCTCGGTTGCGGCACCGCCGGTGAAGGTCTCGACGCCGACGTTGATACCCAGATCGAGAAGCGAGATCCCGGGGAACGTCGTCAAAAGCGTGATGCCGTTCGACGAAGTCGTGCCCTGCGTCACGAGCGTGTGCTTCAACGGAACGGCCGTGTTGTCCGTGTACGTCTTCTCCCCACGGAAGAGCCCGTTCCCATTCCACACCCCGACCGAGAAGCTCTCTGACACCTTCCAGCTGAGCGTGAACTGCTGGCCCATCTTCATGTCGAAGCCGCTGAGCGACATCGCCGGACCGATCGACCATTCGAGGCCGACCCCTGCCCGGTCCGCCGCCTTCGCGACCTGACCGCCCGCCGCCACCGCACACACGGCGACGAGCAGGATTGCTACGGTTTTGCGCATTGCCTTGCCTCCTTGTAGCTTTGACCATTGACTCTTCCAAACCCAGAACTCACGAGAAGACCGTCTCTCCGGGACCTCACAGGCCCCATAACGGTGAGGATACGGGAGCGCACTGACGGTTGTCAAGGATGCGAGACATGGCCACACCTCTCGCGTCCCATTCTGAAACGCAGACGGGTCATACATTTAATTGACGGGTTGATAAGTGCGGATAACACATGTTCTAATCCATGGAGGCGGAAGAGTGGGGGCAGTCCCCCACTCTTCATGCTGTTCGGGGCCCCTCGAAGGTCCGGCCGCCGGGGCGTGCCGAAAGGATGACCAGACCATGGATATTGTCGCGAAGGTCCGGGATGTGGCCCAGCCCCTGTGCCGGGCGGAAGGAGCGGAGTTGCTCGACGTTACGCTCGTGCGCGACAGCGGCCGGCAGGTGCTCCGGCTCACGATCGAGCGGGAGTCCGGCCCGACCACGCTCACCGACTGCGAGACCGTGAGCCGGGCGGTCGAGGCCGCCATTGACGCGGCGGACCTGGTGCCGTTCCGCCATGTCCTCGAGGTCTCCTCGCCGGGGGCCGACCGTCCGCTGACGACGCTCCGGGACTTCCGCCGCCAGGTCGGCCACCCCCTGCGCGTGGCCCTGCGGGGCGTCCGGTCGGGGGCGGTCACGGGCACGCTGGCCGATGCCGGCGAGGCCGGGCTCACGCTCGCGCTCCGGGACGGCTCCCGCCGCACGATCCCGCTGACCGAGGTCCTGGAAGCCCGCCGCGAGGTCCCGTTCGGGCCCCGGGGGGCCGCGTCGTGAAGCCCAACTTCATCGAAGCCATCCAGCAGCTCGAGCGCGGCAAGCGCATGAGCCGCGAGACCATCCGCGAGATCGTGGAATCCGCCCTGCTCTCCGCGGCGCGCAAGACGCTCGGCGTCACGCCGGAGCGGGTCGAAGTCCTCTACAGCGACGCGACCGGCGACATGAAGGTCACGGTCAAGCGCGTCGTCGTGGCGGGCAAACCGGCCACGCCGGACGAGATCTCGCTGGTGGAAGCGAAGCGCACGCGCGCCGACGCGGCCGCGGGCGAGGAGGTCACGATCCAGATTCCCATGGACGATCTCGGGCGCATCGCGGCCCAGACCGCGAAGCACATCGTGCTCCAGCGCGTCCGAGAGGTCGAGCGCGAGAGCCAGTACGGCGAATTCAAGGACAAGATCGGGAAGGCCGTCACGAGCGTCGTCAAGCAGCGCCGCGGCAAGCTTGTCATCCTCGACCTCGGCGACGTCGAGTCCGTCCTGCCGGGCAGCGAGCAGATCCCGAAGGAGGACTACCGGCCCGGCGAGCACCTCAAGGTCTACGTCGCGGACGTCACCATGACGCCGCGCGGCCCCCACATCATTGCGTCCCGGAGCCGCCCGGAACTCGTCCGCTTCCTGTTCGAAGCCGAGGTCCCCGAGGTCGCGCAGGGCGTCGTCGAGATCAAGGCCGTCGCGCGCGAGCCCGGCTCCAGGTCGAAAGTCGCGGTCATGTCCCACGACCGCAACGTGGACCCCGTCGGCGCCTGCATCGGCATGAAGGGCATGCGCGTTCAGGCCGTCGTGCAGGAACTGCACGGCGAGAAGATGGACGTCGTCATGTGGGCCGAGGATCCCGAGACGTTCCTGATCAACGCGCTCTCGCCCGCGAAGCCCACGCGCGTCGTCAAGGACGACGCCGCGCGGTCCATGATCGCCGTGGCCACGGACCACAACCAGCTCACCCACCTGATCGGCCGCGGAGGGCAGAACGCGCGGCTCGCCTCGAAGCTCACGGGTTGGAAAGTCGAGATCATGACCGAGGCGGAACTGCGCGGAGGGCCCGCTGAGGGCACGGTGGCCGACGGCACGTCCGTACCGGCGCCGGTGGAAGGTGCCGCCCCGGCCGAAGGCGCCGCCCCGACGGAGGCCGCCGGGGATGTGATGGCGCCCGTCGAACCGTCCACAGAACCGGCGATGCCGAGCGCGGAGCCCGCAGCCCCGACGGAGCCGACTGCTGACGCTCCGGCGGCCCCGGCCGCAGAGTCGCCGGACAAGGCGGGCACCTGATGGCCGTCGCCGTCTTCAAGCTGGCGAAGGAGCTCGGCATCACGAGCAAGGAGCTCATAGCCTTCCTCAAGGAGAAGGGCCTGCCGGCGAAGAGCGCGATCGCGTCGCTGACCCAGCCGCAGCACGATGCGGCGCTCGAACACTTCACCGGCGCGGTAGTGAAGGCACCCGCCGCACCGGCCGCGACACCAACGGCCCCGGCCGCCGCGCCCGCGGCCGCTGCAGCCCCGGCGTCGTCGCCAGCGAAGACTGCGGCCGCGGCCCCCGCCGTCCCGGCATCGAAGCCGACGGTGGCTGCGCCCCTGGCCCCGGCGGCAGATCCGGTGCCGGCGAAGGCCCCAGGCCGGTCGGAGCCCGCCGTCGCGACCGCACCCGCACCTGCCGTCTCTACCCCACCACCGCCGCCGACCCCCAAGCCCGCGCCCACCCGACGGGTGTACAAGTACACGGGGCCGGTCACGCTGGTGGAACTGGCGCGATCGCTCGACCTCAAAGCCTCCGAGATCATCAAGGCCCTGCTTACCGAAAAAGAGATGAAGATGATCACCCTCAACCAGCGGATCAACCTCGAGGTCGTCCGCATGATCGCGAAGAAGTTCGAGTTCGACGTGCCGGACCCCCCGGCTGCAAGAGCAGCCGCCGGGCCCGCCCGTGCGGTCTCCGCGAACCAGAAAACCCGCGCGCCCGTGGTCACGATCATGGGGCACGTCGACCACGGAAAGACGAGCCTCCTGGACGCGATCCGGTCCACCGACGTCGCCTCGGGCGAGGCCGGCGGCATCACGCAGCACATCTCGGCCTTCAAGGTGCACCTGGCCAAGGGCGGTGAGGTCGTGTTCCTGGACACGCCCGGCCACGAGGCCTTCACGGCCCTGCGCGCGCGAGGCGCCAAGGTGACCGACGTCGTCGTCCTCGTCGTCGCGGCGGACGACGGCGTCATGCCGCAGACCGTCGAGGCGATCGACCACGCCAACGCGGCCGGCGTGCCCATCGTCGTCGCGGTCAACAAGATGGACAAGCCCGGGGCCAACCCGGCGCGCGTCCGGCAGGAGCTCTCGGGCAAGGGCCTCAACCCCGAGGAGTGGGGCGGCAAGACGATCATGGTCGACGTCTCAGCCCGGACCAAGACCGGGATCGACAAGCTGCTCGAGATGCTCCTGCTGGAAGCCGAGCTACTCGAACTCCGGGCGGACCCGGACGGACCGGCCGAGGGGACCGTGCTCGAGGCGCGCATGCACAAGTCCCGCGGCCCCACGGCCACCGTCCTCATCCAGCACGGCACCCTGCACGCGGGCGACATCGTGACGGCGGGCAGCGCGTCCGGCCGCGTGCGCCAGATGCTCGACGACAAGGGGCACACCCTGAAGGAGGCCGGGCCGTCGACGCCGATCGAGCTCCTGGGCCTCTCAGCGGTCCCCGAGGCGGGCGTCCCCCTGCGCGTCGTGACCGACGAGCGGGAGGCGCGCGACCTCGCCGAGGCGCACCTCACCCGCGTCAACACGGAGCGCCTGCGCCGCCAGCACATCACGCTCCAGGACGTTTCGCAGAGCGTCAAGGCGGGCGAGACCAAGGAACTGCACCTCATCCTCAAGGCGGACGTCCAGGGCTCGCTCGAGGCCGTTTCGGGCGCTTTCGGCCGGCTCACGAACGAGCAGGTCAAGCTCCGGCCCATCCACGAGGGCGTCGGCCCGGTCAACGCCTCCGACATCGCACTGGCCGCCGCGTCGGACGCGGTCATCATCGGCTTCAACGTCGGCATCGAGCCACAGGTCGAACCCCTCGCCCGCCAGGAGGGCGTCGAGATCCGGACCTACGACATCATCTACAACGCGATCGAGGACCTCAAGAAGGCGATGGAAGGGCTCCTCGCCCCCAAGGTCGAGGACGTGTCACTGGGCCGGGTCGAGGTGCGCGCCACTTTCCGGACCCCGCGCGGCACGGTGGCCGGATGCTTCGTGACCTCCGGCAAGATTCTCCGGGGCGAGAAGGTCCGCGTCATGCGCGGCGGCGCGGTCGTCCGCGACGCCACCATTTCGGGACTCCGCCGGTTCAAGGAGGACGTCCGCGAGGTCGGCGCCGGGTACGAATGCGGCCTCTCGACCGAGGGGTTCAACGACTTCCAGGTCGGCGACGTCCTTGAGGTCTACACGCAGACCCTCGTGCAGGAGAAGCTCCGCCTCTAGGGGGGCGCCCACCACGTTCGCGCGTTGGCCCGTCCGGGCCGCCTGAATTACGCTACAATCGGGCCTGACATCATGGGGAACCGACGGCTGTTGCGCGTGGCCGACCAGCTGCGAGAGGAACTCACGGACATCATCCGGAGAACGGTCCACGACCCGCGGGTCGCCGACCAGGACTTCACGATCCTGCGAGTCCGTATATCGCCCGATCTCGCGCGAGCCCACGTCCACGTCTCCACCCTGCTCGAAGAGCCCAAGCGCGGCGCCCTCATCGCGGGGATGACACACGCTTCGGGATTCATCCATCGCGAGCTCAAGCTCCGGCTCCGGCTCAAGACCATTCCCGAGCTCGCGTTCGAGTACGACGACGGGCTGGTCCACGCCCAACACATCACCGACCTCCTGAACGCGATCAAGCGCGAACGTGGGACCGGGGGCCCCACCACGGGCGGCACGGGGGATGGCGGCAGCGGGGGCGGTGGGGACGGAGCCCCTTGATGCCCCATCCCCTGCCCTTCGACGAAGTCGTCCGCGCCATCCGCGCGTCCCGGTCGGTCTTCCTGACGGTGCACCAGCGGCCCGACGGGGACGCGCTGGGCTCCCAGATCGCCATCGCCATCGCCTGCACCCGCCTCGGGCTCAAGGTCACGATGGCGAACGAGGACCCGGTGCCGGCCCGGTACCGGTTCCTCCCCTGGTCCCGCCGGATCCGGACGGGCGCCGCCGAACTGCCGCGCCGGTTCGACCTCGCCTTCACGCTCGAGTGCGCGACCCCCGAGCGGGCCGGCGTGTGCGGCGCCGTCGCCCGCCGGGCGAAGGTGCTCGTCAACATGGACCACCACCTGGGCAACCGCGGATACGGCGACATCAACCTCGTCGACGCGACCATGCCCGCCGAGATCCTGCTGGCCGAGACGCTCCGGATCCGGCTGGGCGTCCCGCTCACGCGCGACATCGCGACCGCCTTCTACGTGGGGCTCTACACCGAGACAGGGGGCTTCCGGTACAACAACACGACCGCCGAGGTGCTCAACCTCGCCTCACGGCTTGTCGAGGCCGGGGTCAACCCCCGCGAGGTCGGCGAGGCCGTCTACGAGTGCTTCCCCGTCCGCCGGCTCAGGCTCCTCGGCCGCTCCCTGGGCACCCTCGCGGTCGCGGACGGCGTCGCGTGGATGTCCCTCGCCCGGAAGGACTTCACGGACTTCGGCGCCACCGAGGTGGACGCCGAGGATTTCGTCGAGTACCCGCGCGCCATCGGCGGCGTCTGCGTCGCCGTGTTCCTGCGGGAGACGCCGCAGGGGGACGTCCGCGCGAGCCTGCGCGCCAAGATGTCCCTGCCCCTGCACCGGATCGCCCAGCGTTTCGGCGGCGGCGGGCATGCGTACGCCGCCGGCTGCACGCTCGAGCACATGACGATCGCCGAGGCCCGGCGGAAGCTTGCCCCCGCCCTCCGAGCCGCGATGCGCAGGCAAAAGGCGCGATGAAGGTCGGCGTGTTCTCCGACGTGCACGGTAATATCGAGTCGCTCAACGCCGTCCTCGACGAGCTGGCCCGGCTGGGCATGGACCGGCTCTGGTGCCTCGGCGATGTCGTCGGCTACGGCGCCAACCCCGGCGAGTGCATCGACCGCGTCCGCGAGGCCGCCCAGGTCGTCATCCTGGGCAACCACGATGCCGCCTGCACGGGCTCCGAGGACGCCGCCCACTTCAACCCGAACGCGCGGGCGGCGGTGGCGTGGACGATGAACAGGCTGAGCGAGGAACACAAGGCCTGGCTGCGGGGCCTTCCGGCGTCGGAGACCATCAACGACACCCTCCTCGTCCACTCTTCCCCCTTCGAGCCCGAGCACTGGCACTACGTCCACACGCGCATGCGCCCGGCGGACCTCGCCCAGAGCTTCGGTGCCACGCAGGCCCGCGTAATCTTCGTCGGCCACTCGCACCAGCAACTGATCCTCGTCAACCGCGAGGACGAGTTCTACCGCTTCCTCGGCACGAGCCTGCACCTCGAGCCCAGCTACCGCTACCTCGTGAACGTCGGCTCGACCGGCCAGCCGCGCGACGGCGACACGCGGGCCGCTTTCGCGGTGTACGATACGGACGCGGGCACGGTCGCGCTCCACCGCGTCGCCTACGACGTGTCCGCGGCCCAGCGCAAGATCCGGGAGGCGGGCCTACCGCCGATCCTGGCCGACCGGCTGGAGAATGGGCTCTAGACGGACCGTGGGGCCGGCATGACGGCCCCCCTCCTCTTCCTCCTCGCGTTCGGCGTGTCGCTCCGGCTCATGGGCCCGGGGCTCGCGCTCGAGGACGCCGGGGAGTTCGCGACGGCGGCGGTCACGCTCACGCTCACGCACCCGCCCGGGTACCCGCTGTACCTTCTCGCGGGGAAGCTCGCCGCCCTCCTCCCCGTCGGGTCGCCCGGGTTCCGGCTCGCGTGCCTTTCGGCGGGGTGCTCGGCGCTCGCCGCGGTCTTCGTCTACGGCTGCGCACGCGAGTGTCTCGGGACCGGCCGGCTCGCGGCCGCCGGCTGCGGACTCGCCCTCGCGTGGACGCCCGCGGCGGCGCTCCAGAGCTCGCTCGCGGACAAGTACCCGCTAAACCTCGCTCTCCTCTCCGCGCTCATATGGCTCTGCTGGCGAGCCGGGCAGATCCCGGCGCGACGGCTGGACTCCCTCGCGCTCCTGGGCGGAATCTCGTTCGCGCACCACATGACCACGCTCTACCTCGCCCCGGCCGTGCTCGGGCTCGCATGGCAGCGCCGGCTCTGGATCGACCGGCGCCGGCTCGTGATCCTGTGCCTGCTCGGCGGACTCGGCGTGTCGCTCAAGCCCGTCGCCCTCCCCCTCCTCTCTTCCGCCACCCCGTCGCTCATGTACGCCCGGCTCGACTCGGCCCGGATGCTGGAGCGGTATCTCTCCGCGAAGGAGTACTCGGGCCGGTTCGCCGCCTACTCGGCGGGCGAGAAGCTCCTCCGCGTCGCCACGACCGGCTTGCCCGAGCTGGTCCGGCAGGCCGGCTGGCCGCTCGTCGTCCTCGCGCTCCTCGGCGGGGTCGCACTTTGGTGCCGCGCGCGCTCTCCCCTGGTCGCCGGGATCGCCGGAGCGGGGATCGCGGTCTGGCTGGTCTCGTCCTTCCAGATCGCGGGCGTCGGCTACTACCTCCTGCCCGTGGTCGCGTTCCTGGCCCTGCTGGCCGCGGGGTCCCTCGCCCGGCCGGCCGGCCGCGCCGGACCCCCGGTAGCCGCGGCCCTGGGCGTGCTGCTCGCCGCGCACGCGGGGCTCCGAAGCCTCCCCGCCGCGGACCTCTCCCGCTACGTCGGCGCGCTGGATTGGGGCCGGAACCTGCTCGCGAGCACGCCCCGGGACGGAATCCTCGTGACCCAGCACGACGACGACTTCTTCCCCGTCGTCTACGCCCAGCGCGTCCTCGGCGAGCGGCTCGACGTCGTCGTGATCCACCGCCCGTTCCTGACGCGGCTCTGGCACCATGCCCAGGTCGAGGCCCTGCACCCGGGTTTCACGGTCCTCGATCCCGCGATCATCCCCTGGGGGCGGACGGTGATTCCCGAGGACCTGATCAACATCTTCCTGCGGTCGCACTTCGGCAAGCGTCCGATCGTCTTCACGTACCTCGCGAACGCCGAGTGCGCGGGCGGATTCCGGCTGCTCCCGGACGGCGCCGGCTTCCGCGTCGGGCGCGCGGGCGCCGAGGCGCCCCTGCCGCGGACCACCGCGTTCGGCCTGCACCTGGCCCGCTTCCGCTGGAGGTCCGCGTTCGCCGCCTACCCGGCGAAATCGCGGTTCGCCGAGGTGGCCGGTGCCCCCGCGGCGTCTTGGACCCAGCTCGCGGCGCGGTGGTACGACGCCGGCGACCGGGCCGAGGCCAGGGTCGCGCTCGCCCGGGCGCTGCGCTTCCCGTACACGCGCGTCATCCCCGAGGACCTCGCCCGGATCAAATCCGCCCTCGCCCTGCCGTAGCCCGCAGCGGGCCGGGGACAGGGCCTGTCGGACCGCTACCGGTGATCAGCTCGTGCGGTTGGGAGCGGAGGAGGAACCGCGGCGGCGCTTGAGCGGCCCCGCCGGGCGGCGGCCGGCGGGGGCGTCCGGCTTCGCCGAGCCGGCGGCGGCCACGTCGACGTCCGGAACGATCGGGCTCCCGCCCTGCGTCATCGTAAGCTCGAGGTCGCGGACGACGTCGCGCAGCCGCGCCGCCCGCTCGAACTCGAGCGCGTTGGCGGCCTTGCGCATCTCCTTGCGCAGGGACGCGATCCGGCCCGGGAGTTCATCCAACGTGATATACGCGGCCCCGTCCTCCATGGCCACCGGCACCGTGAGGTAGTCGGCCTCGTACACGGACGTCAGGATGTCGCGGATGTTCTTCTTGATCGTCTCCGGCGTGATCCCGTGCTCGCGGTTGTAGATCTCCTGCGCCGCCCTTCGCCGGTCGGTCTCCCGGATCGCGACCTCCATGGACTTCGTGACCGACCTGGCGTAGAGCCGGGCCTCGCCCTCGACGTTGCGCGCCGCCCGCCCCATGGTCTGGATCAGGCTGCGCTCGGAACGCAGGAAGCCCTCCTTGTCGGCGTCCAGGATCGCGACGAGCGAAACTTCGGGCAGGTCCAGCCCCTCGCGCAGGAGGTTGATCCCGACGAGGCAGTCGTAGACGCCGAGGCGGAGGTCCCGGAGAATCCGGATCCGGTCCAGGGTCTCGACGTCCGAGTGCAGGTACGCGACCTTGACCCCCGCGGCCCGCAGGTGCTCGGCGAGGTCCTCGGCCATGCGCTTCGTGAGCGTGGTCACGAGGGTGCGCTGCGAGCGCGCGGCCCGCGCCAGGACCTCCTTGAGCAGGTCCTCGACCTGGCCGTCGGCCGGGCGGATCGTGACCTTCGGGTCCATGAGTCCCGTGGGCCGCACGATCTGCTCGACGATATGGCCGGCCGACTGCTTCAGCTCCCACGCACCCGGGGTCGCGGACACGTAGATTATCTGCTTGGCGCGTGCCCGAAACTCCTCGAACACCAGCGGCCGGTTGTCGTACGCGCTCGGGAGCCGGAACCCGTAGTTGACGAGGTTGTCCTTGCGCGCACGGTCGCCTTTGAACATGCCTTCGAGCTGGGGCACCCCGATGTGCGACTCGTCCAGCACGACGAGGCCGTCGGATGGGAAGTACTCGAGGAGGGTGCAGGGCGGCGTGCCGGGAGAGCGCCCGTCCAGATGCCGGGAGTAGTTCTCGATGCCGTGGCAGGAGCCCGTCTCGCGCATCATCTCGAGGTCGAACCGCGTGCGCTGGTCGATCCGCTGGGCCTCGAGGAGCTTGCCCGCCGCCTTGAGCTCGTCCACCCGGCCCTCGAGCTCGCGCTCGATGGCGACGAGGGCGCGGTCGAGCGTCCCCAGGGGCATCACGTAGTGCTGGGCGGGGTAGATCGCGACCCGGTCCATCTTCCGGACGGCGTTCCCCGTCACGGGATCCACCTCCGAGAGCGCCTCGACCGTGTCACCGTTGAACTCGACCCGGATCGCGGTCTCGGCCGAGGCCGGGAAGATCTCGACCACGTCGCCGCGCGCCCGGAACTTGCCCCTCGAGAAATCGATGTCGTTGCGTGCGTACTGGACCGACACGAGCCGGCGCAGGAGGGCATCGCGCTCGAGCCGTTCGCCGCGCTCGATCATGACCAGGAGCTGGCGGTAGTTCTCGGGCGAGCCCAGCCCGTAGATGCACGACACCGAGGCCACGATGACGACGTCGCGGCGCTCGAACAGGGCCGCCGTAGCCGCGTGCCGGAGCCGGTCGAGCTCCTCGTTGATGGCCGCGTCCTTCTCGATGTACGTGTCCGTCTGGGGCACGTAGGCCTCCGGTTGGTAGTAGTCGTAGTAGGACACGAAGTACCCGACCGCGTTCCGGGGGAAGAAGGCCTTGAGCTCGGCGTAGAGCTGGGCCGCCAGCGTCTTGTTGGGCGAGATCAGGAGGGTGGGCCGGTTGACCGCAGCGATCATGGAGGCCACGGTGAAGGTCTTGCCGCTGCCCGTGATGCCCAGCAGGACCTGGTGCCGGGCGCCCTCGCGGACGCCCCGGACGAGGGCGGCGATGGCGGCAGGCTGGTCCCCGGCGGGCTTGAAATCGGATACGAGCTCGAAGGGCATGGGCTGATCTATTGTATCCTTGAGAAGGATGCCGGACTTCGCGCTGATCGTCCTTCTCTCGCTGGCTGCGCCGCTCTCCGCGGCACCGGCCGCGGCGGAGGGCGCGCGAACGGCCCCGCCGCCCTTCGAGACCGCCGGCCCCGCGGACGACGATTTCCGGGCCGGCGTGCGCGCGCACGAAGCCGGCCGGTACGAGGAGGCCGACCGCCGCTACCGTCACGTGCTCGACCGCGCGGACGCGCCTCTGGAACTCAAGGCCGCGGCGTGGGCCAACCTGGGACTGCTCGCCGAGGCACAGGGCGAGTACGCGCAGGCCGAGACCTTCTACGCCGCCGCGACGCTCTCCACGAAGTCCCCGGAGACCCACGCCAAGGCCCTGCTCAACCTCGCGATCGTGAAGGACAAGGAGGGCAAGCTCGAGGAAGCCGGCGCGCACTTCCGGGAAGCCCTCGACCTCGATGTCGCGCCCGCCACGCGCGCCGCGCTCCTCGAGGGCCTCGGCAACCTCGAGCGGCGCCGCGGCCGGCTGGGGTCCGCTCGGGAGGCGTTCGAGGCGGCACTCCAGGTCGAGGGCGGCGAGGACGCCCGCGCCCGGATGCTCGCCAACCTCGGCGTCCTGCTCGAATCCCAGGGAGACTTCGACGGCGCGAAGCGCCGCTACGGTGAGGCCGCCGCCACGGCGGCCGGACCCGAGGCGAAGGCCGTCGCGCGCATCAACCTGGGCCTCCTGTTCGCGCGCCTCGGTGACCTGGCGGGAGCCCGGCCCGAACAGGAAGCCGCGCTGCGACTCACCCGACTGCCCGACACGAAGGCCTCCGCGCTCCTGAACCTCGGCGACCTCGACCGAAGGGCCGGCGCCGTCGCCGCGGGGCGCCGGCGGTACGAGGAGGCGCTCAAGCTCCGGACGTGGAGCGAGACCCGGGCGCGCGGCCTCGTCGGGTACGGACGCGTGCTCGAACTCGAGGGGCACGCGACCGAGGCCGAGAGCTCGTACCGGGAGGCTCTCGCGCTCAACACGGACGTAGAGCGCAGAGCGGACGTCCTGCTCGCCCTCGGCGGCCTGCTGGAGCGGCGCGGCGCGCCCGAGGAGGCCGCGCGTTACTTCCGCGAGGCCGCCGACGCCACCCGGGAACCGCTCAAGCGCGCGCGGGCGGCCAAGGGGCTGGGCGAGGCCCTGCGGATCCTCGGCCGGCCGGAGGAGTCCGCGACCGTCCTTGCCGCGGCCCGCGGAGGGTACGAGGACGCCCTGAAGGCGGCGGTCACCCCCGACGAGCAGGCCGAGGCCGCGCTCGCGCTCGCCCAGATCGCCGGGTCGACGGGCGACCGGAACGCCGCCGAGGCCTGGGCCCGGAAGGCCCTCGGGTTCGGCCCGACCCCGGAGTGGCGGTCCGCCGCGACCCTCGAGGTCGCGGCCGGCGCCCTTCGCCGCGGCGACACTCTGGGCGCCGCCCGGCTCTACGGAGACCTCGCGACCACCTCGCCCGATCCCGGCCACCGGATCCGGGCCCTGCGGGGCCTCGCCGAGATCGCGGATCTCGCGGGCGACCTCGCGAAGGCGCGGGCCCGGCTCGAGGAGGCGGCGGCCGAAGCGGCCGATGCCGACGACCGTGCCCTCATCCGGCTTCAGCTCGGCACCCTCCTCCGCAAGATGCGCGAGCCCGCGCTCGCCGCGCAGGCACTGCGCGACGCGCGGCGTGCCGCGCGCGACCCCGCCGTCCAGGGCGCCGCGCTCGCCGAGCTGGCAGCCGTCCGGCTCGCGGCCGGGGACGCGGCGGGGGCGCGGGCGCTGGCGACCGACGCCGAGATGGCATGGCGCGCCGCCCTGGGCGGAAGCCGGACGCGCCAGCCGATCCCCGAGATCAAGTTGAACCTCGCCCGGCTCCTCCAGGCCCGCGGAGCGCTGGACGAGAGCGCCGAGGCGCTCCGCCAGGCCTCCGCCGGGGCCGCCGACCCCGCGCTCGCGTGCCGGGCCCGGTCCGCGCTCGGCCTGCTCGCCGAGACCCGGGGCCGGCTGGACGAGGCCGCCGAATGGTACGCACGCGCCGTCCGGGGCGACGCCCCCGGGGGTGGAGCATCCGCCCCACCCCGGGAGGATCTCGCCCGGGTCCAGCTCAACCTCGGTGACCTGGAACGCAAGCGCGGGAACGCCGACGCCGCGCTCGACGCATGGCAAGCATCCGCTTCGGATGCGGTGGACTCGGACACCCGGGCCCGGGCGCTCGGCCGGCTCGCGGTGCTCCGGCGGGAGGCCGGGAAGCTCCGGGAGGCCGGCGACCTCCTCGCGGAAGCGCTCGCGGCAGCGCGGGATCCGGATGTCCTCGCCGAGTTGTACCTCCACCGGGCCCGGAGCCTGGAGCTCGCTGGCGACACCGACGGCGCGTACGGCGCCCGGAAGGCCGCGATCGAGTCGGCCCAGGAGCCCGCGCTCAAGGCGGCAGCCCTGCGCGCGCTCGCCGTCCAGGAGGAGACGCGTCACACGCCCGCCTCGGCGCGCGGCTACTACGAGGAGGCCGACCGGTACGCGCGCATGGCCCTCGAGCAGGCGCTCGAGCCCGAGACCCGGGCCATCGCCCTGCGGGCCGGCGCCGATCTCCTGCGCGCGAATGACCGGACCGCGGACGCGCTCGCCGCCTACCGGCAGGCGCTGGACGCCACGCTCGATCCCGCCGCCCGGCCCGAACTGGAAAGGATGATCCGGACGCTCGAAATATCGGAAGATACCCCCTCCCCCCACGAGGTCGGCGGCCACTGACAGCGCCGTGACACTATCCGCCGGCCGGGTACGTCATATTGATATGCCCAGGTCTGGGATAATCAACGTTCCGTGTCTCCCCTGACCATCATCGCCACCCTCCTCGTGCCAGGCTGGCTTTTCGCGGCCGAGGCGCCGGGTGGGCCCGCGGATGTCCGCGCGCTCCGTCCGGAGCGCGCGCTCCGGACGGAGCGTACGCTCACCGACTGCTACGCCGCCGCCCTCGCGCGCAGCGATGCCGTGGCGCAGCAGCGGGAACTCGTCATCCAGGCCCGCGAGCACGTGCGCCAGGCCGGCGGCGCGATCCTGCCTTCGCTGTCCGGCATCATCGGCAGGCAGTGGCAGGAGAATCCCGGCGGCACCGCACTTCAGAAGTCGCTGGCCCCCACCTCGCAGACCACGGCCCGGATCTCGGCGACCCAGCCGCTCTTCCGCGGGGGCCGCGAGTACGCGGCGCTTCGCGCCGCGCGCCGGCTCGAGACGGCGCAGGAGCACGCCGAACGGCAGACCGAAGTCCGGCTCTACCAGGACGTGGCCGCGGCCTACTACGCCGTCCTCTCGGCAGAGCGCGACCTCGCCAACCTCGCTGACCAGCTCAAGGCCTACGACTCCCGCATCGGCGAGCTTCGGGAGCGCGAATCGATCGGCCGGTCCCGCCCGAGCGAGGTTCTGACCGCACGGGCTGCCCGGGCAAGCCTTGAGGCGCAGGACGTCCAGGTCCGGGGCGCGCTCGCCCAGGTCCGGGAAACGCTGGCGTTTCTCACCGGCCTACCCGTGGACACGGCCATGGCCGACGAGCCGGGCGAGACGCCGGCGTCGGCGTCCCTCGAGTCCTGCCTGGCCGCGATCGAGGGCCGGCCCGACGTCGCCGCGGCCCGCGCGCGAGCCGAGGCCGCGGCCGCCGGGGAGTGGGTCGCCACGGGCGCCATACTGCCGTCCGTGGACCTCGTCGGCAATTACTACATGAAGCGGGGCGGTGTCCTCGAGAACGTGCACTGGGACGCCCAGCTCGCGCTCACGATTCCGATCTTCACCGGCGGCCAGACGTGGTCGCGCGTCAGGGAGGCCCGGTCGGTCCGGCGCCAGGCCGACCAGGGACTCTCGCTCGCGCGCCGGTCCGCCGAGGCCGAGATTCGCACGCTCTGGGACCGGCTTGACGCCGACCGCGGACAGGTGGAGGCCCTGAACCGGGCCGTCGAGCTCGCGCAGAGCAGCTACGACCGTCAGGTCGAGGAGTACCGGCAGGGGCTCGTGAACAATCTCGACGTCCTGACGGCCCTGAACACGCTTCAGGACCTGCGCCGCGCCCGCGACCGCGGCCGCTTCCTCGTCCGGACCGATTCGGCACATCTGGCGGCGGCCTGCGGCCACATCGGGGCATCGGCGGACGCCGGAATCCCGCATTCGGCATCCGGTCTCGAGCCGCTTCCGTAGGGGGATGGTCTCATGAATATCTCCGAGCTATCGATCCGGCGCCACGTCTTCGCCTGGATGCTCATGTCCGGGCTCATCGTGTTCGGCGCCATCTCGCTGCTGCGCATGGGCATCAGCCAGAACCCGGACGTGGACCTTCCCTACCTGTCGATCTCCGCCACGATGCGGGGCGCCGCCCCATCGGTCATGGAAACCGAAATCGTGGACCAGATCGAGAATGCGGTCATGGCGGTGCAGGGCGTGCGCGCGCTGTCGTCAACCGCCCGGAACAGCTCCGCCCAGGTCTCGATCGAGTTCGATCTCGGGCGCGACATCGACGTCGCCCTCCAGGAGGTCCAGTCGAAACTGGCCCAGGCCCAGCGGAACCTGCCGCCCGAGATGGACCCCATCGTCATCACGAAGACGAACCCGGACGATGAACCGATCCTCTGGGTCGCGATCAGCACGAAGACGACGCCGCTCCGCGAGATCATGCTCTACGTCCGCGACTCCCTCAAGGACCAGTTCACGACGATCTCGGATGTCGGCGACGTCTTCCTCGGGGGGTACGTCGAGCCCAACCTGCGCGTCTGGGTGTCGGGCGCAAAACTCCGGGCCCACGCCCTGACCGTGGGCGACGTGATCAACGCCATCTCGAGCGAGCATCAGGAGCGCCCCGCCGGCTGGATCGACTCCGGCGACCGGGAGTTCAACGTCCGGACCATGGGTGAGGCCCTCTCGCCGGCGGAGTTCTCGAGGATCTCGATCAACACTCGTGGCGGCTCCCCGAACTACCGGCCGATTCAGATCTCGGACGTCGCCCGGGTCGAGGACGGGCTCGCCGATGTACGCCGACTGAGCCGCACCCGCGGCCGGACGGCGGTCGGGCTCGGAATCCTCAAACAGCGCGGCGCCAACGCCGTGGAAGTCGCCCGCAACGTCCGCAAGCGGATCGACGAGCTGCGCAAGACCGTCCCGGCCGACGTCGAGATCTCGATCGTTAACGACGCGACCCGGTTCATCGAGGAGTCGGTCGGCGAGCTCAAGTTCACGCTCGTCCTGTCGGCCCTCCTCACCGGCCTCGTGTGCTGGCTGTTCCTCGGCTCGTGGGGCTCGACACTCAACGTCGTGCTCGCGATCCCGACCTCGGTGCTCGGCACCTTCATAGTCCTCTATTTCTCCGGGTTCACGCTCAACACCATCACCCTCCTCGCGCTCTCGCTCTCGATCGGCATCGTGGTCGACGACGCCATCATGGTCCTCGAGAACATCGTCCGGCACCAGGAGCGCGGCGAAGCCAGGGTGGCCGCGGCCATCTCCGGGTCCAGGGAGATCACGTTCGCGGCGATCGCGACATCGGCCTCCATCGTCGCGATCTTCCTCCCCGTGGCGTTCATGGAAGGCGTCATCGGCAAGTTCTTCTTCCAGTTCGGCGTCACGATCTCCGCCGCCGTCCTCCTTTCCCTGGTCGAGGCGCTCACCCTGACGCCCATGCGGTGCTCGCAATTCGTGGACGCTGGAAGGCGCCGCGGGCGGATCGGCCGCGTCGCCGACACGGTATTCGCCCGCGTGGCCCGGGGCTATCGCCACACCCTCGGCTGGAGTCTCCACCACCGGGCCGCGGTACTGGGCGCATCCTTGCTGGTCTTCATATCCCTGGGCTTCGCCGTCGTTCCGCTCCGCAAGGAGTTCCTGCCGGCCCAGGACTCGAGCCTCTTCATGGTCCGCCTGCGCACCCCCGTGGGCTCCTCGTTGTCGTTCACCGACGGGAAGGTGCGCCAAGCCGAGCGGATCATTCTCGAGCGGCCCGAGCTCGCGAACCTGTACGCATCGGTCGGGGGGTTCGGCGGCAACGACCCGACGCAGGGATTCCTCTTCATCTCGCTCAAACCCAAGGGCCACCGGGGACGGGATCCCGTCCTGCACCACGAACTATCCCAGGGCGAGCTCATGGTCCTTATCCGGAAGCTCCTGGCCCGGATCGATGACGCCAGGATCTTCGTCATCGATCCCTCGACGCGCGGATTCGGCGGAGGGCGCGGTTTTCCCGTCGAATTCACTGTCCAGGGACCTGACTGGGACAGGCTGGGCGAACTCTCCGAGAAGATCAAGGGCGAATTGGCGAGGACCGGGCTCATGGTCGACATCGACACCGACTACCGGATCGGAATGCCCGAGCTCAGGATCCACCCGGACCGGGCCAGGGCCCAGGCGCGCGGCGTCAGCATCGCGGCGATCGCCCAGACCGTCGAAGCCTGTGTCGGTGGCACCAACATCGCCCAATACTCGAGCGGCGGCCACCGGTACGACGTCCGGCTCCAGCTCGAAGCCGAGGACCGGCTCTCGGAGGCGTCGATCCGGACGATCGCGGTCCGGAACAACCGCGGCGAGCTCATCCCGTTGGGCGATGTCGTCCGGATGGAGAAGGTCCCGACGCTCCAGCTCATTTCCCGGTACAACCGCGAGCGCGCGATCAAGGTGACCGCGAACATCAAGCCCGGCGTCTCCCTCCAGGACGCCCTGCGGGCGGCCACCGCCGTCTCGGCCAAGCTTCTTCCCGCGGGCTACCACAGCACCATGGGCGGCTCGTCGCAGTCGTTCAAGGAGTCCTTCCTGAGCCTGGGATGGGCGCTGGTTCTGGGCATTCTTGTCGCCTACATGGTCCTCGCCTCGCAGTTCAACAGCTTCATCGATCCCGTGACGGTCCTCATGGCCCTGCCCTTCAGCTTCTCGGGTGCGTTCCTCGCCCTCCTGGTGACCGGCCGGTCCTTCAACATCTACAGCTTCATCGGACTGGTCCTGCTAATGGGGCTGGTCAAGAAGAACTCGATCCTGCTCGTGGATTTCACGAACAAGGTCCGTGAACGCGCGGGCCGCAGGCATACCGTGCGCGAGGGCCTCCTCGAGGCATGTCCGATCCGGCTCCGGCCCATCCTGATGACCTCGACTGCGACCATCGCCGGCGCGATCCCGGCCGCCGTCGCCTTCGGGCCGGGCGCCGAGGCGCGTTCTCCAATGGCCATCGCCGTGATCGGCGGCGTCTTCGTCTCGACCCTGCTTACCCTGTATGTCGTGCCATGCGTCTACAGCCTCTTCGCCCGGCTCGACGACCGCTGGGCCCCGGAGCCGGCGGTACACGCAGCACGGAGGCCGTCCCGCTAGCTACTTCTGGCAGTGGGGGCAGAAGACGCTCGACCGGCCGCCGACCACAGCCTGCCGGAGCGCCGTGTGGCACCGGTCGCACGGCTCGCCGTCCCGGCCGTAGACCTTGAGCCGCCCACCGTACAGCCCGGGGCGGCCATAGATATCCGTAAAGGCCGCGTCGAACGAGGTCCCGCCGTACTCGATGGCGGAAGACAGGATGTCCCGGACCGCGTGGAAGAGCTCCTTCTGCTCGACCGGCGTCAGGGACGCCGCGGCCCGCGCGGGGCGCAGGCGCGCCGCGTGCAGGATCTCGTCGGCATAGATGTTGCCCACCCCGGCGAAGAACTCCTGCGACAGGAGCAGGGGCTTCACGGCACCCGCCCGCCCCGCGCAGTCGCGCACGAACCTTTCCCACGTCTGCGCGGGGTCGAGAGGATCGCGCCCGACCGAGGCCAGCTCCTTCACAACCACCAACCCCGCCTCGCGCGCGAGCTTGAGGAACCCGAACCGGCGCGGATCGCGGAAGACGAGCCTCCGTCCGTCCTCGATCGTCGCCACGAGGTGCTGGTGGCGGGGACCCGGCTCCGCCGGCGGCACGAGCAGGATCTGCCCGCTCATGCCGAGGTGGACGAGCAGGACGCGGTCGGCGTCGAATCCGAGGAGGAGGACCTTCCCCCGCCGGTCCACGCGGGCCAGCCGGGCGCCGGTGAGCGCCTCCGCCACCGCCTTCGCGGGCGTGCGGAAGAGCGACGAGGGGACGGCCTCCACCCGGTCCCAGCGCAGGCCAACCACGGCGGCCAGAAGCTGGCGCCTGAGCGTCTCGACTTCCGGCAGCTCCGCCACTATCTTCCCCCTCCGGCGGCCGAGCGGGAGAGACGGATGCGGAGGCCGTGGACGAGGCCGCCGAGCCGCTGGTCCGTCTCGCTCCACTGGTCCACGGCCTTCAGCCGGGCGGGGTCGGACGCCCAGACCGTCTGGTCCCGCGTGCCGTACTTCAACTCCGGCGCGAACGGCAGGGGGACCGTCACGGTCGCCGCGCCAGGGTCCCCGTCGAACGCCACCCCGATGATCCAGATCTCCCACCACGCGGGCGTGCCCACGGGCAGGGGCTCGGCGGGATTCGACGGGAACGCCCCGATCCGGCCCACGGTCTCCCAGGCGCGACGGACGTCGTCCCGGCCCGCCCAGCGGCGCGTGGCGACCGTGACGCGGCACGGGAGCCCGGCGGGCGCGGTGGCAACGAGCGGAACGTCCCCCGCCCGCAGGGGCATCCACGCGACCGGGAGACGGCAGAACGATCCGGCGGGATGCAGGGGATCCCATACGGTCCACTCACCTGGCAGCGAGGCGCTGCCAGGTGCGACGAATAGGACGACCATGGGCACGCCGTTGAAACCGGGTTTGGCCGGGATCCCCGCCGCCCGGAGCAGGGCCACGAGGACGCGCACGCGCTCGAAGGCGTTGCCGTGTCCCGTGCGGATGACCTCATCGGCGCCGCGCCAGTCTCCGGGCGTCCTCAGCGGCTCCGGGTCCTCGAGCACGCTCGCGGACACCCAGGCGCCGACGGCGTCGAGCACCTTGATGGTCCGGGAGCGCGACGCGGACGGGACGGACGCCAGCGCCGCAGACAGCGCCCGGCGCACTTCGGGTGACGCGACCGGGATCGTGGCCGACGAGCTCAGAAAAGCCTTGCGCCGCCAGGACAGCGCGGCGGGATCGATGACCGCCTCCGGCTGGATCCCGGACCACGCGGCCGCCGGGGCCTCGACCAACGCGCAGATGCGCACCTCGAATCCCGGGGGAACCGCCGCGGAAGGAGCGGCGGAGGATGCCGCCGCGATGCACGCGGCGAGGATCAGGCTCACCAGTTGAACGGCTCCCGCGTGCTGACGCCCGAGAAGCCCCGGCTGACTTCCGCGCCGCCGTAGAGCTCGTAGGGCCGGTCGATCCGCGGATCGTCCGGGAGGCCGAACCACCGCCCGCGGGTCGTGAGCTTGTACGAGGACCGGCGGAACTCGATCTCGGTGATGAACCCGGTGGTGTTGGACCGCTGGGGCGCCAGCGTACTGGATTGGATACTCGACTGGGTCGAATCCAGCAGGACCACGCGCTGGTTCAGGAACAGGCTCCGGGTGAGCGCCACGCCCGCCGTGAGCTCGGTGTTGTCGAGCACGCTCGCGGACGCCCCCGCCGCGGGCGCGGTGGATCCCGGCGACTGCCGCTGGCGGCGGGCCGCCAGCTCGGACTTCCTGACCGAGAGCACGTCCAGGCCCAGCATCTTCCGGAAGTAGCCCAGGACGGCATTGACCAGCGCCATCGCCCCGGTCTGCTTGATCGACTCCCCCGCCCCCGGCCCGCCGCCGGCCGTGGCCGCGGACGCACTACCAACGGCCGTGAGCGCGTCCAGCCCGAAGAGGCACATCATGAGCGCGCCCTTGTCGGGCTTGACGGTCACCATGCGCGACTGGGCGACCGCCTCCGAGCCGGGCCCGGCGCCGGCTCCCGGCCCCCCACCGACCTCGCCCACGACCGTCTCCGGCTCCGACTTCAGGTCGAAGTTGAACTGGAGGAAGGAGTCCTTCCGGGGCTCGTCGGGACGCGGCGGCGTAACGAACAGCCGTACCTTGAGTTCATCGACCATCGCCGACTCCCCGGAATCCGTAGGCAGGTACTTGTCGTAGAGCACGGCCTCGGCGACGAGATCCAGGTTGGCCATCATCGTGTCGCTGACCGGGAACTCGATCCGCTGCCGGAGTCCGGGGTCGCCCACGATGGTGAAGTCCACGGCGAGACCCGGCGGCCCCAGCGTTACGCGGCCCCCGGGCTCGAGCGCGAGCTCACCCTCGGCCCGGAGGGCGTCGCCCATCTTCGAAACCTTGAGGTGGCTCCCGTCCTTGATCTTGAGGTCGAAGGTCAGGAGGGCGTCGCGGCTGAACTCCATCCAGCCCGCCCTCGTCGCGTACTGGTGGAACAGCTTCTTCAGCGCCGCCCGGTCCCCGGTCAACAGTTTGAAGAACGATTGGCCCGCCTTGCCCACGACGGTCCGCGGCGCGAACTCGACGTTGGACCCGATCTCGACCGTTCCGATGAAGTTGAGGTTGGCGTAGAACCGTTCGAAGAGACCCGGCGGAGCGGCCGCCGCGGCGGGCGCCGCTACAGCGGCGACGGCAGGTGCCGCCGGTGCGGTCGCGACGGCGGGTGCCGACCGGCCACGGA
Organism: bacterium; assembly: GCA_919901855.1. GTDB lineage: Bacteria > Oederibacteriota > CAKKQC01 > CAKKQC01 > CAKKQC01 > CAKKQC01. The sequence goes on along the minus strand of CAKKQC010000028.1, from coordinate 69,540 downwards.
CCGACGGCAGCACTGGAGACGCCGCGACCTCTCCCATCTTCGGCCCCGCGTACCGGATCACGCCGCTCGACAGGATCAGCTCCGCGCCCTTTTCCGGGTCCGGCCCCGTGAGCATGATCTCCTTCTCCCCCGGCCGCATGATCAGGTGCGCGTTGAGCCGGGCCCGGATCTCGGCCACATCCTCGACGGCGAACGGCAGCCCGCGCAGGTGCTTGGCCTTCGCCGCGACCGTCGCCGTCTGCACGTCCACCTCGTCCGGCAGCCAGCCGCGCATGGAGAACCGGCCGTTGAACGTCTGCTGCTGCCGGTCGATGGCGAGCCACGTGTCCTTGATCAGCCCCTCGTCGTTCTCCATGACCACGTTCAGGTTCCAGCCGTCGAAGTCCTTCTCGAACACCGGCTCCTTGAGCACGAGCCGCTTGCCCGAGCTGGTCAACCGGAGCATCTTCCACGTCGGCTGCGCAGCCGTCCCGGTCAGGTCGAGCACGAGGTCGAAGGACCCGGTGGCGGCCTTGACAAGGTCCAGCCGTTTGAGGAGCTCGAGCCGGCCTCCCGCGCACTCGAGATGGAACCGCAGCTCCTCCTTGCCGGTGCCCGAGAAGGCCCCGACGGGCACGGCACCGGACATCGCAACCGTCGTGTGCTCGGACGTCCACTCCAGCTCGGCCGGCGCGTCCGCGGGAACCTCGAGCGTCATCTTCCGGAAAGTAAACCTGGGCACGCGGATGATGTCGCCGATGACGATCCGCCCGAACCGGACCGCGGAAGCGACGGCCTCGGCCGTCACCACCGGGTCGCTGACGGGCCCCTCGGCCCGCACCGATCCCGACACGCGCCCGTCGAAGCCCGGCGGCGGGTCGACGCCCGCCAGCGCGATGAGCACCGGGATGCGCTCCCGCACGTCGACCCGGCAGTTCTCGAGGGCGAGCACGGGCGACAGGACGAGGGTGCCGGCGGCCGTCACCGTTCCCTTGTCGGTCTTCGCGTCGATCCGGATCTTCCCACCCTCGAACGTCGCGGCGGCCTTGAGGTCGCCGACCGCGAGGCCCCGCGCCCGGAGCTGGTTTAGCCTAGCGGACAGGGTCCCCACGAGCCGGTCGAGAGGTCCATCGAGGTTGGCGTCGACCTCGGCCGTCCCCGCGTACGAGTCCCCGAGCGGGGTCCGCGCCACATTGAACCCGATCCCCTGGAGGTTCAGCCGGATCGCGGGAGCGGCTCCGTCGAGGCCCCGCAGGGCCCCCTCCCCGTGGATCGCGCCCTCCCAGAGGTTCGCCCGTAGGTTAGTGAGCGCCAAGTCCCGGATCGTGTAGGTCATCTCGGCGACGAGGTTCTCGACACGCACGCCCGGGATCCAGAGGGCCGGCGACGCGATCCGACCCGTGAAGACTGGCGCATGACCGGTGCCGCTCGCGGAGAACCCGAATGAGAATACGCCATCGAGCGTCGGCGGCAGGCCCGGCGACAGCGCCCGCAGGGCCCGGATCGGAACCTGTTCGAGCTTGCCCTTGAGCTTCCAGCGGCCCAGTCCCAGGTTGCCGAAACTTCCGGCTGCCGACAAGGCCCCCGAGAGCACGCGGCCCGTGAGCGTCTCGAGCGTGAGCTGGCGCTCGTCGAGCGTCCCCGTCGTCTCGGCGTCGGTGATGAGCGGACTGCCGCGCAGGGACAGGCTCCCCCGCGACAGCCGCAGCGACCCGCGCCCGAACGTCTCGTTCCAGATCTCGGCCGTGGTCATGAACCCGCCCTCGATCTCGAGCTTGGCGTCGAAGAGGCCGCCCACGCGAATGGCGAGGGAAGGATCGAGCATCCGGGCGAAGTCCGAGAGCTGGCCCAGGTCCAGATGCTCGAGCGACAGGTTGCCCTTGAACTGCTTGAGGCTGAAGTGACAGCTCCCGTCGACCGCCACCGAGGAGTCGGGAGCGATAGTGAAGCCGACATTGCCGCCAATCCGCGGAAGATCCCGCAAGTCCAGTTCCGCCTTGAACCGCCGTATCTCGAGGACCGGCACCCCGCGCCGGGTCAGCACGATCGTCCCACTCTTGATCCCGAGGTAGGTACGGGGCAGGGTCGGCAGGCCCGTCGACGGCCTCGCCGGCGCCGCCTTGGCCGCCTTGGAGGCGGAGGGCTCGAGGGCGGGTTTCAACTGCTCGAGCGCGATCTCGACGGACGGCTCGATGAGCTCCACCCGGCGGATCCCGGCCAGGGGGTTGCTGGACTTCAGATGCGTGAGAAGCCGCACGAGGTGGAAGCGAAGGACCAGTTTCCCGGCCCGGAATAGCGTGCCGTCCTTCGGATCGGCCGACTTCGCGACCGAGACGCCCCTGACCTCGAAGTATGTGAACCAGTTTGTGTCGACGTCCGCGAACTCGACCTCCCGCTGCAGGGCCAGCGTGAGCTGCTTGTGCAGGAAGGGCGGCAGGATGCGATGGACCACCCACCCGTTCACGAGCCAGAGCACTCCGCCGAGGACGACCGCGGCGGCGAGCAGGCTCAGACGCAGGTGCGATCGGGCCAGCGCCAACATGGGGATGACTCGATTCTACCTCTTGCCCGCCGCTGAACGCGCGAGGAGCTCGGTGAGATTCGCGCGGGCCGTGTCGTATCCCGGGTCGAGCGCCAGGGCTTCCCGGAACCGTCGGGCGGCCTCCGCGATCCGGCCGTCCGCGTCGAGATACACTCCGAGGGCGTTGAGCGCGCCGGGGCTCACGAATCCCCGCCGGATCGCCTCCTCCACCTCCGCAACCGCGCGCGGGGCATCGTGGCGGCCGTGGTATGTGAGCATCGACCGCTGGAACCACGCGACACCAAAGTCCCCCGCCACCCGGCGCTGGAGGGCGAGGCGGCCGGGGTCGGCCTCACCCCGCCGCAGGGCCGTCTCGTCGAGGTACAGCCGCTCGGCGCCCGGCAGCCACGCCTGCGGAAGCGGCGCGCCCGGCCGGGCGTCGAGCCGCCAGATCCACCACGCGCCCGTCCAGTCGAACGAATCAGGCGGGCGCTCGACACGCGCCCAGCGCCGCCAGAGGTGTCCCCAAGCCATGAGCCACGGCTCGGACAAATCGTAGCCCAGTGCGTAGGGATGCCGGTGGTAGGCGCGGATCGGGTTGTAGAGGACGGTCGTGACGTTCGCCTGCCGCAGATGCACGCGCATCCGGACCGGGTTCGCTACCTCCCCGGCCGCGCCCAGCCACGCGGGCCGGCCCGTCTCGTTGCTCGCGGACCAGGGACACGACAGTCCCATGCCGTACCCCTGGCCTATGACGAGGGTTCGCGAGGACGCGAACCCTTTCGCGTTCAGCCAGTCGACGGCGTCCTGGTATCCGCCCAGCGCCGCCCGGCGGTACGCGGCGGCGGACGCCGTGCCAGTCAGCACGCGCTCGGGTGCGATCGGAGTCTCGCGGGCATTGACCACGAAGACGAGCGCTTCGACGCCGAGGCAGACGGCCGCGACCGGGACCGCGAACCGGCTCGCCCTCGCGACCAGCCACCACGCCCCGAGCACGGGGATCAGCCCCGGCACTAGGTAGCGGCCGAACTTCGGGATCGGCAGGAGCCACACGAGCCCGAAGACGAGCCCCTGGACCGCGAGCCGGCGCGCGAGGGGCGGGACCCCGCGCACCAACAGGATGGCGGGGCAGATGTAGACCAGCGCCGCGTACGGGCTGAAGAAGACCGATTTCGTACCAGCCCAGAACGCCATCGCGAGCTGGCGCGCCCGGTCCTCGGGGAAGGCGCCGTCGATCTCGACCGAGGCGTTCGGCATCGACGCCCAGAGCACCTGCGAATTCCAGTCCGTCCACGCGAGGGACGGGAAGACATGCGACGCGAAAGGGTACACGGGATTCCCGGTCAGCCAGGCGTTGCGCGCCAGCCAGGCCAGGTTCGGCGCCACCGCGACCGCGCACGCGACGAGGAGCCAGCGCGGGAGCCGCCGCCCCGCGTCCCAAGGCGCGGTCGAGACCACACAGGCCGCCGCGAGCGCGGCGCCCTGATACTTGCTGAACGCCGCGAGCGCGCACGCGAGCCCGGTCTCAACCGGCCGGCCCGTCCGGGCCGCCCGCACGGCCAGCGCCGCGGCGAAAACGAGCCCGATGTCGGGATGCCCCTGCCACGCGAGCAGGAGCGCCGCGCCGAACCCCGCGACCAGCCAGCCGCCCATGGCGTCGTCGAGGGCCGACGCGACCGCCACCCCCGCCGCCGCAAGGAGGATGAGCTGGGTCCACGCGACCGCGCCGCCGGCCCCCAGGACGTAGAGCGGCACGGCCAGCCGCTCGAACCCGAGCGGCATCGTGCAAAGCAGGTTGCCGGCCTCGAAGTGGATCCGGTGGAGCATCCCCCAGAGCACGGGGAAGCCGGCGTGGTACTCGAGCATGTCGACACCCGTGACCGGGAGCAGCGGCGCGACCACCAGCCAGGGCACCGCCGGGAACAGGCACAGCGCCGGCCATATGGCCGGCCAGCGGGCAGCCCCCAGCCATCGCGCCGGGCCCCGCCATGCCCGGACCCGGACGGCCGGGATGACGGCGGCCACCAGGAGGGCGCCGAGCACCGGCCGGAACAGGAGTCCCGCGAACCCGAGGCCGCCGGCGGCGAGCGAGCCGGCCATCAGCCCGGCGGCCAGCTCGAAAGGCCAGCCGGAACGGGTCCGGGCGAGCCAGCGCGTCGCCTCCCGCCCCCACGCCCACCACCCCGCGAGCACGGCGGCGGCGAGGACGAGGAGACCGCCGGATCGCGCCAGCCCCATGAGGCACGCGAGCGGCGCGATCGGCAGGAGGTCGGGACGGAGGGCCGGGAGGCCGAGCACGACGGGATGCTGGAGATGGGCCGCGAGCGCCAGAAGGAGCGCCGCCAGGGACACCGCAGGGCCGGGGAAACCGCTTCGCATCCGGGTAATTATCCCACGGGCCCCCCCCGCGGGCGGAGCAAGAACTACCAGCCCTCGAGGACCCTGACCACGGCGGCCTCCGCGAGGTCGTGAACGAGACGCCGCTGGGCATCCTCCTCGGTCTCGACCGGAAGCCCGGAGGCGGGCACGACGACGAAGTGCGTGTCGGTCTCCAGCCGGCGCGTCGCCGGCCCCGGCGGCGCCCCCGGCTTCGCGCCACGATCGATCCAGAGGGTCTCGCGGCTCCCCCGCGCGGTCAGCGTCAGCTCGACCGCGACGCGGACCGCGTATTCCTGGACCACGTTGGTGGCTGCGAATCGCGACGGCTGGCGCGTGTAGCCGCCGATGGTGCCCTCGAGCACGGCGTCCGCGGCGGACGGATCCTCGACCACCGTGAGCCGTCCGTCCAGCCGGAAGGACCGCCGCAGGTCCTCGTCGAACAGCGCGGGCAGGGGTTCCTGGTCCGTCGTGTTCTGGAACCGCGCGATCGCGACGGTGCGGACGGTCTCCGGCAGCACGCGCCTGACCGAGGCCGCGCACCCCGCCAGCGTGAAGACGAGCGCGAGCCCGGCCGCCGCGGTCCTCATCCGACCACGACGTTCACGAGCCGGTCCGGCACTATCACCCAGCGTCGCACGGTCTTGCCCGCCATCTGTGCCTTCATCTTCTCATCCCCCAAGACGAGCGTCTTCAGCGCGTCCTCCGAGGCCCCCCTGGCGGCACGGATCGTGGCCCGGTGTTTTCCGTTGACCTGGACGGGGATTTCGACCACGTCCTCGGCCGCCGCAGCGGGATCGAATGTCGGCCAGCTTGCGTCGAAGACCGACGGCTTCTCCCCTGAGCGCTTCCACCACTCCTCAGCAAGGTGCGGTGCGAAGGGCGCCACCAGAAGGATCAGTCGCTTGAGGGCAAAGCTCATCACCCGTGGATCGTGCTCGGGGTCGGGAGTTGAGTCTCCTGACTGGTAGCTCCGGACGACCGGAAGCGCCTCGCGCCTCGCACTGTAGCCGGCAAGAACATTCGTGAACTCCATGAGGCTGCTGATCGCCGTATTGAAGTGGAACGACGCGCTAGTGTCCATCGTTACTTTCTGAACCGTGGCATGGGTCATCCGTACCACTTCCTTGGCATGCGGATGCCGCGGGTCCACGACCTCTCCATTGACAAAAGGATACTTGCGCACGTCCATGTCGCTAGGCGGCAGGTCCATGGGAGCCCAGCCATCCACAAGACCACCCACTCGATGCAACCACCTCGCGATCCCCTCGATCCCGGCGTCCTGCCACTCGACTTCCTTGTCGGGCGGCGCGATGAATAGGACATACGCCCTGGGCACGTCGCACCCGTACTTCGCCACGAGCCCGTCCGCCGAGACGATGTTGCCCGTGGACTTCGACATCATCTCGCCGCCCTTGAGGACCAGCCCCTGGGTGAAGAGCGCGGTAAAGGGCTCCGGCGTGTCGACGAGCCCGAGATCCTGGAAGAACTTGTGGAAGAACCTCGCGTAGAGCAGGTGCATGACGGCGTGCTCGATCCCACCGATGTACTGGTCCACGGGCATCCAGTATCCGGCGGTCTCGCGGTTGAAGACCGCCTTCTCCTCGCGGGGAGAAGTGTAGCGGTAGAAGTACCACGAGGAATCCATGAAGGTGCCCATCGTGTCTGTCTCCCGGCGCGCGGGTCCGCCGCACTTCGGGCAGGCAACCTCGACGAATTCCTTCGACTTCTCGAGCGGCGATATCGCGCCGGGTGAGTAGTCCACGTCCCGCGGCAGGAGGACGGGGAGGTCAGCCTCGGGCACCGGGACATGGCCGCATGCCGCGCACGTGACCATCGGGATGGGCGCGCCCCAGTACCGCTGGCGCGAGATGCCCCAGTCGCGAAGCCGGTACGTTACCAGCGGTCCGCCCCAGCCCTTCTTCTCGAGATGCGCCGTGATGGCCTTCTTCCCGTCCCGGTTCGGCAGGCCGTCGAACGCGCCCGAGTTCGCCTGCACGCCGTCCTCGAGGAAAGCGGCCTCCATGGTCGCGCCGTCCAGCCGCGTGGCCCCTGGCTGGATGACGACCTTGACCGGCAACCCCTGCTTCCGCGCGAAGGCGAAGTCGCGATCGTCGTGCGCGGGCACGCCCATGACGATGCCGGAGCCGTACTCGGCGACCACGTAGTCGGCGACGAAAAGAGGGACCGCGTCACCGTTCACGGGGTTGACCGCGAACCGGCCCGTAGGCACGCCCGTCTTCTCCCGGTCGGCCCCCGTGCGCTCGATCTCGGAGAGGGTGAGCGCCTTCTCGACGTACGCGAGGACTTCGCGCTCCTCGGGACGTCCCTTCACCAGCTCGCCAACCATCGGGTGCTCGGGAGCGATGACCATGAAGGTGACGCCGAAGAGCGTGTCGGGCCGGGTCGTGAAGACGGGCATCTCGGCGCCGGAGTCGCGCTCGCGGAACACGACCCGCGCGCCCTCGCTCCGCCCGATCCAGTTCTCCTGCATGGTCCGGACCCGCTCCGGCCACTTGTCCAGGAGCGTGAGGTCGTCGAGCAGCCGGTCCGCGTACTGCGTGATCTTCAGGAACCACTGCTCGAGGTCCCGGCGGACCACGACGGAGTGGCACCGCCAGCACGTGCCCTCGTGGACTTCCTCGTTCGCGATCGTCGTCTGGCACGACGGACACCAGTTCACGAAGGACTTCTTCCGGTACGCGAGCCCCCGCTCGTACATCTTCAGGAAGATCCACTGCGTCCACTTGTAGTAGGACGGATCGCAGGTGGAAATCTCCCGGCTCCAGTCGTACGAGATCCCCAGCTCCTGGAGCTGGCGTTTCATCGTCGCGATGTTCTTCCTGGTCCAGTCGGCGGGATGCACGCCGGCCTTGATCGCCGCGTTCTCGGCCGGAAGCCCGAAGGCGTCCCAGCCCATGGGGTGCAGGACGTTGTGCCCCTGCATCTTCCTGAGCCGGGTGAGGACGTCGCCGATGACGTAGTTCCGCACGTGCCCCATGTGGAGCGCGCTCCCCGACGGGTACGGGAACATCATGAGCGCGTAGAACTTCTTCCGGTCCGAGCGGTCAACGGCCCGGAAGGTGCCGTGCTCCTCCCAGAACTGTTGCCACTTCCGGTCGATGTCGCGCCACGGGTGCTCCTCCACGGGCTACCGCTTCCCGGGCTTCCGGCGCTTCCCCTTGAAGAGCTTGTACGCCACGCTGTCGGCGAGCGCCTGCCAGCTCGCCTCGATGATGTTCTCCGAGACCCCGACCGTGGACCAGGTGTCGGCCCCGTCGGTCGTCTCGATCGTGACCCGGACCTTGGCGGCGGTGGCGGCCTGCGGGTTGATGACCCGCACCCGGTAGTCGGTCAGGTGCATGGCCTTGACCCCGGGGTAGAACCGGCCGAGCGCCTTGCGCAGGGCGGAATCCAGGGCGTTTACAGGCCCGTCACCCTCGGCCACCGTGTGCTCGACCTGGTCGCCCACCTTGACCTTGAGGGTGGCTTCCGAGACCGACGCCCCCTTCTTCTGCTCCACCGCGACCCGGAAGTCCACGAGCTCGAACGGCGCCTTGAGCCCGCGCGTGATACGGCGCACGAGAAGCTCGAACGACGCCTCGGCGCCCTCGAAGGTCAGCCCCTCGGACTCCAGCCGCTTGAGCTCGGAGAGGATCCGGCGCCCCCTCTCGTCGTCCTTGCCCAGCTTGAGCCCGTAGCCCTCGGCCTTCCACCGTATCGTGGCCAGTCCGGCCATGTCCGAGACCAGGATCCGCCGCCTGTTCCCGGTCGCCTCCGGGTTCGCCTGCTCGTACGTCCGCGGCAAGCGCTCGACCGCGTGAACGTGGACGCCGGCCTTGTGCGCGAACGCGCTCGCGCCCACCCAAGGCATCTCATCCCGCGGCGGCTTCGTCACGAGCTCTGAGGCCAGGAGCGATATGCCGCGCAACTGCCTGAGCTGGGCGTCGCTCACGCAGTCGACGCCGAGCTTGAGCTTGAGCGCGGGGATTATCGAGCACAGGTTCGCGTTGCCGCACCGCTCGCCGTACCCGTTGATCGTGCCCTGCACCTGCCTTGCCCCCAGCTCGACCGCGACGAGACTGTTCGCCACCGCGCACTCGGTGTCGTTGTGGGTGTGTATGCCGAGCCGGCCGGGGACCCGGGACCGGACCGCTGTCATGACCTCGCGGATCCTGCCCGGGATCATGCCCCCGTTCGTGTCACAGAGGACGAGCCAGTCTGCACCCGCCACCAGCGCCGCCCTCAGGGTTGCGATCGCGTACTGGGGGTCGGAGAGGTACCCGTCAAAGAAGTGCTCGGCGTCATACACGACCTCGCGGCCGGCGCGCTTGAGCACCCGCACGGACTCCCCGACCATGGCGAGGTTCTCCTCCGGGGTCACCCGGAGAACGACCTTCACGTGCAGGTCCCAGGCCTTGCCGAATATCGTCACCGCGGGCGTCCTCGCCGCGATCAGGTCCTTGAGCCCCTCGTCCTCGTGCGCGCGAACGCGCGAGCGCCTCGTCGACCCGAAGGCGGTGAGCCGCGAGTGCGTGAACCTGATCCTGCGGCGCGCCTCGCGGAAGAACTCCACGTCCTCGGGCCGCGCGGGATGGGGCCAGCCCCCCTCGATGTAGTCGATGCCGAGTGAGTCCATCTTCCGGGCGAGCGTGAGCTTGTCCTCGACCGAGAACTTGACCCCTTCCCCCTGCGCGCCGTCGCGCAGGGTCGCGTCGTAGAGCGAGACCGGGGGCGGCTTCACCGCTTCCGCCTGGCCTTCACCCGAACGGCAGGTTTCGCCGGCCGCTTCATCCTCTGGGTAAGCATCCCCACTTCCTCCGGCGCGGTGATGAACGGGCGCGCGAGCTCGACCTGCTCGGTCTCGAGTCCGAACCGGCGGTGCAGGACGCGCACGGCCTCCTCGATCTTCGTCTTCTCGATGACGACCGAGACCTTGATCTCGGAGGTCGAGATCATCTGGATGTTGATCCCCGCCTGGGCGAGCGCCTCGAACATGGCGGCCGCGACCCCCGAGTGCGAGCGCATGCCGACACCGATGATCGAGACCTTGCCCACGTGTTCGTCGGAATGGACGTCCACGGCCTTGACCCGGGCCGCCACGCCGCGCGACACCTCGAGCGTCCGCGCCAGGTCCCCCTGCGTCACCGTGAATGAGATGTTCGTGACGCCCGACTCGGACACGTCCTGGATGATCATGTCGACGTTGAGGTCCGCCGCCGCGAGCGCGCGGAACAGCTCGGCGGCCACCCCGGGCCGGTCGGGCACCCCGAGCACCGTCACCTTGGCCTCGTTCTTCGCGTACGTGATTCCGCGCACCAGTACCTTTTCCATCCCCGGCTCCTCCTCAACGATCAGCGTTCCCTTCACGTCCTCGAACGACGAGCGCACCACGAGCGGCACTCCGAAGCGCTTCGCGTATTCCACGCTCCGCGCGTTGAGCACCTGCGACCCCATGCTCGCCATTTCCAGCATCTCGTCGTAGGTGATGCGCGGCAGGGGCCGCGCCTCCGGCACGATCCTCGGGTCGGTCGTCAGCACCCCCGGCACGTCCTTGTAGAACTCGCAGGCCTCCGCCTCCAGCGCCGCCGCCAGCGCCACGGCCGTGAGGTCCGACCCGCCCCGGCCGAGCGTCGTGATCTCCTCGCCCGTCTCGGTCTCCCCCTGGAACCCCGCGACGATCGCGATCCGGCCCTCGCCGAGCGCTTTCCGGATGCCCTTCGCCTCGACGCGCAGGATGCGCGCCTTCGTGTGCCGCGCGTCGGTGATTATGCCGACCTGGGCGCCGGTGAAGGACATGGCGTTCCCGCCCTGGGCCTTGATGGCCATGGCCAGGAGCGCGATCGACACCTGCTCGCCCGTTGCCAGCAGGACGTCCATCTCGCGCGGGTCGGGTTTCGACGTGATCGACTTGGCGAGCGCGATGAGGTCGTCGGTGGCGTCGCCCATGGCGGACACCACGATGAGCAATTGGTCGCCCCGCCGGGCGCGCTTGAGCGCCAGGGCCGCGACCGCGTTGATCCGCTCGGGAGTCGCGACGGACGTTCCCCCGTATTTCTGCACGATAAGCGACATGAGCCTCCTCCGAAGCGGACTGTCAGCCGGAAACTAATCCTATCACGCGGCGGGCGGAGTGGCGGGCGGGTCGGCGGCTTCGGCCGGGACGGAGGCGCCGCGCGGGAGGAAGAACCGGTCCAGAAGCGTCCAACCCTCCTCCACGATCACGCCGCTCGCCGCCCCCGCGGCCTCATCGAACCCCGGGCCCTCCTCCATCGCCGGCATCTTCCCCGCTGGCACGGGCTGACCCCGCCAGATCACGAACGGCACGGGCTCGTCGGTGTGATTCTTCACCTCGACCGGCGTCGCGTGGTCCGGCAGGACGAGGATCGAGAGAGCCCCCAGCTTCGGCTGGGCCTTCAGGAGCGCCCCGATCACGAACTCGTCGACAGCCTCGATCGCGCGGACCTTCTCGGCGACGTTCCCGTCGTGGCCGGCCTCGTCCGGGGCTTCGATGTGGACGACGGCGAGATCGTTCGTCTTGAGCGCCTTCACCGCCGCGTCGCCCTTGCCCTTGTAGTTGGTGTCGAAGTATCCGGTGGCCCCGGGGACCTTCACGATCTCCAGCCCCGCGAGCTTGCCCATCCCGCGGCCTATGTTCACGGCCGTGATCATGACGCCCCCGAGTCCGAACTTCGTCCGGTAGTCCGGCATCGACGGCAACCGGCCCGGGCTCCAGAGCCAGATCATGTTCGCGACTTTCAGCTTCTTCATCCGCCGCGCCCGGTTGACCTCGTGGCCCATGAGCAGGACGCGGGAGTCTTCCATCATCTGGAGCAGCTTCGCCTCCCCCTTGCCCTTCGGCAGGTTCGCCTTCCACGGTTGCCCCATGATGTGGTGCGGTCCGATGGTCTTCACCTCGTCCGACCCGCCTCTCCATATCATCAGGTGCCGGTAGGACGCGCCGGGAAGGAACCGGATCTCGTCGGAGCCGAGCCGCTTGTCGAGCATCTGGATGATCTCTTTTCCCTCGGCGTCGGTGATGTGCCCCGCGCTGTAGTCGTCGAGCAGCTCCCCCTGCACCGTCACGAGGTTGCACCGGAACGCGACCTCGCTCTTCTTGAGCTCGATCCCCTCCCCGAGGGCCTCGAGGGGCCCCCGGCCCCTGAAGTACTCCCGGGGGTCGTATCCCATTAGGTCCATGAGGCAGACTTCGGTCCCGGGCGTCATGCCCGTCGGGCAGGTGCGGACGAGCCCGATCGATCCCTCCCGGACCAGCCGGTCCAGATTGGGCGTCTTCGCGACCTGGAGGGGCGTCTTCCCTCCCAGCTCCGCCAGCGGGCGATCCGCGGCTCCGTCGGGTACGATCAGCGCGTACTTCATGGGCTCCGGAAGATTCTAACTCTGATAGACTTTGAAGGTGATGCGCCGGCGCTTCGCCCTTGCCCTCCTCCTGGCGGCCTCCCCCGCCGGGGCCGTCTGGGGTCCCGCCGGGGGAGGCCAGGTCTTCCAGCCCGACCAGGCCGGCGCTACCCGGCTCCTGGGCTGGGAAGCCGGACTCGTGGCCTTCGGCCCCGAGGGACAGGGCTTCTGGCAATTCGCCTACGGGCAGATGAAGGACGCGAAGAAGACCTCGACGCTCACGACGATGGCCGGCCGGCTCAACTTCCGGCTCATCGGCCACAAGGGCTACATGGTCTACGGGGGCCCCGGGATCGAACGCGACACGCTCAAGGCCGGCGGAACCAGGAAGGCCTGGGTGGGTCGCGTGCAGGCCGGCGTGCTCATCTGCCCGGCCCGGTTGATGGCGCCCGATGTCCTGCCGACTCCGACCGCGCCCCCGACCGGGCCCGACGCGGCCAAGTCCCTGGACGTCGGCGTCGAAGCCGGCTATCGCCGCGGCCCGACCGGGTTCACCGGCTTCGACGCCCGCGTCTACCTCCTGCTGACGCTCTAGAGCCCGGGCCGCCGGTACCGGCGGCCGTCGTCGTCCCGCGTCAGCAGGCCGTGGCTCACGAGTTCGCGCCGCAACAGCGCGTAGTCGCCGAACCGGTGGTACGTATCGATCACCCGGTTCACTTCGGCCTCGGCGTATCCCCGGTGCGGTTCGAACCGGGTGGCGAGATACTCGACCACCAGCCGCTGGTCCCGCCGCTTCTCCGGCCAGTCCACGATCACACCCGCCCCATCGAGGTGCTCCGCAAGCGCGATCCGGTCCGCGGGAACGAACAATCCGGCAAGCCGCACGAGGTTCCCGACGATACGGTCCGGGCAGTCCTCCGGACCGCGCGGTTCAAGTTTCGCATGGTCGCCGCGACGCACCCAGGCCGTCTGCCAGCCCGCCCGCTTCGCCGGGACGATGTCGTTGTCGAGCCGGTCTCCGGCCATCATGAGCTTCGCGGGCGGGCTTCCCGCCCGCTCCGCCGCGAGCGCGAAGATCTCCGGGGATGGCTTCTTCACGCCGCAGTCCCCGGACCCCAGGATGAGGTCGAATACGCCGGTGAACCCCCATCGATCGAGCCGCTCTGGCAGGCCCGGCCCCTGATTGGCAAGGACACCGAGTTTGACGGTACCGCGAAGCGCGCGCAGGGCAGGACCCGCGTCCCGGTACGGCCGGACGCGCTCGTAATCCCAGCCGAAGCGCTTCCAGTCCCCGCCTGGAAGGCCGGCCTCCGCCAGGACCCGTTCGCGCGGATCCGGCGCGTCATCCCGAATCGCGACCCGGTACCGTCCGAGAAGGCCGCGAGCCGTGGTGGCGCCGGGGTTCGCCATCGCCGCGCGCACGCCCTCGAAATAGTGCATGAGCGCCGGGGTCTCGTCCACGAGGGTCCACCCCACATCGAAGAAGATCCAGGCCGGGTTCACGTGGCCAAGTCCAGGCGATAGATTCGTCGCGCATTCTCGCTGAAGATCATCTCCTTGATCTTATCGTCAACCGGCAGTGCCTCCACCATGGCCACGTGCTTGGCCGTGTCGCATTCCATCCAGTCCGTCCCGAACACGACCCGGCGCGGATCGCGGGCGAGCAGTTTGAGCAGCGGCTCCCGGACGCGCTCCCGGCCGGCGATCTCGTCGTCGTCCACGACCCCGGACAGGTCGATGAAGATGTTGGGGAACGCCTCGACCGTCTCCCGGCAGTACTCGAACTTCGGCCAGTAGAAATGCGCGATTCCGAGATGCAGGTTCGGGAACCGCCTCGCCACCTCCACGATCAATGCCGGGTCCGTGCACGGCCCGTTCATCCGGCCCGGGGGATGGGACGGGCTGTTCGCCGAGTGGATGATGACGGGAACCCCCAGTTCCTGGCAGAGCCCGAAGTACGGATCGCACCGCGCGTCATTGGCGTGGAACGGATCGTGGCCGGGAAAGAACTTGAGGCCCTTCACGACTCCGCGGACCAGCAGATCCCGGAATCGCGCCAGGTCGCCGGGCTGCTCCTGCAGGATGTTCGGACACCCCAGGTACGAGAAGCACGTCTCCCCCCGAAGGAGTTCCATGAGCTGAGCGAGCCCCGGCATCTCCGCCCCACCGTCCTTGTTGTCCGGGATCAGGATCGTGTGGTCAATGCCGTTCGCCTGCATGGATCGCTTCAGGTTTCCGATGACCTCCGGGAAGGTCCGGTAGGGCTCACCCCGACACGGTTCCGGAAGGAGGCACACGTGAGCATGCACGTCGATCCTCATATTCATACCCTCCGGATGACCGTGATCGGGCGAGCGATCTTCTGCGACCCGCTGAGCGGCTGGTCCAGGTCCCAGTTGTTCCACCAGCCCACGAACTCGAAGTCGCCGCGCGCCTTGAGCAGGAGCAGGAACTCCTGCGGGTAGATGTCCCGCTTCACGGACACGTCCTGGAGCGTGAACCGCCTCCCATGGTCGTCCACCTCCAGCGTGTCGAGCCCCCGCGACGTCTGCGCGATCGGGTCCACGGCCTCCGGGATGTAGCTGACCTTGATCCGGATGCCCTCCTGCTCCACCTCCCACGTTTCCCCTCCCGGCTCGCCCGACCCGGTCGAGATGCACCAATCCAGGAAGTACAGCCCGCCCGGCTTCACCGACGCGGCCATCGAGTCGAAATGTCCCATGAGCGCGGCCGTGTCCGGCACCTGAAGGGACCCGAGCATGACGTAGGCAAAGTCGACCGGCGGCTCGATCCGGAATCCGGCCATGTCGGCCCGGATGAACCTCGCGTCGGCTCCGATCCGTTTCGCCTTCTCCCCGCTGTACGCGAGCATGGCCTCGTTCAGATCGAGGCCCGTGTACCGGTACCCGCGCTTCGCAAGTTCCTCCAGGTGGGGGGCGTTCCCGCACGCGACTTCGAGCACGGACTTCACCGGGATGCGTGAGAACCGCTGGAAGCATGCCTCGAAGACGTCAACCTCACGGGGAATGTCGCGGAACGAGAACGCTATCTCGTAGTACTTCGGGTGGTCATAAAGCTGGTCCATGGAACCCTCCTGTCACACTTAGAGCGATGCAGCCTGGTGGTGAATCTTGGCTGACAGCGGGTGCAGGGCCTGCGCCTTCGGCGCAGGCACCGACACCGCCGGTGACAGTCAGGCAGTGATCATTCTGGTTTCACTCTAGCACAGGCGATAAGGTCCTCGAGTGTGCCTGTGCCAGACCTTGCCGCCGAAGCGGCGGTAAGATCACGGCGTGAGCATTCCGGCGATGGAATCCCCGGAGCAGACGACGGCCCGGCTCCGCGCCATCGCGGAGGCCGAGACGGCGGCGATGGTCGCGACCGGCGAGGCCGAAGCCGTCGGGCTGACCGGCTCGCTGAGCACCGGCCGGCTCTGGCCGAGCAGCGACCTCGACATCCTCATCATCACCGAGCGGCCGGTCGAGAACCCGTTCCGATGGACCGTTCGGAACGGCGTAGTCATCCACGGCGTCCTCGAGCCATGGGAGACGGCCGAGGGACTGCGGGACGGGTATCCCGCGAGCGTCGTCGACCAGGCGTCCGGCAAGTGGATCCTCGACGCGACCTGGGCGCTCGATGGACTGGTCGCCATGGAGCCCCTCCACGATCCGGCGGGCCGGCTGGCCACCCTCCGGGCGTTCATGACCCCGCGGCGGTTCGCGCTCGAGGTGGTCCGGCCGCGCCGTCCGCGGCTGCTGGCGCGGGCGAAAGCCGAGCACCGGGCGAGCCTGGAGTCGTACCCGAAGGAGCCGTGGACCGGCGTGTGGCTGCACCGGTGCGCGATCGACGTTCTGGCCATCCTCTGGCTGGAGGCCGGGCAACGCATCGTGAGCCACAAGGAACTGGACCCGGGGCTGGGCGAGATCGGGGACCGGCTCGGGGCACCGGAGCTTCGGGGGCTGTTCCGCCGGGCGGAAGGCGTGGAGGACGTGCCGGTCCGGCGGGACGCGATCGTCCGGGCGTTCGGCGACCTGCTCGGGCTCTACTCCGGGAGCCTCGACGACCTGCTGACGCTCTACCCCACCGGGGATCCGGCCGTCGACCGGACCATCGCGGATTGCGTCTACGCCCGCCACACGATCCAGTCGGTGCCGCATGCCCTGGAGCGATCCTGCCTGCTCCACCTCGGGAGCGTGAACGAGACCCTCCACGAACACGACCTGGCCCGTGTTCCCCGGATCGCCGCGGAGCGGAGGCCGCCCGGCCACGCACCCGCGCACCCCGTGTCCGGCGATCAGCTCCTCGCCGCCCGCGACCGGGCCTGCGCCGCGCTGTCCCTCGCCCCCTGGGAGGCGCAGACCGCGGCCGTGGACGAGCTGATCTTGTTCACGGAGCGGGCGTTCCCGGAGGAGTAGCCCGGACCGCTAGGGCTGTCCCGCGCCTCCGCCGAACTCGGTCGAGATGGTGATGTAGTCGGGAAAGTCCACGGACTGCCCGGCGATCAGGATCGAGGGCTTCACCTGCAATGTCACGTGCGTCGGGTGCGTACCCTCACCGGCCACGTTGAATGCGAAGTTGAGCATCGATTCCCTGGACTCCCCCGACAACACCTGTCGCAGGTCCAGCTCGATCTCGAGGGGCAGGGGCGCCACCCCGCCGTTCGGGGCGATCTCGATATGGCGGTCGAGGTCGCCCCGGAGCATCTCGCGGCCGTCGATCAGGAGAATCCACGCCATCCGGTTCATCCCCGCCGTCTCCGCATTCGGGTTCTTGACCTCGATGTCGAGCACGAACTGGAGGGGCAGTCGCCCGCTCTTGAGCGCCGCGGCCAGCTTGATCCCGTCGAGGAGGCTGACCTGCTTGAGCGAGGTCTTCCCCTCGATATGCACACCCGCGAGCCGCGTCTGCTCGACCCCATACATCCGGAACTTGCACTTGGCGAAGTTGCGCATCTGCGAGACCTGGTCGAGGAGTCCGCACCCCGCCGCCAGCACGCCGGCCACGACCATCACCGCGATCCGTTTCATGCTTCGCGTTGTACCCTTTTCCGCCGCGCGGACGCAACGCCCTACCACCGCGCCCGGACCCCCGCCGCCCTCGCCTGGTCGATGTGGAGGTACCACTTCCCGAGCCAGGGCTCCCGGATGCCATGGCGATGCGCCGCGTCGACTAGGCCGGCCCGGATCTTGCGCAGTTCGAGGTTTACCGGGTGCCGGACCTCGTCCTGCGCGCGGTTCAGCGCGCCCCGTCCCACGAGCAGCATGATACGCGCGAATGCCTGCACGACCAGCCGGCCCGTCGGGGTCTCCGCCGCCGCCTGGGGCAGCCACTTGTCGTACGGCGGCGGCGCCCCATCCAGGACCATGGCCGCGCGCAGGGCATGGCCGAGCGTCACTCCCAGGGCGAGCAGCACGGAAGCGCGGTCGCCGCGGTTGAGCGGATTGTCCAGATTCCGGTGGTACCCCCGCATCTCGACGTAGTGGTAGAAGAACAGCCTCCGGCGAAGCGCGGCGCGCATCGGCCGACGCGCCAGCGCGATCATCTTCCGCCCGAATCCGTCGGGGTCCCGGACCACGATCGCTCTTCGCAGTTCGTGGATCAGCCCGAAGTCGCACCCCCGGATCATAGCGAGGACGTGGTCGCGGGACTCCGCGTTGGCATGACCCGGGCGCCCGCCGAGGAAGAACTCGAAGAACCGGGTCGGCGACGCCGCGTCGATCGCACGGAGTTCGCGGGGAGACACCCAGAGCCAGACGTCGAGGTCCGACCACCGGTCGTGCACCCCCCTCGAGGCCGAACCATGGAGGAGCATCGTCGCGCGCTCGCGCAACGGCCGAAGTGCGGGATACGAGAACACGACATCCGGTAGATCCTCTCGCACCCGTTGCACCCATCTCGTGTGCGCCGTGCGCACCGGTCTCGCCATCTTCATAGGCCCAGCACCTTAAGCAACTTGGCCGTCGTGTAGCACTCGACCCCGGTCCCCTCGAAATCCCGGTCGTTGGTCCAGACCGGAATGCCGAGGGCCAGGGCCAGCGCGAGGAGATGGGTGTCGTCCGGATCCCGCCCACCGATCAGGCGGATCGCCTTCGGAATGCTGCGCCTGAAATCCTCTATCGGGTGCTCCTTGATCGCGAGGAGCCGCAGTTGAGTCTCCAGAAGTTCTACTGCCAAACCATAGGATTCTGCCATCACGGGGAGGTACTCGCGGACCTCTCCGAGCACGGACGCCGTCGAGACCACGGCAACGCCGGATTGCGTGAAGACCCGGAGGGCGGCCCGTCCGGTGACCGCGGAGAGGATGACGTTGGCGTCAGCGGCGACGCGCTCGATGCTTGTCGCGCCAGGCCTTGAAATCACGTTCCACCCGCTTCTCGGTCACACCGGACCTCGCGAGCTGGGTCGAGATCGCCCCGCCCAGCCGCTCGATCAACTCCCTGCGCAGGTCCACCGGGATCGCTTCCGCCCCGTTGAGGGGCACGATGAGACTCGACACCTTGCCGTGCCGGGTGACGAATACGAGCTCCCTCCCCTTCAGCAACTCCGGAGCCCGGCTCCTGAACTCCCTGATACCCGTGATCTGCATTTTGTTGCCTCCGACATCAGGCTATCAGGGCGGACCGCTTTGTGTCAACATATGTGTACACACCAGGGCTCTCGCCGCCTTCATCCCAAAGTAATCTCGGACATGATCCCGATGGCCCGGAGGAAGGACTCGTCGTGGGAGATGGCGACCAGCGCGCCCTCGTAGCAGGACAGGGCGCTCTCCAGCCGTTCGATCGAGTTGAGGTCGAGGTTGTTCGTCGGCTCATCCAGGATCAGGAGCCGGGGCGGGTCGGTCTTCAGGAACTCCCGGGCAAGCGCCAGCCGGATGCGTTCCCCGCCGCTCAGGACTTCCACGCGTTTATGGACGGCGTCGCGGTGGAACTTGAGCCGGGCGAGGTAGATCCGGACGTGACCTTCGGGTATCTCCGGAGCGACCTCGCGCACGATCTCGAGGACGCTGCGATTCTCTGGCAGGCTCCGCGTGAGCTGGTCCAGGTAGCCGACCGACTTCACGCCGACGGAGGCGGTACCCGACGCCGGCGCCAGTTCGCCCCGGATGATCCGGGCCAGCGTCGTCTTCCCGGACCCGTTGCGGCCGCGGAGTACCAGCCGCTCGGGCCCCATCATCGTGTACGAAAGCGCCGGGAAGAGTTCCGGGCCCCCCGGATACCGGAATGAAACTCCCTTCAGAGCGAAGACGACCTTGTCGGCCGGGACCTTCGTCTTCGGCAGTTCCAGCTTGATCGCGTTGTCGGGCCGCCGCCGCTCCCGCAGGGCCCGGAGCTCGTCCTCCCGTTCCCCCAGCACGCGCTCGTGGACCAGCCGGCTCTTCCCCGCGTGGGCCTCCGCCGCGTTCTTCATCGCCCCCATCACGATCGCGGGCAGGTTCGCCTTGACGGCGTGCTTCTTCCCCACCCGCGCCCGCTTGGCGTTGCGCTCCGTGGCCTTCCGGGCGGTCTCGTGCGCCGCCTCGACCTCGCCGGCCTTCGTCACGATCAGCCGCTCGAGCGCCTCCGCATGCACGTGCCTTTGCTCCCGGTAGAAGGCGTAGTTGCCGCCATAGACCCGGAGCTCGTCCCGGAACATCTCCACGATTTCGTCCATTCGTCCAAGGAGGGCGCGGTCGTGGCTGACCGCAACCACGCCCACGTTCGCCGTCTCGATGAACCGGTAGAGCGCCTGCCGCGACTCCACATCGAGGTTGTTCGTCGGTTCGTCGAGAACGAGGAAGTTGTACCGGTTCACGATCAGGCCGACCAGGTGGAGCCTGACGAGCTCCCCGCCGCTGAGCGCGAGTCCCGGGCGGTCCAGCGGCAGGTCCAGCCCGAACGACCGCAGGAGGCGCTCCACCTGGTCCCGCAGGTTCCAGTCGTCGCCGACGATTCCCTGGAGCGTACCCGCGGGATCGGCGTCCCCGCGATCCAGCCGGTCGAGGGCCTCGATCTTCTCCCGCACGTTCAGGACATCCGCGACCGTCGCGTTGCCGGGAACCTGGAGATCCTGGGGCAGGTACCCGAGCGTGCCGTCCACGGTTATTCTGCCCTTCGTGGGCTTGAGCCGGCCGAGAAGCAGCTTCAGGAGCGTGGTCTTGCCGACCCCGTTGTCGCCGACGAGCCCGATCCGCTTCCGGGCGAATACGCACGAGACGTCCGAGATGATCTCGGTCCCGTCGGGCACGGCGAAGGTCACGTGCTCGACGCTGATATGGCTGGTACCGGTGGCTGGCATGGTGAATCCTCCGTTGGCGGACAGGTCTCCTGGTGTGGCGACGACGCGCTGGTTTCCGGAAGGAGACTCAGAGGATCACATTGATTGGACGATATCAGCTCGTCCGCCGGGCCGTCAACGTGACGAGCGGTGGCCTCCGTGTCATACTCCCGTCACACACGGTTTACGCTCTCGCCATGGCCCCGGCCCCGCACCGCCCCCTATGCTGCAAGAATGGACACCAAGAGACCGATCGCCATGCTCGCCCTGGCCGTCACCTGCCTTCTCGCCACCGGTTCCCAAGCCGCCGAGCCTGGCCCACATATGCTCGTCAAGCTGCCGTACGCGTACAACGCGCTCGAGCCATACATCGATAGACTGACGGTGGAGATCCACCACGACAAGCACCACCGGGCTTACGTTGCCAACCTGAACAGGGCGCTGGAGGGGGCAACCGCGTACTCGGCCATGCCCGTCGAGGAACTGCTCAGGCACCTCGACCGGCTGCCGGAGGGAACCCGCACGGGGGTCCGGAACAACGCCGGCGGGGTCGCCAACCATGCCATTTACTGGCGTTGCATGGGCCCGGGCATGGGAGGCGCGCCGACGGGGGAGATGGCCGGCGCCATCGATGTCGCCTTCGGCAGCTTTGGGAAGTTCAAGGAGCTGTTTACCGCCGCCGCGCTCGGCCGGTTCGGCAGCGGGTGGGCTTGGCTCGTGGACGACCACGGCACGCTCGAGATCGTGACGACGCCCAACCAGGATTCGCCGATCTCGGACGGGAAGACGCCCCTCCTGGTCGTGGACGTCTGGGAGCACGCCTACTACCTCAAGTACCAGAACCGCCGTGCCGACTACGTGGCCGCATGGTGGCATCTCGTTAACTGGGACGAAGTGGGCCGCCGGCTCAAGGCGGCCCGGCCTCCTGCGCAATGAGATCCGGGCCGTCGTGGTGGGGGTCGTTCACCTTCTTCGACACCGGGTGGAGCGTGAGCCAATCCGCCGGGCACGGCCGGATGAGCGCCTGGAACTCCGCGGGATCCTGCCGGGTGGGTGCGCAGGTCTCAACCTTCGCGCGGTCCGCTACTCGTAGATCAGCTTGACGTCGTCCAGCCAGAGGTCGAACGGGCCGTCGACCCCCATGTTCCACGAGATTCCCTCGACCGCGTCCACGGTCATCGGGCTGATGCGTTCCGCCGCCGTCACCCAGTCGGGCTGGGCGAACTCGTGCCAGAAGAACCGGTATTCCTTCCATTCCCTGCCCGGCTCGAAACCCACCCGGTGCCCCCGGCCCGTGCGCGAGAGCTTCTTACCGCCCACCGTCAACTCGAGCCCGGTCTCCCAGCGACCGGGACGGTCCGCCCGGGCGCGGAACGAGATCCCCGTGGATCCCGTGAGGTTCACGGGCTCCTCCCCCGCCAGCCAGGAGGTGAAGTTCGTGTAGGTGTAGTTGGGGGGAAGGCTCTTGCCGTGGACCCCGGTCACGTGCAGGGCGCCGTCCGCGAACGCGAGCTCCATCTTCGACTCCCCGTACCTGTCCACCGACCGCACCCAGCGCCCGCCGCGCAGGGCTATCCCCGACTTCGCGGCCAGGTTGTAGTCGTCGCCGTCCTGGAAGTCGTCAACGACGCGCTCCTTCAGGCCCGGAATCCTCGCCGTGATGACCGGCAGGACCTCCTTGAGCACGACCCGCTCGCCCTCGCACCGGATTTCGACCGAGACCGTCGGGAGCGGCATCACGGTCGCGCCGGTCCGCGTCTTGAGCACGATCCGCTCCCGCGCCCCCGCCACGAGCGTCCGCTCCACCCGCCCCGCTTTCCAGGATCCCCCCCCCGGATTGACCGAGGCGATAACCTGGACCGGCCGGTCCTTCCACGGATTCCCCACGGTCATGGCCAGCTCCACCGGCCGGTTCTTGCCGATCTTCGTGACCGGCTCGATCGTGATGGGCCTCCCGGCCTCGAGCTCGACCGCGCGGGTGTAGAAGTCCGCGCGCCGCTCGCCGTCGGGCGTGAGGAGCCGATAGGTGGCGGCGGTTCCCTTCACCTCGACCAGGAGCGCATTCGTGAAGCTGCCGAAGTCCTCACCCGTGTTCCCCGCGGTGGGGCCGAGCACGATGTACCGGACGCCGTCTTTCGTGTCGTCCACCTCGTAGTGGTGCTCGTGCCCGGCGAAGACGTACTCCACGCCGGCGGCCGCGAGCAGGGGGTGGACGTCGGCGAACCAGGCCTGGTCCTTGTATCCGGGCTTCCACAGCGGCCAGTGCACGAAGACGAAGGTGGCCCGCGCCTCCTTGGCCCCCGCGAGGTCCTTCTTCAGCCACTCCAACTGCGCGCCGCGGATGAACCCCTCCGACCCGATCTCGACGGAGTCCAGGGCGACGAAGTGACAGCCCCGGTGATTCCATGAGAACCACAACGGACCGTATCGATCCCGCCAGACTCCCTCGCTCATGGCGTCGTAACAGTCGTGGTTGCCCGGCACCATCACGTACGGGCTCTTGAGCCTGTTCGCCGTCTGCTCGAATCCGTTCCAGAACGCGATCAGCTTGGACTGGTCCGTGTACCCGGGTATGTGATCGCCGACGATGACGAAGAACTCTGAGGTGATCGTGCCAAGCCACCCGACGTTGGCGGAGAACATGGGCGGCTCCTGGACGTCGCTGATCACGGCGAAAGATAAGTCCGCCTGGCCGCCGGCCATCCCCGCGGGCTTCGTCGGATCGAACCGAGCGCCGATGGCGAGGACGGAAACGAGGACGAGGGACAGCGACCGCACGACGAACTTCATCCGCTTCACCTTGGACCTCCTGTTCGCAACCGTTACGAACCCACGCCCAGCGATTTCAACCACGCGCCCTGCTCCCGGATCTTGACCCCGTCGTCGCCCGGCGAGAAGTCCTCGAGCGAGAGCCAGCCGCCGTACCCGACGTGCCGGAAGTCGTCCAGGATTGCGGGGATGTTCGCGATCCCGCGGCGCAGGTCGCAGAACTCCCAGCTCCACTCATCGCGCTCGCCCGGCTTCACTACCGGCCGGGAGCCGCCGATGTGGCAATGAGCCAGGTACGGACCCAGCGCCTCCATCCCCTGCCGCGTGTCCTCGAGCCCGACCCGGGACATGTTCGGGATGTCGTAGATCGCACCCGCGTGCCGCGGGTCGAGCCCCGCCAGCAACGCGCTGGCCCGGGTCGCGGACATGGCCAGAGTGCCGGCGTGAATTTCGTAGATGCACTTGACGCCGAACGGCTTCGCCCGCTTCACCGCCCCCGCGAACGCGTCCCGGGCGGCATCGAACTGCGGCAGGTACGGCTTCGCCCGGTCGTACCCGGCCACGCCCACCCGGATCATCGGAGGGTTCTTCGGGTCGATCGCCACCGCCCCCCGGAACAGGATGTCGGTAGCCTCGGCGTCCGCGGCCGTCACCCACGGCGCGAGCGCGACGACCGTGATCCCGGTCCGCGCCGCGGCGGCCCGGATCGCCGGGGCCTTCTCCAGCACGTTGGCGGGGCTGACGTCGGCCACGTGCCGTCCCCAGAACGACGGGGCCTCGCCGGGCTTCCCCGCATCGGGCCGCACCCGGAGCTCGAGGCCGTCGAACCCCGCCTCCCGCAGCCGGTCGAAGGTCTCGTCGAGCGTCCACCGGGGCAGCATCACGCTGGTCACGCAGAGCCTCATGTCATTCATCTTACTGCCGCTTCGGCAGCAACGTCCGGCGAAGGGTGCGCTTGCGGCCGTTACCCGGGAAGGTAGCGTTTCCGGACGGCGCTCGTGATCAGGGCGTCCACGTACCGGCCGATCTCAGGAACGGCCTTCATCCGGGGCATGTTCACGGCGCGCACCTGCGAGGCCCGGATCCCGTGCTTACGCCACGCCCGGCCCTTCGTCGCGTAGTTGCACATGATCGGCTCGAGCCGGTCCATGGCCTTCACGAACCGGGCCTCGGGGCTATCCCCGGTCTCGACCTCCCGCCAGAGGGCGAGGTATTCGGCGGCCTGCCGGCGCGGCAGCCGGCCGAAGAGCCGCTTCGCGGCCACCAGCTCCTGCCTCTGGTACGCTCCCCGATCCCGCCTGCTGTATATGAAGACATCTCCGGCGTGAATCTCGGGAATGTCGTGAATCAAGGCCATCTTGAGGCATTTCAGGACGTTCACCCGCTGCCGCGCATGCCCGTGCAGGAGCAGGACCATCACGGCCAGATGCCACGAATGCTCGGCGGAGTTCTCGCGCCGCGAGCCGTCCATGATCCAGGTCTGGCGGAGGACCCTCTTCAGCCGGTCGATCTCCTTCACGAACCGGAGCTGCCGGCCGAGCAGGCGACCGCGCCCCGTCACATGAACCGCCGGAGGCGCCGGGCGAGACGGGTACGGTGCGCTTCAGACGCCGGCTTCGCCTCCCGGAACTCGCGGACCAGCCACGGCGGCGGACCCTTCACCTTCCTTGGGATGATGTGCCAGTGCATGTGCGGGACGGCGTTGCCGTAGCAGGCGTAGTTGAGTTTCCAGGGCTTGAAGCACCGCCAGACGGCGTCCGCGGACCGCATGAGTTCCTCGAACAGCTCGCGCCGGGCTTTCGGCGGGAGTTGGTGCGGCTCCCGCACGTGCCGCTTGAGGAGCAGGAGCGCGTACCCCCGGAAGTGCTGGTTCATCCCGATCACGAGGACGGACTGGTTGAACTCCCTGACCACGTCGGTATTACTGCCCTGTCGCCACAGGGCCAGCCGCTCACAGATCGCACACCCCTTCTTCATCCAGCCCGATTATCCCACGGAAGCGTTTCCCCGGTAGCCGGAGACCTCTTCCATGGCCGCGAACAGGGCTTCCGCGTTCTCGAGAGGCACGTCGGGTCCGATCTCGCCCTTGAGCGAGAGCCGGCCCGGTCCCTGCCCCAGCGTCTCCACCGCTTCCATCACGTGCCTCCGTATTGCATCAGGCGTGGCGAGAGGAAACAACTGCCGGTCGAGGTCGAGGTCCATGGACATTCCGGCGCGGAAGACGGCAGCCAGGTTCGCGAGCCCGTTCGCCCGCACCTGTGGATTCAGCACGTCCACACCGCAGTCCGCGAGGTCCGGGATAATGTCCAGGATCCAGCCGTCCGTGTGCATGTAGATGCGATGGCCTGCGGCCTTGAACGGCGCGTAGATCCGGGTGAAGCAGGGCTTGAGATATCGCCGCCACTTCGCCGCCCCGATCGCGAGCCCCTTCTGCATCCCGAGGTCGTCGCCGAAGACGACAAGCGAGCTCCGCTCCGTCAGCCCGGCCAGCCGGAGCTGCGCCTGCCGCAGGTTGTACTCGAGCACCTTGTCGATCAGGAGCTGGAGCTCGGGGGGCTCCTCGGCGAAGTCACACATGGCCTCCTCGAATCCCCGCAGGTCCAGGAGCCGCAGGTACATGAACCCGTGCGGGAACCCGATGTCCTCGCGCGGGAATTCGAGGGCGTGCACGTACTCGCGGGTCGGCACGGGGTGGCCGGTCACGACGGCCTCCATGCCCGGGTGCACGTTCGTCCAGACGCATCCCCACGCGTCCGTGTGCGCCCCCGCCGCATAGGTGCCGGAGACCGCATCGTAATCCCGGGTGGCGCCCGCCCCCTCCCCGAACAGGAGCGGGTGCCGGGCCACGATCCGGGACATCGCCTCGCGGTGCCTGATCCACGCCGCCGGCTCGATCCACGCCGAGATCGGGATTCGGCGGCGATCCTCCCCTGTTTCCATGTCCCCCACCCTACCAAACCGCCGGGGCTCCACAGCCGCGGCGTTATGATGGCAGCGATGCCCGGACTCTCGCGGACCGCGCCACCCCTTCGGGTGAAACTCCTCTTCTGGCTGATTCTCGCCTCCCTCTCGAGCTACCTCGCCGAGGGCGTCTCCGGCGCCGGGCTGTACCCGCTCCTGCACCCGTGGTGGGTCCTCGTCTGTCTGCCCCTGTACGGCCTTCATATCCTCGTACTCGCCACGGTCATCTACCGGTGGGGCCGCGCACGGTTCCCCACCCTCCTGCTGGCCGGGTTCGTCTTCGGCATGTACGAGGCCTACCTCACCAAGGTCGTGTGGTCGCCCACCTGGGGGCCGTCCATGCTGTCGCTCGGCGGGATCGCGACCGTGGAGACCGCCGTTATCTCGTTCTTCTGGCATCCCATCCTGGCTTTCATCATCCCCGTAGTCATCGGTGAACGCGTATTCACACGATCGCGGGAGAGCTGGGACTTCCTGCCGCTGCAAGTCCAGCGCGTCTTCCGCCGCGGGCCGGCGGGATTCGCCGGGCTCGTCGCGCTCGCGGTGGCTTGCGGCGCCTTCCAGTCGTTCAACTCCCCGTCGCCCCTGCAATCGGTCCTGTCCGGGGTCTCGTCGTTCGGCGTGCTTGCGCTCCTCTTCCACGCGTGGTTCCGGCTGACCCGGGGCCGGACGTGGCCCATGCGAGACCTGCTCCCGGGCCCGACAGCCTTCCGCATCATGCTCGGACTCCTGCTCGCCATCTATATCGTCTTCGGCATCGGCATGCGGCGGGAGGCGCTCCCGGGTTGGGGCCCCCAGGCGATCGTCTGGGGCATCTACGCAATCCTGTTCGCGCTTCTCTTCCTCAGCCTCCGGCGATCGGCCCGGATGACACCCACCCGGGGCTGCGATCCCGAACCGTTCTCCTGGCGAGCCTTCCTCGCGGTCTCCCTCGCGCTCACGCTCACTTCCGCCGGGCTGAACTTCGTGCCCGGCAACCATGTCGCATGGATCGTCGCCTTCTACTGGGTCTTCGGAACGGCCGGGCTCGCGCTCTTCCTGTTCGCGGCCCGGGACGCGCTCCGTCCGGTCAGTCGAACCGGCGCAGGGCCAGCCCGACCGCGACGCCGAAAATGGCCGCGTGCGCGGCCGCCAGCCCCGCCCCCGGGACGCCGGCGTCGACCCGGATCTTCCTGAACGGGTTCGCGAACTCCACGGGAAGCTCCAGTGAGCCGCCCAGGAATCGGTCCAGGTTCCGGAGCCGGGAGCCGCCGCCGCAGAGCATGATCCGCTTCACCCCGCGGGCGTCGAGCTTTGTCTCGTGGAAGTCGAGACAGCGCTTGACCTCGGCCAGGAGGTTGTTCAGCGAACCCATCATGGCTTCCGCCGCCCGCAGGACGCCGTTCTCCAGCTCCTCCGGGGAGGGGGCGAGGCCCGGCGAGTTCTCCACCACGACCTTGCCCTTCTCGCGCTTGAACTCCTCGGCCTGCCACATGTCCAGCGCGAACTCCGCCCGGATGTCCTTGGTGAACGACTCCCCGGCCAGCATGATCGGCCTCGACCAGCTGAACCGGCCATCCGAGAGGATCACGACGGAGGTCATCCGGTGACCGACGTTGATCAGGCACGTCCCGTCCCGGTACGCGGGGTCGTCGCCGTAGTTGAGCGCGAACATGTTCGCGAGCGCCAGCTCGTCGACGTCGACGATTCCCGGCTCCAGCCCGGCCCCGGCCGCCAGCTCCAGCAGGACCTTGGCCGCCTCCGCTCGCCCCGCGGCCAGCAGGACATCCATGTTCGAGGAGTTCGTCTTCGAGTCACCATGGATCTCGAAGTCCATGACGCTCTCCTCGGGATCGATCGGCAGGTACTGCTCGATCTCCAGCGGGAGGCCCGCGCGGAACTCGTCGCTTCCCATCTTCGGCATCTCGGACGCCCGGATATGGGCGCGGTCGCCCGCCAGCCCGACGGCCACCCGGTGGAGGGGGAATCCACAGTCCCGGACCAGTCGGGCCAGCGCCCCGGCCGCCTCCGCCCCGACCTCCCCCGCCGCCAGCCCCGCGGCGATCACCCCGTCACCCGCCCGGTCCAGCAGGACCGCGCGCATGCCGGCAGACCCGAGATCGAGCCCGGCCAGCGGGGCCGTTCCGGCGGACGCGGAAGGCTTATGCAGGTTGATCTTGAGCGTGTTCATGGAAACCTCCTCGGTGACCCGGCCGTGCCGGGATTCGACGTGGCGCTTGAGTGACGGCCAGCTCGGAAAGCCGTACTCGCGGGCAATGACCAGCAGGGACTGCGCGACGGTCAGCGGGCGCGGGGGTCCATGCGCCAGGTCGCGGAGCCGCGTGATGGCTGCAACCCGCGCACGGGCCTGCGGGTCTCCGGCGGCGAATGAACGGGCGAGGGCCTCGGACTGGTTCTTGAGATGCTCGAGATCCGGGCGGGCGGGAAGCGGCGTTGTCGGTGTCATGGAACCCCCCTTCGGCGAATGACCGGCCGTCCACATCGCCGGAGCGAAAGAAGGTTCGAACTCGTTTTTGCAGTCACTGTCTGGCGGGGTTGTCCCCTTTCCGTGGACCGGCGGCTGCCCTTCAGCCTGTCTTGAGCCTACGCCCGTCTTCCGGGGCGTGTCAATTCAACGGACCGGGATGCGCGGGACTCCCGGGTGTATCATCGGGCCATGACGCACTCCCGGGCCGCCCAAGTGACCCTCTTCAGCCGCCAGCTCGCCACCATGGTCGCCGCCGGCCTGCCCCTGCCGCAGGCCATCGGGATCATCGCGGAGCAGACCGAGCCCGGCCGGTTTCGCGACACGCTCACGACGGTCAAGGACGATGTCGTGGCCGGGGCCTCGTTCCCCGAAGCCCTCGCGAAGCACCCCGGAACCTTCGACCCCCTCTACGCGAACATGGTCAAGTGCGGCGACATCGGCGGCAACCTGGACGTGATCCTGGACCGGCTCGCGAACCACCTGGAGGCCGCCCAGGCCGCCAAGCGGGCGATCCGGAACCGGGTGCTCCTGCCGTTCACCGTCGCCGCCGCCTCGGCGGCCGCCGGCCTCTGGCTCGTCGCGCAGTACGCGGCCGTGCTCGTCGCGCATCTGGCCGCCGCCGGCCGGACGATCCCGGCGGCGACCGCGGCATGCCTGGGCGTCATGGCGTGGATCTGGTTCAACGCAGTGCCGCTGCTGGGCCTGCTCGTCCTCCTCGTGGCGGCTGTCGTCTCGATGGTCGCGTTCGCGGGGACATCCAAGCTGGCCGGCGGCCTTCTCCTGCGGTGCCCCCTGGCGGGGCGGCGGGTCCGCGCGCTGGTGGTGGCACGGTTCTCCCGGATCCTGGCGACCACGCTCTCGAGCGGGGTCCCGATCCTGGACGGACTCGAGATCGTGGCGAAGAGCATCGGAAACCGCATCATCGAGGACACGGTCATGGACCTGAGGAAGAAGATCAAGGAGGGGACCGGCCTCTCCGGGCCCCTGAAGGAGTCGGGCATCTTCCCGGCCATGGTGATCCAGATGATGGCGGCCGGCGAGGAAACGGGCAAGCTCGACCAGATGTTGTTCAAGATCGCGGACTTCTACGACGCCGAGGTCGAGGCCAGCCTCACCTGGCCGCTGGCCCGGACCGTGAGCCTCGCGGCCGGGATCAGTCTCCTCGTGGCCGGGCTGACGCTCGTGCTCTTCGTCGCCCCGCTAGCCGGGTAGCCGCCAGCCCGGCGCCGGCCGCACGGGCACGGGTCAGTAGGTAGCCGGCGGATCGGACGCGGATCCCGCGCACGGGCGGGGTCATACGCCGGAACCCGCACTTCCGCATGACCCGGCCCGAGGCGGGGTTCGCGAGCGAGTGCTCGCCCCAGAACGATTTCCCCTTGAGTGTTCCAAAGATGAACCGCGTGATCGCCCGCAGGCTCTCGGTCCCGTAGCCCTTCCCCCAGCAGTCCCGGCGGAACGCGAACCCGAAGTCACGCTCACCGAGGTGGCGTTTACGCTTGTCCGTCTGGCCGAACCCGATCCAGCCGACGACCGACCGGTCCTTCTTCGACACGACGGCAAGGCTGTACGCAAATCGCGGCCACTTGCGGTTATGGCGGATGGCGCGCTTCACCCAGGCTCCGGTCTGCCGGAGCTTCCTGGTCCTGACAAAATCCATGTACCGCGTTACCCTGCGATCCGAGAAGAACGGGTGCAACCGGGGGACGTCCCCCGGCACCAGGTCGCGCAGGAGCAGCCGCTTCGTCCGAAGGGTGAACATGCCGGACCGGCTAGGATCGCGCGACCGTCCGCCGGAGTGTGGCCCTAACCGGCCGGCCGGGCACGAGAGCGCCGTCCCGAACGAAGCCCTCCTCCCGTCCCTCGAGCTCCCGGATCAGGGCGGCGCGCCAGCGGAGGAGGCGGGGATCGCCGGAGGGAGCCAGGTCCCGGGACTCCGTCGGGTCCGCGGCCAGGTCGAAGAACTGCTCCGCGCCGGTGCCGCTGAACCAGACGTACTTCTCCCGCCCGGTTGCGATCCACTGCACGGACTGGCCGAAGGCTCCGTGCTCGCCGTGCACATACTCGCGCCAAGCGGGAGTCCCGCCGCGCGCGAGCGGCAGGAGGCTCCGGCCCTCCACGGACGCCGGCACCGGCAGGCCAGCGCACTCGAGGAGAGTTGGCATCACGTCACGCAGTTCGACCGGCTGCGCCAGCGCGGCATTGCGCAGGAGGCCGGAGCCACCGGGACCCGACAGGATCAGCGGCACGCGGGCCGACCCTTCGTACGGCATGGATTTCCGGAAGAAGTGATGATCCCCCATGAGTTCGCCATGGTCCGAGACGAAGCAGACCCAGGTATCTCCGAGCACGCGCATCTCGTCCAGCGTCTCCAGGAGCCGGTTCACCTGGTGGTCGATCTGGGTCATGAGCCCCCAGTAGCCGGCCCGGGCGCGCCGCAGGATCTCGGGACGCACGATGCCCCACGGCGTGTCGGGACGCCGGGCGTTGATCCACGGGTCCGAACCGCTGAAATCCCGGCCTGTCAGTTCCCCGAGGCGGGCCGCCGTGGCCCAGTCCCCGGCCGGCACGCCGGGCATGTCCGCATGCAGGTACTGCTCGAAGGCCCACGCCGGCGGGTCGTAGGGCGGGTGCGGCCGGTGGAAGGACAGGAACATGAAGAACGGCTTCCGCCCGTCGCGGTTGACGAGGTAGTCGACCGCCTGCGAGACGGCCCAGTTCGTGGGATGCGTGTACTCGGGCTTGTCCCAGGGCCGCGCCACGTGCGAGTTGCAGTTGATCCCGTGGTCGAAGTAGTCCGCCTTGCGCCCGAGCTGCCTGGCCAGCCATGGCAGGTAATCGTCCACGGCCGCGAGGCGCTTCCGGTGGGCGTTGCGGCCGAAGTGCAGGTACCCGTCGTGCAGGATCACGCGCTTGAACCCGACCCGGTTGCGCTCGGGATAGGCGTGCATCTTCCCGATCGCGATCGTATCGTACCCGTGCCGCGTGAACTCCCCTCCCAGCGTTACCGGGTACCGCCACGGCACGCCGTCCGCGTACGCGACCCGGCCGTGCGAGCCCTGCGCCAGCCCCGTGAACAGCGCGACCCGCGCGGCGATGCAGGTCGGAACCGCCGAGTACGCGCGCGTGAACCGGACGCCCCCCAGCGCGAGCTGGTCGAGCCACGGCGTGTGGAGCGCCGGGTGCCCCTCGATCGAGAGGCAGTCCCCGCGCCACTGGTCGGCGCAGATCAGGAGTACGTTCGGTCGTGTCCTCGCCATGTTTCCGCTAACCACACGCGTCCAGCATACGCGACGCCCATCATGCCGTGCCCCGGCACGCCACGGTCCGTGCGGTCAGCGCACATGCAGGCGTGGGAGCTCGCGTTCCGCCCGGTCCACGATCCCGTCGAGACCCGCGCCGGCCAGGAAGTACGCGCGCCATCGCAAGGTCCTGCTCTCCCCGGGCCCGCACCACCGGCCGGGATTGACGTGCAGGCAGTTCATGAGCGCATAGCCGGTCGCCACGACATCCTCGGCCGCCACGGCCGCGACGGCCCGGCCGTCCACGCTCTCCGCCGCCGCGAATCCCGCCGCGGCCGTGTCCGGGCTCAGTCCGAACCCGTGTCGGGCGGGCCGGGAGGGGACCCCATCCGAGTAGTAGATCTGGGACCACGGCTTCCCGCCGGGTTCGTCGGCGTGGCGGGTCCCGCTGATCCGGGTCAAGCCGCTCTCCCTCGTCACCACCCAGACCCGCTCCCGCCGCCGCGCCGTCGCCTCGCCGCCGAAGACATCCTCGGGAAGCTGGAGACACGGCGCGATCGTCACGTACCGGCGTCTGCTCCCGCGGTTGGCGAGAGCATACTCGATCTCCAGCACGTCGGGGCCCGGCACGATCCGGACGGCGAACTCGACGTCGGACAGGTACAGGCCGCAGGTGCGGTAACTCACGCTGCCATCCGGGTGTTCCGTCAGGTCCCGCAGATGGCTCAGCCGGACGAACTCCCAGTCGTCCCCGTTCGCCCCGGCCTCCCCCGCAACCCCCCACGCCTCCTGCGGCCAGAGGTGGAACGCCGTTCCAGGAACCGCCGGGACCTCGAGTTCGAGGCCCAATCCGTCATACCAGTCGGGAGTCCGGACACGGCGAAGACGAATCAGCCCGCTCATGGCCCCTGCGGCCCTCCGCCGGACCGGACCGGCGCGCCGAATCCGTCGGGCGCCCGTCCGTCCACGACCGAGTGCGGCCCCTCCGGGAACTCGGACCCCGCGGGCGCCATGAAGTTCCAGTCGCTGTCGACCCCCCTGGCGTTCCATCCCGTGATTTGCCTACCCCGGCCCGTGAGGAGGTTGCGGCGCAGGACCACGCCGTCCACCTCGCCGAGCCCGATGCCGGAGCCTCGGACAGTGTTGTGGGTAATCTCGACCGCCCGGTCCGGCCGGCCGGGGTCGGCGCAGAGGTAGATCCCGACGCGGGTCGATCCCACCACGGCGTTGTCGCGGATGACCGCCCCGTTCAAGCCCCCCAGGATCATGCCGTGCCTGGCGCCCGTGATCCTATTGCCCTCGATGACGTAGTTCGTCCGGCTCCCCCCGGGTTCTCCGAGGCACGTGATGCCGTCGGCCCCGCGTCTGCCGGCGTGCGGATTCCGGATCACGTTGTTCCGGACCGTTACGTCCACGAGCCCGGCCTTGAGGTCGATGCCGTCCCCTTCCTCGCCGTTGAGCCCGGGATCGACGATCGTGTTGCCCTCGATCAGGATGGACCGGTGCGTGACGCCGTACCCCGGACACCCCCCGTCCTGCGTCCGCGTGTACGTTCCCGCGAGGTAGATCCCCTCGCCGATGCCGCGCTCGATCGTGTTGTTCCGGATCGTGATCCCCTCGCACCGGCCGAGGTCCCGGCACTCGGGCCAGTCCGTGACCGCGGCGTTGAACTGGACGGTGGCCCCGACTCCCTTCACGTCGTGCGACCAGATGTACTCCAGGACCGTGTCGCTCCCGCCCCACCGGATCCGGGCGCCGCTCCCCGTGACCTCGAACCCGCGCATGGTGACGTGGTCCCGCGGCACGTCGTCATCCCACCCGATGGAGAAACAGCACCCGCGGGTCATCCGGATGCGCATCCGCGCGGTCCCGGTGTAGGACTTCCATCGGGGCGCGGCGTCGTCCGCGTTCCACATCGACATCCCGTCCAGGGTCAGCCGGTGTCCGGACTTGTCCGTCCGCTCCACCCGGACCGACCCGACGAGCTCCTCGGGCTCGTCCCGCCGCGCCTGCCGGGCGGAGAAGTAGACGGTTACGGACCCGTCCGCAAGCGCGCGGTTGATCGCCGCCCACTGTTCCGCGAAGCCGGGATTGCGGTCCTCGACCAGAGTCCGCCATGGCGCGCGCGCCGACCCGTCGCCCGTGCCCGTGTATGTGGGGTCCACGTAGAATGCGGTTGCAGCGGGAGGCGGCGGAGCCGCCAGGGCCGCCGCCGCCACCATCGCCCGGACGACGCCAGCGAGCACGGCGGCCAACACTACTTGTAGACCAGGGCGACGTCGTCGAGCCAGAGATCGACGTCCGCGCCGTCGACCGGAAAGTTGAGCGTCAGGCTCAGGATGTTGCTCACGACGACCGCTCCGGCGCAGGACTCGCCCGGACAGAGCCAGTCCGGCTGGGTGAAGTCGTCCCAGGATATCGCGTAGTCCCGCCACTCGGGGCCCGTGTCGAACCCGGCGCGGTGCGAGGACCCGTTGCGGGATAGGTCCCGGCCGTTGAAGATCTCCTGCGCGTGCCACTCCGCTTTGGCGGGCTTGGCGGAACGCGCGCGGAACGAGATCCCCGTCGTCCCCGCGAGATTGCTCCCCATCCCGGTCCCGCTGCGCGCCGAGGTCGCCCCGGCCACGGTCACCCAGGAGTACTTGCTCGCGGCGGGATCGTTCCGGCCGCGGAAACCCGTCACGTGCATGGCCGCCTTGCTCGGATTGCCCGACGCCGCGGCCACCTCCACCTGGACCTTCGAGCCCGAGAACCCGTCGGCGCTCGCGACCCACGTGCCGTTGCTGTCCGTGATGCCGTTGGACCCGGCAAGGTTGGTCATGTCGCCATCCTCGAAATCGTCGAACACGACCCGGCGGGCCTTCCCCGCCGCCGGCGCCCCCGCCAGGGAAGTCGTCTTGCCGGCATCGAGCACGACCTGCTCCGGGCGGTACTCGATCCCCGTCAGCCGCGCACCCGTCTTCGCGTCCACGATCCGGAGGAAGGGCCCGAAATGGCGCGGCGAGTAGTTGTCGCCGCCCGAAGCGTACACGAGCAGGAGATCGTTCGGGCCCTTCCGGAGCTCGAGGCCGTCCCCGGAAACCTCCTTCCCGTCGAGATAGACGGCGGGAAACGCGTTGCTCTGTCCCACGATGCGGGCCCGCCGCCGGCGATCAGACGTCACGCTGGTCAGCAGTAGATAGTGATACGGCTTGTCGTCGGGGGACTTCGAGTCCCCGACCGTGCACACGATCTCGGCGCCGACCCGCTCTGCCCGCGGCCCGGCTACCCGCGTCCAGGCCACCGACCGTCCCCCGTCGAGGAGGATCCGCTCGGTCCGGCCCTGGGAGGTGGAGACCGCCGCCGCAATCGCGCGCACGTCGCTCAGCTTCGCGGACAGCGGCCCCAGCGTGAGGAATCCCGACCGCGGGTAGGAGGCGTCGGCCCCGGCCTCCGGCTCCGTGAGCACGACGTAGAGCCGGCCCGGCTCGCCTCCACGGGTGAAGTCCAGTTGGGCCACGCACTGCGACGCTCCCGCGCGGTAGGGCCAGTCCGTCCGGCCGGATGCGAGCGCGAGCGTGTCCTTGGCGCTTCCCTTCGCGGGAATGTCCCCCGGCTTCCTCTTCACCAGCCCGTTCTTCCAGGCCAAGGGCAGCCGGTACACGAGCCGCACGTCCCGCAGGGGCTGGTCTCCCGAGTTGCCGATCTCCAGCTCCAGCTCGGTCCCCTTCCTCGTGAGGGACGCCGAGAGGAACGGGAACTTGCCCGGCGTGCCCCGGCCGGTCGCGAGCTGGTCGATCCGGGCCGGGAGCGCGCGCGGCGCGTCGTGGCCGAGATTGAACGCGTAGGCGCCGCCGATGGTGGTCAGCTTGCCGACCGCGCCCCGGCTCTCGATTGCCTTGACGGACCGCGGCCGCACGCCCCTGATCACGAACGTGAGCGGCACCGCGTCGTTGAGCTCGACCAGCTCCGGACGGACCAGTGTCACCCCGAGCTTGCCGTTCCCGAGCCGGGCGGTCCTGACCTGCGTATGGAGCACCTGCCAGCGGTACGCCGCGTACTCGTTCCAGTTGCAGTACCACCACTTCGGGTTGTGCGCGTACTTCTTCAACTGCGCTTCGAAGAGTCTCCACGCGTCCGGGGTCCCGAACTCGACGTGGTACCCGAGGCACATGCTCGGGTTCGCGGCCATCGTTTTGGGGTCCGCGAGGGTCGTGGCCAGCGCGCGGTCGATGTTGGCACCGTCGCCGGGCAGGTAGTTGATCCCGATGAAGCAGTCCGGCCCGTCGCCGTGATAGTAGCCCGCGCGGACGACCAGATCGTCCAGGTCGTCGAAAAGATCGCGGCCGGCGGTGATGTCCCTGGTGAACCCGAACGGCGTGCCGTACGAGATCACGGGCCGGTCCGTCTCGGACTCGCGGTCGATGCGAACCCCCATCATCTCCCACCAGGCGCGGTTGCGGTTCAAGGCTTCCATCCACGAATGCGAAAGCGTGTGGCCGCCGATCGAGAACCCGTTCGCCCCCAGCCGCATGGCGAGGCGGGCCCCGCCGTTGCCCCGTTCGAGCAGGCCGTAGTCCGAGCCGAAGTAGTTCATCGTCGTCTCGTTCAGGTACCAGGTGGCCTTGTAGCCGTATTTCTCCAGCACGCGCTTCATCTCGAGGTCGGACCACCGGTTGTCGTCCCACCGCGAGGAGATGGCCCATTCACGGCCCTCGTAAAGGGGAGTCATCTCGACCAAGGCCTTCCCCGCCGCCTCCTCGCTCGCGAACCCGATCGTGAACTCCTGAACATACGTGTCCATGACGACCTGGCAGTCCCGCTTGGACGCGGGCGCGGCGCCTGCCGGCCCGGCAAGACCGATCAGGACGGCGAGCGGTGCAACGGCGCAGACGATCTTCATGCATTCATTGTCGACGGGGTGTCAAGGGATCGGCTGTGCGATCGGGCCCTGAACCCATGGTACGATCAGGACATTCCACGGATGGAGGAGAATCGATGAAGATATCCAGGACTCTGATCGCCGTCACCGGACTCATCGCCATGATCTCATCCTGCACGAAGACCACCACGAACACCACGCC
Source organism: bacterium (assembly GCA_919901855.1). Taxonomy (GTDB): domain Bacteria; phylum Oederibacteriota; class CAKKQC01; order CAKKQC01; family CAKKQC01; genus CAKKQC01. The sequence goes on along the minus strand of CAKKQC010000028.1, from coordinate 32,553 downwards.
CGAAAACAAGCCGGCAAGGAGCGACAAACCAACCATGAAGGTAGTCACCATGCAGACCACGAAAGGCACCATCAAGTTCACGCTCCTGCCGCAGTACGCGCCGGCCACCGTGGACAACTTCGTCAAACTCGTGGAGAAGAGGTTCTACGACGGCCTCTCGTTCCACCGGGTCGTCCCGGGCTTCGTCATCCAGGGCGGCGACCCCGCCGGCAACGGCTCCGGCGGGCCGGGCTGGGCCATCAAGGGCGAGTTCTCGGAGCGCAAGCACCTGCTCGGCACGGTCGCGATGGCGCGGACCAGCGACCCGAACTCGGCCGGCAGCCAGTTCTACATCTGCCTCGACGCCCTGCCGAGCCTCGACCGCCAATACGCGACCTTCGGGCAGGTGTTCGAGGGCATCGACGTCGTTCAGAAGATCGTCATGGGCGACAAGATGACCACGGTCACCGTCGCCGAGGTCGCGATCGACGAAATCCCCGAAGCCGCCCGGAACTGAACTCCCGCTGACCGTCCCTACTGTGGCTACGACGCCTTCCGCTTCAGGAAGGTCAGCGCCGTGGCGCGCACGGTGAACGCCAGGATCAGGATCGCGCCGGCCCAGAACACGAGGTCGGGCACGATCCGGGCGTAACCGAGCGCGCGCAGGACGGGCCCGGACGTGACCTCGGGGCTCCGCGCGTACCACATGCCGTACTTCACGGCGTAGTAGAACTGGTAGAAACCCGCGGGGAGCAGGCTGAAGAGCGTCATCGCGACCAGGCCGCCGTTCAGGCACCAGAACGCCCACTTGAGCAGACGGTCGGACCACGCGTGGAGCGGCACGATGTGCCGCATCGAGAACAGCATGAGCGCGATCGCGAACGTGCCGTACACGCCGTAGAGCGCCGTGTGCGCGTGCAGGGGCGTCGTGTTCGTGCCCTGGATGTAGTAGAGGACGATCGGCGGGTTGATCAGGAACCCAAAGACGCCGGCTCCGACCATGTTCCAGAACGCGACCGCGATGAAGAACGCGACCGGCCACCGGAACGGCCAGGCCTGACCGCCCCCCGCGATCGCGCGCACGTTGATCGCGGCCTCGAACCCCAGGATCGTGAGCGGCACGATCTCGAGTGCGGAGAACATCGCGCCCAGCGCCATGATCGGCACCGGGGTCCCGGTCCAGTAGAGATGGTGGAACGTGCCGACGACGCCGGCGCCCAGGTACAGGAAGACCGAGAGGTAGATGGTCAGCAGCCCGAACTTCTCGGTGATGACCCCGAGCCGCGAGAGGAAGAACGCCATCAGGACCGTGGCGAATACCTCGAAGAACCCCTCGACCCAGAGGTGGACGACCCACCAGCGCCAGTATTCCGCGTCCGAGATATGCGCGCCGCGCCAGTAGAAAAGCGCGGGGACGTAGAACAGCGGGATGCTCACGGAGCTGTACAGGAGGAGGTGAATGATCCCGCCGCGGTCCGCCTCCCCCTCGAGCGCGGGCCGGATGGCGCGGTAGACGAGGACGAGCCAGACCGCGAGACCGGCGGCCAGCAGGATCTGCCAGACGCGGCCGAGCTCGAGATACTCATATCCCTGGTGGCCGAACGGGAACCACGCGTTCCCCATGAGGCCCTGCACCGAAGCCCAGGTGCCCACGAGCGTCCCCACGATCACGATCGCGACCGCGACGAGGACGAAGATCGCCCACGGCGCCTGGGCGCGCGGCTCGGTGCAGATCCAGGGTCCGACGAAGAGGCCCGCCGCCACGAAGCAGGTCGCGATCCAGAAGATCGCGAGCTGGAGGTGCCAGGTCCGCAGGGCCGCGTACGGCAGGTAGTGCGCGATCGGGAACCCCGCGAACCGGGTGCCCTCGACTACGAAGTGGCCGACGCCGGACCCGAGTACGGCCTGGAGGGCGAAGAGGGCCATCGCGACGGAGAAGAACGCGAGCGTGACCTTCTGGCTCGGGGTGGGAGCGGGCTCCGCCAGCGCCGCCACCGGCTTGGCCTCGTACGAGTCCTCGCGGATGTACCTCATATAGAAGAAGATCACGAGGCCGACGGCCAGGATGAGCAGGATGACGCTCGCGATCGACCAGATCAACGTGCCCGGGAGCGGGCCGTTCCCGACGAGCGGGTCGAACGGCCAGTTGCTCGTGTAGGTCACGGCTTGGCCGGGCCGGTTGGTGACCGCCGCCCACGCCAGCCACGCGAAGAAGCTCGTCATGGCGCGGCCCTCGGCCTCGTCTTTGACGATGCCCGCCTGGAGACCCATCCGGTCGTTGCCGTCCCGGAAGAGCCCGGTGTAGTACGGCACGAGCGCCTTGAACGCCTCGGCCTGGAGCGGCGTGAATGTCAGGACCCCCGTCACGGCGTCGTACCGGTTCGGCTTGAGCTCGGCGACGACCTTCGCCTCGACGGTCGCGCGCACGACGGGATCCAGCGCGTCGAGGTCCGCCTGCGCGAAGGCGCGGGCCTGGGCGGGGTTCTTCCCCAGCTTCCTCGCCGCGACGTAGAGCCCCGTCCGGTGGAGGCAGTCCGCGGACCAGTCCGGCGCGAGGTACGACCCGTGTCCCCAGATCGACCCGATGTGCTGACCGCCCCGGCTGAAGTAGTGCTGCTGCCCGGCCATGACGTCGGCACCGGTGAAGACCACCTGCCGCTTGCCCGTCACCACGGACTCAGGGATGGGCGGCTTGTCCCGGTGGATCATCCGTCCGCCGATGAGCAGGATGCCGAAACAGGCGGCGAGCATGAGCAGCAACAGTACCCGGACCCGCGGATTCGTCATGGTGCCTCCATGGTCATAAATGTCTTCCAGCCTAACGATTGGAGTCCGGCTTGGATTGCCGGCTCTTCTGCTTACAGGGCCTGACAATCTTGCCGGCCAAGATACCCCCGCCCAACCCGAACAGCGCCTGCGCCAGCCGTCAGACGAGAGCGGGGACCTCCGCCAGCGTCCGGATCGTGGGGACGCGCGGATCGGCGGGGCGGGCCGGATCCCGGTTAAGCCAGACGCCGCGCATCCCGGCCGCCACCGCGGCCATCGCATCGGTCTCGAGACGGTCGCCCACGTACCAGCAGAGTCCCGGCGCCTCCCCGGCCCGGCGGCACGCCTCCGCGAAGATTCCGGGTTCGGGCTTGGCAACTCCCATCTCCCCCGAGATGATGACGACGGAGAACCGGTCCGCGATCCCCATCCGGTCGAGCTTCGAGCGCTGCTGGACCGAATCCCCGTTCGTGATGATCCCCAACGGCTTTCCGGCAAGCGCTGCCAGCGCCGGCTGGACGTCCGGGAAGAGCCGCCAGTTCTGCTCGTACCCCGCCAGGAAGACCGAGTACCGGCGGTCCGCCTCCTCGTCGTCGAGCTCCGGGAACAGCTCGCGCATCCGCCCTCGCCGCTGCCCCTGAAACCCGACCTCGCCCTTGAGATACCGGTTGAACCAGCATTCCGACAATTCCCTCCACCTGACGAGGAACGCGGCCGGGTCCGCGGGAAGCTCCTGGCGGAACCGGTCGTGGAACCTCGCGACGGCCGCCTGCACCTCGGCATCGTCGTCCAGGAGCGTGCCATCCAGATCGAAGAAGATCATGCTGGACCGTTCAGACCAACCGCTTCTCGAGCTCGATCCGGACATCGGTCTTCCCCTCTGGCTTCGTGGTACCCACGATCTCGAACCCCTCGCTGAGAAGCAGGATGAGCATGCCCGCGAACCGGTTGTAGGTCGAAGTGCTCAGCACACGGCATCCGCGCTTCCTCGCCAGATCCTCGCTGGCCTTGACCAGCGCCCGGCCAATCCCACCGCGCTTGCCGTCCTGCCTGACTCCCACATGGGAGATGTAGAAATCGCCGGACGTCCGCTCGTTGCCCCAGAGATACCCGATGCACTCTCCGCCCGTCTTGGCGACGAAGATGGCCGCCCCGTCGCGGCTCGGAATCTTCTGGAGCCACGCCTCGGCTTCCTTGCGCTGGTCTTCTTCCGACTTTTGGCCGTTCCACCGCTCATAGGCCGACGTGCGAATCGCGATGATCGGCCCGATGACCCTGGCCAGCTCCACAACCGGAATCTCGCCGACCTCGAACTCCATTGGCGTATTCTACCCGCCTACCTGCCGTTGTGTCCCCGGGACGCGAGTTCCATAATGGACCAATCGTCATGCTGGTCCATTCGCTCGTGCACCGGACGGAACTCAACCTCGCGCGGTTCGAGGGCGAGGTGTTCGACCGGGGCGAATACACGGTCGTCCGGACGCCCTCGCACGCCGACTACTACTGGGGGAACTACATCCTGTTCTCCGCCGCGCCGCGCCAGGGCGATTGCGCCCGATGGACGGCTCTCTATCGCGACGAGTTTCCGTACTACGACCGGATCACGCACATGGCGTTCGCGTGGGACCTCGCCCTCCAGGAACAGGGAGAGACCCATGAGTTTGTGAACGCGGGTTTCAGCGTTGACAAGGACCTCTCTCTCTACGCCTCCAAGGTTAACGCCCCACCAAGACCGAACGACAAGGTCCTGATCCGCCCGATCGCGGGCGAGGTCGACCAGGCGGTCGAACTCATGCAACTCACCTGCGGCGGAGGTTTCGATCCGGCTTCCTACCGGGAGTTCTCGCGGAGGCGGATGGCCACCTATCAGGCCATGGCGAACGCAGGCATGGGCAACTGGTTCGGCGCCTTTCTGGGCGACCGGCTGGCGGGCCAGCTTGGTCTGTTCCACGACGGAAAGACCGGGCTGATCCTGGACGTTGCCACGAATCCCGAGTTCGCGCGGCAGGGCATCTGCGGAACCCTGGTCCATGCGGCGTCATCACTTGCCCTTCGGGAATACGGCATCTCGACCCTCGCCTTGGGGGCCGACCCCGGCTATCACGCGGCCCGCATCTACGAGTCGGTCGGGTTCATCCCGGGCGAAACCACCTACAGCCTGGAGTGGTCAGGAAAGTAGGCACAGGGCTTCGGCCTACTCCAGCCGGACGTTCGCGATGTGGACCGTCACCCGGCCCTTTCGCCCCTCGCCGGGGAAAAAGAAGGTCACGCCCCGGATGGCTTCCTTCGACGGGAGGGGGAACGGCACGCGCTCCACCAGATCGCCCCGCCGGTGTTCCTTCCAGCCCCACGTGGGGTCGGCGAACGGCCAGCGGAACTCGTTCCACCCGGGCTTGAGCTCGACCACGGGAGTCTGAAACGAGGATGCCGTCTTGTTCCAGAACGGGATGTCGAGGATCATCCTGACCGGTTCCTTCCGGGCCGGATCCTCCCCGAGATGGACGGCGAACGCGATCGCCTGCGCGGCGTCCCAGATCTGGTTCGGGCCGAACTCGAGGTAGAACCACGGCCACGGGTTCTCCGCGTACTCGAACGCGAACCGGTAGGCCCGGCCCGCCCGGCCGGCCGGAGCCGGCACGCTCCCGCCCTCCGACGAGCCGCCCCACGCCCACCAGCCGTTGGCCGAGACTTCCCCGAAGTCGTCGATGACGCGCGGGGCGCTCACATGGACAGGGGGCTTCTTCTTCAGTTCCTGCGGAGCCAGCGCGGCGAGCCCGCGGGCAAGGACCGCGGCCCATTGGCCGTTGCCCCGATCCAGACACGCCCGGATGCCCCGCTCGTAGACACCCCACGCCCGGTGCAGGGACCCCATCCCCGCGTACGTCTTGGCCAGCTCGTCGGTTACGTAGAGCTGGGTCGGCTCGAGTTCGAGGAGGCGCTCCCCCGCCGCCACCGCATCGTCGGTGCGGCCGAGCGACAGCCAGCCGTAGGCCAGCCGGAGCAGATCCCCCTTCGACGCCCCCGCGACCAGGTCGCGCCCGTCACCCTTCCCGATGCCGGCCTCCTTCAGCACATCCGGAGCCACCCGGATGGGAACCCGGCTGCTGGCCGCGATCACGATCGCGTCCGATGGACGGGCCTCAATCACGCGCTCCTGGCCGTCCTGCTCCACCACGATGGCCGCGTAGAAGTTGAAGTCCCACATGGCCGTGATCTCCGCCCGCCGGACCACCCCGTTCATGAGCGCGATCGTGTTCGCGAGGAGCGCGTGGGGTTCCGTGAGGCCCCCGGGGTGCGGCTTGCCCTCCAGCGCGAGCTGGATGCACTCCGCCTCCTTCTCGCCGACCCAGATCGCCAGCGTGGTCTCCCCCCCGGCCGCGGACAGGATCACGGCCTGCGAATCCTGCTCGAACGCCCGCACCACGCTGCGCACCCCCTCGACCTTCATCTCGACGGCCCCGTTCATCCCCATGGCATGTCTCCTCCCCGGCCCGGCTTGCCGGATTTCCGCCAGTGTTCGTAGTAGTCCTCGAGTCGCCTCTGCAGCCTCTTGCGGACGCGGTAGATCTCGTCCGCCCCGATCCCAAGCCGGGCGGCGATCTCCGCCGGCTTCCCCAGCCCGTCCACGATGCATTCCGCCACCCGCTGGAGGAGCGGCTCGTCCGCGAGCGAAGCCAGGAAGCCCGCGGCGAACGCCTCCGCCCGGCCGTGCTCCTGACGCTCCGCCATCCGCTCCTCCACGCCCGCCATTTCCTCGGGAATCCCGTCCAGGACGCCCTTCTCCCCCTCGGCACCGGGGAACACGGCCTCCGGCCTCACGTGGCGGTTCTCCCATCCTTCCGCCAGGTGGTTGATCTCACTGTCGATCACGCCCTTGAGGTAGTCCTCCAGATCAGGCTGGCGGACGGGATCCCACCGCCGCTGCCGGCCCATGAGCTTCTCGACAGCCATGTTCACCATGTCTTCCGCCTGGATGCCTCCCGGGATGGGCCCGGACAGGACGCCCGACCAGAACCGTTCCCGGATCCGGGCCCGGGCGTGCGCGAGCAGGCGCGGCAAGGTCAGGTCCCAGGGATGCCGCTCGATCCGCTCGCGCAGGTCGTCTGGGAGTTCGGACGCCCCGCCTTTCCCCATCTACCTGCTCATGCCGGGCTGTCCGGGGAATTGTCCGCCGCCCGAAATCCAAGCCCTGACCGGCTTGGACGTGCTCGTGGGGTCACCCCTGCTTGCGGGCAATGGCGAGCTGGAACTGCTGGGCGGTCTGCCTGACCCGGGCCTGGAGCCCGGCTCGGCCCAGCCGCTCGATCAGGTCCTCGCGATCTATCTCACGCTTGACGATGTGGAAGGTCGTCCCGTCGTTCAAGGTCCGCGCCTCGATATCTGCATCGACGCGCGAGGTGCCCTGCTTGGCTGTCCTCAGCCGTGACGTCTGGCCTTCGAGAATCATGAAGATCCCCCCTGGCTTCAGCGACGCGGCGGCCTTGGTGAAGAAGGCGTCGAGCCGGTCCTCGGGGATGTGCGAGACCCAGAACCCCGCGAACGCATGATCGAACTGCTCCGACGGCTTCCAGGCAAAAAGGTCGATCATCCGGTACTCCACGCGGTCGAGCAGCCCCGCCGCGTCGAGCTTCGCCCGGCCGATCGCGGTCATCGCCGGGGAGACATCGAGCACGACGACCCGCTTCGCCCGCCGCGCGAGGTACGTGGACCAGATCCCGGTGCCGCCCGCGAACTCGAGGATTTCTCCGCCCAGTGGGAGCTCGTCGAGCATCCGGACCACGGCTTCCGCTTCCCGGCCCCACGCCCGGTTGCCGTCGGGGCCGAGGTCGTACCGCCGCCGGCGGTTCCACCACTCGTCGTACTCGCCCGCGCGGGCCTCGTAGTAGGCCTTCTGCTCCTCGATCAGGTCAGCCATGACACCACTCAGAGATTCGCCCGGATCTTGGCCGCGATCTCGCGGGCCTGATCGAGCGTGATCAGGTGGTCCTTGAACTGCGGGCTGTTGAAGAACGGGTCGCGGCGGTGGTTGGGATCGGACTCGTACCTCGGAAAGATGTGCCAGTGCACGTGCTCGTCCCCGTTCCCGAGCGAAAGCACGTTCATCTTCCACGGCTTGAAAGTCTTCTCGACCGCCCGGTAGCCCTTCATCATCTCGGCGAAGACGGCGTCGAGCTCGGGCTCGGACAGCTCGTGCAGTTCCCGCGCGTGCCGCTTGAGCAGGGTCAGGCTGTATCCGGGGCAGTACTGGTGGTCCCCCACCACGAAGAACGAATGCTCGAACTCCGCGATCAGGTACGGGTTTCCGCGCTTCGCCTCCGCCGCCATGCGCTCGCAGACCTTGCACCCCGGGAGGAAGTCGTTTGCCACGGCACCATTATGACCCATGTGGTACCGTCAGCTCATGGACGCCCGGGTGCACAGCCTCCTCTATGACCGGCCCGCTCTGTACGACCTGGTCTTTCCCGACGCGAGCGAGACCACGCTGGCCATGTGTCTGACCGCCTTCTCGCGTTGGCTCGCGGTTCCACCGCAGTCCGTGCTCGATGTGGGGTGCGGTACCGGCAGGGAGCTCGAGCGGCTTTCCAGAACGATCCCCGAATGCTGGGGAGTGGATTTCCTCGAGTCCAATGTGGCCTATGCGCGCAAGATGAGACTCCGACTCGTCATCCGGCAGGGCGACATGCGCACGATCCGGCTGGGCCGGACCTTCGATGCCATCGTGAGTCTGGGCAACCCGCTGTCATACGCCCTGACGGACGAGGACCTCGGGCGGACTCTTTCCACGTTCGCCGCGCATTCCCGCTCCCAATCGCTCCTCATCTTCGACGTGCTGAATGCCCGGTGCTACCTGGACGGCAATGGATTCCAGGAACGGATCGAAGCCCGCGTAGACGTTCCCGGGTTCGCGGCAACGACGATCTCGATCCACACGCTGGACCGTTCCGCCCGGCTCCTCAAGCGGAAGCGAACCTGGCTGATTCCCGGGCAGCCGGACGTAGAAGACTACGCCGAGTACCGGCTTCTCTACCCCGAGGAGGCCCGGCAACTGGTCGAGGGGGCCGGGTTCGAGTGGCTCGCCGGCTACGACAACCGCGTGTTCCGGGAATCCGATCTCACGGGCTCAACCGAGGGCCCGCCCGGCGCCGCCGCCATGCACGGCCGCAAACTCTACGCGTTCGCAAGGAAGCGGTGACAACGACCCCGCAGAATCCTCCGGTCGAGATCGGCCCGTGCCTTCCCGCCGAACTCGATCAGGTGGCCCGTCTCGAGCGGCTCTGGGCGGACGACTCCTTCGCGCCCTGCTCGCTCGTGCGCACGCGGACGGCCTCCGCCAGTTCTTCCTCACCGCCGTCCACCGGAACATCGAACCGCTGAAACGCTTCTACATGGCTCACGGGTTCTCCCCGGTCGGCGATCCAGGGCCTTGTGGAGTGACCGACATGGTCCTCCGCACCTAGCCGCGGATAGTGCACCTGCATTACAATGGGATGCAGGAGGACTACCAATGTCATCACAGATCGTGGTCAGGATGCCCGACAAGCTGGTTCGCGAGGTCGACGCGGCGGCGAAGCGGCTGACCCGCCGTCGGTCGGACGTCGTGCGCCTGGCCGTGGAGCAGTGGGTCGCGATCCACGCGAACGGTAACGGACGTGCGGCACGGGAACGGGCCAAGCGGCTGATCGGCTCGGTCAACACGGGCGTTCCCGACCTGGCAAGGCGCCATCGCGAATACCTGATCGAATCCTTGCGCCGTGCCCGCTGAGGTAATCCTGGACACCGGCGCGCTGGTGTCGCTGCTCGACCGCGGCCAGACCGACCATACCGCCTGCCGGGCCGTCTACGGATCCCTAGAGAGTGCACTGGTCACCACCGAGGCCGTCGTGACCGAGGCCTGCCACCTCCTCGCCCGGGCCCCGGCCGGGGCCGAGCGTTGCCTGGAGTTCCTGCTCGAAGCGGGCGTGACCATCGCCCCGGCCACCCCGGAGTCGCTTCGCCGGTCCCTCGTGTTGGTCAGGAAATACCGGGACACGCCCATGGACTACGCCGACGCGTCGCTGGTTGTGCTGGCGGAGGATCTGGGATGCGACCGGATCTTCACGCTCGACCGCCGGGGGTTCTCGACCTACCGGCTCGGCGGACGCCGGGGGTTCCGGATCGTGCCCTGACCGTCCCCCAGGGGCTCGCGCGACCTCCGACACGTTCGCGAGAAAGCGGTAACGGCTACTCCAGAAGGCCGACCAGTTCGCCCAACTGCCGGATGACGGTCAGGCCCTTGCCCGCGTGCTGGCCCTTGCGGTCCAGCAGGACGGGTTTCATCCCGGCCGCGGCCGCGCCTTCGTAGTCCCAGACCGGTTCGTCGCCGACGAACCAGCAGTGCTCCGCGCGAACCCCGAGGCGATCACAGGCCAGCGCGAACACCCGTCGGTCCGGCTTGCGCCACCCCGCGTCCCGGCACGTCACGAAGGTCTTCGTGAACTCGTCCAGGCCATGCCGGTGAATCTCCTCGACCCAGGGCTCGCGCGGACTCCCCCACGGCGTGTTCGTCACGATCGCCATCGGCAGCCCCCGGTTCCGCAGGGCCTCGAGGGCCGGCAACGACCCCGGGATCAGTCTCGCCCGGGCCAACATCGGAGCAATGAACTCACGGCCGACCAGTTGCAGCAGTCCGGCCTCGACGGCGGATCCGTCGGGGAACAGCGCCAGCTTCATCCGTTCCTCGATCGGCCAGACGCGCCAGTCACCCCTGACGCGGAGCCGCTGTCGTTCCTCTTCACGGATCGAGTCCATGCGGCGGACGACCTCGGCGTCGTCCAACGCGGGAATGCTGCGCGTCTTCAGGAAGGACACCGCCCGCTCGATGCACTCGGCGTAGACGGCCGGCCACTCGGTCCACTCGTAGTAGTCCACGAGGGTGCCGCCGAGGTCGAAGAGGACGGCGATCTCGCTCACCGCCCCGGCTTCGAGAGAGCCACCACCGGCATGGCGGTCCACCCGGTCCGGCGCCAGAAGGAGACCGCCTTCGGATTGTCCCGGAGCACGAGGATGATGGTCTTGCGGATGCCCTTCGCCCGCTGGGCGGCCAGCACGCGGTTCGTGAGCGTGGTCCCGAGGCCGGACCGGCGCACCGAGGGCGCGACGGCGAGATGCCACAGCGTCCCCCGCCGCCCGTCGTGTCCGCCCAGAACGGCCCCCACCATGGTTCGGCCCCTGAAGGCCACGAACGACATGCCCGGATTCCTCCGCAGGAACCGGAGCACCGTCGCGGGCGTGTCTTGGCCCAGTCCGCTGGAGCGCCGCCACAGCCTCGTCGCGGCCCCGACATCCCGTGCCCGCATCGTCCTGATCCGGACCGGTGCGTCACTCATCTTTGAGTACCTCCGCTTCATCAGGGCCTCCTCGCGGTCAGGGTCAGGAACGCACCCTCGGACTCAAGACCCCGCTCCGGATTGGCGGACACGTCCGCCCGGAGGGTGGCCAGCCCGCGCTCGTAGGCGGCATCGTCGAGGACGTCGAGCTGGGAAGTCGTACGCCGCTCGGCCTCCGCCAGGTGGTCCGACAGGCGATGCGTCGCCGTGCTCTTCGCGATGTCGATGGCGCACGTGAACCCGTGGCGCGCGAACTCGGCCACCATGCGCTCCACGGGCCAGAACCGCTCCTGGTCACCCTCCCACGTCTCCGGGAATCGCGTGTAGATCCAGCACCGGCGCATGCTCCAGGGCTCGATGTTCGCAATCCGGATCGTGCCGCCGGGCTTCAACACTCGCGCCATCTCCGACACCGCCGCCGGCTTGTCCTCGAAATGATGGAAGGCCGTGATCGAAACCACGACATCGAACGATTCGGCCGGGAACGGCAACCGCTCCGCCCGACCCTGGATCAGCTCGACGCCGGGAAGGGCTCGTTTCGCCACCGCGAGCATCCCTCCCGAGGGGTCCACGCCGACCCACCGGACGGATCGCCCCGCGAAGTGTCTTGTCTGCGCGGCCAGCCAGATTCCGGTACCACAGCCGACATCCAGGACAGCCACGGGAGTACTCGCCTCTTCCAGTCTTTCCTTTACGAGGTCCGCCGGGCCGATGTCCCGGTGCCTGCGGTCCTCGTGGTACTTCTCCGCGATCTCGTCGTACCGCGTCCGCTTCAATGGACCTCCTCTGCGGGAACTCTACACCTCACCAACCGGAAGGGCTTCGCTGTTCGGATGTCGTCGCCGGTCAGCGGTGGGGACGGTAGACCTCCCGTCGATTGCCAACGGCCCGGATGACCATACGGTCGGCATCGGCCTGGTATTCGTAGAAAACCCGCCAATCCCCCACCCGGAGCTTGCAGATATTGCGAAGCTTGCCGGTCAACCGGATCGGCGTGATGACGTTGAGGTTCTCCGCAAGCCAACGAATCTTCGTCAACACTCGCTGGGCGACCGTCTGATCAAGCCCGGCCATGTCCCCAGCGGCCTCCGGGGTGAACTCGACCTCAGCCAGACGTCACCACTTGAGCCCAAGGTCGCGGGCCACCTTCTGCGCGGGGATGAGGTGACCCGAAACGAGGCGTTTGCGGAGCCTGGCCTTGATGGCCGGTTTCAGCTCGTAGCCGGAATCCGGATCCCCGAGGATCTCGATGAGCTTCTGCTCGACGATCTCGGTGATGAGTGGTTCCATCTCTTTGATCTGCGCCTTGGTCAAGTCGGGCCTCCTGCATCGGCTGGGTTGACCTGCGTGGTCGCCAGCCGATCTTTCACTCTGGCCCTATTGTACCGCGAGACGCTCCAGCGTCTCGACCAGGAACACGTGCTCACGCTCGATCACGCGCGCGGAGAGCGAGGCCACGGTATCCCCGGCCACGACCGGAACCGTGCACTGCGCCACGATCGCGCCGTGATCGTACTCCTCGTCCACCAGGTGGATCGTCACCCCGGTCTCCCGCTCCCCCGCCGCCAGCACGGCCGCGTGCACGCGGTCGCCGTACAGGCCCTGCCCCCCGTGCTTGGGGAGGAGGGCCGGATGGATGTTCAGGACGCGGCCCCGAAAGGCACCGAGGGTCCGCGGCCCCAGCTTCTTGAGATATCCGGCCAGCAGGACCCACTCCACACCGTGGCCCACCAGCGAGTCGAGAATGGCGGCATCCAAAGCCTCCGGATCGGAATGCGTCGTGCCGCTCAGGTGGTAGTGGGGAATCCCCTCCCGCTCGGCCCGGACGAGCGCTTCCGCGTCGCCGTTGTTGCTGATCACGACGGCCGGCGTGGCATGCAGGCGCCCGGCCCTGCACGCGTCGAGAACCGCCTGCATGTCACTGCCCCGGTGCGACGCGAGGAACCCGATCTTCATGACCGGCCTGATTATAGCCGCGGGCCCCGTCGAGCCGTCCGGACCGGGTCAGAACCCGATCGAGTAGCGCCGGTCGGCGTGTTCGCGGCCTCCGAGCTTCCGGACGAGCGCGAGCATCGGCTCGTTCCCGGGAGAGACGATCAGGTCGGCGCCGTGAATGCCCCGGGCCTTGAAGCGCTGGAGGATCTCCTTGAGCAGGGCCGTCCCGACCCCCTTCTGGTGGCATTCGCGATCCACCGCCACCCGGTAGATCCAGGCCCACCACAGGTCGGACCCGCCGATCACGGTGCCCACGATCCGGCCGCCGTCTTCGGCCACGACCACGAGGTCGGGCTCCCTCTCGATCTTCATCGGGAGGTTGGCCTCGTACGGCTGGGGCTTCCAGAACTGCCGCCAGAGGGCGAGCATCGCGGGGATGTCCCCGGCGGTCGCGCTCCTGACGATCATAGGTTGGATCATACGCGGTACCTCCCGTAGGTGCGCGCGGCGTCGTACATGGCCAGGACGTTCTCGGTCGGCGAGTTGTCCTGGAGCTGGTGGGTGGGCGACAGGCAGTAGCCACCCCCGGGCATCATGATCTCGAGCGTCTCCCGGACGCTGGCCGTCACCTCCGCGACGGTGCCGAACGCCACCGGGCCCGCGGTCGAGACGCACCCATGGAACGCCAGCCGTCCGCCGAACGTCTTCTTGAGATACGCCGGCGACATGTTCCTCGCCTCCGGCTGGAGCGTATCCACGGCGTCGATCCCCATGGCGATGAAATCCTCGTAGGCCCAACTGCTGGACCCGCACGTGTGGATCATGACCGGCAGGCGGAAGGCCTTCGCGAGGTCGACGAAGGCCTGGTGGCGCGGACGCAGGTGCCGGCGGTACAGCTCGACGGAGATGAGCGGGAGATTCTGCGCGCCGAGGTCCTCGCCCATCCAGACGAAGTCGACTCCGCCCCGGGCGGCCTCGAGGGTCCGGCGGGTGACCTCAAGCTGGACGGCCAGCCGCCGGTCGATCAGCCGCAGGATCGCGGGATCGTCCTCCAGCAGGCCCTCGAGCACCCGGGCCATGCCGCAGAGGAAGCCCGTGGAGTTGATGACGTCGCCGAGCCCGGGGTTCCCCACGTGGACGGCGAACGCACCGAGGCGCCGGCACCCGGCGAGGACGCCCCGGTAGTCGTAGTCGTCCGGCGACGGCATCGGCCAGGCGGCTACCGCCGCCTCGTCCGCGTCCTCGAGCGGGAAGTCGCAGTAGTCCCAGTATCCGCCGCTACCGTGCTCGACCCAGCGCGTGTGGAATCCCCACTCCGGATCGACGTGCCGGTCCGCCGCCTTGCCGTGCAGCGGCGAGCCGGCGTACGGCACCCAGATCCCCCGAAAGTCGACTCCGAGCGCCTTCAGCACGTCCCGGCCCCCGAAGTGCGCCTCGAGACGTTGGTGGATGCCCGGGTTCGCCATGTAGTTGATGGGCACCCGGTCCGGCTCCCGGCGCGCCAGCGCCGTCAGGACCCGCTCCTTGGACGTCACGCCTCAACCCCGCGCGTTCCGGAGCCGGGAGAAGGAAGTCGAGAACTCCCGTTCCATGGTCGACCGGGCCTCGGCCGGCAGGAACGAAGCCCGGACGGCGTTCAACGACAGGGCTTCGATCGCGTCCGCCTCGAAGCCGAAGGTGCGCACGCACCGCAGGTACTCATCAGTCAGCGTGGTGCCGAACATGGGCGGATCGTCGGAGTTGAGCGTGACGACGAGACCCTTCTGCATCAGGTGCGGCAGCGGATGGCTGGAAAGATCGGGCACGACCTTGAGGCAGACGTTGCTGGTCGGGCAGACCTCGAGCGGAATCCGCCGGGCGCGCAGGAGCTCCACCACGGCCGGGTCCTCGAGGCACCGGATGCCGTGGCCGATGCGTTCCGCGTGCAGGGCCTCGACCGCCCCGCGGACGCTCCTCGGTCCGTCGTCCTCGCCGGCATGGGCGACGACGCGCAGGCCGGCCTGCCGCGCTTGGGCATACACCTCGGTGAATAACTCGGGCGGGTATCCCTCCTCCTTGCCGCCGAGCTGGAGGCCGACGAAGACATCGGGGTGCCGCGCTCTTGCCATCACTAGGAACTCGAGGACGCCGGGAGCGCTGGCGGGAAGGTGCCGTGAAATGTCCGCCAGGATGACCGCGCTGACCCCATGGGCAGCCCGCCCGCGGCGTACGCCCTCGGCCAGCGCGTCCGCCAGCGCCTCGCCCGGGAGCTTCTCGAGATGGAGCGACGTGCTCAGGGATACCTCGCTGTGGAGGATGTGCTGGGCCGCCTGTCCCGCGCAGAACCGCTCGACGAGGAACACGAAGTCGTCCGCGGTCCGGACGGTGCTCGTGGCGAGGGCGTAGAGCTCGATGAAGTGGTTGAAGTCGCGGAACCCGTACTGGGCACGCCAAGCCTTCGCCGAGGCCGCCGGCAGGGGGATGCCGTTGCGCTCCGCGAGTCCCCACACGGTCTCGGGTTCCATCGCCCCCTCCAAATGGACGTGCAGTTCGACCTTGGGCATCGCGCGAATGACCTCTTCGAGATCGCCGGGCATCATGGTCGCGGCCCGTTCGTCGCCAGACCGATGGCCTCGCTGATCGTGACGTTCACGAGCCGCCCGGACCGGACGAGCGGCAGGGCATGGGCGACCACGGCCTCCAGCTTCTGGACGTAGAAGCCGCGGACATCGTGCCACACCAGATCGACCCAAAGGCCGTCCTGGGCAACGGCATCGATCGCCTGCAGGATCGTCTCCAGCGGATACTCCCATTCGGCCACACCGTAGCATTCACAGCACATATACCCGAGGTTGTACGGATCGACGGGATTCTTCATCAGGTGCGGTCCGGACGATTCGGGCGTGAACGCCGCATACGTCCGCCGCACCAGCGCCACGAATGGCGACCCCGGCTCGAATTGGGGATCGTCGCCCCAGGGCCCGCCGGGCATGCTGAACACCCGCGCAGGATAGCCGCGCGCGCGAAGGAGATCCCGGCTTCCCACCACCTCGGCACGCATCTTCTCGTCGTTCATGATGGCGAAGTCGTGAGTGCGAGAGTGGCTCAGGATCTCCCATCCCGCCGCCGCCATCTCCGCGACGTGGTCCCATGAGTACTGCTGATCCTGCCCGACCGAGTCCGTGATCACGGCAAGCTGGCCCCGAAGCCCGGCCCCCCGCAGAAGCGGGAACACGTTCGTATGTGTCGACAACTTGCCGTCGTCGAAGGTGAAGGTGATCCGCCCTAGACGCCCCTCCGGGTTCGTCACTCCTTCTGCTTCCCTGAATCGAACCACGACAGGTCCGGCACGCCGATGCCCTCCACCCGCCAACCCGGGCGCAGGCTGACCTGCTCGATCAGCGGAGCGAGCGCCACGGGCGCGGGCTCCTGGAAGCTGTTCCAGCCGGAGTGGAGTCCAAACGCGGTTTCCGTATTCTGGTCGAGTAGGACTCGGTGATTCCCGATGGCCGACACCGAGCTTGCCGCGAGAGGGTCCACCCGGGGATAGAGGACGCAGTCGACCGGGAGAAGACCGCCCGGACCGGTGTGGACGATGGCTTGCCGGAACTTGTGCGGCGAGAGCTCCACCTTGTCACTCGGGGAGAGTCCCTCCATTTCGGACAACGGCATACCAAACTTGGGCGCCAGATCGGGCAGATCGCGCAGAGTGCCCACGCCGATGTGCGGGTAGTCGGGCCACCCGGCCACCATCGGACGGCCGCGGTCGACGGAGATGAACGCCTTGTCGCCGCTCATGAAGGCGAACCCGTGCCGGGTGGCCAGATGCAGGGCGATCGTGCTCTTGCCCGCGCCCTTCCCGCCGACGATCAGGACGGCGCGGCCATCGCGCGCCACGACCGTCGAATGGAGAATCAGCACTCCGGTGCGCTCGAGGTCCTTGAACACCAGGTCACGAATGAGCTCAATCAGATCCAGGCCGTAGCCGGATTCCTGGACATGGACCGTGATCTCCGAGCCCCGGTAGCGGATGACCGTGCCACTCTTGTCGCATCGCACGAGCTCTTCGCCGTCCAGCCGGGTTCGACGGCCGGGAATCGTGAAGAACGGGCTGTCGCTCAGCCGCAGGAACACGACGTCCGCGTGGTCAAAGATGGAAGACGGGCTCGGAAACGGCGAGCGGGTGAGGTGCACGTGCGCAAGCACGGGTTCAGCCGAAACCAAGTCCGCGAAGGCGAAATGGCTGGAGAAGAAGCTCTTGATGGCCTCTAAGGGTTCGCCGGAATCGGCACTCAACGCGATCCGGCAGGAGAGGAAACTCAGGGAAGACTCGTGATCGCTGGTCACTGAACAACTCCTTCTTCAAGCTCTCTGGGTTCAAGAATACGCTCTTTCCGAGGAAGCAGCCACCGGTTTCCTGATGGTGTAATGGCGGCATGGCCACGTGGAGCTACCCCCCGGCCCGGCGCGGTGACGTGGTCGACACGCACCACGGCACGCCGGTCGCCGACCCGTACCGGTGGCTCGAGGAGCCCGAAGCACCCGAAACGCAGGCGTTCGTCGAGGCCCAGAACCGGCTGACCCGCGAGTTCCTGGACGCCGGCGACCTCAAGGGCCGGCTCGCCGAGCGCATGAAGAAGATGCTGGACTACCCGCGCTATAGCCTCCCGTTCCGGCGGGGCCGCCGGTTCTTCTTCCACAAGAACGACGGACTCCAGCACCACTACGTCCTCTACGTCCAGGACACGCTCGACGCCCTGCCACGGGTCGTCTTCGACCCCAACCTCCTGAGCCCCGACGGCACGGTCTCGGCGTCGGCGCACCTCTCCCACGACGGCACCCTCTTCGCCTGCGGCATCTCGACGAGCGGGAGCGACATGCAGGAGTTCAGGGTCCGGCGGGTGGATACGGACGAATACCTGCCGGACCATCTCGTCCACTGCAAGTTCACGGGGATCGCGTGGCGCCACGACAACTTCGGGTTCTTCTACAACCGGTACCCGTCGATGACCGGCGCGGACACGGCGGACGAGCACCTGCACAACAAGGTCTACTGGCACGCGCTCGGCGACCCCCAAAGCAGGGACCGGATCGTCTTCGAGGACCCCGGCCAGCCCGAGCGCATGTTCGGCCCCATGATCACGGAGGACGGCGAGTACCTCCTGCTCTGGGTCTCGCGCGGCACCGACCCCCAGAACGGGATCTACTACCGGCCCGCGTCCGGCAACGGTGATTTCGTCCGCCTGCTCGACGGCTTCGACGCCGGCTACCAGTTTGTCGACAACGTCGGTCCCGTCTTCTATTTCAAGACCGACCTAGGCGCCCCCCGCGGCCGCGTCATCGCGATCGACCTCCGGACCCCCGCGCGCGAGTCCTGGCGCGAGATCGTGCCCGAACAGCCGGATACCCTCGAGGACGTCAACCTCGCGGGCGGCGTGCTCACGCTCGTCTACCTGCACGACGCCCACAGCGTCGTCCGGGTCTTCACGCTCGACGGCGTGCCCGTTCGAGAGATCGCCCTCCCGGGCCTCGGCTCCGCCTGGGGCTTTGGCGGCCGGCAGAAGGACAAGGAAGTCTTCTTCTCGTTCGAGTCCCACATCCAGCCGCCGACCCAGTACCGGCTGGAGATCGCGACCGGCGCCGTCACGCATTTCCGGTCCTCTGAAGTCGACTTCGACCCCGCCCCGTACGAGGTCCGGCAGGAGTTCGCGACCTCGAAGGACGGCACCCGGATTCCCCTGTACCTCGTCCATCGCCGGGGCCTCGTGCTCGACGGATCCCATCCCGTCAACCTCTACGGCTACGGCGGTTTCCAAGTGAACCTGACCCCGGGCTTCCTCGGGATGTCAGTCGCCTGGCTCGAACACGGCGGCGTCTACGCGGTCGCGAACCTGCGGGGCGGCTGCGAATACGGCGAGGACTGGCACCGGGCCGGCATGCTGGAGAAGAAGCAGAATGTCTTCGACGACTTCATCGCCTGCGGCGAGTGGCTGGTCGCCCATCACGTCACCTCGCCGCGCCGGCTCGGGATCGAGGGCGGGAGCAACGGCGGGCTCCTCGTGGCCGCCTGCCTGACCCAGCGCCCGGACCTCTTCGGCGCCGTCGTCTGCGCGGTGCCGCTCACGGACATGCTGAGGTATCACCGGTTCACCGTGGGCCGGTACTGGACCGGCGAGTACGGCTCCGCCGACGCCTCGCCGGAGCAGTTCCGGGTCCTCCACGCCTACTCCCCCCTGCACCGGGTCGTGCCGGGCACCGCCTACCCCGCGATCCTGATCACCTCCGCCGACACCGACGACCGCGTCGTGGCGTCGCACGCGAAGAAGTTCGCGGCCGCGCTCCAGGCCGCGGACACCGGCCCGGGGCCGATCCTGCTCCGGGTCGAGACCAAGGCCGGCCACGGCGGCGGCAAGCCCACGTGGAAGCGGATCGAGGAACAGGCCGACATCTACACGTTCCTGCTCAAGACGCTGGGAAGCTAGGGCCATGGCGATGCCGAAGGAGATCCGGGCGTACATCAACCGGCACCCGCAACGCGTCCAGCGGGCCGCGTCCCCCTCCTGGACGCGGTATCGTACGACCTGAACCGGCACCGGCGGGAGGACGCCGCGCGGGCCACACGGGAGGATCGCGCATGAACGGACCAGCGGAGCCGAAGCGGACGACCGAGGTGCTGGGAGCGGTGGAGGTGCCGGCGGCGCGCGTGCCCGTGATCGCGCGGGCCGATGTCGTCGTGGCCGGCGGGGGAAACGCCGGGGTCGCGGCGGCGGTGGCGGCGGCGCGCACGGGCGCCTCCGTCCTCCTAGTCGAGCGCTACGGCTACCTCGGCGGGATGACCACGGGCACGTTCAACACCGGGCCGGGGACGATGTTCGACTCGGACGGACAGCGGGTCCTGGGCGGCATCGGCTGGGAGATCGAGGAGCGCATGGTCGCCACCGGCGGGGCGCTGCGCGTCACGGGCGACCACGGGTTCTCGAACTTCCCCGAGCACATGAAGCTCGTGGCGCAGGAGATCGTCCTCGAGGCCGGCGTCGACCTCCTCCTCCACGCCTGGCTCTGCCGGCCGCTGGTCCGGGACGGCCGGGTGACGGCGGCCGTACTCCTCTCGAAGAACGGCCTCTTCGCCGTCGAGGGCTCGGTCTTCGTCGACGCGACCGGCGACGCCGATCTCGCCGCCGGCGCGGGAGCGGCCTGCGAGACGTACGACGGCGCCACCCGGCAGCAGGTTTCCGTGGACCTCCTCGCCTGCAACGTCGACGGGAGGAAAGTCATGGCCTGGGGTAGCGCCCATGCGGACGAGAGCTGGGGCGCCAGGCTCCCGGAGGACGACGGCGGGACCGAAGGCCTGCGCCCCCCGTACGTCTTCATCATGACCCGGCCCGAGACCGGCGGCGAGGGCGGCGCCGTCAACCGCGAGGGCTTCATGCGTCGCGTGGGCTCGATGCCGACCATCAAGGCCATGGTCCGGCGGTCGTGCGTGCGCATCCAGGGCAACGGCGACGGCGTGGACCCCACCGACGTGCGCGCGATCACGTGGACCGAGGTCGTGGGGCGGCGCGGCGCCCTGCGGCATCTGGACCACCTCAAGCGAAATGTCCCCGGGTTCGAGGACGCATTCGTCGTAGCGCAGTCGCCGCTCGGCGTCCGCGAATCCCGGCGGATCGTCGGGGAGTACACGGTCACGCTCGACGACTGGAAGCGGAACGCCCGGTTCCCGGATGTCGTCGGACTAAACGCGCGCGGGCTCGACCGGCACCTCGCCGGTACCGTCTTCGAGTACGAGCGCTCCAGGGGCAATCACGACATCCCGTACCGGTCGCTGATCCCCAAGGGGCTCTCGAACGTCCTGGTCGCGGGCCGGTGCGTCTCCGTCGACCACGACGCGCACGCCTCGCTGCGGGGCATGCCCGCGTGCTGGGCGATCGGCCACGCGGCCGGGACGGCCGCCGCGCTCGCCGTCCGCGCGGGCGGCGCGGTCCGCGGCGTCGACGTCAAGGACCTCCAGCGCGCCCTGCGGGCGCAGGGCGCGATCCTGAGCACCCAGCCGCGTCCCGACCTCGACTGACCGGGCCGGGACGGCCCCTAGCGCGCGAGCCCCTTGCCCATCCGATGGCTGAGGAACCGGTAGCCGAGGCGCTCGTAGAACCGTAGCGCCCCGCGGTTGAACGACCAGACGTTGAGCTCGATCTCGCGGATGTGCCTCTGCCGAAGCCACTGGTGGGCCGCCTGCATCAACAGCCTCCCGACGCCGCGACGCCGCCAGCGGCGGCCGACGCCAAGATTGGAGACGTACCCGAACCGCCGCCGCTTGAGCACGGGCAGACGCATCGCGTCCCGGATCCCGACCTGCACATACCCGGCCAGCCGTCCGTCATCCTCGGCCACGAGCACGGCCGTGTTCCGACCCTTCAACGCCGAGGCCCAATACCGGAGGTTGGCGGGGCCCGACGTCGGCATGCGGAAGACCCCGGGGACGCCCTTCACGTGGAACGCGTGGGCCTCCAGCGCGAGTTCGTTGATCGCCGCGACGTCCCTGCGCACCGCCTGTCTGGCTTTCATTGCCTGCGATTGTACCGGAAGGGCATCCATCGTCAGGACCCCGTGGAGCGGTAGTGCCGGACGCCGAAGTCCCAGATGCGGAGGGTGACGAGCAGGAAGAGCATGCCGAACACGGGCGACATCCACTGGATGACGGCCGGGACGCCGGAGGGGTCGGTGCGGCCCAGGATCGCGAGCGCGGGAAAGTAGTTGAGGCAGGCCAGCGGAATCACGTAGGTGAAGAACTTCCTGAACCAGTCCCGGTAGATGGCCAGGGGGTACTGCGCGGTTTCCACCCCGCCGTAGGTCACGGTGTTGAGGATCTCGAGGGACTCCGTGGTCCAGAACGACAGCACCGCCTGGAGGACGAAGAGCCCCGAGAACATGCACGCGCCTCCCAGGATCGCGGCGGCGGCCAGCCCCGCCTTGGCGAGCGTCCAGCCGATCCCCAGCTTGGCCGTCGCCCACGCCAGCACCACCGCCCCCTGGGCGAACCGGCCGAGGTAGCGGAGGCGGAACTCGAGGCCGGCCACCTGGAGCGCGGTCGAGCGGGGTCGCAGGAGCAGCCAGTCGAAGTCGCCCTGCTTGACCACCCGGTACCCGAAGATGTCGAAGCCGCGCGCCGCGGTTTCGGAGATGGCGAACGCCATGTTGGCCATGCCGTAGAGCAGGGCCACCTCGGGCAGCGTCCAGCCGGCGAGATTCCCGAACCGGGCGAAGAGGCTCCAGATCGCGATCCATTCGACGCCCATCAGCAGGAACTGGGCGACGAGCCCGATGGCGAACGACGTCTTGTACTGCATCTGGCCGCGCACGGACACGGCCACGTAGTGCAGGAGGAGTCGGAGGGAGCCCTTGATCTTCATCCCCCCTGCACGACCAGTTTCCGCGTGCCCCGGGCGATCAGGAGCCGGCCCATGCCGATGATGACCGCCGTCCAGCAGGCCACCGAGGCAAGGTTGGGGAGGACCGCCGACGGCGGGATGTGCCCGGACCAGATGCGGAAGGGGACGTCCATCAACCCCCGGAACGGCAGGGCGTTGACCAACGGCTGGAGCCACTCCGGGAAGAACGGGAGCGGGATCAGGGTCCCCGAGAACAGCCACATGGTCAGGGCGAGCAACTGCCAGATGCCCTCCCCCGAGACGGTCCAGAGTAGCGTCGTCGTCATGAGGGTGGCAATCGCGGCGCTGAGCAGGGCGGCGGCGACCATGGCGACGCAGAATGCCCCCGCCGCGGTCCAGGACGCCGGCAGGCCCAGCCCGAGGAACGGGATCGCAATGGCCAGCAGGGGCACGGCCCGCAGGATCACGGGAGCCGTTCGGGAGGCCAGGTTGCGCGCGAACCAGAGCTCGTAGAGGCCGACCGGGCGGAGCATCTCGTAGGCGACGGTGCCGGACCTGAGGGATTCCTGGATCTCGCCGTCCATCCACTGGGGCAGGAGGGCGAAGAATGCCTGGCCCAGCCAGATGTAGACGGCCACCTGGGCGTAGTCCATGGGCTGGGGAGCCGTCGAGGACCGGTAGAAGGCGTCGAAGATCATGAGCCGGATGAGGCCCCAGAAGAACTGGGTGGCCAGCCCGGCCAGCGCGGCGGCGCGGTACTGGAGGAGGCCCCGGAACCTGGCGCTGAAGATCGCGAACACGGGTCTCACGCCGCCGTGTCCTTGTAGATGCGGGCGATGATCTCCTCGATCGGCGGGTTCTCAACGGTGAGGTCCCTCACCGGGTGGTTCGCGGTCAGCCGGCTGATGAGCGCGGACGCGGTCACCCGGGTGGGGTCGAAGCTCAGGTGGATCCGCTTGCCCTCGCGCCGGATCACCGTCGCGTCGGGGTCGGAGACGTCGCGGCCGTCGTCTGCCAGGTCGAGCACGACGCGCTTCTCGCCGGTGACCCGCCGGCGCAGGTCGGCGAGGGTGCCGTCGTGCAGGATGCGCCCGTGGTTGATGAGCAGGACGCGTTCGCACAGTGCCTCGATGTCGTCCAGGTCGTGCGTGGTCAGGAGGACGGTCACGCCCTTCTCGCGGTTGAGCTTGCGCAGGAAGTCGCGCACGGCGAGCTTCGCCGGCGCGTCCAGGCCGATCGTGGGCTCGTCCAGGAACAGGATGCGGGGCGAATGGAGGAGCGAGGCGGCCAGGTCGCACCGCATGCGCTGCCCCAGCGACAACTGGCGGACCGGGGTGGAGAGCAGGGGGCCCAGCTCCAGGACCTCGACGAGCTCGGCTAGCACGCGCGCGTGCTCGGCGGCGGCCACGCCGTAGATGTCCCGCAGGAGGTCGAAGGACTCGACCACGGGCAGGCCCCACCACAACTGCGTGCGCTGGCCGAACACGGCCCCGATCGTCCGGACGTGGGCCACGCGGTCCTTCCACGGCACCCGGCCCATGACCGTGCAGGTCCCGGAGTCGGGGACCAGGATGCCCCCCAGCACCTTGACCGTCGTGGACTTGCCCGCGCCGTTGGGCCCGATGTACCCGAGCATCTCGCCTTCGCGGATGGCAAACGAGACGCCGTCCAGCGCGCGGACCTCGCGTCCGCGGCGGTGGAAGAGCCCGCGCAGGGCGCCCCCGATGCCGGGTTCCCGCTCGGACACATGGAACGTCTTGACCAGATGCTCGGCTTCGATGAACGGCATGGTGGCTCCCCTCTTCCTTCGGCCACGGTATCTTCGCACTCCGTGCTTCATCGTTCAACGATCCCTGTCCGCGGACCCGCCCTGATATCATGAGACCCATGGGACGGAGAAAGCCTGGCGGGCGCAAGGCGGATGCGAAACAGCGGTACCGGATCGACGGCTGGCTGATCGAGTCCGAAACGGAGCCGTTCAGGCGCCATTGGCTCGCCCTTTCCCCCGGCGCCAGGCTCGCGCGGTCCTGGCGCATGAGGCGGATGCTCAAGAAACTCCGCGATCCGGAGGATGCGCTCCCTCTTCCGCTCTCTTGACGCTTGCGGGGTACGCTACCTCGTAATCAGCGGGCAGGCGTCCGTCATCTACGGCGCCGCCCTCTTCTCCGAAGACCTGGACTTGTGGGTCGAGCCCACCCCCCGGAACATCCGGGCGCTCATCCGGGCGCTGGGCAGACTCGGGGCGCGCGTCCACAAGCTCACGCCTCCCCTGACGGCCGGTAATCTCCGTCGCGGTCACGGCTTCCACTTCGTCGTTCCCGGGAAAGGAACGAATGCGTTGCATCTCGACGTCATGGGGCGTCCACCCCGCGTCGGCGGTTTCGCAGCGTCCCTCTCGCGGGCCGAGCACATCCCGACGCGCTGGGGCAACCTTCCGGTGGTCTCGCTGGAGGACCTCGTGGAGTTGAAGAAGACGAACCGGCCGGCGGACTACGAGATCATCACCAACCTGTCGATGATCCGGATCGCCCGGGGTGGAGCGCCCTCGCACCGGGCGCTTTGGTGGGCGTTGCGCAACATCTTCCGGGCGGAGGACCTGTGGAAGGTCATCCGGGAATGGGGCTCGTTGATCGGCCCGCGCGAGCTCGCGCTATCCCCCGCCGTCCGGATGATGCATGGAGTATGGCGGCGCGGCGGCACGCCGTCCCTGAGGCAACTCGCCAGGGCCTCCCGCCTGCTCTCGATCGCCGCGCAGGCACACCAGGACCGGGGAAGGTCCTACTGGCTGCCCCTGATCGCGGACCTCCGGCGGATGCATGCCGGAGGCGGACTACTCGAGGACGGCATTCCGGTTATTGGGCTGGCGAAGCCGGCCGACCGCGTACGCTAATGGCCAGGATGACGCGCTACAGGCTCACCGCGGTGATCTGGAAGGAAGGGCGGCACTACGTTTCCAAGTGCCCGGAGCTGGGGGTCGCCTCTTTCGGCCGCAGTCCGGTATTGGCGCGGAAGGCCCTGGTCGAGGCCGTCGAGCTATATCTGTTGAACGCGCGGAAACTCGGCATCATGCGCGACGAGTTCCTCGCACTGCTCTGACCGACGGAAGGGCAAAGCCCGGACTTCCGCCGATGATCCGCAGCACGTCTCGCTCAGGGCTTGGGCCTCGCCCGGCGCACGGCTTCAATGGAATCCCGGCCTTTCCCACCATCTGGACTGTTCTTCGACCAGCGTGCGAATGCGCGGTTCACCCGGGCAACCCAAACCCGGTGGGCCTCGATTATGCCAGGCGTGCTCTTCTCCCCAAAGGCAAGCGAATCCAGGAACAGGACAACCTCCCACATGTTCCCTTCGATCACGCACACGGCGGCCGGCCGGCCGCCTTCCTCTGGCATCGCCGCCGATTCCGTGTGGATCGCATTTATCAACCGGTCCACGGCCAGCATCTTGTCCCTGACCGTTCGCGCCTTGCCCCAGCCCTCGATGAACACTCTGAACTCAGGCGTGGCGTAACCTCCCGTCAGCCGCTTGCTCTGGTAGGTCTTGAGATACGCTCTCCACGGCACAGACCACTGACAAGAAGGACAGCTCAAGATGGATTCCTGCCGCGGGAAAACCGTTCCGCACGCCGGACAATGAACTCGACCCTCCACGGCATCCTGTACGACAAGGATGCTTTGGACGCGGGCGTAGAAACCTGTCCCCACCTCGTCCAGCAACTCCTCGTCCATAAGCCCCCGCGCGTCGCTTTCGTAGAGCCGCCGGATCTTCGACGGCTCCACCCGCGGCGCCCAGACGGGAAGGACTGATGAAGCCCCCACTGGATCGCTCATGGGGATAGCCTGTGGGTCCAGGGGGCCTCGGCGTCCTCGTCCTTCATCGGTTCATGGTACATCTGACGCCGCAAGCCACCAACCTTTTCGGCCCCAACCGGGTCTCTCTTACCAGAGGGTGGTTAGCTCAGTGGTAGAGCGGCGGCGCGCTTGGCGCGACGAGGAGGCTGGTTCCATTCCAGCACCACCCACCGCGTCATGAGCGAGAATGGCGGTATGGGCAAGGATCTCGACGGCCTGCTGATCGCCGCGCGGGGCGGGGATGCGGCTGCATACGAGGAAATCGTGCGGCGATTTCAACGAATGGCCATAGCCTATGGAGCCGGTGTCCTGAGGGACTTCCACTTGGCGCAGGATGTGGCTCAGGAAGCGTTCGTCGAGGCGTACTTCAAGCTGGGCGCCTTGCGCAACCTGGGCGCCTTTCCGGCCTGGCTTCGGAAGATCATCTTCAAGCATTGCGATCGCAGGATGCGGAGAAAGAAGCTGCAGGTGGTGCCGATAGACGATGACAGCGTAATCGCATCGACATCGCCGGGGCCGGCGGAAAGGGCGGAGGAAATGGAAGTAAGAAAGGCGGTATCGGACGCCATCGACAGCCTGCCCAAAGGGGAACGGGTGGTCACGTTCATGTTCTACATGGAGGATCGGCCACATGCCGAGATTGCGGAGTTTCTGGGCCTTCCCACATCCACGGTAAAGAGCCGCCTGCATTCGGCCCGAGGCAGACTCAAGGAGCACCTGATGACGCTGGTGGAGCACGAGGTGCGAGGCATGGCGCCAGACCCCGGCTTCTCCCACCGGATCGCAGATGCAATTCGGGTCTATGCGATGAACGGCCCCGCGCATGACCAGATGAGATCGGTATGGCACCGCCAAGTAGTGGCCAAAGTGTCCGAGCTTCTGCGCTCTGGGGAAGAGGGATTCCGGATGGCGGTGGAGCTCTCACGCTCGCCACATGCCAAGGTCAGGGCGAAGGCAGCGCTGCACTTCGGTCTATCCCGCGACCAACGGGGCCGTGAGCATTTGGCCAAGCTTCTCGAAGACGAAAATGTGGTCGTCCGTAGGGGCGCGATCAGGAGCTACGCCTCGCTTCTCGGTCACTCGGAGGGGTACGACTTCGAAAACAGCATATCCAACCAGTTCCGGACCTGGGCAGAGAAGGTGCCGGACGGCATAGAAAGCCTGATCGCGTGTCTCAAGGACCCGATTGTGAAGAACCGCTGGGTGTGCGTCCTGGCCCTCAGGCCATATGCCCGGCTGAAGGATGTACGCGTGGACGCAGCCTTCCAGCGCGCGGCCAAGGACGAGAAGCACAAGATCCGCCACGTGGCTGCGTTGTCGGTGAAGGGAAGATGCGCGGAATGCGGATGCCATCTCGATTCCAGCGGCGCCATCATCAGCGGTGGGAAACCCCCCAAGTAGGGTTGGCAGGTTGACTTCATCCAGATACCCGCCTAGAGTCTGTACAGGCGGTTGAAGGACGCCCCCAGGTCTGCGGAAAGGGCCAAGCCCACCTCAAGGATGACGGCAAAACGGAGCCTTCTTTCAGCTCGAGACGGCAGACCCCGAGCGGACCTTTGAAAGGAGGCCTTTGTGGCTAAACCGTTGCCTTCCGCACCGAACTTCGAGAACCTCCGTAAGCAGGCCAAGACGCTCCTCCGCAACCACAGGAAGGGTGACGCTAGTGTGTGCGAGGTGCTCCGCAGTATCCCCCGGTTCGCCCATTCGCCCGACGAGGCGATCCTCGGAGCCCATGTTTCCTTGGCCGACGTCCAGTTCGCCATGGCCAGGGACTACGGGTTCACGGACTGGAACGAGCTCAAGCGGCATGTCCTCGGCCTGTCCAAGGATGCGCCGGGCGTGGCATCGAAGCCGACCGTGGAGAACGACGTGGTGCTCATCCCCGGGCTCGAGAAAGCCTGGTGGGGCGGCTACGGCGAACAGCAGGATACGTGCATCGGAGCGCTGACCGCCGTCTTCCAGGCGCTTGGAGAGAAGGACATCAACTACGACTACGTCATGGCCATGTCGGGCTCTTCCTTCCGGCTCCTGCTGAAACAGCCGGAGTGGCATCCGGAGGAGACGAACTCGGCGGTGGGATTCGACTGCGTCGTGGCCGCCGCGGACGCCATGGGGTACCGCTTCACCTGGGTGGCCGCGAACGCCGGTAACGAGGAAGAGCGGAAGCGACTGCTCCAGGCCGCCAGGGAAAGCATCGACCGGGGATACCCCGTGCTCTTCAACGAGGAGGAATGCAGTGTCGTCGTGGGGTATTCCCGAAAGGACGGTTCCCTCTACAGGCGCCATCACGGGTTCAAGCTTCAGGAAGGCAACGTCGGCTACGCGCCCGTCGGAGAGTGGCCCTGGGCCGTCGCCGGAATCCTGGAGAAGCGGGTGAGCCAGGACCGGGAGACGCTTCTCGAATCCGCCCTGGATCGGGCGGTCATGCTGGCAAAGACACCGTCGTTCGGCGAGTTCGCCAGCGGGTTCCGCGCCTACGAGCTCTGGATCGAACAGCTCGAGCAGGACCAGCGCTTCGCTGGAATGCCCGAGAACGCCTTCGTGGGAGCCTGCCTGTCCAGCGGATACGCGTACAACTGCCTCGATTCGGCGCGCAAGTCCGCGGTCCGGTTCCTGGGCGCCGCCGCCAAGGCAACCAGCGGCGAGAGAGCCGCATCGCTCTCAAGAGCCAAGGGCATCTACACGGAAATGGTGACGGTCATGGAGACCAAGCGGGAGGATCTTCGGGAGCCCTGGAACATGTTCCCATGGGACCTGGACAACGCAAAGAAATGGACGCCCGCGATGCGGCACGCGCATGCGAACGTATTGAGAACCCTCCTGGCCCTCGAGCGGCGCGGGATCGCCGAGATCGAGAAGGCCCTGGCGGAAACCCCCTGAGCTAGGGTTTCAGTCCCACGAAGAGCCGGGCGTCGGGGTCGGTGAGGGGGTCGGACTCGCCGTTCGCGGCGGCGCGGGCGAAGACGAGGCCGGGCTCGGCGGCGCGGATCGCCCGGGCGAAGACGTTGAACCCGCCCGGCGGGGAGGGCTTCCGCACGCCGTATGCTGCGCGCATGAGGTCGAAGTCGTTGACGACTTTCGCGAGCCCCTCCCGGGCGCCACGGACGGTGATGAACATGTCCGGCCCCGTGTACCCGTCCCGGAACGTGCTCCGGACGATCACGAGCTGGCCGTCGTAGTCCTCGAGGACGCACGGACCGGTCAGCCGGTGGAGCTGGCGCATGTTGCCCCGGGCGCCGGTCCGGACCGCCAGGAGCTGGGGCCCGAGATCGGGATCGTCGTACGCCGTCAACGACGCCAGCCGCTCCATGATCTCGTCGCCATACCGCATCCACTCCACGGGGTCGGTCGTCTCGGGCTCGGCGAGCGGAGGCAGGCTCGACCCGAGGAACGGATTGATGGAGGCCCCCGACGCCTTCGTCGCCTCGAACCCGAGCCGCATGAGCCGGTCCATGGCCTCGAGCGTCTTCCCGATCCCGTCCCGGGCCAGCACGCCGCGCAGGGCTTCGAGGATCGTGTCGCGGGTGACGAGCCCGGCCGCCACGGGCACCGGAATGCCGGCCGCCGCGTCGATCTTGTCCTTCCCGCCGGGCGTCCGCCCGAGGTCGGCGAGCCCCCACACCATCTCCTGCACGGGCCGGAACCATTGCAGGAGCGCGGGGTCCCGGCGCACGTGGCCGGCGATCGACAGGACTTCCCCGGCCTCCCGCTGTCCCGCCTCCGTCAGCGGCAGGAAGACCGCGACCATGTCCCCGTCGAAATCGCCGTTGATCGCCATGCAGATCAGGGGATGCACCCGGATCGCGCGGCCCGGGACGCGGACGGGATGGAACGCGAGGAACGCGGTCGGCATCACCGCGGGGGCCCGTTCGAGGACGACCCAGGATCCGGCCATGACCTCGTCGAGCTTGGCCGCGGCCTTCTCCGTCCGGTTCGCGACCTCGTCCGCCTGCCCCAGATCGCGGGTAACGGCGGGCCCGAACAGCGTCCACGCGATCTCGTCGGGAAGCCCCAACTGGTCCGGCTGGAGGTCCCGGCCGGGCGCGATCACGCTCCGGCCCGAGAACGCCGTGCTCGCGTTGAGCCGGACGTGGTCGGGCGTGACCAGCTCCCCGAAGAGCGACCGCACGCACCGGGCGAGGCTCTGACGCGAACGGCTCGTCAGGCTCTCGGGCGCATGGCTCGCGAGGACGCGCTCGAGCTGGGCGTTGGCCTCGGCCAGCGCCCGGTATTCGGCGAGATCCGGAACCGCGCCGACCTCGGTCAGGTCCCGGTCATGGAGCCACGGATGCCGGACCGGGCACGCGAGCGTGAGCCGGGTGCCCTGCGGCGCCGCCAGCGAGAAGCCGACCCGGCCTCCCTCGTACGCCGCCCGGATTCCCGCGGCGGCGAGCCGGCGCTCGAGGTCGGCGAACGACGGCGTGGGCGGCTCGGCCTGCTCGACCGGGCCCCTGGCCACCTGCGCCGCCAGACTCCCGGATCCCTTCCGTTCGCACGCGCACGTGTTGAAGTGCTCGAGAATCGTCTCGAAGGCGCCCATGGAGGCCAGCATCATGGATTCGTCTCCCTGCCGTTGGGCCCGGTCCTTGCCCGTGGTTGCGTGGATCTTGCCGCGCACCTGATGGTGCGTGACACCCCAGTACACCCAGCCGGCCGTGCTCGGCCGGGCGAGCGCGGGCCCGTTCTTCCCCATCGTCAGCACTTCCATCCCCGACTCGGGCAGGCCCGCCGCCTTGAGCCGCCCCTTGATCTCGCGGGCCTTCGGTCCCGCGAACGCCGGCGCCACGACCGGCTTCCCCTCGGCTTTCGCAATCCGGCCGAGCACGGACTCGCGGACCTGGCCGAAGTTCATCCGGGTCTGGAGTCCGAGGAAGCTGTAGACGAGCTCCACCGGCGTGCCGTCGGCGAGATGCGGCATCTCGTCGTCGGGCAGGATCCGGCTGATGACGCCCTTGCCCCCGTGCCGGTTCGACAGCTTGTCCCCCGGCTCGATGGCCGCGTCGGTGAAGAGCTTCCGCGCGCCCGACTCGCTGATCACGATCGCGTCCTCGAACGTATCGAGGCCCCAGGAGACATAGGCCGTGAGCAGGTTCCGGCCGCACCAGAACCGGTCCACGTCGGGCTCGGACCCCGTCCGGACGAGCGCGGGCTCGGGGTCGGGGAGCACGAGCCACTGGCGCGTCATGTTGGCCCCCATGAGCGTCCGGTTCGGGTCGTCGTGTTCGACGAGCGGGATCATGGACGACGTCACGGACAGCCCCGCCGCCGGCGCGTCGTCCACGACCACGATCCGGCCGTCCCGGATCGTGGCGCCCCGGGCCACCGACAGCATCTTGCCGATGTTGGGCCCTTCGGGCGTCGAGAAGGGGTCCGTGCGCCCGACTTGGGACCCGGTGATCACCTTCACCCGGTCCGGGATCACGATCCGGCGCAGATGCTCGGCCCGGGCGAGCCAGTTCGTGTCGTCGAGCACGTTGACCCGGACCCCGGGCCCGGCGCCCAGGCCGAAGAAGTCGCGCATCCAGGCCTCGAACGGCAGCCACGTCCGCACCGCGGCGTCGTCCCAGTTCATCCCGGGAGGCGCCTCCCCCAGTCGCGGCTCGAGGAAGTCCCGGAACTGCTCGCCCACGCACCGGATCTCGGCGCGTTCCAGGTGCTCGGTGGACGCCACGGGCACGACGACGAACCGCCGTCCGCCGATCTCGAAGATGCCGTCCGCATCCGGCTCGGGGAGGTCCGCCTCGAGGTGGCCGATCCCGCCACCGTTGCCAATAGTGAGCGACACTCGCCGCACGCGCCCGGTCGCCGGGGCGACACTCCAGGCCTGGAGGGGCAGACGGGAGGAGATGAGCTCCGGGAGCCCGGCCTCCACGAACCGGTCGTAGGATTCGCGGTGCCACGGGGCCGTGTACCAGGGGTGCGTCATCGGTCGCCTCCTTCTCCCGAAATGTCCTTCCAGTCCTTGGCGAGGCGCTGCCTCGCGTAATGAAGCCGCGACTTGACCGTTCCCGGCGCGATCTCGAGCTCCTCCGCCACGTCCCGGATCTCCATCCCCGTCTCGTGCACCATGCGCACCACCTCCTGCTGTTCCTCCGAGAGCTGTCCGAGCAGGGACCGGTACAGCGCCATCTCCTCGGACATCTCCGCCCTCGCTTCGGGTCCCAGCGAAGCCGTGTCGACCATCCAGTCGGGCACCTGATCGTCCGGCCCCTCGAGCGGCTGTTCGTGCCGGCGGCGGACCCCCCTCAGGTGGTTGAGTGCCAGGTTGAACCCGATCAACATCAGCCACCC
>CAKKQC010000027.1:151621-155849 GCA_919901855.1 bacterium | reverse complement strand
TCAGGGTGCGCAGCCCGGCGGCGGGCACGAGGCCCGGCATCGACGGCCCGGCGGCGGGGTCCCGCGCGAGCGCGGCGCGGCGCCATGCGGCGGCGGCGCCCGAACCAGCGAAGAGGAGCGGCAGGAGCTGGAGCCACGCGAACAGGGGGCGGGCGGGTAGGGGCGAGCGCGCCGGGGCGAGGCCCGCCTCGGCCTTGAGGAACCGGATGTCCTGGTTCAGGGTGCGCAGCCCGGCGGCGGGCACGAGGCCCGGCATCGACGGCCCGGCGGCCGCGCCCGCCGGCCCCGCCTTGACGGTCAGGGCGAGGGGGCGGGTCGCGAGCGCGACGTAGCGCCGCGCCTCGGGGTCGAAGACGGGATACCGGATCGCGGGGATGGCCATCCGCCCCGAGGTGAGGGGGATGAGCATGACCTTGAAAGTCTTGGACCCCTGGATGACGTCGCCCGTGTTGCGCACGTTGAGGCTGGTCAGGGTCTCGTACCGGCGGGCGCCCGGGATCTCGGGCCACGCGGGCTCCCGCAGGGACTTGATCAGCCCGGACCCCTTGATCTCGACCGTGAGCGTGACCGGCTTCCCGGCCTCGACCGTGGACTTGTCCAGCGACGCATCGAGCCGGTACGAGCCGACCACGCCGGTGAAGTCCGCGGGCCGGCCCGCGTCGGGCAGCGGCAGGACCGTGACGTTGACGGGCTCGGACCGCAGGGCCTGCGTGCGGCCGCCGCCGAGGAACATGGCGAACGGATCGGCCCCGCCCTGGAGTACGGCGACCTGGAGCGTGGCGGCCCCGATCGTGGCGGTCCCGGGGGCAGTGGGGAACAGCGCGTACTGCTTCCCCATGCGGACGTATCCCGATTCCTGGGTCCACTGGCGGGGCGGGAGGTCCTCGAAGACGAAGCCCGAGAGGTCGGGGGGCACCGAGAAACCGGGCGAGGAGGCGAGCTGGACGCGGGTGTGGAACAGGAACGTGTAGACGAGCTGCTCGCCGACGTAGACCCGGCGCTTGTTCACCGCGGCGCTGACGAATACGGCCGGGGCCGCCGGCGCCGCGGCCGCCGAACCCGAAGGGTTCGGCGATGGGCTCGTCTGCGAGCCCGCGGTGACCGCGATCGGGTCCGTCGCGTAGGTCTTTCCGCCCACGATGAAGGCGG
The DNA here is from genome assembly GCA_919901855.1 of bacterium. Lineage (GTDB taxonomy): Bacteria > Oederibacteriota > CAKKQC01 > CAKKQC01 > CAKKQC01 > CAKKQC01. Next base: position 154,700 of record CAKKQC010000027.1, on the reverse strand, counting down.
CGGAAGGCACGACGAGCCGGCCCGGGCCCCTGGCCACGACCTGGAACTGGAACGTGATCGAGGACGAGACCTGGCCATTCACAATGCTGACCTGCTGGGCGCGGCCGGCGCCGTAGATCTCGAGCCCGGCGACCTGCGGGATCCGCGGGTCGGGAACGTCGGAGGAGGCGCCGGTGGCGACGATCGTCCACCGGAACGGCTCGCCGACGACGACCTGGGTGCGGTCGACGGAGGCCGAGACCTGGAGGTCGGCGGCGGAAGCCGCCGCTGCGAGGAGGAGGCCGGCGAGGACGGTCACCAGTCGCGGCTCCCGCCGCCCTTCGGCTTCTCTTCGCGTTTCTTCTTTTCTTCCTGCATCTTCCGCTCCTGGTCGCGCACCATTTCGAGCATGCGGTCGGCGTCGTCCTTGCTCATCTGGTCCTTGGGTTTCGGCTGGCCCTGTCCCGGCTGGGGCTTCTTCGACTTCGGACGCTTGGGGCTCCGGATCCACTCGATATTGTATTTCGCATCGACATCGGCGGGATTCCAGCGCAGGCACTCCTTGAAGGCCTCGAGAGCTTCGGCCTCCCGCCCCGCGGAAAAGAGCGCCACGCCGCGGTTGTACGCGATCGCGGACCGGAGCTGCGGATGCTGGGTCAGCCCCGCCGCCTGGTCGTAGGCCTTGAGCGCGTCCTCGAACTTGCCCTCGAACAGGTGGGTGTTGCCGATGTTGTAGGGGGCTTCCGGTCCGTCCGGGTGCCCGGCCTGGGCGTCGAAGTAGGCGGTGCGCGCGTCCTCGTACCGCTGATCCGCGAACGCCCGGTTGCCCCGGTTGATCGAGGCTCTCCAGTCCGCGCCGGCGGCGGCCGGGAGAAGCGCGAGCAGGAGAAGTCCCAACCCGGCCCGGCGGAACCGGATCCGGGGCCAGGTCAGCCGGAACCGCTCGCGGCGAAGCTCGCCGGCGACCGCGCGCCAGTGGCCCGTCCTCAAGGGGATGAGCGCCTCCGCGAGGAGGAGGAGGATCGCGAGCAGGAGGAAGGGCTGGTACCGCTCCTCCCGCACCTTGTAGACCTGCGCGGACTGGACCTGGGAGGCCGCCGAGCTGACCTCGCCGACCAGCCCCGCGATCTCGGCGTCGTCGGGCGCGCCACGCCAGTGGCGGCCGCCCGTGAGCGTGGCCATCTGCATCAGGGCGCCCTCGTCGAGACGCGAGACCACGGTCTCGCCCTTGTCATCCTTCTTGAATCCCTGCACGGCGCCGGAGGCGTCCCGCTCCTTGATGACGTCGCCTTGCGCCGTGCCGAGCCCGATCGTGTGGATCACGACGCCCGCGTCCTTGGCGTCCCGGGCCGCTCCCAGCGGATCGGTGTCCCGCGTCTCCTCGCCGTCGGTCAGGAGAACGAGGATCTTCTTCGCCCGCGACGAGCGCGGGTACCGCCCTGCGGCCTTCCGGACGACGCGGCCAAGGGCTGTTCCGGGAACCGGAACCGCTCCCACGTCCGCGGACCCGAGGAAGAGGGCGGCCGCCTCGACGTCCAGCGTGAGCGGGCACTGGAGGAAGGCGTCGCCCGCGAAGGCGATCACGCCCACGCGGTCGCCGTGCAGGGAAGAGAGCAGGAGGCCGAGCTTGCGCTTTGCGACCGCGAGACGCGTGGGGGCGAGGTCCTCGGCGAGCATGCTCGCCGAGACGTCGAGGGCGATAAACACGTCGTTGCCGCGCCGCCGGACCTCCGTGAGCGTGAGGCCGAACCGGGGACGGGCGGAGGCGACGACGGCTAGCGCCAGGGCCGCGACCCCGAGCCACCGGCGCCAGACCCGGCGTGCCGCCGCGGGGTCGACGAGGCCGTTCACGAGCACCTCGTCCCCGAGCCGGCGCAGGAGGGCGCGGTCGCGGCGGGCGCGCCAGAGGACGAGCGCGGCGTACGCGGCGACGGCGGCCAGCCAGACGAGGCGGGTGGGGGCGGCGAAATCCATCAGGGCACCCCCTTGAGGAGGAGTTCGCCGGCGGCGAGCTCGGCGGCCAGCAGGATCAGGGCCGGGAGGAGGAGCCACTCGAACCGCTCCAGGTAGTCGGTGTAGGAACGGACCTTGAGGTCGGTCTTCTCGAGCCGGTCGATCTCGCCGAAGATCCGGTAGAGGCCTTGGGTGTCGGTCGCGCGGAAGTACTGGCCCCCGGTCGCGGTCGCGACCTTCGTGAGCTCCTCATCATTGAGGTCCTCGGCGAACTTGACCCGGCGGGCTCCGAAGACGGGGTCCTGGACGGTCAGGTAGCCGCCGCCGGGCGCGCCGGCGCCGATCGCGTAGATCCGGATTCCGTAGGCGGCGGCCGTCTTGGCCGCGGTCCTGGGGTCCAGGGTACCCGCGTTGTTCGCCCCGTCGCTGAGGAGAATGATAACTTTCGACTTGGCAGCCGTGTTCTTGAGCCGTTCGACGCAGGTCGCCAGCCCGTCGCCGATGGCAGTCCCGTTGGCCGGCACCTCCCCGACGGCGATCTCGGCCAGGAGGCCGCCGAGCGCGTCGTAGTCCGTCGTGAGCGGGCACACGGTCATCGCGAACCGGCCGAATACCGCAAGCCCGATCCGGTCGTGGTCGCGCTTGGCGATGAACCGGGCGGCTGCCTCCTTCGCGATCTCGATCCGGTTCTTCGGGGCGAAGTCCTCGGCCCGCATCGTGTCCGAGACGTCGAGGCAAATCATGATGTCCGTCGCCTGGATGTCGCGCTCGTCGCTCCGCACCCCCTGCTGGGGACGTGCGAGCGCGATGACGAAGAGGGCGAGCGAGCCGCCCCGCAGCCACGGGCGCGCGCGGGACCAGAGCAGGGCGGCGGGCGACTGCAGGGCGCGCAGGTCGGTCACGATCGAGTAGCCGAGGGCGGGTTCGGCGCGGCGCCCGAACCGCACCCGGTACCAGAGGATGACCAGCACGACCGGCAGGAGCCAGAGCGCAGAGGGTGTCGCGAAAGACATCACCGCGGCTCCGAAGACGGAGCCGATGTCGAAGCCGAAGACGGCTTCGACGCACCGGAGGCGGATGGTGTCATCGAAGTCGAGGACGACTTCGATTGCGGCTCCGAGGACGGAGCCGACGCCGAGCGAGATCG
>CAKKQC010000027.1:0-151611 GCA_919901855.1 bacterium | reverse complement strand
CGACGCCGAAGCCGCGACCGGCTTCGGCGGGGCTGCCGCGCGGGGACTGGTCTGATCCACGAGCGCCCGGGCCCGCGCGACATCGCCGTCGATCTCGGCGCGGTCGGGGACGTGCTTGGCGAACTTGACGAGGTCGCAGGTGTCGAAGAAGAGCCGGACGTCGCCCAAGAGGGGCCGCAGCGCGGCGACACCGCGCAGTTCGGGGAGGAGTTCAGCCGTGGTCCGGTCGAGCGCGGAGATGCGGAACCGGTCCCCGAGGTACCGGCGGAGGATGTCGCCGAGCTGGATATAGAAGAGCTTGACCTGGCCCTCCTCGAGCAGCGGTGAGGCCAGCAGGGCGTCCAGGGCTTCCCGCGCGATCTCTTCGGGAGGGCGGCGGGGGACGCCGGGCAGGAGGCCGAGGGCTTCGAGTTCCTTAAGCCTCTTCCGGCGGCGCCACGCCCAGATTGCGAGCCCGAGGGCGAGGAGCAGGATCGCCCCCCCGACGTACGGCCACCAGTTGAAGAAACCGACCATACCCTTCGGCGCGCGCAGGTTCGCCTTGTCCTCGGCCTTCGCGAGCACGGACTCTACCGTGATCTTGAGTGCCGGCGCCGTCACGGTCTGGGGCTTCACGCCCGGGGCCGAGATCGTGAACGGCAGCGCGGGCGTGGCCGTCTCGGACGTGGTCCAGACGGTCAGGACGACGAGGACGCGCTGTTCGACGGCGCCGCCGGGAAGCTGGCGCGGGGGCGCCGGCTGGGTGCCGAGGACTTCCCAGTCCGCGAACTGGGTCGCCGTGAAGGCCGGCGTAGCCTTGAACCCGGGCGGGACCCGGAAGGCGGCCTCGTAGAAGACCCGGTCGCCGATCGTGACCGTGTCGGGCTTGAGCGTCGCTCCGACTCCGATCTCGTATGCCGGGGCGGACCCCGCCAGCCCCAGGAGGGCCAGGACCGCGTACAGCCGGACCGTCCTCACCGTAGACGCCTCGCGCGCCGTTCGAAGAAGGCCATGAGCGGCTTGAGGTAAGGCTGGCCGGTCTCGAGCGGGATCGTGTCCAGTCCGAGCTTGCGGAATATGCCGTCCCGGTGCTTGCGCGCGTCGGCCCGGCTTCGCGCTAGCCTCTCCCGCACCGACGCGTTGCCGGTGTCGACGAGGACGCGCTCGCCCGTCTCGAGATCCTCGAGGTTCAGCCAGCCGGCGGCCGGCAGGTCGCGCTCCCGGGGGTCCTCGAGGACGAACGCGATGGTGTCGTGACGGCGCTGGGTGACGGCCAGGGGTTGCTCCCACCCCGCGGCCAGGAAGTCGGAGAAGAGGAAGACCACCGCCCGCTTGCGCTGGACCCGGTTGAGGAAGGCCAGCGCCTCCGCCAGCCCGGTTCCGTTGCCCTTCGGCTCGAGGACGAGCATGTCGCGCAGGATCCGGAGGGCGTGGAGCCTGCTCTTCCGGGGGCGCACGTACCGGTCCACCGCATCGCTGAAGAGCAGGAGCCCGACCTTGTCGTTGTTGCGCAGGGCGGCGAAGGCGAGCACGGCGGCCAGCTCGACCGCGAGCGAGTGCTTGGATCGCACCCGGGTGCCGAACTTGAGCGAGGCGGAGTTGTCCACGACCAGGCAGATCGTGAGCTCGCGCTCCTCCGTGTACTGCTTGATGAAGGGCGTGCCCATCCGCGCGGTCACGTTCCAGTCGATGGACCGGATCTCGTCGCCGGGCGCGTACTCGCGGATGTCCGCGAACGTCATGCCGCGGCCCTTGAACGACGAGTGGTATCGCCCGCCGAACAGCTCGTTGACCAGGCGCCTGGTCTTGATCTCGAGGCGCCGGATGTTCCGGAGCGTCTCGGGGGCGAACGGGGCCGCCGCGGGCGTCGCCATCCGGCCTACCTCGATTCCGTCCGCGCGTCCGCGATCCGCCGAAAACCCCGGGGTTCCACCGGGCGTCCCCTCACGGGACCTCGACGTGGTCCAGGATCTGCCGGACGAGGTCCTCGGAGGTCATGTTCTCCGCTTCCGCCTCGTAGGTGAGCAGGATGCGGTGCCGGAGCACGTCCGGCGCGATCGTCTTCACGTCCTCGGGGGTCACGTAGCCGCGCCGGTTCAGGAACGCCAGCGCCCGGCTGGTGGCCGCGAGCGCGAGCGTAGCCCGCGGGGAGGCGCCGTACGCCACGAGGGGCTTGAGAGCCGGGAGCTTCGCCTGCTCGGGGTCGCGCGACGCCAGCGTGATGTCGAGGATGTAGGTCCGGATCTTCTCGTCCATGTAGATCTCGCGGACGAGCTGGCGGACTTCGCGGATCTTCTCGAGCGTGACGATGGGCTTCACGGCCGGGACTTCGCCGCCGCTCATCCGGTCGAGGATCGCGCGCTCCTCTTCCCGGTTCGGGTACGTGACCTTCAGCTTGAGCAGGAACCGGTCCACCTGCGCCTCGGGGAGGGGGTAGGTGCCCTCCTGCTCGATCGGATTCTGGGTCGCGAGGACGAGGAACGGCGACTCCAGCGGCCAGGTGGTGTCGCCGATCGTGACCTGCCGCTCCTGCATGGCCTCGAGGAGTGCGGATTGGACTTTTGCCGGGGCGCGGTTGATCTCGTCGGCGAGCAGCAGGTTCGTGAAGACCGGGCCCTTGCGCGGGCTGAAGTCGCCCGTCCGCGGGTTGAAGACGAGGGTACCGATGAGGTCCGCGGGCAGGAGGTCCGGCGTGAACTGGATGCGCTGGAACTTCGCCTGGACCGTGGCCGCCAGCGTCCGCACCGCCAGGGTCTTGGCCAGCCCGGGCACGCCCTCGAGCAGCAGGTGCCCGTCGGCGAAGAGGCCGATGAGCAGGCGTTCCAGCAGGTAGCGCTGGCCGACTATGACCTTGCCCAGCTCCGCCACGAGCTCCTCGACAAAGAGGCTCTCCCGCTGGACGCGTTCGTTGATCGCACGGATATCCATCGCCATGGTGGTGCTCCTCCCGAAATGACAACCTATCAAATGAACGCATTCGGGTACAACTGCCGCCCAAAGACGGGCGTCTCCGAGTTGCTCTGGACGTCGCAACTCGGCACGGGGTTCCGAAGGCGGCGACCGGTACTATATGAACGTGGGATTCGCATGGAGTGCTGCCGTGCTGGCGATCGCGGCCGCGTGGGAGTGGCGGGCGCTGTCGCGGGCCGGGGCATGGTCCGCCGCATTCCCGGGAGGCCTGTGGCCGCCGGGGCCGCACCTGGCCGGGAACACGGTACGCACGGCGGCGGCGCTCCTGCTGGGCTTCAGCCTCGTCTTCCTCTCGGACGCGCTCGGACGGCGGCTGACCGGTTGGGCGGGCGTGCGGAGGATGGCGGGGCCGGTCCGGTGGGCCGCCCCGCTCCTCGGCTACCTGGCCGTCTCCACGGCCCTGCTCGGGGGGGCCGCCGCCGGCCTCTGGTTCCCGGCCGCCCTGGCGGCAGCCGCGGCGCTCGTCGTGATCACGGCGTTCGGGTCCGCTAGAGCGGTGGCCCGCGACTGGGCCGGGACTGCGGCGTCCCTGTGGCGCGACGCGCCGGTCGCGGGCCGCTTCGCGGGCGTCCTGCTCGCGGGCTGGCTGGTGTCGCTGGTCACGCCGCCGGAGCTCGCGCGCGATTGCCTGACCTACGACCTCGCGTTTCCCCAGCAGGTTCTGCGCGCGCATCGCCTGCTCGGGAGCGACCTCTACTCGCACTGGGCGATCCCGCTTCCCGCCGAGTTCCCGTACGTCTTCCCGGTCCTGTGCGGGCTGGACCCCGCCGCGCGCGTCTGCGCGCTCCTGCTCGCGCTCGCGGGCGCGGCCGTGCTGTGGACCGCGCTCGTCCCCGCGGGGAACGCCGCGGCCGGCGCGGCGGCCGTCGTGCTCACGCTCATCGTCCCGACCGCGCGGAGCGGGCTCGTGCTCGCCAAGAGCGATTCCTTCGCCGTCGGCCACGCGCTCGCGGCGGCCGGCCTCCTCCTGCACGCGGGAGGGTTAGCGCGCGGACGCCGCGCGGCCGCGGGATCGCAACGTCCCGCCGCGCTCGCGTGCGGGGCGTGCCTGCTCGGGGCCACGGTGGCGGTCAAGTACCTGACCCTGCCGCTGGCCGCAGCGCTCGCGGCTGCGGTCGTGCTCCGGACCGGGCACCGCAGCCGGTGGCGCGTCACCGGAATCCTCGGGCTCGCGGCCATCTTCCCGATACTGCCCTGGGCGCTCAAGGCCTGGTGCCTGGAGGCCGATCCCCTCCCACCGGTCGGAGCATCCGCCCTCCCCGGGCTCTTCGGGAACCCGGAGACGAGCGACGGGATCAGGGCGATGTTCCTTATCTACCTGCAGGATGTCCGCCGGGCCTCGGCGTTTCCGGCCGAGGCGCTCCGGCTCGCGCTCCCGAACGCCTGGCTCTTCCTGGCGGCGCTCCCGTGGCTCGGACGCCTGCCCCGCGGCACCGGCGTACTCCTCGTCGCGAGTGCGGCCGGGTACCTGGGGCTGGTGGCCGGGATCCGGGGGGCGCTCGAGCACGTGGAACGGTTCTGCTATCCCGCCTTCGCGCTCTGGGGCCTGGTGGGCCTGGCCGGGATGACTGTGGGGTCTCACGAGGACCCGGGCCGACGGGCGAGTCGCCGCGTCGTGGCCGGGTTGGCGACCGCCCTCGGCTTCCTGTGCGCCGTCGGGTTGGGGCGGTTCGAGTGGTGGCCCGGCGGGAGCCTGCAGTCACTACACGCCGCGTACCATGCCGGCCGGCTGACGGCGGGGGACATGCGGCTCCGGGGCATGCTGGCCTACGGCGCGATCCTGCCCGAGGTCGTGAGCGCGGTGGGGTCGGAGACCCCACCGAGGTCCGTGCTCGCGATCGGGGAGGTCCATTTCTGGGGCATTCCGGCCCGGGTGCGGACGCAGGTATTCGGGCCGCCGTTCGTCTGGCGCGCGTGCCGCGGGGCAACGTCGGTCGGGCGCATCGCGGTCAGGTTTCGGCAGGCGAACGTCGGCTGGATCCTCTTCAACGCGCAGATGGCCGACTGGGGCCGGTATACGTACGCGCCGTACGAGTGGGGCCGCGACGACCTCGTCAGGTACGCGGAGTTCGTGCGGAGGCATCTCAGGATCGTCGCGTTCGCCGGCCGGTCCGATCCGAACTACGGAAGCCCGTGGCTGTTCGAGGTGAAACGGTCGCCTGCGTCTCCGCTGGCGACCGTGCTGTTCCTGCCGGGGGCGGAACGCGCCTACACGTACGCTTCGCTCGCGGCCGTCCACGGCGCGTACGGGGATGCGGTCCGGCGGTTTCGGGCGTTCGGCCACCTGCCCCCGGTCGCCTCGATCGCATCCATGGAGGCCGACGCCCTCCTGGCGGCCGGCCGCGCGCGGGAAGCGTATCCCATATTGAAGCGGACGGTAGCGGACGGACTCGTGGACGAGACCAATCTCCTCGATCTCGCGGTGGCGGCCGGACGGTTGGGGCGCCGGGCGGAGGCGCTCGACGCTCTCGCGCGGGCGGCGCAGGCGTACCCCCTGTGGCCCGAACGGGTCGCGGCGGCGAAGCGGGCGGCGGGACTGTGACGGGGCTCGCGGCCGCGCTCGCGCGGATCCCCGCCGACCTCGGGGTGTCGGCCGGGATGCTCGCGGGCGTATGGCCCATAGGGCCGTGGTGGCTCGTGAACGCGGGGCGCGCGGCCGCGTCCGCGTTGCTGGCGGCGTGCCTGTTGGCCGCCTGCGACGGCGCGGGGCTGGCCGTGCTGCGCGTCGCGCTCGGTCGCCGTCCGGCCGGGGCCTTCCGGCTCCTGGCGCCGTTCGCCGGGTACGCGGCGCTCTCATACGCCCTGCTCGGCGCGGCCGCGGCCGGCCTCTTCGACCGGGTCTCGCTCGTTCTCCTGTGCGCGGGTTTCGGGGCGGCGGCCCTGGCGGGGCGTCCCCGGGCGATCCCGGCCGTGGCCGGCTGGCTGGCGGCGGTCTGGGGGGAGGCGGGCTGGGCCGGCCGCATCGGGATTGCGGCCGCGAGCGGCGTGGCCGCGTTCCTGCTCGCGCCGCCCGAGACCTACATGGATTGCATGCAGTACCACCTCGCGTTCCCGGATCAGCTACTTGGGACCCGCCGGCTTTTCGGTCGCTCGGTCTACCTCGCGTGGGCCCTGCCGCTCGCCGCCGACCTGCCCAACGCGATTCCGGTCGCGGCGGGCCTCGACCCCGCCGCCAAGATCCTGCGTCCCGTGCTCGCCGGGATCGGCGGCCTCGCGGTGCTCCGTGGACTTGCGGCCGGCCTGGCGGCGCCGGCTGAGGCCGGCGTCGTGTGGCTCGCCCTCCTGCTCCCCGCCGGTGGGCTCTTCCTCTTCACGGCGAAGAACGACGGCCTCGTCTGCGGGTTCGCGCTGGCTAGCGCGGCCGCCATGCTCGCGGGCGGTCTGTTCGTGCGGGGAGCACCGCGTCCCCGCGGAAGCCTCCTCGTGGCCGCGTGCCTGCTGGGCGTCCTGGTGATGTCGAAGTGGGTGATCGCGCCGCTGGCCGTCCTGTTGGCCGGCGCCGCATGGCTGCGTACGCGACCGGCCCGGCGGGCGTCGGCGGCGGCGATCCTCGCCGTGGGATGCGCCGTGGCGGTCCTGCCGTGGGCCCTGCGGTCCTGGCTGTACCTCGCCGACCCGGCGTATCCGCTGGGGACCGTCTGGATGCCCAGCCTCTTCGGGCCGCCGGCCGATGCCGAGGCGATCCGGACGACCTACCGGTTCTTCATCCGGGAGACGCGGCTGCGCGGGACATTCCTGCCGGAGACCGGGGGACTGCTGCTGGCGAATGCATGGCTGGTCCTGCCCGCGCTGGCCTTCTGGCGGCGCCGCCCGCGTGGGTTGGGCACGCTCCTCGCCACGACCGTGCTGGGGACGACGGCGACGGTGCTCGCCTGGCGCGGCGGGTTGTCCACCGTCGACCGGTTCCTCTACCCGGCGTTCGCGCTGCTCGACCTGTTCGCGCTGGCCGTCCTGCTCGGGGTGGCGCGGGGACGCGTGCGCGCGGTCGCCGCGTGGGCGCTCTTCGGGGCCCTGGGGCTGGTCTTTCAGTCCCGTGTCCTGGCCGGCCAGCCCCCGGAGTTCCCGGGCGCGCCGGCCGCCGAGTACGTATCGGGGCGCCGGTCGGCGGAGGAGTTCCGGCGGCAAGGACTTCTCGGATTCGGCGAGCTCCTGCCCGTCCTCCGCGGCGCGGTCCGGGGGCCGGGCGCCGTGCTCTCGATCGGGGAGCCCATCTACTGGGGCATTCCGGCGCGCGTCATCGGCGAGGGCTTCGAGCCCCCGTTCGTGCGGACCGTGGTCTGCGAGTCCGCATCGGCCCGGCGCATAGCGGTCCGATTCCGGCAGGCGGGCGTCCGGTGGATCACGTACAACCCCGTCGTCGCCGGCCAGGCCAGGTTCCTGCCGACGCCGTGGGAGTGGACGCCCCGCATGCTCGCGGCCTACGCGGCTTTCGTGCGCGGCCACGTGGGGCCTATAGCGGCCTGCGACCGGGTAGATCCCCTCTATGGGAGCTCGCGGCTGCTCGGGGTGCGCTGGACGCCCGGGGGTCCCGGGGGGTTGCCGTATCTTCCCGGCGCCGAGCGCGCGTTCGCGGCGGCCGCGCTCGCGGAGCTGCACGGGAACCTCGACGACGCCGTCCGGCGGTTCGAGGCGCTCAGCCGGGCGCTGCCGGGCGTGGGCGTAGTCGACGCCTGGCTCGGCCATGCCCTGCTGGCGAAGGGCCGGACTGCCGAGGCGCACGTTCGGTTGCGCGCGAGCGTGGACGCCGGCGTGCTGGACGAGGCGAACCTGCTCGACCTGGCCGTGGCTGCGGGACGGCTCGGGAGGCGCGGGGAGGCGGCCGCTCTCCTCGCGCGGGCGCGCGCCGCCTATCCGCTCTGGGGCGACCGGGTGGCGTTGGCGGCATCCGCGCGGATGGGGACGTCCGATCGGGCGAGGACGTCCGCCCGGACGAGGACGTCCGGCGGCGCGGCGTCGCGATGACGCGCGCGGCACGCTGGGTCGCCGGGATCCTGTTCGCGGGGCTGGCGTGGATGCTGTGGCACTTGCCCGCGGGCGACATAGCGACGGCGGGGCGGAACCTGGCCGGGGATCTGCCCGCGGGGCCGTGGATCGCGGTGAATGCCGGGCGCGCGGTCGCGGCCGCCGGGCTCGCGGCGGCGCTGGCTTTCCTCTTCGACGCTGCGGGCGTCGGGCTTCTGCGGTGGCTCGGCAGGGTCCGCCCCGCCGGTTCGGTACGGCTGGTCGCCGTGTTCGCCGGCTTCGCGGCGGTCTCGCTCGGCCTCCTGGGGCTGTCGGCCGCCGGGCTCTGGTTCCCCGCGGTCCTGTGGGGCATGCTCGTCCTGGTTGGGCTGGCGGTCCGCCGCCACCTGCGCGCGGAGGGCCGGGAATGGACGGTGGCCGGACGGGCGCTGTGGCGGTCGGCCTCGTGGCCGGTCCGGGCGGCGTGGGGGCTGGTCCTGGGCTGGTCCATCCCCCTCCTGCTCCCCCCCGAGATCCATGTCGACGCGCTCGAGTACCACCTCGGGTTTCCCCAGCAGGTCCTGCTCGCGCACCGGCTCATCGGGACGGACGCGTACATGGCGTGGACGAGCGCGCTGGCGGCCGACCTGCCGAACGTGTACCCGATTCTGGCCGGGCTCGACCCGGCGGCGAAGCTCCTGCGGCCCGTCCTCGCCGTCCTCGGGTCCCTCGCGCTCCTGCGGGCTCTCCGGATCCGGCTGGGATCCTCCGCCGCGCTCGGCGCCGGGTGGCTGGCCCTCGTGATTCCGGCGGCCTCAGCCACGTTCTTCACGGCCAAGAACGACGCGACCGTTTGTGGCGTCGTGCTCGGGGGGATGGCGATGGCGCTGGGGGCTTCGTGCCGGCGGCGCCCGAGCCGGGCAGCCGTGCTCGCCGGCGGTGCCTGCGGTCTCCTGCTGTCGATGAAGATCGTCGTGGCCCCGGTCGCCGCGGTGGTCGCCGGGATCGCGCTCTGGCGCGTCGGCGGGCGGGGACGGTGGCGGGCGGCGGCCGCGCTTTCAGCCGGCGCGGGCGCCGCGGTCCTGCCGTGGCTGGCGAAGTCGTGGCTCTTCACGGGCGATCCCGTCTATCCGCTGGGAGTGGCGTGGGCGCCCGGACTCTTCTCCGACGGCGTGGACGGCCAGACGGCCCGGGCGCTGGCGCTCGTCATGGACGGGAGCCGGTCGGCGTGGGACTGGCCGGGGGAGACGGCCCGGTTCGCGATCGCGAACGCGCTCCCCGCGCTCGCGATCCTGCCCGTGATTGCGGCGACACGGCTCGCGGCACCGCGCCTGGTCACGATCGGGGCCTGGCTCGGGATCGGCCTCATGGTCGCCGCGCTGCGGTTCACCCCGGGGAACGTCGAGCGGTTCGCGGCGCCCGCGTTCGTGATGGGAAATCTCGTCGCGTGTGCCTTGGTGTTCGGTGGTCGAGGCCGCGGATGGCGTCCGGCCAGGATCGCACTCCTGTGCCTTGGGCTGGCGGCCCATGCGCGCGTGACGGCCGCGCTCCTCGGCGGCCCCGGCGGCGCGGGGCTCGGGGGCTATCTCGCGGGCCGCGCATCCGGGGAGGCGTTTCGCCGTGAGGCGACTGGATCGTATGGCCGGATCCTGCCGGCGGTCGGGGCGGCCGTTCGTGGGGCGGGCGAGCGCGGCTCTGGTGTCCTCCGGGACCGCGAGGGTCGCTCCTGCGACCCCGGACGCATCCTCGCGGTCGGGGAGGCGCTCGCGTTCGGCCTCCCCGCGCGCGTGATCGGCGAGGGGCTGGGGCCGCGCGTCCCCTGGCGGATCGCCCGGGAGGCGGACTCGGAGCGGCGGATGACGATCCGGTACCGGCAGGCGGACGTCCGCTGGGTCCTGCACAACCCGTGGAAGGCCTACTGGGCGCGGCTGGAGGAACAGCCGTACGCCTGGGATCCGCGTATGCTTCATCTCTATGAGACCTGGGCGCGGCGGCACCTGCGGCTGCGGGCGTTCAGCGGCAGGGAGGACCCCGTCTGGGGATCCCACTGGCTCTTCGAAGTGATGTCCGGGCAGGCGTCCGCGCCCATGGCCCGCGTTCTGTTCCTTCCGGGGGCTGAGCGTGCGCTCGCGCGCCCGACCCGGGCCGCGCTCGCTGGCGACCTCGACGCCGCGATCGCGGGGTTCCGCGCCGCGCACCGGCTCCTGCCCGGCGTGGTCGCCGTGGACGCCGCGCTTGGTCATGCGCTCGTGAAAGCGGGACGGTACGGAGAGGCCTACCCGCTGGTTCGTTCGTCCGTGGACGCCGGGCTGGTCTACGAGACGAACCTGTTCGATTGGGCGATCGCCTCGGGCCGGCTCGGTCGCCGCGCGGAGGCCGAGGAGGCCCTCCGCCGGGCGGCTGAGGTGTGTCCGGGCTGGGTAGAGCGGCTCGCCGTCACCCGCATCAAGGCAGGCGTCGCCCGATGACCCGGAGCCGGACGGCCTCGCCGACGCCAGCGTCTTTCTGGATGGCCGGGATCCTGCTCGCGGGGCTGGGGTGGACACTGTGGCGGTACCCGCCCGGCGGCGTGGCGACGGCCGGGCGGATCCTGGCGGGGCTGTGGCCGGTCGGTCCGTGGGTCGCCGTGAACGGAGAACGGGCGGCGGGCGCGCTGGCGCTGGCCCTGGGGCTTCTCCTGCTCTACGATGCCGCCGGTGTCGGGCTCCTCCGGTGGTTCGGGCGGGGCCGTCCGACCGGGTCGGTCAGGCTCGTGGCGGGCTTCACGGCGTACGCGGCGGTCTCGCTGGGCCTGCTCGGGCTGGCGGCGGTGGGACTGTGGTACCCGGCGGTGGTCGTGGGGGGCCTGGCGGCCGTCGGGGTGTCCGCGGGTGGGCGTGCCCGGGCGGTGGCGGGGGAATGGATCCGCGCCGGGCGGGCCGTGTGGCGGTCGGCGTCGGGCCCGGCCCGCGCGGCGTGGGGCCTCCTCCTTGTATGGAGCGTTCCACTGCTCATCCCGCCCGAGATCCACGTGGACAGCCTCGAGTACCACCTCGGATTCCCCCGGCAATTGCTGACCTTGCACCGGCTGATCGGTCGGGACGTCCACATGTCCTGGACCCTGGCGCTGGGGGCCGACCTGCCGAACGTCTTCCCGCTCCTGGCGGGGCTCGATCCCGCCGTGAAGATCCTGCGGCCCTGCTTCGCGGTCCTCGGCGCGCTCGCGCTTCTCCGTGCGCTCCGGTTGCGCCTCGATCCCTCCGCGGCGCTCGGAGCCGCGTGGTTGGGCGTCATGATCCCGCGCGCGTCCGTCGCGTTCTTCACCGCCAAGAACGACGCGATCCTGTGCGGGTTCGTGCTCGGCGCGATGGCGATGGCCCTCCGGGCGTCGGCCCGCCGGGTCCCGAGCCGCGCGCTCGTGCTCGCAGGGTGCGCGTGCGGGACCGCCCTGTCGGTCAAGGTCGTGGTCGCGCCGATCGTGGCCGTGATCGCGGGGCTCGCGGTGTGGCGGATGCCGGCCTCGAGGCGCGCGCGGGCGGCGGGCGTCCTCGCGGCCTGCGCGCTGGTGCCGTTCCTGCCGTGGCTGGCGAAGTCGTGGCTTTATACCGGGGATCCCGTGTATCCGCTCGGGGTCGCGTGGGCGCCCGGCTGGTGCGGCGACCCCGAGGTCGGACGCCAGACGGGGGAGGCGCTCGCGCAGTTCGCGGGCTGGCACGGGCCGGCCGCGGACCGGGCGTGGTCGCTCGCGGCCCTCGCGGTGGCCAGCGGCCTGCCGGCGCTTGCGGCCTTGGCCGGGTTGTGGTCGTCCGGGGGCGCCCGGTTTCGGCCGGTCTTCGCGGGGGCCGGCCTCGGGCTCGCACTGCTCGCCGTGTCGGAGACGTTCGATCTCGAGTCGATGGAGCGGTTCGCGGGGCCCGCGTTCGCGATCGGGAACGTCGCGGCGTGCGCCCTCGTGCTCGGAGGGCGGGGCGGCGGCCGGCGGACGGCCCGGGTCGCGCTCCTCGGGCTCGCCCTCGCGGCCCACCTGCGTCCCCTGGACATGCGGCTGGGGGGCTCCGGCGGCGCGGCGGCCGGGGGCTACCTGGCCGGCCGCGTGCCCGCGGAACGCTACCGCCTCGAGGCCGTGGGTTCTTACGGCCGGATACTGCCGGCGGTCCGCGCGGCCGCTCGCGCCGCCGGCGGCCACGGCCGGATCCTCGCGATCGAGGAACGGTTGAGCGTCGGACTGCCCGTGCGCGTGATCGGGGAGGGGCTGGGTCCCCGGTTCCCGTGGTCGGCCGCGCGCCAATCGTCCACCGTCCGGCGGATCGGGATCCGGTTCCGGCAGGCAGGGATTCGCTGGGTCCTCTACAACTCGTGGAAGGCGGACTGGGCGCGGCTCGAGGAGAGTCCGTACCCGTGGGATTCGCGGATGCTCATCGCGTACGATGCCTTCGTCCGCGGGCACCTGCGGCTGCTCGAGTTCGGGGGACGGGTGGACGCGGTCTGGGGCAGCCACTGGCTCTTTGAGGTGACTCCGCGGGCTGACTCGACCCGTGCGCGTGTCCTCTTTCTCCCGGGGGCGGAGCGGGCTTTCGCCCGCGCCACGCGGGCCGCGATCCGCGACGACCTGGCCGGCGCGATCCGGGAGTTCCGCGCCCTGCACCGCCTCCTGCCGGATGTCGCCGTCGTGGACGCGGCGCTCGGCCACGCGCTCACGCGGGCCGGGCGCTGGGACGAGGCTTACCCGCTGGTCCGGTCGTCCGTGGACGCGGGGCTGGTTTCCGAGCTGAACCTGTTCGACTGGGCGGTCACGGCGGGCCGGCTCGGCCGGCGGGCGGAGGCCGCCGGCGCCCTGCGTCGGGCCGCCGGGGTCTACCCGGACTGGACTGACCTGCTGGAATACACGCGGAAGGACGCGGGGCTCTAGCCGGTGCCCGCCGGGCCCGACGCGCTAGAATGCTGGGCTAGATGACGCTGACGGACGCGCTTCCCCTGCTCGCCGGCCTCGCGCTCGGCGCGTGGCTCGCCCGGCTCGTGGAGAAGTCCGGGTTCTCGCTCGACCGGGTCCTCCGGTGGGGCGCCTCCTACGGCCAGACCGAGTGGCGCCGGGCCTGGGTCCTCGCGCTCGCGCTCCTGTGGCTCGCCTCGGCGGCGCTCTCGCTGACTCCGCTCCACGATGCCGCGAAGCCGATCCCGGTCGGCCCCGTCGCGGCCGTGGTGGCGGGCCTGATCGCGGGCGCGGCCATGGCGATCCTGGCGGGCGACGTCGTATCCCTCGGTTTCGGGATGGGCCGGACCTGCCTGGTGTCGACGACCGCCTTCGCCGCCTGGGTGGCGGGCTACCTGCTCATGTCCCATGGTCCGCTCGCGTCGCTGACGGTCTGGCTGCGGTCCATTGGTCCCGCGGGCCTGGAAGAGTCGCGACTGCCGGGACTGGCCGGCGCGGCCTCGGCCCTCGCCGGCGAGCACCTCCGGCCCGTGGGGGAGGCGGTCGCGGCGTTCCTCGTGCCCGCCGCGCTGGGGCTCATCGCCTGCGCGCGCCTGCTCCGGGAACCCGTGCGCGTGTCGCCGGGGCGGATGGAGTGGCCGAAGCAGGGAGCGGGGCTGGCCCTGCTCGTGGCGCTGGGCTGGGCGATCGCGATATGGGGGGGCGAGACCTCGGGGTTGAACGCGGTGTCGGCGGTGGAGACCGTCCGGGAGGCGGCGATGGGCGGGCGGCTCTGGCTGCACCCGAGCCTGCTCGTGACGGCCGGGCTGGTGGGGTACGCCTTCCTCAAGTCCCTGCGCCTGCGGACGCTCTTTCCCCGGGCCGTGAGCTCGAAGCGGCACGCGGTGATCGTGGTCGCGGCCGGAGGACTGCTCGGAGTGGCGAGCGCGGTGGCGGGCGGGGACCCGTCGGCGCACGCGTTCTTCGGGCTGTCGACGCTCTCGGTCGGGAGCATGCTGTTCGCGGTTTCCACCTGGATGGGCGCGCGGTTCGCCGGGCGGTTCGACCGCCGGCGGCACGGGCGACCCGAAGAAGGAGAGGCGTGATGACACAGGGCATCGGGGTTGCGGGGGACGACATGGTGCGGCGGATCTGGGCGAAGGATCCGGCGCTGTGGCCGGGGGACGACGCGGCCCGGCGCGAGATCGCGAACCGGCTCGGCTGGCTCGACTCGCCGGCGGCGATGCGGCGCGAGGCGGAGGCGCTGGCGGCGTTCGCGCGCGAGGCCCGGCAGGACGGGCTCGCGAAGGCCTTCCTCCTCGGCATGGGCGGATCGTCGCTCGCGCCCGAGGTCTTCAAGCGCGTCTTCGGCCCCGCGAAGGATTCCCTCGACCTCGCCGTCCTCGACACCACGGACCCCGCGGCCATCCGCGCCGCGGAGGCTTCGTGCGACATGACGAGGGCACTCTTCATCGTCTCCAGCAAGTCCGGCGGGACGATCGAGGTGGATTCGGCGCTGCGCCACTTCTGGGAAGCGACCGGCGGCCGGGGAAGCCAGTTCGTCGCGATCACGGACCCCGGCACCGCGCTCGGGGCCCTGGCGGCGGAGAGGAAGTTCCGCCGGGTCTTCGTGAACCCGCCCGACATCGGGGGGCGGTTCTCCGTGCTCTCGTACTTCGGGCTCGTGCCCGCGGCCCTCCTGGGCATCGACGTGGCCCGGCTGCTCGACGCCGGGATCGCGATGCTGGCGCAGTGCCGCGGCGACTCCGCGGCGTCCAACCCGGGGCTCGCGCTTGGGGGAATGCTGGCGGGGGCGGCCGCGCAGGGGCGCGACAAGGTCACGTTCGTCTTCTCTCCCGAACTGGCGGCATTCGGGCTGTGGGTGGAACAGCTCCTGGCCGAGAGCCTGGGCAAGGAGGGGAAAGGGTCCCTCCCCGTGACCGGGGAACCGCTGGGCGGCCCCGAGGTCTACGGCGCGGACCGGGTCTTCGTCTCGGTGGCCCTCCGGGCCCCGGACCCGGCGGTCGAGGCGAAACTGGGCGCGCTCGAGCGCGCCGGACACCCGGTCGTCCGGATCGTCCTGCCCGACCTCCATGCGATCGGGGCCGAATTCGTGCGCTGGGAGTTCGCGACCTCGGTCATGGGGGTGCGAGCCGGCGTGAACGCCTTCGACCAGCCCAACGTGGCCGAGGCCAAGAAGCGGACGCAGGAGAACCTCGCGGCCCTCAAGGCGACCGGCGCCCTGCCCGACGTGGCGCCGGGCGGCGAACCCGAGGTCGCGGCGATGCTCGCCTCGCTGAAGCCGGGGAGCGGCTACCTCGGCATCCTCGCCTACCTGCCGTACGACGACCGCACCGAAGGAATACTGGAGGTCTTGCGGGCGGCGCTCCGCGACCGGCTCAAGGTCGCGACGACGCTCGGGTTCGGGCCGCGGTACCTGCACTCGACCGGCCAGTACCACAAGGGCGGTCCGAAGACGGGGGCGTTCCTCGTGCTGACCTGTGATCACGCGACCGACCTGGCGATTCCGGGCCAGCCGTACTCGTTCGCCCAGCTCGAGCGCGCGCAGGCGCTCGGCGACCTCCAGTCGCTCGCCGCCCGGGGTTGTCGCGCGGTGCGCCTCCACCTGCCCGTGGTGGAGCCCACCCGGCTTCAGGATGTGGCGACGCTCGTCCGCCGCGCCGCGGGGATCCGGTGAACGCCCTCCAGCTCGTCTGGAAGGACACGCGGATGGTGGTGCTGACCGCCCTGTCGGCGGCGCTCTACGCCGCGATCCTGATCCCGTTCAAGATCCTGCCGATCATCCCCGGCGTGACCGAGATTCGGCCCGCCAACGCGATCCCGATCGTGACCTCGATCCTGTTCGGTCCGGCCGGCGCCTGGGGGTCGGCGTTCGGGAACCTGATCGGGGACTTCTTCCTCGGGCTGGGGCCCGGCTCGCTCGTGGGCATGGTCGGCAACTTCCTCTTCGGGTTCGTGCCCTACGTCTTCTGGCGGGCCATGTTCGGGTCGGCGCTGCCCGAATCCGGCCGGAGTTCGCACTGGGCCGGGCTCATGTTCGTCTGCCTCGTCGCGAGCGCCGCGTGCGCGTTCACGATCGGGTGGGGGATAGACGTCATCATCAAGGGCGTGCCCTTCGCGATCCTGGGACCGATCATCTTCTTCAACAACTTCCTGATGGCCGCGATCCTGGCGCCGCCGCTCCTCTTCGCGCTCCTGCCGCGCGTGCGCCGGTGGGGCCTGCTCTACACCCAGATCCTGCCCGAGGAGGCGACGCGGCGCCCGCGATTCGCGTGGGTGGGCGTGATCCTGATGACGGTGGGTTCGGTCGGGGGACTCGGCGGCGGCCTCGCGGTCGCGACCGGGCTTTACGACCAGCACCTGGGGGTGCCCAAGTTCTTCCAGGCCTTCCGGAACGTGATTGCGCCGCCCGTGGTGGCTCCGGTGCCGTCGGCAGTTCCAGTGCCGTCGATGACCCACAGCCGGTCAGCACCTGCCGTCTCGACCGCAGCGGCGTCCCGCACGCCCACCGGAACCGCGGTGACTGCGGCGGCCCCGGCCGCACCCCACCGGCTCGGCCTTGGATTGGCAACACTCCCGGGTCTCCTGCTGATCGCGCTGGCCATGTTCTTCCTCTGAGATGACCGGGCCCCACGCCGGCGACCAGCTCATGTGGGGTCTCGTCTCATTCGGGGCCGGGTTCGTGCTCTACCTGTGGGGGTGGCGCGGGATGCGCCGCCGGTGGGCCATCCTGAACCTGCCGACGAGTCGCGTGCGCAGCGTTGCGATGGGGACCGCGGAGCTGATCGGGAAGGCCAGGGGGCTGGAGACCGAGCTCCGGTCTCCGGTGCGCCAGCTTCCGTGCGTCTGGTACCGGGTCCGAGTGACGCGGGAGACGGGCTCGGGGAAGAACCGGCACACGGAGACCGTCTTCGCCCAGACGTTGGGAGTTCCCTTCGAGCTCGAGGACACCACCGGGCGGATCCTGGTCGTCCCCGAGGGGGCCGAGGTCACGGGCACCGAGACCTGCGATGTCCAGGTCGTCTGGGGCCTCATGACGCCGGACCTCTCGTCGTTCCTGGGCCGGATCGGCGTCCTCGGGGGGAGCGGCCACCGCGTCCGGGAGTGGGCGGTGCTCGCCGACGCCGAGACCTACGTGCTGGGGGAGGTCGGGAAGCTCCGGGAGGCCGCTGAGGGCCGGCGGCGGCAGGTCGCCGACCTGCTCCAGGGCTGGCTCAAGTCGCCCGAACGGAAGGCCGCGATCGACGCGGACCACGACGGCCGTATCGACCAGGGCGAGTGGGACGCCGCGCGGGGCGCGGCGCAGGCGGAGGTGCTCGGGGCGGAGTCCGCGGCGCCGGCCGGCCCCGCCCTCGCCGTGCGAAAGCCGCGGACCGGGTACTTCCTCGTCGCCGCCGGCGGGGAGAAGGCGGCCCTCAAGGCGCAGGGATACCCCGTGCTCTTCGTCACCGCCGGCATCCTCCTCGTCGGCCTCGGGGTGGGCCTCCTGCACGAAGCGGGTTCGGTCCCGGGAGCGGCCTGGGGCGGCGCCGGTGCGGTCGCCCTCGCGGGCGGCTGGGGCATCGTCCGGCACCTCCGGCGCTGATCCGGGTATCATGGGAGGCGTCATGGCGTACGTCGTGCCGGTCGTGCTGCTGCTCGCCGCGCTCACCCTGGGCGGGTTCGCGGTCTCCCTCTACAATCGCCTCGTCTTTCTCAAGAACCAGTGCGAGAAGTCCTGGTTCAACATCGATGTCATCCTCAAGCAGCGGCACGACGAGCTCCCGAAGCTCATCAGCGTCTGCGAGGGATCGATGAAGTTCGAGCGCGACACCCTCGAGGCCGTCATCAGGGCCCGGCAGACGGCGGTGGCGGCGGGCTCGGTCGGGGACCGGGCGCGCGCGGAGGGCGAGCTCTCGGGGGCGCTGGGCAAGCTCTTCGCCGTCGCGGAGCAGTACCCGGAGCTCAAGACCGTCCAGCTCTTCGCCCAGATCTCGTCCCGCGTGTCCGGGCTCGAGGGCGAGATCGCCGACCGCCGCGAGTTCTACAACGACGCGGTGATGAACTTCAACGTCGCGATCGAGTCCTTCCCCTCGAACTTCGTGGCGAGCTTCGCCGGTCTGCGCCAGCGCGAGCTCTTCCGGGTCGCGGAGGGCGACAAGGCGGACGTCGCCATCAAGTTCAGCTTCCCCGGGGGGGCGCCCCCGGCCTGACGCTCCGGCCGGGCCCGGGCTACCTGGTGAAGCTTTCCTCGAGGGCGGTCGCCGAGGACGACACCGCCGACTGCACCATGGCGACGTTGATCTGGGCGAGCTGGCGCCTGGCGCGCGGCTGGGCGGGGTCGAGCTGAACCGCGCGCCGGTACTCGGCGGCCGCGCGGGCCAGGCTGCCCCGCTCGAGGGTGAAGTCGCCGAGCCTGACGCGCAGCGCCGCGGTCTCCTTCACGAGCGGGATCGGCTCGAGGGGCGGCTTGTCGAGCGGACCGCCCTGGAACTGCATCCGGATCCGCATCTCGGCGACCATGGCGGGTGAGTACCGGACGCGGGGCGACGTGAATTCGAAGTACGGCATGTCGTCGGTGCAGATCCTTGCCCCGGCCGCGTAGCGGGCGATGTCCTCGGGTCCCCAGAGCAGGAACCCGAGGATCTGGAGGGGCGGGATCATCTGGATCCGGCGGAGATCCTGCGTGAGGGTCGCCGAGGCGAGGCGGCGTTCCCAGGCCGGGATGTCCACGGCGATTCCGCCGTCGCGGCCCATGAGGAAGGCGTCGCCGTACTGGTGGATCCAGAACGTCGACTGGGGGAATACGCTCGTGAAGGTCGCGAGCATGCCCCGCACGTCCTCGGGGGCCACCCGGTAGTAGTGGATCCACTGGAAGAAGACCCCGCCGGGGTTCAGGTGCTCCTGGACGGAGCGGTAGAACTCGGCCGTGAACAGGTTCACCATGCCGCTCACCCACAGGTTCGACGGCTCGGAGACGATGACGTCGTACTTCGTCCGGTCGCCCAGCAGGTAGTGGCGCGCGTCGTCGAAGTGCATGCGCACCTTCGGGGAGTCGACGCCGTTGTAGTTGTGCTGGCCGAAGATGCGCGCGACGTCGACCTGGGCCGGCTCGATCTCGGCGACGTGGATCTCCTTCACCTCGGGGTGCAGGGCCAGGCACCCCGTGGTCGTGCCCGTGCCCAGTCCGATGACGAGTACCCGGGAGGGCGCAGGATGCATGAGGGCGGGCAGGTGCGCCATGAAGATCTGGGTGTACATGTCCACCAGGCTCGAGGAGCCGTCGGGCTTGCCGTTCACCACGAAGGACATCTCCATCGGCGATATGTACCGCACCGCGATCCGGGCCGTGAGGCTGTCCTTCTGGTAGATGATCCGGCCGAGGTTGTGCGCGGCCTCGACGGGCGTCGTGCCCCGGGTCTGCTCGCCTCCCGGCATGAACCCGAGCGGGCGGTTGTACATCCCCGCGTTCATGACCGAGATGTCCGGTGGCGGCAGCGCGAACGGCAGGAGCAGGAGGAGCGGCAGGGGCGCGAAGCCCAGCAGCGTCGACCGTTCCTCGGGCGCGGCACGCACGGACACGCCTGCGATCACGACCGCGGGCACGCCGCCCAGGAGGCCGAGGACGAGGAGCGGATCGGCGGAGCCGCTCAGCAGCCATCCGGCGCCGGCGAGGAGGAACGGCATGGCCGCCCACGCCGCCGTGACGGTCCCGCGCCTGGCTTGGGGGCCGATCCAGGCTGCCGCAGCAGCGAGCAGGGAGATACTCCCCAGCGCGAGGAGGGTTACGGAGAGGCCCAATTCGACGAGCAGGAGGAAGCCTGTGAGAGCCGCACCCAGCATCGCCCCGACGGTGTTGGCGGCGAACAACCGGCCGATCCCGGCGCTCGAGACGCCGGGCAGGGCGCCCGCGAGGACGGGCAGGGAGTAGCCGAAAGCCGTCGCGGCGACGAGCACGAGGACGAGGATGATCACGAAGTCAGCGGCCATCAGGGCGCCGAAGGGCAGGGGCTGCCACCAGAGTCGGACCAGCAGGGGCGGCAGCACGTCCCAGAACGGGGTCGTCAGGGCGAAGGCCCACACCACGGCCTGTGCGATGGCGAACCGGACCAGGGCCCGGCGGGCGTCCGCGGGCGGGTAGCGCCGGACCAGAGCCGCGCCGAGCGCCAGGCCGACGAGGTAGGACGAAAGGATGATCGCGAACCCATAGACCGATCCGCCCGTCACGGTCAGCACGAAGTGGCGCGTTAGGGCGATCTCGAATCCGAGCGAAAGGAATCCGGAGACGGCGGCGAGCGCGTACGGCATCCACCACGCGTACCCGTGGTCCGGTGCTGGTACGGACGCCGCCGCCGGTTCCGGGGCGTCTCCGGGCGTCGCGGCGATGATCGCCGACGCCTCCATCCGCCGGGACACGACGAACGCGACGGCCGCCACAGCCGCGTTCACGGCCGCGGTGACCCAGAGCGTGGCCTGCAGACCCAGCAGGGGCATCAGGAGGAACGCGGCCAGGAGCGGTCCAGCCGCTCCGCCGATGGTGTTGAGCGCGTAGAGGGGACCAAGAGCCGCCGGCGCGGCGGCCGAGAGCGCCTGCACGAGGGCGGGCAGGGTGCCGCCCATTAGCAATGTGGGCGGGAGGAGCACGAGCAGGCACAGTGCCGCCCGGCCGACGGCGCCCGCCGAGATGCCCGCGAGGGCGGGGTAGAGCGGGGAGGAGGACGACAGCAGGGCGGGCGAGAGCGCGGCCAGCACCGCGAGGACGGCCTCGAGGATCGCGTAGAGACGGACGGCTCTGGCCGGCGTGAGGCCGGACGCCCGGCGCCCGATAATCCAGTTGCCGAGGGCGAGCCCGGCCATGAACGCGGTGACGACGGTCGCGGTGGCCGTCGCGAAATTGCCGACGATGAGCCCCAGCCACCGGGTCCACACGAGCTGGTAGACGAGGGCGCACAGGCCCGAGAGGGTGAAGCAGGCGAGGAGAGCGGGGGTCATGCGTATTCCTCCATGCGCGAGAGATGGCTGAGTTTCGCCAGCAGAGTCTTCGTGCCGGCACGCGGGAATGAGACCAGGATCCTGGCGTCCGGGCCGCGGCCCGTCACCTTGAGCACCTTGCCCGAGCCGAACCGGGGATGGCGCACTTCCTCGCCCGGGCGGAGGGACTGCGTGCCTTCGTCCTCGACGGGCACCCGCTCGAGTTCGGAGGGCTCTGCCGGCTCGTCGTCGGGCTCGTCGGGTGCCGCGGGACCCTCGAGGCCGAGCGGCAGGGCGGAGGGGGAATCGAGCGACGCGACGACGGCGGACGGAAGCTCCGAGACGAACCGCGACACGAGGCCCCAGGCGAAACGGTCGTACTGGCGGCGGCCCCGCGCGGCGGTGAGCACGACGGACTCCCGCGCGCGCGTGAGGCCGACGTACAGGAGCCGCCGTTCCTCCTCGAGCTCGTCCGGGTCCGCGAGGGACGAGGCGTGGGGGAGCAGGCCTTCCTCGAGGCCGCAGACGATGACGTGCGGGAACTCGAGCCCCTTCGCGTTGTGCAGCGTCATGAGCGTCACGCGATCCGGCAGCGCGGCCAGCCGGTCGATATCCGCCATCAGGGCCGCCGTCTCGAGGAACTGAGTCGCGGAGACGCCCTTCTCCTCGGCCGACCGGGCCGCGGCGAGCAGTTCGCGCAGGTTATCCTCCCGCTCCGCGGCGTCCCCCGGCGAGCGCCGTACGGTCCAGGGCAGGTAGCCCGAGGATTCCAGGATCCCGGCCAGCGCGGCCGCGAACCCTGAGGCCTCGAGTGTCCGGGCGGCCCGGTCCATGATCTCGAGGAAGTCCCGGACCGCCTGCCGGGCGCGGGTCGGGAGCGCGGGGCCCCGGGGGTCGGCCAGCACTTCGAGCACGGGGCGGCCTTCCGTCGCCGCCGCGGCGGCGCCACTTGCGACGGCGCCGGCAGCGCCGGCGCTCGCCGCGGCGACGAGCTTCTCGATCGAGCCCTCACCGACGCCCCGGGGCGGCGCGCCTAGTGCGCGGGCCAGGCTGACCGCGTCCCAAGGGTTGACGAGGAGCCGCAGGTACGCGAGCAGGTCCTTGACCTCGCGGCGCGCGTAGAACTTGACCCCGCCGATCAGCGCGTACGGCAGGCCGCGGCGGACGAACGCCTCCTCCAGGGGCCTGGACTGCGCGTGGGTCCGGTAGAGCACGGCGAGATCGCCCGCGGCGGCGCCCGCCGCGATCTGGCGGGATATGGCCTCCGCGATCCAGGCGGCCTCCTCGCTCTCGTCCGCCGCGAGCAGCCAGGCGATAGGGCGCCCGGCTTCGCCGGCGGTCCAGAGCCGTTTGGGCTTCCGCCGCTCGTTGTGCGCGATCAGCGCGGAGGCCGCCTCGAGGATGCGGCCCGTGGACCGGTAGTTCTGCTCCATCGTCACGACCCTGGCGTCGGGGAAATCCCGCTCGAACTCCAGGATGTTCCGGATGTCCGCTCCGCGCCAGCCGTATATGGACTGGTCCGGGTCGCCGACGCAGGTCACGTCCCGCCCGGCCCCGATGAGGGCGCGGAGGAGCCGGTACTGGGCCGGGCTCGTGTCCTGGTACTCGTCCACGAGGACGTGGCGCCAGCGGTTGCGGACTTCGTCCGCAACCGCTGGGTGTCCGGTCAGGAGCCGCTCGGGCCAGACGATGAGATCGTCGAAGTCGAGCGTCGCCGCCGCCTTCAGGGCGCGCTCGTACCGCGCGTAGAGCGGAGCTATAAGCTCCGCGCGGGCGTCGCCCGCCGCGGACCCGGCATACGCGGCGGGGTCGAGGCCCTCCGCTTTCGCCAGGCCGATCGCGCGCCTGACTTCGCCCGGCGGAAGGGCGCCCGTGGAGCCCGCCGCCCGCATGACGTCCCGGACGCAGTCGAGCGCATCGTCGTCGTCCAGGATCGTGAACGTCGGCGGCAAGCCCATGGCCGAGCCCCATTGCCGCAGTATTCTCACCCCCAGGGCGTGGAAGGTGTGGAGGACGAGCCGGCGTCCGGCCTCGCCCGCCGCGGCGCCCAGGCGTCCCCGCAGCTCCTCGGCGGCCTTGTTGGTGAAGGTCAGCCCGACGATGGCCTCCGGGGGCACTCCGCCCTCGGTCATGAGCCACAGGATGCGGCAGGTCAATACCCGCGTCTTCCCGGATCCCGCGCCCGCCAGCACGAGCAGGGGACCCGGGGGTGCGCAGGCGGCTTCGCGTTGCACCGGGTTGAGGGTTTCCAACAGGTGTGCCAACGGCCCGATTATATACGGGGGACCGGCGCGCCGTCTTGCTTGGCGCCCCGGGGCGGCGGGTTGCTAGAATGGGCGCGGTCATGGCCACCGCCAGCAAAACCTACCGGGCCCTTGGGCTGATCGCCGGGCTCGTCCTCGGTGTCTCCCGGCCCGCGCAGGCGCTCTTCGTCGATGCCGCCGTCTCGCCCGGGACCGTCGTGCCCGTGGGCACCGCGATCACGCTCACGATGACGCTCACTGCGGAGACCCCCTACAACTACGGACTCGGAAACCTCGAGGCGGACCCGTCAATGCGGTTCTCGGGGTGCGCCTCTCCGCGCATCCTGGACGGCTGGTACTCGGTGTATCCCGACAATCCCATGTTGGTCACCCCGGGGACGCCGAGCGCCACGTCGCTGGATTTCGACAAGGGGTACTACATCCCCCTGCCGTCGTCGCGCTGGGTGCAGTGGTCGTTCACGGCGACCCGGACGGGGACCGTCACGTTCTCGATCGTGGCCGCCGACGAGGAACACGGCGTCTACGAGGGATGCGCGGACCCGTCGCCGTCCACGTGCTACTTCCCGGGCCTGCCGAATCCGGATCCGACGACCGCGTGCGGCTTCGCGACCGTCACGATCACATCCACGCTGACGGGGCGGCTCAACGCCCGGTCGATCGGGACCGGGGGCGTGCGGCCGGCCGGGCAGGCGTACGTCGAGGACCCGGTCGAGGTCGTCATGTCGGTCACGAACACGGGGACGGCCCCCATGTCCGTCCGCGCGGCGATGACCTCGACGGAGGACTCGGAAACGACGGTCCTCCTCGCGTCCGGCGCCGTCCCGGCCTTCCCGGTTCCGCTGGCCGGGGGCGCGTCGGCCATGCTGACGTGGACGTACAGCGTGACCGCGGCCAGCCCGGCGGGCATCGCGGAGTTCTGGGGGGACGCGGAGGGGACCCTGGCGTGGGCCGCCCCGCTGTCCGTGGTTCCGGCGCCGATCGCGCTCACGGTCTCGGTCTGGGTCGATCCGGACGGCGCGGGGCCCCTGCCGGCGGCCCCCGCGAGCCAGGGGAGTTTCATGGCGGACGACGAGGTCTGGGTGGTGGCGACGCTCACGAACACGTCCGGGGTGGCGTTCGACGTGGACCCGCGCATCGTTGTCGGGGACTCGGATACCAACCTCGTTCCCGACTTCTCGACCGTGGGCGGCCGGATCCCGGCGGCGCCGCAGACGCTCTCGGGCTCCACGAGCCGGATGTTCACGTGGAAATACGAGGTGGACCGGAACGACTACTACCAGCTCACGTGCTTCTTCATGTTTTACGACATGATGTGGTCCGTCGGGGTCCGGGGGGTCGCGCAGTCGGCGTACCTGCCGATGAACCAGGTCGGGTTCTCGGTGACGCCGGAGATTCCGCCCGTGGTCGAGATCGGCACCGCGTTCTCGGCCACGCTCTGGGTTGCTAATCTTACCGGCCGGCCCGTTATCCTGGATGGCAGTGCGACCGTGTTCCTCCAGACGGCCGGCGGCCCGAACGTGACGATCACGGCGATCCCGCCGGCGGGCAGTCGCACGTTCAACGCGGCGGGGCAATCCCTGCCGTTCGTCTACACGGTCATGGCGACCACGGTCGGCGCCCAGGCGTGGGACGGGGGGATCGCGTACGCCGAGCTCGGCTACCCCGGGTACTACGGCTGCATCGGAATGACCGCGCCGGCGTCCACCCAGGTGGTGGCCCCCTCGCCCCTGGTTCCGACGCTCACGTCGAGCACGACGGTCGTCAACGCGCAGACCCCGTACGGACTCACGCTCGCGGTCTTCAATTCGTCCACTTGCCAGGCGACGCTGACGGGACTCGAAGACATCTACGGGCTCAACGAGCGTCCGGTCCCGGCGTCGAACCTGTCCGTCCGGGCGTCCGCCGACTGCCCGACCCTGCCCTGCGTGATCGCGCCGAGCTCGACGGTCACGTTCACCTGGAGCGTCACGCCGTACGGGTGCGGGGACGAGGACTGGTCGGGCACGATGACCGGGGATTGGGACGCCGCGTGTCTGTTCCCGACCGGGTTCAGCCGTCCGTACCATTCCAACCGCGTGCTGGTCCGCCAGCAGGCCTCGCTGTTCGATCCCGGGTCGGTGACCTGGGCCCTGTCGCCGACCTCCGTCGTCGAGGGCGGGACCTTCCAGGTCGTGTGCACCGTGGCCCCCGGCGGTCAGAACGACATCAAGGAGTTCAACCTCGAAATCATCCCTCACGTGTCCTCGACGATGGCGTGGACGGACGTGGTTTCGCAGATTGGGCCGGGACCGACGATTCCGGAGCCGCTTCCTGGCTGCGGCGTCTGCGTGAACAACGTGTGCTGGGACAAGGGGCAGAGCTTCACGTGGGTGTTCCGGGCGGACGCGAAGGGCGACGCGGTCGGCCGGGTCTGGTTCACGTTCACGGCGAGCGGGAAGGACCCGTTCGACGCGACGCCGGTCCAGTCGGTGACGAACACGGGGACGGTCAGGATCCTGAAGCCCTCGGTCATCACCGTTTCGGCATTGGTCCAGTCGGAACCGGCATCGTGCGCCGGCGACGTGCAGTTGGTCGTCGAGGTCGTCGGCGACACCTCCGTGTACGTGAGTTCGCTGGGGGGCGACCCTTCATCTCCGGGGTTCGTGGCCTTCACCGCGACGCCCTCGGCCGGGGACATCCTCCGGCCGGGAGTCACCTTCTACGACTGGCTCTACACCCCGGCCCAGGCCGGGTGCGTCTCGTTCACGCTGAGCGCCGTGGGGGTGGAACAGACGGGTGGGAGCATCGTGTATGCCGCGGCGACGACGGCGGATACCCGGTGCTTCACGGCTCCCGTTCTCGGCGGATCGTACCTGGTGTTCCTGCCCGCTCCGACGGCGGGTTCGGGCACGCCGCTTCAGGTCCGGCTGACCGTGACCAACGGCGGCCAGGTCCGGGCGGACAACGTCTGGATCCAGACCTGGAGCGTGACGGGCACCGCGGCCTGCGGAGGCCGTCCCGCGCGCGTGCCGCTCCTGACGGGCACCGGCTATGCCGACACCGCGGCGGGCCTCTCCGGTTGCGGCAACTCCGCGAGTTTCGACTGGTTCTTCACGACGACGCCGGGCGGCGAGGGAAGCCTCGAGTTCGCGGTGACCGTGACCGGGATCCGGTCGGACACGGGCGGACCGCTGAGCCGGTCTGACCGCTTCTGCATCACGGTCTGGCCCGCGGTCTACGCCACGATCGTCTCCGCTCCCGCGTACGTGGTCCAGGGCCGCAACTTCGATGTCGGACTCCTCGTGACCAACGGCAGTTCCGTGACCATGCGGGTGACGCCCGGGTTCCCGGTGGTCACGTCCGCGAGCGGCGGGCTCGTGGAGCTGGCCCCCGGGCCGGGCGTGGTGAATGTACTTCCGTTCTCGACGGGGTCCCTGACCGCGCGGATGTCCGCGCTCGCTTCCGCGCCGGCCGGAGCCGACAAGCTCCTGCTGTCCGGCGGATCGTTCACGGCGGCCGACGTGTCGGGCAAGTCGCCGGTCGCGGTTCCCGTGATCCCGGGCCCCGCCTTCGCCGTGACCGTCCTGCCGAACAAGATGGTCTTCGAGATCGGCGAGAATCCGTGGCACCCGCTTCGCGGCCCCCTGCCGGTCACGTTCGTGGCTCCCGACGGCGGCCGGCTGACCATCAAGGCGTACAACCTCGCGGGGGAACTCGTGCGGACCCTGCTGGACGAGCGGAACGCGTCCCTGCAAGGGACCGTGCTCTGGGACGGCCGGAACGAATCCGGCCAGCCCGTGGCCGCCGGCATCTACCTGCTGAGATTCGAGGGCTCCGGCCTCAAGGTGACGAAGAAGCTGGCGGTGGTCAAGTAGATCCCCGCCTGACAACCCCCCCGGCCGGATGCTACAACAGAATCAAGGGAGTGGCGCACGACAGGGGGGACGGCATGACACCAGCGGAGGTCGGGATGGATTCCGGCGCCCGGGCGCGCTCCGGAAAGCCCTTCCATATATATGCGTTCGCCGCCCTCCTCCTCGCCACGATGCTCCCGGCCCCCGCTGCCGCCCTCCGGATCGTGGGCGGTAGCCTTTCCGTATCCCGGAGCTTCGATTCCGGGGGGACCTGGTACAACGTGAATCCCGGGGACACGATCACGATCGGAGACTGGTTCCGGATCACGATGACCCTCGAGGACAACAGCGGCCTGCTCGGCAACCTGTGCGCCGATCCGGGCTCCCCCCCGGGGATCGGCGTGCCCCAGCCGAACGCGATGACGTGCGGGTTCGGCGCCGACGGATTCGACGGCCTCATCGAGAACAACGGGAACATGGCTTCGGGGATCTGGGGGCAGTGGCCCGGCCAGTATTGGGTGTGGCCCGTCACCGGGGACTGCCTCAAGCAGGGCCTGTACCCGGATCCCGTCGGGTCGCCCGTGGGGCTGATCGCGGTCGAGCCGGTCACGACGTTCGCATACAACGGGGTCTTCCTGGGCACCGTGGAGGCCTACGACCCGGCTGGGGATGTCTGGACGACGAAGGCGTCCATGCCGACGCCACGGGCGCGGCTCGGAGTGGTCGCCGTGGGGAACATTATCTACGCCATCGGTGGCCGGTCTGCCGCCGGGCTCTCCCCGGCGGTCGAGGCCTACGACCCGACGACCGATGCCTGGGCGGCGAAGGCGCCGATGCCGACCCCGCGGGAGGGGCTGGCGGTGGCGGTGGGGAACGGCAAGATCTACGCGATCGGCGGACGGGGCGACGGGGGGGCCGTGCTCAACGTCGTCGAGGAATACAACCCCGGGACAAACACGTGGGCGACGAAGATGCCGTGTCCCACGCCGAGGTACGGCATCGCGGCGGCGACCCTGGCACCTTTCGGCAGCGACCTCATCTACGTCCCCGGCGGGCTCGACGGATCGTGGGGGGGGCTCAGTGCCGCCTTCGAGATCTACGACGTTTCCTTGAATACGTGGAGTACGCCTGCTCCCTCCCCGGCGTTCACGCTCCGGGGCGACTTCGCGGCCGCGTCGGATGGTTCCTACGTCTGGGCCGCGGGCGGCTGGGACTGGGCGTCCGTGGATCCCTACATGGAAGGGTATGATCCCGTCCTGGACGGATGGAACACCGGCGGATTCATGAACGAACCGAGGAGCCGGCTGGCGATGGCGGCCGTCGGCGGCAAGCTCTACGCCGTGGGCGGGGTCCAGAACTTCGGCGTCCTCATCGACCGCGCCCCGGATTCGAGCGTCAACAACGAGGAGTACGACCCCGGCGGCGGCGCCTGGGCGACCAAGGCGAACATGCCGACGCCGCGGACGTGGCTGGGGGCGGCGGCCGGGAACGACGGGGTGCTGGACCGGGTCTACGCCGTCGGCGGGTTCACGGGGCTCCAGTACACGGACGTGAACGTGGCCTACGGCCAGCCGAACAACACGGCCCGGGTTTCCTGGACGTTCGTCGCCCGGACCGAATGGCCCTCGCTCGACTTCACCGTCTTCGCCGCGGACCAGGACGACACTGACTTCGCCAGCCCGGCGGGGTCGTGGGAGGGCAGCTACTTCGACTGCAGCATCCCGCCCTCGGGGGGCTACCAGGGCGACAGCACCCTCCAGCAGGTCTTCACGGACTCCTGGGGCGGGACGCTCAACATCGTGTCGCAGTTCAAGTGCTCCTCCCGGGCCGTGGTCTCGGGCGCGGGCACGCGGCCGGCGAACGTCGCCTACCTCGGCGACTCGGTCCAGGTCCAGACCACGATCACGAACACGGGGGCCGCGGCCACGCTGAACGGGATCGACGCCTGCTGCGCGTACCACCCGTACGGCCCGATCGATCCGCCCAACGGCGCGCCGTCGCCGCCCAAGGGGAACGTCTGTATCGTCCCGGCCACCCCGCCGGGGGCCTGCTCGGTCAACAACTCCCAGCCGTCGTCCCCGTCCCTGCCGGACAACATCCCGGCCCTCTCAGCCTACCCCGCCAACGTCACGCAGTACGCGTGGGACTTCCTGGTGTCCGGGAACGCGTTCTTCCCCGGCTTCGGGGGATGTTCGACCGGCGGCACCGGGTCCGGGACGGCGTACTGGGACGTGCTCATCCAGGGCGCGAAGTCCGAGACCCCGTGGATATACGTCCAGCCCGCGCCCCTGCGCATCACGGCGACCGCGTGGGTGGACCCCGACGGGCCGGCCGGCCCCCTGCTCGCCGTGCCGATGGGCACCACGGCCGGCGGCGCGGCCGGGTACTACTACTACATGGGCCAGGAATCGATCGACGCCACGTTCATCTTCACGAACACGAGCACGCTCTACACGTTCGACGTCCAGCCCGACATCGCCGTGGGCGGTTTCGATGCCACGGCCTTCATGATGATCCAGGGCCCGACGCCGTCCGCGGCCCTCCTGCTGGCGCCCGGGCAGAGCGCGACCGTGGTGTGGGCGTTCACGCGCACGCCGGGCGGGACGCTCGACTCCTGCGCGCCGTCCGTGATCGGGAACGTGGCCACCTTCACCGCCGCCGCGCGCGGCGCCGCTGCGACGCAGTCGGTCGAGGTTTCGGACGTGCCGTTCCGCCCTTTCGACGCGGTGCCCCTGGGCACGACTCCGGGAACCCGGTTCCTCACGTTCGACATTCCGTCCACGGCGCCCCTGGGCTCGTTCACGATGAACCTGTACGCCACGAACACGGAGAACCGGGATTTCATCCTGGACGCCGCGGCGTCGTTCTACCTGTCCACGTCCTCGTTCGGGGGGTCCGTGAGCTGGACGAGCTCGCCGGCGCCGCCGCCGCTCGCGTGGAACGCGGGGCAGACGCGGACGCTGTCGTGGGTGTATTCGGCCGACGTGCCGGGGGAGGTCCGGGTCCAGGCGGGGCTCGACTTCAAGTCCGTGCCGCCGCCCTGCCAGATCGCGTGCCGCAAGGGCACGGCCCAGCCCACCTACTGCAACTCGACGGACGGGTTCTACCCGACTGGCCGCATGTTCGTTATCATCCCCGGGTCCTTCTCGACGAGCCTCTTCACGGCGGGCCCGCCCGTGTCGTGCAACGACAACGGGCAGACTGTGCTGGTCCAGCTCGGCATCAGGAACACGAGCTCGATCTACTGCGCCGTCGTCACCCAGTTCTGCGACAACAACTTCCCGGACAGCTTCCCGATCGGGTACGCCAACCCGTACGCGAACGCGCCGGCGCCGTACCCGGCATTCGCGAGTCCCCAGCCGCCCCTGCCCTTCACGATTCCGGCGAACGGGACCCAGCTCGTGACGTGGTACATGGACGCGAGCTGTCCGCCGACGCCCGGGGGCGTGCTCAGCTTCGGGTGCTTCTCCAAGACCTACCGCATGGTCGAGGGCTACACGGTCAACTGCAAGACGCTCGGCGTCATCAACCCGGCGGACGGGGCCGACTGGGGCGGCACGGCCCCGGCCGTGACGATCACCCAGCCGGCGTACCTGTCGTGTTCAATCTGGACCGACAAGATGGAATGCTCGGTCGGGCAGACGATCACCGTGTACTTCAGCGTGTCGAACGAGGGCGGCGACGACCTCACGACTTTCGGGGTCGGGACCTGGCCCACGACGTTCCTGGGAGCCGCGGTGGGGCCTGCCGTCGGGCCCGTGCCGGCTCCGCCCGCCGTCTACACGGGGAGCAACGCCTGCACTTCCCCCCCACCGTTCGCGTCGAACCAGACCTTCACCTGGCAGTTCCAGACGTTGAGCAAGGGCAAGGTCGTCTTCACCGCGACCGCGATGGGCTGGGACGCCGGCTGCGGCACCTGGAAGATGACGACGTGCCAGACTCCGGTGATCAAGATTGCGAGCAGCGCCCAGCTCGCGTGCGGGCCACCGCAGGCGACGCCCGTCGTCACCATGTCCGTCTCGTGCACCGGGTGCCCCCCGGAATCCGGATGCGACCGGGTGACGGGGTCCGGGTGCCTGAACGTCTCCATGGACCTTTCGAACTTCGGCGATATTCCGGTCGGGAACGTGGCCGTGTCGTTGAGCGGAGCGCCGCCGGCGCTGCGC
The DNA here is from genome assembly GCA_919901855.1 of bacterium. Taxonomy (GTDB): domain Bacteria; phylum Oederibacteriota; class CAKKQC01; order CAKKQC01; family CAKKQC01; genus CAKKQC01. The sequence goes on along the minus strand of CAKKQC010000027.1, from coordinate 120,599 downwards.
ACCTGCATCCCGGTCGGGTCCTGCGTGTCCGGGTCCGCGATCCTCGAGCCCGGGATGCCCATCCAGCCGCCGACCCCGCTCGGGACGCTGGCGTCCGGCACGGCGGTCTGGCGGTACGCGCCCGCCGGGCTCGGATGCCTGCAGGTGCACGTCGAGGCCTTCGGCAACGACAACGCGACCGGGGTGACCCTGTACTGCGACGGCTGGACCACCTGCGCGCAGATCCGGGCGAGGTTCCCGATGGGCCTCTCGCTGGTCGGGGTGCCGAACCAGATCGCCCCTGGGCAGGAGTTCCCGGTGCAGGTCAAGGTGTGCAATCCGGGCGATACGCCCGCGAGCCTCCAGAGCGGCGAGCCGGCGTTCCAGTTCTTCCTCGCGGCCACGGGGGCGAAAGTCACGGACCAGTACGACGTGCTTCCGCCCCCGCCGGTGCTGCTCCAGTCCGGCGAATGCCGGACGATCGACGTGACGGTGGTGGCGCACCGGAACGCGGAAAGCGGGCCGGTCGAGATCCGGGTGGCCCAGGGCAGCCAGTTCGTGGCCATGGACGCGGCCACCGGCCTGCCGTTCCCCGCGGTCGACACCGGCGGCGCCGTCACCACGCGGCTCATCTCGCTCCAGAACAAGCTCGTGGTGGAGAACAACCCGGCGAAGATCCTGAAGGAGATGGCGGTCCTGAGCTACCAGATCGCCGACCCGGGGCGGCAGGGCGGCCGGACCACGCTCCGGATCTACACGATCACGGGCGACCTCGTGCGCACGCTGGTCGACAAGCCGGCGGTCATCGAGGAGAAGAGCGTGCCTTGGGACGGGCGGAACGACGCGGGGCAGCGCTGCGCCAGCGGCGTGTATCTGGCGCGCATCGAGAGCCCGACCTTCTCGAAGGTCGCCAAGGTCGCGATCCTCAAGTGACTTGTCCCGCCGCCGGCCTCGCGAGGTTCCTGGGTCCCGCGTTCCTGCTGGCGCAAGTGCTGCTCGCCTCTCCGGCGCTGGCGGTCCGGTTCGCTCCGGACGGCTTGCGCGCCGGCCCCGCGGCCGTCTACCTCACGCGGACGATCACGGTCTCCGTCGCGATCGAGGAGACGGCGGGACACGGGGCGGACGTCATGGAGGTCAACGTCGTGCCGGAGCCGGCCGGGCTCGTGGTACCGGCGGGAGCGGTGGCGCCGCCGGCCTTCACATGCACCGCGGGCGGCCGGAGCGAAGGCTGGTACGGGTGGACGGCGGTCCGCGAGGGAACCGTCCGGTTCCGGGTGACGGTCTCCCTGCTGGCCTGCGTGACGGGCGCGGCGGAGAATCTCGACGCGTTCACGCCGCCGGTCACGTTGATGCCGGTCCCGTTGGACAGCACGCTCGACGTCTCCCCGCGGCACGCGGGGCCGGGCGACCCGATCGAGATCGTCCTGACCCTGCATAACCGGGCGCCCGAGTGGGCGGTCTTCGGACGCCCCGCCGCGGACGTCGAGATGATCGGCCGCGCGGCCCCTCCCGCCACGCAGATTGACGGGCCGGCCGTGGAGCCGGCGTCGGTACTCGACGGCGAGCACATGCTCCTGCCGGCGGGCTCTTCGGTCCGCGTCACGTGGCGTTTCCGCGCCGTCGGGCCGGGCGACGCCGTGTTCCGGATCGCGGCGGCCGGGTTGATCATGATGACCAAACCCGTCGCGATCCGGCAGCCGGCCGTGCTCGAACTCGGCGTGCCTCCGCCCGCCGCGCCGACGGCGGTGGGACGCACGTTCGCCGTGCGCGCCGACATCCGGGTCGCGGGGGATACGGGCGCGCGGGAGGTTGGCGCGCGCTTAAGCTGGTCCCCGCCGGAGGCGGCCCGGCTCGCGGCCGCGACGCTGTCGGCCAGCGCCCTCGATCCCTCGGGCCCGCCCGCGCGCGCGGCGTTCACGCTCGAGCTCCTGAAGGCGGGTCCGCTCATGCTCACCGTCTCCGCCGGCGGACGGGAGGCCGACACGGGCCGCCGGATCGAGGCGGCGCCGGTCACCCGCCTGCTCGCGGTGCAGGCGCCGCCCGACCTCGGTTGCGTGCTCGAGGTCGCTACCGCCCCGGTCCTGGCCGGGAGCCGGGTGCCGGTCCGGATCGGCGTCGTGAACCGGTCGAAGAACGCCACCCAGGGGTTGACGCCGCTCGTCACGGTGCGCGAAGGCGCCGTGACCCTCCAGCCGTTCACGCCGCTCTACCAGGGCGTTCCAGCGGGTGCTACCGCGTGGTTCGCCGGCGCCCTGACGCCGGACGAGCCGGGCCCCGTGGAAATCGTGGCGCAGGTCACGGGGCGGGGCGACCGGGGGGGGGACTGGATCACGATCGCCTCCGACCCGGTCCGGATCCTGTCCGTGGCCCCGCCGCGGCTGCTGCTGTTCGCCCTGCCGGGCGAGGCCTGGGAGGGGGCGAGCTCGACCGTCCGGTTCGTGCTCCGGAACGGCGGGCCCGATGACCTGCGGTTGGAGACCATGACGCTCAAGCTCGCGGCTTCGGCGGGCGTGCCGCTCCCGCTGGTCCGGACCGGTCCCGCGCCCCTCGCTCTCGGGGCCGGCGCGGGCGCCACCCTCGCGTTCACCTTCTTCCCGCCGGCCACGAAGGCGGCCTACTCGGTCACGGGCCTGTTCAGCGCCACGGGCGTCGTGACCGCTCAGCGCGTGCCGTTCGCGGCCCAGTTGCCCGCGCGCCCCCTGGTCGACGTCCGTCCCCGCACGACCCGGATCAACGTCGTCGAGCCGGACGACTACTTCCGGCCTCCCCTGGACCCGCTGCTGTTCGTCGACTGGACCTCGACGATGGAAGGCGAGCTCGGGGTCGCGGTGATCACGCCCGCCGGCCGGCTGGTCAGCGTCCTGCGGCCGCTCGGCCCCGTCAAGCCCGGCCGCTACCGGGAGTTGTGGCGGGGAGACTCGGGGCCGGGACGCTGGACGGCGCCTGGTTCCTACCTCATGCGTCTCGCGGGTCCTTCGGGATCCCCGGTTACGCTCCCGCCATCGGCCCTCTCTTCGACGACGGGGGCCGATTCCGGGCCGTTGGGATGGCCCGGGGACGCTCCTTGGCACCAGGACCGGCCGTTCCAGGTGGCGGCGCCATGAAGATAGCCGCCGCGTGCCTGGCGGTCCTGCTGGCCCCCGGCGCCGCCCGGGCCGCCGGCAATCCGTCGCTGTCGTGCACGGTCTATGTGCCGGTCTCCCGGGTCAACGTGGGGGCGGTTTTCACGGTCGAGGCGCGGCTCTTCAACAGCGGCGACACGCAGGTGAACTTCGTCTTTCCGTGTCCCAGCTACTATCCCACCCTGCCCTTGCCGGCGCCGGACTGCATCTGGGTCACGCCGGAGGCGGGCGGCAACGCAGGCGAGGTCCTGGGGTCCCAGCCCCAGCCGCAGGTCCAGGCGTTCCTCCTCCAGGGCATGACGACGAGCTTCACCTGGACGTTCTCCGCGACGGGCGCCGGCGCCGTCGACTTCACCGTGTCCGCGATCGGCCGCGAGGTCGGCGGCCCGGGGTTCCCCAAGGCCGTCGACACCGTCACGCTCCTGATCCAGAATCCCGCGGCCCTGTCGGCGACGGTCACGACGTCGTCGTCCGGGGCCGTGCGGTACGGGGACTCGGTGACCGTGTACCTGGACGTCTACAACTTCGGCGATGCGTCCGCCGACGGCGTCATCCGGTTCTCGATCACGGTGGCGGGGTCGGGCCGTTTGGCGCCGCTGGCCTGTCCGCCGCTGGCGCCCCTCTGCCCGGACAACCCGGCCTCCATGATGGCCACCGTCGAGCACAACTCGGCCACGCGGTTCACCTGGCTGTACCGCGCGGACGGACCGGGCGACATTTCGGTCAACGTGACCGCCGCCGGGACGGACCACAACGACGGGATGGCCGTCTACTCGAACGCCACGGCGACGACCTTCACCGTCCCGGTGCCGCCGGTGCTGAGCTACACGGTGACGGGCGCGGAGGGCGTCGTGCAGGGGGAGCTGGTCATGTACCAGGTGGCCGTCACGAACCTGGGCACGACCCCGGTGTGCCAGAGCGCGTTCAACGTGTCGATCGAGGATCAGGGCACGGTCCGTCCGTCCGTGACTCTCGTGCTGAGGGAGCTCGGGGATTCCCTGCTCCCGATCTGCTACGAGCCGGGCCAGGTCCGCACCTTCACGCTCCAGTTCCCGGTGCCTTCGAACCTGCCGCCCGGCTTTGGGGTGCTGTTCGTCGAACCGGTGGCCACCGAGGCCTGGACGGGAGCGCCCGCGATCGCGACGGGGGCGGCCCGGCCGCTCTTCGTCGTCGCGAGCCGGTCCGGGTTCTGCGGGTTCTCGGCCAACCCCTGGCGTCCCCGGACCGGCCCCCTCAAGATCTGCTACGCGGTGTCTCCCGACGACGCCGGGCGCCCCGTCTCCGTCGCGGTCTACACGCTGGCGGGGGAGCTGGTTCGGACGCTCGAGAGCGAGGTCCTGGCCACGGGGGTCTACGGCGAGGTCTGGGACGGAAGGAACCGCTCGGGGCAGAAACTCGCGAGCGGGGTCTACCTGCTGCTGTTCCAGTCGTACCGGTCGAAGGACACCCGCAAGCTGGCCGTGTTACAATGACCCCGCCGTGAAGAAATTCCCCGTCCTGCTGGGCGCGGTGATGGCGGCGGGCCTGGCGGCCGGCGCGCACGCCGGAGCCGGCGCCACCCAATCCGAGTTCCTCAAGATCGGCCTCTCGGCCCGGGCGGCCGGCATGGCCGGCGCCTTCGGCGCGGTCGCGGACGACCTCGGGGCGCTCGAGTACAACGCCGCCGGGCTCGGGCTGCTGACGAACAGCCAGGTTTCGTTCATGTACAGCCGGTGGCTCGCCGACGTTAACTTCGGGTCCGTTGCGGGGGCGCACCTGATCCCGTTCCTCGGCACGATTGGCGGCGCGATCAACCTGCTCGATGTCGGTACCATCGAGGGCACGTCCGTCGCGAGCTTCAAGGCGTCGAGCTTCCTGATCCGGCTCGCGTGGGCGCGGACTCTCATGGAGAACCTCACGATCGGCGCGGGAGCCAAGATCCTGAACGAGAAGATCTCGGATTTCAATTCCTCGGGGGGGACGATCGACGCCGGCGTGCTCTACACCCCGGTCCGGGGCGTGACCCTGGGTGGGGCGATCATGAACCTCGGCGCCGTGTCCGCTTTCGAGTCGAAGTCGGACCCCCTGCCGATCCAGGCGAAGATCGCGATCGCCTGGAAGGGGCTCGAGAGCGACTTCGGCCAGCTCATCGCGGCGGCCGACCTCGACTGGTACCTGCCACCCGCGAACCTGTTCAACCCCGCCTTCGGCGTCGAGTTCTGGGGCGGCCGGTACTTCGCCCTGCGCGCGGGATACGCGGTTAAGCAGACGGACCTCTCGGGGCTCGTGGGGTTCGCCGCCGGGATCGGCGTGCGGTGGGAGACCCTGCGCGTGGACTACGCGTTCGCGCCGTTCGCGGCGCTGGGCACCACGCACCGCGTCTCGCTCAACTGGGAGATCTGGCCGCTCGTGAGCCTGCCCATCCCGGGGTCGAACGTGGGCGAGGTCCGGTCGGTGTCGCCGACCGGCCCCCTGCCGCCCGCGCCACCCTACCTCCAGGCCGAGGCGGGCGAGGGGAGCGTCCTGCTCAAGTGGGACGCGCCGCAGGCGTCCAGCCTCCAGGGCTACAACGTCTACTACCGGCGCGATGGCGACCGCGACTACTCGAAGTACAACAACGAGCCCGTGGCGTCCACGACGATCATCGTGGGCGGGCTCGAGACCAATGTCCGCTACTTCTTCGTCGTGAAGACCGTGGACGCGTCGACGCCGCCGCGCGAGTCGGTGGCATCGCCCCAGTCCACGACCATCCCCTACTGATCCCCTCCCGGGTCCCGTAGCCCATGGACCCCGTCGCCGTCTTCCTGCTCTCCGCTGCCGGGATTCTCCTCGTCGGTGCTCTCGGCGAGCTCGTGTTTCGCCGGACCGGGTTCCCGGACGTGCTCTGGCTCATGCTCGGCGGCTTTTGCCTCGGGCCCTGGCTGGGGGTGGCGACGCCCTCGGCCCTCGACCCCGCCGTCCCGTACTTCGCCTCCCTCGCGCTCGCGGTCGTCGTCTTCGAGACCGGGAGCCGGTGCCGTATCGCGGAGCTCGCGGGCCCGCACCGCCGGGCGGCCGTCCTCGGCATCCTCGCGTTCGCCTCGTCGGTCCTGGCCGTGGCCGCCGTCGCCATGCTCGCCGTGACCATGCACTGGCTGCCGGCCGACTGGGACTGGCGCCGGGCCCTGCTCCTGGGCGCGATCCTGGGGGGGGCGAGCTCGACCGTCTTCCTGCCCGCGCTCCTGCGGGCCCGGGTGGATCTCAAGGCCGCCTCCGTCGCCTCGCTGGAGTCGGCGACGGGGGAGACGCTCGCGATCGTCGCCGCGTGCGCCCTCGCGGTGCCCGGGCCCGTCCGCGCCTTCGGCTCCGCCCTCGCGATCGGGATCATCGCCGGGCTGGTCTGGCTCCTGTTCCTGAAGACGGTCCGGGCCACGAACCACGCCTACTCGATCACGCTCGGCCTCCTCCTCTGCCTCTCGGTCGGCGTCGAGCGGGCCGGGGGCGTTCCCGCGATGGCCGTGCTCGGGGCCGCGCTCGTGCTCGGCAACGCCCCCGCGATCTCGCGCGGGCTGAAACTCAACGACGTCCTCGACCTCGGCGAGGACGTGCGCGGGTACCACAGCCAGCTTGCGTTCCTGATCAAGGCGTTCTTCTTCGTCTTCCTCGGCACCCGGCTCGGCCCCCCCTGGGGCCCCGTCGCGATCGGCGCGGGACTCGCGGTCGTGGCCCTGGCCGCGCGCCGCCCCGCCGTCGCGCTCGTGACCGGCGAGGGCTCCCCGGTCGCGGCATCGCGTCCGGTCCTGAACGCCTGCATGCCGCGCGGGCTCGTGGCCGGGGTGCTCGGCGCGCTGGCGTGGAGCCGCTGGGTGCCGGGCGACCCCGCCCTGCCCGGCCTCGTCGCCGGGTGCGTCTTCGCCTCAGTCGCGCTCTTCGCCGTCGTCTTCCCGCTGTCGACGCGTGCAGTCGAGACGGCGCCTTCTTCCGCGATAGGGCCGGCTCCGGCAGTCGCGGCGCCGAGCCCGCTGCCGGTTGCCCCCTCACCCGTGGTTCCTCCGCCGGTCATGGCGGAAGATTTGTGGGCCACGCCTGTGCCGACGCCGCCTCCACCGCCACGGCCCGCGCCCGCGCCGGTTCCTCCGGCCCCGGCCTGGGTGCCGCCCGCGATCCCGCCGCGGCCGCCGTCGATGGCCCCGCTGACGGCGCGTCCCGCGGCGCCGAAACCCGTGGTTTCGGCGCCGGCCCGTCCCGAGGAGATCATCGCCGTGGCCCCCGCCGATCCGGACATCAAGCCCGGCTCGGGCTTCAGGTGGTGAGCAGGTCCGAGAAGGCCGTCCGCGACCCTTAGTGGTTCCGCCACTCCTCGGAGGGGTCGATCTCGCCCTTGGGGAGGCGCTCGACACGGCTGCGGCTGAAGTTGTACTCGAACAGGGCGACGTTGAGCGGGTTGCCGTACCGGGACGAGCGGGTCACGACCTCGAGCACGATGGAGACGCGGTTGAGCCGGGGGTCGGGATCGGGGATGAGCCAGGTCGAGATCCAGCGGCCCAGCAGCCCGCCGGCGATGGCGCCGAGCGAGACCCATACCCGGTTCGGCTCTCCTCCGGCCGCCCGGATGACCTGTCTGGAGGTCAGGGCGCCCAGGCCGGCGCCCGCGACGAACCCGCCGATCTGGTAGATCGCGGTGGAGCGGCCGTGGATCTTTTCGGACAGCCCGCTGAACGCGATGTAGCCCGTGTGCTCCCCCCGCGTCGGCAGGAGCCCGCCCTCGTAGACCGTCTCGCTCCGCAGCTTCTCCTTGATGTCGCGGCGGCTGATCGACTCCATCTGGGCGGTCCAGGTCCGTGGCTTCCCCAGCTCGATGGCCACCCGGCCGATCCAGTAGTCGGTGAGCGCCTTGGCCGTCAGGGGATGGAACTCGGTTCCCTCGGCGTCCCGGAGCAGGATCTTGGCCGGGTCGACGACGATGTCGAAGTCCGACTCGTTCCGGATCCGGAACTGGAAGACCGTGAACTTCATCGGCGCGTGCGGCGGCCGGTAGAGGAACGGGTTACCGGTCTCGGTAACGCCCTTGCCGGGCTTCCGGAACACGTCGTCCAGCTCCTCGGGCGACATGTGCCGGATCGTGGTCCGCACGCCCCCCTGCACGTCGACGAGGTCGTTCTCGGATTCGAGCACCTGGGTAGGATGCGCCGTGTACGGGCGGATGACGGACATGCGCCCTGCGCAACCCGATAGGGCCGCCACGAGCGCGAGGGCGGAGGCGCCGCGGATTATCATCGCGGCTCCACGATCCTTAAGGGGGCGAAGCCGTAGACGCGCCAGAGCCAGAGGACGGCGCCGGCCGCGAGCACGACCAGCAGCGCGAGGTGCAGGCGGCGCGCGCGGCGCTCGGCGCCGACGGCAGCTTCGGGCAAGGGGCTCACGCCGCGAGCTCCGTCATGGCGCGGTCGAGCCCCAGGTCGACGGCGGCCCGGAGGGCGTCGGCCGCGCGAACGATCGCGCCGTCGAACGCCGCGCGATCCGGCCCGTCGCACCGGGTCAGGACCCAGTCCACGACCTCGTCCTTGCTCGCCGGCCGGCCGATCCCGATCTTGAGCCGCGGGAAGTCGGGGGTGCCGAGAAAGGAGATGGCCGACGCGACGCCGTTGTGGCCCCCGGCGGAACCCTTCGTGCGGAATCGCAGGGCGCCGAGAGGCAGGTCGAGGTCGTCATGCACGACGAGGGGCCGCCCGAAGGACTTCGCGAGCCGGGCGACGACGGGGCCACACTCGTTCATGAAGGCGTTGGGCCGGGCCAGGATGGCGCGGGGGGTCTTGGCGATCCAGGCGTGCTTGAAGAAGCTCCGGTGGAACCGGGTCTCGAGGAGTTCCGCGAGCCGGGCGACCGCCATGGCGCCGGCGTTGTGGCGCGTGCCGTCGTAGCGGGAGCCGGGATTGCCGAGGCCGACAATGAGAAGCGGAGACTCCGGCTTGAAGGACACACCTTTACTGTATCAGGCCGGTCACTTCTTCTTCTTTTCTTCCTTCGCCTTCGTTTCCTTGAGCTCGGCCTTTTCCTTGGTGCGGGTGCCCTTCTCCTCGTCCTTCTTGAGGCGGCGCTCCTCGCGCTCCTTCTCGCCGATGACCTCGGGCTGGGAGGGTGCGGCGGCGGCATCCGCGGCCGGGGCCGCGGCCGTCCCTGCGGCGGCGGCTTCGCCTTCGGCCGGCTTCTCCTCCTCATAGTGGATCACGATGATGGAGAGGATGCCCGTGGCGGGCGCGGTCAGGAGCTCGACGCCCTCGGGCAGCTTGAGCTGGCCGGCGTTGAGCACGTGGCCGATCTCCATATGGGAGATGTCCGCGGTCGCGCCCTCGGGGATGAGATCCGGGAGACAGCGGACGCGGACATGGCGGAACATCTGCTGGAGCACGCCGCCGAGCTTGACGCCCGGGGAGGACCCCTCGATGATGACCGGCACTTCGAGCGTCAGTTTCCTCGAGAGGTCCACGCGCAGGAAGTCGATGTGCGTGATGGCCTCGTTGACCGGGTGGCGCTGGATGGCTTTCATGACGGCGGCCGACGTCGTCTCCGTCCCGTTCGCCTTCACCTTCAGCGTGAGCAGGGAGAGGCGGCGTTCCGCGCGGTTCAGCAGGCGGTCGATCTCGGCCGAGCTCACGGAAAGCGCTTGCGGGGGCGCGCCCGCGCCGTAGAGGACGGCGGGAATGCCTCCGGCCTGCCGCACCTTGGCGGCGCCTTCCTTGCCGGTCTTCTCGCGGAGTTCAACGGTCAGCTCGGTCGCCTGCATGGTCCACCTCTGGATGTCTCGCCCCCGGCGGCATTGCCAACGCTTCGGGGTGCAAAACTGTTATTCTGAAAGCCGGAAGACATGATATCACACAGGCCGCTCCGCTTGTCAGTCGGAGTGTTGATGCTGGCCTGTGCGCATTCCGCCCGCGGCACCGAAAGCCCTTCCGCCGCCTCGTCCGGCGGGTTCACGCCCTATGAGCTCGCGCGCCTCGGGATGTCCCGCCCCGCCGGCGTCCTGGCCGTCCGCGACGCCGTCCCCGCTTCGGGCGAGGACGAGGCCCGGCTCGCGCTCCTGCGCGCCGGGTTCAGGCTCGACGGCGGCACCGACGCCGAGCCCGCCTACGCGGACTGGCTCGCGCACGAGCCCCTGGCGCCGGGCCGGAGCCGGGCCCAGCTCGGGCTCGGGCTCGCGGCGCTATCGAACCACCTCCCGAAACCGGCTTGGGAGGATTTCCGCCGGGTCCGGGCCTGGTCGCGACCCTCCCCGGTCGACGACGCGGCCGCGTTCTGGGAAGGGGAGGCGGCGTGGCAGCTCGGCGAGGACGCGGCGGCCGGCCGCGCGTTCGGCGAGGTGCTGACAACCTACCGCGGGAGCCCGTACGAGGGCTCCGCGGCCTACCGGATGGCCTGGGTCGAGAGCCGGCAGGGATCGTCCGATGCCGCGCTCGCGCACTTCGAGCTGGCGGAGAGGCTCGATCGGACGCTCTCGGCGTCGGCGTCGCTCCAACGGGGCTGGGTGCTCCTGCAGGCCGGCCGCACCCCCGAAGCGCGCGCGGTCTTCGACGCGGCAGCCGCGGGGCCGGACCGCCGCAGCGCGGAAGAGGCGCTCGTGGGCCAGGCCGAGTGCGCGTACCGGACCGACGACTTCGCGGGGGCGGACAAGCTGTTCGACGCCGCGCTGGCGCGAGCGCCCGACGCCCGGGCGAAGGCGCCGCTGACCTACAGCCTCGGATGGGCGGCGCTGAAGCAGCGGCAATTCCCGCGCGCCCGCGCGACCTTCCTCGGGGTCGTGAAGGACTATCCCCAGGAGCCGGCCGCGCCGTTCGCCGCGTACCGCGCCGCGCTCTGCCTCTTTGATCTGGGGAAGCCCGACGACGCGCTCCTCGAGCTCAAGGACGTCGCCGCCCGCTGGCCGGGCCACGAGGTCGGGGAGTGGGCCACCTACAGCCGCGGCTGGATCCACCTCTCGCTAGGGCGGTTCAACGAGGCGAAGGCGGCCTTCCGTGCGCTCCTCGACCAGTATCCGTCGGGCAAGCTCGTGGCGCCCGCGCGGTACCTGCTGGCGTCGACGCTCCTCCAGGAGCGGCACTTCCGCGAGGCCGAGCGCGAGTTCGTCTCCCTCGCCGCAGACCTCCCGTCGTCCGGGCTCGCGGACGGAGCCCTCCTGTGGGCGGGCTGGGCGGCGCTGCTCGACGGAAGGGCCGCCGAGGCCCTCCCGCATCTCGACCTGCTGGCCGCCCGCTACCCGAAATCCCCGCTCGCCCCCGACGCCGCCCTGGCGGAGGGCGAGGCGGCGTTCGCCCTGCACGAGTACGCCCGGGCCGGGCGCGCGTACGGGATCGCGGCGGCCGCGACGGGGGAGACGCGGATCAAGGGCCTGATCGGCCAGGGCTGGTGCGGATTCGCGGCCGGCGACTGGAAGACGGCCGAGACCGCGTTCAGGGCTGCGCTCGGCGAGGCCACGGACGCGCGGATAAAGAACCGCGCCCGCGTCCGGCTCGGGGACGCGCTCTTCAACCAGAAGCGGTTCGGGGACGCTAGGGGCGCGTACACGCAGGTCGTGGCCGGCCCCGAGGAGGACCTGGCCCGGTGGGCCCAGCTCCAGCTCGGCTGGTGCGCGTTCCGCTCCGACGATCCCGACGAGGCGCGGCGGACGTGGGACCAGCTCCGGCGACGGTGGCCCGGGACGGCGGAGGCCGTGCTCGCGCTCCAGGCGTCGGCGGAGACGCTCTTCCAGCGGGAGCAGTACGCGGCGGCCGAGACCGCGTTCCGGCGGCTCGCCACGGAAGCCGCGGCGGGCGCCTCACCCGTGCCCGAGCTGGCCGAGACCGCGGCCCTGCGCATCGGCGACTGCCTCTACAACGCGAAGTCCTACGGCCCGGCGGTGCTCGCGTACCGGGAGTACACGGCCCGGTACCCGGAGTCGCCTCGCCTCATCGAGGCGCTCTACGGCATGCAGTGGGCGTACCTCCAGATGGGCGACTACGACGCCGCCCGGAACCAGGCGCGCGAATTCCTGACGAGGTTCCCGCAGGCCAGCCTCGCGGCCGAGGTCCAGCTCATGGTTGCCGAGAGCTTCCGCCGGGAGAAGAAGCCCCTCGACGCCCTCGAGCAGTACCGCGGCCTGATCGAGAAGTATCCGGACTCCGACCTCGCGGTCTCGGCCCGGCTCAAGAGCGGGGAGGCCCTCGAGGACCTGGGCCGGTTCCCCGAAGCCGAGGTCGCGTACGCGACCTTCCTGGCGAAGTACCCGAAGCACGCCCTCGCGAAGGAGGCCTCGTTCCGGCTCGGGCTGGTGCGGTACGCGGCGGGCAACTTCGCCGGCGCCGTCGAGCTGTTCGGGCGGGTGGCCGACGACGTGACCGACCCGCGCGCGCCCGAGGCGCTCTACAACCTCTGTCTCGTCCGGAAGAAGCAGGGCGACCAGGCGGGGATGGAGTCGGCGGTCAAGCGGCTCGACCGGAGCTTCCCGCGCGCGCGCGCGGCGGCCCAGGCGCACCTCGTGCTCGCGTACTTCCTCGGGGATCGCGGGGCGAAGGCGGAGGCCCTCCCGCACTTCGAGGCGGTGCAGGCGTGCGGGTTCCTGGACCTCTCGGCCGAGGCGTCGTACGCGCTCGGGGACGCGGCGTCGTCGTCCGGGGACAAGACGAAGGCTCTAGAGGAGTGGACGAAGGGGGCGAACGGCCTGCCCAAGGGCGGCGAATGGTCGGTCCAGTGCGCGTTCGCGGCGGCCGACGCGCTGGCCGCCGGCGGGCGGCACGACGAGGCGGTCGACATGTTCCGCAGAGTGCTCGAGAAGGAGGACGCGACCCCGGAGTGGATGGCGACCGCGTACTTCGGGATTGGTCAGCGGTACGAGGCGCTGGCCAAGCCGGGGCAGGCCAAGCAGATGTACCTCGAGTGCGTGAAGCGGAACCCCCCGCCCGACCTCCTGCGCGCGGCGACCGACCGGCTCAAGGCCCTCGGGACCGCGGCCGCGCCCGGGGTCTCCGGCGAAGAGGACGAGACGACGCCGTCCGCCACGCCGGCGAAGCCCAAGGCCAAGCCCCAAGTTAAGCCGAAGGGCCAGAAGCCGAGCCGCACGGGCAAGCCCGCGAGCGGGGCGCCGGCGAAGAGGAAGGCGGCGGCCCATGACTGATCCGCGGCGCACTCTTCTGGCGCTGGTGCTGTGCTGGCCTCTCGCGGCCGTGGCGGCCGAGAAGTCGGGCCGCCCGGCCGGGCCGGAAGCTCCGGCGCCGCCGCCCGATACCGTGGGGGCGAAGGCGCCGGAGGCGACGACCCCGGCACCGGTGAAGTCGGTCGAGGAGCCCGTGTTCCAGCTCCCCGAGCTCGTCATCATCGGCGAGAATCGCGCCCGGATCATGGCGCAGAAGGAGGCGCTCGCGGGCTCGCCGCTCCGGGGCTTGCACGAGGCGCCCCTGCTCGAGAAGGAGGAATCCTCGGTCACGGCGCTTCGCCGTCGAGAGCCCGCCGCGATCACCCACCCCACGCGGACGGGGACCGGACTCGCGGTCAAGCTCGAGGGGGGCACGAAGGGGTGGCTCGGCGGCGGGCTCTGGGCCGGACGGCAGACGGACCACTCGGCGGTCGGGCTCGACCTCGACGGCTCGACGCTCCGGGGCGAGCCCGCGGGGCCGGCCGGGTCGGGGGGGCGGGCGGGCGGGTTCGAGACCGGGGCCGCCGTGTCGGGCGGCTGGACCGGGACGCCGCCGGCGTGGCTCTCGTTCCTGTCGCTCGGCGCGGACCCCGACCTCGTGCATGCGGGGGCGGGGTGGCGCGAGTCGTGGCGCGACCTTCCGTGGAACGCCGCCAAGGCGGACACGGCGCGCCGGCTCACGCGCGTCTGGGCGGCCGGCGACGAGTCCCGTGCCGGCACGGGCTGGTCGGGCGAGCAGCGGCTCGAGATCGTACACCTGCGCACTCCCGTCCGCAGCGTCGGGGCCGCGGGCCTGGCGGGGACGGGGTCCGTCCACGTGTGGGAGCGGGGGTCCCTCGCGGTCCGGTTCGTCGGCCGCGCGGAGGCCGAGTTCGCCGACGCGTCCGGCGACCATTTCCTAGCGGGCGGCACGCTGGAGGGGTCGTGGGTGCCGGCGACCCGCTGGCGCGCGCAGGCGGGGCTCCGGACCGAGGGCGTCTTCGGGGGCCGGGTCTTCGCGGGGTCGCTGCGTCCCGTCGGCGGCGTCGCGTGGACGAGCCCGCCGGGCCCCGAGGTGACCGCGGTCTTCGCGCCATCGCTCCGCGCCCCGTGGCTCTCGCGCGACGCGGTCGAGTCGCCGTACTCGGTCTTCGGCGCGCGGCTGGTGCCCATGCGCGAGCTCGCCAACCTCGAGGTGGGGGCGCGGCAGGGGTGGTGGCGGGGCGACGAGATCCGGGTCGCGTGGCGGATGACGGCCACGCGCGACGCGCGGTCGTGGGGCCTGATACCGTCGCTCGGGCTCTTCGCCCCCGTCGCCCTGCCCGGCTTGCGCGTTCACGAGTTCCTCGCGTCGGGCCGGTGGGCCGGGCTGAAGCCGTTGACGCTCTTCGCCGCGGCGAGCGCGCGGGCGATCACGGCGACCGGGGGCGCGATGGCGAACCTGCCGCGCGGCGAAGCCACGGCCGGCGCCGAGTACGCGTGGAATGCGCTGACGGCGGGGCTGAACGTCGAGGTCCGGGCCAAGCGTCCGCGGTCGGCGGTTGCCTCGGCCGGGACCCTGCGGGGCTTCGCCGCGGTGGGGGTAAGCCTGGGCTGGCGGCCCGCCGCCCGTTTCGAGGTCCGGCTGCGTGCCGACAATCTCGGGGGGGCCGACATCGAGCGCTGGGCGGGCTACCCGGAGCCCCGGCGGCTCGTATCCCTCGGCGTGCTCGCCGCGTTCTAGTTTCTCCTGACGGGTATAATCAGGCCAATGGTCCGGAAGGGGCCGGCGGTTCGGACGAACCGACAGACTGACAAGGAGGGCGGATGAACATCGCCGACATGGGGTTCTGGCAACTGGTGAGCCGGGGTGGGGGCACGATGTGGCTCCTGATCGCGTGCTCGGTTATTTCGCTCGGCGTCATGCTCGAGCGGTTCATCTATTTCCGCCGGTGCCGCATCAACGTGCACGAATTCTTCCTGCGGTTCCGCCGGACGCACAAGAAGGGCGACGACCTGGGCGCGCTCATCGTCCTGTGCGACGAGACCCCGGGCCCCCTGCCCGCCCTCCTCAAGGAAGGCGTGCGCCGGGTGATGGAGAAGCCCGTGCGCCGCGACGAGCTCGAAGCCCAGCTCCAGCGGCACGCCCGCTGGCAGATCGTGGAGATGGAAAAGTTCCTCTCGATCCTGGCGACCATGGGCGCGATCTCGCCGTTCATCGGGCTTTACGGCACCGTCCTCGGCGTCATGAACGCGTTCCGCGACCTCGCGTCCGCGGGATCGGGCGGGGCCACGGTCGTGGCGTCGGGCATCGCGCAGGCCCTCGTCGCGACGGCGGCGGGCCTTCTGGTCGCGATCCCGGCGGTGGCCGCGTACAACTACTTCATCCGCGTGGTGCGCCGCACGGCGACCGAGCTCGAGCTCGGGATCGGCGAGGCGCTCGACGTCCTCGCGCCCGGGAAATAGCGGGAGCCCCCGGTGAAAGTCGGATCGCCGGTCGAGGCCCATGAGCCGATGGCCGAGATCAATATCACGCCGCTCACGGACGTGTTCCTCGTCCTCCTCATCATCTTCATGGTGACGACGCCCCTGATCATGACGGCGGGGATCAAGATCAAGATGCCGAGGACCCAGGCCCTGCCGTCGCTCTCCGAGCGCGACATCATCCTCGCGGTCACGTCGGACGAGCGGTACTACGTCAACAACACCGAGGTGCCCAAGACGCGGCTCGGCGACTATCTCCGGGAGCTCCGGATCGGGAACAAGCTCGTGGTCGTGCAGGCCGACGCCCGGCTCGCGTTCTCCGTGGTCGCTGGCGCCCTCGACGTCGCCAAGGGCGCGGGGGCCGAGCGGCTCGCGATCGCGACCGAGCCCCTGCCCCGGTCGCCCGCGAGAAAGTGAGCCAGTCGTGGCGCTGAAGCCGCGCGAGTCCGCCGGCCTGCCCTCGTCGCTCGGAATGTCCTTCCTCGTCCACCTCGTCGTCCTCCTGCTCCTGTTCATCGGTGGCGGCCCCTTCGCCGGTACGCTCCCGCGGATCACGGAGATCTCGCTGGTCTCCGGTCCGGGCGGCGGCAGCCCGGGGCCGCAGGGGGCCGCGATCGAGAAGGTGAAGCCCGGGGGCCGGCACGGGACCGCGGCGGTCCGCACCGGTCCCGCGGTCCGCGGCCAGGTCACCGTCGCGACCCCCGATTTCGTGCCCGTGGGGCGCAGACCCCGGCGGAGCGGCGAGGACCTGATGGGTACGGCCGCGGGCGAGGGCGGCGGGCCGCAAGGGCCGGCGTCGGCGGGGCCGGGCGGCCCGGGCGGCACGGGCCGCAAGATCAAGTACCAGGAGCCGCTCGAATACCCGGACTGGGCCAAGAAGGAAGGCGTGGACGCCAAGGTCGTGCTCCGGTTCAAGGTCAACCCGGACGGGACCGTGGACGACCAGATCATCGTGCCCGTGACGTCCGGGTACCGCCAGCTTGACCTGCTCGCGACGCAAACCCTGCGGAGATACGTCTTCGCGCCCCTGCCGCACGACACGCCGCAGGTGGCGCAGTGGGGCGAGCTGACATTCCACTTCAAACCGGAGTGAGGCCCATGCGCTCTCCCCTTGGCAGGCCTCACCCTGAGCGAGTCCCGCGGAGCCGCACCCCAAGGGCGAGTCGAAGGGTAGGGCATGCTAGGATCGGGCAGATGACATTCCGGTGGCTGTTGCTTTCGCTGGTCACGTTCGCGTACCCCGGCGTCTCCCTGGCCGGCACCGACGGAAGGGTCTTTCTAGCGACGATCGACACGGTGACGCGGCTGGTCCGCGTTCAGGATGCGGAAGGAGCCGCCATCCGGCCGGCCGAGGCCGGCGCGACGCTAGTGGAGGGCGCCCGGGTCTTCACGCTCAAGGACGCCAAGTGCCGGATCAACTTCGGCGACGGACGGATTCTTAGTCTGGCCGGCGATTCGAGCATCGTGATCGCGCGGATGCCGAAGAAGGGCGCCATGCGCTGGCTGGTCAAGCTCATTTCGGGCCGGGTCCGCGCGAAGGTGGACCGGATGCGCGGCGAGACCGACTTCGGCGTCTATGCCTCGACGACGGTCACGGCCGTCAAGGGCACGGGCTGGGACGTCGTGAAACTACCGGACGGTCTCGTGCAGGTGCTCGTGGACGACGGGAAGGTGAACGTCGCCGAGATCAAGGACGAGAAGGACCTCGACCAGGTCGAGAAGATCTTCCTCTCCGCGATCCTCGGGAACGTCGGGCTCCAGCTTGCCGCGGGCAAGATGATGAGCATCATGCCCGGCAAGCCGTTCCCCTCGCCGGTCCCGATCCCGCCCGGGTTCCCGAATCCGTTCGACGACTGGGGGAAGACCCCGGGGACGAAATCCCCTTCGAGTCCCACGCCTCCCGGGCTGCCGGGTCTTCCCGGCGGCGGCGGCTTCGGCTTCCCCTGACGCCGGTTGCGGCGTCAGCCCTGAGCGAGTCCTCGAGTCGAAGGGCTACAGTCTGACCGGACCGAAGGCGGAGGCCGCGAAGCCTTCGGAGTCCGTGAGGGTGCAGACCGGGTCCGTGCCGAAGCCGTAGAACAGCGACGAGCCTTCGGGGACCGCCGCGCGCAGCATCAGCAGGACCGACCCCGGCTCGCGGGGATCGGGCATCGCGTCGAACAGGAGACCCAGGTCCGCACCCGCGGCGTCCCGGACCGAGAATCCGCGGACGAGCCGCTCGGGGAGCAGGTCGCCGTTGAACCCCTCGAACCAGATCCGGACCCGGTCGCGCTTCTCGCCCTCGGTGTCCGCGCGCTTGAACGCCGGGCCGGGCTTCATCTTCTTGTCCCGGCCCATGAGCCGCAGGGCCTGCTTCGCCAGCCTCATCCCCAGGACCTTGTGGGCGGGCGTGGACATGTGGATCGCGTCGTCGAGCGGCAAGTCCACGGCGGTGACCATCGCGGAGTGGGCGAGCTTATCGAGGGCGAGCCGCTGGAGCTCGCGGATCTCGGTCCAGCGGCGCGCCGGCACCTCGGGCATCACGACCCGGCCGATCTGGACGTACAGGAACGGGAGTTCGGGCGCGTCGAAGTCGTGCCGGACGGCGTTCACGAAGGCGAGGGACCGGTCGAGGAACGGCGAGGGCTCCTGCTCGAACCCCTCGGACTCGCCCTGGTACCAGAGGATGCCCGCGACCCGGCCCCCCGCCGCCTTGACGTGGCGGAGCATGGAGCCGTAGAGCGAGTTTCCTGCCATGTCGCGCTTCGCGGGGTCCCACTGGTCCATGTTCGTCCCGCCGTGCGCGACGGGGAGGAGGCCAATGGGGACGCCGGTCGCCTCGGCCAGGTGCTTCGCGAACGGGAGGCCCAGCCCGGCCCCGCGGTCGCGGTCCTTGCGGTAGGTCGGGATGAACTCGTTGCGCTGGGCCTCTGACATGCCCCACCAGTGGACGGGGTCGGGGGATTCCGGCAGCCAGTGCAGGGGCTCCTCCGCGCGCTTCCAGACACCGCTCATCTCGAAGTTGCGCACGAGCGGGTGGGGCGCCTCGACGTCGCGGAGGACGCCGACTCCCTCCATATTGGATTGGCCCGCGAGGACCCAGAGATCGCCGACGAGGAGGTCGGGCACGTGGAGGCCGGCCAGCTTGTGGCCCTCGTGCCGAATCTCGGCTTCGAGGCGGTACGGTCCGCCGGCGGGCAGGCTCGCGACTTTCGCCTCCCACGCGCCGTCGTGCGCGAGCCCGGCCTTCCTCCAGCCGTGGCCCTCGAGGTCCTCGGCGCCGTGGCGGACGCGGACCCAGACCTCGCCCTCGGCTGAAGCAGTACCCCCGAATTCGGCCGCCGCGCGGCCGTGGGCGTCGCGCTGGAGCACCTGGCAGGGCGCGAGCCCCCGCGTGATCTTCATTTCAGCGTCCGACCTCGGTTTCCCAGGGGTTCTGGAGGAACTTGCGCGCGAACTCGAGGCAGGGCTCGAGACCCATGAAGACCATCTCGTGGACCTCGATCTGCTCGTGGTTCTGGTACGGCTTGGCGGGGCGGTACATCTTGAGCACGTACCCGTTCGTCACCTTGCGGATGGCGATGGTTACGCCCCGGTCATCGTCGAAGCTGAAATCCATGATGGCCCAGTATAGCCGCGGGGCGGCGGGCGCTACAATGGTTTCCGTATGAGACCCCTGTGGGCTTGTTTCAACCTCGGGCCCAATCTGTGGGTGCCCCAGACGCTCAGCCCGCTCCTCGACGGGGTCTCCGCCAAGGGCTACACGGGCGTCCGGTTCGACCTCCGGTGGGACCGGGCGTGCCCCAAGGGCCCCGGCCCGGTCGACGTCTCCTCCGTCGAGTGGGCGGTCCGGCTCGCGCGCGCGAAGCATCTCGACGTCGCGCTCGGGCTCGACCACTCCGTTGCGCCGGGCTGGGTCGACACGAAGGAGTTCGGGATGCGGAACCCCAAGGGCACGCCGGTCATGTCGCGGCGGTCCGGCCGGCCCCTGCTCACGTTGAACGCCAAGCAGGTCTGCGACTGGGTCGCCGCGTTCTTCACGGCCACGGCCGCGCACTTCAAGGACACGGTGTCGTGGTACGAGGACCTGAGCCAGCACCTGAAGGAGGACCTCGAGCACCAGCCCGGCGGGGGCGTCCTCGACCATAGCCCCAAGTGCCTCGAGGCCTACCGCACGTGGCTGCGGAACAAGTACGTGGACATCCGGGCGCTGAACGAGGCCTGGGACTCGACGTTCCCGGACTGGAACAAGGTTGAGGCGGGCGAGGGCGTGCGCAAGTCTTCGCAGGCCGACTTCCACCTGTTCCGGTACTCGACGCTCGCGTCGTGGGTCGGCGCGCTGCGTAAGGCCGTGCACGACGGGTTCCCCGGGGCTTGTTACGCGTACCGGACGCCCACGGAGAAGTGGGGGACCAACCTCTACCGGCTCGCTTTCGACCTGGGCCGGTACAGTCGGCACGCGGACCTCGTCATGGCCGAGGAGGCCGCCGATCCGTTCGTGCTCGCCCTTATCCGGACCGCGTGCGAGGTCAACGGCGCGAGCTGGGGGGTCGAGGCGACGCCCGGCGGCGCGGCGAAGGCGGGACCGGAGGAGGGGGCGGAGAAGGACCTGGTCAAGTGGGGGCTCGACGTCTACCGGCTCGGCGGCATGCTCTCGATCCAGCAACCGCTGACCGAGGAGGCGGGCCGCCTCCTCGAGGGCGAGCTCGGCAAGGTCCTGCCGCTGCCCCAGCCCCAGCCCGCCAACAACCGGCACGCGATCTACGTGAGCGCGGCCGAGCTCCAGTTCTGGGACGGCACCGACTACGAGCAGTGCCGGAACCTGTGGATGGCGGCCACGGACGGGGGCAAGAAGACGAACCTCGACGTCATCTCGGACGGCGTCTTCGCCGCCGCGCCCGACCTCCTCCGGCGGTACACGTCGGGCATCAATATCCCGTTCGCCCGCGTGATCGCCCGGGACGCGCGCAACGCGCTCACCCAGGCGCAGAAGGCGGGCATCCGGCTGATCATCCAGTTCCCGGACAAGGCTGGGATCGAGGACGAGCACGGGAAGGCGCAACTGCCCCTGGCGGGTTGACGGGCGTGACCCGCTGGTCCCGGGCGGCCGACTTGCTAGACTGAGGTAATGGCGAAGAAGGCCGCATCCGCGCAGAGGACCGGGGCCAATCTTGGCTTCGAGGCCAAGCTGTGGTTGGCGGCGGACAAGCTCCGGAACAACATGGACGCGGCTGAGTACAAGCACGTCGTGCTCGGGCTCATCTTCCTCAAGTACGTCTCCGATGCCTTCGAGGAGCGCCGCCAGCAGTTGGTCGTCGACAAGAAGAAGGGCGCCGATTCGGAAGAGCCGGACGAGTACCGGATGGCTAACGTCTTCTGGGTGCCCAAGGAAGCCCGCTGGCCGCACCTTCTCGCGAACGCCAAACAGCCCTCGATCGGCAGACTGATCGACGACGCCATGGCCGCGATCGAGCGCGCGAACAAGGATACGCTCAAGGGCGTGCTTCCCCGCGACTACGGCCGCCCTTCGCTCGACAAACAGCGTCTCGGCGAGCTCATGGACCTCATCGGCACGATTACGCTCGGGGATCGGGCCAGCCGGTCCACGGACGTTCTCGGCCGTGTCTATGAGTACTTCCTCTCCGAGTTCGCGAGCGCCGAGGGCAAGAAGGGCGGCCAGTTCTACACCCCTCGGTGCGTCGTCCGCGTGCTCGTGGAAATGCTGGCCCCGTATTCGGGCCGGGTCTACGATCCGTGTTGCGGCTCGGGCGGGATGTTCGTCCAGAGCGAGCGGTTCATCCAGGAGCACGGCGGCAAAGTCGGCGACATCAGCGTCTATGGGCAGGAGTCGAACCCGACGACGTGGAAGCTCGCCAAGATGAACCTGGCCATCCGCGGAATCGACGCGAATCTCGGACCCGAGCCCGCCGACAGCTTCCACCGCGACCTGCACCCGGACCTTCGCGCCAACTACGTCCTCGCCAATCCTCCGTTCAACTCCAGCGACTGGGGCGGAGAGCGGCTTCGCGAGGACAAGCGGTGGAAGTTCGGCGTCCCCCCCGCCGGGAGCGCCAACTTCGCCTGGGTCCAGCACTTCATCCACCACCTGGGTCCCACCGGCTTGGCCGGGTTCGTACTGGCCAACGGCAGTATGTCCAGCACGGCTAGCAACGAGGGCGAGATCCGCAAGAACCTCGTCGAGGCGGACCTCGTGGACTGCATGGTGGCCATGCCGGGTCAGCTCTTCTACTCCACCCAGATCCCCGTCTCTCTGTGGTTCCTCGCGCGGGAGAAGAAGGATCGGCGGTTCCGCGACCGCGCCGGGGAAGTCCTGTTCATCGACGCCCGTAAGCTCGGGACCATGGCGGACCGCGTCCACCGCGACCTGACAGACGTGGATGTTGCCAGGATCGCAGGGACGTATCACGCCTGGCGTGGCGACAAGGACGGCAAGTGCAAGTACGCGGACGTGGCCGGATTCTGCAAGTCGGTGACGCTGACCGAGATCCGCGCCCACGGTCACGTCCTGACTCCCGGCCGGTATGTGGGCGCCGAAGAGGCCCGCGACGACGGCGAGCCGTTCGATGAGAAGATGAAGCGGCTGACCGGGGCGCTCAAGGATCAGATGGCGGAAGGCGAGCGGCTGGACAAGACGATCAAGCAGAACCTGAAGGGGCTTGGCTACGAGATATGAACTCATGAGGAGGTAGCGTCAACGTGGCATTGGACCTGACCAGCTTCGAAAAGGCGGCGCGTTCGTTCGAGGAAGTGCTCCTGGCGTACGACGCCTCGGCGTTGGGGGTGGAGGCCAAGGAGAGGAAGTTCCTCCGCGACGCGGTCATCCAGCGATTCGAGTACACGTTCGAGCTGGCCCGCAAGTTCCTCAGGCGCTATTTGGAGATGTACGGTCTGGAAGACTCCGATGATATCGCGAGCAAGGATCTCTTCCGTCTCGGCTTCGAGCAGGGCATGGTCCGGGATGCCGAGCCGTGGCTCGAGTACCTGAAGAAACGCAACATCACATCGCATACCTACGACGAGGTGGTCGCGGAGGAAGTGCTGGCGGTGGCGCGGCGGTTCCTGCCGGACGTGAAGTATCTGCTTGAGAAGATACGGGAACGAGCAGTTGATTGACCTCCGGCCCGATCATCTCAAGATAGTTCTCGACATCCTCCATGAGCATGTCCCCGACCGCGAGGTTCGGGCCTTCGGTTCCCGCGCCACATGGACGGCCAAGGATCATTCCGACCTCGACCTGGCGATTGTCGGCAAGGAGAAACTCGACTGGCAGTTGCTCGCGCGGATCAAAGAGGCTTTTTCGGATTCCGACCTTCCCATCCGTGTGGACGTCCTGGACTGGCACGGGATTTCTGACTCCTTCAGGAAGGTGATCGAGAAGGGGTATGAGGTGATTCAGGTATGTAAAGGGAATGACCGAAGGAAGACAGTTGGGTGGCGCGAGGTATCCCTTGGCTCGGTGGCTAACTTCTTCTCCGGTGGCACGCCAGCCAAAGGCGATCCGCGGTATTGGGGAGGATCGATTCCTTGGGTTTCGGCGAAGGACATGAAACGCTTCCGTCTCGACGATACGGAAGATCATGTGACGGAATTGGGCGTGGCCAATGGCACGAGACTCACGCCTGCCGGCAGTGTGATGCTCCTGGTCAGAGGCATGACGCTCCACAATGACGTCCCCATCTGTATCGTCAAACGCCCGATGGCTTTTAACCAGGACGTGAAGGCCGTCTGCCCCAAACCCGACCTTAGAAGCGACTTCCTTCCCTATGTCCTCTTGGGCAACAAGGATCGTCTGCTCGGCCTCGTGGACTCCGCGGGACACGGCACGGGACGTCTGAACACCGATGAGCTGAAGTCTCTAAGTGTGCTCCTACCGCCCGAACCCGAGCAACGCGCCATCGCGCATGTCCTAGGCGC
The DNA here is from genome assembly GCA_919901855.1 of bacterium. Classification (GTDB taxonomy): domain Bacteria; phylum Oederibacteriota; class CAKKQC01; order CAKKQC01; family CAKKQC01; genus CAKKQC01. Next base: position 97,022 of record CAKKQC010000027.1, on the reverse strand, counting down.
CCTTGACGACAAAATCGAGCTCAACCGGCGGATGAACGAGACTCTCGAGTCCATGGCCCGCGCCCTCTTCAAGTCCTGGTTCGTTGACTTTGACCCCGTCCGCGCCAAGTCCGAGGGCCGCGATCCCTGCCTGCCCACGGAGATCGTTGACCTCTTTCCCGGTGCCTTCGAGGACTCCGAACTGGGACTAATTCCTGCGGGCTGGGAGGTGAAGGAGCTTGGAGAGGTGTTTGAACTGGCCTACGGTAGAGCCCTGAAGGCGGGAGATCGTCGGGAAGGCAACGTCCCGGTCTATGGCTCGAACGGCCAGATAGGATGGCACAACCAACGGCTTGCCAGTGGTCCGGGGATTGTGGTCGGCCGAAAGGGGAATCCGGGCACTGTCACTTGGGCTCCCAAGGACTTCTTCGCCATTGACACGGCCTTCTTCGTCGTACCTTCGGGGATTTGTAGCAGTATGCAATTCCTGTTTCACGCTCTCGAAATACTCGATCTCGCGTCGCTCGGCGCTGATTCTGCTGTGTCGGGCCTGAACAGGAAGCTCGCGTATATGAGCAAACAAGTTGTTCCGCCACCGCCGATCTTGGAGGAGTTCGACAAGTACGCAACAGGAATCTCTGAGCGAGTGGATCGGGGGGACTCGGGACGTCGCACCCTTGCCGCCCTGCGGGACGCGCTCCTACCTCGACTTCTGTCCGGTGAAATCCGCGTCGATGGTCCGGTCAGTATCGACCCCCACCGGTTCAGAGTGGAGTAGCCTAGTGGGAGAAGCTGGCATGGGATGGGTCATCCAGGAGGCGACCACATGATTGGTAGTCAGCCGTATTCGATCAGGATCTTCCTGCCCGGGGGCAATCCGGATGGGTTGCGGACCATCGAGAAGTCGAATTGGAATGGCAGTGGGCTTGTCGTTCCGCGTTCGCTGTTCGGAGAGACGAGACAACGCAAGGAGTTTGACCGCACTGGCGTCTACGTCCTGACCGGCCCCTCGGAAGAGTCGGGGCTTCCTCTGGTTTACGTAGGCGAAGGAGATCCGATCCGGCCACGTCTCGACCAGCATGCGGCGAAGAAGGACTTCTGGATCAGTTGCATTGCCTTCACGAGCAAGGACGAGAATCTGAACAAAGCCCATGTCCAGTATCTCGAAGCCCGGTTGGTGAAGCTGGCGGCGGATGCGAAGCGCTGCGTTCTGGACAACGGAAACGCTCCTCAGCTCCCGTCTCTTTCGGAAGCCGATGCGGCGGACGCGGAGGGCTTTCTGTCCGAGATGCTTCTCTGTTTCCCTGTGCTGGGGGTCAGCGTCTTTTCCGAGGCCATGGGGGAGACAAGGGCTGGGCCGGCGCTGCACCTCAGGGCGCGCGGAGTCGAGGCCGATGGTGTGGAGACGCCGCAGGGATTCGAGGTGCGATCAGGGAGCCGCGCAGCCAAGTCCGAGGTCCCTTCATGTCATGCCTACATAGTGGAGTTGCGTGTGGCACTGATCAAGAATGGCGTCTTGAGGCCGGAGGGCGATGCGTACGTCTTCTCGCAGAACTACCTCTTCTCGTCTCCTTCTACGGCCGCTGGGGTCGTCCTCGGACGTTCGTCGAACGGCCGTGTCGAATGGAAGGCCGCCGATGGCCGGACGCTGAAGGAAATCCAGGACGCCGAGGTGGCCGGATGAGAGCAGATGAAAATGGCGAGTAATGGTTGAGATCTGCCAGAGGCTCTTTGTCGGAGCCGCAGCGGACTTCGAGGAATCAGTCATCGGTCAGGCTGGATGGTGGACGGTCCACGCATGCAAGGAACCTTACCACCGAGAACTCCTCGGATACCGAGGACGTGGCGCCCCCAATGACCATCCTGAGTACCTGTGGGCAAGACGGGACAAGAGACTCTTCCTCAACCTCGTGGACGTGGAAGAGCCAGCCTACATCGCCAAGGAGATCGTCGACGAAGCGCTTGCCTTCACGAAGGAAGCGATCGCGTCTGGGGACAGGGCGCTGATTCACTGCAATCAAGGTGAGTCACGTGCTCCATCGCTAGGATTGCTCTATCTCGTTTCACAAACGAACGTGCTGCCGAAGACGAGCCTCGGGATCGCAGAGGACGAATTCCGGAAAGTCTATCCCGCGTACGCTCCCAAGGGTGGCATGCGGGGATTCATCGAATCACATTGGGCGGAATACGCCAAATGACCCGGCTGGCGCGAGAGGCTGTAGAATCACGAGCAGAAAACGTGAGCGGGTTGGCATTCTAGAGGCGGCGAGCATCGGCCGGAAGGTAGGGCCGCGTTAGAATGAACGGTAGTCGGCCGGGGCTGACGAACCGATGATCCCACGGGAAGCGAGGAGTAGCGAGCATGGCTGAGATGGGCTTCGCGCTCAATATCGACGCGGCAAACGCGCCCGCTGCTGACCGCACGAGTCTATGCTGAGAGCCAACCATGTTGACGCAGGCCGAAGCTGACGCCCTCATCGCCGCTGACAAGGACTTTGTGGATCCACAGCCGATCTATCTCAAGCCGGGCTTGGACGAATCCCATGATCTCCAGAGCAAAGACAGGCGGGAGAGGTTCATCCTCGATATCTGGCGGGGCACTATCCGCCTCTCCAAGGCGAGGTATCAGACGCGGGGACGAAAGGCCATCATTCTCGTGAGGCTGGATTTCGGGGGCGCCCCGCACACGAATCCGGACGAGAGCCAGGTTGGTCCAGATCATATGCACGTCTATCGAGAGGGCTACGAGGATCGGTGGGCTGTTGCTGCTGATCCGGCAGAGTTTCACGATCTGAAGGATATGGGGTTAGCGCTGGAGGATTTCTGTGTCTTCTGCCATATTCAAGGTGTGCCTCAAATCCAGGTGAGTCTCATATGAACCGCCAGGAATGCGATACCCTCATCGAAGCCTACGTTTCGTGGCTTCGAAAGGGCCTTGTGACCCAGGAGCTCAGAGGTTCCTGCGAGCTGACGACCCCCTTCCTTGATCGCCACAACGACCACGTGCAGGTCTACGCGCAGAAGCAGAATGGAAACGTCATTCTTTCCGATGACGGCTACACGATGGCGGACCTACGAGCCAGCGGCTTGGACCTCAACTCGCCCAAGCGGAAGGACATTCTCCAGTCGGTCTTGAATGGTTTCGGCGTGAGGAACGACGGTGGCCGCCTCGTCGTGGAGGCGTCGCCGCGCAATCTCGGCCAACGCACCCACAATCTCGTTCAGGCAATGCTGGCCATCAGCGACATGTTCGTCATGGCCCGAGCTCGTGTAGAAACGCTGTTCTACGAGGATGTGCGTGAGTACCTTGATCTCAAGGAAGTACGATACAACGAACGCGTCAAGTTGGCTGGCAAGAGCGGATACGACCATGCGGTTGATTTTCTGATCCCGCCTTCTCGAAACAGGCCGGAGCGCCTGGTGCAGGTCATCAATGCACCTTCGAAGCACTCGATCATCTCCTTCCTTTTTTCCCTGGAAGATACCCGCGAGGGCCGAGGCAAGGGAGTCGAGGCCTTTGCCTTTTTGAACGATGGAGAGAGGAGTGCGGGGGGCGATGTTCTCGAGGCTCTCGGAGCATATTCAGTTCATCCGATTCTCTGGTCGCAAAGGGAGACGAGTGCACAACCTCTTCTCAATTGACCTGGATGCATTGGGCGGTTCGGCTAGCTAGGGGGGTGTGACAATGGGCAGGAGGAAGATCGTCCTCAGTATCGAAGGGACCGACGTTTCCGTCGAGAAGCTGATCGCAGCCATGAAGGATTCTTGCGTCCTCATCGGCGGGGTGTCGTTCGAGATGCGGGAAACGAAGATTCTCAGGGACGAGCGGGAACTCCCGACGGTCGAGGACATGCAACGTCTTTTCGCGAAATGAAGACGCGCAGGCGGATCGACGAACGCAACGAGGTGATCTACGTCCCGAGTGAGGGGCCGTCGACCACGCTGGCGGCCGCCTTCAAGACGTTCACCCTCAGGATGGTCCCCGAATCAGAGATCTGGAAGTATGCCGCGGATGCGATGGCGGAGTTCAAGAATGGCAAGATCAAGCCGGTGAGCTCCTCTGCAGAGCTCCTGCAACCTGAGTGACGCGGCAGGGCCTGCGGGCCGAGGGGAGCCGTCCATGAGCTTCACTGAGTCCGAGGTCGAAGAAGCGGCGCTCGGGTGGTTGGACGAACTCGAATACACGGTTCTCCATGGACCAGAGATCGCGCCGGGAGAGCGGGATGCTGAACGTGATACCTACCAGGAGGTGCTCCTCGCCGGGCGGTTGAGGGAGGCGCTGGAGACCCTGAACCCGAAGCTGCCGGAAGAAGCTATCGAGGATGCCTTCCGGAGAGTCGTCGGACTGAGCGCGCCGTCGCTGGCCCAGGGCAACCGGCTCTTCCACCGGATGCTCGTCGACGGCGTGGACGTTTCGTATCAGGAAGACGGCCGGGTCGCATATGCCAAGGCGCGACTCGTGGACTTCGGCGATCCCAATGAGAACGATTGGGTTGCGGTGAACCAGTTCACGGTGATGGAGGGACAGCACCATCGGCGTCCCGATATCGTGCTGTTCCTAAACGGACTGCCGATCGCGGTCATCGAGCTCAAGAACCCGGCGGACGAGAAGGCTACCGTCCTGACCGCGTTCAAGCAGATCCAGACCTACAAGGACGAGATCGCGCCACTATTTACGTTCAACGAAGTCCTGGTGGCGTCGGACGGAAACGAGGCCAGGTTTGGGTCGTTGACCGCGGACTGGGAGTGGTTCCTGCCGTGGCGGACCATCGGGGGCGAGGAGCCCGCCTCGGCGATGATGCCGGAACTCGAAGTGCTGGTCAAAGGGCTGTTCGACCGCGGGCGTTTCCTCCGGTATCTGCGTCACTTCATCGTGTTCGAGGAGGATCATGGCAAGGCACTGGTCAAGAAGATCGCGGGTTACCACCAGTTCCATGCGGTCGAGCACGCGGTTGTCACCACCGTCAAGGCATCGCGTCCTTCGGGCGACCGCCGTTGCGGGGTCGTGTGGCACACGCAGGGATCCGGGAAGAGCCTGACGATGGCGTTCTACGCCGGCCGGATCGTCGTCGAACCAGCCATGGAGAATCCGACTGTCGTTGTCCTGACCGATCGGAACGACCTCGACGACCAGCTCTATGGCACGTTCTCGCGGTGTCAGGAACTCCTTCGCCAGAAGCCGGTCCAGGCCGACGAACGCACGGACCTCGGCGAACTGCTCAAAGTGGCGGCTGGGGGCGTCGTCTTCACGACCGTACAGAAGTTCCTTCCGGACAAGAAGGGACAATCCATGCCGCTTCTCTCTGATCGCCGGAACATCATCGTGATCGCCGACGAGGCGCACCGGAGCCACTACGACTTCATGGACGGGCTGGCGAAGCACCTGCGGGACGCCCTGCCCAATGCCTCGTTCATCGGGTTCACGGCGACCCCGCTGGATCTCACGGACCGGAGCACGAGGGCGGTATTCGGCGAATACATCAGCATCTACGACATCCAGCGGGCGGTCGCCGACAAGGCCACGGTGCCCATCTACTACGAAGGACGGCTCGCGAAACTCGAGCTGGATGAGGCTGAGCGACCCAAGCTGGACGTGGAGTTCGAGGAGATCACGGAGGGGGAAGAAGCACCGAGCAAGGAGCGGCTCAAGACCAAGTGGGCCGCGCTGGAGGCGGTCGTGGGGGCCGACAAGCGAACCGCGATCGTGGTCCATGACCTCCTGGCTCACTTCGATGCCCGGCAGGAAGCCATGGATGGGAAGGCGATGATCGTCTGCATGAGCCGCCGGATTTGCGTTGACGTGTACCGGGCCATCACGGCTTTGAGGCCAGGTTGGCATGACGATGACGACGCCAAGGGGCATATCAAGGTCGTCATGACGGGATCGGCGTCAGAGACCGACTGGCAGATGCACATACGGAACAAGCCCCGGCGCGAGAAGCTGGCGTGCAGTGCCCCCGGTTCTTGAGTCCAGGTAGAGTGACAGTCGCCGGCCCCGGAGGGGCAAGGAGGCGACATGAAGAAGCGTCAGCCGATGGAGGAGATGGTCAGGATCGTACGCGAAGCGGAAGCGCTCCTGGCGCAGGGCAAGCCTGTCGAGGAAGCGTGCCGGGTGCTCGGGATCAGCGAATCGACGCTCGTGCGGTGGCGGCACAAGTACGGCGGGCTCTCGACGCCGGAGGCCAAGCGGTTCCGGGAGCTGGAGCGTGAGAACGGGCACCTCAAGGAACTGCTGGCGGAATCGGAGCTGGCGCGCCGCGCCCTCTCCGTGGCCTTACGGGGAAAAGCCTGAGCCCGGCGGAACGCCGGGCACGGCTGGCGGACGTGCTGGCGGCGATTCCGGACCTCTCGCAGCGGGGGGCGTGCCGTCTGCTGGGGTGGAGCCGGGCGTCCCTGCGGTACGTGAGTCGCGGACGGGCACGGGACGAGCAGCTGAAGGCGCTGCTGCCCGTGCTGGCCCAGGACGCTCCGCGCGAGGGATACCGGCGGGCGACGGACGCGGTCCGAGACCTCGTGGGGCGGATCGGGGAGAACACGGTGCACCGGATCTGGAAGCTACTGAAGCTGCAAGTGAAGCCCCGCAAGCGGAAACGGCGTCGGCAGAAGCCGATCCCGGAGCTGTTGGGTTTGCGGGCTACGGGGCCGAACCAGGTCTGGTGCCTGGACTTCATGAAGGACTGGACGCTGGGCGGACGGTCGATCCGGCTCTTGGCTGTGGTGGACGAATACACGCGGGAGTGCCTGGCGTTCGTGGCGGCGCCCTCGTTCAAGGCCGCGGAGGTCGTGGCGCTGCTCGAGTGGCTCGGGCATCAGTACGGGGTACCGGCGCACCTGCGGAGCGACAACGGGCCGGAGTTCATCGCGACGATCGTCGGGGAGTGGGCTGCGGCCGTCGGGGTCACGCTCGTCCTGGTCCAGCATCACGGTATCCATGATCCGGACACCGGGGGCTCCTATACGGTCAAGAGATACGCCAGCACGAAGGTTTCAACCGGCACGAGCGAGTGGCGCCACGCAGAGATTCGACTCGAACCCACCAATCCGGAATTCAAGCCCATCGTCCTGAAGGATGTCGAGGAGGGCGAGGTCAAGGTGGTCGCGGAAGTCATCGAAGTCCTCCGCTGACCGTTCGGCCCATCCTCGGGCCGCGTTGACAAGACCGATTGAGGAGTGGTACAAAGTCACCACAACATTTGCTTCGTGGGTGAAGGGAACGCCGTGAAGAATCGGCGACGGCCCCGCCACTGTGACCGCTGACGACCTCGCTGGATGCCACTGGGGAAACCTGGGAAGGCGCGGGGAAGGATGAAGCGGGAGTCAGGAGACCGACCCCGAAGTTGACCGCCACGTACGGGTTCCTCGAGGGACAAGGGGCCGGTGTCTGCCTCCCCTGTTTTCCCGAGCACCCAAGGAGATCGAATGACGAGGGTCACTCGGTTCATGTCCGTCATGCTTTGCCTGTTCGCAACTCCCGCGCTCGCCGCGGATATCTCATCCACGACCGCCGTTGAGCCCCTGCCCGAGTCTGTCGCGCTCACGTCGACCGCGACGGAGCCGGAACTTCCCGTGGCCGCGGAGCCGGCCGCATCGGCGCAGCCGGCCCGGGCCGCCGAAGTGCCCACGATGGGCGAGGTCGTCGTGACGGCGGCCCGGATGCCGCAGTCGCGGTCCGAAGTGCCGGACACGGTCAGCGTCGTGGGGAAGTCCGACCTCGCGCCCGCGCACGCGCTCGACCTCGGCGACGCCGTGGCGCGGACGGCCGGGATCGAGGTCGCCCGGTACGGGGGGCCCGGCTCCCTGTCGAGCGTCAGCGTTCGGGGGTCGCGGGGGAGCCAGGTGCTCGTCCTGCAGGACGGCCGTCCGCTCAACTCCGTGTCGTCGGGCGAGGCGAATACGTCGCTCGTCCCCGCCGGTGCGATCGACCGGGTCGAGGTCCTGCGGGGCCCCTCGGGGCTCCTGTACGGCTCCAGCCCGCTGGGCGGGGTCGTGAACGTGATCACGGCCGAGCCGCCGGACCGGTTCCGGGGCGAGATCACGGGCGAGGACGGCACGTACGGCACCCGGCTGACCCGGGTCGAGGCCGGCGGACCGCTGGGTCCCGTGCGGCTCCTCCTGCGCGACGAGCGCACGCGTACGGACGGCTACCGGCCCAACGGGGACGCGCGGAGCGAGGACACCTTCGTGAAGGCGGCCACGGCGACGAATCCGCGGATCGATGTCCAGGCGGGCGCGTTCGACGACAGCCTCGGCACGCCGGGTCCGAAGCCCGCAGGGGACCCGCTCCTGCGGACCACGACGCAGGGCTGGTTCGGCGACGCGCTCTCCTCCTCGCTCGTGGATCGGCAGGCGGACCACCGGCGGCACGTGATGACGGGAGTGACGTACGAGGCCGCGGGGATGGGGGAGGTCTCGCTCCGCCACTACGCGGAGGAGAACCGTCTCGAGTCCAGTTTCGGGTCGTATGCCGGACCGATGTGGGGCACCAACCCCTCCGTCGGATCGAGCCGAACGATCACGCGAGTGATGGGCTTGGAGGGGCAGGCCGTGACCGGGCCCTGGGCGGCCGAGCACGCGCGGCTGACGGCCGGCGGATCGTGGCGGCGGGAGCGGATGGCGGACAAGGAAGAAAGCTACGATGTGATCACCGGCATCACGGCTGACCAGCCCGGACTCCGGGCGGCGACCGAGACCGGTGCGGGATATGCGGAGCTGTCGGCCCGGCCGCTGGCTCGGCTGGCCGGGACGCCCGGGGTCGATCCCGCCGCGGTCGAGGGGCTGACTCTCGCGGGCGGGGCGCGGTACGACTCCCACTCGCTTTTCGGCGGGGTCACGAACGGCCACGCGGGTGCGGCGTGGGAGTACGAGGGCACGACGGCGCGGGCGTCCGCGGGTACCACGTTCCGGGCGCCGACGCTCAGCGACCTGCTTACACCGTCCACGCCCTACTACGGGGGCAACCCCGCGCTCCGGCCCGAACGCGGCCGGACGTTCGAGTGGTCGATCGAGCGGCAGGCTGGTCACCTCACGGGCCGCGTTGGCGCCTACGCTCGCAAGGTCCGGGATCAGATCGACTGGGCACCGGACGCGACCGGCAAGTGGACGCCGGGAAACGTCGGCCAGGTCCGCGTCCGCGGGGAAGAGGCCGAGGGGACGTTCCGCGCGGGCCGGGTGCGGCTCTCTGCAAGCCTGACGACGATCCGGGCAATCCAGCGGAAGACGGAAGTCACGGCGATCGACGCCGACTGGATGTCGCCCACCTTCGGGGCGCCGGTCGCGACCGTGGTCCGGGAGCGGCCGGCCGCGCACATGCCCGCCTACACGGCGGGCGCGACGCTGACCGTACGCCTGCCCTGGGATACCGAGCTGGGCGGGGCCCTGCGGCACGCGGGCACGCGGCTCATGTACCTCGAGCAGGACGACTGGTTCACGGGGAACGTGGCGTGGGCGACCAAGCGGCTGGCGCCGTTCACGACCGCGACCGTCCGCGCGTCGAAGCGGATCGGCCGCCGGGCCGAGATCTGGCTCGGGATCGACAACGTCGCGGACGCGAAGTACGCGACGAGGTTCGGGAACGACGCCACCGACGACAACTACCCGGCGCCGCCGCGGACGTGGTTCGCGGGGGCGAGGATGAGCTGGTAATGGGGAGGCTCACCTATCTCACGGGCGGAGTCCGGAGCGGCAAGAGCCGGCGGGCGGTCGAGCTGGCGCGCCGCCGGGGCGTCCGCGTGCTGTTCATCGCCACGTGCGTCCCCGGCGACGACGAGATGCGGCGGCGCGTGGCCGCGCACCGGAGTACCCGTCCGGCGGAGTGGGAGACGGTCGAGGAGGACCGGGACGTCGCGGGCGCGATTCGCGCCGCCGCGGGCCGGTGCGACGTCGCGATCGTGGACTGCCTCACGATGTTCGTCTCGAGCCGGATCCTGGCCGGCGAGCCGGACGAGACGATCGAGGGCCGGGTGCGGGATTTCGTGGCGGCAGCCGCCGGGCCCGGGCCGGACGTCATCGTGGTCTCCAACGAGGTCGGGTCCGGCGTGGTGCCGGCCAGCGAGCTGGGACGAAGGTTCCGGGACCTCGCGGGCGCCGCGAACCAGATCGTGGCGGGTGCGGCCGGCGAGGCGACCTTGATGGTGAGCGGGTATCCGGTGGAACTGAAGCGGGAGGTGCAGCCATGAGCCTGCTCGAAGACACTATCGCCAGGATCAAGTCCCCGGACCGGGCGGCGATGGCGCGGGCTCGCGCTCGGCTGGACAGCCTCACGAAGCCGCCGGGGAGCCTCGGCCGGCTCGAGGAGCTCGTGGAGCGGATCGCGGGCATCACGGGGTCGGAGCGGCCCTCCCTGCCGCGCAAGGCCGTGATCGTGATGGCGGGAGACCACGGCGTGGCGGCCGAGGGCGTGAGCGCCTATCCGCCCGCGGTCACGCCGCAGATGGTCATCAACTTCCTGGCGGGCGGGGCGGCGATCAACGTGCTCGCGCGCCGGGCGGGCGCGCGCGTGATCGTCGTGGACATGGGGGTCGCGGAGGCGCTCGCGCCGCACCCGTCACTGGTCTCGCGCCGGATCGGGCCGGGGACGGCCAACATCGCCCGCGGGCCCGCGATGAGCCGCGCCGACGCGGTTCGGGCGCTCGAGGCCGGGATCGGGATCGTGGAGGAGGAGATAGCGAGGGGCCTTGACCTCGTAGCCACCGGCGACATGGGGATCGCGAACACGACGCCGAGTACGGCGATCGCGGCGGTACTCACGGGGCTGCCCGTGGACCGTCTCGCGGGGCGCGGGACGGGGGTCGACGACCAGGGGCTGGCGCGCAAGATCGCGGCGGTTACGCGGGCGCTCGAGGTAAACCGGCCGGACCGCGCGGACGGCGTGGGACTGCTGGCCAAGGTCGGCGGGTTCGAGATCGGGGGGCTGGCGGGGGTCATGCTGGGGGCGGCCGCCCGCCGGGTCCCGGTCGTGATCGACGGGTTCATCTCGGGGGCGGCGGCGCTCGTCGCGGCGGCCATTGCGCCGGCCGTCAAGGACAGCCTGATCGCGGCCCACGTGTCGGCGGAGCCGGGCCACCGGCTCATGCTCGAATTCCTCGGTTTGAAGCCGGTCCTGAGCCTCGAACTGCGGCTAGGCGAGGGCACGGGGGCCGCGCTGGTCATGCCCCTGATCGACGCCGCGCTGGACGTTATGGACGGGATGGCGACTTTCGGCGAGGCGGGGGTCTCGGGGAGAATGGAGTCATGATGCTGGGCTTCCCGATCGCCCTCCAGTTCCTGACCGTGATCCCCGTGCGCATCCGGGCCGCGTTCGGCGGGCCCGAGCTGGCCCGGGCCATGGCGTGGTTTCCCGTCGTCGGCGCCCTGCTCGGCCTGCTGGCGGCGGGAGTGCTGGTGGGATGGACCCGGTTCGTCGGGCCGGGAGCCGCGGCGGCGGTCGCCGTGGCCGTGCTCGCGGTCGTCACCGGCGGGCTCCATCTCGACGGGGTGGCCGATCTGGCGGACGCCCTCGGGTCGCACAAGAGCCGGGAGGAGAAACTGCGGATCATGGACGACAGCCGGATCGGGGCAATGGGCGCGGCCACGGTGGCGCTCGTCCTGATCCTCAAGGTCGCGCTCATCGCCTCCCTGCCGCGGTCGATCGCGTGGACCGCGCTCGTCGCGATGGCCGCCGCGAGCCGGTGCGCGATGCTGGTCCCGGCCGTGGCGTTCCCGTACGCCAGGCGCGAGGGCGGCACGGCGGCGCCGTTCGTCGAGTATCTGGGCCCTGTCACTGTGGCGGTGGCGGTGGCGCTGACCGCGGCGCTCGCGGGTGGGCTGTTCCACGTCGCGGGGCTGGTGGCGACCACCGTCGTGCTTGTCGCGGCCTGGCTCGCCGGCGCCGTTGCGGCCCGGGCCCTGGGCGGAATCACTGGCGACGTGCTCGGGGCCGTGAACGAGCTTGGCGAGCTCGTCTGGCTCGCGGCGCTGCCGGCCGCGCTCCGGATGATGGCATGAAGCCCGCCGTCGTTCTCGTGTCCTTCGGGTCGCGGGAGACCGAGCGGAACGAGGCGTTCGTCCGGCTGGCGGGCGAGGTCCGCGCCCGCCGGCCGGGCTGGCGGGTCGAGAGCGCCTTCCTCGACTCCGGCCGCCCCCTGCTCCTCGAGGTCTTGCAGGATCTCCTGGCGGCGGGCGCGGCCCCCATCGCCGTCCTGCCTTGCTTCCTCTTTCCCGGGGGCCACGTGGAGGAGGATCTCGCGAACACGGTGGCCGAGGCGTCGGCCCGCCGGCCCGGCGCCGTGATCAGGGTAGCGAAGCCGCTGGGCGATCACGAGGCCACGCCCGACATCCTCGCGGACGAGGTCCCGGTCGAGGCGCTGGAGACGCCCCGGTCGGTCGTCGTGCTCATCGCCGCGGGGTCGGTGGCGCTCGCGAACCGGGACGCGGTGGAGCGGCTGGCGGGCGTGGTCCGGATGCGGACCGGGCTCGCGGTCCGGTACGCGTACCTCGACCAGGGGGAGCCGCTGCTGGCCGCCGTCATGTCCGAGGTCCTGGCGGCGAGGCCGCCGTTCGTGTCCGTCCTGCCCTGCCTGGTATTCGGGGGCCTCTTCATGCGCGACCTCTCGCGGGCGATCGAGGGCTGGCGGACCTCGTACGGGGGCGTCAAGATCTACCTGGGCAAGCCGCTGGCCGATGATCCGCGGCTGGCCGCGATCATCGAGGCCGAAGCGCAGAGGCTCCTGTCGTGATCGCCGCCTGGCTCCTCGTTGCGATATTGGCCGGCGAAGCGCCTGCTTCCGCGGCGACACCCTTGCGCGTCGTCGATGACGTCGGGACGACGGTCCTGATCGCGGGCGCCCCCGCCCGCATCGTATGCCTCTCGCCGGGCGCGACCGAGATCCTGTTCGCGCTCCAGGCGGGGAAGCGGATCGTGGGGGTCACGACGCTCTGCGATTATCCCGCGGCGGCGTCCCGGATCCCGGGCGTGGGCGAGTTCTTCGCGCCGTCCCTCGAAGCGATCCTCGCCAAGCGCCCGGATCTCGTGGTGGCCACCGGGGGGGCGCAACGCGACCTCGTCCTGCGGCTGCGGCAGGGATCGATCCCCGTGCTCGTCATGTACCCCTCGGGGCTCGAGGGGGTCTTCCGGAATATCACCCTACTGGGCCGGGTGGTTGGCCGGCAGGAGACGGCTTCCGCGCTCGTGGCCTCGTTGCGGGGCCGGGTGGCCCGGCTGACGGCGCCACTCAAGGACCTTCCGGCGGCGTCCCGCCCGAAGGTCTACTTCGAGCTGAGCGGGGACCCGATCATGTCGTTCGGCGACACGAGCTACGCGGGCGAGTTGATCCGGCTCGCCGGCGGCACGAACGTCGCGGCGGGGACGGTCGGCGACTACCCGCGGCTCTCGGCGGAGACGATCCTGGCCGCGGACCCGGACGTCATCCTGCTCTCGCGTTGCGACCGGGCCGCGGACGCCGTGGCCCAGGTGGGGTCGCGGCCGGGGTGGGGCGGCCTGAAGGCCGTCAAAGCGGGGCGGGTGTACGGCGACCTGAACATGGACCTGATCCTGCGGCCGGGCCCCCGGCTCGTGGACGGGCTCGAAGTCCTGATCGGGAAGATCCACCCGAAGTGAGCCCGGACGCTTCGGGACATCGCCGAACCGCCGGGATCGCGGCCCTCGCGCTCGCGGTCCTCGCCGCCGCCGTGCTCGCGGTAGCCGTCGGGCCGGCCGGGATCCCGCTGGCCGAAGTCGCGCGGTGGGCGGCCGGGGGCGGGGCGGACCTCCCGGAGACGCACCGGCGGATCCTGGCCGAGGTCCGGCTCCCGCGCATCCTGACCGGGGCCTGCGTGGGAGCGCTCCTCGGGGTCTCGGGCGCGATCCTCCAGGGTCTCCTGCGCAACCCGCTTGCCGAGCCGTATCTCCTCGGGGTCTCGTCGGGGGCGGCCCTCGCCGTGACCGCCGCCGTCCTCCTGGGGTTGCCCACCTTCATATTCGGGATCTACGCCATGCCCCTCGTCGCCTTCGGCGGCGCGCTCCTGGCCCTGGCCGCCGTCTACCTCCTGGCTCACGCGCGGGGCCGGCTCCAGGTGACGACGCTCATCCTCGCGGGCGTCGTCGTGAGCGCGTTCCTCTCGGCGGTGGCCATGCTGCTCGCGTTCCTCTCGGGGCCGCGGTACCTCGAGATCCTCTCGTGGCTCATGGGCCGGCTCGAGCCGCTGACCCCGTCCGCGATCCGCTGGACGGGAGCGGTCGCCGCCGCCGGCATCGCGCTCGCGTGGGCGCAGGCCCGCGACCTCAACGCCCTGATCCTGGGCGAGGAGGTCGCGGAGTCGCTCGGCGTCGGGATAGAGCCGGCGAAGCGCCGGCTCTTCGTCCTCGCCTCCCTGCTCACGGGGGCGGCGGTCGCGGCCGCCGGCCCGATCGGGTTCGTGGGGCTCGTGGCTCCGCACATCTGCCGGATCCTGGTGGGGCCGGACCACCGCGCGCTCATCCCGGCCTCGGCGCTGTGCGGCGCCGCCGTCGTCCTCTTCGCGGACGCGCTGGCCCGGGTCGTCGTCGCGCCCTCCGAGCTGCCCGCTGGTGTCGTGACCTCGCTCCTGGGCGGACCGTTCTTCCTTGTCCTGCTCGTGCGGTACGCGAGACAGACCGGGAGGGCTCATTGATTTCGTGCCGGCGGATCTCGGCCGGATACGGCGCGCACGCGGTCCTGCACGGCATCTCGTTCGCGCTGAAGCCCGGGACGGTGACCGGCGTGCTGGGGCCCAACGGCTGCGGGAAGTCGACGCTGCTGAGGTGCCTCGCGCGGCTCCTGCCGGTGACCGCGGGCTCGGTCGCGCTGGGGAGCGACGACCTTGGCCGGCTCAAGTCGCGGGAAGTCGCCCGCCGGATCGCGCTGGTGCCGCAGGAGGAGGCGGCGGCCCATCCGCTCACCGTCCGCGAGCTGGTCGAGCTGGGCCGCACGCCCTACGTGGGGAGGTTCGGCTGGCTGCACCGCCGGGACCGGCTGGCGGCCTCGCTGGCGATGCGCGAGATGGATATTCAGCGGGCGGCCGACCGCCTGCTCGAGGAGCTCTCCGGGGGAGAGCGCAAGCGCGCGGTCATCGCGCGGGCGTTGGCGCAGGAGGCCGGCGTCCTGCTCCTCGACGAGCCCACGGTCCACCTCGACGTCCGGCACGCGCTCGACCTCCTCGGGCTGCTCCGGCGGCTTGCCCTCGGCGGCCGGACGATCGTCATCGCCTCGCACGAGTTCTGGCAACTGGCCAGGGGGTGCGACCGCCTGCTCCTGCTCGACCGGGGCCGGCTCACGGCCGACGGCCCGCCACGCCGGGTGCTGGCCTCGTCCGCGTGCGCGCGCGCGTTCGGGGTGCGCATCCGGCTCGCGGGCCGCGGCCGCTCGGTCGTCCCCGTGGTGGGGTAGCGATTGCAGGGCGAGGGGAAGGTGCGGTGCCCGTTACCGGGACGCAGGCCCTGCAGGATCCCGGCGGGCTGACCGTTCAGGGCTCGACGAATCGCAGACAGAAGAGCGCGGAGGCGTCCGCGTTCAGCCCCGAGACGAAACAGGCGCGGTGCGACTCGTCGATCCATACATCAACGGCTTTCATTCCCGTGGGACGGTCCGGCGTGTAGATGAATCGGCGGGTCATCGTTCCATCAAGGTTGAACACCTCGATAACGAACTGCTCCCTTCCGGGTGCGACCGGGTCCTGCTGGACGACTGCATGGCACGGTCGCCCGTCGGCCGTCTGGCCCCACGCGCCGCCACTCGTCCCAGGAGACTTGAAGACGGACTTTCGCACGCGTCCAGCCGTCCCCGCAGACACGATATCGGTGATCAGGTCGGCCCCCTGCTGGTGATACGCCCACACATCCCCCGCCGGTGACGATGCCAGTCCCCGCTTGTCGGTTGCGGAACCCGCCGTTTCCTCCGAGAGGCGCCCCGTGGTCCATCGCTGCGCACCATCCGGTCCGTAGCCGCGGATCATCCAGCCACCCGTTGCCTCGGATCCGTAGACGGCCAACTCGCCGGTCTTCAGCCACCGTGCGGCTACCGCCACGTCGTCGCCACCCGCCGTGCCGCTGAAGGAGGCCGTCCACTGCAGGGCGCCACGCGCGTCGTATTTCCTTATGTGCCAGTTGGCCTGCTGTCCGAGATCGTGCCGATGCTCGGTCCCGACCGCGTAGACCGCGCCTTCAGGATCCGTCGCGACCGCGTTTGCCATGTCGTTATCCTGCTCAGAGTGGTTGTACGTCCGGCTCCACAGGATGGCGCCATCCGGGCCGTATTTCGCCACCACCCAGCGGCGACCGTGCTCGGACCCCATGATCGTCAGGAGCGGCACGGTTCCCTCGGGCGACGCGAAACCGGCGGCCACGAGGTTGCCGGCGTCGTCCAGGATGAGATCGTTGAGCGTCGCGATCGCTTCGGGATCATCGAGCAGACCCCGTCGCCAGAGGTCTTTGCCGTTCCGGTCCATTCTCACCAGCACGCCCGTGATACTCGGGAGCCCCGTTCTTTCGTCCGACGCCATCGCCAGGCCGCCAGCAAAGGTCCCGGCGTCGGTCTGGATCACGCGCGTGAACTGGATCTGCATTCCGGCCCTGATCCACGCGAGCTTGAGCGGGATCGCGGCAGCCGTCGCCTTGGAGGCCGGCAGGAAGGCGAGTGCCGCGACGGCGACGGCGATCCGCGCGTTGCCGGTCATCGCGGCGCTCCCGGCCGGGTCGAGGATGGGTTCTTGCGGTAGACCCTGATGAACGCGCTCCCTACAGACCCGGCTACGAGGATCGTGCCGTCTGTGCTCAGGACGAGCCTATCCACCCTCTCGTTCATTTCCGTTCCGACATCGTAGTACCAGGCGATCCTGCCATCCGGCCGGACCTCGAAGAGATACCAGTTCTCCGGAGAGTCGTAGGTTGGGCGACAGGATACTCCGCCCACAATGATCCCCCCGTCCGCGGTACGCCGCAGCTTCCCTGCGTACTCGAGGTTGGAGCTGTTGCTCCACGTATAACCTGTCCGGCTCCATACGAGGGTTCCATCGGGTGCATACTTGGCGAGGGTCCAGCGATAGCTGTCGTAGTTGTAGTTCTTCGGGTTGTATTCCACGCCGACCACATACGCTGCCCCTCCCGGCTCCAGGACCACGTCGCCTACTCTTCCGAGGTACCCGGCCCGCAAGGGAAACGCGCGCCGCCAGCGCTCTTTTCCGCGGGCGTCGAGCCGGACGATATGTCCGCTGTAGTGCCCGGTGACGGCCGCCAAGAGTCCTCCGTCCCCGGTCATGGCCAGCCCTTCGACGGCGAGTTCCTCCCCGGCAGGGCCGATCACGGACCGCCAGACGACTTTCCCGGCGGGATCAACATTCAGGATTGGAAGCTCTGGAATTCCGCCGGAGCCGTTCGAGCCGACCATCCCAGTTACGAGGGCGTTGCCTTCGGTGTCGAGCACGATTCTCGTCGGCCTGCTCCGGGAGGGATCAGGGCCGTCGAGGCTCGCGGTCCACTGCAACGCTCCGTCGGGCGAGAACTTGCGCATTTCCCAACCACCTGATCCGCCGCCTACGATCAGAATGGACCCGTCGCGTGCAACGGCCAGATCAGCCGGGCGGAAGGACGCTTCGGCGTTGGGGCGGCGCATGTCGACCCGATCCGAGGATCTGCTCCAGACGAGATGAAGTGAGGAGTCGAACTTCGTTACCCGGGTTTCGTGCCACATTTCGACGAGCCTACCGCCTTCGAATCTTCCCCCCACCCCCGGTCCGACGGCAACGGGGTTCCCGGCGGCATCGATGTCGAGGCCGCAAACGGATTCGGTGCCTATCCAGGGCGTCGAGGCAACTTCCAGCAGCGCGCCCGCGGCCTTCTCGTGCGTCGCGGTGAGCATCGAGGCGAGATCCTGGTAGGTCTCGCCGGCATCCACCGGCGCGGACCCGGCGAGTGCCGCTCCATTCGCGGTCATCACGATCAGGACTGACAGAATGAGCTTCATGGAGGGCATGATAGCAGAGGCAAGCCTCGACCCTGCGTTCCGGCGCTTCCGGTGTGCCTAGGAGTGTGGGGGACGGGGGGACGGCGCGGGCTCGAGCCCGAGGATGCGGTCGACGCGGAAGGTCCGGAGCTCGCCGCGCAGGTGGCAGTGGGCGCGCATCGCCGTGAACGACTTGGCCCGGTAGGTCATCTCGCCGACGGACTCCGGCGTCACGACCCGGCGCGACTTCACGTCGCTGGCCTTGAGGTAGGTCATCGCGAGCGCCTGTTTCTTCCCGATCGCCTCCCGGATGATCTCGAGACGGCGGTCGAAGGGCAGTACGGCCTCCGCGGCGCCCCACGCCTTGGCCGTAAGGAACCTCACGATCCGCCGGTCCACGAAGACGTCGGACTTCCTCAAGGGGCGGTGGAGGACGAGGCCGTGCAGCGTCGTGCACCGGGAGAGCGCGACGTAGACCTGGCCGGGGGCGAAGGCGCGCGCGCCCAGGTCGACGATCACGCGGTCGAAGGTCTTGCCCTGCGCCTTGTGGATCGTGACCGCCCACGCGAGCCGCAGGGGGTACTGGACGTACGAGCCGACGGGTTCGGTGTCGAGCCGCCGGGCCTTCCGGTTCCAGACGTACCGGTGCAGGTCCCACGTGTGGGGGGTCACCTCCACGCACCGTCCGTCCGTCAGCTCGACCTCGAGGAGGTGGGGGCCGTCGCGCGAGGGCACGATCCGGTGCACGAGGCCGAGCGATCCGTTGACCCATCGGCCGTCCGCGTCGTTGTTCAGCATCATGACCTGCGCGCCGGACTTGACGGCGAGGTCGGGCGGGGCGGGCAGATCCCGCCGCTCCAGGGACCCCGAGGTCCGGCCCGGGAAGCCGTGGGAGGCTCCGGGGAGGGCCGCAAGCCGGCGGGCGTTGATCTCGTCGGCGGCCCGGTTCGTGGGCGTGAGGCAGACGACCAGCTCGTCGGGACGGGGTTCGAAATCCGGTCGCACGCGGGCGTTCAGGCCGGCGAGATCGTGGTCCGTGACCGTGTTGTTCCGGATCGCGTTCAGGACCGCGATGAACCGTTCGTCGTGCTGGCGGTAGACGCGCTCGAGCTCCACGATTTCCGGCGCGAGGGCGGCGTACGACCGGGCATTGAAGAAGAACGGGCTCGCGTAAGTGGTCCGGAACGCCTGCCGGTCGTCCTTCGTGACCACGGGCGGGAGCTGGTAGAGGTCGCCGATCAGGAACAGCCGGACGCCGCCGAAGGGGGCGCCCTTCCGGGGGCCGTTGAGCTTGAGGTGCGCGTCCACGCAGTCCAGGAGGTCTGCGCGGACCATGGAGACCTCGTCGATCACGAGGGCGTCCAGCCGGGCGTACAGGTCGCGGTCGCCCTCGCGCACGCGCTTGATCTTCTCCTCCGTGACGTCGGGCCGGAACCGGAAGAACGAGTGGATCGTCTCGCCGTCGACGTTGAGGGCGGCCACGCCGGTGGGGGCGACGACCGCGACGCGAAGACGCGTGCGGTCCCGGAAATAACGCAGGAGCGTGGACTTGCCCGTGCCCGCCCGCCCGGTCACGAGGACGGAGCCCGCGCCGTGCTCCATGAGGTGCAGGGCCCTCAGGAACTCGGGGTTCAGGTCGAGGGCGGGGCGCACGGCGGGCATGGTTCATTCTATATACAATGGGCGGCACCGCCGACCACCCGGAGAGGCTTCGGCTAGGCTAGAATGGCGGCAATGACAGACCTCCTCGCGGGCGCCGCCGACCGCATCGAACTCCACCGGAAGGGGAATGCCCGGATTCGGGTCGTGGACGGGGCCGGGAAGCCGGTGCCCGGGGCCCGGGTGGAGATGGCGCAGACGCGCCACGCGTTCCTCTTCGGGTGCAACATCTTTCCGGTCCTCGACCACGAGGACGCGGGGAAGAGCGCCTACGGAGAGCGGTTCGCCGCGCTGCTGAACTACGCCACGCTCCCGTTCTACTGGGGATCATACGAGGCCGAACCCGGGAAAACGCGCGAGGCGCACCTCCGCCGGATGGCCGCGTGGTGCGCGGAACGCGGGATCGCGGTCAAGGGCCATCCGCTCGTCTGGCACGAGGTCTGGCCGAAGTGGGGACCGCTGGATGCCGGCGAGGCGAAACGGCTGAGCGAGGCCCGCGTCCGCTCGATCGTCGCGGGATTCGCCGGCCTCGTGGACCGCTGGGACGTCGTGAACGAGGCCACGGTGTCGGAGCGGTTCGCGAACGGGGTGGGCGCCTGGGCGAAACGCGACGGGGCAGTCGCGCTGGTGCGCGAGGCGGTGCGGTGGGCGCGGGAGGCGAATCCGCGGGCGTGCCTGCTCTACAACGACTACAACATCGCGCCCGAGTTCGAGGCGCTCGTCGAAGCCCTCCCGGCCCGGACCGTGGACGCGATCGGGATCCAGTCGCACATGCACCAGAACACGTGGACGCTCGAGCGGGCATGGGAGGTCTGCGAGACCTATGCCCGGTTCGGCCGGCCCCTGCACTTCACCGAACTCACGGTGCTCTCGGGCGAGGCGGGCTGGTTGAAGCCCGCCCCGTGGCCGACGACGGCGGAGGGCGAGGCGGCCCAGGCCGCTTACGTCGCCGACCTCTACACGCTCCTGTTCTCGCATCCGTCCGTCGAGGCGGTCACGTGGTGGGACTTCAATGACGGGGCCTGGCAGGGTGCTCCCGCGGGACTCGTGCGCGCGGACCTCTCGCCGAAGCCCGCGTACGACCGGCTGCTCGAGCTCGTTCGCGGCCGGTGGTGGACGGCGCAGGTCGCGGGCGTCACGGACGCGGAGGGCCGGTGCACGCTCCGGGGCTTCGCGGGCGGCTACCGGGTCACGGCTGCCGCGGGCGGGACCCGAGCCGGGGTGGATGCGGTGCTGCCGCGCGGCGGCGCGGCCCTCGAGGTCCGGCTCGGGGCCTGACCGGGCCCGGGGCGTTTTTTTCGAGCAAAGACCGGCTCTCGCGCCGCCCCGGAACCTGCGCTGGATGATTGACAGTCCGAGGGCGAGGTGCGCATACTGATTCGGCTTTCAGGAGTGCTCGACATTCAATAGGAGGGTTCAATGGCGGCAAAGAGCGGCAAGTACTTCTACTTCTTCGGGAACGGCAAGGCGGACGGGCACGGGACCATGAAGGACCTGCTCGGCGGCAAGGGCGCGGGGCTCGCGGAGATGTCGCGGTCCGGCGTCAATGTGCCCCCGGGATTCACGATCACGACCGAGGTCTGCACCATGTACTACACCTCGGGCAAGCGGTTCCCGCCCGCCCTGACCGCGGGCATGAAGGCCTCGGTCACCAAGCTCGAGGGCATGATCGGGAAGAAGTTCGGCGACCCGAAGAACCCGCTCCTCGTCTCCGTCCGGTCCGGCGCCAAGTTTTCGATGCCGGGCATGATGGACACGATCCTGAACCTCGGGCTCAACGACGCGACCGTCGAGGGCCTGATCAAGAACTCGAACAACCCGCGGTGGGCGTGGGACTGCTACCGCCGGTTCGTCCAGATGTACGGGTCCACCGCCATGGACCTGGGTAAGCCCTTCTTCGAGAAGCTCCTCGAGGCGAAGAAGCACAAGGCCGGCGCGAAGTCCGACACGGACCTGCCGGCCGAGGCCCTGAAGCAGCTCGTGGCCGAATTCAAGGCCGTGATCAAGAAGGAGACGGGGAAGACGTTCCCGGAGGATCCCTTCGCCCAGCTCGAGGGCGCGCGCGACGCCGTCTTCCGTTCGTGGATGAACGACCGCGCGATCTACTACCGCAGGCAAAACGACATCCCGGCGAACCTGGGCACGGCGGTCAACGTCCAGTGCATGGTGTTCGGGAACATGGGGAACGACTCCGCGACGGGCGTCGGCTTCACGCGCAACCCCGCCACGGGCGAGAACAAGTTCTACGGCGAGTACCTGATCAACGCGCAGGGCGAGGACGTGGTCGCGGGCATCCGGACGCCCCAGCCGATCGTGAACCTCGGGAAGGACCTGCCGGAGGCCTACAAGGAGCTCCGCAAGGTCACGAGCATGCTCGAGCACCATTACAAGGACGTCCAGGACTTCGAGTTCACGATCGAGCGCAAGAAGCTCTTCATGCTCCAAACGAGGACCGGCAAGCGCACGGCCGCCGCGGCGGTCAAGATCGCGGTCGACATGGTGGGCGAAAAGCTCATCACGAAGAACGATGCGATCATGCGCGTTGATCCCGTGCAGGTCGAGCAGCTCCTCCACAACGTCTTCGACCCGAAGGCGAAGAAGGAGGTCATCGCGAAGGGCCTGGCGGCGTCGCCGGGCGCGGCCACGGGGATGGCGGTCTTCACCGCCGACGCGGCGGCCGAATGGAAGAAGGACGGGAAGAAGACGATCCTCGTGCGGCCCGAGACCACGCCGGACGACATCCACGGCATGGACGCGGCCGAGGGGATCCTGACCGCCCGGGGCGGCATGACCAGCCACGCGGCCGTGGTGGCCCGCGGCATGGGCAAGACCTGCGTCGCCGGGTGCGAATCCATCAAGGTGGACGAGCACAAGAAGACCCTCGTCGCCGGCAAGGTGACGGTGCAGGAAGGCGAGTGGATCTCGATCAACGGGTCCACGGGCGAGGTAATGATGGGCAAGATCCCGACGATCGAGCCGAAGATGACGGGCGAGTTCGGGGTCTTCATGAAGTGGGTGGACGAGTTCCGGAAGATCAACGTGCGCGCCAACGCGGACATCCCGCGGGACGCGAAGCAGGCCCGGGAGTTCGGGGCCGAGGGCATCGGCCTGTGCCGGACCGAGCACATGTTCTTCGCCGAGGACCGCCTCCCGGCCATGGTCGAGATGATCATGGCGCACGACGTCGAGGGCCGGAAGAAGGCGCTGGCCAAGCTCCTGCCGTTCCAGCGCAGCGACTTCAAGGGCCTGCTCAAGGAGATGGCGCCGTTCCCGGTGACGATCCGGTTCCTGGATCCGCCGCTCCACGAGTTCCTGCCGAAGCGCGAGCTGCTCATGGTCGAGATCGCGGTCATGGAAGCCAAGGGCCAGAAGGGCAAGGCGCTCGACGACAAGAAGAAGACGCTCGCCCGGGTGGAAGAGCTCCACGAGTTCAACCCCATGCTCGGCCTGCGCGGGTGCCGGCTCGGGATCCTGTATCCCGAGATCACGGAGATGCAGTCGCGCGCGGTGTTCGAGGCGGCGTGCGAACTCGCCAAGGAGGGCGTCAAGACGGTGCCCGAGATCATGATTCCGCTGGTCGGGTTCGCGGGCGAGTTCAAGCACCAGGAGAAGATCGTGCGCGCGACGGCCGAGGCGGTCATGAAGGAGAGGAAGGTCAAGCTCGAGTACCTGGTCGGGACCATGATCGAGCTCCCGCGGGCGGCCCTGCAGGCCGGGGAGATCGCCAGGGACGCCGAGTTCTTCTCGTTCGGGACCAACGACCTGACGCAGACGACACTCGGATTCTCGCGCGACGACGCGGGGAAGATCATCTCGAACTACCTCGACATCGCGGTCTTCGAGAAGGACCCGTTCGTCACGATCGACCAGGACGGCGTCGGCGACCTCGTCAAGATCGGCATCGAGCGGGGGCGCAAGACCCGTCCGAAGATCAAGATCGGGATCTGCGGCGAGCACGGCGGCGATCCGAACTCCGTGAAGTTCTGCGCGCGGGTGGGGATGAACTACGTCTCCTGCTCGCCCTTCCGGGTGCCGGTGGCGCGTCTCGCGGCGGCGCAGGCCGCGCTGGGGGCGTCGGCCTACACGAGCAAGTAACCTCGGCCCGGTAGAGGGGCGATGACGGCGGCGGGGGGGCCTTGGGCTTCCCCCGCCGTGCGCGTTTCCAGGGGCCGGTCGTGAACCTCCTCGTTCCGGTCGCCGTGCTCTGGTGGGGGATCTGCCTCGGGCAGTCCGCGGAGGCCGTGTCGTGGTGGCGGCACGCGCTCGACCTGTGGGGTGCCGTGGACTGGTGGGGCCTGCTGACCCCTGGGCTCGCGATCGCCGCGGGCCGGCACGCGGTCCTGCTCGGGCTCGCCGCCGCCGGCGCCCTCGCGTTCGCCGGACTGGGTAGTCAGCCGGTGGCGCTCCTCCGGCCCAGGGGTCTCACGGCGCGGGAGCGGCACGCGCTCGGGGTGCTCGCCGGGTTCGCGGTGCCCGGGCTGGCGTGGTTCGGACTCAGCCTCTGCGGGCTCGCGTTCGGCGCCCTGCTGGCCGGCGGCCTGGCGGCCGCGCTGGTCCTGCCGGGGGCCCGCGCGCTGGCCCGGAGCGTCGCGGTCCGGCCTGCCGCGCCCATAGGGGGGGGCTGGTGGCTGATCGCGCTGGGGCCGCTCGTGCCCGCCGCTCTCGCGATGCTCGTTCCCGACGCCCACATCGACACGCTGACGTATCACCTTGCGATTCCGGAGCAGGTTCTGCGCACCCACCGGTTCACGTCTTTGGGCGCCTCGCTGACCACCGGGGTTCCGTTGACGACCGAGTTCGTCTATACGATCGCGATCGTGCTGGGACGGGAGGAGCTGTCGCACTGGCTGCAGGCGGCGCCGTTCCTGGCCGCGGTCGTGCTGGCGGCGGGGTGGGCCGCCCGGCGGGGCGGGGCCGGGGCCGGCTGGGCGGCGGCGATCGCGATCTTGACCTGCGCCGGGACGATTCAGCAGGCGGCGGTGGCCAAGAACGACCTGTCAGCGGTCGGGTTCGCCCTGGCCGGCGCCGTGGGGGTGGCGCGCGCGCTCGAGGGTGAGGGGGCGTGGTTGTGGCTGAGCGGTCTGCTGTTCGGGCTCGGGGGCGGGGTGAAGTGGAACGTAGACGTCCTCGCCGCCGTGGCGCTCGCCTGCCTCCTGCCGGTCGCGCGCCTTCGCCGCGGCGCGCCGGCGTGGGTCCTGCTGGCGGCGCTGGGCGTCCTGCCGTGGCTGGTCCGGAGCTGGCTCTGGTTCGGCGACCCGCTTTGGCCGGCGCTCTCCGGGTGGTGGCCGGGCGCGTGGTGGCGGGCCGAGGATGCGCAGTCCGTCCTGATCTCGCGCGGCGTCGGGGGGCTTCCGGCGTCGGCGAAGGCCCTCCTCGGCGAGGCGGGCGGAAGCCTCTGGCGCGAGATGCCCGGGGTGGCTCTGGCCCTGCCGTTCCTGTTGATCGGCCAGCGCGGGCTCGGGCGGCCCGAGCGCTGGCTTCTCGGGTTCGCGGGGCTTGCGATGGCGGCCTGCGCGGTCACGATGCGGTCGGAGTGGGTCCGGCTGGCGGCGCCAGGATTCTGCATCCTCGCGGTGCCGGCCGCGATCGCGGCCACCCGGGTGGTGGGCGGTTGGCGTCCATGGCTCCGGCGCGGGGCGGTGGCGGCGGCGGCGCTTTCCTGCTGGCTGCCGCTCGGCTACTTTCTCGGGGCCTGGGTCCTTCCCGTGCCGGCCGCGCCCTTTCTGGCGGGCGCGATCACGCGCGGGACCTGGCGGGCCCAGCGGCTCACGACCCTCGAGGGGGCCCGCATCGTAATCGGCTCGCTCCGGGACCGGGGGCGGTGCATGATCGCGATCAGCGACATGCGATTCCACGGCCTGCCGGTCCGGATGCTGTCGACGCGGACCTGGGGGTGCCCGTGGGCGTGGGACCTGGCGAAGACGGCCCCGTCGCGCGCGCGGATCAGGATCCGGTTCCGCCAGCTCGGCGTCCGCTACGTGCTCTACAACTTCCTGACGGAGGGGTATCCCCAGCCGATCGTGACGCCGTACGCGTGGGACGACCGCATGCTCGCGGTCTGGCGCGAGTTCGTCGAGCGCGACCTCGACCTCGCGGTACGGCCGGCGCGGCTGGACAACCTCAACGGGTGCTTCTGCTTCTGGCGGCTCCGGGACGCGCCGGCGCCCGTGCCGCCTGCGTTCCTGCCCTACCTGCCCGGCGTCTCGTCGCTGTCCTACGCGATCACGTCGGAGCGGGAGCCGGTCCGGAGACTGGAGGCGGCCCTGCGCGTGGCCGCGCGGATCCCGCATGTGGACCTCGTCGACGCCCTCACCGCCGAGGCGTACTTCTCCGCGGGGGACGGACGGCGCGCCTGGGAGTATCTCCAGCCGTCACTTCGCCACCGGACGTTGTGCGACGGGAACTACTGGGGGGCCGCGAACCTCGCGGCCCGGCTGGGCCGGTTCGCCGACGCGGAACGCTACGCGGACTGGACCGTCGAGGGCATGCCCTACATGCGGGAGGCCGTCGGCCGGTGGCGGCGGGAGCTCCACGCGTTCCTGGCCGCGCGCCGGTCGCCCGCGCCGGTCCCGGCCGGCCTCCTGCCCCGGCGCTGAGGGCTTCAAGGGTCCGCTGCGGATCCGAAAGCCCTTCCCCGGCTGGCCGTTCCGTCCAAGTTCCCGGGGACGTGACATAATGGGCTCCGGGGGAGTGGCAGGAGGAATGACCAGGTGAAAGCAGGGGCCGGGACGGGCGGGCGGGCGGGAGTGCCCGAGGTGCCGGTCAGTCGTCCGCCGGGGACGCTCGCCGCGGCCGCCCTCCTGGCGGCGTGCCTGCTCGGTCCCGCGCCGTCGTCGGCGGATTTCGGCGACGACTTCGAGGCGTTGGGCGTCGGGGACCTTGCCGGCCAGGGCGGATGGGAGTACTCGGACAACTACTCGGCCGGTTCGATCGACGTGGACGACACCGCGCCGCTGACCGGGGTGCAGAGCGTGGCGCTGACCGGCGTGATGTCCTCGTACTGCGAGTACCGGCACGCCGTGCCGCTGGCCACCATCGGATACACGTTGTCCTGGTCGTTCGAGGCGACCGCGAGCTTGGGGGGAGGGTCGACCAACTTCAGGCTGGCCAGAGCGAGCGACTGGGGGACGGCGGTGAACGTGTCGGTGGACGGCTCGGGCGACGTGTACGTCCTGGACGCGTTCGGCTTCCAGTACGTCGGGATGCTGACGGTCGGGGTCGTGCACACGTTCCGCCTGGAGACCGCGGCCGGCGGCACGTTCGATCTCTATATCGACGGCGCCGGTTCTCCGGCGTACTCGGGCACCGTCTTGACGATCGCCGTGGACCGGATTCTCATCGGCAGTTCCGCGGCCGCTGATGGCGGGGGTCAGGCCTACTGGGACGACATCGACTTCACGGCGCCGCCGGAGCCGCCGCCCCCCCCGCCACCGCCCCCCGGGCTGTCCACGCAGGACCTGACGACGCTCAACTCGACGGACCTCGTGAACAGCCTGCTGGGTTCCGGCGTATCGGTCGCCAACATCCAATACACGGGAGACCCGACGGCGGCCGGGACGTTCACGGGCGGCACGAGCATCATCGGGTTCGAGAACGGAATCGTCCTGAGTTCGGGGGGCGTGTCGTCCGTCGTCGGGCCGAACGTCGACGACGGGACCACCACCGAGTTCGGATTGCCGGGCGATTCCGACCTGGACCTGATCGTGGCGCCGGACGATACGAACGATGCCGCGGTGCTGAGCTTCGATTTCACCCCGTGCGGCACGGTCGTGTCGTTCGACTACGTGTTCGCGTCGGAGGAGTACAACGAGTTCGTCTACAGCTTCAACGACGTCTTCGCGTTTTACGTGAACGGCACGAACGCGGCGCTCCTGCCGGGCACGAGCATCGCGGTCTCGATCGACACCGTGAACGGCGGGAATCCGTACGGCATCGGCGCCTCGCACCCGGAACTCTACCGGAACAACGACCTCGACAACGGGGGGGGAGCGATCAACACCGAGATGGACGGCCTGACCGTCGTGCTCAGCGTGGTGGCTCCGGTGAACAGCGGGGTCGTCAACCACATCAAGATGGCGGTCGCGGACGCGCTGGACTATGCGCTGGACTCGGCCGTATTCATCAGGGCCGGTAGCTTCAGCGCGAGATCCGCGATCACGATCCGAAAACGCGGTCCGCCCTCGGTCCTCCAGGGGGAGACGCTCACCTACGAGATCGAGGTCGCCAGCGTCTCGGCCGTAACGGCGGTCGATCTGGTCGTCTGGGATACCGTGCCGGCGGGAACCTCGTTCGTGAGCGCGTCCGCGGGCGGCGTCTTCGACGGGACGAAGGTCGTCTGGTCGCTCGCCGAGCTGGCGCCGTCCGCCAGCGTCTACCTGGCGCTTTCGGTGTCCGTGGAAGGGACCGCGCTGGGCGCCAACGTCGCCATCTCCAACTACCAGGGATGCGCGGGGGGGATCCGGCCCTATGTCGAGAGCACGCCGGTCACCGTGATCGTGCTCAAGGGCGTGCCCGTGCTCGGCAAGACCGTGTCTCCGCCAGGGGCCGTGTCGGGCGGGGCGAGTCTCGCCTACACGATCTCGTGGTCGAACGCGGGGGCGGGGACGGTGTGGGGGTTGACCGTGACCGACACTCTGCCGGGCGGCGTGGCGTACGCCGGGGGGAGTCTCCAGTTCCAGGCCCAGAGCGACTGGCTCGGCACGCCCGCCCTGGCCGGTGTCGCCTGGGCGACCGGGGCGGCGGGGCCCTGGACGGCGGGAGAGCCCCCGGACGGCACGGGTCCGCCGCTCGTCCTGCAATGGACGGTGGACCGGGTGGCGCCGGGAGCCAGCGGGCTCCTGCGCTTCCGGACCGACTTGTCGGCGACGCTGGCCGACCGCGACGTGGTGACGAATCCGGCCTCCGCGACCATGGTGGACGATAGCGCCGTCTACCCGGCCGGGGCGGTCTCGACGACCGTGATCGAGCCGGTCCTCGTCCTGACCAAGACCCCCTCCGGATGGCGCGTCGCGATCGGGGACGTGCTCACGTACACCCTCGGGTACAGCAATGCGGGCGGGGCCACGGCCGTGTCGATCGGCCTCTGGGACACCCTGCCCGCCGGGCTGAGCATCGTCTCGGTGTCCGGCGGAGGCGTGTTCGGCGGCACGGCCGTCACGTGGGCGCCGCCGCCGCTGGCTCCCGGCGGATCGGCCAGCGTCTCGTTCACGGTGAGCGTGACCGGGCTTGCGGACCCGATCGGGCCGAACGTCTTCTGCGCGTTCTGGGAGAATCCCCTGGGACGCCCCCGCCCGCCGGCGTGCAGTAACGAGGTGACCGTGCGGACGGTGGGCGTTCCCGTGCTGAGGAAGACGGTGGTGCCCGGAGGAACGGTCTCGGCCGGCGGCCTCCTGACCTACACGGTGTCCTGGAGCAACGCGGGGGTCGCGACGATCGCGGCGCTCACCGTCACGGACACCCTGCCGGACGGGACGACCGTGGTATCCCCGAGCCTGGCCTTCTGGGGCCAACCCGACGGGACGGGCGCGCCGTCGCTTGTGTCCGCGGCGTGGTCCACGGCGCTCGGAGGCGCCTGGATCTCCGGGGAGCCGCCCGGCGGGTCCGGGACGCCGCTCTTCCTGCGATGGGTCGTGGACCGGGTCGTGCCGGGAGCCTCGGGCTTCCTCCGGTTCCGGGCCGGGATCTCCGGCACGCTGGCGGAGGGCGCCACCGTCACGAACGCCGCCTCCGCGACCCAGCTCTTCGACCCGGCGGTATACCGGAGCCCGCCGGTGACGACGACCGTCAGCCGCCTCGAAATCCTGCTCACGAACACCCCGAGCGGCTGGAGCCTGCCGGCGGGCGGATCGGTCACGTACACGATCGACTACCGCAACGCGTCCATCGACACTGCGGTGAACGTCACGGTCTGGGACACGGTGCCGGTGGGACTCGTGTTCGGGTCGGCCACGGGCGGGGGCCTCCTCGTGGGCACCGTCGTGACCTGGTCGGTCCCCGACCTGCCGCCGGGCGGCGTGGGCACCGTCCAGTTCACGGCGGTCGCGGACGGCAGTCAGACCCTCATCGGGCCCAACCGGGCCGCGCTGGAATGCCGGAACAGCGCCCTCGTGCCCCAGACGCCGACGGTGAGCCCGCCCGTCAGCCTGCACCTTACGGCGCCCGTCCTCGCGCTCGTGAAGCAGGCCGACGTGTCCGTGGCTCCGGTCGGCGCCCTCGTGACGTACACGATCGGGGTCGCGAACACGGGCGACGACACTGCGATGAGCCTCGGGGTCCTGGACACCCTGCCCGCCGGAACCACGTACGTATCGTGCGGCGGCGGCTCGTCGTGCGGGTTCAACGGGACGCGCGTGCTCTGGACGCTCGGCGACCTCGCGCCCGCGGCGACGACGTCCGTGTCGTGCGCCCTGCGCTTCACGGCGGACGGATCGTTCACGAACACGGCCTCCGGGCGGTACGCGAACAGCCTTGGGGTGTCGTGTACCCCCGTCGCGTCCCCGCCCGTCACGGTCCAGGCGGTCCAGGCCGTGCTCGCGCTCGACCTCCGGGCCAGCCATACGAGGACGGGCCGGTGCACGCTCCTGGACTACACCATCGGCGTGCGCAACACGGGGGGGGATACCGCGACGGCCATCGTGGTCTGGGATACCCTGCCGGCGGGGACGGCGTGGGCCGGATGCACGGGGGGCCTGTCCTGCGGGCCGGCCGGTCCGCTCGTGGTCTTCACGCTGGCGCCCCTCGGTCCGGGGCGATCCACCTCGGTCGCCTTCACGGTCTCGGTGACCGGCACCGGCATAGGGCCCGACCTGGCCTCCGGGTTCTGCGCGAACAGCATCGGCGCGGCGCGCCCAGTCGTGGTCAGCGCCCCCTTGTCCGTGATTGTCGGGTCTCCCCAGGTGTCGGTGACGGTCTGGGCGGCCTCCGCCGTGGTCGCGGCGGGGGACCCCGTCCTCTTCACCGTGCAGGTCCGGAATGCGGGCACCGACGCGGCGCGAAACATCGGCGTCTGGGACACCCTTCCCGCCGGGGCCTCGTTCGTCTCGGCGTCCGGGGGAGGCGTCGTGACGGGGTCCATCCTGGCCTGGAGCCGGTCCGTCATGGGCCCCGGGGCCTCCGAGTCGTTCCTCCTGACCCTCCAGTCGGGATTCTCGTGCATGGTGCCGGAACTCGCGTTCGGGGCGTCGCTCGATGCCGCCGACAACTGCCTGGTGGCTCTCCCCCGCGCCGGGGTGGCGCGTGTGCGTGTCGGCGTCGCCAGCCTCGCGGTCATCCTGTCGAAATCCGCGACGCCGCCCGTCGGCGCGGCCGGATCACCGGTGGCCTACCGGCTGACGTGGGCGAATACATGCACGGACACCCTGTGGAACGCGCGGATCTGGGACACCCTGCCGGCCGGCCTCGTCTACACGGGGTGCAGTGGAGGGACCGGATGCGGCGTCGCGGGCGGCCTCGTAGTCTGGACCCTGCCGGCGATTCCGCCCGGGACCGCCGGCAGTGCGACCGTGTTCACCCTCGTGCCGGCGAGCATGACGGGAGACCAGGTGCCGCCCAACCGGGCCCTCCTCGGAGGCCGGACGAGTTCGGGTCCCGAGATCACCCCGGTGCCCAGCAACGAGGTGGTCGTCGGCCTCCTGGGCCCCCGCCTGGCCGTCACGAAGGTGGGGCCTCCGTCCGCGCCGGTCGAGGGCCCCGTGGAGTTCCAGATCACGGTGCGCAACACGGGCACGGATACGGCCTTCGCGACGACGATGCGGGATCTCGTGCCGCCGGCGCTGTTCTACGTCTCGGCCGTCCCTCCTCCGTCGGGCGTGACTCCCGCGCTGACGTGGACGCTCGGCGACCTCGCGCCCGGCGGGCAGGTCGTGGTGAAGGTCATCCTGGCCGGGAAGAAGTACGGGCCGGGCGCGACCGTGGTCAACCGGGCGGTCGCGGACGGCTTCAGCGCGGTCCTCCAGCCGCTCCCGGAGGCCGTCGGGGAAGCGGCCGTCGTGCTGGAGTCGCAGTTCCTCGTATATCCGGATCCGTTCGATCCGAAGTCGGCCGTGCGCGGGACCCTGAAGTTCGCGAACGCGCCTCCGGGCGCCAGGGTCCGAATCTACACGACCCGGGGTCTCCGGGTCTGGGAGGGCGGACCGTCGTCGGGGTTCCTGATCGAGTGGAACGGCAGGAACGAGGGGGGACGGCTGGTGGCGCCCGGGCTCTACCTGTGGGTCGCCGAGCAGGGGAAATGGAAGCGGCGTGGCACGATCGTGGTGGAGTAAGGGCAGGCAGTGGATGAATAATCACCGCAGCCGCGTGGCCTGTAGCGCGGTCCTCTTGACGGCCGCGGCGCTCGTCGCGGCGCGGCCAGCCGGCTCGGCGGACGTCGGCGGGGGGTTCGGCGAACGCTTCGGATCGCTCATGTCCGCGCGTCAGGCGGGGAGCGGGGGCATCGCCCTGGAGGATCCGTGGCGCCGCGGCGATCTCGTGGACGTCAGCACCATCCTCCTCGAACCCGGCCTCCGCTGGATCGGGTTCGGCTACCAGTTCGGCAGTCAGTCGCTGTTCCGCGTGATGACCGAGGGGTTCTACTTCGGCGCCCCGCGGCCGGCCAGGATGACGGAGCTGGCCGACGGAAGCTTCGGGGGCCAGGCGGGAAGCGTCGCGTTCAACGAATACGGCGGCCGGATCCTCGGGCAGGGCATCGTGCTCCGGCGGGGCGGCTGGACGGTCGCGGGATTGGCCCGCGTGAGCCTCATGGTCCAGCAGGTCGACGCGGGGCGATCCTCGGGCCAAGCGGTGGAGGTGGGCGGGCAGGGCAGCCGGTCGATCGGCAAGGGCACCGTGCTCACGCTCTGGAGTCTCACTGGGCCCATGGGGCGGGGCGCTTCCCGGTCGTTCGCCTACCACGTCGTCGGGGGCGGGGGCCTGCTCAGGCAGACCCCGCACGGCCTGTGGGAGTCCGCGGAAGGATGGGCGCTGGGCACCGAGCTCGAATGGCTCGGCGAAGGGCTGCTGCACGGCGGGTTGGGCGCCGTGTACTGGTTCGGCAACATGTCGGAGTCCGGGACGACCGTGCTGTTGCGGGCGGGGCTGCGAAGCGCCTCGGGCAGTGCCGAGATGCTCCAGCCCCGTGCCGGGCTCGGGTGCCTCTGGCGTGCCGCGAACGGCTGGGCGGTGCAGTTCGACTATGCCGTGTCGCCGATCGGCGAACTCGGGGTCTTTCACTACGCGACCGTGGGGGTGCGGCTCCCGGAACGGAAGCCGGAGGCCGTGATCGAGTTCCTGACGTCCGGGGTCTCCGGCCGGAGGTTCGCCCGCGCGACGAGCGGCCCGACGCCGGAAGCCGGCATCTTCTTCTACCCCGAGTTCGGAGAGAAGGGGCGGTACCGGTTCGAGGCCTCGCCCGCCGAGTCGGCGTCCATGACCGCGTACCTCGCGGACGGCGAAGGGAGGTTCCTGATCCCGCTCGCGCCGCCGGTGTCCGTGGGCCCGGACCTCTGGGAGGTGGAGTGGAACGGCCTCCTGCAGTACGACCGGCCGGCGACGATCGATGTGCCGTACATGATGATCATCGGCGTCACGGGTCGCACGATCTACGTCACGGTCACCGCCAAACGCCGCTGACGCCGCGACTCCTTACCAGCTCCCTTCCCTCGCGCCGCACAGGTACGAGCCGGTGACATGAGGGGGCAGCAGCGCGATCTCGAGCGCGCGTTGCGCCGAGAGCGTGGGGGAGTCCGGGGCCTGCGGGCCCCCCATGTCGGTTTTGACCCAGCCGGGGTCCATGCCGACGACCGAGACCTGGCCCTTGAGCTCGTTGGCCCAGAGCCTCGTGAGCCCGTTGAGCGACCATTTCGAGAGCCGGTAGGCGGACATGTCCTTCCCGGTCTCGATCGAGTGGCGGTCGCCCGCGCCCGAGGAGACGTTCACGACCCGGGGGTAATGCCCCTTGCGCAGGAGCGGGAGGAGCGCCTTCATCATGCGGTGGGGGCCGAGGACGTTGACCCGGAGGGTGGCCTCGAGATCCCGGTCCGCCTCGAAAGCGGCCGATCCCGGATTGACGGCGGCGTTGTTCAGGAGGAGGTCGAGGGCGCCCCAGCGCCGCTTGACCGCGGCCGCGACCCGGGCGGCCGAGGTCGGGAGGGCCACGTCCGCGAGCAGGGACGTGTAGGCCCGGCCGTACGCCCGCAGGGCGCGGCCGGCGCGCGCGAGGTTGGCCCGGCTGCGCGCGACGCCCAACACCTCGGCGCCCTCGGCCAGGAACCGCTTCGCGACTTCAAATCCCACGCCGCGGCTTACGCCCGTGATCACGACCCGCCTGCCCGCCAGCCTGCTCTGTGCCGTTGCCATGTGAAGCCTCCCTGTTCCGCCGCTCTATCGGTCCAGCCGAGCATATCACGGGCAATGCTAAGATGACGAAGAGATGAGCCGCCGTGTCATACGCGCCGTCCGCGTCCTCCTGAGTGCCTGCGCCGCGGGGATCCTCCTGGGCGGATGCGCCTCCACTTCGGTTACCGCGCCGGTCACCCGGTTCGACGACACCTCGTTCGGGCTGATGCCCGGGAACCGGTATCCGGGGTCCGCTCCCCTCGCGGAGATCCAGGATTGGCGTCTCCTAACGCAGGCCGACGAGACGGGCTATATCGCCGAGGTGAAGGCCGAGGACCCGGTGACGGCCTCGGGGGGGCAGCACCACTCCTGGCAGGCGGAGAGCCCGATGGCCGGGAAGCCGAAACGCGGACGGTTCTTCCTGTCCGGTTTCGTGGCCGGGTTCATGGCGCGGCTGGCGTACGGCGCCTACCAGGGCGCCGGCGCGCAGGGCGTGAGCGGAGGCGACTTCGGGTCCTCGATCGCCATCGGCACGCTGGCCGGCCTCGCAACCTGGAGTTTCTCCTTCCGGCTTTCCCCGGGCCAGATGACCAAGACCACCCCCGAGCAGGAACTGCCGCGGCTCGAGGATTCCTCCGTCTACCGGGACTGGTCGACCAGACCGCGATGAGCGTCCACCGGCCGGTGCCGGTGGCACGAGGGAACGGATGCTCCGCCTGCCGATCCTGATCACGGTCGCGTGGTGGGGCGTGTGCCTTGGCCAGGCGGACGACATCGTGATGTGGTGGCGGCGGGCCGGGGAGCTCTGGCGCATGCCCGCGTGGCGCGCGATGCTCACCCCGGCACTCACCGGCGCCGCGGGACGCCACGCGATCCTGCTCGTCCTGGCGGCGGCGGGGGCGCTCGCGTTCGCCGGCCTGGGTGGTTCGCTCGTGGCCCTCGTCCGGCCGCGCCGGATCCGGCCGTGGGAGCGCCACGCACTCGCCGTGCTCTTCGGGTTCGCCTGCCTCGGGTCGGCCAACTTCGGGCTCGCGCTCTGCGGGCTCGGGTTCGGGCCCCTGTTCGTGGCCACGATCGTGGCGGGCCTGGCGCTTCCGGGGGCCCGCGGCCTGCTGAGGCAGGCCGCCGCGTCCCGGGCGTTCGGGCCGCCGGGTGGATGGTGGTGGGTGCTCGGCCTCGCGCCCCTCGTCCCGGTCGCGGCGGCCATGCTGATGCCCGACGGCCATGTCGATGTCCTGACGTACCACCTCGCGATTCCGGACCAGATCCTTCGGGTGCACAAGTTCACGGCGGAGGGGGCCCCCCTGACCTCCGGCAGTCCGCTCACGGCCGAGTTTGTGTACGCCATCGCGATTGTGATCGGGCGGGACGAGTACGCGCACTGGCTCCAGGCCGCCCCCTTCCTTGCTTCGGTCCTGCTCCTCGCGGGCTGGACGGCGCGACGCGCCGGGACCGGAGCAGGCTGGGCGGCCGGGATTGCGATCCTGACCTGCGCCGCCGCCGGCCAGCAGTTGACGGTGGCCAAGAACGACCTCGCGGCCGCGGCGTTCGCGATGACGGGCGCGCTCGGACTCGCGCGCGCGCTGGAAGAGGGCGGGTCCTGGATGGCGCTGAGCGGACTCCTGTTCGGGTTCGGGTGCGGCGTCAAGGTCAACGCCGAGATCTTCGCGGCCACCGCGCTCGTCAGTCTCCTCCCGGTCGCGCGGCTTCGCCGCCGGGCCCCTATGTGGCTCGTCCTCGCGGCGCTCCCGGCCCTGCCGTGGCTGGTCCGGAACTGGATGTGGTTCGGCGATCCGCTCTGGCCGGCCCTCTCGAGCTGGTGGCCCGGGGCGTGGTGGCGTCCGGAGGACGCGCAGTCGATCGCGATCTCGCGCGGCGCCGGCGGACCCGCGGCGTCCTTCCGGGCCCTCGTCGGCGATGTGGGGGGGATCGTCTGGCGGGACCTGCCGCCGGTGGCGCTCGCCCTGCCCTTCCTCCTCTTCGGGCAGGCCGGGCTGGGCACGCCGGGCCGGTGGCTGCTCGCGTTCGTCGCGACCTCAGCGGCCGCCTGCGCGCTCGTCATGTGGGCGGAGTGGAGCCGCCTCGCGGCCCCCGCGTTCTTCCTCCTCGCGGCGCTGGCCGCGATCGAGGCGACCCGGGCGGTGGGCGGCTGGCGGCCCTGGCTCCGCCGCGGGGCGGTGGCAGCGGCGGCGGTGTCCTGCTGGCTCCCGCTGGGCTACTTCCTCGGCGCCTGGGTGCCGTCCCTGCCGACGGCCCCCTACCTCGCGGGCGTCATCTCCCGGGAGGAGTGTCGCGCCCAGCGGCTGACCCTCCTCGACTGGGCCGTCCGGAAGGCCCGCGACCTGCCGAATCCCTCCGGTCGCATGCTCGTCATGGGCGACATCCGGATCCTCGGCGTGCCCGCCCGGGTCCTTTCCGTCAGGACCTGGGGCTCGACCTGGGGCTGGGAGATGGCGAAGGTGGAGTCGTCAAGCGCCCGGATCCGCGTGCGGTTTCGTCAGCTCAACATCCGCTGGATCATGCACAACTTCATCACCGAGGGCTACCCCCATCCTCCCGTCACCCCGTACCTCTGGGACGACCGCATGATCCGGGTTTGGCGCGGATTCGTGGAGCTGGACCTCGAGCTCGCGGTCCCGCCGGTCGGCGTGGACAACCTCAACGGTGGGTTCTGCTTCTGGCGGCTCCGGCCGGTCCCGGCGACGCGCCGGCCCGCGTACCTGCCGTACCTGCCGGGCCTCGACTCACTCAACAACTCGTTCGTCAGCCGTCGGATCGTGACGGAGTGGCTCTCGATCGCGCTCGAGGTGAACAAGCGCGTGCCCCGGGTCGACTTCATCACCGACCGGATCGTCCAGTCCTACTACGTGCTCCAGGACTGGCCCCACGTCTGGGAGTATCTCCAGCCGAGCCTCGCGCACGGGACGATCGACGACGCCAACTACTGGCACGCGGCGGTCGTGCTCGCGGTCATGGGCCGGTTCGAGGAATCCGAGCGAATGACGGTCCGGGCCGTCGAGGTCAAGCCCGAGATCCGGAAGGCGGCGGACGAACTGCGCCAGCGCATCCGCACGTTCAAGGACAAGCGGGCGGCCGCGGCCGACGCCGTCCCGGGGCTCTTCCCGGCCCGGTAGAGGGGGACACGCGTTCGGTGATCCTGAAGAACCGAACGGGTGTCCCCCCGGCGTCAGCGGTACGCCTTGCGGGCGTTCTCCATCCGTTCCACGCTCTCGCGGAAGCCGCCCGGACGGTTGCGGGTATGCCACAATTTCCGGTGCGAAGCGATGATCCCCGCGAGGTCGCGGTCGAGGTCCCGCTTCCCGGCCCGGATGCGCCGTGACGAGGTCTCGAGCGCCAGGAGGCCCCGGCGGCAGCCGTGGGTCGCGAGCCGGACGCCCGCCTCGAACTCGGCGGTCACGAGCGCGGCGTCGGGGATGGCCATCTTCGCCTTCCGAAGCGGCGCCGCTGCCCGCTGCAACGCCGCGATCGCCCTTCGCCAGCCCGCAGCCCGCTGGTTCTTGAACCCCTTGATGCCTTCGAGGCTCGAGAGCATGGCCCGCGCGTAACCGGTCGCGTTGAAGTAGCGGGGGCCGAGCGCGAGCCCGGCGTCGCCGAGGGCGAGGGCCAGCTTCCCCATGACGCCGGTCCGGTCCTCGAACGCGTGGGCGTCGAGCGCGGCGGCGAGGTCGAGGGACTTGTTCGCGCCCACCGACCAGCTCACCGCCGCCCCGTAGGCGTAGCCCGCGTAGGAGACCGGCTGGTACTGCCAGTGGCCCTGGTCGCCCCAGTCCGTGTTCAGGTACCCGAGGGCCCCGTGCCGGTGCCCGCTTTCCGCGGCCGACAGGCAGTTGCCCTTCATGTTCGTGGTCCGGCCCAGGATCGAGGTCCAGGACGATGTGCCCGGGCAGACGTAGAACGGGATGCC
This sequence comes from bacterium, assembly GCA_919901855.1. GTDB lineage: Bacteria > Oederibacteriota > CAKKQC01 > CAKKQC01 > CAKKQC01 > CAKKQC01. The sequence continues at coordinate 59,219 of CAKKQC010000027.1, read as the reverse complement.
CGCCTTCGCGAACTTCGCGCACTCGGCCGCGAACGGATGGTCGGCCTCGTAGCCCCACTCCAGCGCGACGACATCGGACGGGAGTTCCGGCACGAGCTCCGGGTGCTTCATGATGATGTCGCCCCAGAACTGCATCGTGCGGCCGCGCGTCTTCACCTCGCGCTGGATCTTGAGCAGGAAGTCCAGGTAGACGCGCCCCACTCCGAGCTTTTCCACCTGCTCCTTCGACCGGACCTTGCCGAGATCGACGGTCTCGTCGCACCCGACGTTGAACTGCCGGGAGGAGAAGTGCGGCAGGAGCTCGTCGTACAGCTCGCGCAGGAGCTCGAGGCACCGCGGGTCCCCGGGGTTGAGCGTGAAGGGCTCCTTGAACGGCCCCCACTCGGTGTCGCAGCCGTTCGGCGCGTCCGCGAGGTCCCGGTACCGGGGCTTCGTCAACCACCGGGTCATGTGGCCGAACGAGTTCTGGTTCGGGACCAGCTCGACCAGGCGCTCGCGGCAGAAGGCGTCCAGCTCCAGGATCTCGCCGCCCGTGAACGGGGAGGCGTCCTGCCAGACGTCCCGGTGGTTCCGGTAGGCGAACGTGTGCTCGACGTAGAGCTGGATCTGGTTGAGCTTCCAGGACGCCAGCCGGTCGATCAGGTCCTTGAGCGTGTCCATCGTCGGGACCTTGTCCCGGCTCACGTCCAGCATGACGCCCCGGTTCGGGAAGTCCGGCTCGTCCGTGATCGCGAGACACGGCAGTTTCGGGCCGGCCTGCCGGAGGATCTGGACCAGCGTGCGGACGCCCTGGAGGACGCCGCGCCGGGTGCGGGCGGCGATCCGGATGCCATCCTTCCGTATTGTCAGTTCGTACCCCTCGGCGTGCCTGATCCGGTCCACGCCCGCCTCGAGGACGACCGCATCGCCGGAGCCGCCCGCGACCGCGGATAGCGACCAGTCCACCCGCGCAGACGCGCGAAAGGCGTCCGCGAGACTCCGGCCCGCGAACAGGAGGTCCTGGGCGGGTGCGCCGAGCAGGGCGATCCGGCGGCCTGGCTCCACCGCGAAAGAGCCGGGAATGCGGCGCATCGTCTTTGGGCGGGGCAGCAGCACGAGGTCCTTGGACATCAGAATCCTTCCTCCTGTCCCGAGGTGTCCTCGGGCTGGACCGGTCCGGGCGCGGGGAAGTCGCCGGGACCGCCGGTGATGGTCTGGGAGCCTTCGACATAGGTGTATTCCTGGTCGCGGAAATCCGGGGCCTTGGCCTCCCGGTCGCAGACCCGCGTGGGGGCCTGGCCCTCGAGGAACACCTCGGCCTTCACCCGCTTGCAGGCCTTGGTGGCCAGGAGGCCGCTCCCGGGATCGATCATCGCGGTCACGATGCCGGACGGACGCACGAAATCCTCGATGGGGGCCCCCTCAAGCGCCTCCGACATGAACGAGGCCCAGATCGGGGCCGCGATCACGCCGCCCGTCATCATCTTGCCCAGCGTGCGGCGGTCGTCGTATCCGAGCCAGATGCCGCAGACGACGGAGGGGGTGAACCCGACGAACCACGCGTCCGTGTAGTCGTTGGTCGAGCCGGTCTTGCCCGCGCAGGGCCGCGTGAACCCGTGCTTGCGCACGAGGTGCCCGGTCCCGTGGTCGATGACGTCCTGGAGCATCGACAGCATGAGGTAGGAAATCTGCGGCGAGATGACGGAGACGAGCTCGGGCTTCTGCTGCTCCAGGACCGTGCCCTGGCTGTCCTTGACGAGCCGGATCGCGTAAGGGGTGGCCCTGACCCCCCCGTTGGCGAACACGGAGAAGGCCGAAACCATCTCGAGGAGGCTGACCTCCGAGGTGCCCATCGCGAGCGTGAGATCGTCGCGGAACGGCCCCGCGTACCCGAACTTCTTCGCGGTGCCGATCACGGTGCGGACGCCGACCTGGTTCAGGAGCCGCGTCGTCACGACGTTCCGCGAGAGGGCGAGCGCGCGCCGCAGGGGCATCATCCCCAGGTTCTTCCGGTCGAAGTTGACCGGGGTCCACGTCTTGCCGTCCCGTCCGGGGAACGCCACCGCCGTGTCGTCCACGAGGTCGGCCGGCTGGAACCCGCTGAGAAGCGCCGTCGTGTAGATGACCGGCTTGAAGGACGAGCCGGGCTGGCGCCGGGCCTGCGTGGCCCGGTTGAACTCGTTCTCGCGGAAGCTCCGGCCGCCGACGAGGGCCAGGATGGCGCCGGTCCGCGCGTCGATCGCGATGAGCGCTCCCTGCAGGCGCAGGCTGCTCGAGGCGCCGCCCCGGCGGCTCGCGGCGACGAGCGTCTCGGCGGCGGCCAGTCCCTGGTCGAGCGCGGCCTGCGCGATCGTCTGGTACCTCAGGTTCAGCGTCGTGAAGGCGGACAGGCCCCCGCGGGCGACGGCCTGGTCGCCGTAGGATTCCTCGAGGTACTTGCGCACGTGGGCGGCGAAGTACGGGGCGTTCGTCGGCTCGGTCGCCCGGAGCTGGATCGGGGAGGCGGAGGCTTCCTCGGCCTCGGCCTTCTCCACGTACCCGTTCCGGACCATCGCCGCCAGGACGAGATTCCGCCGGGTCTTCGCCTTCTCGGGGTCCTGCCGAGGCGAGTACGCGTTCGGCGCCTGGGGGAGGCCGGCGAGGAGCGCGCACTCGGGGAGGGTGAGCTCCTCGACGTGCTTGCCGAAATACGCGCGCGCCGCCTGCTCCACGCCCCAGGCCCCGTGGCCGAAGTAGTGCTGGTTGAGGTACATCTCCAGGATCTCGTCCTTCCGGTACCGGCGCTCGATCTTGATCGCGAGGATCGCTTCCTTGATTTTGCGCTGGATCGTGCGCTCCCGCGTCAGGAACAGCGTGCGGGCGAGCTGCTGCGTGATCGTGCTCCCGCCCTGCCGGGTCCGGCCCCGGATCGTGTTCACGGCCATCGCCCGGGCGATGCCCCACAGGTCGATGCCCCAGTGGCGGAAGAACCGCTCGTCCTCGATGGACACGACGGCGTCCAGCAGGCCCCGCGGCATCTTGGCCAGCGGCACGAATGTCCGCTGCTCGATCGCGAGCTGGGAGAACATCTCGGGCGGGTCGCCGCTGTCGTAGAGCCGGGCCCCCGCGGTCGGCGTCACGTGCATGAGGTCCTCGATGTCGGGCAGGTCCTCGAGCGAGAGTACGAGCACGCCGCCCGCGGCGCCGGCCGCGGCCGCGATGGCGAACCCGAGGAGGACGAGGGGCCGCCGGGCCAGGCGGCGGAGGGCGTCCTGGGCGGCGGACGGCATCTACGCTTTCCTCGCGAGCCGCCACCGCACGAGCGTAAAGAAGGCTTCCCAGGCGTCGGCGAGCCTGATCTTCTTGCCCTGGGCCTCCGTCCGGCCCCGGTACGTGATCGGCAGCTCGTGGATCCGGATGCCCCGGCGGCGCAGCCGGGCGGTAACCTCGGGGCAGAACTCGAACCGCTCGCTCACGAGTGGGACGGAGCGGATCACGCTCGTGCGGAAGAGCTTGTAGCAGGTCGCCTCGTCCGTGATGCGCTGACCAAAGAAGATGGTCGCGGTCCAGGCCAGGACCTTGTTGGCGAGGTAGTTCGCGAACCGCATCCCCTCGAGCGTTCCCTTGAACCGGGACCCGTAGACGACGTCGGCTTGGGCCGCGGCGATGGGCGCGAGCAGGCCCGGGAGCTCCTCCGGCTGGTACTCGAGGTCGGCGTCCTGGATCACGACCGCTGGCGCGGTGACGGCCGCGAGGGCGGTGCGGATCGCGGCGCCCTTGCCCCGGTTGCGCTCGTGCCGCAGTACCCGGACCTCGCCCCCCTTCATCGGGGCGAGCGCCTCCCACGTGCCGTCGGTGGAGCCGTCGTCGACGACGAGGATCTCCTTGTCCAGCGGCACCGCGCGCAGGCGCCCCACGATCTCGGCTATCGTGGCGGCTTCGTTGTATACGGGCACGATTATGGCAAGTCTCATCCGTTGAATACTATACTGTGGAACACGCATGCACAACTCCCAGCCCGGCCGCCGCGGCCGTTCGACCGCTTCCCGCGTCGCGGACCACGTACACCTGCTTCGGGCGTATGTTCGCGATCCGCGCCGGACGGGCGCCGTCGCCCCCAGTTCCCGCTGGCTCGCGGCCCGGATGACGGAGGGCATGCGCCTCGGGGCCGCTACCTGCGTGGTCGAGGTCGGGGCGGGCACGGGGTCGTTCACGCCCTCGATCCTGCGCGCCATGCGTCCGCGCGCGCGGCTGCTGGTCGTGGAGCTGAACCGCGAACTCGCCGGCCGGCTCCGCGCCCGGTTCCGCCGGGCCGACGTCATCCGTGGTTCCGTCGAGCACCTGCCGAGGTTCCTCTCCGCCCGCGGGTGCCCGGCCGCGGACGCCGTGGTGTCGAGCCTGCCCTGGACGACCCTGACCCGGCCCTTGCAGGAGAAGCTCCTGCGCGCGATCGCCGGCTCGATGCGGCCCGGCGCCCGGTTCTCGACCTACGTCTACGTGCATTCGGCCTGGATGCCGGGCGCCGCCCGGTTCCGGCGGCTGCTCCGCCGCACCTTCCGGAAGGTCCGGCGCACGCCTGTCGTGCTCCGGAATATCCCGCCCGCGTTCGTCTACCGGTGCGAGAAATGAGATGGAGAAGTTCCGCAAGGTCTTCAAGGGCCGGCTGAAGCCCGGCCGGTAGCGGGCCGGACTCCGCAATAAGGGAGTGGAATTCCCGTTAAACCATGCGTATGGGGAATGTACCGAGCGGGTCCCGCAAGCGTACGAAGCCCGCGACGAGCTCCGCGGACATCCCGCGCCGGAAATCCCCGCCCAGGGTCTCCGCGGCACCGCCAGCATCCGAGGCGAAGCCGCGGGTTGCTCCCCGCCACGTCAACCGGGCGGTCGGCGCCGTCACGACTACCGTCCGCCGGGACTCTCCGGTCGATCTTCCCGCAGCCAGGCCGGCGCCACATCCTCTGGCTGGCGAGTTGGCGGCTGGGAAGAAGGCGCCGTTTCCGCTCCCACCCGTGGAGGCCTGGAGCCTGCCCGATTCCTACGGGGACACCCGGATCGTGGCCATGGTCCGGGACCCATGGTGGATCTACGCGTACTGGGAGATCCAGCCGGCGAAGATCGACGAGGTTCGGAGGAAGGTCGGGGACGGGGCGTGGCGGACGGTCCGCTCCGTCCTACGCGTCCACGACGTCACCGGCGTCACGTTCGACGGGACCAACGCGCGCCGCTTCCACGACATCACGATTGAAGGCGGGGCGAGCGCATGGTACGTCGAGGTCGGCGTTCCCGGCCGGTCCTGGTGCGTCGAGATCGGCATCCTGACCGCCGACGGCCGGTTCTTCGTTCTAGCGCGGTCGAACGTCGTCACCACGCCGCGGGACACGGTTTCGCCGGTCATCGACGAGGAATGGATGGTCCAGGACGAGGTCTTCCAGAAGCTGGCGGGGGTGGCGGGGACCCTGCGGCCCGGGGCCTCGACGAACCTCGCCGAGCTTATGCGCAAGCGCATGATCGCGCGCATGTCCTCCGAAGGGCTGACCAGCCTGACTAGTCCGGTGCGGAGAGCTGCCGGATCGAAACAACCCTGATGGTTCGGGACCGGACGCGGGGCTACCTCTGCATGGTCCTGCACGGGCACCTGCCCTTCGTGCGCCATCCCGAGTACCCGAACTTCCTCGAGGAGAAGTGGTTCTACGAGGCCATCGTCGAGACGTACATCCCCCTCTTGACGGTCTTCGAGGGCCTCGTCCGCGACGGCGTCGACTGGCGGCTGACGATGTCCCTCAGCCCGCCCCTGCTGAGCATGTTCGCCGACCCGCTCCTCCAGGAGCGCGCGTTTGCGCACATCGACCGGCTGGTCGAGCTCTCGGAGAAGGAGGTGCGCCGGACCGCGCCTCACCCCGAATTCCAGCGGACGGCGCGGATGTACGAGGCCAAGTTCCGGCACGCGCGCGCGCTGTTTTCGGATCAATACGGGCGGAACCTCGCGAACGGGTTCCGGCGGTTCCAGGATTCGGGACAGCTCGAGATCGTCACCTGCGGGGCGACGCACGGATTCCTGCCGCTCATGGAGACGCGCCCCGAAGCCGTGAACGCGCAGGTGCAGGTTGCCGTGGATTGCCACGCGAGGCACCTGGGTAGGGCGCCCACGGGAATCTGGTTGCCCGAGTGCGGGTTCCAGCCCGGCCACGACGAGGTGCTCCGCCGCCACGGGATCCGGTACTTCTTCATGGACGCGCATGGGATCCTGCTCGGCTCTCCGAGACCCAAATATGGAACATACGCCCCCGTGTTTTGCCGGTCGGGCGTGGCCGCGTTCGGCCGCGACCTGGAGTCGTCGAAGCAGGTCTGGAGCGCCCTTGAGGGGTACCCCGGCGACTTCGAGTACCGGGACTTCTACCGCGACATCGGTTACGACCTCGACGAGGACTACGTCCGGCCGTACATCAACGGGGACGGCGTGCGGACGTTCACGGGTATCAAGTACCACCGGATCACGGGAGATACCCTCGACAAGGCGCCGTACGACCCCGCCCGGGCGCGCGAGAAGGCGGCACAGCATGCCGGGAACTTCCTGTTCAACCGGGGGAAGCAGGTCGAGTACCTCGCCGGGCTCATGGACCGCAAGCCCCTGATCGTCTCGCCGTACGACGCCGAGCTGTTCGGGCACTGGTGGTACGAGGGGCCCGACTGGCTGGACATGCTCTTCCGGAAGATGCACTTCGACCAGGACATCGTGAAGCCGGTCACGGCGCGCGAGTATCTGGCCGAGTACCCGGTGTGCCAGGTCTCGACCCCGTCGATGTCCTCGTGGGGCCACAAGGGCTACAACGAGGTCTGGCTCGAGGGCAGCAACGACTGGATCTACCGCCACCTGCACAAGGCGGCCGAGCGGATGACCGAGCTCGCGGGGCGGCCCGCGGGCGCGGGCGGGCCCGCGGGGCGCGCGGTCAGGCAGGCGGCCCGCGAGCTCCTGCTCGCGCAGTCCAGCGATTGGGCGTTCATCATGAAGACGGGGACCCACGTCGGATACGCCGTGAACCGCACGGTCAACCACCTCGGCCGGTTCACGCGCATCTACGACGAGGTGAACCGCGGCGCCGTCGACGAAGGCTGGCTGGCCTTGATCGAGGCCCGCGACAATGTCTTTCCCGAGGTGGATGTCCGGGCCTGGTCCGCTTGACCGCGGAGCCCGGCGCGGGGTTCCTAGCCGGTCGTGTGGGCTGAGGGGCCCCGAGCGGGCTCAGCGGTGCGGTGCTTCAGGCGTTCCCACAGGGGGTCGTCCTTCAGCAAGTCGAGCGTCCGCTGGGCCTTGGCTTTCCAACTGAGTCCGGCATCCTCTCGATCGATCGCTTCACGGCGGGCGCGCATCCATTCGACGGCGTCAAACCCCTTCTTCATCGCCGATCACCTCCCTCGGTGTCCGAATCTCGATCGAGCCGTAGCCGTTCTCGATATTGACGGCCTGGAACAGCCGGATCCGACCCAGGTTCACGATATGCTTGAAATTCCAGCTGACCAAAACATCTGTGCGGCCCGCGCTTGCGAGCGCGACATGCAGGGCGTCTGCCCGCGAACCCGGTCCCACCACTCCATGCCTCAGGTACGCTTCGGCCAGGTCAGAGGCTTCCTGGCTGTCCGGGAACACAAGCTGGTGTTGCTCGGGCACGTCGCGAAGATGCTTCCGGACGGCCTCGGGAGCGCCCTGAATCTCTCGCAACGTGTGCGCCGACAAGGCCAGCGTGTGCGTGCCCTGGATGAATCGCTGCCACAAGGCCAGGCTCGCGGCCTGATACTCCGAGTCCTCGCAGCCGCCGATGACGGACGCATCGGTGTAGATCACGAGCCGCTTCATGGGTTGGACTCGCGTTCGTGCATGACGAGTCTAGCGTAGCACAGGCTGAAGCCTGTCTTGAGCGGTCTCCCTGTGCAGACTGCGATAATGCGGGCAAGAGGTGAAGCGATGGCGACGAGTGCCCGGGGGCTGGTCCACATGCAGGTATGGCTGACCGCACGCCAGAGCCGGGAACTGCATTCCCTCGCCGCGCGCCGCAGGTTGTCGCTGGCCTGTCTGATCAGGGAAGGCATCGACAAGCTGATGACATCCGAGGGCGGCGAGGATCGCTGGGTCAGGCTCAATCGCGCCGTGGATTCGCTGCGCGACCGCCGTGGAGCTTCCAACGTCGCGCGCCGTCACGACCGCTACCTAGAGGGTGTGGGAAGATCGCTCGATACGCGTATCGGTTCCCCGGGTCGGCGTTCCCTGTGAGGAAGGCGATGCGCATGGATGTTGGTGTGGCGGCGTCATGGCTCCTGCTGGCCGGTCTCGCGGCGGGGGCCGAGCCGGCATCTACCTTGGCAATGTCGAGTAGGACGGCGACGCCTTCATCTCCCACGCGCACCTTCACGGGCCGCCCCGCCGATCTCGATCCGCGCATTCCGTGGCTCGAAGATCTCGGGGGCATAACACCGGAGCCTCGGTTGACAGCCCATGCTTCATCAAAGCGGCAATCCAGAGCCCGCGGATGGGCTGGAAGACGCTTGGCGGTTGGCCAACTCCCATTCTTCGGCAGACCTGAATCGCTTGGTCGCTTGCGCCAGGCGGCAAAGGCGGAACCTCTGGAGATGGTGCGGTTGAACGCTGACGGTTCGTGCGTCGTGTTCCACCGGCTTATCAATGTACGTGGCCGTTCTTGGCAGGAATTCGCAGACGGGTCATTCTCGGGGACGGAGAGCGGCTGGATGCTATCCGAACACCGGCGAGATGGGTCATTGCGGAGCTACCTGATCCTGCCCCACAATGCTGCCTACTTCCTGGCCGGTGATTCCGTCTATGTCCCTGCTGATGGCAGATTGGCGCGCTGGGAGCACGTGAGATGAAGTGGGGAACCGTTGGAGGACGGGTCTTGATCTTTTGGGCCATGGCGGAGGCTCAATAGCACGTAGGCTCGGGAACGATGCGCCTCCTTGCCCTGCATGCCGATCCTCCTCTGTGGACGGCACAGTGCGCTAGAATACGAAGAAGCGTCCCCATCGACTAACGGTCAGGTCATCACCCTTTCAAGGTGGTAATGCGGGTTCGACTCCCGCTGGGGACACGAAATGCTCCTAACCGCGTGAGGATGCCAACGGCCTGTGCGAGAAGAATATCTCGCACAGGCTTTCCTCGTCCTCGGGGGTGTTCGACTTCGAATCACCGACCGATAGTTCGGCTGTGACCAGCCGACGGGTGCCAATGGGTGGTTGTGGGGACAAAAGTGGGGACAAGAGTGGGGACAGAAACCGCGTTCGGTCATGAAGAGCGAATCGCTCCAAGGATCTCCACGGCTTCTGTGTGATCGGATAGTCAAGCTCAGGCGAAGGGGGATAGTCGTTCGGATATTCCCCGCCCGTCGTAGGGCTCGCCTGTGCGAAGCAGGGGCATCGTAGGGGCCATTCAAGGGAAGTCCGTACGGTCTACGCCTTTGGTGATGGCACAAGGCATGCACGACCTAGCAAGGGCAACATGTGCTAGTTGCAGGCGGTAGCTGACTTCACGACGGTTGGAATATGCTGGATTCGAGATAGGCGACAGACCCCTAGAAAGGTTCGGTGATGCACTGCAATGGACGCGAAAGAGGAAGTTGCGCTTGCGAGTGAACGTGCGTATCTCATTCGCGGGTACTTCAATGCTCAGTCCTTTACCATTCGCACGATGCTTAGGCGGCCCACGGTCGATGGCAAGGCCCGCTTTGAGGTCAATGAGCAGAGGCCAGACGGAAGGGAGTCGCGGCCATGAACAAGTTTCTCGGGAGCGGGGTCTGAATCGGTGGGGACAAAAGTGGGGACAAAAGGCCCCGAGGTCCGCATCGACGACGGGATGTTACACTGAAAGTGAAGCACTGAGCGAGCATTTCGGACACAGTCGCCAGAACACCTTGGAACGCGTCCAAGTCCTTTCAAGGTGGTAATGCGGGTTCGACTCCCGCTGGGGACAGGGGCATCATGAACCATATCTTCGCCGTGCGCGCCGGTCTGTTGTTCTCGGGCGTAGCGATGTGCTATGAGTGGAAGCGTCAGATGGACAGGAAATTCTCTGTCACCCCTGACGGTCGCTTCCGGGAGGGCGGCGGCCGGTCGATTCCGGTGACCATGCCGGAGGGTTGCTCCTCCCGTCGCTGCCCGATCGGGCGGGGAGCGTAAGGGGCGGCATGGGCGCACCCGGACAGGGGAGGCTGGTCGAGGCCTACCGCGAGCTCGCCGAACGCAACCCCAAGGACCGCTACGTCCTCCACTGGCTCCTGATGGCCTATCTCTCGCAGAAGGCCTACGTCGACGGGATCCAGGAGTTCCTCAAGCTCGTCACCGCCGACTCCACCAACGACCAGGCGATGATGTGCCTCGCCGTCCTCTACGAGAAGGGCGGCTACCACGACGAGGCGATCAGGTCGTACCTGAGGGTTCTCGAGATGAACCCGAACGAGGAGCTCGTGTACCTGTTCCTGTCGACGCGGTACATCGTCAAGGGCGAGTACGACAACGCCGTGACCGTCTGCCGCAGCGGGATCGAGAGGTTCCCTCGCGCCGAGCGCCTGCACTTCAACCTCGGCTTCTCGCTGGCCCAGAAGCAGGTCTTCGACGAGGCCATCACGGCGTTCGAAAAGGAGATCGAGATCAGCCCCCAGTGCTCCGAGGCCTACTTCAACATCGACGTCATAAAGCGGAACAAGACAGCCTCCCTGCAGATGAAGCGCTGAGCCGCAAGGGGCTGACGCCGTGGCGCTCCAGAAGTCCCATGGCGTCGTTCTCCGGCGGCGGGACTACGGCGAAGCCGACCGCATCCTGACCCTCCTCACCCGCCGGTTCGGGAAGATCAAGGCCATCGCCAAGGGGTGTCGCCGCCCCAGGAGCCGGCTGGCGGGCCACCTGGAGCCGTGCCAGCCCGCGGAGTTCGTGTTCTGGAAGCGGGAAGGCGGCGGTATGGCCATCGTCCGGAGCGCCGAGCTCCTCGAGTCCCAGCGGGGGCTTTCCGAGGACTTCGCCTCCTTCGCCGCGGCGCAGTTCGCCGCCGAGCTCCTGGACCGGAGCCTCCCCGAGGACGAGCCCCAGCCCCGCCTCTATGATCTCTTCCTGCGATTCCTGCGCGCGCTCAAGCGCCCGGAGCACGTGATGCCCGCGCTCCTGGCCTTCACCGTCCGCGCCGCCGATCTGCTGGGCTACGGGCTCGCGCTGGACGAGTGCGCGGAGTGCCACGAGCCGCTCCGGCCGGACCGGGAAGCGTGGCTGGAAGTCCGGTCGGGCGGGCTCCTGTGCGGCCGTTGCGCGTCCGGCGTGGACGCGGAGCTCCTAAGCCCCGGAGTCCTGGCGGCTCTACGAGCCGTTGCGGCCAACCCGCCCCGGACGGCGCCCGACGCCGAGGCGGAGGCGGCCGTGCACGCGTTGGACCGTTTGCTGGCGTGGCACCAGGACCGCCGGGGGCTCTCGTCGGGGAAACTCCTCGAGGGGGGGAATCGGGCATAATGGGGAACCGGCCATGATACCGATCCGTCGCGCTCGCCAACCGCTCAACTTCCAGCAGGTGATCGAGAGGCTGAACACCTACTGGGCGGCGCGCGGCTGCCTGCTCGTCCAGCCCTACGATCTCGAGAAGGGGGCGGGCACGTTCAACCCCGCGACGGCCCTGCGGTGCCTGGGGCCCAAGCCGTGGCGCGCGGCGTACGTCGAGCCCTCGCGGCGGCCTGTCGACGGACGATACGGCGAGAACCCGAACCGGCTCCAGCACTACTACCAGTACCAGGTGCTCCTCAAGCCCGCGCCCGCGGACTGCCAGGACCAGTACCTTGGGAGCCTCGTCGCGCTCGGCATCGACCCCGCGGACCACGACCTCCGGTTCGTCGAGGACGACTGGGAGTCGCCGACGCTCGGCGCGTGGGGACTGGGCTGGGAGGTCTGGAGCGACGGGATGGAGATCACGCAGTTCACGTACTTCCAGGAGTTCGGCGGGATCGTGCTCGACCCCGTGCCGGTCGAGCTGACCTACGGGCTCGAGCGGATCTCCATGTACCTCCAGAACGTGGACAACGTCTACGACCTCGCGTGGAGCGAGACCACGAAGTACGGGGAGGTGCACAAGCGCACGGAGGTCGAGTTCTCGGCGTACAACTTCGAGGCGGCGGATACCGATAAGCTCTTCCGGCACTTCGGCGACCACGAGGCCGAGGCCAAGCGGCTCCTGGAGCTCAAGGATCCGCTCGTCCTCCCCGCCTATGACTTCGTCATGAAGTGCTCGCACGTGTTCAACCTGCTCGACGCGCGCGGCGCGATCAGCGTCGGCGAGCGCCAGCGGTACATCCTCCGGGTGCGGTCGCTCACGAGAGCGGTCGCAAAGGCGTACGACGAAAGGTACGGGACCGGTGTCAGCCAGGTCCGCTGACCTCCTCCTCGAGATCGGGACCGAGGAGATCCCGGCGCGGTTCCTGCCGTCGGCCCGGCGCCAGTTGCGCGCCCTGGCGGAGAAGCACCTGGCGGCGGCGTCGCTCGCGCACGGGGGCCTGATAGTCTGGGCGACGCCGCGCCGGATCGCCCTGCTGGCGGGAGGCGTGCCCCTGGTCCAGCCCGACCGGGCGTTCACGGAGCTCGGGCCGCTCAAGACGCAGGCCTTCGACCCTTCGGGCGCGCCGACGCCGGCGGCCGAGGGGTTCGCGCGCAAGCACTCGGTCGCGGTGTCCGCGCTGAAGGTCGTCGAGGACAAGAAGGGGCCGCGGATGGCCGTCTCCGGAGTCGAGAGGGGGCGGGCGGCTACCGAGGTCCTGCCCGGGGTCCTCGAGGGCGTCCTCAAGGGGTTCGAGTTTCCGCGGGCCATGCGCTGGCCGCAGGCGCCGGGCCGGACCTTCGCCCGGCCGATCCGGTGGCTCGTCGCCCTGCACGGGACGAAGGCCCTGCGCGTCGCCGTCGGCGAGGTCGCGGCGGCGCCGGCGACCCTGGGACGCCGGTTCGTCCACGTCAAGCCGCTGGCGGTGAAGTCCGCCGCGGACTACCTCATAGTATTGAAGAAGGCCGGCATCCTGGTCGATGAAACCGAACGCAAGGCCCTGATCCGCCGCGAGGCCGACCGGTTGGCGGCGAAAGCGGGGGGCCGCGTGCTCTGGGACGAGGCGCTCCTGAACGAGGTCGCGGACCTCGTCGAGGCCCCCGCTCCCGTGCTGGGAACCTTCCCCCGGGAGGCGCTGGAGCTGCCGCAGGCCGTTATCGTGGCGGCGATGCAGGAGCACCAGCGCTACTTCCCGGTCGTCGACGCCGAAGGCCGGCTCCTCCCGCACTTCATCACCGTCGCGAACGGGGTCGCCACGCGGTCCGTGGTCGCCGGCAACGAGCGCGTGCTCAAGGCCCGGCTGGCCGACGCCCGGTTCTTCTGGACGACGGACTCGAAGAAGAAGCTCGAGGACGGGCTGACGATCCTTGGGACCGTCGTGTGGCAGGCGAACGGTGGGACCATGCTGGACAAGGCCAAGCGGGTGGAGCGGATGGCGCGCGTCCTGGCCATGTACTACAAGACCCTCAAGGTTCTGCCCGGGATCGACCACGAGGCGGTCGGCCGCGCCGGCCTCCTCGCGAAGGCCGACCTCGTGACGGCGATGGTGGGGGAGTTCCCGGGCCTCCAGGGCGTGGTGGGCGGGCTGTATGCCGCGGCCTCGGGGGAGTCCCCGGCGGTCATCCGCGGGATCGCCGAGCACTACCGGCCGTCCGGGCCCGGGGACGACATCCCGGCCAGCGACGAGGGCTGTCTCGTCGCGCTGGCGGACAAGGTGGACCACCTCGCCGGGCATTTCCGGCTCGGGCACGCGCCGACGGGCACCGCGGACCCTTACGGGCTCCGCCGGGCCGCGATCGGGATCATCCGGATCCTGGCCGAGCGGGAGTGGCGTCTCCCGATGCCGCTGTCCGCCCTCCTGAGCGTGTCGGCGTCCGAGCACGTGGACCGCGAGCAACTGGCCGCCGAGATCCTCCGGGCGGCGAAGGCGACGGAGCCCCTGCCCCTGATCGACCTCGGGATCCGGAAGGTCGTGCTCGCGGCGCACGCGTTCATCCGGGCGCGGCTGGAGGCCGTGTTCGAGGAACAGGGCTTCCAGCACGACGAGATCCAGGCCGCGCTCGTGGACTTCGAGGACGTCCTTTACGCGACCCGGCGGCTCAAGGCGCTCGTAACCCTCAAGATGCGCCCCGGATTCCGCGAGACCCTGCTCGCGCTCTCACGCGTGACGAACATCGTCACGAAGGTCGAGGGCGAGGGAGGGGCGTCGCGCGAGGCGCTCGACGAGCCCGAACGCGAGTTGTACGATGCGCACGGCGCCGTAGCGGCGCGGGCCCGCGAACTGGCGGAGGCGGGCGACTTCGAGGCGCTCTACGCGGCGCTCGCGACGCTCAAACCGGCCATCGACGCCTTCTTCGACCGCGTGCTCGTGATGGATCCGGACGAGGCCGTCCGGCGCCGCCGGCTCGACCTGCTCAAGCTCGTCGAGGGCACGATCCGGCTCTTCGTCGATGTCCGCGCACTCGCCATTTCCTGACCCGTTTGACGAGCCTGCTATCCTGAAGAACATGACCCGGACGTCCCTTCGAACCGAGATTTTCGCTGGGCTGACGACCTTCATGACGATGTCCTACATAATCTTCGCGAATCCAGCGATCCTGGCCCAGGCGGGTGTGCCGCTCGCCGGCGCGACCACGGCCACGTGCCTGGGGGCGGCGATCGCGACCGCGTTGATGGCCCGGATGACGGACTACCCCTTCGCGCTCGCGGCGGGCATGGGGCTGAACGCGTTCCTCGCCTTCACCGTCTGCCAGGGGATGGGGGTCGACTGGGAGATCGGGATGGCCGTCGTCGTCCTCGAGGGGCTCCTGATCGCCGGACTGGTCCTGCTCGGCCTGCGCCGCTGGGTCATGGAGGCCCTGCCCATGTCGCTCAAGCACGCGATCGGCGTGGGGATAGGGCTCTTCATAGCCTTCATCGGGTTCAAGATGGGCGGGCTCGTGACGGCCGCGCCGGGGACGTTCGTGAAGCTCGGCGACCTGGGGTCCGCCGAGGCCGTCGTCACGATCGCGGGGCTTCTCGTCACGGCCGCGTGCCTGGCGTGGCGGGTGCCCGGGGCGCTCCTGATCGGGATCGCGGCGGGGGCGGTCCTGGCGGACGCCGGGTTCGGGATGGCGAAGCTCGAAGGCGTCGTGGCGCCGCCGAACTTCTCCACGGTCTGGAAGTTCTGGCGGGGACTGGACGCGGCGGCGAGCCTGCGCCTGCTCCCGGTCCTGTTCGCCTTCGCGGTGTCCGACTTCTTCGACACGATGGGCACCGTGATCGGCGTGGGCACCCAGGCGGGCTTCGTGGACCGCAAGGGGGGGATGCCGCGGTTGACCCGCGTCCTGTTCGTGGACGGGATCGCGGCGTCCCTCGGCGGGATCCTGGGGTGCAGCTCGATCACGACCTACGTCGAGAGCGCGAGCGGCGTCGCGGCGGGCGGCCGTCGGGCCGTCACCGGGTACGTCGTCGCCGCGCTCTTCCTCGTCGCGATCTTCCTGAGCCCGCTCGCCGCCGCCGTGCCGCCGTGCGCGGTCGCGCCCGCCCTGATCGTGGTCGGGTTCTTCATGATGCAGGGCGTGGCCCGGATCGCGTGGTCCAAGCTGGAGGAGGGCCTGCCCGCGTTCCTGACCATCGTCCTGATGCCGTTCACCTTCAACATCGCGACGGGCATCGGCTGGGGCGTGCTCGCGGCCGTCGCCATCCCGGCGGCCCGCGGCCGGTGGCGGGACATTCATCCCGTCCTCTGGCTCACGGCCGCCGTCTTCGCCGTTTCATTTTCTCCACTGGTGCCGCGATGAGCGGCACCGGGCTTCGCCAGCACTACCGCTCGGCATCGGGCGAAGCCCGATGCGCCGCGGGGGGGGTTGGGGCGATGCCGGATCCGCCGCGGGGCCTCGCTTCCGCTCGGCCCTTGGTGCCGCGATGAGGCGGCTGGCGGCGGTATTCCTCTGTGTTGCGGCCTCGGCGGCGCAGGCCGGGTTCTTCAAGGTCGAACAGCGGGACGGCCGCTGGTGGCTCCTGGACCAGGACGGAAAGCCCTTTCTGGCCAGGGCCGTCAACTGCGTGGACGCGGGGGTGGCCCCCGACAAGTTCAACCCCAGGAACCCCGCCTACTGCGCGCTCAAGTTCTACCGGACCGACGCGGGGTGGGCCGCCGCGACGGCGACCCGGCTCAAGGGCTGGGGGTTCAACACCATCGGGGGGTACAGCGACGAGTCGATCATGCGGGGGCAGGGCATGCCTTACACCGTCGCGCTCGTCATGGGCGGCTGGTTCGCGGTCCCGTGGGCGGACATCCGGGACCCCGAATCCGTCAAGAAGCTCGAGGAGGTCGCCGCGACCGAGGCCGCCAAGTACCGGGACGACCCCCTCTGCATCGGCTACTTCGTCGACAACGAGCTGGGCTGGTGGGACGAGACCGCCTTCCTCTACTGGATGGGGCGGCCGGCGACGGACCGGCTGAAGCAGGTCCTGTGGGGGATGCTCAAGGAGGCCTACCACGGCGATTTGCGGGCGGTGCTCAAGGACTTCACCGTCGAGCCGAAGCCCAGGACGCTCGACGACCTCAAGGGGGAACTCAAGGTGTGCCGGTGGGCGCCGGGCCGCCGTCCCCTCGTCGCCGAGCGGTTCATCGAGACCCTCGCGGACGATTATTACGACGTGACGACCTCGGCGCTCCGGAAGGCCGACCCGAACCATCTGATCCTCGGCGACCGGTACCTGAGCTTCTACGCCCAGCCGGTCGCGCGCGCGGCGGGGCGCCACGTCGACGTAGTCACGACCAACTACAACACCTTCGCCGCCTCGGGGTGGATCCTGCCGTCGTACTTCGACACGCTCCACCGGATCACGGGCAAGCCGATCATGGTGACCGAATACTACTTCGCCTCCATGGAGAACCTGACCGGGAACAAGAACCAGAGCGGGCCCTTCATGGTGGTGCCGACCCGGGCTGAGCGGGCCGCGGGCGCCCGCGAGATGACCGAGCGGCTCTGGCGCCTGCCGTATGTCGTCGGGGCGCACTGGTTCCAGTTCGCCGACGAGCCGCCCCTCGGCCGGGACGACGGCGAGGACTTCGCCTTCGGACTCGTGGACAACCAGGACCGGCCCTACGAGGAGCTGACGGCGGCGTTCGCGGACGTGAACGGAAAGGCAGAGGCTCTGCACCGCGAGGGGCCCAGGGCCGACGGGCTGGCGGCCGCGGCGGGCGGCTGGCGCGTTCCCCGCGCCACGTGGACGCGGTCCGTCGACGGGAAGCTGGACGACTGGAACCTGCCCGCGACGTGGGTGCCCGCGCCGGGCTCCCGTGCGCCCTTCGAGCCCTTCGGCGACTTCCATCTCACGTGGTCGCCGGACGGAATCCTCGTCGCGGCCGTCATGAGCAACTTCTCCGACGGGGGAGGCGTGCCCGCCGGGTCCATGGATCTCGAGCGGATTGCCATCACCGTCCGTCGCGAGGGAGTGCCCGCTCTCGACGTCCAGGTGCGAGGGTTGCACGAGAAGACCGGGCCCGAGCCGGTCGCGGGTCCGGATGGCAAGAAGCCGGCCGACAATCGCCCCCTTGCCCCGCTGACGGTGCTCAGGGCGGCCGGGCGGAAACTGCCGCCCGGGGTCGACGGGATTACCGGGGCACAGTCGCATGTCAGCATCACGTCGCTGGCCGAGGTCTTCGTGCCGGTCTCCGCGCTCGGGGGCAAGCCGCTCGCGGCGGGGGAGACGCTCCGGGTGGGGCTGTCGCTCCGCCTGCGGGGTGACGTCAAGGAAACCTTCTGGCCCGTCTCGCTCGTGAAGACTCCTGCGGCGGCGAAACTGGCCGCCATCACCCTCGCGGAGGCGGCACCGTGAAGCACGTCCTCCTCCTGCTCCTCGTGCTGGCGCCGCGGGCGGAGGGCGCCTTCTTCAAGGTCACGCAGGAACGCGGCGTCTGGTGGCTCGTGGATCCGGCGGGGAAGAAGATGTTCTCCCGCGGCGTCTGCAACGTGGTCGCGGGCGACGCCCTCGACCGGTTCGATCCCGCGGCTCCCGCGTACTGCGCCCTGCGGTTCTATCCCTCGGCGGACAAGTGGCGCAAGGCGGCGCTGGAGCGGCTCGGGTTCTGGGGCTTCAACACCCTGGGGGCCGGGTCCGACGCGGTCCTGACCGCCTCCGGGGCGATGCCCTGGACGATGGGGCTCTCGTTGGGCGCCGCGGTCGGCGTGCCGTACGCGGATCCCTCGGCCCTGGCGGCCCGGACGAAGCTCCGGGAACTCCTGGCGCCGCTGCTGAAGTTGAAGGAGGACCAGCGCCTGATCGGGTATTACCTCGACAGCCAACTGGGCTGGTGGGACGAGAGCGTGGTCCTGCACATCCTTCGTCAGGCTTCCGCCAAGGATCCGCTGAAGGAGAAGCTCATGGCGTTGCTCGAGCGCACGTACCGCGGGGACCTCCGGCGATTCAGCGAGGACTTCTCGGTCGACCCCGAGCCCAAGGCCTTCGTCGAGCTCCGGGGGGCGCTGCGGAGGGCGGCGTTCCGGCCCGGGCGCCGGCCCCAGGTGGTGGAGGAGTTCCTCGGGGATCTGGCGGGCCTCTACTACCGCACGGTGGCGGAGGAAGTCCGGGCGGCGGACCCGAACCACCTCATCCTCGGCGACCGGTACGCGGGCTGGTACAGCCAGCCGGTGGCGCGGGCGGCCGGGGAGTTCGTCGACGTCGTATCGACGACCTACGACAGTTGCGCGCCCCAAGGGTGGGCGTCGCCCTTCTACTTCGATTCCCTCGCGCGCCTCACGCGCAAGCCCGTCCTCGTTTCCGAGATCTACTACGCCGCGGCCGAGAACCGGTCGGGGGACCGGAACCGCCACGGACCGTACATGACGGTGCCGACGCAGGAGGAGCGCGCGGCGGGCGCCGCCCGGCTCATGGTGTCCCTCGCGAAATACCCATCCGTCATCGGGGTCCACTGGTTCCAGTACGCGGACCAGCCGCCGGAGGCCGACGGCGAGGATTTCAACATGGGGCTCGTGGATCTCAAGGATGCGCCCTACGCGGTGCTGACGGAGGCCCTCACGAAGGCCGCGCCCGACACGGAACGCGACCATGGCACCTGGCCGGCCGGGGCCGGGCTCACGCGCGCGCCGCAGGGGCTCAAGGTGCCCGGTATGGCCGACCTGCCGATCGTGAACGGGTCGCTCGACGAATGGCCGCTCGACCGCTCCTGGGTCCCGGGCGTCTCCGCCGCCGCCCCGTTCGAGCGTTTCGGGGACCTCTACCTCTGCTGGCGTCCCGAGGGGCTGGGCGTGGCCGTCGTCTACATGGACTACCGGGCTCGTCCGAGGTCCCTCGACGGACCGGAGGCGGACACCGAACGGCTGACCATCGGGGCGGGCATCGACAACGAGAAACCCGTCGTGTTCACGCTCAAGGGGATTCTGGAGCGCGCGGACCCTGACCGGCCGGAGGCCGGGTTCCGGACGCCCGAGGTCCTGGCCGTGCGCGGGGGCGTGCCGTTCCCCGCCGAGGGCCGCTTCCTCGTCGCCCAGGGCCAGCACGGCATGTCCCGGATCGTCGAGGTCTTCCTGCCCGCCGCCCTGTTCCGGCGCGAGCGGCTCGACCCGGCCGAGATCCTGCGGGCCACGGTGTCCCTGCGCCTGCGCGCGAACGCGAAGGAGCTGTTCTGGCCCCGGCCGTTCAAGGTCAGCGCGTGGGATGCGAGCGAGGACTGGGTGCCGCTCGTGCTTGATGCCGCCGGACTGACGGCGGAGCCGTCGGCAGTTCCGGTGCCGTCGATGGCCCGAGGCCGGACGGAACCTGCCGCCTCGACCGGGACGGAACCCGCTGTCGCGACCGCTTTGGCGACGCCCGTGGCCGTCGCCGCCACGGTGTCGTCGGCACCCGTGGCGGCTCCCAAGCCGGCGGCGAAGCCCGCGGCGAAGAAGCCGGTGGCGAAGCCGGTTGCAAAGCCCGTGGCGAGGAAAGCAGCTCCCTCGGCACCGAAACCGGCGCGGTGACATGATGGAAGACGACGTGAAGGACTCATCTATCTCTCCTGATCCGTCCGCCGGGAAAACGCCGGCGGTTGAAACGCCGGCCGTAGGCGTGCCGGTGACGGACGTTCCGGCGGTCCCCGCGAAGCCGAAAGCGCCGAGGAAGCCCAGGAAGGCGTCCAAGGCGAAGAAGGGCGGGAAGCCGCACGGGCCCAACCTCCTCATCGTGGAGTCGCCGGCGAAGGCGAAGACGATCAACAAGTTCATCGGCTCGAAATACATCGTCAAGGCCTGCATGGGGCACGTCCGGGACCTGCCCCAGCACCGGATGGGCGTCGACCTCGAGAACGACTTCGCGCCGCACTACATCACCGTCCGCGGCAAGGGCGCGCTCCTGAAGGAGCTCAAGCGCGACGCGGCGAAGGCCGAGATCGTCTACCTCGCCGCCGACCCCGACCGCGAGGGCGAGGCCATCTGCTGGCACCTGAAGGAGGCGCTCCGTCTCCCGCCGGAGAAGGTCCGCCGCGCGATCTTCAACGAGATCACGAAGAAGGTCGTGAAGGACGCCGTCGACAACGCCACGGTCGACATCGACCTCAAGCTCGTCGAGGCCCAGCAGGCGCGGCGCGTCCTCGACCGGCTCGTCGGCTACAGCCTCTCGCCCCTGCTCTGGACCAAGGTCCGCAAGGGCCTCTCCGCGGGCCGCGTCCAGTCCGTGGCCGTGCGCCTGATCTGCGACCGGGAGGCCGAGGTGCTGGCCTTCCTCCCGGTCGAGTACTGGACGGTCGACGCCCAGCTCGCGCTCAAGGGCGGGCGCCCGTTCGCGGCGAAGCTCCAGCAGATCGACGGGGCGAAGATCGACCTCAAGACGGGCGACGAGACGCGGGCGGCCGTCGCGCGGATCCAGGGCGTGCCGTTCACGGTCAAGGACATCGAGCGGCGGGAGCAGAAACGCTCGCCGGCCCCGCCGTTCATCACCTCGACCCTTCAGCAGGAAGCGGCCAAGCGGTACCGGTTCACGGCGAAGCGGACGATGATGATCGCCCAGACCCTCTACGAGGGCGTCGATCTCGGCGCCGGGACCCGCGAGGGGCTTATCACCTACATGCGCACGGACTCGGTCCGCGTCTCCGCCGAGGCCCAGGCCGAGGCGCGCGAGGTGCTCGCGCGGCTCCACGGGTCCGCGATCGTGCCCGAGGTCCCGCCCGTCTACAAGGGGCGGTCGAGCGCGCAGGACGCGCACGAGGCGATCCGGCCGTCGCACGCGACCAGGGAGCCCGAGGCGGTGAAGAGTTTCCTGACGCCCGACCAGTACAAGCTCTACCGCCTGATCTGGCAGCGGTTCCTGGCCAGCCAGTCGAACCCCGCAATCCTGGAGCAGACGGGAGTCGAGATCGGGGCCGGCCCGGGGATCTTCCGGGCGACCGGCGTGGTCGTGAAGGCGCCGGGGTTCATGGCGCTCTACAAGGAGGCGAAGGAGGAGGACGCGCCCGAGGATGCGGAACCGGAAGGCGCGCTCCCGGCCGGGCTCGAGGTCGGGCAGACCCTCGACGTGGTCGAGATCGTGCCGCACCAGCACTTCACCCAGCCGCCGCCGCGGTTCACGGACGCCTCGCTCGTGAAGGCGCTCGAGGAGGACGGGATCGGCCGGCCGAGCACGTACGCGCCGATCATCGGCACGATCATGGACCGCACCTACGTCGAGCGGCGGGAGGGCCGGTTCCATCCTACCGAGCTCGGCCTCCTGGTCAACGGGCTCCTGGTCCAGCACTTCGCGGACATCATCAACGTGGCGTTCACGGCCTCGATGGAGGAACAGCTCGACGAGGTCGCGGAGGGCCGCCTGCCGTGGATCCAGGCGCTCCGGACGTTCCACGCGCCGTTCGCCATCGACATGGAGAAGGCCAAGGTCGAGATGCGGAACGTGAAGGCCGAGATCGAGGTCGTCACGGATCTCGTCTGCGAGAAGTGCGGCAAGCCCATGATCGTGCGCTGGGGCCGGCACGGGAAGTTCCTCGCGTGCTCCGGGTACCCCGAGTGCCGGAACGCCAAGTCCTACGAGACCGACGCGGCGGGCAGGATCTTCGTGCCGGATCCCGTGGTTACGGACGAGAAGTGCGACAAGTGCGGCTCGCCGATGATCATCCGGTCGGGCCGGTTCGGGAAGTTCATGGCGTGCCAGAAGTACCCGGAGTGCCGGACCACGCGGTCCATCCCGCTCGACTTCAACTGCCCGAAGCCCGGGTGCGAGGGTAAGCTCGTCCAGCGGCGCAGCCGCAAGGGGCGGAGCTTCATCGGGTGCAACAGGTATCCCGAGTGCGACTTCGTCACGTGGAACGCGCCCGTCAAGGAGGCGTGTCCCAAGTGCGGGGCCGCGTTCCTGACTGAGCGGAAGCTCAAGGGGCTCCGGCGCCTGTCGTGCATCGTCGAGGGCTGCGGGTACGAGCGCGAGGAGGCCGCGGGCGTGGGCGCCGAGACGACCGGGTCGCCCGTGCTGTCCGCGCCTGCGCCCGGGGGCCTGGCCCCCGCGCACATCGTTCCGCCGGAGCCGCCGGCCGGCGCGGGCGGCACCGGCGTGTCCGGCTGACGAGGCGCGATGGCTGACACCGTCCGCGTTCGCATCGCCCCGTCTCCGACCGGCACGCTCCATATCGGGAACGTGCGCGCCGGACTCTTCAACTGGCTTTTCGCCCGACGGATGGGCGGGGTGTTCATCCTCCGGATCGACGACACCGACGCCGCCCGGTCGAAGCCCGAATACGAGGAGAACATCAAGGCGTCCTTCCGCTGGCTCGGCATGGACTGGGACGAGGGTCCGGACATCGGGGGACCGTTTGGCCCCTACCGGCAGTCGGAGCGCATGGACCGGTACCTGACGGCGGCGGAGCGTTTACTCGCGGAGGGGAAGGCTTTCCGGTGCTGGTGCACGGCCGAGGAGCTCGAGGCGAGCCGGCAGGCCGCCGCCCGCCGCAAGGAGGCGCCCCGTTACGACGGCCGGTGCCTGAATCTGACCGACGCCGACCGGGCCAAGTTCGAGTCCGAGGGGAGGAAGGCCGCGATCCGATTCCGTCTGCCGGAAGGCCCGCCCGTAATCGTGGACGACCTGATCCGCGGCCGGGTCGAGATGCCGCGCGGGATGCTCGACCACTTCATCATCGTCCGCAGCGACGGCAAGCCCGTGTACAACTTCTGCACCGCGCTCGACGAGGCCGACCACCGGATCACGCACGTGATCCGGGGCGACGACCACCTGTCGAACACGCCGAAACAGATGCTGGTCATGGAGGCTCTCGGGATCACGCCTCCGCGGTACGCGCACCTGCCGCAGATACTGGGCATCGACAAGGCCCGGCTCTCGAAGCGGCACGGCGCGCAAGGCGTGCTGGAACTGCGCGACGAGGGGTTCCTGCCCGAGGCGGTTCTGAACTTCCTCGCCCTCCTCGGCTGGTCGTACGACGACAAGACCGAGCTGTTCACGCCGGCGGAGCTCAAGGCGAGCTTCTCCCTGGACCGGGTGGGGAAGGCCCCCGCCGTATTCGACGAGACGAAGCTCCTGTGGATGAACGGCCAGTACATCCGCAACGGGCCCGCGGAGCGGATCGAGGCGGATCTGCGGGCGCGGATCGCGGCTGCCCACGGCGCGCTCCCCGCGGCGGGCGACGCGGCTTACGTGGGCCGGGTAATCGCCCTCCTCCGGGAGTCGCTCAAGACGCTCGGCGAGATCGGCCCGCTCTCCGAGTTCTTCTTCCGCGACGAGGTCGTCTGGGAGGACGAGGCGAAGGCCAGGCTCGCGGGCTGGCCCCGCGCGGCCGAGATCCTCGCGGCGGTGACGGGAATCGTCAAGGACACGTCCCCGTTCACGCCGGAGGCGCTCGAGGCGGCCTTCCGCGCGAAGGCCGAGTCCATGGGGCTCAAGTTCAAGGAACTCGTCCACCCGGCCCGGTTCGCGACGACGGGCCGCGTCGCGGGCCCGAGCCTCTTCCATGCGCTCGAGGTGCTCGGGCGCGATCGGTGCCTCGCACGCCTCGCATCCGCGGCGAAGCTCCCTCCCGCCTGAAGTCCCCCCGGTCACGGGGAGGCCATTCGGGCGGGATCGACCGCCTGGCCATTGCCGGATTCCTCGGTCTTCTCGTTCTCGTGCTTCTCACCTTCCGCGACTATGGGCTGACGTGGGACGAGCCCGCGTTCGCGGCCTATGGAAACGACATCGCCAGGTTCTATGCGACCGGGGGGGCCGATCGCGCCGCGGTCGCGCCCGGATACCTGCGGCTCTACGGCGGGCTCTTCGAGGCCCTCGCCGCGGTCTGGGTAAGGCTTCTGCCATTCGACGCCTACGACGCCCGGCACCTCCTGATCGCGCTCGCGGGGCTCGGCGGGATCGCCGCGTGCTGGCGCGCGGCCCGGCTCCTCGGGGGGCCGCTGGCGGGACTCCTCGCGGGCGCCCTGCTCGCGATCACGCCCGGCTACTGGGGGCACCTCTTCAATAATTCCAAGGATCTTCCGTTCGCGGCCGCGTGCATGTGGGCGCTGTCCGCGTGGCTCTCGTGGGTGGCCGGCTGGCCGAAGGTGCGGCAATGGCGGGTCGCGGAGGCGGCCGTCGCGACCGGGATCGCGCTCGGCATCCGGATGGCGGGCGGGCTCACATGGGCGCTTGCCGTGGCCGCGTTCGGGTTCGCGCTGTGGCGGGGAGCCCCGGGCGTTCGGCGCGTCGCGGGCCGCCTCGGGATCGCGCTCGTGGCCGCGCTCGCCGGCGGCTGGATGATCATGCTCGCGGGCTGGCCGTGGGCACTCTTGCACCCGTGCACGGTCCCAGTCTCGAGCCTGGCCAGGTTCTCGCGATTCGCGGACTGGGATGGGCCGATCCTGTTCGGCGGCCGGGCCGTACGAGCCGTCGCCCTGCCCTGGGATTACGTCCCGCGTCTGCTCTTCCTCACGCTCCCGGAGCCCGTCATCATTCTCCTCGGGGGAGGACTGGTCTGGTGGATCGTGGCCGCGTGGCGCCGGCGGCGGATCATGCCGGCGCCGTTGTCCCCGGGGCACGTCATGGTCGCGGCCGTGGCGGTAGTTCCCGTCGTGCTCGTGATCGCGGGCCGGTCCGTGCTCTTCAACGGGCTTCGCCATATGCTCTTCATCCTGCCCCCCCTCGCATGCCTGGCCGGGCTCGCGGCGGCGGCCGGCGTGACCTGGCTCCGCCGCGCCCGGCCGGTGATCCGCGCGACGGTACTCGTGTCGGCGGCCGTGCTCGTGGCCCTAGATGTCGCCACGCTCGCCGCCCTGCACCCTTACGAGCACGTTGCCTATAACCAGTTCGCAGGCGGGCTGGCGGGGGCGCAGGGCCGGTACGAACTCGACTACTGGGGCTCGCCCTACCGCGAGGCGGCGCTCGGTCTCCTGGCGCGGATGGAGGCGGAGGGGCCGGAGTCGGCGTCCCGTCCGTGGCGCGTCTTCGTCTGCGAGCCGGCCGAGTCGGCGCTCCACTACCTGCCCGCGACATTCCTCCGGGTCACGGACCCCGCGCGCGCGGACTTCTTCTTCGTGATCGCGGGCGGCTCCTGCCGTCCTCCTCGCATCGCCCCGGCCTTCGCGGTCGCGCGGATGGGCGTGCCGCTCGCCTGGGTCGTGGACCTCCGGACCCCGAGAGGCGTGTTACACTAACTGAATCATTGCGGGGTGATGTAACGGTAACATGCCTGGCTCTGAACCAGGTCACTCTAGGTTCGAATCCTAGCCCCGCAGCCCTTCGACTCGCCCCCGAAGCGGGTGCTCGCTCAGGGCCCCGTTAGGGGGCGAGGCGAAGGAGCCCTGAGCGAGGGAGCGAAGCGACCGAGTCGAAGGGGCCGTCGAACTCACGGTGTCATTCTTCGTCTACATCCTCGAGCTCCGCGATGGTCACTTCTACGTCGGTTCGACCGATGATCTCACCAGGCGGTTGAAAGAGCACAAGGAAGGTCGCGGCGGTCGCACCACCCGTATCACAGGCCTCAAGAGACTCCTCTACTCTGAAGAGCAGGCCTCAAGGTCGGCTGCGGAACGTCGCGAGCTCCAGCTCAAGGGCTGGTCCCGCGCCAAGAAGCTCGCGTTGATCAAGGGCGACCGTGTCCGTCTCCACCGGCTCGCGAAACGGGGCGGTTGATCCGGTCTGCTTCAGCGGGATGGCCGGCAGGCGCTTGAGGGTCTTGTGGGCGGGATCAACGAAGATGCCGACGGATTCCAGGGCGGTTACGCCGAGTAACGGCTTGGAGTCGTCCGGGCCGAAGATGACCCGGCCCGCCGTGACCTCGCCCATGAACTCGATCGTCGCCAGGCCGAAGGGATACGTGTGAACGGAGCCGTCAGCCAGCTCGTAGGCCATCTTCCCCGCTTCCGCGACGCCGATCCTGCGCAACTCCCCGGCGGGCGCCATGGAATCCGTCGCTCCGGTGTCCACGAGGAACTCGTTCTCATAGGACGCACCATTCCCGGCGGTGGGCTTCAGGCGGACCATCACATTCGCCCGTGCCATGCCCTGATTGCAGGCCGTACCGTCCAGTCGGGCAAGGCGCGACGCGTAACCCCTACTCTGCGAGGTCCGGGTGCGCGGGGGCGGCGGGCCGCCGGCGGGCCGGCAGCAGGTGGTGCGGGATGAACACGTGGCCCGCGATCAGGGTCGGGATCACGGCGCTCCCGATCACGGCCGCCACCAGCATTGACCGTGGGGCTTCCGGGATGGTAAGCTTTGCGAAATATAATGGAAAGGGAAACGAAAGGGCGCATTCCGGCTGATCCGGCGGCGGGGGGGCATTCCGAGCGGCGGGTCATGGACCTCCTGCTCGCCGACCCGGCGATCACGGTCACGAAGCTCGCCAAGGCGCTCGGCGTCTCGACGGTCTCGACGCGCAAGGTGCTCAACGGGCTTGCGGCCAAGGGCCAGATCATCCGCGCGCGGGGCGGCGCGATGCCCGCGTTCCACCCCGGCATCCTGCTCCGCCAGCGGCACAACCTCGAGCAGAAGCAGGCCATCGCGCAGGCGGCGGCGAAGCTCGTGCACGACGGCGACACGATCATGATCGAGGCGGGCACGACCACGGCGCTTGTGGCACGGTATCTCCTTGGTATCCGGGACGTCCGCGTGGTCACGAACTCGGCGCTCGTCCTCCCGCACGCGCGCGTGAGCCCTGCCCTGCACCTGACCGTCGTGGGCGGCGAGTTCCGGCCCGCGACCGAGTCCTTCGTCGGGTCGATCGCGCTCTCGGAGCTCGACCGGTTCCACGTCCGGCTCGCGTTCGTCGGAACCGACGGGTTCTCGCCGGAGGGGGGCCTGACGACCCACCTCGTCGAGGGCGCCGAGATCGTGCGGAAGATGGCGTCGCAGTCGGAGCGCACGGTGCTGGTTGCGGATTCGTCCAAGTGGGGCCGGCGGGGGTTCGTGCACGTCCTGCCGCTGGCGAAGATCCATACCGTGATCAGCGACCGCGGCCTCGGGCGCGACGCGGTCCGGGTGCTCGAGAAGGCGAGGATCCAGGTATGCCTGGTATGAAGAGGAGGAGCCATGGCCGTTGAGGTCGTGATGCCGAAACTCGGCAACGAGATCGAGTCGTGCGTGATCGTGGCGTGGCGCAAGCAGGCCGGGGACACGGTGGCGAAGGGCGAGCCCGTCTGCGAGATCGAGACGGACAAGGCGACCTTCGAGGTGGAGTCGCCCGCCGCCGGGGTCCTGCTCAAGGTGTTCTTCAAGGAAGGGGACGATGTTCCCGTCCGGGCGACGATTGCGGTCATCGGCCAGCCCGGTGAAGATGTGAGTGGATTCGCGCCGGAAGCGGCGAAGCCGGAATCCGCGCCGAAGATACAGGTCCTGAAGGTGCGCGATGGATCCCTGGAGTTTCCCCTCTCGGAGAGCGTAGGGGGAACCGGTGTTTCCCCCCGGGCGCGGCATGCGGCAGAGACGGCGGGGGTGGACCCCTCCGTAGTCGCTGGTTCCGGGCCGGGCGGCCGGGTGATCGAACGGGATGTCCGCGACGAACTGTCGGGACGCGAACCGTTGACGCCGGCCGCCAGGGATCTACTCGCGGCGCCGCGCGTGGGAACCGGCATAGGGGGGCGGGTCCTCGGAGCCGACATCCCGGAGGCGGGCGGCACGTTCCCCGTCCCCGACCTCAAACTCCTCGGCCCCTCGAAGGAGATCGCGGTCAAGGGGGTCCGGAAGGCGATCGCCTCGCGGCTCCTGCATTCGGCGCGGACGACGGCCCAGGTGACCCTGCACGCGACCGCGGACGCCTCCGCGCTCCGGACGGCGCGGGCGAGGCTCAAGACCGAGGCTGCGACCTACGGGATCACGATCAACGACCTCGTCATGCACGCGACGATGCGGGTCCTGCCGAAGTTCCCGGCGCTCAACGCTTTCTTCCTCGGCGAACGGATCCTCCAGTTCGAGCACGTGCACCTCGGGGTCGCGGTCCAGACGCCGCGGGGCCTCATGGCTCCCGTGGTCCGGCGCGCCGACGCGCTCTCGTTGATCGAGCTCTCGGCGGAGGCCAAACGCGTGCGGCAGGCCTGCCTGGACGGGACGGCGACGCCGCAGGAGCTGACCGGGGCCACGTTCACGATGACGAACCTCGGTCCCCAGGGGATCGAGTTCTTCACGCCGCTCCTGAACCCGCCCGAGGTCGCGATCCTCGGGGTCGGCACCATCGTCGTGCGCCCGGTCGAGGGGCGCGGCGGGCTCCGGCTCGTCCCGCACCTCGGGCTCTCGCTCACGTTCGACCACCAGGCGCTCGACGGCCATGACGCCGCGGTCTTCCTGGAAGCGATCGGCGAAGCCGTCGCGCGGGTCGACGCGGGAGGCTCGCATGGCTGACGTCGTCATCGTAGGCGGCGGCCCGGGCGGCTACACGGCCGCCGGCCGGCTCCGGGCGCTGGGCAAGACGGTCACGATCGTCGAGCGCGGCGAGTTCGGCGGCGTCTGCCTGAACGAGGGCTGCATCCCGTCGAAGTGCCTCCTCAACTCCGCCAAGCTGTACGCCCACGCGCGCGAGTCCGCGAAGTTCGGGGTCACGGTCGAGGGCGCCCGGTTCGATCTCGGAGTGGCCAGGAGCTGGAAGCGCGAGGTCGTGGGCCGGCTGAAGGGCTCGCTGGCCGCCCTCATGGCGAGGCTCGGGGTCGAGGTCGTCGCCGGCGAAGCCTCGTTCGTGTCGGACCGCGCCGTCCGCGTCGGGGACCGGATGCTGGAGGCGGACGACATCGTGATCGCGACCGGATCCCGGTTCGCGCCCCTGCCGGTCCCCGGGGTGGACGGTCCGAACGTGATCTGGAGCCGCGAGATGCTCGAGCTGGGGGACCTGCCGAAGCGGGTCGCGATCGTCGGGGCCGGCGCGGTGGGGCTCGAGGCGGCCTCGTTCTTCTCCGCGGTCGGCGTCGAGGTTCACGTCGTCGAGATGCTCCCCGAGATCGCGCCCTTCATGGACGGGTCGCTGGCGTCCGCCATGCGCCGCGCGATGAAGCAGGTGACCTTCCACCTCGGCTCAAGAGTCGAGGCGATCGAGCCCGGCGGGGTCGTGTGCTCGCGCGACGGGGTTCGGGAGACCGTGGCGTCCGACCTCGTCCTCGTCTGCACCGGCCGGGCGCCGAACGTCGAGGGGCTGGGCCTCGAACGGCTCGGGGTCGAGACCGGTAGGGCGGGAATCCGCGTGGACGCGCACGGCCGGACGAACCTGCCGCACGTCTGGGCGGTCGGGGACGTGAACGGGGTCTCGCTGTTCGCCCACTCGGCCGCGCGCATGGGCGAGGTCGCGGCCGACGCCATCGTGCACGGCGGCGAGGCGTCCCGCCACGGCGCCGGCGAGCGGTTCCGCGTACAGGCGATCCCGTGGGCCCTGTTCGGGGTCCCGGAGGCGGCAGGGTGCGGGTTGACCGAGGACGAGGCGAAGCGGCAGGGAATCCCGGTCCGGACCGCGATGGTGCCCATGCGGTCGATCGGGCGGTTCCTGGCCGAGCACGGCGACGCTCCCGGGGTGGTCAAGGCCGTGGTGGCGAAGGACGACGGCCGGGTGCTCGGCGTGCACCTCCTCGGCGACGGGTGCGCGGAGATGATTTGGGGCGTCGCGGCCCTGCTGGAGATGGAACTGCGGGCGAAGGACGTCCGCGAGATCGTCTTCCCACACCCGACGGTGTCCGAGGGGATCCGCGATGCGATTGCGGCTGCGTCCGCAGCCGGCGCGGCGGGAGGAAACGCATGAGTCCCAAGTCGATCATGATCGATCCGGACGACGTCCGGAAGCCGGGTGCGATCCGGTTCGCGGACATCCCCGTGAACGCGTACCGGTCCGATCCCGTCCGCGAGGTGGAGAGGTGGGGGAAGCCCCGGCTCCTCACCATCGCCGCGGACATGATGGTCATCCGCGAGTTCGAGACCATGCTCAGCGGCCTGAAGACCACGGGGGCGTGGCGCGGCATCTCATGCGCGCACGGCGGCCCCGCCCACCTGTCGGCGGGGCAGGAGGCTGCGTCCGTCGGCCAGGCCGCCGCGCTCGGCGTGGAGGACCTGGTGTTCGGGTCGCACCGGAGCCACGGCGAGGTGCTGGCCAAGTGCCTGTCGGCGGTCCACCAGCTCGACGAGCCCGCGCTCGACGGGATCATGCGGAGGTACCTCGACGGCGCGATCCTGCGGGTAGTCGAATCGGGCCACCGGGCCGGCGTCCGCGACCTCGCTGCCGACTTTGTCGTCTACGGCCTGCTCGCCGAGATCCTGGGCCGCGCCACGGGGTTCAACCGCGGTCTCGGTGGCTCCATGCACGCGTTCTTCGCCCCGTTCGGGAGCATGCCGAACAACGCCATCGTCGGCGGGTCGGGCGACATCAGCGTCGGCGCCGCGCTCTTCAAGCGCATCAACCGGCGGCCGGGCATCGTGATCGGGAACATCGGCGACGCGTCGATGGGTTGCGGGCCGGTCTGGGAGGGCATCCAGCTCGCGGCCATGGACCAGTACCGGACGCTCTGGCCCGGGGACGCGGGCGGCGCGCCCCCGATCCTGTTCAACTTCTTTAACAACTTTTACGGCATGGGAGGCCAGACGGCGGGGGAGACGATGGGATTCGGCCAGCTCGCGCGCGTCGGCGCCGGCGTGAATCCCGACCAATGCCACGCCGAGCGCATCGACGGCTACAACCCGCTCGCGGTCGCGGACGCCATCGAGCGCAAGAAGCCCATCCTGCTCGAGGGCCGGGGGCCGGTCCTCCTCGACTGCGTCACATACCGGCTCTCGGGCCACTCGCCGTCGGACGCGTCGTCGTACCGGACGAAGGAGGAGGTCGAGCGCTGGGAGCAGGCCGACTGCATCGCCGGGTACTGCGCGCACCTCGTGGGGGCCGGGATCGCGACCGAGGCGGAGTTGTCGGCCCTGCGGGAAACGGCGGCGGCCCGGGTGCTGCGCGCGCTCGAGCGCGTGGTGTCCTCACCACGAGTGGACGCGGCGTTCATCGACTCGGTCATGTACTCGAACGGCCGCGCGGACCGGATGGCCGACGGCGTGCCCGCCGTGCTCATCCCGAAAGCGGACAACCCGCGGCTGAAGGCGCTGGCGGGGAAGGCCCGGTTCGGGCTGGACGCGGCCGGCAAGCCCCTCCCGCGGAGCAAGGTCTACACGCTCCGCGACGGACTCTTCGAGGCCCTACTCGACCGGTTCTACGAGGACCCGACGATGGCGGCGTGGGGCGAGGAGAACCGGGACTGGGGCGGCGCGTTCGCCGTCTACCGCGGGCTCACCGAGGCCCTGCCGTACCCGCGGCTGTTCAACGCCCCGATCTCGGAGGGCGCGATCGTGGGATCGGGCGTCGGCTACGCGCTCTGCGGCGGCCGCGCGGTCGTCGAGCTCATGTACTGCGACTTCATGGGACGGGCGGGCGACGAGCTGTTCAACCAGGTGGCCAAGTGGCAGGCGATGTCCGCCGGGCTCCTCCGCATGCCGCTCGTGATCCGGATCTCGGTGGGGTCCAAGTACGGGGCCCAGCACTCCCAGGACTGGACCTCGATCGTGGCGCACATGCCCGGGCTCAAGGCCATGTACCCGGTGACGCCGTATGACGCCAAGGGGATGCTCGCGCTCGCGCTCCGGGGGACCGACCCCGTCGTCGTCTTCGAGAGCCAGAAGGTCTACGACATTGGCGAGCTGTTCGCGGCGGGCGGCGTGCCCGAGGGGCCGTACGAGGTGCCCGAAGGCCAACCCGCCGTGCGTAGGGCCGGCCGGGACCTCACGATCATCACGCTCGGCCCGGCGCTCTACACGGGGCTGGAGGCGGCGACCGAGCTCGAGGCCCGGTGGGGCCTGACGGCCGAGGTCATCGACCTTAGATTCCTCAACCCCCTCGACTACGATCCCCTCCTGGCGTCGCTGCGGAAGACGGGCCGGGTCGTGCTCGTCGCCGACGCGTGCGAGCGGGGATCGTTCATCAACGACGTCGCGGCGAAACTGACCCAGCTCGCGTTCGACGACCTCGACGGGCCGCCCGTCGTCGTGGGCGCCCGGAACTGGATCGCGCCGTGCGCCGAGATGGAATCGCTCTTCACGCCGCAGAAGGAGTGGATTCTGGACGCGATCCACGAGCTCCTCCTGCCCCTGCCCGGCCACCGGGTGACGACGAACCGCACACCGGCCGAGATGCGCCGGCGGAGCCGCCGTGGGCTTTGATCCCCTGTTCGCCGCCCTGAACGGGGCGTCCCGCGCGGGCCGTCTCGCCGCAGTCCGCCGGGTGGGCAAGCTGATCGCGGATGGGCGCGAAACCGCGCCCGGCACCGAGGAGACGAACAACCACGTCCACACTCGGTATTCGTTCAGTCCGTACTTCCCGACCGCGGCGGCCTGGCTCGCGCGGCGGGCGGGCCTCCGGGTGGTTGGGATCATGGACCACGATTCGGTGGCGGGGGCCGGCGAGATGATCGAGGCCTGCCGTCGCCTGGGGATCGCGTGCACGGTCGGTTTCGAGATGCGCGTGAACATGACCGGCACCGCGGTCGAGGGGCGGAAGACCAACCATCCCGACGCGCGGAACATTTCCTACATGTCGTTCCACGGGATCCCGCACGGGCGGCTGGCGGAGGCGGAGCGGTTCCTGAAGCCCTTCCGCGAGGCTCGGAACCGGCGGAACCGCTGGATGGTCACCGCGCTGGACGCCATGATGGCCCGGCACCGGATCGGGCGGGTCTCGTACCGGGAGGTCGAGGCCCTCTCGCAGGCGCGCGAAGGCGGGTCGGTCACGGAGCGCCACCTCCTGCTCGCGCTGGCGCGGGCCCTGATCCGGAAAGCGGGACGGGGTGCAAGGCTGGTCCGGTTGCTTGGGGCCAACCTCGGGGTGGAACCGCCGCGGCGGCTGCGCGCGTACCTGCTGGATCCGGCGAACCCGCACTACGACTACGACCTGCTGGGCGTGCTCAAGAGTTCGGTCCTCGACCGGTTCGCGATCGACCCCGACGAGACCGAGTGCCCGTCGGTGTACGACGCCGTGAAGACGGCCAACGCCATGCAGTCCCTCCCGGTCTACCCCTACCTCGGGGACGTCGCGGATTCTCCGACCGGGGACAAGAAGGCGGAGGCGTTCGAGGACTCGTACCTCGACCGCCTCGTCCCCGAGCTCAAGCGAATCGGGTTCCGGGGCCTCGCGTACATGCCGCCGCGCAACACGCGGGCCCAGCTTCGCCGGGTGAGCCGGCTCGCGCGCGGCCAAGGGCTGATCGAGATCAGCGGGGTGGACATAAACAGCTCCCGGCAGTCGTTCAACTGCCCGATCCTGCTCGATCCCGCGTTCCGGCACCTCGTGGACACGACGTGGGCGCTCGTGGCCCACGAGCTCCTCGCGAGTCGCAACGAGCGGTACGCGCTGTTTTCGCCCCGCAATCCGATGTATCGACGCCCCCTGGGCGCCCGGCTTGCGGCGTATGCGAGGATTGGGAAGCGGATCGACCCGCGCCATCCGGAGCGGGCGATCGGGATCATGAAGGAGGTGCTCGGATGAGGACGCGGCGGGGCAGGGGACCGGTGGAGGGGCGGGTGGCCGTCGTCACGGGCGCGGCGCAGGGATTCGGGAGCGAGATCGCGCGCGGACTCGCGGAAGCGGGCGCGACCGTCTTCGTCGCGGACCTGAACCTGCCGGGCGCCCGCGCCACCGCCGCGGCGATAGGTCGTGCGTGCGGCCGCAAGGCCGCGATACCGATCCGCGTCGATGTGACGAAGGAACCCTCGGTCGCCCGGCTGATGGATACCGTCGTCGGGCGGGCCGGCGGCCTCGACCTTCTCGTGAGCAACGCCGGCGTCCTGCGGGCGGGCAGCGTAAAGACCATGGAGGCCGCGACCTTCCGGTTCGTGACCGAGGTCAACTACACCGGCTACTTCCTCTGCGTGAAGCACGCGGCCCGGGCGATGACGCTGCGGCGGCGGGCGAACCCCGGCTGGACGGGCGACATCATCCAGATCAACTCGAAGTCCGGGCTCGAGGGGTCGAACCGGAACGCCGCCTACGCGGGCGCCAAGTTCGGCGGGATCGGGCTGACCCAGAGCTTCGCGCTCGAGCTGCTCGCGGACGGCATCAAGGTCAACGCCATCTGCCCCGGGAACTACTTCGAGGGCCCGCTCTGGTCGGACCCCAAGCGAGGGCTCTTCGTCCAATATCTCAAGGAGGGCAAGGTGCCCGGCGCGCGGACGGTCGGGGACGTCCGGCGCTTCTACGAGTCGAAGATCCCCATGGGCCGCGGGTGCACGGGGGCGGACGTCGTCCGCGCGATCCTGTACGTGGTCGGCCAGCCCTACGAGACGGGGCAGGCGGTGCCCGTGACGGGCGGGCAGGTGATGCTCCGGTGAGCAGGCGCCGGCAGGACGCGGCGGAGTCCGACGCCGCCCGCGCCCTCTCGGTGGAATGGCGGGGGCTCGTGCCGTACGGCGACGGCCTCGACCTCCAGCACGAGTTCGTGCAGAAGCGGAAGGACGGCGCGGCCGGCGATACCCTCCTCCTCATGGAACATCCGCTCGTGATCACGTTCGGACGCCGGTACGACGCCGGGCACCTGCGCCGGCCGCGCGAGGAGATCCTCGCCCGCGGCGCCTCGATCCACCGGGTCGAGCGCGGCGGCCAGGCGACGGTCCACAACCCCGGCCAGCTCGTCGGGTACCTGGTCGCGGACCTCTGGCACCAGGGCCGGGACATCCACCGGTTCGTGTTCAACCTCGAGGAGACCCTGATCCGGTTCCTGAAGACCCGCGGCGTCGACGCCCGGCGGGACCCCGTCAACCGCGGCGTCTGGGTGGGCGACGCCAAGATCGGTTCGGTGGGGATCTCGGTCAAGCGCAACATCACCATGCACGGGTTCTCGGTCAACCTCTCGAACGACCTCGAGCCGTTCTCGTGGATCGTGCCCTGCGGGATTCCGGACGGCCGGGCGGCCTCGCTCGCGTCGGTGACGGGCAAGTCCGAGGACCCCGCCGCCGTGGCCTTCGAGGTGGCGGACCACCTCGCCCGCGTCTTCGGGTACGCGGTCCTGCCCGACTGACGGGGCGGTTGCAGAAGGCTTGCGGAGACTAAAGGGCGGGTGCGCTCGTCGGACCACTGCACCCGCCGTGACGATTCCCTTACAATGACTTCGAGGATGGACGGGGGAGTGAGTCGTGCCAACGCGGGGAGAGTCCCCGCAGCCTTATTGCTGATGTCTCTGGCTGTGTCGGCCCGGTTGGCCCATGCGGTCCCCATATGGAATTCGAAAGCCCCCATGCCGTCGCAGATCTTCGGGCAAGTGGTCGGCTCCGCGACCGGTAAGCTCTTCGCGATCGGGGGCTACGACATGACCGCCTTCGCCTACGTGGGCACGGTCCTGGCCTACGATCCCGTCGGCGACACCTGGGCGACGAAGGCTCCGATGCCGACCGCAAGGTGGGCGGCGGCCGCCGCGGTTGCCGGCGGGAAGATCTACGTCGTGGGCGGGGACGATGGGTTCACGGAACTCGCCACGTTGGAAGTGTACGACCCCGGATCGGACACGTGGGCGACCAAGGCGCCCATGCCGACCCCAAGGTGCGATCTTGCGGCGGTGGCCATCGGCGGGACGGTCTACGCTATCGGTGGACGCGACGCTGCCAGCGGCGCGTACTACCCAACGGTCGAGGCATACGACCCCGACACGAACACCTGGGTGACGAAGGCGGGCATGCCGACAGCACGCGAGATCCGCGCCGCCGCCGTCACCGGGAACAGGATCTTTGCGATTGGCGGGTACGATGGCGCCAATATCGTCGACACCGTCGAATCCTACGATCCCCTGACCAACGCGTGGTCCGCGAAGGCGGTCATGCCGGCGCCGCGGGGCAGTTCTTCGGCCGCCGTGGTGAACGGCCGCATCTTCGTCCTGGGCGGCCTCGATGAGTTCTTCTTCCCGGTCGACACCGTGGAGGCCTACGATCCGGTCGCCGATGCCTGGGATCTCATGGATCCCATGCTCACCGCGAGGCAGTATCTGGCCGCGGATGTGGTCAGCAACAAGATCCTCGCGGTAGGCGGCGTGGATTTCACCTCTTTCACGGCGTTCGACGTGAACGAGGTGGGGAAGTTCCTCGGTCTCAGCCTCGCTCTCAACGTGGATCCTTCGGCGACCGTGATGGGGCAATGGTTCACGGTCTCGCTTACGGTGACGAACGACGGTGGGGCCTCCCTGACGGCGGTTACGCCTGATCTCTCGCCGGATTCCGGCATCGCCGAGCTGATCGCGGGCCCGGTGCCGGCGGCCCCGCTCACGATCCAGGGCTTCGGCGCTACTACGTTCGTGTGGACATGGAGCGGTTCGGGGGCGGGGATCACGACGTTCACGGCAACCGTGACCGGGACCGACACCGACGCGCTGGTCACGGTTCGGGCCTCGGGCATTGCTGCCTTCACCGGTCAGAGCCCGGCGGCCCTCCAGACGTCGTTGAGTTTCGTCCCCGACCCCGCCGGAATAGGGACCTGGATCGAGGCGCGGCTGACCGTCACGAACACGGGCGGCCTGCCCGCCACGGGCGTGCTGC
Organism: bacterium; assembly: GCA_919901855.1. GTDB lineage: Bacteria > Oederibacteriota > CAKKQC01 > CAKKQC01 > CAKKQC01 > CAKKQC01. The sequence continues at coordinate 22,237 of CAKKQC010000027.1, read as the reverse complement.
CCGCGGTCGAGATCAATGGCGGCTCCGGCGCGATCGCGTTTCAGGGCGGGCCCTTGCCGGCGGGGCCGGTGTCGATCCCGGGCGGCGGGCAGGCCGCCTTCACGTGGACTTTCAGCGCGTCCGGTCTCGGGTCGATCGCTTTGACGGCGACCGCGTCCGGGACCGATTCCTGGACGGGGAACCCGATCGGGGCCGCGAGCTCGGCGGTCATGACCGTTAGCCCGTCCGTCCAGTTCATCCCGTCCCTGGCGGTGACGCCGGCCAGCGCGTTGCCGGGCGACCCGGTGCAGGTGGTTCTGACGGTGACGAACGCCGGGACCGCGGACGCGACCAACGTCATACCCTCCATCGACATCAACACGGGGGCCGCGAACCTCACTCCTGTGTCGGGTCCCCTTCCGGCGGGCCCCGTGACGATCGCGGCCGGGGCGTCGCAGGCGTTCACGTGGGACTACACGGCGGTGGGCGGTGTCTCGGCTACGTTCACGGCGACCGCCTCGGGCGACGATACCGGCCTCGGAAGGCCCGTGCTAGCGGTGGCGGGCGGCGCCCTGGTCCTGAAGGTCCTGTTCGACGGATCTCTGGCGGTTACGCCGGACAGCGCATCGCCGGGCGACCCGGTGCAGGTGGTGTTGACGGTCACGAACAACGGGAGCGCGGATGTGATCAACGTGGTCCCCGAGATCGACATCAACACCGGGGCGGCGAATCTCACGCCCGTCTCGGGCCCGTTGCCCGCGGGCCCCGTGACGATCATGGCCGGGGCGTCCCAGTCGTTCACGTGGAACTACACGGCGGTGGGGGGCGTCTCGGCGACGTTCACGGCGACCGCCTCGGGCGACGACACGGGTTCCGGTCTTCCCGTCCTCACGGCCGCGAGTGCCGCGTTGCAGAAGATCGTTCCGTGCTCGGACGGGCTGGTCCTGAAAGCCCTGCCCCCGGCGCCGCTCTACGCGAACGGCGGCGACACCCAGACATGGACCCTGGGCTTCAGCCTGGCCGGTTCGACGACGGTGTACAACCTGACGATCACGACCGGCCCCGATTCCTTCCAGGAGCGCATGTACGTGGGCGCCTCGCAGAGCGTGATCCTGACCGGCGGGATGACGAAGACCGCGAGCTGGGCCACGAGCCTCGCCGGTCCCTGGACCCTGCTCCAGCCCCCGGACGCCACCCCCGATCCCCTGTACCTGCGCTGGGTCATCCCGACCGTGTACCCGGGGCGGAACGGGACGATCTCGTGGTCGACCAACCTCCTCACCGGGCCTGCCCAGATCGTCCAGGTCTTCGCTAGCGCGACATTGTCCTGCGACGTCGCGGGCACGGTGCCCGCGGCCCTGCCGGCGTCCGTCACCGCCACGGGCCAGCGGATCGCGTCGCCTCTGCTGGGCCTGGCCCTGTGGGGCGGCGCGGCGGGGGGAGGGGACCTGGCGAGGGCCGTGACGGTGACGGCCGGCGGCACCGTGTACGCCGCGGGCACCGAAGCCACGGCCGGTCCGTCGTCCGACTGGCGGATCTGGGAGTACAACCCGGCCCTGAACTGGCTGATCAACAGCCCGACCTACGACGGCCCGGCGGGGGGCTGGGACTTCGCCTACGGGATCGCCCTGGGGGATTCGGGATCGGTCCTGGTGGCCGGATCGGAACAGACCGCCGCCGCCTGGTGGGACTGGCGGGTCCGTAAGTACGACTCGACGGTCGGGACGGTGCTGGGCTCCATGACGTTCAACGGGCCCGCGAACGGGGTCGACGAGGCGATGGCGGTGGCGGCGAACGCCGCGGGCGAGGTGATCGTAGCCGGGTACGGGGAGACGGCCCTGCTCGCCAAGGCGGCCTGGGACATCTCGAAGTCCAACGCCGGCCTCACGAGCCTGGTCGCATCCACGACCTACGCGGGTCCGGCGGGCCTCTACGACATCGCCACGTCCGTGGCCGTGGACGCGGGCGGGAACATCCTCGCGGTGGGGCAGGAGACCGTGTCCCCCGGGACGGTGAAGTGGTCCATCCGGGAGTACAACGCCTCGCTGGGATCCCTCCTGGGCGCCACCGCGTACAACCCGCCGGGCTACTCCGCCTACGCGCCCGTGGTCGCGGTCGATCCCGTCGGCAACTTCATCGTCGCCGGCTACGAGGACACGGCCGCCGAGGGGACCAACTGGCGCGTGCGGAAGTACGACCCCCGTCTGCACCTCCTCTGGGACTGGACCTACGACTCGCCCGCCGGCGGCAACGACTACGCCCGCGGGGTCGCCGTGGACGCGGGCGGCAACGTGATCGTGGCGGGCTCCGAGACCCGGGCGGACCTGGGCCAGGGGGAGAACTGGCTCGTCGTGCGGTTCGATAACGCCGGGAACCTCCTGGACACGTTCACCCATGACGGCCTCGCGTCGGGGTCCGACGTCCTGTACGCGGTGGCGATCTCGGGCACGGGGTACGCGGTCGTGGCCGGGGGCGAGGGCATGCCCGACGGCCAGATGGACGCGGCGGTCGCGAAGTACGGATTCGCCCCGTTCAGCCCGCCCCGGCCCGCGGCGGGGCTTACCGCGGTCGCGGCCGGGGCGGCCATCAGCATCTCCTGGGTGCAGGCGTCCGCCGGGACCCGGGCGGTGTCCGGGTACCGCGTGTACCGGGCCACGACCTCGACGGTCGCGATCACGCTCGACAACTGGTACGCGGACGTCACCGGCGCGGCGTCGAACGCCTTCACCGACACGAACGTGACCAACGGGCTCCGGTACCGGTACCGGATCATCCCGGTCGACGACCAGGGGGCGTCCGCGACCTCGAGCCTGACGGCCAACGCGATGCTCGAGGCCGCGTTCCTGACGGCCCTCCTCACGGTGGTGCCGAACCAGGCCATCCCCGGCCAGGCCGTGGACGTCCGGTGCCGGGTGAAGAACACCGGGCTCGCGGACGCGGAGATGGTCATCCCCGAGATCGAGCTCAACACGGCCGCCCTCTCGGTCACGCTCTCCGTCGGGCCGACGCCGTCCGGGACCATCACGATGGCGCCGGGCGCCACGCGTACGTTCATCTGGACCTACTCGGTCACCGGGTACGGGCTGGTGACGTGGACGGCGACGGTAACCGGAATCGACACCGGGCTCGGCGGGTCGCTGGCCGCGTCGAGTTCGGCGACCCTCCTCGTCGCGCCCATCGCCGTGCTCGACGTCGCCCTCGCGATGCCCGCTCCCTCGTCGACAGTTCTCGTGGGGCAGTGGCTAACGGTCACGCTCACGATCACGAACACGGGAGCGCTGGAGGCCCGCAACCTGGTGCCGAGCGTGGTCTACGTTCCGCCCGGGGCGCTGATCCTCGAGTCCGGGCCGGTGGCGATGCTCAATCTGCCGGTGGGGAGTTCCACCGTGCTGACGTGGACGTACTCGGTGTCGGGCTACGGCGTCCTCCAGCTCACCGCGACCGTGACCGGGGACGATGGGGCGGGGGGCGTGGCGTCGGCGGGCGGTTCCGGGTCGTGCATGCTCGCGCGGCCGGCCGTGATGAGCTCGGATATTTCCATCACTTCCATGGTGGTAGCCTCCGGGCAGATGGTTACGGTCCGGGTAACGGTCACGAACACGGGGGACATGCCGTTGGATGCCGTCTCCGTCTGGCCGGTGCCGGTGACGGTGCCGTTTACGGGCAGCCCGGCCCTCGCGCTCGCGAGCGGGCCGGAACCGCCGGGCCCGTTGATGGTCCACGGCCAGTCCGCGACCGCGTTCATCTGGACGTACAGCACGTCCGGCGAGGGATGGATCGAGGTGGCCACGATCGCATACGGCACCGACAGTGGATACGGGGTCGGGTTCAGTGCGACGGTCTTCGGGTTCGCCTGCCTCGTGCCCGTGGGCCAGCTAACCGCCCGGCTGACGGCGAGTCCGCCCGTCGTCGCGCAGGGCGGCACGATCCTCGTCACGATGACCGTCTCGAACACGGGCGCGATCCCGATCTGGTCGGTCACGCCGACGGCGTCGCTGCGGATCTCGTCCACGTCGTTCGCCATGCAAGCGGGCGGCCCGAATCCGGCTTCCTGGAGCCTGGTCGAGGCGTGTCCCCAGATCAACTGTGTCGTCGACACGACCGGCTGTCCGCCCAAGGTGTTCACATGGACGGTGACCGCCCTGGCTTCGGGGACGGTCTCGTTCGGCGCGTCCGTCTTCTGGACGGAGCCCACCTTCTGGACCGTCAGCATGACGGGGGTGACTTCCAACACCGTGTTCGTGGCGGCCGCGCCTACCCTGGTGGCCAGCGCGAGCGCGACGCCGGCGGCGATGCGGTACGGGACGCCCTTCACGTTCCGGCTCACGGTCACGAACACGGGTGCGGCCACCGTCTGGGACGTTCGGCCGGCGCTGAGCGTGTCGGATCCCCGGCTCGTGCGCGTGGACCTGGGTCCTGCGGAGCTCAGCGCGACGCTCGCGAACGGGGAATCGAAGGAGTGGGTCTGGCGGATGACCTCGGTAGACGGCGGGTCCGTCAAGCTGACCGGGCTCCTGTCCGGGTTCTACGACGGTCTTTCCGGCACCGTGTGGACTACGGCCGGGATCGGGACCTCGGCCTCGGCCACTCTCGCGGTTACCGCGCGGCCTTCGGGCGAGATCGCCCTTTACCCGAACCCCGCGCGGGGGGACCAGGTCACGTGCTATCTCGCGCTCGGGAGTGATACTCTGCTGATCGTGCTCGACGCCTACGACGCCTCCATGCACCGGGTCTTTACCGGCACGTGGGGGTTGATCCCGTCGATCGACGGCAACGTGACGATCAAGGACCTGCGGCACTGGGCGCCCGGGATGTACCTCATCCGCGCGACGGTGACTTATCTCAACGGGGTCGTCCGGACGTTCCCGGTCGCGAAGCTGCGGGTGGAGCGATGAGGGGACCGGGACTTCTCCTCCTCGCGTGCCTGGCTCTCGCGGCGCAGGCGCGCGCCGAGAACCTGCCCCTGGTGTCGTCCGAGTTCGGGTTCCGGCGCGCGGCCTTCCTCGCCCGCGGCATGGCCGCGCGGCCGGTCGGGATGGGGGAGGCGTTCACGGCCGTGGCCGACGACGCCTCCGCCATCTCGTGGAATCCCGGGGGGCTCGGCTTCTGCCGGAACGCGGAGGGACAAGTGCAGTACGACAACGCGGGGAACGGCCTCTCGCTCGTCTACGGCGCCGTCGCGATCCCGGTGGCGCGGCAGACTTTGGGTCTCTCGCTGACCTCGTTCTCCTACGGCTCCTACGAGCTCCGTGACGCCGACGGCGTCATCACGGGCACGCGGGAAGCGCGGGATCTCGCGGTCTCGTTCTCGATCGCGGCCGCCAACCCCCCGTTCCTCGGGGGCTACACGGGCGTCGCGATCGAGCGCGTGGACGAGGCCGTGGGGGGCGGGGCGCTCTACGGCGTCTCGGCGGGCGGACTTGTGCCCGTCGCCCCGGGCCTGCGCGCCGGGTGGGCGGTCCTGCACCTGGGGACGAAGTCGGCCGGATTCTCGCTGCCCGGGTCCGTGCGGGCCGGGCTCGCCTGGCTCATGTCCCCGCGCCTCCGGGTGGCGGCGGAGGGCGGGTACGGACTGACGGACAAGTCGCCGCGCGTCTCGCTCGGCGCGGAGCTCCTGCCCGTGAAGGCGATCGCCCTCCGGATGGGCTACGGCCACCGCGGCAAGGACCAGTCCCTCGGCGGGCTCACGGGCTTTGGGGTCGGCGCCGGGGTGCGGGCCGGCCGGTTCGGCCTCGACTACGCCTACCAGCCGTTCGGCGACCTCGCGGTCAGCCACCGGTTCGCCTTCCTCTACGGGCTCGGCCCCTCCGCCGTCGAGCGGCAGGAGGCCGAGTTCGAGGAGGCGCACGTCATCGCGCTCAGCACGCTCGGGCCCAAGCGCACGGGCGAGACCATGATCTCGGCCGAGCTCGAGCGCGACGCGACGCAGGCGCTCCGGGACGCCTCCGCCGCCTTCGCGGCGGGCGACCAGGCGACCGCGGTCTCCAAGGCCACCGACGCGATCAAGCTCAACCCGTTCTACTGGGAAGCCTGGCAGATGAAGGGCAACGCCCTCCACGCGCAGGGGGACACGCAGGGGGCGGTCGCCGCGTTCAAGAAGTCGCTCGAGCTCCACCCCGACAACCCCGAACTCAGGACGTTCCTTACGAGGATCGTGCCCGCGACCCCGCCCGCGGCGACCGCCGCGACGAAGCCGTCCTCGGCTTCGTCTGCGGTCGCGTCCGCGACCGCCCTGTACGTGGCCGGCGACATCGACGGCGCGTGGCGGAAGGGGTCGGCGGTCCTGACCGCGGACCGGACCAACTGGGAGGCCTGGCAGCTCGTCGGCAACTGCCAATTGGCCAAGGGGGACAAGTCCGCGGCTCTCGTCTCCTACCGCGAATCCCTCCGGCTCCACCCGGACAATCCCCCGCTCAAGGCGTACGTGGACCAGCTCGCGCGCTGACGGGGAAAACTCCTCCAAACCCAAGCTCCAGCCGTCGTTTCCACGGCTGCCCGGGTTGTCCGAACGGCCCGCCGGGGCCTACACTTGTGGGGTAAGGGGAGGGCAGGGGGATTCCCGTTTCAACCACTCACACGCCGGTATCAGATAGAGGTACGCGCCGGACCATGACCTGGGCCCGGCGCATTCCTCTTTTCCTGTTGTGCCTGCTGGCTCCGGACGCCCGCGCCGTCATCCCGTTCACGCTCCCCTGGAACGATTCCACCCCCACGCTCACGGACCTCTCGGTCTATCTGGACAAGCCCGCGGGCAAGTACGGGTTCGTCTTTGCCGACCCCCAGGGCCATTTCGCCACGACCAACGGCCGGATCCGGTTCTGGGGCACCAACACGACGTACGGGTCGAACTTCCCGGCGACGCAGGCGGACGCCCAGGCGGTGGCCGGACGACTCGCCAAGTACGGGGTCAACATGGTGCGCATCCACCACGCGGACGCGGAGGCCGTCGGCACGTGGGGGAACGGATGGTGGACGACGGCGAGCGAGGCCCAGCCGGACCGGACGATCGACGCGGGCCAGCTCCTCAAGTTCGATTATTTCGTCTCCCAGCTCAAGGCGAGCGGGGTCTACGTCAACATCAACACCGTCGTCTCCCGGCCGTTCTTTCCCGGGACGGATCTCAACGCCGACATCATGCAGGTAGGGTGGAAGACCCGGGGCCTCATCCCCATGTTCGATGCCAAGGCGCTCGCGCTTCAGAAGGACTTCACCCGCGACCTCCTCACCCACACTAACGCGTACACCGGGAACCGGTACGTGGACGAGCCGGCGGTCGGCATGGTCGAGATCAACAACGAGAACGGGCTCGTGTCGGGATACACGCTCTGCATGCTCGACAGCCTGCCGCCGTCGTACCTCGGCGAGCTCAGGTCTCAATGGAACCTCTGGCTCAAGGCCAAGTACGGAACCCACGCGGCGATGCTGGCGGCCGGGTTTGCGTTCAACCAGGCGCTGGGCGCCGAGATCCTGACGAACTGGGACTTCGGGACCGGGGCCCTGCCGCCGTGGAGTCTCGGTGTGCAGGGCGCCGCGGCCGCCGTCCCGAGCGTGATCATCGGGGGCGGGCCGGCGGGGAGCAACCAGGAACTCAACACCATAACCAACCCGGGCTCCAACTCCTGGGAGATCCAGCTCACGCAGGCCGGGTTCGGGGTGACCGCCGGCCAGCCGTACACGGTGAGCTTCTACGCCAAGGCGAGCGTGGCTAGAGACGTGATTGTCTCGATCGCGATGAACCATTCGCCGTGGGGCACGCTCGGCCTCTATCAGACCGTCCCCTTGACGACCTCGTACCAGCTCTTCACGTTCTCGTTCGTGGCGACGGCGACGGACGCGAACGCCCGGATCTCGTTCGACATGGGCGCGCAGGCGGGGAACGTCTACCTCGCCCAGGTCTCGTTCAAGTCCGGCGGCACCTTCGGGCTGGTCGCGGGCGAGAACCTCGACACGAACTCCATGCTTTACATTCCGTGCTCGTCGCACTGCACGACCTCGCCGGAAACGGTCACGGACCGCACGGTCACGGCCCGCCGGGACTTCGAGCGCTTCCTGTGGGACACCGAGCGCGCGTACTGGCTGGACATGTACGCGTACATCAAGACCACGCTGGGGTACAAGGGACTGGTCACGAGCACCGCCGGCTGGTTCGGGACCGCGAACCTCATGGCCGACATGGACTTCGTGGACACCCACGCGTACTGGAACCACCCGACCTTCCCGGGCATCCCGTGGAGTGCGACCGACTGGTACCAATACAACAAAGCGATGGTGAACAACCCCGCCGGCGCGGGACCGGGGAACGCGGGCTGGCGCACATACGGCAAGCCCGTGACCATGACCGAGTACAACCACCCGGCGCCGCTCACGTTCGAGGCCGAGTGCTTCCCATTGATCTCGGCGTACGGATCCCTCCAGGATTTCGACGGCCTGTTCCCGTTCTCCTACGCGGGGACCAACTCGAACTGGAATTCGCAGAGGATCGACGGATACTTCGACATCCAGCAGAACCCGGTCAAGATGGCCTCGTTCGTGCCCGCCGCCGCGGCGTTCCTGCGGGGCGACATCGCGCCCGGCACCAGCGTCATGGTCGCGTCCATGAGCCAGGACGCCGAGATAAACGGCGCCGCCGACAGCGGCGGGTGGATTCCGGGCTCCGGGAGTGTCGGGATCGACGACAAGGTCGCGCTGGTGACCCGGATCGCACTGGCGACGGGCAAGACCCCGGTAGTGCCCGGCGGCGCGCTGGCGCCCGGTTCGGTGAACGTGTCGGGCAACGTCCTCCGGTCGGATACCGGCCAGCTCGTGTGGGACACCTCGACGGCGGGGAAGGGGTTCGTCACCGTGGACAGCCCGCGGTCGAAGTGGATCGTCGGGTACGGCGGGGGCAAGACGATCACGCTCTCGGGCTTCCAGTTCCAGCCCGGCATGGGGCTCCAGGGCGGGTACAACGTCGTCGCCTTGACCGCCATGGACGGGATGGTGGCGCTGTCGCAGGCGCGCGAGATCGTGCTTACCGCGCTGGGAGCCCAGCGCAACACGGGCCAGGGCTTCTACACCTATCCGAGCACGCCCATCGCCTGGCCGCCGCCGGAGGGCACCCAGTTAACGAGCCGGAACGACTGGGGCTCCTCGCCCGCGCTGGTCGAAGGCGTGCCCGCGAGCATGACGCTTCCGTTCCCGCCGGCGAACGTGCGGGTGTGGGCGCTGTCCAACACCGGTGCGCGCGGTGCGGCGGTCACGGTCAACAACTCGGGCGGCAAAGCCCAGTTCGCGATCTCGGAGGCGAACGCCGCGCTCTGGTACGAGATCCAGGTCGACCATGCCGTGCTCGACGCCCGGCTGGTCGCGTTCCCGAACGTGAACACGGGTTCGAACTTCAGGATCACGCTCACGGTCACGAACACGGGCACCGCGCAGGCCACGGGGGTCACCGCGTCGCCGTTCGTGGTGTCGGGTACCGGCGGCGTGAGCTACGTGGCGGGTCCCTGGCCGGCCATGCCGGTCACGCTCGCCGCGGGTGCGTCGATCACGTTCACCTGGACGTACACTGGGACGCTCCCCGGGATCGAATACTTCACGGCCACGGTCTACGCCTTGGACAGCGTCTCGGCGGGCGGGATCTCGACGACCCCGATCGTGTCGAACGGCGAGCAGATCCTCGATCCCGTCACGTTCGCGCCGTCGATCAAGGTCGACCACTTCGGCTACCGGCTCAACGACCAGAAGATCGGGGTCGTGAACGCCAACCCGGGCGCGACGGCGGAGGTCCACCGGGCCTCCGACGGGTCGCTCGTCTACCGGATCCCGGCCGACGGCGGGAGCATCACGAGCAAGGGGCTGGACCCGGACGCGAACGAGAACGTCTGGCAGGTCGACTTCTCGAACTTCAAGACCGAGGGGACCTACTACCTCAAGGTGCCCGCTCTTGCGGGGAAGAGCTACGACTTCGATATCAAGGAGAGCGTCTACAACCGGGCGGGCTACGCGATCCTGAAGGCGTTCTTCGCCCAGCGGTGCGGCGTTCCACACGGCCCGGCCCACATGGGGGTCTGGGCCGATCCCGGTGGCGCCTGCCACACGGCGGACACGGCCTGCGCCCACAACCAGTGGGACGACCTGGACGCGACGAACCACGGCACGCTCGACCTCTCGGGCGGGTGGCACGACGCCGGCGACTACAACAAGTACCTGGGCTCGGCGGGACTCAAGGGCGGCGGAAGCTGGGGCGGCGACGGGGGAGCCGCGGTCTGGGGGATCGCGATGGGGTTCGAGCTGAACTCGACGGCGTACAACAGCGACGCCACCGCGATCCCGGAGTCCGGGAACAACGTGCCGGACTGCCTCGACGAGATCAGGTTCCAGCTCGATTTCTACCGCAAGATGCAGGCCCCCGGGCTGGGCGGGAAAGTCCTTTCCATCGTGAAGAAGAGGCTCGGCGACTACAGCGGGGGATCGCCGCCGAGCGGCGATACGGGGACCCCGCGGTACTACCTCAACCCCACGAACGACTCGACCTCGATCGCGGGCGCGTGCTTCTGCATCGGGGCCCGATTGTGGGCCCCCTACGACGCGGCATACGCCGCGACGCTGACGGCATGCGCGAACAGCGCGTGGGCGGCGGAGTCCGCCCTGACCGGCAACGAGTGCAAGCTCTGGTTCGCGGCCGAGTTGTACCGGCTCGACAACGCCGGTCCGAATGCGGTGGCGGCGAAGTCGTATGTGGACACCTACTGCACTTGGACTAGCCCCGGGGGCATGAATTCCGTGTGGGTGCAGTACAACGTGAGCCTGAACACGGCGGGCATGCGCGCCATGACCGCCTACACGCTCGCCCCCGGGGCCACCGGCTCGGTCGTCAACGGGATGCGGGCGAACTTCTCGAACCTCGTCAACGACGCGTTCACCAAGGGCGGCGGGTACATGTCCGGGTGCGACCTCGACGAGGAGTTCAACTGGGGGAGTAACGCCTACAAGGGGCGGCGTGGACTCCACCTGCTGCACGCGGCCCGGATCGGGGCGACGGGGACGCACACGGTCCAGGAGGCGCGCGACCGGGCCCAGGCGATCCTGCACTACTTCTACGGTCTCAACGGGCCGAACATGGTCTACGCCTCGAACATGGCCGCGATCGGCGGGGAGCACAGTTCGTGGCAGCTCTACCACGGATGGTTCGGCAACTGGGGCGACGCCGACGGGAAGGCGAGCTTCCTCGGCAAACCCGCCGCCGTCGCCGAGATCGGATACCCGTACTACGCGGGTACGGACAGCATAGGGATTAACGACAACAACACGTCCACCTACGGGCCGTTCCCCGGGATCATTCCCGGGGGCGCGAACGTCTATTACGGCGGCAGTGTGGTTCCGCCGCTGGGCGGGCTCGGCGGCACGGGCCGGCACTACTGGTACCGCGACTGGGCGTTCTGTTGCACGGGGCCGGACGCGTCCGGAGCCGTGGCCGTGCCGTGGGAGATCACGGAGAACGACGTCGCCTACCAGGGCGAGGTGGCCGGGCTGGCGGCCGCGTTCATGTCGCCGGACACTCAGATCGCGCTCGTGAAGACGGCGGACAAGGATCCCGTGTACCGCGGCGACAACCTCGTATATACGATCACGGTATCCAATACGAGCGCCAACACTGCCTACAATATCCAGGTCTGGGACACGGTGCCCGGCGGGGTTGCCTTCGTGAACGCGCCGGGCGGGGTCTTTGATGGGACCAAGGCTGTCTGGAACATCGCGAAAGTCGTTCCGGGCGGAATTACGGCTGTGACGATGACAGTGTCCGTCTCCGGAATGGCGTCCACGGTCGGGCCCAACACGGCGCAGGCGGACTTCCAGAATCCCGCGTTCTCTCCTCAGCCGACGGTCACCAGCAACGACGTCACCGTGACCGAGGTGGCGGGCGGGTGGCTCCTGGGGTGGTGGACGCTCTCGTCCACGGCTCTCTCGGAGGAGGGCACGGTGGTCGCCACGCTCTCGGTGTCGAACACGGGGGTCATGACCGTGACGGGGATCGACCTCGTGCCGTTCTGGGAGACTGGCACCGGCGGCTGGCTGGTACCCGTGGACGGCCCGGCGACGGGTGTCCCCGCCTCGCTGGCCCCGGGCGCGTTGTTCTCGCTGACGTGGACCCTGACCGGGGTCGAGCTCGGCGTTGTCAACCTCACGGTCACGATCACGGGCACCGACACGGGACCCCTGACCTCGGACCCGATCGTGTCCCCGAACGCCGAGGTCTACACGATCCCGGGCTGTCCGCTGCTGCTCAGCGGCGCCGAGACGCTAGACGGCCACGGGACGTGGAGCGGGGCCTGGGCGACCCGGACGGTCAACGGGACGACGGCGGCGGCGATCACGCAGGGCACGGGATGCCTGCTAGCCAGTATCACCAGCACGCAGAACACGCAGGATAAGTGGGCGAACCTGACCGGATTCACGCCGAGCGTGTGGACCCCGTACACGAAGTTCACGGCGGATGTGTACGTCGACCCGGGGAACCTTCCCTGGACGACGGGTGGGGCGTACCTGAGCCTGTACGCCAACAACTTCTTCACGGGCCAGATCACGTCCACGGTCCTGTTGGCCTCCGGCATGAACAACGTGTCGCTGGATCTCACGTTCACGACCGCCGGCGGCGCGGTTCTGTCGACCGATGCCCTGTCGACCCTGATCCTCCATCTCGACATCGCCAACACGAAGGCGGGAGGGCGGATCTACGTCGACAATCTCCGGCTCGCGGGCCCGCCGAATGCCGGCGGGAAGCTGGCCGCGCGCGTGACCTCGCCGCCGGCCCCGGTAATCGGCACCTGGTTCACGGTGGCGCTGACGTTGACCAACACGGGCTCGACCGCGGTCCTGGGCGTCATGCCCGCGATCGCCCGGCCGATCGGGGACTACCGGGTGTTCCAGGAACTCGGTCCCATCCCGCCGGGCCCCGTGGACCTCAATCCCGGGGCGGCTCAGACCTTCCGGTGGACGTACTCCGCCTCCGGAGGCGGAGTCGTGCAGTTCACCGCGAGCGGCGCGGGTTCCACGTGCGGCGGGCTGCCCGCGCTGGGCACGGCTACCGTCTACTCGACGATCTCGGGACCCGCGATCCTGGACGCTTACGTGACGGGGTACCTGAGCCCGCGCAACGTCGGGCAGACCTTCCTCGTGACCGTCACGATCACGAACACGGGCGGGGCCGCCGCGACGGGAGACACGCTGCTCAACCTCGTGACGATGCCGTTCTGGGTGTCCGGAACGGGGTCCGCCACGAAAGGCCCGGGGCCGACCCCGGCCCTGCCGTGGGCGTCGCTCGGCATCGGGCAGTCGCAGACCTTCACCTGGACCTATACGGGGTCGGCGCCGGGGACGGTGTGGTTTACGGCGACCGTGAACGGGACCGACAGCTACTCCGGGAAGGCGATCTCGGACACAGCCACGTCCGGGCCGTACGTCATTCAGCGTCCGGCCGCGCTCGCGGCTTCGTTCACGACGATCCCGGTGTCCCGGAACGAGGGCCAGGGCGTCTGGCTGACGCTGACCGTAACCAACACGGGTGACGCGACCGCGCTCAACGTGACGATCCCGTCGCCGTACCGGCCGGACGTGACCGGGACGGGGGTGGTCAACTACTCCGCCGGACCGACCCCCTCCCTCTCGCCTACGCTGACCCGGACTATTCCGGGCGGGATGTCTATCACGTTCACGTGGACGTACTCCGCCAGCTCACCGGGATGGATCGTCTTCACGGAGACGGTGACCGCCAGGGACGGCACGTCGGGGGCGGTCCTCACCACGGGACCCGTAATGACCGGGACCTTCTATATCGACAAGGCGGCGGTGCTGGAGGCCCTGTTCGAGTGCCCAGCGGTCGTGAACGTGGGCCAGCCGTTCCTCGTGACCCTGACCGTGTCGAACACGGGCGGCGGTACCGCGGGTCCGTTTACCGTCGCGCCCGTGTTCAGCCTGACGGCGACGCCGATCACGGTCTCGGGTGCCGGGAGCGTGACCACGCTCCTCGATCCGACACCGGGGTATCCGTACTTCCTGCCGGGTCATACCGGAGTCGTGTTCACGTACACGTTCACGGGCGTCTCGCCGGGGCTGGTCACCATGATCACGCAGGTCACGGCCACCGACTTCAACAACTCGGCCTACCTCGACACGGGGCTGCTGTACGTGAACGGAGGCCCCGACAGCGTGCTCGTGCAAGTAGGTTCCGACATGCGCGGGAGCCCGGTCACGGCCAAGCGGCCGGACGGGGCGACGACCGTCTGCATCGGGGACCGCATCCAGGTGGCGATGACGGTCACGAACTCCGGGGGTGCGCCCGTCCTCAACCTCAGCGGGACATGTTTCGTCGCGGGCACGGGAAAGGCGGCGTTCGCGTGGATGAACCCGGTCGGGACGACGCTCCCGGGCGGAGGCAACCGCGCCTTCTTCACGTGGACGTTCTCGGCGACGGGGGCGGGGGTTCTGGACTTCACCGTCACGGTGACCGGGAACGACGGCAACTCGGGGGCGGCGCTGAGCGCGACGCGGATCTCGAATCCGGTCACCATCGCCGGGCCCGGGGCGCTGCGGGCGGTCGTGTCCGCGCCCACGTCGTCGCCGGGCGACGAAACCATCGAGGTCGTGCTCACGGTCACGAACAGCGGCGGGGCGCCTCTGGACATCACCAACGTCAACATGGTCAGCACCGATGACGGGATCGGCATCTACCACGACTTCGCGAATGGACCGATGCCCGGCGGAACGGCGAGCGGGGTGATGCCGGGCACATCGGCGATGTTCACCTGGACATACTACGTGTGGGGCGGCGCTCCCTGGACGGCCCCGGACATCATCTGGACGGGCAGCGTCGACGCCGTCACTTGCGGGGGGCTCGTCCTGTCGACGTGGGACACGAGCGCGCCGTCCAACGTGAAGCTGGACGGGTCGCTCAAGGTCCTCGCGAACACGATCTGTACGGGCCAGAACTTCCTCGTGACGCTGACGATTACGAACAACGGCTCCGTGGCGGCCACGGGCCTCGTGACCCCGCCGTTGTCGACGGTGGGGCCGGGCGGCGTCACCTACGTGGCCGGCCCCCGGCCCGCCCAGCCCTACGGCCCGCTGAATCCGTTGGCGCGCATCACGTTCACTTGGACCTACACGGCGAGCACGGCCGGGTCGGTGACGATGCAGGCGTCGGCCGACGCGACCGACGGCAGCACCGGGGAGCCCGTGTCCGCCGGGCCGTACGTCTCGAACGCGCTCCTGATCGGCGATCCCGGCGCGTTCTCGGTCTCCGGATCGGTGTCGCCCGGCGTGCTGGTGGGATCCCCGTTCACGGTGCGGCTGACGGTCACGAACACGGGCGGGATGCCCATCACGGCGCTCACGGCCACGGTCTACGCCACGCCGGGCGGCGCGTTCGTGAGCCGTCCGCTCGGGCCGGTGCCGATCAACCTCGCGTCGTTGGCGGCCAACGGCGCGACGACGTTCATCTTCACGTACACGGCGACGGGGGCGGGCGCGGTCACGTTCACGATGTCCGTGGCCGGCACCACCTGCGGCGCGGTTCAGCGCGTGAAGGCCGTGGTGTCGACCGTGGTCTCGACCCCGGCGGTGCTGTCGGCGACGGTCATGGTCTCGCCCTTGCCGAACCGGGACGTGGGGCAGGAGTTCTTCGTGACGCTGCGGGTCCGGAACTCGGGCGGCGCGACGGCGCAGGGGTTGAACATCGAGCCGTTCTGGATCACGGGGCCGGGCGGGGCGGCCTATTCCTCCGGGCCGGACCCGGTCCTGCCGATGGATCTCGCGTCCGGGGCGTCGGCCGTGTTCTCGTGGACCTACACGGGGGCGTCGCCCGGGCTGGTCAGGTTCACGACGACTGTGACCGCGCTCGATGTGGCGTCCGGCCTCCCGATATCGCTCGGGTGGCGGCTGTCGAACACGGTCCTGATCCAGGCCCCCGCCGCGTTGGACGCCGCCGTGAGCCTGGTTCCCCTGTCCGTGTGCAGCCCCACCGGCACGTTCCAGGTCCGGTTGACGGTTACGAACACGGGCGGCGCGACCGCGACCGCGATGGTGATGTCCGGATGGGTGATCACCGGCGCCGGCGGGGTGTCGGCGGGGTCGGGGCCCCTGCCGCCGATGCCGTTCACGCTGGGTGGCGGGCTGTCGCAGACCTTCACCTGGACCTACACCGGGATAACCAACGGCGACGTTACGTTCACGTCCTCGGTGTCCGGGATCGGGGCCAACACGGGGGCGACCACGTACGCGGGGCCCGTCTCGAGCCCGGCCCTTACGGTCGGGTCGCCGGGGGCGTTCGGAGTGGTCACGACGGTCCAGCCGTACGTGTCGGCCGGGCAGTGGTTCGAGGTGTTCCTGACGGTCACGAACACGGGCGGAACCGACATCACCAACCTGGGGGCGACCGTGTACGTGAACCCGGGAAGCGCGTTCGTTAGCAAGCCGTCGCCGCCGGTGCCCGTGGTGGTGCCCCTGCTCGTGCCCGGGGACTGGCAGACCTTCTCGTTCGGGGTGACGGCAACGGGGGCGGGCGTGGTCACGTTCACGGCGTCGGGAGTGGGGATGACGTGCAACGGGGCAACGCCGCTGAAGCTGGGGGCGTGGGTTTCCGCCACCGTGCAGACGGCGGTGGCGCTCTCCGCCACGATCGGGATCTATCCGGTGGCGCCCTGCGTCGGCCAGGACTTCGTCGTGACGCTGACGGTCACCAACACCGGCGGGGCGGCGGCGACCGGCGTGGACCTCGTGAACGCGCCGATCGTGATGACGGGGGCAGGCACCGCCACCCTCAAGGACGGCCCGATGCCGGGCCTGCCCGTGGACCTCGCGGGCGGGGCGTCGGCCGTGTTCACCTGGACCTACACGGGGCTGACGGCGGGCGTGCTGACGCTCTCGACGACCGTGACCGCGACCGACGCGAACTCGGGCGTGCTGAAGACGACGGGGGTGATCAAGCGGGCGGCGACGATCACGACGGCGGGCCAGTTGACGGCCACGGCCTGGGGGCCGGCCAAGGTATCGCTCGGACAGTGGTTCGGGATTCGGGTGACGGTCACGAACACGGGCGGGTCGGCGGTCACGGCGCTGACGGCGACTGCGTTCGCGGGGCCCGGCGGCGGGCTGGTCGGCGGGCCCGGGGTGCCGGTGCCCGTCGCGCTCGCGTTGCTCGGGGTCGGGGGAACCACGACCTTCGCCTTCAGTTGCACGGCGACCGGGCTCGGCAACGTGACGTTCACGGTGACGGCGGTTGGATCGACGCTCTGCGGCGGGGTGCCCATGCCCGCCACAGGCGCCGGGATCGTGAACGTGCTCATCCAGAAGCCCGCGCAGCTCGCGGCGCAGGTGGTCCAGTACGCGTCGGCCGTGTGCACGGGCCAGCCGTACCTGGTGACGCTGACGGTGACCAACACGGGCGAGGCCGATGCAAACGGGGTTAACGTCCAGTGGCCGGCGAATCCGTTCGGCGTCGGCGGGGGCGGGAACGCGACGAAGGCGGACGGGCCGATGCCGGCGATGAACGTGTCGCTGGCGGGCGGGGCGTCGCAGACGTTCACGTGGACGTACTCGGGGTCGGCGGCGGGCAACGTGATCTTGACGACGACGGTGACGGGTACGGACGCGAACTCGTCTGCGGTGGTGACGACGGGGGCGGTGCCGTCGAACGCGATCGCGGTGGCGGCGGCCGGGGCGCTCGTCGCGAGGACCACGGTCTCGCCGGGGCGAGTGTCCATCGGGCAGTGGATCACGGTCGCCCTGACGGTCACGAACACCGGCGGGGCCGACGTGAACGGGGTCCTGCCGGACGTCGCCGTCGGGCCGGGGGCGGCGCTGGTCGTGGCCGAGTCTGGGCCGGTGCCGGCGGGCCCGGTCACGATCCTCTCGGGGACCTCCCAGACGTTCGTCTGGACGTACTCGGCGAACGGGGCCGGACTCGCGGTATTCACGGGCACGGGCACGGGGACGACCTGCGGGAGCACGAACTTGCTGGCGGCCTCGACGGTGACGGCGACGGTCCAGACTCCGGCGGCGCTCGATGCGACGGTGAAGTTGCTGGCGGCGACGGCGTGCACGGGAAAGACGTTCCTGGTGACCCTCACGGTGACCAATACGGGCCAGGCCGATGCGACGGCTCTGACGGCGGCGGCATGGACGCTGGACGGCGGCGGGGCAGCGACCGGCGTGGGACCCAATCCCGTTCTGCCCGTCGCGCTGGCGGGTGGTGCCACGTGGACCTTCACGTGGACATATACGGGGTCGGCGGCGGGTCCGGTGACGTTCACGACGACGCTCTCGGCCGTTGACGCGAACTCGACATTCCCGGTTACGGTGGGACCGCTGGCGGCGGGGCCGGTGACGGTGACGGATCCGGGCGTGCTGGCGGCTGTTTCGAGCGTGCCGCCGTACGTCTCGGTCGGGCAGTGGTTCCCGGTTGAGCTGACGGTGACGAACACGGGGGGCACGGACATCACGGGGCTCACGGCGACCGCGTACGTGAACCCGGGCAGCGGGTTCGTGAGCAAGCCGTGGAACGCGATTCCGGCGGGACCGATCACGCTCACGGCCGGGACGTCGCAGACCTTCATGTTCGGGGTGACGGCGACCGGGGCGGGGGTGGTCACGTTCACGGCCTCGGGAGTCGGGATGACGTGCGGCGGGACCACGGCGCTCGTCGCGAAGGCGAGCGTTTCGGCGACGGTGCAGTCGGCGATCGCGCTCTCCGCCACGGTCGGGATCTACCCGGCGGCCCCCTGCGTGGGCCAGGACTTCGTCGTGACGCTGACGGTGACGAATGCGGGCCAGGCCACGGCCTGGGGCATGGACCTCGTGGCGCCGCCGCTCGTGATGACCGGGGGCGGGACGGCGAGCCTGTCGGCGGGCCCGTACCCGGCCCTTCCTGCGACGCTTCTGGGCGGAGCCACGGCCGTGTTCACGTGGACCTTCACGGGATTGACGGCGGGAGTGCTGACGCTGTCGAGCACGGTCACGGCCACGGACGCGAACTCGGGGGTCGTGAAGACGACGGGCGCGTTGAACCGCGCGGCGACGATCTCGACGCCGGGAGCGTTCGCGGTGGCCGGTGCGGCGCCGGTCGCGGTTTCGGAGGGCCAGTGGTTCACGGTCGCGCTGACGGTTACGAACACGGGCGGGACGGCGGTGACGGCGCTGACGGCGACCGTATACGCGGGCCCGGGCGGCGGGCTGGTGAGCGGGGCGGAGGGGCCGGTGCCGGTGGATCTCGCGTCGCTGGCGGCGGGGACGGCGACGACGTTCTACTTCAGCTACACGGCGACGGGGGCGGGGCCGGTGACGTTCACGGTGACGGTGGCGGGGACGACGCTGTGCGGGGGCGTTCCGACGCCCGTGCAGGCTGTACGGTCCGTGGTCGTCACGATCCAGAAGCCCGCGCAGCTCACGGCGGCGGTGGCCCAGTATGCTTCCGCGATCTGCACGGGCCAGAGCTACCAGGTGACGCTGACGGTGACGAACACGGGCGAGGCGGACGCGACGGGGGTTGACGTCCAGTGGCCGGGGAATCCGTTCGGGGTGAGCGGGGGCGGGAACGCGACGAAGACGGCGGGGCCGGTGCCGGCGATGCCGGTGACGCTCGCGGGCGGGGCGTCGCAGACGTTCACGTTCACGTACCTGGGCGCGGCGGTGGGGAGCGTGATCCTGACGACGACGGTGACGGGGACGGACGCGAACAGCCTCGCGGGCGTGACGACGGGGCTGGTGCCGTCTCCGGCGATCGCGGTGACGGCGGCGGGCGCGCTGTCAGCGCGGACGACGGTGACGCCGGGGCAGGTGTCAATTGGCCAATGGATCACGGTGGCGTTGACGGTGACGAACTCGGGGAGCGCGGATGTGGACGCCGTGCTGCCCGACCTCGCGGTGGGGCCGGGTAGCGGACTCGTTGGCCTGGAGACCGGCCCGACTCCTTCGGGGCCGGTGACGCTGGCGGCGGGCGCGTCGCAGACGTTCGTGTGGTCGTACTCGGCTACGGGCGCAGGGCTTGCGGTCTTCACCGCCACGGGCACGGGGACGACCTGCGGGTCGACGAACCTGCTGGCGGCCTCGGTGGTGACGGCGACGGTGCAGACCCCGGCGGCGCTCGTGGCCTATGCGAAGGCGTATGTTGCCTCCGTCTGCACGGGACAGAACTTCCTGGTGACGGTGACTGTGACGAACACGGGAGGGGCGACGGCCAGCGGAGTGAACGCATTGTGGGAGTTGAGCGGCCTTGGGGGGGCGGCGACCGGAGTGGGGCCGACTCCGGTGCTGCCGGCGTCGCTCGTAGGTGGGGCCTCGGCGACATTCACGTGGACCTACACAGGGACTGTCGCGGGGCAGGTGATCCTCACCACGACCGTCACGGCAGTGGACGCCAACTCTCTATCGGTCCTGACTTCGGGTCTGCGGGGTGCCACGGGGCCGAAGGGGATGAGCGTGGATAATCCGGGGGTGCTCGATGTGGTGGCAACCGTGCCGGGCCACGTCTCGGTCGGGGAATGGTTCCCGTTGACATTGACGGTGTCAAACACGGGTGGGATGGGCGCCGCGATCGTCACGGGAGTCACGGCGACTGCGTACGTGAACCCGGGTGGCGGGTTCGTGAGCAACCCGTCGAGTCCGATCCCGGCGGGACCATTCACGCTGATCCCGGGGGGCTCGGCGCTCTTCATGTTCGGGGTGACCGCAACGGGCGCGGGGGTGGTTACGTTCACGGCCTCGGGAGTCGGGATGACGTGCTCGGGGGCGACGGCGCTGATCGCGAAGGCCAGCGTCTCCGCCACGGTGGAGACGGCGGTGGCGCTCTCCGCCACGATCGGGATCTACCCGACGGGGCCGTGCGTGGGCCAGGATTTCGTCGTCACGCTGACGGTGACGAACTCGGGACAGGCGACAGCCACGGGGCTGGACGTCGTGGCGCCGCCGCTCGTCATGACCGGGGGCGGGACGGCGAGCCTGTCGGCGGGCCCGTACCCGGCCCTTCCTGCGACGCTTCTGGGTGGGGCCACGGCCGTGTTCACGTGGACCTACACGGGATTGACGGCGGGGGTGCTCACGCTGTCGACTACGGTCACGGCCATGGACGCGAACTCGGGGGTGGTCGAGACGACGGGCGCGTTGAACCGCGCGGCGACGATCTCGACGGCGGGGGCGTTTGCGTCCGCGATCGCGGCGCCGGCCGCGGTCTCAGCCGGCCAGTGGTTCACGGTCGCGCTCACGGTGACGAACACGGGCGGTACAGCGGTGACCGGGCTCTCGGCCACGATCTACGCGGGCCCGGGCGGCGGGCTCGTGAGCGTGGCGCAGGGGCCGGTGCCGGTCGATCTCGCGTCGCTGACGGTGGCCGGGGCAACGACGTTCGTCTTCAGCTATACGGCTACCGGGGCGGGGCCGGTCACGTTCACGGTGACGGTGGCGGGAACTACGCTCTGCGGCGGGGTGCTGGTGGCGGTGGAGGCCGCCGGGTCGGTCACGGTCCAGGTCCAGGTGCCTGCGCAGTTGACCGCGCAGGCCGCCCAGTACGCGTCCGCGATCTGCACGGGCCAGAGCTACCAGGTGACGCTGACAGTGACCAACACGGGCGAGGCGGACGCGACGGGGGTGAACGTCCAGTGGCCGGGCAATCCGTTCGGGGTGAGCGGGGGCGGGAACGCGACGGAGACGGCGGGGCCCGAGCCCGCGATGCCGGCGACGGTGGCGGGGAACTCGTCGGTGACGTTCACGTGGACGTACTCGGGATCGTCGGCGGGGACCGTGATTCTGACGACGACGGTGACGGGGACGGATGCGAACAGCCTGGGCGTGGTGACGACGGGGGCGGTTCCGTCGAGCGCGATCGCGGTGACGGCGGCGGGGGCGCTGGTGGCGTGCACGACCGTCTCGCCGCCGGTCGTGTCGGCCGGCCAGTGGGTGACCGTGGCGCTGACAGTGACCAACGCGGGTGGGGCGGACGTGACGGGCATGCTGCCCGACCTCGCGGTCGGGCCGGGCGCCGCCCTCGTCGGGCTCGAGACGGGTCCGATTCCGGCGGGGCCGGTGACCCTGACGGCGGGAACCTCGCAGACGTTCGTGTGGACGTACTCGACGGCGGGGGCGGGGCTGGCCGTGTTTACGGCCACGGGGACGGGTACGACGTGCGGGTCGACGAACCTGCTGGCGGCCTCTGTGGTTACGGCGACGGTCCAGACTCCGGCGGCGCTGGCGGGGTCGGTGGCGACCGGGCCCGGCGCCGCGTGCGTGGGCC
>CAKKQC010000026.1 GCA_919901855.1 bacterium | reverse complement strand
TGTCAAGGGTCGGATGAAATTGACCCAGGGGGTCGCCTAATTTTGACCCACCCTGCATCAACAAATAAGGGTTAAATATCACCATCCTTTCTTTTCCTGTTTTTCAAACGGTATGACTCGCCGTTAATCTGGATAACGTGGCAATGATGCAGGAGGCGGTCCAAGAAGGCCGTGGCAAGCACTTCATTGCCTAAAACCTTTCCCCACTGGTCGAAATTGAGGTTGGAGGTCATTATTAACGACGTCCTCTCGTATTTCCTGGCTATAAGCTGGAAGAAGGCGTTTGCCTGATCCTCCTTTACCGGCAGGTACCCAAACTCATCCACGACAATCAGGTGATACTTGGACAGTTCAGAAAGGGTGGAGTTCAAGGTCTCGGTATACAGGCTGCCGCCGAGCTTGCTCATCAGCTTGTGTGCGTTAATGAAGAGTGTCCGGTATCCAGCGTGGCAGGCATTTATGCCTATGGCCGTTGCAAGGTGTGTTTTTCCAACTCCGGGCTGGCCAAGGAAGACAATGTTCTCCTTTTTGTCGATGAACGAAAGCCCGGCGAGTTCCTTTATCTGCTTTTCATTCACTGCGGGCTGTGCCTTGAAGTCGAAATCCGCCAGCAGTCTCATGTCAGCAAACTTGGCATTCTTCACCTTGGCGTTCCTGCTTCTCTCGCCCTTTGCCAGATACTCCTCCTCCATGAGGCGGCTCAGGAATTCCGTGTAGCTCCATTTGGCCTTCACCGCCTTTTGCAGAAACTCATCCAGCACCTCCAGGCTTTTGACCAGATGCAGGCACTTCAGCCGTTCCCTCAGTATTTCCATCTCAGCAGTTGCCATGGCACCCTCCAGCCAGGGCGTACACGCCCAAATCCCTCGGCTCTATGTTGGAATGATGCACGCATCCGGAAGGAGCAGCCGTCACCACGGTCGGCATGCGATGCAAATATTCTCTTAACTGCGTGAAGTCGTAAATCCCGTGCTCAACGCACATACTAAATATCTCGCGCAGTACCTCAGGCGGATAGTTCTCAAACAGCCGCAGGAATTTCGGCCCGACGATGCTGATACATGCCTTGTGGTGCTTTACCAGTCCCGCAAAGTATTCTTCCCCGTGGCTTTCCGAAAGCATCCGGAATTTCGCCTGCATGGTTGAAATCCTCGCCGGTTTGCGCCGCTGCCTTAGCCCCTCATAATGCTCGCGAACTATTACCATTTGGTGCTTTTCCACCATCTTCTTGTGCTCGGCTATCTTCTCGGTTGCGGAGTATACCTCGAAGTGATTCGGATAATTCTTCACCGTTACCGACGTCCCCGCATGCTTCCACGGGACAGAGTAGCGGCTCCCTTCAACCGATATCAGACAGTCGGTTGCGACTTTCCTCGCCACAAGCTCGAAAAATTCGTATTCTTTCTCCGGTAAAGGCCTCAAACGCAGCTTCTCCAGCTCAAACTGCTCATCTGGGACCTTGCCCGTTGTGCCATGCACACGCTTGTTCGCAATTTCATCCAGCCATTGTTCGTACCTGGCATTAAGGTCATCCACGTTCTTAAATATCCTGCCTTTGACAAAGTCGTCGTCTATGTACGGAAATGGCCGCTCTATCTTTCCCTTGGAGTTGGGCTTGTAGGGTGTGCACAGGACGGTGTTGAACCCGTAGTACTCGGCAAACTTCCTGAACTTGCCGTTGAGCACTATCTCTTTCCTGAACCGGTATGCCACTACCGACTTCTGGTTGTCGTAAACAATGTCAATGGTTACTCCTTCAAACTTCTTAAACGCCTTCTTGTGGCTGTCTATCAGGTTGGGAAGCGTTCCTCTCTCATACCACGTGCCGTGCATCTTGCGGCAGCAGCATAGTACGAAGTTTGATAGATTACAGTTCCGCTTACCGTTTTCAAACTCAACCTCGAACCCGGACCAATCGTTCTGTGTTTGTTCCCCCGGCAAGGTCTCAAACCGGATGTACGCAGTAGGGTTCTCCCTTGAAAGCCGCCGCGCAAACCGCTTCAAAGCGGAGTAGCTGCCCGCAAACCCGTTTTCTTCCTTAATCTCCCTGTATATCCGCTTCAATCTCAGCCCTTTGCCCAGTTTCTCCTCAACCAACGCACGGTACGGCTCAACCGTGCTCGGCTTTCCAACCGTCAGAACATACCGGCTCTCGTTTTCCTCGCCTCTGAGTATCTTTCTGACTGTATTGCGGGCTATGCCGGTCCTTTTGACTATCCCATGTATGCTTGTTCCACTGGTCTCAAGCATTCGAACATTCTTGTATTCTTTCATTCCTAACACCCGCCTTTCCTCCTTTCATCCATGTTGCCCGCTTTAAGACAGGCAGGATGAAGGATACTCTATTTTTCCTAAAGGTGGGTCAATTTCTGGCGACCCGGGTGGGTCATTTTCTCACGAACCTTAACA
>CAKKQC010000025.1 GCA_919901855.1 bacterium | reverse complement strand
GTGCTGTAGAATTAGTACAGAGCCCCCTGGCTTTCAGGAGGTAAAGATGGAGAAGGTCGAGGGGAATCTGTGGCGGCGTCAGGAAAAGGACGGCCAATTCCGTTACTTGTACAGACGCTTGTTGCAGGCAAAAACGAAGGACAAGAAGTATCGGGACTATCGCAAGACTCTTGGCGACAACCTCGAGAAGGCCCTGGCCGAGAAGAACCGTCTGGATGATTACTTCACCGCGCAGTTCAGCGGAGAGAAGCCGAGCACCCTGGGCGAGTTCTTCGACTGGTATGTCAGGTACCTGAGGGATGAGAGAAAGCTCCTCGGGTATCAGACTCCTGTCGGCCACCTGAAAGCGTTCGTGAAACACAAAGGGGCACAGATCGAGCTTGCGAAGATAACCCGGGCTGACGTCGAGACCTTTCTCCACGCCTGCAAGGGGAGGATCAGCCAGGTGACCGTCGACAATCACCACCGATCGATACGCAGGATGTTCAACGTGGCTATCCAGCGCGGATACCTCGAGAAGAACCCTGCCATCGGGATTCGGGTGGAAAAGCCGCGGTTGCTGGAGCCGGTTCTGCCGAGCGTGGATGAGGTCAAGCGGCTCCTGGACTATCTGAAGCACAAGAGGCCTTCGCTGTACCCGATTGTGGTGACGCTCATCTACACCGGCGCACGACTTGGAGAGGTTCTCTCGCTGGACTGGTCGAGAGTGGATTTCATCGGGGGAACGCTAGTCCTTGTCAGGCGCAAGGTGAATGATCTTCACCGGCTGCCGATGGCCAAAACACTGAACGAGGTGCTGAACATCCTCTGGATGGAAACAGGAATGCCGCGGGAAGGCCTCGTCTTCCGGGGCAAGTCCAACAACCAGCGGGACAGGCACTGTCTTTCCCGCTCGTTCAAGAAGTCGGCCAAGGCGGTTGGGCTTCCGTGGATCACGCTCAAGACTTTCCGAAAACTCGCTGCGACTTGGGTTGCGCTGAGCACGCATGATGTCAGGGCGGCCCAGAAGCTACTCGGGCATACGAATATCCGGACCACCGAGCTCTACCTCGGAGAGGGATCCGAATCCCGGGACATGGCGGTCAAGGCGATTGAGGACAAGCTTGGCCACGGAGGGGATGAGCAGGGGAAGGTTGCCAAGTTCGTGGCATGACCGTGGTAAATCGAATGGTAAGAAAAGTTTGGGTGTCTTTGCCACGGTCGTTTGACAGTTAGAAAAACCGCCTTGATCAACGAGAACTGCCTGGGCCAGCTCGGGATCGAACCGAGGACACCCAACTTAAAAGGCTGGTGCTCTACCAGCTGAGCTACTGGCCCATTATCAACTAGTCTATCGCATGCGGACGCGGTCGAGCCGGGGAGAACAGCTACCGGGCGACGGGCTGGGAGGCACCGGTAAGCGGCGCGCCGGTGACGTCATGATAGAGCTGGTCGGGGTCGAGGTCGATGCCTCCCGGCCAGGTCACGGTGCCGGTGGCGTTGTCGACGGCCACCTTCCCGAATTCGGCAGGATCATGCCACGCAACGAATACGCCGTTGTCCACAAGGCTGGACAGATCCACCACCCCGCTCGCACCGTCCTCGAAACGGATGGCGAACCGGTAGCCCTGCTGGGCCTGGGCGCTGGCGATCCTCTTCATGGTTCCAGTCTAGACCAGCGGTGGGATTGAATCCAGCGGCCGGTGGGCTTGCGCCTGCGCCCAGAGGCGGGCCAGCTCGGCGCGGCCCAAGAAGAGGGACGCTCTTGCATTCATGCAATGCTCGCGGGAGGGGGAAGGCGAATGCCAATATCGAAATGATGTCCCTGCTCTTGAGGCGCAGACGCGGTATGTCTAATCCGGTGAGACACAAGGAGGCCTTTCAAGCGAGTGTTACTCTGTTAGGGATGGCGCCATTCCTCGATACCCGGGCGACGGTCAAGCTGATTGCGCGCCGGCATGAAGTCACCGTATGAAGCGCGTATCCGTGGTCTTTACCGAACATGCGGAGAATGGCCTCTGCAATAGCTCTGAGCTACTGGCAATTCTGATGCGCATCAATCCCGAGGTCATCTTCCTTGAAGCCCCTGCTGCGGCCCTCGGCACCTATTTCAACCGCGGCCGCATGAACCTCGAGGGAACCGCAGTAAGTCGCTATCGCGAGAAGCATCGGGTCGACCTGATCCCGGTAGACCTACCAACACCAGAAGCGGCATTCTTCGAGAACTTCGGTGAAGTGATCGACAGAGTAGGCAGGGCGGGCCCTGAGTACGACCAGATAGCAGGAACGCACAGGCATTACGTCAGTGTATACGGATTCGCGTATCTCAACAGCGAGTACTGTAGCGATCTCTTCTCCAAGCGGTACGCCGCGATCCTGACCGCGATCGGGAAGCTTGCCGACCCTAGGCTTGCTGAGAACTACGACCTATGGATCAAGACCAACGAGCGCCGAGACGCTGCAATGATGGAGAACATTCGGAAGCACTGCCGGCAGGCTTCATTCAGCAATTATGCATTTTTGGTGGGCGCAGCACACAGGCAGTCCATCATGAGTTTGTCACGTAGCGAGGAGGGACCTGGGGCATCCGAAATCCCGTGGGACTTCTCCGGATTCCTCGAGAGACCGGTAACATGATGGGGGGCGTCGAGTGGGCTATCCCCAGAAGATGCAGGTTGGGTCCTCATCCACGGCTCGAATGAGGGCGGCGAGGTCGCGGGAGGGGGGCTCGGGGGTGAAGCGCCACCACTTGTGGTGGCGATCGCGGCAGTAGAGAGTCCAGATGCCGGTTGAGGGCTTGTAGCGAAACTGGGCGACTTCGAAAAGGGTCCAGAGGCCGGGCCGCATGAAGTGCGGGCGCTCCTCGATGAGCGTGATCACGCAACCGCGGGTCTTGTGGAGGATCCGGATCTTGTCCTCGAGACCCTCGGGAATCCGTTTGCGGGTGAAATCCTTGATCAGCTCCTCGGCGTGCGTGCGGATTTCGATGGGCATATCAGCCTGTTTCAGGTTCCACCGCCCTTCTTGCTGCGTATCCGCTCTTGCAGGGAACGGAAGCGCTCCTGGTTACCGGGCAGGGAAGCCTGGCCAACATCCCAGCAGCGCCAGAAGCAGTCGGCGAAGCCCGGATCTTGCCCGGCCAGAAGCTCGACCTTCGGGAAGAACCGGTCGAAGTGGTCACGCAGCAGGTCTTCGAGCAGGCAAACGGCTAGGGCGTCACGGACGCGCTCGGAGGGGTGGCCACCGAATCGCCGCACGAAATCCCATACCAGCTCATGCCGTTCAGGTATGTGATCTGCGATCTTGAACAGCGCCTGGTATAGCGGGTCCGGTTCCGGTTCGGGCGGCTCCGGGATCGTGAAGTACCTCTGTGCGCGGCGGGCGCGATGCTCCATCTCCCGCTTCTTATCAGGGATGCTGGCCCAGTTGTATGGATGGGCCGCGGGCCAATTGTCCACCTTGCATGCCAGGAGGGGGATCGCACGGGCGACCTCGGGATCCTCGCCGGCCTCGCCGAGCGGGAACCAGCGGCATTCTCTGGTCGAGCTGTTGTTGGTCAGGGCGACGTTAAGGTCGGAGAAATCTCGCGGTGCTCCTTCCGCCCGATCGAAGACGAGGAGGTAGCAGCGAACGAGACTGCCGTCCTCCATCGGCTCGGTCTCGTAGAGGAATCTGTTGGGAACCGTGTCGAACCCAGTATCCTGCCGGAGAGTGAGAATGACGGCGTCGTCCTCCTTCTCGCCGTGCCGCACGAACTCACGCGGCAATGACCATTTGCCGGCGCCCTCTGCGGTCTTGGTGCGTACCATAAGGACATTTTTGCGGAAGGCCAGCACGCCGACATACCAGACGTCCATAGGGGCATTCTAGCCCTCCAGGACGGGTCCGGTCGTGCATCGGCCTCATCCCCTGGTGCTCTCGGAGGGCTTTTGGGCCGGCGGCGCATCGCCGGTTGACGATCGGGTATAAATGGGCGGTGGGCTACGGGGATGCCGCGAAGAAGCTCCGGTACGGGTACGCCTTTCTGCGCAGGCGGCTCGTCCATGTCAATCTCCAGGTCGGTTATGCGTGCAACTTCTCCCGCGACAACTTCGCGGCCATGATCTGCAACGGCTGGTTCGTGACGCCGGAGATCGCCAAGGCCCTGTTCTCCGCCGGGATGTACGAGATCAGCATCTCGGTGGATTACGCCGACCCCGCGAAGCACGACGCGCAGCGGGCGTGCCCGGGTGCGTTCGACCGGGCCATCCGGGCGCTGCGGCTCTTGAACGAGGCGCGGGTCGATCCCGAACAGCGGGTGCACATGATCTCGGTCGTCAGTGAAGGTGAATATCACCGACAGGATGAGGACCTTCGAACTTGTGTTCAACCTTGGACTCGTCAGCTTCCTGAAGGTTGGCAAGTACGAGGCGCGCCTCTTTGCTAACGACAAGTACCCCACGTGATCATCTACTACTTCTCCAGGAAAGTGCGAGGGCGAGTGGCCCACCTTCAGGGCGTTGGCCACGTCGCTGAACCCGCGGAAACGAGTCAGCCAATTGGCCTGCTCCCTGCCCTCGACTCCCCTGATGAACGAATCGAAATGCACCTGATCTTCCGCGCTTTCGCTCCCTGGCAGGGACGCCGTCGGCGCGTCGTGTAGTGTCCAGCGTCGCCAGACCGGCCGCGCCTCCTCGGAGGAGCCCCCAGGCCCCCTGCTCCGTTCAGCTTGGCCGTCTTCCGTGTTCAAGTTGGTCCGATTTCGGTGTTCAGATTGCTCCGATAATCGTGTTCAGTTTGGTCCGACGCGCGCAATCTATCGAAGCTGGACGACAAGCTCCCGGTTCAGCGCGCTGGCCACCCGCTGGAGGGTCCGCAGAGTGTAGCGGGCGGACGAGGGCTTTTCGAGGAGGGAGAGCGCCTGTTGGGTGACGCCCATCTTCCTGGCCAAGGCCCGTTGCGTGAGCCCCTGGGCCTCGCGCAGTTTCGCGATCCGGACCGCCAGCCGCGCGGGCAGGTCCTCGTCATTGAACGCCTTCCGGAACTCCGGGTCCCGGAGCTCCTTCTTGAGTGCTGACTTCAGTGTGATTCCCCTGTCCTTCATTTCGACCCTCCGTACCGTATCAACCAGTCCGCGTGCGCCCGGTGGGCCTTGCGAAGCTCCCCGTCCGGGATGGCGCGGGCCTTCTTCAGGAAACCGTGGGCGACCACGATCAACGTCCTTGCGTGGAAGAAGTAGAGCAGTCGCACTTCCAGGCGGCCGAATCCCACGCGGAGCTCCCGTATCGGTCCGTCCACCACGTCCGCATGGGGACGCGGTAGGTCCGGACCTTCCTCCGCGAGCAGGTCAAGCCACTTGTACACCTTCGCTCTCACGCGCTTCTCGAGCCGGTCGACGAACTCTTTCGGGGGAGAGTCGCCCCGGGAAGACAAGTAGAAGACTACCTCGTAGCGCGCATCCACGATTCCACTATACGAGTATTTACTTGTGAAGGCAACCGGCTGGCATGAGGGGTGTGGGGGGGGCGAGTGGGAAGGACGATGTTGAGGGTGTACTACCCCCAGAAGATGCAGGTTGGGTCCTCATCCAGGCCCGAATGAGGGCGGCGAGATCGCGGGAGGGGGGCTCGGGGGTGAAGCGCCACCACTTGTGGTGGCGATCGCGGCAGTAGAGAGTCCAGATGCCGGTTGAGGGCTTGTAGCGGAACTGCGCGACCTCGAAGAGCGTCCAGAGGCCGGGGCGCATGAAGTGCGGGCGCTCCTCGATGAGCGTGATCGCGCAACCGCGGGTCTTGTGGAGGATCCGGACCTTGTCCTCGAGGTCCTCGGGGATCCGCTTGCGGGCGAACTCCTTGATCAGCTCTTCGGCGTGCGTGCGGACTTCAATTGGCATCTCGACCGGTTTCATGATCGCCTTCCCGTCCCCGGAGCGTTCCTGCGTCCCATTCTAGTCCAGCGTTCAGCCTTCACCAACGTGTCGCGTCCGGCCGTACATCCGAGGCATCCCGTGGTGCGCTGGGGCTCCGGGCGACCGATCGTAGGTCGATCGGGGCCGAGGACCGGTCGCGGAAGACGCGAGTGGCCGCGATCGTATACGGCAACATTCCAGCGCAGCCGTGGTTGGGGAAGAGGGCCACGGCAGGCCGTTGCGGAAGCTTATATCATGCTATAATCAACCGCAATGGATATCAGCAGTGCCGCGAGCGTCCTGCATGCCG
The DNA here is from genome assembly GCA_919901855.1 of bacterium. Lineage (GTDB taxonomy): Bacteria > Oederibacteriota > CAKKQC01 > CAKKQC01 > CAKKQC01 > CAKKQC01. The sequence continues at coordinate 17,068 of CAKKQC010000025.1, read as the reverse complement.
GCGGGCTCGAGGTGTTCTCGACCCGGGATCTCGCCGCGATGTTCCCGCCCCGGGGCCGGGGGGTGGCAAACCTCCAGATGCACCAGTGGGCGCGCCGGGGCTGGATCAGGCGGCTGAAGCGCGGCCTGTTCGAGCTGGCCTGGCCGGAGCCGGTAGTTATCCCCGACCTGTTCGTGGCGAACCGCCTGTATGAGCCCTCCTACGTCTCGCTCGACACCGCGATGTTCCAGCACGGGCTGGTCCCGGATGTCGCGGTGCAAGTAACCTCGGTCACTTCCGGATGGACTCGGCGGTTCGTCAATCCGCACGGCACCTTCACGTACTTCGCGGTCAAGCCGGCAGCGTTCAGGGGGTATGGTTTGGTGGAAGTCGAGCACCGGCAGGTCCGGATGGCCGATCCGGAGAAGGCGATCGTCGACCGGTTGTACGCCGCCCTGCGCAGAGGGGAGCCGCTCGATCCGCTGACGGAGCGATGGAACCGGAGGAGAATCCGCAGGCTCGACCGCGGGAGGATGGCCCGGTACGCGGGCCTGTTCGGGCAGTCGGCGGCGAAGATCAAGGAGCGCGTCCGTGTTCTCACGTGACGGCACGGACCTGGCCAGGATGGCGCGGTCGCTGGAGCCGTTCCTCTTCGAACCGTCCGGCGTCGCCCTGGTGGAGCGGGCTCACGCCCTGCTTCCCGGCCTCCTTGAATACCTGTCGCAGGAAACCTGACAAGGAATTCCGTGGTTGCCGACGGCATTTGGGCCACCAGGGCGGTGAATCGGGCCGCCGGGCCGGGAACCCGCTGGGGCCGGGCCGGAGTTGGTAGAATGACACAAGACATGGACAGATACGTGTTGGCCTTGTTCCTCGTGGTGGCGGCGGCCGTCCAGACGGCCCAGGGGCCGGTCGAGTGCCGGCCCTACGGGTGCCCCGGCTGTTCGCAGCCGGACGGCTTCTGCTGTGCGCAGGAGAAGGCCCCTTGCGGCGGTGGCGAAAGCTGCAACTGCGGCCCAGCGGTTCACGCCGTGGCCCCCGCGGTTTTCGCCGTGGCCGCCCCGGACCGGGTCGTCGACTGCGTCCCCGTCGCCCCGGGTGATGAGCCCGCCGAGGCGGGCGCCGTCCTGTTCCGCCCCCCCATCGCCTGATCCCTTCCCGACGACCGGCCGACTGAACTACACGTCGTGATGCCCGTCCTGCCGGACGGGCCGAGTGGGGGGTCCATCATGCGTATTCGGGTATTCGAACAATGGAGACCGGGGCGCGCGGTTGTCGCGTACCCGATCGTGGCGCTGGCGATGGTGGCGGGGATCCTGGCGGGATGCGGCAAGGCGAGGGCCATGGGAGCGGCCGTTCCGGCGGACTGGAAGCCGGTCGCGCTGGCGGAGGTGCTGGGCGCGCCGAAGGCCTGGAGCGGCAAATCGGTGGTGCTCGAGGGCGAGGTCTCGTGGGTGTGCCCCGAGGGTTGCGATTTCACCTACACCGAAGGCACGAAGAGCGTGACCGTCTATCCCCGGGACATGGCGCTGAAGGGCCTCAAGAAGGGCGCGAAGATCCGCATGCTGGCCCAGGTCACGGCGGGGAAGGAGCGGATCGTGGTCAACGCGCTCGGGATCGTGCGCCTGTGAACTTCCGGGGGCTCGCGTTCAACAACATCTTGCGAAGCCGTACCCGGAGCCTGCTGACCATCCTGAGCATCGCGACGGCGTCCGTGACGCTGACCGTCGTGCTCGCGCTCGACCGGGGCTACCAGGCGGCAGTCGACCGCGAACTGGTGAGCAAGTCCGGGGTCCACCTCTACATCACCAAGGAGGGCTGTCCGATGGAGGCCGCCTCCATCATCGCGCAGGGGGGGATCAGCCCGCTGTACGTCCCCGCGTCCGTCCTCGGCCGGCTCGCCACGGTGGGCAACCTGGACGCCGTGCTGCCGTTCAACATCTTCGCGCTCACCACGAGCGACGGGACGCGGACCGACATCTTCACGGGGGTGACCCCCGCCCTGCGGAAGATGAGGCCGGATCTCGAGTTCGACCGGGGGGGGTGGTTCGAGGGGAAGGACCCGATCATTCTCGGGGCGGAGATGGCTCGCCTGGAGAAGCGGGCGGTCGGCGACAAGATCTACTTCGAGCAGTTGAAGCGGGAGTTCCGGGTAGTCGGGATCCTGAAGCGGACGTACGGGCAGGACGACGGCATGTTCTTCCTGCCGCTGGAGGTGTCCCAGGCCCTGATCGACCGGCAGGGCAAGCTTTCGGCCGTCGCCATCAAGGTCAAGGACGTCGGGAAGCTGGCGACGACGCTCGACGAGCTGCGGGCCCTGCTGCCGGGCGACTACTACGTCATGTCGTCGAAGGAGCTCGGGGCCGGGGTGCTGACCTTCTTCGGATCCACCCGGGTGATCATGTTCGTCACCGTGATCATGACCTTCCTCGTCTCGATCATGGGCATCGTGAACACGAAGCTCATGACGATCGCCGAGCGGAAGCGCGAGTTCGCCTACCTGAAGTGCGTGGGGGCGACCGCGGGCGACATCATGAGGCTGGTGTCGCTGGAAACGGGTTTGATGGGCGTGATCGGGGCGGCCGTCGGCGGTGCCGCCGCGCTGGTGCTCTCGCCCCTGTTCGAGGGCGTGATCCGCAGGTACCTCGTCGTCTACGTGCCGACCTCCAGGATCGTGGAGCCGGGCGCGGCAGTCGTGCTCGCCTCCGCCGCGCTCGTGGTCGTGGTCAGCCTGGCGGCGTCAGTGTATCCCGCGGCGCGGGCCGCGCGGATCCGGCCGATGGAGGTGCTCCGTGACGAGTGAACGGGCGCCTATCGCGCGGCTGGTGGACGTGGTGAAGACGTTTCGGCGGGGGAGCGAGGAGGTCCGGGCCCTCGGCGGGGTCAGCCTCGACGTCGCCCCGGGCGAGTTCGCGGCCGTGGTGGGGGCGTCGGGTTCCGGCAAGACCACCCTGCTGAACATGCTCGGATGCATGGACACGCCGACCGGGGGACGGGTCCTCGTGAGCGGACGTGACGTGACGAACGCGGGCGAGCGCGAACTGGCCGAGGTGCGCAAGCACTCGGTCGGGTTCGTCTTCCAGCAGTTCTTCCTGGTGCCGACCATGACCGTGCTCGAGAACGCGCGCATTCCCGCGCTCTTCGCCCGCAACCCGGCGGGGGAGCGCCGCGCGGCGGAGCTGCTCGAGCTGGTCGGGCTGGGCCGGCGGCTGGACCACTACCCCGGGCAGTTGTCCGGCGGCGAGATGCAGCGGGTGGTCATCGCGCGGGCGCTGGTCAACTCGCCGGCCCTCCTGCTGGCCGACGAGCCTACGGGGAACCTGGACAGCCGGAACGCCGGGGGGATCATGGAGCTCTTCGAGAGCCTCCACCGCGGCGGGCTGGCCATCGTCATGGTCACGCACAATCCGGACCTGGCCGGGAGGGCGGGCCGGATCGTGAGGATGGAAGATGGCCGGATCATGGCGTAGCGTCGCGGCCGCCGGGATCCTGGTCGCGGCGGAAGCGGACGGGGCGCTATTCGTGACGGCGGACGCCGACCTGCGGGCGTGGTCCATGGGGCCGGGGCGGGAGGCCCGCGTCGCTGCCGTCGGGATCGCGGTCCGCCAGGTGTTCGCCGACGCCCGCGGCGACCGGGTCGTCGCGTTCGCCCTGTTCGAGTCGCTGGACGACTTCCGGGAGACTGGTTTCGACCAGGCGTACCTGCGATACAAGGGGCGCATGGGGGTCTGGAACCTGACCGCCGGCCGGTACGTGCTGCCGTTCGGGCTGCTGCCGTCGTACAGCACGAATCGGCTGCTCGTGCGGACCCTGGAGGGGGAGACCGTGGGGGTCGAGACGGACAACGGCGTAATGTCCTCGGGCCTGGCCGGGGATTTCGACTACGCGGTGTCCGTCAGCGAGGGGGTTGGCATGCACCGGTGGACCGACACGGACGACGACGGGCTGGTCACGGCGCGCGTGGGCTGGGAAAGCGACGACCTGCCGGAGCTCAAGCCGGGTGTCTCGGTCGTCTGGGGCAAGGCGGTCGGCGGCGCCCACGGCGGCATGGCCGGGCCCCGGATGCGGCGGGAACTGGCCGCGCTGGACCTGACCTGGACGGCCGGAAGCGGGGTCCTGCGGGCGGAAGGAAGCGCCGGCCGGCGGGACGGGGAGCCCTTCCAGGGAGGTTTTGCCGGGGTCGACTTCTCCCTGCTGGGCTGGCTGGAATTGAACGCGGACTGGGCGGTCAGGTCCGGCTGGCGGGGCGGCCCGGCCGCGGGCGTTACGCTGGACGTGCTGGGGGCGAAGGTGCGCGCGGCCTACCGCTACCCGATCGAAAAGGAGGACGAGGATGAGGTCACTGGCCAGGTTTATTATTCCTGGAGTCGCTCTCGCTAGCTGGCTCGCCGCGGGGTCCGCGGGGGCGGAGGAGAAGTACATCTGCGTCTGGCGCAACCCGGAGCGGACCATGCGCCGGATCTTCCCGCAGGCGCGGGACTACCGGACCGTGACCCGGCCCATTTCGGCCGCGGCGGTCGCCGCGATAGAGGCGAAGGCGGGCGGGCCCCTGTTGCCGGGACAGCGCGAGCAGTACCAGTACTACGAGATGCTGGACGCCGGGGGCAAGCGCCTGGGCGCGATCATCGCGGCTTCCCAGAAGGGCGAATACGGGGCGATCGAGTTCGTGTTCGGCCTGGACCTGAGCCGGAGCGTGAACGGGATCTACATCCAGCGCGCCCGGGAGCGCGACGGGGACTTCAAGAAGCGGGAGTTCCTGGACTCCCTGTTGGGCCGCGGGCCCGGCGACCTGAAGGCGCTGGACGCCCTGATCGGGGAGAAGCGGACCACGGGCAAGGTGGCGGTCGTCACCGGCCTCAAGAAGGAGCTCGCGGCCTTCGCCGAACTCGCCCCGTGAGGCCGTTCCCGGGGAACTTGACAGGCGAGTCCGCGATTGTTAATCTCAATCAGCCCTCGCGGAGGCGATGTCGCCGGCGGGGGAACCTTCGCCGGTGTGGATCAACAAAGCCGTTAGCTTGAAGAGCTGAACAACCGTTTTCCCGGAGACATCGACGTCTCTCGCAGCCCCATATGGGTTGTGGAGGCGTCGTTTTTGCGTTTGCGGGGCCCGCTTAGGGTCCAGGGAGATGGTCATGCCGATTCACACGGTGGATGCGGGGGATACCGCCTGGTTGCTGACCAGCGCGGCGCTTGTGCTGTTGATGACGCCCGGGCTCGCCTTCTTCTACGGCGGGCTCGTGCGGCGCAAGAACGTGCTCTCGGTGCTCATGCAGTGCTTCGCGGCCATGTGCCTAGTGAGCATGCAGTGGATCCTCTGGGGCTACAGCCTCGCGTTCGGGCCCACCCGGGGCGGCTGGATCGGCTCTTTCGCATGGGCCGGGCTGGCCGGCGTCGGCGGGCAACCCAACCCCGACTACGCCGCGACCGTGCCGCACCAGGCGTTCATGGCGTTCCAGATGATGTTCGCGATCATCACCCCCGCGCTGATCATCGGCGCGTTCGCGGAACGCATGAAGTTCTTCGGGTTCTGCGTCTTCCTGCTGCTCTGGTCGACGCTCGTCTACGACCCCGTCACGCACTGGGTCTGGGCGACCGGCGGCTGGCTCCGGGCCACGGGTGCGCTCGACTTCGCGGGCGGCACGGTCGTGCACATCAACGCGGGAGCCGCCGCCTTGGCGGCCGCCCTCGTGCTCGGCCCCCGGCTCGGATACCCGGCCAAGATCTCGCCGCCGCACAGCCTGCCGCTCGGGGTCCTGGGCGCGGGGCTGCTCTGGTTTGGCTGGTTCGGGTTCAACGCCGGCAGCGCCCTGGCGTCCGGCAGCCTTGCCACGTCGGCCTTCGTGGCCACCCACGCGGCCGCCGCCGCGGCCGGGACGGCGTGGCTGATTCTCGACTGGTTCGTGAACGCGCACCCGACCATGCTCGGCGTCATCACCGGCGCGGTCGCGGGGCTCGTGGCCGTCACGCCCGCCTCGGGGTACGTGACCCCCGCCGGCGCGATCTGGATCGGGATCGGGGCCAGCGTCATCTGCTACCTCGCCGTGGCCGTGGTGAAGGCGCGGTGGGGGTACGACGACGCCCTCGACGCCTTCGGCGTCCACGGGGTCGGAGGCCTGTGGGGCGCGCTGGCGACCGGGCTGTGGGCCACGAAGGCCGTGAATCCGGCCGGCGCGGACGGGCTGTTCTTCGGGAACCCCGGCCAGTTCTGGATCCAGGCGAAGGCGTCCTTCCTGATCGCCGCGTACTCGTTCGTGGTGTCGTGGCTGCTTCTCAAGCTCGTCGACGCGACGGTCGGGCTGCGCGCGAGCGACGACGAGGAGCGGATCGGGCTCGACCTGACCCAGCACCGCGAAGCCGGATACACGGGGATCGACTGAAATGGAGCTTGACTTGGCTCTTCGCGATTGCTACCCTACGGTTGCCCTCGGACCTGGCGGCGTCGTCGGCGGGGGAGCCTGCGCAGGCGTATCGCAGCATTGCCGTTGGCCAGATAGGCTGAAACGACTTCTTCCGGAGACATCGGCGTCTCGTCGCAATCGATATCGGTTGCGCGGACGCCGTTTTGTTTTTTCCATGGGCCGCAGGGTCCGGGGAGTAGGGCATGCACGTTGATTCCGGCGACACCGCCTGGTTGCTGACCAGCGCGGCGCTCGTGTTGTTCATGACGCCCGGGCTCGCGTTCTTCTACGGCGGCCTCGTGCGCCGCAAGAACGTGCTCTCGGTGCTGATGCAGTGCTTCGCGGCGATGTGCCTGATCACCGTGCAATGGGTCCTCTGGGGCTACACCCTCGCCTTCGGCCCGACGCACGGCGGCTGGATCGGGGGCCTGTCCTGGGCGGGGCTTCAGGGGGTCGGCGTCGAGCCGAACCCCGACTACGCCGCGACCGTCCCGCACCAGGCATTCATGGTGTTCCAGATGATGTTCGCCGTGATCACGCCGGCACTCATCATCGGGGCGTTCGCGGAGCGGATGAAGTTCGGCGCGTTCTGCGTCTTCATCCTGCTCTGGTCCACGCTCGTGTACGACCCGGTGGCGCACTGGGTCTGGGGGGCGGGCGGGAAGCTCCGGCTCGCGGGGACCCTGGATTTCGCGGGCGGGATCGTGGTCCACATCAACGCCGGCGCCGCGGCCCTGGCCGCCGCGCTCGTGCTGGGCCCCCGGGTCGGGTTCCCGGGCCGGATCTCGCCGCCGCACAGCCTGCCGTTCGGGGTGCTGGGCGCGGGGATCCTGTGGTTCGGCTGGTTCGGGTTCAACGCGGGCAGCGCGCTGACCTCCGGCGGCCTGGCCACCACCGCGTTCGTGGCCACGCAGGTGTCGGGGGCCGCCGCGGGGCTCGCGTGGCTGCTCCTCGACTGGAGATTCAACGCCCACCCGACCATGCTCGGCGTCATCACCGGGGCCGTGGCGGGGCTGGCGGCGGTGACCCCGGCGGCCGGATTCGTGACCCCGCTGGCCGCGATCTGGATCGGGATCGGGGCCAGCGCCATCTGCTACGTGGCCGTGGCCGTTCTCAAGGCGCGGATGGGCTATGATGACGCGCTGGATGCGTTCGGCGTGCACGGGGTCGGCGGCTTGTGGGGCATCGTGGCCGCCGGCATCTGGGCCAGCAAGGCCGTCAACGCCGCGGGGGCGGACGGACTGCTGGCCGGCAATCCGGGGCAGGCCTGGATCCAGGTGAAGGCCGGCGTCCTGACGGCGGTGTATTCGTTCGTCGTGTCCTGGGTGCTCCTCAAGGCCGTGGACGCGACGATGGGCCTGCGGGCGAGCGACGACGAGCAGAGGATCGGACTTGATTTGACCGAACATCGCGAAGCCGGTTACACGGCGATCGACTGAAACCAAGGAGGACGACGATGAAGTACATTGTGGCGGTCATCCAGCCCGACAAGCTGGACGACGTGCTGGAGCGGCTGACCGAGAAGGAGATCCACCTGGTCACCGTGACGCAGGTCATGGGACGGGGCCGGCAGAAGGGCGTCTCCGAGGTCTACCGCAGCACCAAGGAGGTGGGCAGCCTCCTCAAGAAGGTGAAGATCGAGATCGCCGTGAACGAGGAGTTCGTCAAGCCCACTATCGACGCCATCACGGCGGGTGCCCACACGGGCAAGATCGGCGACGGCAAGATCTTCATCATCGATCTGAAGGATGTCGTGCGGATCAGAACCTGGGAAACCGGCCGCATCGCGATCGGTTGACCGAACAAGGAACGGAGGCGAGACAGATGACACCGAAAGAAGTGATCGAATTGGGGCAGCGGAACAACGCCAAGGTCTTCGACCTGAAGTTCGTCGACCTGCCCGGGCTGTGGCAGCACCTGACCATCACGCGTGACCAGTTCGACGAGAAGATGTTCGAGCAGGGCATCGGGTTCGACGGGTCGTCGATCCGCGGCTTCCAGGAGATCCACGAGTCGGACATGATCCTGAAGCCGGACCCGGACACGGCGTTCATGGACCCCTGCGCGCTGATCCCGACCCTGTCGGTGACCTGCGACGTGTGGGACCCGGTCGCGAAGAAGCCCTACACCCGCGACCCGCGGCACGTGGCGTCGAAAGCCGAGGCGTACCTCAAGAGCACGGGAATCGGGGACACGGCGTTCATGGGCCCCGAGCTCGAGTTCTTCCTCTTCGACAACGTCCGCTACGACCAGAACGAGCACGAGGGGTACTACCACCTCGACTCCAACGAGGCTTCGTGGAACACAGGCAAGGCGGGCGTGCAGAACCTCGGGTACCGGCCCCGGATGAAGGAAGGGTACTTCCCGGTGCCGCCGCACGACGCGCTCCAGGACCTGCGCACGATCATCGTGCTCAAGCTCGAGGAGGTCGGGATCGACGTCGAGATGCACCACCACGAGGTCGCGACGGCCGGCCAGTGCGAGATCGACATGCGGTTCGCGCCGCTCAAGCACATGGCGGACAACGTGATGAAGTACAAGTACATCGTCAAGAACGTCGCGCACCAGAACGGCAAGGCCGCGACGTTCATGCCCAAGCCCCTGTTCGGGGACAACGGCTCCGGGATGCACGTGCACCAGAGCATCTGGAAGGACGGGACGAACCTGTTCTTCGACGCGAAGGGCTACGCGATGCTGTCCGACACGGCGAAGTGGTACATCGGCGGGCTCCTCAAGCACGCGGAGGCGCTCCTGGCCTTCGCCGCGCCGACCACGAACTCGTACAAGCGGCTCGTGCCGGGGTACGAGGCGCCCGTGAACCTCGCGTATTCGCAGCGGAACCGGTCGGCCGCGGTCCGGATTCCCATGTACTCGGACGCGCCGAAGCTCAAGCGCGTCGAGTTCCGTCCGCCCGATCCGGCCGCCAACCCGTACCTGTGCTTCGCGGCCATGCTCATGGCCGGCCTGGACGGGGTCCAGAACAAGATCGATCCGGGGAAGCCGCTCGACAAGAACATCTTCGACCTCGACGCGGCCGAGCGGGCGAAGGTCCCGACGGTCTGCGGGTCGCTGAACGAGTCCCTGGACGCGCTGGAGAAGGACCACGCGTTCCTGCTCAAGGGAGACGTGTTCACCAAGGACCTGATCGAGATGTGGCTCGGCTACAAGCGGTCGAAGGAAGTCGATCCGGTCAGGATCCGGCCGCATCCGTACGAGTTCCATCTGTATTTCGACGTCTGAGCAGTAGAGCCAGGGTACCCTCCGGGCCGCGCAGTCGCAGCCCGGCCGGGGAAGGCCACGAGGGCCTCCAATCGGTCACGGGACCGTTGGGGGCCCTCTTCATTTCGGGGCGGGAAAGGAGACGCGCATGTCACGATCCTGTTGGTTTGCCGTTGTGCTGGCGGTCTTGATCGGCGGCGCGGCCGGGGCCACGCCGACGACTATGGTTTGGACGCCGTGCTCGATCGACATGCAGGCGTTCCGGGTCGTGCACCTCACGTACGACACCTACACGACCCTGGGGCGGAAGGGGCCCGCGCGGGGCGGGGAGGCGTTCGCGACCGACCTCGGGCTGACCGTGGGCGTCCTGCCGTTCGACGCGTGGCAGATGGAGGTCGGGGTCGACTGGTTGGAGCCGGCGGACGACCCCCTGTACTTCAACGCCAAGTTCGGCGCGCCGGAGGGGAAGCTGTTCGGCGGGGCGCCCGCGTTGCAGGTGGGAGTCTTCAACGCCGGGACGAAGAAGGGTGTCACCGACCAGAACGTGGCCGACTTCGTGACCGGCAGGTCGCTGCCGGCCGGGCTCGGGCGCATCCACCTGGGCGGCTACCTCGGGAACCCGCGTGTGCTCCGGAGCAGCGCCGGGGCGAAGGCGAACTCGGGGGTCATGGCGGCCTACGACATCGGGTTCTGGCCGGCGCCCGCGGCCGCGGGCGGGTTCAACCGGATCGTGATCGGCGCGGACTGGCTGTCGGGGCGGAACGCGATCGGCGGGGGCGCGGTGGCCGTCAACTGGTGCTTCGCGAGCAACGCCTCCGTGCTCGCCGGGCCCGTCTGGTTCAACGACGCCGGGATCAACGGGCACTGGAAATGGACGACGCAGCTCGACGCGAACTTCTGAGATGATGGGGGCATGCGTGTAGCCCTGGCCCAGCTCAACTGCCTCGTCGGGGACTGTCCCGGCAACGCGGCCAAGGTCGTGGCGGCCATGGGAAATGCCGCGCGTCTGGGCGCCGATCTCGTGGTCGCGCCCGAGCTGGCCATCACCGGGTACCCGCCGGAGGATCTCCTCCTCCGGCGGGACTTCGTCGAGGCGAACATCGCCGGGTTGCACGCCGTCGTGCGCGCCAGCCGGCGCCACCCCCGGCTGGTCGCCGCGGTCGGGTTCGCGGACGCCGAGGGCGGGCGGCTGTACAACGCGGCGGCGCTCATCCGCGGCGGCCGGGTCCTGGCGACGTACCACAAGCAGCTCCTGCCCAACTACGGCGTCTTCGACGAGCGCCGGTACTTCACTCCCGGGACGCGATCCCCGGTAGTCCGAATCGGCGATCTCGTACTCGGGATCGCGATCTGCGAGGACCTCTGGCTGCCCGAGGGGCCGGTCGTGGTCGCGCTGGCGGCGGCGAAACCGGGGCTCGTGATCAGCCTGAACGCGTCGCCGTACGAGGCGGGGAAGGGGCGGCTGCGCGAGCGGCTCTTCGGCCGCGAGGCCGCGCGCTGGGGCGCCCCCCTGGCCTACTTGAACCTCGTGGGCGGCCAGGACGAGCTCGTCTTCGACGGCGGCAGCATGATCTTCGACGCCTCGGGGCGGGTGCGGACCAGGGGGCTCCAGTTCGACGAGGAGCTCGTGGTCGCCGACGTGCCTGTCCGCGGCGTCCCCGCGCGCACGCGTCGGTCGCCGCGACCGACGAAGGGCGCCGTCCGGCGGCCGATGGGGCTCCTCGAGGAGATCTTCGGCGCCCTCGTGCTCGGGGTCCGGGACTACGCCCGCAAGAACGGGTTCCGGGGGGCGATCGTGGGGCTGAGCGGAGGGATCGACTCCGCCCTCACGGCCGTGCTCGCGGCCGACGCGCTGGGGGCGGGGAATGTCACCGGGGTTTCCATGCCCTCGCGCTTTACCTCGGAGGAGAGCCGGCGGGAGGCGCGGGAACTCGCCCGGCGGCTCGGGATGCGGTTCCTCGAGCTGCCCATCGAGCCCATGCACTCCGCCTACCTCGAGACGCTGGGCGTACACGCCCGGGGGCCCGAGGCCGACCTCACCGTCCAGAACCTCCAGGCCCGGATCCGGGGCGCGCTGCTGATGGCGCTCTCGAACCGGTACGGCTGCCTCCTGCTCGCGACGGGCAACAAGAGCGAGATGAGCGTCGGGTACGCGACCCTCTACGGCGACCTCGCGGGGGGGTTCGCGGCGCTCAAGGACGTGCCCAAGACCCTGGTCTACCGGATCGCGCGCTGGAGAAACGCCCGTGATCCACGCCGCCCGATCCCGCCGCGGACGTTCACGCGGCCGCCGACCGCCGAGCTCAAGCCGGATCAGCGGGACACGGACTCGCTGCCGCCCTACCCGGTGCTCGACCCCATCATCCGCATGTACGCCGAGGACGGCCTCTCCCCGCGGGAGATGATCCGGTCAGGGTGTCCCGCGGCCGCGGTCGCCCGCGTGGTGCGCATGATCGAGGGGAGCGAGTACAAGCGGCGGCAGGCGCCGCCCGGGGTCAAGATCCAGCCGCGGGCCTACGGCAAGGACCGGCGGCACCCGATCACGCACGCCTTCGTGCCGAGGAGCTAGAAACCGACGGATCGGCATCGGCGTTTCGGCGGCCGCCGAAACGCCGTGCCCCGGCCACGCTGACCGCGGGGGTCTGGGAACCGAGCAGTAGTCCCGCCAGCACGTACCACATGAGCGCGTGCTGGCCGTCGGCGAGCACGAAGTCGAAGACGGCGTTGACGAGAACCGCGATCAGGAGCGGCCACGCGGCCTCGTACGCGGGGCCCTGGACCAGCGCCAGCCGCCCCAGCACGGCCAGCCACCAGAGCAGGAGGCCGAGTCCGGGCAGGCCGTGCAGGACCGCGGTCTGGAGGTAGGAGTTGTGAACGTGGCCGGGCCGCGCCTCCAGGGCGTCCTCGTCGCGGAACGAGGGGTAGGCGCCGGCGAACCTCGCGCGGCTCGCGACTCCCTCGATGGGCCGGGCCCGGATCATGCGGGCCGCGGCCGACCACATCATCAGCCGTTCCCGCGCCGTCGGGTTCTGGTCGAATTGGAGCGCGCTGCGCAGGCGCAGGACCGGCTTCGAAACGGGCCGGGCGGCGAGCCCGGCCGCGACGACGGCGAGCGCCGCCGCGAGCAGGACCGGCCGGCGCCGCGCGCAGATAACCCCCGCGCCCACGGCGGCGCCGAGCAGGGCGCTGCGGTTGAACGAGAGGCCGATGCCCCCCAGCAGGAGCAGGGCGGCCGCCCCGGAAGCGACCGTGGCGGCCCGCCCCCGGGCCTCGAAGACGAAGGCCAGCGCGACGATGAAGGCCATCATGAGATTCGATCCCAGGTGCGGACCCGAGCCCGAGAAGCCGCCCGCCCGGCCCGAATCGGTCGCGAGGAAATCCCTGAGCCCGAAGGGCAGGATCGCGAGCCCCGCCGCGAGGAGGACGAACAGGGGCGGCCGGACGGAGCCGGTCCGCCGCGCGTGCGCCCAGGCCGCCGGGAGCGCGAGGGCGAAGAGCCACTTGCCCCACGCGCCCGCGAGGTCCGGGGCGGTCTGGTTCGCGAGAACGGCCGCGATGGAGGCCCAGACGAGGAAGGCGCCCAGCGGGAGCAGGATATGCTGCGGGGTGGCCGCGGCCGGGAGGTCCGTCCGCCGGCGCCCCCGCGCGCGGCCTCCCGCGGCCAGCGTCCAGATCCAGCGGAGGATGAGCACGGAGGCGAGCGCCTGGCCCGCCGTGATCGAGAAGAGCACGGCCGCGGGTAGCACCGTCCAGCCCAGGGAGAGGGCCCGGTCCGTCGGGGTCGAGCGCGCGTCGCGTGCCACGTTCACGATCTTACAGGATGGCGGATGATGTCGGAGTACCATGGGAGTATGACGTTGACGGCGAAACGGGTCTTCCTGATGGCATTCCTCGCGGCGCCCTCTGGGTCCGCCGCGGAGAAGCCCGGCCGGTCGATGGATTTCATCTCCGTCTGGGGCGCCCGCGGTCCCTCGTCCCTCGTCGGGTACGTCTCGTCGAGCTGGTACTCGGCCACGATGGGAACCCGCGCCGGCCAATCGCTGTGGACGTACGACGTGGCCAGCCTCCGGGGCCGCGCGGTGACGGGCGGAGGCGTCCAGCTAGGCGCGCAGCGCGGGGTCGTGGCCGGGACGATCGAGGTCTCGCGCTGGTCGATGGCGACCGCGGCGCAGACGGTCTGGGTCGAGGCGGCGGGGCAGGTCTACGATCCCTTCGGGGGCTACGCGGACCTCCTGAGCGGCGACGCCGAGTTCCCGGCCCGCTACTTCGAGATGTCCGCGACCGCGCTCTTCATCAACGGCACCGTGGCATTCACCGACGGGGTGGTCGAGCCCTACCTCGGCGCCGGGCTGGGGGCGTCGGTCATGAACGTGAGGTCGGGCGTCGTCGCCGGGGTCGACGGAGGCCGGTTGAGCGAGACCCGGGTCGGGATCGCGTTCCAGCTCACCGCGGGCGTCCGGGTCATCCCCTGGGACGCCGCGTTCGTCTGGCTCGAGTTCCGCCCGGGCTGGCACGTCATGGGCCCGTTCGAGAAGGGGGCCGGATTCGAGCGGTCGCGGGACCAGCTCATCCTCCAGGTCCTGCCCGTGATCCTCGGGGTCGGCTGGATGTGGTCCTAAGGGTGTCGGGCCGGCCTACGCCGGACCTTGCCGTCGAAGCGACGGTGAGCGGCGGTGGTTGCTAGAATCGTTCAGATGGCGGCGTAGCTCAGCCGGGTAGAGCAAGCGGTTCATACCCGGTGAGGGCTCATTCACGGAACCTCGGGCAATACAGGAATCGTTGTGCGTACTGAAGAACCGATCAACCGCCATGTGCGCGACTCAATACCCCGAACTCCTCCGGCGTCTCGAACACGGCCTCGCGCTCGGCCAGACTGACCGACCACGCACTCTGCCTCTTCCGTGGTCGCGGACGTTGCCCCCCCTCTGGTCACGCCCTTGGCCCCCGTGCCGGCGGGCTGAGAAGAACGATACATTGAGGCTTCCGAGGAGCGCCGAGCCCCGGAGGAGGCCGGTCTTGACCAGGAAGGGAGAGCAGGCTGGCGTGGAAGACATCCGGGGAATGCTGCACGCACCGGACGCTGGCGATCACCAAGGGGACGGCGTGACTGCTGCGGGCGAAGGGAACGACGGGGCCATGCAGTAGGGGGTGCGATCTGGCTGTCCTGCTGGTCTTTCCTCGGGTCCTTGCTGTAGGTCAAGGAACACGGCGGCTGCAACGTAGGGGGCTTGACTTGGACTCCGCGTATGCCTACTCTACTGGCATTGTGAAGCTGGTCACCGCTCCGGCGACACGACGGGTAAGCCCCGCCGCAACTGTGGGTTCTCGAAGTTCCATGTGTTCCACGATGCGTCTGGGAGCCAATCAGGCCATGTTCCCGTGACGGGCGCGGGGATCCGTCCAGTGGTGCGTCTGGGGGGCGACCGGCCCCTCGTGAAGATCGTAAGGGAGAGGGCCCCTGATCGCACGTGGATTGGATCACGCAGGGCAATGATGGCGGTCTGTCTCGTCGTGCTCAATGCTTGGCTCCTGCTGCCACCGAATGCTTTCGGTCAGACCATCCCGGGATTCGTCAATAACGTGGGCACCGCCTTGAATCCCATATACCAGGTGGATCCTGGTGTGTACGTGGTCACGGGGACGATAACAGTTCCTGACCATGGAACACTCAGGATTCTGCCTGGTGCCACTCTCCGATTCCAGCCTCTCACCGGGGTGATCGTCAATGGCGGCGGCGTTCTCAATGCGGTCGGCCAAGACGTTGCTCCGCCGGGCGATCCCGCGAGTGGCCTCGTCGTCTTCACGAGCGATTCGGACACGAAGGCTGCTGGGCAGTGGGGCCGCATCTGGCTCCAGGGCGGGAGCACGGCGACGCTGGATCGTTGCGTGGTGGAATACGGCGGCCAGAACAACACGGGGGAGCAGATGATCCGCGTGGATTCCGGTGCCGCACTCACGATGCTTGACAGCCGGGTGCAATATGCGGCTCGGGCCGGGCTCGCCGTCTTCGGAAACCTGCCCGGCCAGGCGGCGGATGTGAACATCGAACGCACGGTATTCCGATTCCTTCAGAATGCGCCTGTACTTGCCGGGGAAGCGGCCGTGCAGGTGGGTGAGTCCACAGGCGTGCACTATCCGCTCAAGTTCACTCTCAAAGACAGCAGCATTCTGGACTCGGGCCCGACTGGCGGTGTGTGGTATCCGGGATTGCAGATCACCTGTTCCGCGCCTTCCGACACGACGACTCCGCCCATCCCGGCGCAGAATCCTGCCCTGGTCGTGATCGAGCACAACACTTTCGGCAACAACAGCACGGGGATTGTCTTTCATGCCTTCTTCCAGGGAGCGGCCGCGACGGTGGGACACAACACGTTCCTCGCGCACTCGGGAGAGGCCATACGAGGGAGTTGGAATTCCATCCTGCGCTCGACCTTTGGAGTACCCGAGCCAGATGATATCTCCGGTGTTGGGGCAGGATTCCACGGCATCGTTGTGGCGGCTGCCTCGCTTTCGCCTCCAAGCGATCTGACGCTGGGCCTTGACGGCGACGCCGGATATAGGGTGGACCTGGACATGTCCTTGGTTGAGAGTGGCAAGATACTCCACATCGCGAAAGGTGTGAGGATTGCAGTAGAGCCGGGTCACTGGCTCTCGGTACAAGGTACGCTGGACGTCAAAGGAGAGAGTGGGGCGGAAGTGGTGTTGACGCGGGCCACGGTGTCGCCAGGGACGGGTGACTACTGGGGAAAGCTCTCGTTCGGCTCCGGCAGCACCGGGAGATTGTCTCACCTAGTCGCGGAATACGGCGGCAACGTGGATGGCGCATGTGTCGAGGTGAATCGGGGCGCGGATTTGGAATTGCACGGATGCACTGTGAGGTATTCCTCGAATGACGGGCTGGCTGTGCGTGGCGGAAATGGGTCTGGGATTCTCAGGCTGGTGGCAGACGGGGATGGGTATTTCACGCAGAACGCCAAAGCGGGCGTTCGCGTGGGGGGGGCGGTGGCTCCCTCAGACGCCCAGTTAAGTGGTCAGACGTTCGAAGCCAATGTCGCTGGAGTGGACCTGATCGATCCAACTTCGTCAGTACAGCTAAGCGGAAACAAGTTCAAGAACCATGGGGTTGCTGCTATCCGGGGTCCTGTCAACCCAATCGCCCACTCGCTCTTTGG
Organism: bacterium; assembly: GCA_919901855.1. GTDB lineage: Bacteria > Oederibacteriota > CAKKQC01 > CAKKQC01 > CAKKQC01 > CAKKQC01. The sequence goes on along the minus strand of CAKKQC010000025.1, from coordinate 300 downwards.
CCACCCGACCGCTGACGATTTCTCGCTGATGACGAGTGGTCATCCGGGCATCCTTATCACGGGTGGGAATGCAACTAGTGCTGGCGGTCTACTGGCCCAGGATGGCGCGGCTCCAAACAGGATAAGCGCAGACATCTCCGTCAACGCGGGCGTCACCCTCGCCATCGCTCCGGGGTGCACGTTGCACAGCGTGGTGATCACGAAATCATTTCCGGTCTGAGGGCCTGAAGGACCTCTCCGCCTCATACACGACTCATCAATCCGAACTCCTCCAGCGTCTCGAACACGGCCTCGCGCTCG
>CAKKQC010000024.1 GCA_919901855.1 bacterium | reverse complement strand
TCGTCACGATCAGTTTTCTCGTCGTCATGACCGTTTTTTCAGCGACCTGCTAGGATGCTTTGGCAGAAGCGACCACATTCGGACTACAAGACTTAAGAATCCTGACTACTTTCCGTGTACGAATGGTGAACACAAGATACATCCATTTCCGTGTGACACGAGAGCAATACGACACCATCAAGACGAACGCCAACGTGGCGGGCTGCAAGATGATGTCCGACTACCTGCGAAGGCTCGCCCTCAATGACACCTCTGACATCCAGGGGAAGCTCTCGAATCTTGAAAGGGACTTCGAGAAGACCTTCGAGCTGCTGAGGCAGATTGTCGATGCAATCGCCAAGCGATAATCCTCCGGACTGGAGGAACATCCTCAAGCAGCTAGTCGAACAGGCGCTCGCGCGACACGAAGCGACCACGGGACAACCAGCCGAAACCATTAAATAGTTCGGCATTCTCCGAATGTAATCAAAGCGTGTCCCGTCAGTGCGTATGAAGGCGCCAGACCGTACGAAACATCGGACTCCCGACGGGAGCATTGAGTGTTTCGTACAGGGCCTAGCCACCTTCACTTCCACTGGAGGGCCACGCCAGGACTGCAACTCTTAAGAGGTTGCAGCCCGAGGTATACAAACGTGGAAGACATACATAACTATGACAGAAGGGTAGCTACAGTTACCCAGGCAATCCAGCAGTCATCAGAAATCACCGACGACACGCGTAAGCTCTTGCTCGGTTTCGACCGGTGCATGATGCTGGTCGAAAGACTCAGCAAACCCAGAAGAGCCAAGCAAATGGGCACGATGTTCTTGCTCGCCAGAAGGTATTTCCATGGCGACTTGAGAGCCGTCACGGAAGATGACATCAAGGACTGCGTGCAGCACGCCGAAACGAAAAGCCGGTCGCCGTGGACCTCGGCCAACTACAAGGTCGCCATGAGGAAGTTCTACAAGTGGCTCGCTTACGGAGACAAGATTACTCAGACCAAAGACGTCCCCGACATCATCAAGTGGATGACCGTGCATGTAAGGAAGAAGGATAGAAGGCAGATTCAAGCCTCGGATCTTCTCACGGAAGAACAGGCTCACCAGCTCATTGCCGCAGCGGACCAACCGCGCGACCGGGCCCTCATCGCCATGACCTACGAGCTGGGAGCACGAATCGGAGAGATAGGCAACCTCCATATCGGAGATATTTCTCGAGACAAGTACAGCTATCTTATCGACCTCACAGGGAAGACCGGCCACAGAACGCCTCGAATCGTCATGTCGGATCCGTATCTCACCGAATGGCTCAACTTCCATCCGATGAAGAATGACCTCTCCGCACCGCTTTGGGTGTGCACGGATTACAAGGGAGGATTCAAGAAGATGATGTACGCGGCCCTACGGGCCGTCGTGCTTAGACTAAAGGACAAAGCCGGCATCAAGCAACGTCTCTACCCGCATCTCTTTCGACATTCACGTGTTACCCATCTTCTTTCGACAGGCTTGATCAACGAGGCCCAGGCGAAAATATACTTCGGATGGACACCGGACAGCAAAATGCTCAGTGAGTATTCACACCTCGTCTCCAGAGATGCAGACTCAGCCATTCTCGCGATCAACGGCATCAAGGTTGAGAAGGATCAGGTCAGACCTCAGACCGTTCAATGCCCTCGATGCCAGCGTGCCAATGCACCTGGATCTCGCTTCTGTGTGCAATGCAGTTCACTGCTGGATCCTCAAGCCGCCTTCCGCGACGAGGGGGACAAGGCCAAGACAGATTCATTGCTCAACCTCATCATGAGTGACGAGGCAATTCAGCGAGCTATCCTCGAAAAGCTAGGTTCGCTCGAACCCGCCCGCCTAAGGGAGCTTCTCTAGAACCCTTTGTTCGGTAACAATGAATCGCGTATTCTGATTTGTGATGACTGACCGAGATCCGACTAGCTCGACTCCAGGCGATGTGGTCCACACCACGGTCAAGTTTGCGCTTGGAGCGCTTACAGGCGACCCACTCACGGTCGCGTCATCCCTGTTCGAGCTTGTACGCGCTCCACTGGAGCGGCGCAAGGATACCTGGATGCGCGATGTCGATAGTCGGCTTGCAGAACTTGAGGCTAAGAAGCCTGGATTGATCGACGACGCGGTTAGGGATGAACGCTTCATCACTCTTCTCTACCGGGCTGCGGGAGCGGCCATTCGGACCCACGAGTCGGCAAAGCGGGAAGCCCTTCGCAATGCAGTCTTGAACGCAGCTGTCGGAACAGCTCCGGATGAGGACCTTCAGCACATGTTCTTGTCGTTCGTGGACTACCTCACTGCGACACACCTCAGATTGCTTGAACTCCTATCCGGACCTAAACAATACTTCTCCTTGCACGGTCTGCATTGGAGTTCCCAATGGAACAACTGTATGACGAACTATGATGACCTCATTTCAAAGGGCATTCCTCAGCTTTTGAAGCGAAAGGCAATCGCAGACGTCATGTGGGCCGATCTTGAAAGTCGGGGTCTAGTCGTAACACGCAGCATAATCACCAAGCGCTTTGAGGACGACCATCTGACTGACCTTGGTCACCTCTTCCTTGCGTTTATCACAGAGCCCCAATAGTGGGGGAATCGGGTTCCGGATAGGATTCCGTTCATCAAGAGGCCAAGAGCCGTCTACCGCTTGCGGTTCCGCCCTCTCTGAGTCTCCAATCCGCTGCGATATAGAGCATCCTTGGGCTTGAGCCCGCGCCACTGGATGCCAAGAAGTCGATACCGGGCCACGGGAGGATTACAAGATTCATATATCTGGGGACACGACAAGACAACATGGTGTTGAACTATGTCTCTTTCAATGACGCATTATCTCCTCTGCGATACATCGACCTTCCGAGCGTGTACTCGGAGTACGCAACACTCATAGACTTCTTCGTCTACCTGGTCATCTTCGTTGGGCTCGCAAGGACGATACTCGAGAGGCGCTTTGAGGGTAGAGGCGGTAAGGCGGTTGTCATCGGAATAGGAACGGCCTTAGCCATGGGACTCGCGCTCGCTGAGAGCCGCGTGGGCTTCAGTCTCCTATCTCTCGGACCAGTCGCCGGCACAATCATCGTCTCTCTCCTGGCGATCGTACTGTTCAATCTGTTTCTCCACTTGGGAGCATCGATGCTTACTTCAGCGTTGTCCGCATTCTTCTTGCTGTATCTCACCATGGCCACGATGACGCCTTTCCTCTGGGGATGGATTCAGACTCACGTTCCTCTATTCAACGCAGCAGGCATTCTCTCGGGAATGAGTCTTCTCTATGTCGGGGTCATGACCACCTGGAGCGCTTTGCCGGCCAACCGCGCCTTGGCTGCTCTCTCCTCAATGGACTCCAACGAAAAGAAGGTCTTGTCCATCGAACGAGCACAGGTTACCGCATTGGAACCGTCTCTCAGAGCAGAGATTCAGGAGGACCGTTCGGCGAAGCGGCAACTCTCCGCCATCTACCGAGACCTGGAAAAGGTCGGCCTCACGACTGAGACAACGAGCCATCTTCACGAAGAAATACGTCGGGCGAAGGATCGTCAGTTCCTAGTCCTCCAGAAGCTCGACTACATCATCACGATCAACCGGAAGCTCAAGGCCTTTGACCTTGGACTCTTTCACAGCCTCAAGGCGAGATACGAGGCACTGCCCGAACCCGCCAAGACCAATGTTCGGAGAGCCATTCAGCAAGAACGAGTCAAGGTATTCGAAGAAGGCAAGATAGAAGACCTGGCCGCGGACGCAAGGCGGGCGCTGTCCGAATACGACACCGCTCTCCAGATGGCGGACACCGCCATTTCTTCGGCCAACGCAAAGCAGGCCATGGCCTGTCTTCTCAAGGCTATCAGGAGCGACAGGCGTGTGGACCGCTGCTTCGTCAAACTCCAGAAGGCCGAGCATCAGATTCTCACGATGATCCCTAAGAAGATCGAACAAACGAGGTGAAAAACAATGGAAGAACCAACAATGACCTTTCGGGCTGGCGCCGTTCAAACAGCGGTGTTCATGAATCCCAGAAAGGTGGATGGCAAGAAGGTCGAGATCCCGAGCGTCAGCTTTCAGAAGCGATATCGCGACGGGGAAGAATGGAAATCGACTTCAAGCCTGGACACGAATGACCTGCCCAAGGCGATTCTCGCCCTGAGCAAGGCATACGACTACGTCCTCGGACTGCCCCGGCAAACCGGAGAGGAAGAGGTGTCCGATAATGACACAGAACCAGGAACGGAGTGACCCGGAAGATCCGGAACGATTCCAAGGCTACCCGCCCCTTTCATGGACCGCGTGGTATCGCCGACGTTTCGGCCCGGATACACCGCCTCAACGTTAGAAACCGCTCCCCGGCCTAACGACTCTGTGCCCCCTGCCAATACAGGGGCATCAGAGGAGGAAAGACCCCCAAGCGGGAGGATTATGGATTGTGAATGCAGGGAAATCCATTCTCGAAACCTGAACACTGGGTTGGTTCATCTATAGGATTCTCGGCTCATACCCTTTGGTCTACTCCAGTACTCATAACTCAATCCCATAGAGTCAGCCCATTACTGACACAATCACGCATCGCGCCTCACCACACATTTCTAACGTCCCCGGCCGAAGGCCGGGGATTATCAGATCCCCAACCGCAGTTGGCTATTTCGCCACGTCTACTTTCAGTCCACAGACCCGTCTCTTGGACCCGTACCATTCTGGTACATCAAACCTCCTCCCTGAGACTCCACAGGTGGAAGCGCCGGTTTGAAAAGGGGCCGGTTTCGCCGGTTTGATGGGGGACCGGTC
>CAKKQC010000023.1 GCA_919901855.1 bacterium | reverse complement strand
CCCACGATATCACAGTCGATGCGCTTATGTCACCCTATTACGCGAGGCTCATTAGCTTGCGAGTTACTGAATTACTTAAGCGCGTCCCCTAGTGGGGAAGCGTGGGTTTGCGGCCCGCTTTGAGCGAGGCCAGCATGGATTTCGCGGTGGGCGGGATGGCGGTGGCGGGGAACTTGGCCACCGCCGCCTCGAGGGTCGCGCGGGCCTCGGCGAGCCGGCCCAACTCGATCTGGGTCACGGCGAGCGCGAAGTAGGCGTCGGGAATCCGGTCCTGGGAGAACCGGACGGACTCGGCGAACGCCGAAGCCGCCTCGGCGAAATGCATCTGGAGGCGACACGCGTTGCCGAGGTACCACCACGTCACCGGTTCCTTGGAGTTGAGGTAGGCCGATTCCCGCAGGTCCGCGACGGCGCCGTCGAGCCACCGGCCGGCCTCGACCTTCGCCGCCTCCGAGACCCCGATACCCCTGACGGGCGGGGTCAGAAGCGATGAGGCCTTGAGGAACCGGGTAAGCCCCCGCTGCATGTACCCCTCGGGGAAGTTGACGAAGACGCCGATGGCGCTGGTGAAGTCGGCGTCCGCATCCTCGAATCGGTTCGCGGCCTTGTTGGCCATGCCGCGGTAGTAGTGGACGAGGATGCCGTCCGTGTGGACGGGGGAGAGCCGGGCGGCCCGGTCGAAGTAGCCGAGGGCCATGGCGCCGTAGTTGGCCTGTCCGTTCTGGGCAGCCTGCGTGAGCTGGTGCCCATACTTCAGATACTCGCTCGCGGCCTGCCGGGCGGTCATGCGGGTGGCGAGGAAGAGAGCGCCGGCAGCCAGTAGCGCGGTGGCGGCCACCGGAACCCGGAACGGGACTTCCATGACCGGTAGGGCGGTCTTGGCGGCCAGGACGGCGGCGATGACGGCGAAGAAGAGGTGGGCGTTCGGGACCACCTTGAACGGGAAGTTCAGGAGGCTGTTCACGTACCACGAGACCGTGGCCGCCATGAGCGCCATGAGCATCCAGCGGGTGCGGTCGTCCCCGGGGGGGCACCGGGCCAGTGCCTGGAAGCCCGCGATCAGGAGCACGACCGCGATCCAGAGGTAGATGCCAAGGCCGATAGGCCCGATCTCGGCGAAGAGCTGGACGTAGTCGTTGTGGGCGTAGAGCTCGAGGTGCGGGCTCACGACCTCGGCGGCCCGGGGCCATTTCACGTCCCAGATCTGCTGGGCGCGCCCCTGGGCCCGCGCGCCCGCCAGGTGGAACGCGCCGATGCCGGCGCCGACGGGGAGCAGAACGTCGTTGCGGCCGGGGGCCGTGGGCTCGCCGCGGCCCATGAGCCATCCTGCGTACCAGTAGGCGAGCCGCTGCTGGAGGGTCGCAGCCGCGACGGGGTTCTTGAGCTCGAGGAATCGGTCGATGAAGGCCCGTCCCGATTCGTGGAGCATGAGGACCCCGACGACAACCGGAATCTGGACGGCGGTCAGGATTGCCATCCAGCCGGCGGCTTTCAACCTTTCGACGCCCGCGATCCGGCGCAGGGTCATCCACTCCAGCGCGAGGAACCCGGCGACGAACCCGATCAGGGCGCCGCGCGCCTGGGTGTAGACAAGCGAGGGGACGGAGAGTATGAGCGCCAGGATGCACAGGTTGCGGGCATCGCGCCGCGTGACCCGCAAGGCCAGCGAGAGCGCGAACAGGATGGCGCCCGCCCCGCCGATCAGGTAGAGGGCGGTCTGGCGGTCGGCGTCGTCGAGGGGATGGAAGGCGCTGAAGAGGGCGACGAGGGCCGCCGGGAGCCCGCAGACGAGCCCAAGCCCCAGGAACACGGTGCGGCCGGTCTGCGACAGGACCGGGCCGAGGAGAGCCCCCCAGCCGCGTTCCGTGAGCGTGCGGCCCCAGTTCCGCAGGGCCACGAGGGGAGGGGAGGTCGACAGTCCCAGCACGAGCCCGATCTGGATCGGGATGAGGAACGAACTGTGTGCGGCGAGGAAATCGCAGTTACCCATCGTCGCGTATACGCGCCGGATGCCGAACTGCGTCCATTGAATCACGTCGTATCCGAAGAACTGGCAGGTCGCGTAGACGATCACGAGGCCGTGCGCCCAGAGCGCGACCGCGAGGAGCTTACCCAGCCCGACCGCCCCGGCCTCGACGGCGAGCAGCAGGACGACGAAAGACGCCAGCTCGCCAAGCCGTTCCAGGCTGGCCTTCAGGAGCGGCGTGTGCATGGTCGAGATCGTGCATGCGGCCAGGAAGGCGACGCCGGCGGGGAGGGTCCTCGTGCGCAGCGTCCCGCCGCGGGCGCACAGGGCGACGCCGACGAGCAAGCCGAAGATCTTGAGCGCCAGGCTCTTGGTGTCGTTGAACACCTCGTAGGCCTTGAGGAAGAAGACGCCCGGCAGGAGAACGGCCGCCGTCAGGACGGACAGCCGCAGGAACAGGTCGATGATTCGGTCTCGGCTTCGCATGGTCTGGGTATACTATAACCGCTTGATGGGGGATAGGTGGAGACGGACTCATGGGGCATGGATGGCGGCGGCACTGGGGGCCGCCGTCACGCTGGGCGGGTGCGCGGGGCCCACGATGTCGACGAAGTGGGGCTCGGCGTGGGAGACCCATGACGTCCAGTTGAACCTCGAGGAGCTCCGGCGGGAGAAGGTCGAGGGGAAAGTCGACGTCGTGTTCCGGCTGCGCGCCACCGGGGTTCCCAAGGGCCGCCTCCTTCTACTCTGGCACAAGTCGCGCGGAGGGAGGCCTGTCCGCGTCCCCGGCGTCTACCTGGCCGACGACGGCCGGCTGGTCTCGGTCAAGGACCGGCAGGAGGCTGAGCTGCATGCCTGGGGGCTGGCGCGGGGGGAGGCCTACGATCTTGGCGCCGCGTCCGAGGACGGGACCGTCCGGGCGTTCATCAAGGTCACGCCGTTCCCGCTGGAGGCCAAAGGGCCCGGGGGCATCCGGGTCTGGGCCGAGCTGGCGAGCGCCCGCGGGGACGCCTGGATCGTGAACGGCGAAGGGTTCCGGATGGCCGAAGAGATCAACACGGTCATGACGTCGGGCGAGGAAGCCCACCTCGACGTCGTGATGGCCTCGCCCACGGGCACCTTCTCCCGCGTCCTGTTCCCCGCGGCCTGGTTCCACGAGGCCGGCGGCATGGCGGCGTGGAAGGCGACCGCGAAATCCGGCTCGGTCGAGCTGACCCTGGGCTGGGGCGACAAGGCCCTGCGGGCGGAGTAGGGGGGCCTCGAGGTGCGCGTCGCCCTCTGCTACCCCCCGCTGCTCCACGAGGGGAGGATCCCGGTGATGACCCAGAGCCGGATCTTCTCCTTCACGCACTCCAAGGAAGTCCGCATCTACCCCCTCGTGATGGCGCAGGCCGCGAGCCTGCTCAAGCGGGAGGGCTTCGAAGTCGCGTGGATGGACGGCATAGCCGCGGGCGAAACTCCCGCGGCCTGGCGCGCCCGGCTCGAGGCGGGCGATCCCGACCTCGTCGTCCTCGAGACCAAGGCGTCGCTCGTGACCCGCCACTGGGAGTTCATCCGCGACCTCAAGGTCCGGCTCCCGCGGACCCGCGTCGTGCTCGCGGGCGACCACGTCTCCTATTTCCCGAAAGAGTCGCTCCGCGCGTGCCCCGTGGACTTCGTCGCGACGGGCGGCGACTACGACCTCTCCGTTCTCGGGATCGCTCGGCACCTGCGCGGGGACACCCGCGCCCTCCCGGGCGGCGTATGGCGGCTCGAGGGGGGGAGGGCGGCCTCGACCGGGACCTGCCGGCCGGTCAGGGATCTCAGCTCCCTGCCGTGGATCGACCGGGATCTCACGCAGTGGTGGCGGTACGGCGAGGCCTACCTCCACCGGCCCGTGGCGTACATACTGAGCGGACGCGGGTGCGGGACCGTAAAGGGGCCGGGGCGGTGCACGTTCTGCATCTGGCAGTACGCGTTCTGGGGGAACAAGGCGCGGCTGCGGGACCCCGGGGACGTGGCGCGCGAGATCAAGAGCCTCGTGGATCGGTACGGGGTCCGCGAGGTCTTCGACGACAACGAGGCCGGCGGCATCTGGGATCTCGCCTGGCTCCGGGCTTTCACGGAGGAGCTCGAGCGGATCGGCGTCGCGGGGAAGGTCATGATCTCGTCGAACTGCCGGGCGGACAGCGTGACGCCCGACCGGGTCGAGCTCATGAAGCGGGCGGGGTTCCGGCTGCTCAAGATCGCGCTGGAGTCGGGGAACGACGACACGCTGAAGCGGATCGCGAAGGACGAGACCGTGGCCGAGATCGTCCGCGGGGTGAAGCTGGCCAAGGACCACGGGTTCGCGGTCATGGTGACGACCATGGTCGGGTTCCCGTGGGAGGGCGAGGCCGAGATCCGGCGCACGTACGACGTGGCACGCGAGCTCCTGCTCTACAAGGCGAAGCCCGGCGACTGCCTGGAGGCCAACATCGTGATTCCGTATCCCGGGACCCCGCTTCACCGCTACATCCTGGACCGCGGCTGGTTCTCGATCCCCCCCGGCGACTACGACCGGTACGGGGAGTCGCGGCCGATCGTGAAGTCGCCCGTCGACCCCGTCCTCTGGGCCCGCCGGATCTGGGGGCTCCACCGCGACCCCCGGTTTCTCCTCCGGTCGCTGGCCAGCGTGCGGTCATGGCGCGACCTCGAGCTCGCGTTCCGGGGACTCAGGTCCCTGCTCGGGCACGAGCGGGACTATGCGCCGCAGCGCGGGGCGTCCGCCCCGGTCGCTTGACAGGCTCGACGTTTCGGACGTAGCCTGACTCCATGACGGGAAACGGGTTGCGGTTCGCGGTGGTGCTGGCGGTGGCTGTCGTGGCCGCGCCGGTCCGGGCGGAGTTCCCGATCAAGTTCGCGCCCCCGCCGAATCCGATGATGAACATGACATCGACCGAGATCACGCAGGTCACGAGCATCGACTACATGCACGTGTCGATGGACAACCCGGACGGGCCGTTCAGCCTGAACAGCTTCAACTTCGGGTTCGGGCGGATGGAGAAGGCGTGGGAGAACGGCGGGTGGTCCTACGGCATGGGCGTCCCCCTCATCATCGGGAGCCAGGACACGGACGGCGGGGGCAAGATGTCGATCTTCGGATTCGGCGAGAGCTTTCCCGTGAACGTCTTCATCGATCCGCTCAGCAAGGACTCGGACGACAACAGCATGCCGATCTACGCCGGGCTGCACTTCAACTTCGTCGACATGATCGGGTCCTCGAGTTACTCGTACACCGACTACTGGGGGCGGCGCCAAACCGTCTATTCGACGATGATGATGATGGCGCTCATGTACGGGTTTCAGGCCGGCATCCAGCTCGGGCTTAACCTCGGCAGTGCGCTCAAGTTCATCCCGTACGTCGACTTCTCGATGGAGATGGGCGGGCTGACGTTGGTGTCGGTGACGTCGGGCGGGTATTCGTTCTCGTCTTCCGCGTCCCTGCCGTCCCAGCCGATCGTGGCCACGCCGGGGTTCGACCTGCTACTCCGGCCGCTCAACCTCAGCCTGGGCGGCGCGTACCAGACGGTTAACGAAGCGAGCGGAAACAAGCAGAAGACGTTGATGCTCCATCTCCGGTTCGTCAAGAAGTTCCGGTCGATCTGCGGAGCATGACGGTGACCCGCGCGTGCCGCCTCATCGCCCCTTGCCTGCTGGCGGCGATCGCGTTGTCCGGGTGCCAGACCGTGCGGATGGCAACCTACCCGGACCACTCGTACGACGAGGTGTTCCGGGCCGCGATCGCGGGGCTCTGCGGCCAGAAGGGCGCCGTGCTCTACGAGGCGGACCAGGAGAAGGGCGTCCTGAACCTCCAGACCACGGGATTCTTTACGGGCGGAAACACGATCCAGGTCGTTATCACGAACGCGCAGGTGCCCATGGCGACCGTGACGGCTCCCGGGGCCATGAACCCGTGGGGCGACCGGGCGCTGATGGCGATCCAGCAGGGACTGGGGAGCCGGCTGCGGGGGGCGGTGGTGCCGGCGAAGGCGGCTACCGCGGCCCCGGGCGCGGGGACCCGCAAGACCCCGACGGTCGCGGGGGAGTCGAAGCAGTCGGGGGCCGACAAGGAGACGGGAGAGAGTGCGCCGGCCGCGGCGCCGTCGCCGCCGCCGAAAGAGCCGGAAAAGCCGAAGTCGCTCTTTTAACCCCCTACCAGCTACGCTTCGTCCGGTTGAGGTCCCGCATCAGCGATTGGACCACGGTCTCCGCTTCGGGACGCAGGGGATTCTTGAGGATGGTCTCCGCGTATTTCTCCACCAGACCCGTCACGAGGTTCTCCTTGATGGTGTCGGCGTTCAGCCCGACCTTCGAGGTGGTTTCCTTCCTCGTCGCCTCCCAGAGCTTGCGGCCTGTGGCGGTCTCCACGAGCACGAGGTGGACCTCGACGACGCGCTTGTTGAAGACGCCGAGATTCGTGTACCCGAACTGGAGGACTTCGCCGTAGAGGAGGCCCTGGACCCCGAGGACTTCCCCCAGCTTCTGCGGCTGGACGGCGCCGAGCTGGCCGCCGTCCGTGATGCCGATCCCATCCAGCCGACGGTCGATCTCCCTGAGGTCCATGGAATCGAATCCCGCGCCGATGAGCCGCATCTCGACGAGCTTGCGGATCAGGTGAGGCCCCCGGACATTGTTCGCGAAGTTGTTCATCGGCAGGAGGGCGATGGAGGCCGGGAAGGGCGTGTCGTGCTGAACGCGCTTGACGGGCTCGTGGCAGCCCGCGACCACGACCGCCAGCAGGATCGGCCAGGCGCGCCTCATGGGGTCCCAGTATACCGGACCAGTCGAACGACGGGCACGTCCACGATCCGCGGCGCGGGGTTGAACGTGCCGGGACTGCCCACCTCGAGGTCGATGCGGACGAGGGGGACGCGCGGCACGGGGACGCGGAGATCGAGGGCGAGGGACGCCGGGGGAACCGGCAGGACGCCGCCGTGAATCCGTCCGGTCCGGTCGACGGCGTGCACCCGCACGTAGGTCTTCGCGAACGACGCGAGTCCGGGGGCATACCGGCAGAGGACGGTGAGCCGGATCTCGTCGCACGCGAGCCCCGCCACCGGGATCCGGGCCAGGTCGCCGCCGGGCAGGTGCCCGAGCTCCGCCGGGGCAGGGGCGAGGCTCGCCAGGATGAGTTCGGCGGGCGGCCGGGACGGGTGGCGCGGGACCATGATTCTCGCCCCGTCGACGGTGGCTGCCAGGGAGTAGTTTGCCGCGAGCCAGCGCCGCAGGTCCCGGGTGATCGCCTCGTCGGCGGGCGTGGACCAGGTCAGGCGGCCCGGCGGACGGCTCCGCGAATCCGGCGGGACGAACTGGCCATCCCAGGGCAGGCACTGGGCGTCGTCGATGACGACGACCGAGGGAGGCGCCGTGTTGAGGACCGCGAGCGCCCACGGCCCCCCAGCGGCGCGTCCGCCCAGCAGCTCCGGGATCGCGAGGGGCAGCGCGTTTGGCCGGCGCAGGAGATGGGCGAAGACCGGCCCGGGCAGGGAGAGCACCGGCCGATCCGGCCGGGTGAACGGCCGGGCTGCCGCGACGATGCGATCCAGCCGCGCGGCGAAGGCGGAAGGGGCCGCTACCCGCTCTCCCATGACCGGCCGGGTCGCGGGGCGAGGCAGGGCCAGGCGGGTGAGTCGCCCGGTCTGGCCCTCCGCGACGCTCATCATCGCGTAGGGGACCGCTCCGGCAACGACGACGGCGCCGGAGACGATGCCGGGGAGCAGGGGCAGTCGGGCGCCGAGCCGGAACCAGAGGACGAGCACGGGGGGCAGGGAGAAGAGGAGATGCGGAATGTCCGTGCGGCCCAGCACGGTTCGGAGGACGAGTGCGGCGAAGACGGCGTGCGCGAGGTCGCCCGCGGGGTCCGCCTGCTCGCGCCGCCGCAGGAATCCCAGCCCGGCGAACAGGAGGGCGGCCGCGGTCAGCGCGAACGGCGCGAGGAAGAGGACGCGCCGCCACGGGTAGGCGGACCCCGGGAAGGGCACGCCCCAGATCCAGTTCGCGGAAGTAGAGAGCGAGGCCGTGGCATGGATGAAGGTCAGCGTGGGTCGCGGGGCGAAGACGAGCGCGGCCACGGCCGGGGCCAGCAGACAGGCAACGAAGACGGCACGGCGCGGAGGCGCGAGCGGAGTCGCGACGGGACGCAGCAGGGCGATCAGGCAGGCGGCGACGGCCGCGAGCCCGGCCTCGGGGCTCACGAACGGGCTGAGGCCGCAGAGGGCGGCGGCCAGGCCCGCGCGGAGGCCGTGGCCGTGCCGCAGCGAGGCCGTGGCCCATGCGAGCCCGGCCAGCGGAAGCCAGACGCGCAGGGCGGGCGCCCAGTAGCAGGCGTCCAGCCCGAGCGCGGCGACCGCGAGGAGGAAGAGCAGGCGCCAGCCCGCGGTGGGCAGGGCCCATGCCGCGACGAGCGCGGCGAGGACGAGGCAGACGGCGGGGGACACGGCCTCGAGCATGAGGGCGGCGGCGTGCCAGTCGGCGCCCAGTAACTTGTACCAGCCGGCGCCCCAGGCGTAGAGCAGCGGGCCGTAGATTCCGGTCCAGTCGCGGAACGGCCACGATCCGGCGAGAATCCGGTCGCCGGCGTCGAGCCACTGGCCGGGGTCTACAGTGTTTAGGTCCGAGAGATATCCGGCGCCGCGCCAGCCGGCCAGAAGCCGGGCGGTCACGAGCACGACGGTGAGCAGGATCAGTCGCATGAGGTGCAGTGTCGTGGGAGCGGGTGACAGTGGCCGAACTCGAAAGTGCGACCCACGCCGAAGTCGGGCGTCAGGGCTTGCCTGCGGGGAGGCCCTTGGACTCGCCCCGGTACACCCAGACGCCGTTGCGCACGGTGTAGATGCTGATCACCTGGTTGAGCGTGTCGCCGTTGGCATCGAACGTGGTCTCGCCCGTCACGCCTTTGAAGTGCTTCGTGTTCCGCACCTCGGCGACGACCTTGGCCCGGTCGGCAACCCCGGCGCGGCGGATCGCCTCGATCACGACCCGGGTCGCGTCGTAGGCGTAGGGGGAGTAGGGGCCGACCTGGCCGAAGCGCTTCTCGTAGGCTTCCACGAACGACTTCGCGGCGCGGATGCGGCTCATGTCGAGCCCCACCATCGTAGCGCAGACGCCTTCGGCGGAGGCCGGGCCGGCGAGCTGGATCAGGGTCTTGTCGTAGAGTCCGTCGCCCCCGAGGAGCGTGGCCTTGAGCCCGAGGTCGCGGGACTGCTTGGCCAGCAGGGCCGCCTCCGGGTACATGCCGCCGAAGAAGACGAGCTGGGGTTTGAGGGTCCGGATCCGGGTCAGGAGGGCGCTGAAGTCCTTCTCGCCCTGGTTGAGGCTGTCGCGTCCGATGATCTTCGCCCCGAGCACGACCGCGGCCTTCGCGAACTCGTCCGAAAGGCCCTGCCCGTACGTCGACTTGTCGTCCAGGACGAACACGCGCACGGCCTTGACCGTCCGCACCGCGAAGACGGCGGCCGCCGACCCCTGGGTGCCGTCGTGCGCGCACATGCGGAAGAGCGTCTGGAGGCCGCGCCGCGTGAGGCCGATGTTCGTCGAGCACGGCGTGACCTGCACGAGCCCGCCGCGGGCGTAGATGTCGGAGGCGGGGAGGCTGCAGGCGGAGTTGAGGTGCGCGATGGCGCCGAGCACGGCCTTCGAGGAGACGAAGCGGTGGGCGGCGGCGACCGCCTGGGTCGCGTTGTGCTGGTCGTCGAGGGCGAAGACGCGGACCGGCTTGGCCAACAGGCCCCCGGCCGCGTTGGCCTCGGCCACCGCGAGTTCGGCGCCGTGCAGCATGTCGGAGCCGATCTTGGCCTGGTCGCCGGTCAGGGGACAGCTCACGCCGATAAGCACGGCGTCGGGCTCGCGGTTACAGCCGGCCAGGAGAGTGGCGGTCAGGAGGCCCGTGATCATCGCGGGAACGCTGATGAAAGCACGATCGCGGATGGGGCTTCTGTTCACGGTAGCGCGCATGATACCATAAGTGACCGGTCCGCTCAACGGAATATTCTATGCAGTATCAATAGAATCAACAGTAGAGGGCGGTCCCGTCAAGGAGGCTCAAAGTGCAGGTGAAGGTCCTCGGACTCTCGCGGTGGAAGGGCTCGGAACAGACGCTGGTCGTTTTCATGGCGGAAGGGGCGCCGGCACCGATGGGGTGGAAGGGCGGCGAGGCCTCGCTCAAGCGGCTGATGGTGGCCGTTCGGCACGAGGGTTTCACGGGCAAGGTGGCCCAGGTCGCGCTCGTGCATCCGGAAGACGAGGATCCCGCCCGGCGGGTCCTGCTGGCCGGGGTGGGGCCGCTCCAGGGCCTCGGTGACGAGGCCTACCGGCGCGGCGCGGCCGTGGCGTGCAAGGCGGCCGCGGCGGCCCATCTCAAGGGCGTCACGATCCTGTTCCCCGAGAAGGGCGACGCGGGGAAGGTTCGGCGGTGCGCGCAGGCCATCGTCGAGGGCGCGATCCTGGGATCGTACCGGTTCACGGCCCACAAGACGACGTCCGACGGGACGCCCGGGCCGCTCGAGCATGCCGTTCTCCTGCACCCGGAGGACGCGGGGGCGAAGGAAATCAACGCGGGGGCCGCGCTAGGCGAAGCCGCCGCGAATGCGGCCGTGCTGGCCCGGGACCTCGTCAACGAGCCGCCGTCCCACCTGACTCCGCAGAAGCTGGCGGAACGCGCCTCGAAGCTCGGCGGCCGCGTCCGGGCGAAGGTCTTCGACCTCAAGACGCTGGAGCGCATGGGAATGGGCGGCGTGGCGGGCGTCGGACGGGGGAGCGTCAACCCGCCGGTGTTCATCTACCTCAAGTACCAGGGGAGCAAGCCCAAGACCCGGATCGCGCTGGTCGGCAAAGGCGTGACCTTCGACTCGGGCGGCCTCTCCCTCAAGCCGGCGGAGTCGATGGAGACGATGAAGTGCGACATGGCGGGGGCGGCGACGGTCATGGCCGTGATGAAAGCCGCGGACGCGCTCAAGCTTCCGATCCAGATCGACGGGTACATCCCGGCGGTCGAGAACATGCCATCAGGCTCGGCCATCAAGCCCGGAGACGTCCTGAAGCTCGCCAGCGGGAAGACAGTCGAAGTCCTCAATACGGACGCCGAGGGCAGGTTGATAATCGCCGACGCGCTCGCGCACGCGGTCAAGGAGAAGCCCGACCACGTCATCGACATCGCGACCCTGACGGGCGGGGCGGTGACCGCGCTGGGGACGGGCGTGACCGCGATCATGGGGACGGACCAGGCTCTCGTGACGGCGCTCATCGCGGCCGGCGAGGCCGCGGGCGAGCCGATGTGGCAGCTCCCGCTGGTCAAGGACTACGAGGAGATGCTCAAGAGCCGGGTGGCGGATCTCCGCAACACGGCGACCCGGAAGGAAGCCAGCACGATCATGGGCGGGCTGTTCCTCAAGGATGCCGTCGGAGGCGCCTCGTGGGCGCACCTGGACATCGCGGGGACGGCGTGGTCGGACCGCGAGGGAGCCTACACCCAGGCGGGAGCCACCGGATGCCCGGTGCGGGCGCTCCTCGGGTATCTCGTCAAGGTCGCGGGCTGACGGGGAGGACCGGGTAACCATGTGCTGGTCGCTGGATCGCTGGGGAGAGATCGAGACCCTCAGAGCGTCGGGGCGCAACTCCGACCGCGCGGTCGCCCAGGAACTGGAAACGCTCCTGGCCGAGCCGGCGCGCGGCGAGGCCGGGACCGAACCGGCGCGGCGGGATGATCGCGTGCCGGAGCTCGCGGGCCGGGCGACGTCCGGGACGGGCGCTTAAGGGGAGCTGAGGGCCGGCGTCGGGACGTAACGCCCCCGGATGGGCGTCACGATCACCGGCGTGCGCGTCTGTTCGCGGGAGGTCATCTTGGGCGTGCATCTGGGGGCACTGATCGCCGTCGGACTGCTCGCGGGGCCCGCGTTGGGCGCGGCTCCCGCGGCGGCTCCAATGCAGCCGCAGGCCCAAGCCCGGTCAGAACCCGCCGTCTCGATTGCTTCTACGGCTTTCTCGCCGTCCGGCGGGATGCCAGCCCTGACCGCTTCGGCGACCGGCGGGGAGGCCGCCGCCCCGGTGGGAACCGAATCGGCGCAGATGCCCGGCGAGATCCAAGGCCAGCCTGTTCCCGGCTTGGGGAGCGAAGCCGGGATGCCGGATGGCGGAGGCCCGCCGCCGCCGGAAGCCCTCGTCGCGATCGGTGCCGACAAGAGCGTGAACCTGTCATGGCTGCCCTCCCCGGCCCCCGGCATCCTCGGCTACAACGTGTACCGCTCGACCGAGGAGGGCGTCTACGGGCCGGTGCCCGTCAACCGGTCCCTCGTGACCGGTACGGAGTTTTCGGACACCGAGGGGGCGTCCACGGGGCCGCCCGAGAACGGCCTGACGTACTACTACACGGTCCGGGGGGTGGATGAGCAGGGGCGTCTGTCGACGCCGTCGGAGGAGGGGCGCGCGCGGCCGGAGGGCGCGGTCGTGATCAGCGAAATCCCGAAGGTCGAGTACGGATTCGGCGAGAGCCAGCTATCCGTTTCCGGCCGCAAGGTCGTGTCCCTCGGCTACACGATCCGGACGCCCAAGAACTCGCCGGGGACGTCCCAGATCTCGGGGGCGCAGAACCAGCGGCTCGACCTCCAGCAGCAGTTGCAGGTCCGGCTGATGGGCACGGTGGGGAAGAAGATCACGGTCGACGTGGACTACGACGACACCGCCCCCGAGACGACGCGCCAGCGCATCCAGGTGGTCTACCAGGGCGAACCGCAGGAGACCATCGAGCGGGCCGAGTTCGGGGACATCAACCTGCAGCTTTCCGACACCGAGTTCACCGGTTACAACAAGACGCTCTTCGGCGTGCGCCTCCAGGCGCGTCCCCTCGAGCGGCTGAAGGTCACGGGCGTGGCGACCCAGACCCAGGGGATCAACGCGAGCGAGCAGTTCGTGGGGACGGCCTCCCGGCAGAAGCCGGAGTTCTTCGACTACTCTTACGTGGCCAACCGGTACTTCTACATCACGAACCCGGCGATGGTAAAGACCCACCTGGGGATCAAGCCGGGATCGGAGCAGGTCTGGCTGGACGACGGGCTGGCGTCGAACGACGTGCCGGGTGTCACTATGCAGGTCGGCACCTTCCACTTCGATCCCCTGTACCAGGGCGTCGACTACTCGATCGACTACGCCACCGGCGTCCTGACCTTCAACCGCACGATCTCGAACACGGCGGCGATCGCCGTGTCCTTCACCTACGGGGACGGACTTCCGGTCAACTTCGGCGGGCTGCCGGGGGCGCGCATCAATTCGGAGACGCTCTGCAACCTCAAGTCGAACTGGGACATCACGACGACCTTCTGGGCTGACACGACGGGGGATGCGCACCTGATCTTCGACGGGCCCCATACGGGGGCCGGCGACGCCCACATGATCACGAATTGGTACCAGCTCGGCTTCCGCAACATCGTGCCCAAGGACTTCGACGCCGAGTTCACGATCCGCGTCTACGACTCGGCGGGCAACGAGGTGCTCGGCATCATCAACCCTCTCCTGGATTCCGACTTCTACGACTTCGGCGTCCTCAAAGTCCTGGGGGCCGCGGGGCGGGGCGGCCACCCGAGGCTCTCGCCGGATGTATCCTCGCCCTACTACGACCCGGCGGGACACTACACGAGCTATCCGAACCGCGCCCTCGGGTCCGCTTGCGGCGTTCCGCCGAACAACGCGGACTACATGGACGCGCCGGCGACGGAGCAGCCCTTCGCATGGGACGCGGCGAACCAGCCGTGGTGGCAGAGCGCCACCAAGCCGGGAGGTAACGCCTACGGCTACGGGACGATGACACGGTTCTCGAGTCCCCGGTACAAGCTCGTCATGAGCTTCCTCGTGCGGGCGACGTCATTCCGCCTCAAGAACATCAGCATCGTCCGCGGCAGCGAGCGCGTCACGATGGACGGACGGGTGCTCATGCGGGACGTGGACTACTTCATCGACTACGACTTCGGGAACGTGACCTTCCTGCGCCCCGAGCAGATCCGGTACGACTCCCGGATCCAGATCGATTACGAGTACCTGCCGTTCGGGGGCCAGTTCCAGAGCTTCCTGTGGGGGGCTCGGGCGCAGTACGCGATGTCGGAGCGGTCGGGGCTCGGGGTGACCTACCTGTCGAACGCGGCGCAGAATCCCCAGGACGTGCCTTCGCCCTCCGCGGCGCCGAAAGCCACGTCGATCGCGGGGCTGGACGGACGGACGTTCCTGTCCCGGGGCGACCTGTCCGAGGTCCTGCGCGTCCTGCCGGGGTTCCAGCGCGCCGTCGTGCCGCTCGAGATGGAGATCAGGGGCGAGGTGGCGCGCTCGAACATCAATCCGAACTCGTACGACCCGTCGGGCGTCGCGGAGAAGGGCGTGGCCATGATCGACAGCATGGAGGGCGTGGACGACGTGATCGACGCGGGGTCGGAGGCGTCGAGCTGGTTCCCGGGTTCCGCGCCGGAGACGCCGACGACGAGCCAAGCCAATCGGACGGCGAAGCTGGCCTGGAAGACCGAGCAGGGAGGGCACTTCTCGGACCTGGCGCGGACGCTGGACCTGAACTACGAAGGGCTGGGGCCCGGGCAGTGGGAGGGGCTCCGGTACGTGCTGTCGCCGGTGGGGCTCGATCTGACGAACTACCAGTACCTGGAGATGTGGGTGTACGGCGATAACAGCAACAACATGCTCTCGGTCAGCCTGGGCGTGGTGTCCGAGGACGGCAACGGGAACGCGGCTACCCACCCGGCGCTGGATACCGAGGACCTCAACGGGGACTTCGTCCTGAACGCGGGGGAGGATACGGGGATCAACCACGACGGGAGCCCGTTCTGGGGCGGCAACGGCGTGATGACGATCAACGGCACCGGGTACCCGGGGCCCGGCGGGACGCTCCTGAACACCGAGGACATGAACGGTAACGGCGTGCTCGACACGCGGAACCAGTACTTCGAGTACCGGATGCGCGTGTCCTGGACCGGCTGGAACTACGTCAAGATCCCGCTTTCCTTCACCAGCCTGGCCGGGGACCTGGTGGTGAAGACCGAGGCCGTGCCCAACCTGACCGTCACCTTCGCCAAGACGCCCGACGCCCCCGACAAGTCGGTCATCCGGCACATGCGCATCTGGCTCCAGGGCGACGCCTCGGGCGCCCACCCGTCCGGCAAGATCAGGATCGAGAGCCTGGGGGTGACCGGCAACCGCTGGGTCCTGCGGACGACGCCGGGGAGCACGCTGCCGGTGGACAATACGAGATTCAACGTGAGCGCGATCAGCGAGGAGACGGCGGCCGAGTACGTGCCGCTGCTGACCTACTACCAGGTGCGCGAGACCGATGCCGAGCGCCGGGAGCAGGCCCTCAAGCTCGACTACAACCTCTACGACGACCTCGGGGGCAACTACTTCGCCTCGCGGGCCTTTCCGACGCCCGTCAACCTCCTGGATTACGAGGAGCTGCGTCTCGACGTGTTCAAGGCGCACGTGTTCAACGAGAACAACGGCGAGATCCTCTTCCTGCGGGCGGGAGGCGACGACAGCAACTACTTCCAGTTCAACGTGCCCCTGGACCACATCGGGCCGGGCTGGCAGACCGTCGTGATCAACCTCCGCGACCAGCGCAACCGGGCGCGCGTCGGCACGCCCACCCTCTCGGGCGTGCGCCAGTTCGCGATCGGCGTGATCCGGTACGACCCGGCGGCGTCGGCCGCGACCGAGAGCCTCTGGATCAACAACATCCGGCTCGTCACTCCCGCGCACAAGACGGGCATCGCCCGGAAGGTGAACGTCAGGATGTCCACGCCCATGGGTTCGACCTTCATCGTCGATCCCAACCAGGAGATACTGCCGGCGAACGCCGGCATCATCCTCGACACGACCTACCGGGAGCTGGACAACGACTTCCGCCTGCTGGACCAGGCCGCATTCATCGCGAACGACCAGCACCGCCGGTCCATCGGGTCGAACCTGCAGATCCGGCAGATCCCGAAGCTCCCGATCACGGGGAACTGGCAGCACGACGTCGCCTACGTCGAGAGCTCGCACCGCGACGACCCCGTGTACTTCTTCTCGCCGGACACGCAAGCCGACTCGTACCAGGTCACCGTGTCGAGCCAGCACCTCGCCCCCGTGTCGGTGGACGTGTCCGCGAACCGGTCGGAACAGACGGTCGCATATCTGACCGGGGTGGCCGGGGCGGACTACAACCGGGTTACGTGGTCGGCCCAGCCCCAGGTGCGCGCGCCGCTGGACGGGAACCTGTTCCGCGTCATCCCGCTCGGAAGCGGAGGGGAGGCGCGCGCGTCCGCCCGCTACACCAAGGACCGGACGAACTACGGGCCGTCCGAGATCTTCAAGAATCTCGTGGACCGCACCTCCGAGACCCTGGACGAGCAGTACGACGCTCGCACGACCTACCATCCGCTGGCCGTTCTCAAGAAGCTCAAGGTGCCGATCCTGCCCGGTTACGCGACCTCGCCCCGGGCGGGCTACCACATGAACCGGACGCGCGGGATCATCGGGTCGCTCCAGGTGGCCAACATCGAGAATCCGAACTCGATCAACAGCGCGGGCCGGTTCGTCCCCGTCCTCCAGGACGTCTCCGCCGGGTTGGACAACCGGATCGACGGCATGAAGGGCGTCACGCCGTCGTCCAACTGGAACGGCAAGGTCTCGCGCGACTTCACGCGGGCTAACCTCGCGAGCAACAGCATGCTCACGAACAACCTCGATCTGCGGCCGGGCGAGTGGTGGAAGGCCCTGATCGACCAGAGTTTCAACCTCGGCTACACGATCGAGACGAGCGGGACCTACAACGACGTGACGCAGACGACCGGCACCAAGACGGTGGTCATCGATCCGGTCACGCGCCGGGTGCCGCTCCGGGACCTGTGGTGGATCGACCGGAAGAACGACAATCTATCGGCCGCGAACTCGTTCGCCGAGACGTATGTCGCGGGGGGGCGCATGGTGTTCCTCCGGGCCCTCCAGTTCACGCCAAACTGGAGTTTCCGCGAATCGACTCTGCTCCAGCAGAAGCTTCGAACCCGGACGACGTCGACGACCGCGGGAACCGGATTCTCGCTGACGCGGCACGAGCTCATTACCAAGTTTTTCGGCGTGACCCCGCTCTTCTGGATGAAGTTCGACGGGTTGGAGTCCACGTACAACTTCCGGAAGGCGACGACCTTCGATTTCAGGGATCAGCCGACGAACATCACCGAGAACCACAACGCGACGGGCAGCATGGGGTTCAGTCCGGTCAAGAATCTCAGCGGGAACGTTTCGATGTCCGCCGACGTGTCGATGACGAGGATTCCGCCCGTGGTCAAGACCATCCAGCGGAGCCTCCAGCCGAGCGCATCCTTGAGCTACAGCAAGAGCGCGGGGCTCGACATCCCCCTGATCTGGTGGCGGCTCAAGCTCACGAACCTGTTCACGATCCGCCACAACTTCCGGATGAACTTCATTAACAACGAGGCGATCGGGCAGACCTTCGGGAACCGGAAGGCCCAGGAGCTCCAGGATTTCACCGAGTTCGAATACGAGATGCTGAAGGGCATCAATCTGCGGTTCCGCGCGCAGTTCGACCAGGTCAAGGACTTCACGACGCCGATATCGAGTTTCAAGGCATTTTCCTTCTTCGGGACGTTCATGTTCAACTTCTAGGATGGGGAACCGGATGCCGATTTCGCGCCTGGTGCCGGCCGTCGTCGCCGCCTGCCTTGCGGGGGCCGCGGCGGCCACCGTGAACGTCGGGATTTCGGTCGGTCAGACTCCCGCCGCCCCGGTCTCGGGCGGTGCGGTGAGCTGGCAGGTCGTGGTCGAGAACACGGGAGACGAGTCCATAACGTCGATCGAGCTCGTGGACACGGTGGCGCCGCAGGTCACGGGCACGACGACCTGGCATGACGACGCATTCTCGGTGGCCGTCACTTCGGGGGCGACCGGGACGATCTACGCGTGGAGCGCCACCGGGCTGACCATGGCGCCGCTCTCGACCTACACCTTCACGATCACGGGCACCGTGGGGGTGACATGCGACGCCGCCTGGGTGGGCTCGACCGTGTGGGTCGCGGCCACTGGGGCGACCACGGTCGAGGCGGCGGCGAGCGCGCCGGGATTCATCCTGGGCCACGCCTACCAGGTGAACCTCGTCAAGTCCGGAGACAGCCGGAACTACGCGATCGCGCTCCTGAACACTGGCACCGCGACCGTCATGGATATCACGATCACGGACACCCTGCCCCCGGCCGCGGGCGTCTATGCGTCCGGCCAGCCCGCCCCGTTCGGGGCGCCCGCCGTGATCTCCCAGCCCGGTTCCGGGACGCTCTTCGTGTGGAGCGCGCAGGCCGTGGAACTGCCTCCGTTCGGCCTGCTCAGCTTCTCTCTCAGCGCCTCGCCGACCTGCGTCTCGATTTCGTGGTCGACGACGCTCACCGCGTTCGCGACCGGCGGTACGGGATGCGGCGCGGCTGCGGTGGTGAGTCCGCCGCAGTTGTGGACGCAGTCGGCCGACGTGGTCGAGGCGGTCCCGTGGATCTCCGCCACCGCATATGGGGGGGACTCCTGGGCCGTCCTCACCTGGTCCCCGACGGGGGAGGCCGGGGGAGGCGTCACCGCGGGCTACGAGATCTGGCGGAGCGCCGACGGTGGTTCGACCTACGCCCCGGTGGGAGCCGAAGGAGTGACCGGCGGCACGCTGCACGATCTGGATACGAGGATGTTCTGGGACCAGGGGCTTGCGAACGGCGCCAGCTACACGTACCGGATCCAGACGCTTTCGGCGTGCGGGGCCAGCGCGTTCTCGGACGCGATTGGGGGCGTGGTGCCGATGACGGTGACGGCGCTCGTGGATTCGGGCCACACGCTGAGCGCGACGCCGTTGACTGTTCAGCCGGGGGACGGGTACGTCAAGCTGTTCTGGCCGTCTAATCCCTACCCGGAACCAACGGTCGCCAGCTACAGCATCTTCAGGTCCACGGACCCCGGCGGGCCGTTCGCCGGCATTCGGGGCTCGCCGGTCACGAATGCGGGAGCCGTAAAGGACGAGTACCTGACGACCCTTGCCGGGTCCCCCCCCCTGACGAACCTTCAGACGTACTGGTACATGTTCGTGCCGTGCTGTCCGGACCGCCGGCCGTCGTTCCTGTCCGCGATTCCCTTCCGGCCGGCGTCGGGGCGGGGCCAGCCCGTCGCCCGGATGGACCCTTCAGGTCCCCGGGCCGTGCGGCTGTCCTGGACCGCGGCGACGAACGGCAGCTTCGCCCCGCTGGCCGGCTACGCGATCTTCCGGAGCGACGACGGCGGGTCGTCCCTGCTCCGCCTCAATCCCACCCCATGCACGGATCTCTTCTTCGTGGACCTGACCGTGCCGACCTACGGCAAGCGGTACCTGTACATCATCCGGCCCATCGACGCGGCGGGGAACCTCGGTGACGCGTACCCGAGCACGATCATCGACGTCGTGCTGCCGACCAACCGGACCTACCTCAACCGGAACCGCATGCGGCCGGCGCGGGGCGAGCGGCTCGATATCATTTACCAGATCACGGAGCCAGGCCGGCTCCGGGTGTCGGTATGGACCCAGGCGGGCGAACTAGTCCGCAAGCTCTACGACCAGGACCAGCAGGGTCCCTACACGCAGGATACCCCGTTCAACTCGCACAACTACGGCCTGCCGCCCCTCGTCTGGGACGGCACCAACGGCAACGGGGAACTGGTGGCCAGCGGCGTCTACCTCGTCGTGCTCGAGGTCAACCGCAAGCGGGACTTCCGGACCGTGGCGGTGATCCGGTGAGGTCCATCGCCGTTCTCCTCGCCCTGCTGGCCGCCGTGCCCGCGCCGCTCCGGGCGGCCGGGGTCGGCACCACCGGGGCGGGACTCCTCAAGGTTCAGGCGGGCGCGCGCAGTCTGGCGATGGGAGGCGCGGGGACGGCGCTGGCCGGCGACCTCTCGGCCCTGCTCGTGAACCCGGCCATGCTGGCCCCGGTCGGGGCCCGGTCGCTCATGCTCATGCACTGGCCGGGCGTGGCCGACAACCGCACGGAGTACGCGTCCTACTCGGTGCCCCTCGGGTCCTTCGGGATCTGGGCCGGCAGCGTGCTTTTCCGGTCCCTCCCGGACATCGCCAACCAGGACGCGATCGACGAGCCGGTGGCGGTGAGCGACGGAGCGATTCTCATGACCTTCGCGCGGCGGATGGGCGGCCTGGGCGGCGCGGGCGGCGTGAGCATCAAGGTCTTCAATTCCGCCCTGGGGGACATCCGGGCGACCTCCGTCGCCGTCGATCTGGGGATGCTCAGCCAGGGCACCGGCCGGTACCCGATCCGGTACGGGCTGTCGATCACGAACCTCGGCAACCCGATCAAGCACCTCGAGGCCGGCGAGCCCCTGCCGATCACCGTGCGCGGGGGATTGAGCTGGACGCGCGGCTGGTATCCGCACGCCCTCACGGTGGCGGCGGACGCCCTCCTAAACACGGAGCAGAACACGAAGGTCGCGGTGGGGGTGGAGTGGCTCCAGGCGGGGCATCTCGCGGTTCGCGCGGGGGGAAGTTACAACCGATACGGCGGGACGTCGTTCACGCTCGGGGGTGGCTGGCAGTTCCGGTCGACGGTCCTGGGCCCCGAGGCCGAGTACCATCTCGACTACGCGTACCTGCCGTTCCGCGTGATCGACTCGTTCGAGCCCACGAACTGCTTCTCGCTCTTCGTCAAGTTCTAGGCCCGGCTCCCGGACGGGTCCTGCCAGTGGCCTTGTCGCAACCCGCGCGCCTGTCGCGGCTGAGGCCCAAGCGAGCTGGCTCCATTACCAACTGCTGGCGAGCGCCTGCCTGCAGAGCGGGTCCGAGGACGGACCCCCGGAGTTGCTGCCGTCCGCAGGAGCGGACGACGCAACTCCGTCTGCGAGCAGGCGCGGCCAGACCTGCAGTCGCCTAACCTATGTCGCCGCCTATGCGGCGCGCTCTTGCGACTTCGGCCACTGTCACCCGTCCGGGAGCTAGGCTCTTGGCTTGATCGAGCCTTTCGAGCGGGTTTCCTGGAGGGTGACGTCGGCCTTGCGGCGCTCGAGGATGGCAAGCGATAGCTCCACGCACTCCTTCGCCTCGTCCGGCGTCATCGTGCCCACGGTCACCATGTCCTGGTCGCGGAGCGTGTTCCAGACGAAATGCAGGGCCTGGAAGGGCCGGAGCTGGCCGGCGGCGAAGGGCTTGATCGTCATGACCGGCTTCTTTGCGTTGCGGATGACGTTCGCGATCCAGTCCACCTCGACCTGCATCAGGAACCCCATCGAGTTGTAAAGCTGGATGTAGGTCTCGACGTCGAGCCCGGACTCGTCCGCATAGATCACGGATTCGGGCATGTGCGTCGAAAGCCCGGGGATCAGGCCGCGCTCGCGGATCATCTTCATGACGGGAGGCAGGTGCCGGATCTGGCGCGTGCACCGGTCGAGGAGCGCGTCCACGGTGACGCCGTGCGGGAAGCAGAACGTCGTGCCAAGCGCCCGCTCCGCGTCCAGTATCTTCGCGACTTCGCCCAGGTCCAGGCCCTGCGCGGGCGTCTCGGGAGTGACGGGCAGGTGCGGTGTCGAGACGACGATCAGTTTCTTCCCCGTGCGCTGCTGGGCTTCCTTGACGGCGTCCCGCATGACCGGCCACTGGTGGAGCCCCATGATCGTGTCCACGCCGGCGTTGAGGAAGACCTCGATGACGTCCGCGACCTTGCGGGCGTCCATCGTGGACTTGATCAGGTTGTCCTTGGCCGCGGTGGTGTGGCTGAACCCGAGGAACCAGTTGGTGCCGATGATCATGCGGGAGACCGACACGCCGCCGACGGTGGTGCGGGGGAATGTGCTCATGAGGGGATTTTAACACCCATGACGCCCGCGGTTCATGTAGAATACCCCCGTTCCATGAGGCCTGTCCCGGCTCCCGGAGATCCGGTCGTCAACGCGGCCCTGGCCACGAAGCTGGGGCTGACGGCCGCCGAGTATCGCGCGATCGTGCGCTCGCTCGGCCGTACCCCCACGTACGCGGAGCTCGGCATGTTCTCCGTGATGTGGTCCGAGCACTGCTCCTACAAGCACTCGCGCCGGATCATCGCCATGTACCCGAAGAAGGGCCCGCTTGTCCTGCAGGGACCGGGGGAGAACGCGGGGGGGGTCCGGCTGGCGCCCAACCTCGCCGTCCTGCTCAAGGTCGAGAGCCACAACCACCCCTCGATGGTCGAGCCGTACCAGGGCGCGGCCACGGGCGTGGGCGGCATCCTCCGGGACATCTTCACGATGGGGGCCCGGCCGATCGCGCTCATGGATTCGCTGCGGTTCGGGCTTCCAAACGACCCGAAGACGCGGCGGATCGTGACCGGGGTCGTGGCCGGCATCGGGGGATACGGGAACTGCATCGGCATCCCGACCGTCGGGGGCGAGCTCGAGTTCTCGCCGAGCTACAAGTACAACTGCCTCGTGAACGCGATGGCGGTCGGGGTCATCGACCCCAAGGACCTGACCAGGGCGAAGGCGGCGGGGGCGGGCAACCTCGTCGTATACATGGGGTCGATGACGGGGCGTGACGGAATACACGGTGCCTCCCTGCTGGCTTCGCAGGGGTTCACGAAGAAGCGGAAGGACGAGGGGGGCGGGATCAGCGCCGTGCAGGTATCCGATCCCTTCCTCGGCAAGCTCCTGATGGAGGCGTCCATCGAGCTGTGCACCAAGCACCTCCTGGTCGGTATGCAGGACATGGGGGCGGCCGGGCTCACGTGCTCGACGATCGAGATGTCGGCCAAGGGGAACTCGGGCATGGACGTCGACCTCGATCGTATCCCGCAGCGCGCCGCGGGGATGACGCCCTACGAGATTCTGCTCTCGGAATCGCAGGAGCGCATGTTCTTCGTCGTCGAGCCCCGGAAGTGGAAAGCCGTCCGGGCGGTCGTGCGCAAGTACGGCATCCCGTTCGCCGTGGTCGGCAAGGTCCGGTCCCACAAGCGCGTGCGTCTTATGCACCACGGCCGGCTCGTCGTCGACATCCCGCCCGCGGTGATGGCCGACGGCGTGCCGTTGTGCCCGCTCCCGAAGCCGGTGCGGCTGGCGTACCCCAAGGCTCCGCCGCTTCGCCGGCGGTGCGATCCCCAGCGCGACCTCCTCTCCATGCTGGCCGATCCATCGCTGGGTTCCAAGCGCCCGGTATGGCGCCAGTACGACCACATGGTCCGGACGAACACGGCGATCCTCCCGGGGTCGGACGCCGGCGTGCTCCGGCTCAAGGGCACGGACTTCTGCATCGCGATCACGGTCGACGGGCCGGGGCGGCTCGTGGCCGCGCATCCGTTCATCGGCGGCCAACTCGCGATGGCGGAGGCGGCCCGCAATGTCGCCTGCGCCGGTGGCAAGGTCCTGGCCTTCACGAATGGGCTCAACTTCCCCAATCCGGACCGTCCCGGGAATCTTTGGCAGTTCCGCGAAGCGGTGCGCGGCATCGCGCTCGCCGCCCGCCGCCTCCGGACTCCCGTCGTGTCCGGAAACGTGAGCTTCTACAACGAGCATCAGGCGGCCGGGATCGACCCCACCCCGATCATCGGCATGCTCGGCGTCCTCGACGGATACCCGCCCGTGCCTCAATGGTTCCGCCGGGAGGGGGACCTGGTGGTCCTGCTGGGGCCGGGGCGTGTCTCGCTTAACGCGAGCGCCTACCAGGCGCATTTCGCCGGACGATTCGGGGGGGTGCCGGTTGCCGTCGACTGGAAGTCGGAGCTGGCTCTGCACGCCCTGTTGATCGAGGGCGCGAAGCGGGGGCTGCTCTCGTCGGCCCACGACCTGGCCGACGGCGGTTTTCTGCTGGGGCTGGCCGAGTGCTGCGTCTCGGGCGCCGACGCGGATGTCCCCATGCTGGGCTGCGGGATCGACGTGCGGGAACCGGCCGGCGCGGTGGCGGAGTTCTACTTCGGGGAGGGGCCTTCGCGCGCGATCGTGAGCCTGCCCGAGCGGGCGCTGGGGGACTTCAGATCGGTCGCCCGCGGCGTGACGGTGACGGTGCTGGGACGCGTCGGCGGCGACGCCCTGCGGGTTCGAGCCGGCACGAGGGAACGGGTAGGTGTCGGTATTCCGCGGCTCGCCGATGCCCGGGAGCGGACGCTGAAGCGCCTCTTCGAGTGAGTCCACTTGGCGGCGTTATAATGACCACGGCCAGATGATGAATGCCCTGCCCGATTTCGCCGGCGATCGTCCCCGGGAGGAGTGCGGGATCTGCGGGATCTTCGGCCACCCGGAGGCGTCGAACCTTGCCTACCTGGCACTGTACGCGCTCCAGCATCGCGGGCAGGAGGCCGCGGGCATCGCAGCCTCCACCGGGACCGAAGTCAGGTTGCACAAGGCGCAGGGGCAGGTTGCCGACATCTTCACCCGCGACGTGCTCGAAGCCCTGCCGGGGATGCTCTCGATCGGGCACGTGCGCTACTCGACGACGGGGGGCAGTCACGTCCGCAACGCATCCCCGTTCCTCGGGCGCTGCGGTGACGGATGCTCGGTGGCAGTGGCCCACAACGGGAACCTCGTTAACACGCCCGAGATCCGCTCCACGCTGGAAAGCCAGGGCGTCGAGTTGGGCGGCACGACCGACAGCGAGTGCATGATGCACGCGATCCGTCTTGCGGAAGGGAAGGATTTTGGCGAGCGTGTCGTCAACGGTCTCAAGCCGATGAAGGGAGCGTTCTCGCTCACCCTCATGAGCGAGGATACCCTCGTGGCGGTGCGGGATCCCAGCGGGTTCCGTCCGCTCGCGCTGGGCAAGCTCAAGAACGGCGCCTGGGCGGTGGCGTCCGAGACGTGCGCGTTCGACCTGATCGAGGCCAAGTACGTGCGCGACGTCGAGCCGGGCGAGGTCCTCGTGATCAACAAGGCCGGACTCGCCTCGTACCGTCCCTTCGAGCCGGCACGGGCGGCCATGTGCATCTTCGAGTTCATCTACTTCTCGCGGCCGGATTCCCTGATCTTCGGTCATTCGGTCCAGGCCATACGCAAGGAACTCGGCCGCCAGCTCGCGTGGGAAGCTCCAGCGCGGGCGGACGTGGTGGTGCCCGTCCCGGACTCCGCGCTGGTGGCGGCCCTCGGGTATGCGGACTTCTCCAAGATTCCCTACGAGGCGGGGCTGATCCGGAACCACTACGTCGGTCGGACGTTCATCGAGCCGTCCCAGCACATCCGGGACTTCGGCACGAAGATCAAGCTCAACCCCGTGCGGGCGGCCATCGAGGGCAAGCGCGTCGTGCTCGTGGACGATTCCATCGTCCGGGGCACGACGCTCAGGAAGATCACGAAGATGATCCGCGACGCGGGCGCGAAGGAGATCCACGTGCGGATCTCGTCTCCTCCGCACAAGTGGCCGTGCTTCTATGGGATCGATTTCCCGACGCGCGAGGAGCTGATTGCGGCGACGCACTCTCGGGAGGAGATACGGAAGTTCCTGAACGTCGAAAGCCTGGAATACATTTCAGTTGAGGGCCTGCTCAAGGCCGTCCGAAACGTGAAGGCCGGGTTCTGCCTGGCCTGTTTCGACGGCCGCTACCCCGTGGATTTCGAGCAGGCGCCGACCAAAGGTGCCCTGGAAGCGGCCCCGTCCGCCAAGGTCGCAGGAAGGAAAGGATAACGTCATGGGAAATATCGGATTTCCGGAGTTGGTGGCCATCCTGGCCATCGCCATGCTCCTGTTCGGGGCGAATCGGATCCCCGAGATCGGCCGCTCGCTCGGGCAGGCGATCAGCGAGTTCAAGAAGGGCATGTCCGGCGAGGGCGTGGAGACCGTGGAGCCACGCGCGCGGAATCGCCGGGGGGTAAAGAAAGATGCGTAACCTGGTACTGGCATCGCTGACGATCGCGGTATTCGCGTCGCCCGCCCTGGCCGGCGTGCCGGGGGGGCACAAAGCCGACGTCGGAATCGTGGCCTACGTACAGGACAGCGACCGAGGTGGCGGAAAGATCGAGGGGCGATGGAACCTCGCGCCGGACGACCCGGAGGCGGCGATCTACCTCACCGTGGCGCCCGGGATCGGCAGTTGGTACTACACCCGGAAGCCCTCGGGCTTCGGCAAGGCTCTCGACGCGGTCCTCGTCGTGCCATGGTTGTACAAGTCCCTGACGGGGGGGTACAAGCGCAAGGCGGGGAACTTCACGGAGTGGAAGACGGACCAGACGTTCCTCGATCTCGGGATGGCGCTCGGGTGGCACCACTGGATTTTCGGCGCCGGCGTGACGCTCGTGTCGTACGACTCGACGGTCCTCAAGCTGATTAACAACGATCCGTACACGGGCGGGAAGAAGGGCTCGGCGTGGGGCGGCTATGGACAGGCCGGCTTCTCGTTCCCCATCGGGAAGACCTTCTTCGACGTCATCGCCGGGTACCGGCAGACGCGCGGGTTGGTGAAGGTGGTGACCACGAACGCGGGCGGTGCCACCAACGTCGCGCCGATCCGGCCCATCTACGGCCCGTATGGGAACATCGCCCTGCGCCTGAGATTCTAGCGGCGGACGCGCGGTCCGGAGCCTGACCGTGGCCTCGTCCCCCCGGCTCACGATACTCGGCCATCTCGCGGAGCTGCGCCGCCGTCTGTTGATCTGCCTGGCCGCGTGGCTGGTCGCGTGCGCCGCAGTCTGGCCCCGGGCCCTGCCGCTGCTCGACTGGCTGCTGGCGCCGCTGGGGGAGCCGGCCATCTACCTGGGTCCCGCCGGGGGATTCATGGCGGTCGTGAAACTCGACTTCGTGCTCGGCGCGCTGCTGGCTTCCCCCGTGTGGCTATGGCAGGTGTCCGCCTTCCTCTCGCCCGCGCTCAAGGCCCGGGAGCGCCGGCTCGCGGCGCTGGCCGGTTTCGTCGGCTCGGGCATGTTCCTCCTCGGGAGCTGGTTCGCGTACCGGTTCCTGCTGCCGGCGATGATGACGTTCCTGCTCGGCTTCCGGACCGAGCACATGCGGCCCCAGGTGACGGTGGACCAGTACCTGCAGTTCCTCGTCTGGACCGTGGGCGGATGCGGGGTGGCTTTCGAGTTCCCGGTGGTGTCCGCCGCGCTCGCCAAGGCCGGGATCCTGCGCTCCAGGGCGCTGTTGCGGCAATGGCGGCTGGCGATCATCGCCTGCCTCGTGATCGCCGCATGGGTGACGCCCTCGCCGGATGCGGGTACGATGTTGATGCTGGCCGTGCCGCTCGTCGCGCTCTATTTCGCGGGGATCGTCACGGCGTGGCTCGTGGAACGAGGGACAACGAACAGGGAGGTGAGGCGACGATGATACAGGGCTCGCTGCGCAAGGTCGTCATTCCGGCGGCGGGATTGGGGACGCGGTTCCTGCCCGCGACGAAGGCCCAGCCCAAGGAGATGCTCCCGATCTACGACAAGCCCGCCATCCAGTACGTGGTCGAGGAGGCGGTGGCGTCGGGTGTCGAGGACGTCATCGTCATCACGGGACGCAACAAGCAGGCGATCGAGAACCACTTCGATCGTTCCCTCGAGCTCGAGGCCTTCCTGCGGCAGCACGGGCAAAAGGCCAACCTGGCCGAAGTGCGCCGGATCAGCGATCTCGCGAATCTCATCTACACGCGACAGAAGGAGCCGCTCGGCCTCGGCCACGCGGTCCTGTGCGCGCGCACGCTGGTGGGGGACGAGCCGTTCGCCGTCCAGCTCGCGGACGACCTCATCGATGCCGAGGTGCCCGCCGTGCGCCAGTTGTGGGACACGGCTGTCCGGTACGGCGGCTCGGTCATCGCGGTCATGGAGGTGCCTGCATCGCAGGTGTCGTCCTACGGCATAGTCGCCGGGGATTGGGTGTCGAACCGGGTCATGCGGATCCGGGAGATGGTCGAAAAGCCCTCGCCGTCACGGGCGCCGTCCCGGCTCGGCATCGTCGGCCGATATGTTCTTTCGCCGCGCGTATTCTCGATCCTCGAGCGCACGCGCCGGGGTGCCAAAGGTGAGATCCAGCTCACGGACGCGCTCACCCGCCTCGCCGCCGAGGAACCAGTCTTCGCGTACCGGTTCCAGGGCACCCGCTACGACGTCGGGAACAAGGTCGGGTACGTGGAGGCCTGCCTCGCGTACGGGCTCAAGGACCGGGAAGCGGGTCCGAAGATCCGGTCGCTCTTGCGCAGGATGTGTTGAGGCGGGAGCGCGGTCCGGGAAGGACCGCAACGGTCGCGTCCGCGACCGCGGCGATCGCGTCCGCGAGCGCTAGAGCGGCTTGAAGAAGTCGGTCAGCACCTTGCGGTCGGCTTCGGAGACCTTTCTGATCCTGAGGCCCGCAGCGTACCGTCCGAAGAGGTTGATCGAGTTGCGTCGCGACCACGCGACATCCGCCGTGATGCGCACCACGTGTCCGTCGTTCGGAGCGTTGAGCGTAACCTCGAGAGGCGTTCCCAGGAGGAGATCCGCGTCGCAGTTGATGAGCAGGCCATCCCGGCTCACGTTCACGGTCTTGGCGGCGAAATCGCGGGTGGGCGGGGCGCCCCGCTGGCTCGGGATCGCGACGGTGCCGGCGCCGAGCACCCGGCAGTTGACCGGGACGATCGTCGTGACGCGGGGAGCGGTGCGTTTCTCGTCGGTGCGGAGCATGGTGGCGACTTGCACCTATTTTACCGGGACATGAGCGGGTCCGCCAGCCAATCCGCGCCCGGCCGGCTCGCGATCCTGTCGGTGGGATCCGAGGTCACGACGGGGCGGGTCGCGGACACGAACGCGCAGTGGGCGGCGGCGGAGCTGACGAAACGCGGCTGGAACGTCGTTCTCGAACTTGCGGTCGACGATGTGCCTGAGGCGATCCTCGACGCCCTCGCGCTCGCCCGTCTTCGCGCCGAGGTCGTGTGGATGACGGGCGGGCTCGGGCCCACGCGGGACGACCTGACCGTCGAGACGGTCGCGGCCGCGCTGGGGGTTGGGCTGATCGAGGACCCGGGAACGATGGGACGCATCGAGGAGATCTACCGCGCACGCGGCGCGACGGTGACGGCCGGCGCACGCCGCATGGCGCGCGTGCCGGCCGGCGCCGTCGCGCTCGGGAACGCGGTGGGGACCGCGCCCGGCATCTGGGTAGAGACGGGCGGAGGCGTGATCGTCATGCTGCCCGGCGTGCCGGCGGAAATGAAGCGCATAGCCGCGGACCACGTATTCGGCCTCCTGGCCGCGCGCGTCGTGCCTCCGCGGTCCCGCGTATACCGGATCCTCGGCCTGCCGGAGGGCGAGGTCGACCGGCGGGTCGCCTCGCTCTGGGCCGGCGCGCCTCCGGAGGTGCGGTTCGCCCTCCAGATCGATTCGGGCGAGGTCATGCTTCGCCTGCTGGCGCCCGCGGGGTGGCCGGGATTCGACGGGATGGATCGCGGCATCCGCGACGCGCTCGGCGAAGCCGTCTGGACCACGGAGGAGGAGTCGCTGGAGGCGCACCTCGTCCGGCGTATGGCGGCCGCGGGCCTCACGCTGGCGACAGCGGAGTCGCTGACCGGTGGCCTCGTGGCGGCCCGGCTGACGTCGGTCCCGGGGGCCTCCGAGGCGGTCCGTGGCGGCTGGGTGGTCTACGGGGATGAGGCCAAGACGGGCTGGCTTGGCGTCAATGCGGCCCTCCTGACGGAGCACTCGGCGGTGAGTCGCGAGGCCGCGCTGGCGATGGCGCGGCGGGCGCGGGAGGCATCGGGCGCGGATCTGGCCGTGTCGACCACGGGATGGGCCGGGCCAGACGGCGGAACGGCCGAGGACCCCGTGGGCACGGTCTATCTCGGCGCGGCCTGGGCGGGCGGCGACGCGGCGGAGCGGCGGTGGTTCCGCGGCGGCCGCTCGCAGGTGCGCGACTACGCGGTGACGTTCGCCCTCGATCTCGTCCGCCGGTCCCTGTCCCGGCTGTCCGGATCAGCCGGCTGATCGTGCGGTGTTTCGTGGCGGCGGATATCGGGGCCGGGGCGCGCGCGGAAGTGGCGCGCGCGAGCGAGCGGCTGCGGGCCCGGATTCCGGAGGGACGGTGGCCGCGTCCGGAGGCGATCCATCTCACGCTCGATTTCCTGGGGGAGATCGGGGACGCGGACGTGGCCCGTCTCCGGGACTCGCTGGAGTCCCTGCGGGGGGAACCGCCGGTCCAGGCGCGCCTCGGGCGCGTCGGGGCGTTTCCGGGGTTCGGCCGGGCCCGGGTGCTGTGGATCGGGCTGGAGTCGGCGGGGGGGGGCCTGTCCGCCCTGGTCCGGCGGGTCCGGGCCCTGACCGCCGCCCTGGGTCTGGAGAGGGCTGATGACAAGCCTTTCGTGGCGCATCTGACGCTGGCCCGGTTCCGCCCGCCCTGCGATCTCGGCCACGTTGAACTGGCAGGGGAATCGCGGGACACTGGTGGGGGGAGATGCCTTATCAATCGCGTGATTTTGCACCAGAGCCTCCTTTCTCCGGAGGGGGCCGAGTACCGATCGCTGTGCGTGATTCCGCTCGACGGCGGGCGATCCGCATGAGGCGGTGGTCTGTCACGTTGGTTCTTGGCTTGGCGTTGGCCGCGGGGCCCGCCGCCGCGCTCTCGCGGGGCGAGGCCGGCGCGGACTTCCTCAAGATCGCGGCCGGGGTGCGCGCGGTGGCAATGGGCGGCTCCTACACCGCGGTCGGGGAGGACATCTATTCCGTCTACTGGAATCCTGCGGGCACTGCGAACCTTACGGCGCCCGAGGGGGCGTTCTCATACGTCAAGCTCTACCAATCCGACCAGATCACGGGGGTGTACCTGGTCACGGGAGCGGTGGAGTTCCCGGGCCAGCCGTTCGGGTTCGGCAACGGGGGCGCCGGCTTCATGGCGCTCGCCACGGGCAGTTTCGATTCGACGGACCCCCAGGCGCTCGTGCGGGCGGCGGCCGGCGATGCCTCCGACCTCATGGGCTTCGTGACCTATTCCGCGCCGCTGACGGAATCGATCGCGGTCGGCGCCAGCCTCAAGGTGATCCGGCGGTCGCTGACCGGCGCGGATCCGGCCAGTTACCGGACCGACCCGGTCACCGGGGACTCGGTTCCGACCCGGTCAGTCGATTTCCAGGCGGGCGGTCTGGGCGCGGACGTCGGGGTCCTGTGGGAGAACCTGGACCGGACGATGGCGGCGGGCGCCTCCGTCCAGAACATGGGGGCGATCGGGGGGTTCGGTCAGGGATTCGGATTCGCGCTCGGGGCCGGCGAGATCCTGCCGGTGACCTTCCGGCTCGGGGGGGTCCTGCGGACCCCACTATGGGGATCCCAACTCCTGACGACGGCGGACCTGACCTCGTTCATCGACTCCGTCGGCCGGCCGCGGCTGTCCCTCGGGGCGGAATACGGGGTGGCGGGGATCGCGTTCGTCCGGGCCGGGTGGGAGCAGCCGCTGGATCAGCGCTTCGGCAAGACGGCGCTCGACTACGGGAACTCCTCGGGCCTCGCGAAGCTGCCCTCGCCGCTGCGGACCGGCCTGGGCTTCCGGTGGAAAGTCTCGCCGACGGCGCTGGTCCAGCTCGATTACGCACTGGCGCCGTTCGGCACGCTCGGGAGCGTGCACCAGGTGGCCATGCTGGTTCGCTGGAGCATCCCCCGGATCCCGAAGGCGGTGACGACGGAAGCGCCCGTGTCGATCGACAAGCGGGCCGTGAAGCCCGCCCTCGTCATCGAGCCCAAGACGATCCGGTTCGAACAGCCGCCCAAAGAGTGGAAGGTCGAAATCACCGACGACCGCGGCCGGGTGGTCAAGACCTTCGCGGGCACCGGTCTCCCGCCCAAGAGCCTGAACTGGGACGGCGCGGACGAGCGGGGCCGGATCGTGACCGACGTCTCGAAGTTCCGGTTCGTGCTTAAGGCGAAGGACGTGGCGAACCGGGAGTCCT
Source organism: bacterium (assembly GCA_919901855.1). Taxonomy (GTDB): domain Bacteria; phylum Oederibacteriota; class CAKKQC01; order CAKKQC01; family CAKKQC01; genus CAKKQC01. Next base: position 54,072 of record CAKKQC010000023.1, on the reverse strand, counting down.
CGTCGGCTTCGAGCATCGCCTCCGTGAGCGCGGAGCCCCAGATCCGGCCCGTGGCCGGGAAGCCGTTCTACCCCGAGGTGGCGTTCGCCCTTCCGCAGGGCAACTACCAGCTCTGGCAACTTCAGATCCTGGACGCCGGACGGATCGTCCGGACCTGGCAGGGTCAGGGCACGCCGGACACGCCGATACGGTGGGACGGCCGGGACGCCGAGGGCCGGATGACGGCGCTCAAAGCGCCCAAGTTCAGCTGGAAGTTCCAGGACGAGGACGGGCAGACGACCAAGGGAGAGCGGCCGATCCCGCAGGTCGAGGCGGAGGTGCGGCCCGAGCTGCTCGGCAACCGCGTCCGCATGGTCGGGGTGCGCTACACGGGCACCGCGTCCGAGCTCACCGACGAGCACCGGCTCGTGCTCCAGAAGGCCGCGGCGTTCATCGCCGAGCATCCGGGTAGTTCGCTGGCGATCGAGGCATTCTCGGACGTGCCCGGAGGTGACGACGTAAATTACGAGCTGGCCAAGGCGCGGGCGGAGCGGGTTCTGCGCGCCCTCGTCGAGGAGTACCGGCTCGAGGCGTCGCGGGTCTCCCTGCGCGTCTACGGGCGGAGCCGGCCGGCGCCGCGCTATCCGAACCTCCCCGAGGAGGAGCAGCGTCAGCGGGTGGACCTCGTCATCAACGTCCGTCGATAGGTTGGTAATGATGCCCGCCGCCCGGCACAATCGCCCCCTTGGATCCGATCAGGATCCGCCGATACGCCTCGTCCCTTCGATCCTGAATGCCGATCTCGCGGCCCTGCGGGAGAGCCTGCGGATGCTCGAGCGTGGCCGGGCCGACGGCGTCCACGTGGACGTAATGGACGGCCATTTTGTCCCGAACCTGTCGATGGGGCCCCACATGGTCGAATCCCTCCGCCGCCACACGGACCTTCCGATCGACGTGCATCTCATGGTCACGAATCCGGAGCAGTTCGTGGGGCCCTTCGTGCGAGCCGGCGCGTCGAGCCTCACCGTGCACGCGGAGGGCGGACGCGGGGTCAGGCGCCTGCTGGACCGGATACGGTCCCTGGGTGCCGGGGCCGCGCTGGCCCTGCGTCCGAGGACACCGCTTCCGGCGCTTCACGGTCTCCTCGAGCATGCGGACATGGTGCTTCTCATGACGGTGGAGCCAGGATTCGGCGGGCAGCCGTTCCAGGTGCGCGTCGTGCCCAAGATCCGGGCGCTCCGGCATCGCGCCCGGCGTCTGGGACTGCGGCTCGACATCCAGGTGGACGGCGGCGTGACGGTGCGGACTGCCGGCACGGCCGTACGCGCTGGCGCCAACGTGCTCGTCGCCGGCGTCGCGATCTTCGGCGCTCCCGATCCCGCCCGGGCGATCGCGCGCCTGCGCCGCGCGGCCGAATCCGCCCGGCACCGGAGTCATGCGCACCGATAGACGGCGTGGGCGGAACGCCCACGCCGCCACAGGCCGTCGGACGGCCTGCAGTTCCGCCCTGTTCCTCGCGGGACTCCTCGCCCTGTCGGCAGCCGGTCCGGCCCGGGGTGACGACTTCGATACGCAGGTCGCGGCGGGGAAGGATGCGATTTCCGTGGGCCGGTTCAAGGTGGCGGAACGCTCGTTCCTCAAGGCGCTCGAGCTGAGGCCGGGGCATCCCGAGGCGCTCTACGGAGCGGGATTCGCCGCCATGCAGTTGGGCAGGCGGAAGACTGCCGTGGAACGGTTCGAGGGCGTCCTCAAGGCGACCTACGCCACGCCCGAGCTCAAGACGTTCCACACGCTCGCGCTGACGCGGATCGGGGAGATCCTGCTCTACGACCGCCGGTGGGACGAGGCGGTCGCGGTCTACGAACGGGGGCTCAAGAACGACTCGCAGAACGCCGACCTGCACTACGGTCACGGGGTGGCCCTGCGGGGGAAGGGGCGCAACGACAAGGCGCTGCGCGAATTCGAGGAGGCGCTGCGTATCGAACCGAAGCACGCGGGGGCGATGGTGGGGAAAGCATCCGTCTACTACGAGATGGGCAATGTGCCCGAGGCCTTCGCCCTCCTCGAGAACGCCGCGGCGGCGTCCCCGGGGAACGGCCTGCCGTACGGGGTCATGGGCTCCTTCTATCAGGACATGAAGAAGCCGTTCGAGTCGCACATGATGTACGGGCACTACTACTTCATGATGCGCGACCTCAAACACTCGGCGGACGAGTACCGGAACGCGCTCGCGATCAAGGAAACCCCCGAGGCGCACTATTCCATCGGCATGATCAAGCTCCAGCTCGCGGATGCGCGCGAAGCCGAGACGCACTTCCGGCGCGCCCTGGATCTCAAGATCAAGCCTGCGGATTCGTCGCAGGCCCAGCTCGCTGTGGCGCTGGCCCGGCAGGGGAAGCTCACGGAGGCCATGGTGATGCTGCGGAAAGCCATTCGCGGAAATCCGAAGGAGCCCGGATACCTCACGCAGATGTCGTGGATCGCCCTGCAGAACGGCGACAAGGACGAGGCCGAGCGGTCGGCCCGGAAGGCCCTCGAGCTGGACCCCAACCTCGCGGCCGGGTACCGGTACCTCGGGGATGTCTACAGCTCGCGGTCGCAGTGGCGCGACGCGATCGGGGCCTACGAGAAGGCGCTGTCCCGGGACCCGAATCTGGACGACGTCTACGTGAACCTGGGGTGGGCCTACGAATCGTCCGGCGACCTCATCTCGGCCCAGCGCAACTACGAGATCTTCCTCACCGTCAGCACGGACCAGGACGCCATGGAGAAGGTCCGGGCGCAGATCAAGACCCTCAAGGCCCGCCAGCGGAAGGTCGGGTAACGACGGTGGTAGCCGCGGTTCAGCGGCGGCTGAACCGGATCGTCCTCCTGTGGGGCGCCATTCTCCTGCCGCTCGCGTTCTGGCCCCCGTTCGAGGACGCGTTCAAGCTGCCCCAGACCCTCCTGCTGGTCGGCGTGCTGGTGGGCCTGGTCGCGTGGGCCGCCTGGCCGGAATGGACCGCTCCCGCAGCGCGATGGCCGGTCTGGGGGTGGCCCGTATGGGGCGTGATCCTGATTGCCGCCTTCGGCGTCGTCGCGCATCCCGGACTGGGGGCGCCAGGTCCGATGTTGGAGTCGTTGCGGTGGATCGCGTTTGCCCTCCTCGCCCTCATGGGCAGCCGTCTCGTCCGCCGCGATGAAGGGGTGCCGCTTCCGGTGGCGATGGCGGCGGCGGGCGCCGTGAGCGCGGCTTACAGCCTCATCCAGTTCTTCTGGTCGGACCTCGCAGGCGGAATGGAGACCCGCGGCCTGCGGCCGTTCTCGACGATGGGGAACCCGGACTTTCTGGCGGCCTACCTCGTGGCGGTCTTTCCCCTCATGGTCGCCCGGGTGCTCTCGCGCGGGAACGCGCACTGGTGGGCCGCCACGGCCGTGACCGGACTCGCGCTTCTGATCGCGCAGTCGCGCGGCGCGTGGCTCGGGGTCGCCGCCGCGGCCGTGGCGGCGCCGATCCTCTGGCGGGCGGGGGGCGGCCGGCTCGTGGTCACGCGCCGGATGGCGTCGGCCGCGGCGATCGCGGTGCTGGTGGCCGCGGGCTACCTCGCCGTCCACGGGCAGGGGCGGGCGCGCATGGCCGCCATGTTCTCGACCGGGCACTTCGACGCGACGGGCCGGATCATGATGTGGCGGGCGACGATGTGGATGGTCCGGGACCGTCCGCTCCTCGGGGCCGGTCCCGGATCCTACGCGGGCAAGTATCCCGAATACCACGCGCGGCTCCTGGCCGAGAATCCCGACCGCCCGTGGTTCTTCAGCGAGAACGCGCACAATGACATTCTCCAGCTCGCCTCCGAGGCCGGAGTCGTGGGCCTCGGGATCGTGGTCTGGCTGCTTGCCGTCTTCTGGCGGCTCGGGTGGAACGCGCACCGGACCGGAGACCCCGAGGCGCTCCCGGTACTGCTGGGTCTCGTGGCCCTGGTCGTCGACGCGCAGGTGAACTTTCCCTGGTATCTCGTCCCGGCGCAGGGTTGGGTCTGGTTCTCGTTCGCGTGGCTGGCATCGCGCGGGTCCCGGTTGCCGGCCGCGGCGATGGCGGCGCCGCGGCGGGGCGGGTGGGTGTTCATTGCGGCGGTCCTGCTCGTGGGGGGGGGCATGGGCCGCCAGCTCGTTGCCGACGGCTGGCTCAAGCTCTCGGGGGACTTCGCGGCGGCTAGCCGGTGGCCGGAGACCGGGGTCTGCGCGGAGCGGAGCTACAATGCCTGGGGGATATGGGACGGGCGGTCGCGCGCGGCCGGCAATGCGGCCCTGGCCGCCTACTCCCTCGGGCGCCTGCCGGAGGCCGAGAAGTGGGCCCGGGCTTCCCTCGCGGACGCCCCGGGCCTGCCGGCCACCTGGAACCAGCTCGGGCTCGCGCTGGCCCGGCAGGGGAGGCTGGACGAGGCGGATGCGGCCTGCCGGGAGGCGATCCGGCTGAATGCGCACCAGTCGGAGAGCTGGCACACGCTCGGGAATATCGCCTTCCTGCGCGGAGATCGCGCGGGCGCAGCGGCGGCGTGGCGTCGCGCGTTGCGCGAGAACCCGGAGCTGGCAGGGGCCCGGCAGAGCCTGGAGGGATTGGCCCGCGAAGGGGGGCGACGTCTTCGCCGGGCCCGCTGATTCCTTGCGGTGATGTGAGATACTAGCGCCATGCCCAGACAGACCATTTTGACCTCGCAGGCGCCGCAGCCGGTCGGGCCCTACTCCCAGGGCGTGCGCGCGGGCGACTTCCTCCACGTCTCGGCCCAGTTGCCCTTCGACCCGATGACGGGCACGCTCATCCGTTCGGGTGTCAGAGGTCAAACCCGCAGGGTCATGGAGAACATCAAGGCGGTAGTCGAGGGATCGGGGGCCACGCTGGCGCACATCGTGAAGGTCACCGTGTTCCTGAAGAATCTCGACGATTTCGGCCAGATGAACGAGGTGTACGCCGAGTTCTTCCCCGGGGAGAAGCCGGCGCGGTCGACGGTCGAGGTGTCGCGCCTGCCCAAGGATGCCGTGCTGGCGATCGACGTCGTGGCGTACCTGGGCTCGTGACGATCGCCGACCCCGTTCTCCTCCTCGGCGTCTTCGCTGCACTTGCCATCGGAGGCCCCGTGGGCGCGCTCGTGGCCACCCGGCTCGTCGCCCCTCGGAACCCGGGGCGGGTCAAGTCCTCGCCCTACGAGTGCGGCGCGGTCGAGGCGGGCGACCCGTGGGGGCAGTTCCGGATCCAGTTCTACCTCTACGCGCTCGTCTTCCTCGTCTTCGACGTGGAGTCCCTCTTCCTGTATCCGTGGGCCATGGTCTTCAAGGATGCGGGCGCTGCCGGGTTCGTGGAGGCGATGGTGTTCATAGGGCTGCTCGTCCTCGCCTGGGCCTATGCCTGGCGGAACCGGGCGCTCGAATGGGAGTGACACCGTGACGGGCGCGTTGGACGGGATCTTCGTCGAGGGGAAGCGGTTCCTGCTTAACGTGCTCTCGACTCTCCTGCCGAACGCGTGGTACGCGGCATTGAGTCCGCTCGTGTCCGCCCTCGTGATCTCGGCGGCCATCCTGGTGTTCGCGCCGGTGACGATGATGTTCCTGACGTGGCTCGAGCGGAAGACCGTGGCGAGGTTCCAGGACCGCTACGGGCCGAACCGCGTCGGGCCCGCGGGGTTGCTGCAGCCCATCGCGGACGGCATCAAGATGTTCCTCAAGGAGGACATCGTGCCCCGCGACGCCGATGTGGTCATGCACTTCCTGATTCCGGCGCTCGCGACGGCGCCGGTCTTCATGCTCTTCCTCGTTCTGCCGTTCGGGCGCGACATGACGGCTCTTGACCTCAACGTCGGACTCCTCTTCTTCCTCGGCATGTCGGCGGTGCAGACCCCGCTCGTGATCGCCGCGGGCTGGAGCTCCCGGTCGAAGTATCCCGTGCTGGGCAGCATGCGGGCAGCGGCCCAGATCCTCTCCTACGAGATCCCGATGGTCGTGGTGCTCGTGGCGGTCGTAATGTCCTCGGGGACGATGTCCACGGCGTCGATCGTGGACGCCCAGGCGTCCGGCTGGTTCATCGGAACGCCCTGGGGGTTGGCGGCTTTCGTGGTTTTCGTCCTCGCCGGAGCCGCGGAGGCGAACCGCACGCCGTTCGACCTGGCCGAGGCGGAGTCCGAGCTGGCCGCGGGGTTCCACACGGAGTTCACGGGGATGAAGTTCGCGATGTTCCAGATGGCCGAGTTCCTTGGCACTTTCGCCTCCGGCGGGCTGGCGGCCACGGTCTTCCTCGGCGGCTGGCAGGGTCCCCAACCCTACCTGCCCGGCTTCCTGCAGGGAGTCGCGGGGGTGGTGCCTTCCTGGGCCTGGTTCCATCTCAAGCTCTACGCCATGTTCTTCCTGTTCATGTGGTTCCGGGGGACCTTCCCGCGCCTCCGGATCGATCAGCTTCTCGGATTCGCGTGGAAGTTCCTGTTTCCCATGAGCCTCCTGGTGATCGTGGCCGCGGCGATCTGGCACTTCATGCTGGCCGCGGGGCCGGGCGTTCCGCCGCCGTCGGTGGGGAGATGGTTGGCGGCGTGGGGGGTATGCGGGGGCCTCCTGGGCGCGGGATGGCTGGGGCTGTCGGCGCTGATCGAGCGCGAGTTCGCCCGCATGAACCGGCCGCGGGAGGTGGTCCATGCCCGCTGAGGCGGCCTTCGCGGTATTCGCGCTGATGGCGCTGGCGGGCGGATTCCTCGCCGTCGTGGTTCGCAACGTCTTCCGTGCGGCGCTCGGGCTCATGCTCTCGCTATTCGGGGTGGCGGGGTTGTTCCTGCTCCAGCGGGCGGAGTTCCTGGCCGTCGTCCAGGTCCTCGTCTATGTCGGCGGCGTCTCGGTCCTCATCATCTTCGCGATCATGCTGACCGAGCGCGAGGGCTCGGTCCTGCGGGTCACGTTGAACCGGGGCCTCGTGATGCCCGGGATCGTCCTCGGGACGGTGCTTGCCCTGGCAACCGCCTGGGCCGTGGTGCGGGCGCCCTTCGTGGACCCGCCGCCGGCGGCCGTCTCCGCCCGGGACCTGGGCGGCTCCCTGCTGAACCAGTTTCTCGTTCCGTTCGAGGCCGTGTCCCTGCTCCTGCTGGTGGCGCTGGTCGGGGGTCTGGTGATCGCCCGGGACGACCCGCGGGATTCGAGCGGTTCGGGCCGGCCGGAGGACGGTTCGTGCTGACCGTCAAGGCCTACGCCGTCGTGGCCAGCCTGCTGTTCGGGCTCGGCATCTACGGGGCCCTGGCGCGGCGGCACGCGATCGCGGTCCTGATCTCGATCGAGCTCATGCTGAACGCCGCGTCCCTCAACTTCGTGACGTTTTCGCGCCTGCAGGGCAATCCGCAGGCGGCGTCGGGCCAGGTCTTCGCGATCTTCATCATCGCGATCGCGGCCGCGGAGGCGATCGTGGGTCTCGCAATCATCCTGGCCCTGTACCGGGCCCTGAAGTCGGCGGCGCTCGACCGCTTCACGGCGCTCAAGTGGTAGCCGCCGGCGCCGTCGCCGTTTCCGCGCTCGCGGCGGCGCCGGCGATCACGGTCGTCGAGGCGCCCGGATACCTCTGGCTCATCCCGGGCCTGCCGCTGGCCGCGTTCGTCGTGATCGGGCTCGTGACCCGCCCGTGGCGCCTGCTGTCCGCGGCGGTGGGGGTCGTCGCGATCGGCCTCTCGTTCGTTTTCTCGCTCTGGACCTTCATCGCGCAGGTCAAGGCGGGCCCCGACACCGTCCTGGCGTCCTCCCTGCCGTGGTTCACGACGGGGACCCTGCACCCCATGGTCGGGCTCCAGGTGGACCCGTTGTCCGCGGTCATGCTGCTGGTGGTGACGACGGTGGCGCTCATGGTCCAGATCTATTCGCTGGGATACATGGCGGGCGAGGCCGGGTTGTCGCGCTTCTATGCCTACCTCTCGCTATTCTGCGCGGCGATGCTCGGTCTCGTTATGGCCCACAGCTTCGTGCAACTGTTCGTATGCTGGGAGCTCGTTGGGCTGTGCTCTTACCTCCTGATCGGGTTCTGGTACGACCGCGACGCGCCCGCCTTCGCGGCGAAGAAGGCGTTCGTGACGACGCGGCTGGGGGATCTCGGTTTCCTGCTCGGGGTCCTGCTCGTCTGCACGACGGCGGGATCATTCGAGTTCTCGGAGGTGCAGGCGAAGATCGGGGCGGGACTCCTTGATCCCCGAACCCTCACCCTCGCGGCGCTCCTCCTGTTCTGCGGGGCGGTGGGGAAGAGCGCCCAGGTGCCCCTGCACGTCTGGCTGCCCGATGCGATGGAGGGTCCGACCCCCGTGTCCGCCCTCATTCACGCCGCCACCATGGTCGCGGCGGGCGTCTACATGGTGGCCCGGTTCTCGTTCATCTTCCACGGCTCGCCCGACGCAATGGCCACGGTGGCCGTGGTCGGCGGGATCACGGCGTTCTTCGCGGCGACGATCGCACTCGTCCAGGACGACATCAAGCGGGTCCTGGCGTATTCGACGATCAGCCAGCTCGGTTACATGATGCTCGCGCTCGGGGCGGGCTCCGTGACCGCGGGCATGTTCCACCTCTTCACGCACGCCTTCTTCAAGGCCCTGCTCTTCCTCGGCGCCGGGGCGGTCATTCACGCGGTGCATACGAACGACATGTGGGAAATGGGTGGACTGCGGAAGTCGATGCCCTGGACATTCTGGACGTTCGCCATCGGCTCGCTTGCGCTCGCGGGCTTCTTCCCGTTCTCGGGCTTCTTCAGCAAGGACGAAATCCTGGTACATGTGCTCGCCTACTCGCCCGCGCTCTTCGCGCTCGCGGTCGCCGGATCGTTCTGCACCGCGTTCTATATGGGCCGCGTCGTGTTCGTCGCCTTCCTCGGCACGGCCCGGGGCGGCGGCGCCGCCCACGCGCACGAAGCACCGCTCGTCATGCGCGGACCGCTCGTGATCCTCGCGGGCCTCTCGATCGCGGTCGGCTGGTGGGTCTGGGACTTCGCGCGATTCGTCTACGCCGGGGAGATGGAGGAGGTCCACATCCACCTCGGGCTCGCGGCCGCCACCCAGCTCGTCCCCCTCGCCGGCCTGCTTCTGGCCGCCGGGATGTACGTCTACCGCTCGCCCGATCCCGAGGCCCTGTCGAACCGGTTCCCGGGCGTGTACAATCTCCTGCGCCACCGGTACTACGTGGACGAGGCGTACGACTGGTTGATCGACCGCGTGGTGATGCGGTTCTCGGCCGGCATCGGCTGGTTCGACCGGAACGTCGTGGACGGGGCGGTCAACGGAGTGGCGTGGCTGGCCCGGCAGACGGGGGCGCAGCTCCGGTACCTCCAGACCGGCCGGGTCCAGCACTACGCGGCCGCGGTTTTCGGGGGGGTGGCCCTGCTGCTCCTGCTCGCGCGTCTGGGGGGGGCGAGGTAGGCCGTGGTTACGACCGTGTGCGCATGGGGGACCGTGGCCGCGGCGCTGGCCGGTTTGGGCTGGTTCGTCGGGCTCCAGCTCGCCGGCGACACGGTCTACTGGATCTCGAACCTCATGGCCGTCACGGCAACGGCGTCCGTGATCGTGATGGCGATCCCGGACCGCTACGAGCGGTTCATCAAGTGGATCTCGGCCGTCTTCGCGTTCGCGGCCCTCGTGCTCTCCATCTGCCTCGCCCTGCAGTTCCAGCGCGGGGAGGGCGTCTCGACCTTCCAGTTCGCCGAGAGCTCGGCGTGGATTCCGGGGCTGGGTGCAAGCTATTTGCTGGCCGTTGACGGGATCGGCGTCGCCATGGAGCTGCTGACGGGGATCATCATCTTCTGCGGCGTGCTGGCCTCGTGGCGGGTCGAGCACCGTCCTCGGGAGTTCTTCGCGCTTCTCCTGCTCCTCGTGACCGGCGTGTTCGGCGTGTTCGCCGCGCAGGACCTCTTCGTCTTCTTCCTGTTCTACGAGGTCGCCGTGCTGCCCATGTACCTCCTGATCGGGATCTGGGGGACCGGGCCCAAGGAGTACTCGGCCATGAAGCTCACGCTCTACCTCTTGATGGGTAGCGCGCTCATGCTCGTCGGGTTCCTCGCGCTGTACTTCGGGACCGAGACCTACGGCGCGCCGGGCGCCCACACGCTCACGTTCAGCCTCGACGCGATGCGGCGCACGGCGTACCCGATCGGGGTGCAGAAGTTCTACTTCCCGTTCCTGTTCATCGGGTTCGGCATCCTTTCCGGGTTCTGGCCCCTGCACACGTGGTCCCCGGACGGCCACGCCTCCGCCCCGACCGCCGTTTCGATGCTGCATGCGGGGGTGCTCATGAAACTCGGCGCGTTCGGCATCATCCGCATTGGCGTCGAGCTGTGCCCCGAGGGCGCCCGGTTCTGGCTCCCGTACTTCTCGGTCTTCACGCTCGTTAACATCACCTACGGCGCGTTCTCGGCCATGTCGCAGGTGGACCTCAAGTACGTGATCGCCTACTCCTCCGTCTCGCACATGGGGATCGTAATCCTCGGCATCTGCACGCTCAACGACGCGGGGCTGAACGGGGCGGTGCTGCAGATGTTCTCGCACGGGATCATGACCGGCATGTTCTTCGCCCTCGTGGGATTCACCTACGAAAAGACTCACACGCGCATGATCGCCGAGTACGGCGGGCTGGGGGCCAAGATGCCCGTGATCGCGACCTTCTTCACCATCGCGGGGCTGGCCTCGCTCGGCCTGCCCGGCCTCTCGGGGTTCGTGGCCGAGTTCATGGTTTTCCTCGGCGCCTGGCAGATGAACCGGGTCATGTGCGCGATCGCGGCCGTCGGGATCGTGGTGACGGCGGCCTACGTCCTGCGCGTGCTCCAGAAGTGCTTCTGGGGTCCCTTGACCAACCCGCACTACGATGAAATCACCGATGCCAGCCCCGTGCAGATCCTGTGCCTCACGATCCTGGCCTCCGTCCTGGTGGCGGTGGGGATGCTCCCGGGGTGGCTCGTATCGATCATCAACAGCGGCGTCGGACCCGTGCTCGCGCGCGTGGCGGGAGGGGGCTGATGGGCTTCCCCGCCGTGGACTTGAGCGTCTTCCGCGTGGAAGCCATCCTGCTCGCCGGGATTGGGGCGGGCTTCCTCGCCGATCTCATCCGGCCGCGGAACTGGCGGTCCCCGGCGGGCTGGCTGCTGTTGGCGGGCGCGGTTGCGGCCCTGGTGGCGGCCTTCGCGTGGCCGGTGCCGAACGCCTCGCTCTGGGACGGCGTGTTCGTCGTGGACGGCCTCGCGCGCTACTTCAAGATCCTCTTCCTGTCCGCGCTGGTAATCGTGACGCTCGCGTCGCTGCGCGACATGCGGGACCAATCGTGGGCGGGGGAGTATTACCTCTGCCTGGGGTCGTCCACGACGGGCATGCTCCTCCTCTCGGGCGCCAACGAGCTGGTATCGCTCTTCGTCGCTCTCGAGCTCACGAGCCTCTCGCTGTACGTGATGGCGGCCCTCCGGCGGGGCGAGCCTAAGTCGCAGGAGGCGGGGCTAAAGTACCTGCTGGTGGGCGCGTTCTCGACCGCGCTCTTCCTCTTCGGCGCCTCCTTCGTCTACGCCATCGGCGGCTCCACCGCGCTGCGGGACCTCGCGGTGGCGGGTCCCCTGCACGCCTCCGAACCCCTGTTCCTGGTCGGACTCGTCTTCATGCTCGCGGCGGTTGGGTTCAAGGTGGCCGCGGTGCCGTTCCACATGTGGGCGCCCGATGTCTACGAGGGCGGCCCCACCCCCATGGTCGCCTTCGCCTCCGTCGCCTCGAAGGCGGCGGGGTTCGTGATCATGATCCGGCTGCTCCTGGGGCCGTTCCGGGTCCTCCAGGAGGACTGGACCCTCCTGGTCTCGGTCATGGCCGCGGGCACGCTCCTGGTCGGGAGCTTCCTGGCGATCCCGCAGACGAACATCAAGCGCCTTCTCGCGTACTCGTCGATCGCCCAGGCCGGGTACCTGCTGGTCGGGTTCGTGCCGGGCACGCCCCGGGGCGTCTCCGCGGTCCTGCTGTTCCTGGCGATCTACGTCTTCACCAACCTGGGCGCGTTCATCTCCGTGATCGTGGTGTCCCGGTCGGCCGGATCGGACGAGATCGCGGCGTTCGCCGGATTGTCCCGCCGGTCGCCGCTGGTGGCGCTCGTGATGATGCTCTCCCTGCTGTCGCTGGCGGGCATCCCTCCGTTGGGCGGATTCGTCGGGAAGGTATACCTCTTCGCGGCGGCGATGGAGTTTCCCTCCCGCTTCCTGTGGCTCGTCGTGCTGGCGGTCCTCCTGTCGATCGTGTCGCTCTACTACTACCTGCTCGTGATCCGGCGCATGTATATCGAGGAGCCGACGACGACGGCCCCGATCGAGCCGGGGTTCACGGCAGGGCTGGCCCTTCTTCTATGCGTGCTCGGGATCCTCGCGCTCGGGCTGGCGCCGCGGTATCTCCTGGACCTGGCCATGGGCGTGGCCCAGGGATGGCAGTAGCGGGGGATCCGTCCATGGGCCGGGCGACGGCCGTCCGGCCCTCCGTCGTGCCGTTCGTCTCCTATGCCGAATCCGTCCCGCGCGTCCTTGACGCCGCCGGCGCGGCCAGCCTCCTTTCCCGCCAGAACGCGATCCTGATCAAGCCGAACCTGGTCGAGGCCGTACCGCCTCCGGTGACGACCCCGGTCGAGTGCGTGGAGGCCGTCATCGCCTACTGCCGCGCGTGCTCGAAGGCGTCCCTGGTTGTCGCCGAGGGCTGCGGCGCGGCGTCATACGACACTGAGCTGGCGTTCGATAAGCTCGGGTACGCGGCGCTGTCGAAGCGCACGGGGGTGCCGCTCCTGAACCTCAACACCGCGCCAACGATCCTGCTGCGGAACGCCGCCTGCCGGGTTTTCCCCGCATTTCACATGCCGGCCGTCGCGATGGACCACTTCGTGATCTCGGTGCCCGTGCTCAAGGCGCACAGTCTGGCGAAGATCACGGGCACGCTCAAGAACATGATGGGGTTCGCCCCCCCGGCGCACTACCAACAGGGAGGCCACTGGAAGAAGTCCGCGTTCCATGGCGCGATGCACGAGGCGATCCGGGACCTCAACCGCCATCGGACGCCCGACCTCACGCTGCTCGACGCCCGGGTCGGGCTGGCCGAATACCACCTAGGCGGCGCCGAGTGCTCGCCGCGCGTGATGAAACTGGTCGCGGGTGCCGATCCGGTCGAGGTCGACCGTCTCGCCGCCTCCCTCCTCGGCTTCGACTGGCGCTCCATCCCGCATCTCACCTAGCGGATCCTAGGGGACGTATTTAAGTATTTAAGTTGTATGCAGCCGCTGAATGACGGAGAATGATGGCACGATGCCTCGTCAGGCGAGACTGGACTTCCCAGGGGCCCTGCATCACGTCATGGTGCGGGGGGTTGGGGGCGCTCCTGTATTTGTCGACCGGTCAGATTACCGTTTCTTCATCGGAGAACTGGAGCGGGAACTGCTTCGCGCAGGGGCAAGGTGTCTCGCATGGTCGCTGATGCCCAATCACGTTCACATGCTGATCCAGACGGGAGCCGTTCCGCTCTGGAGACTCATGCATCGTCTCCTTCTTCGCTACGCCGGCCGGTACAACCGGCGGCACAGGCGGTTTGGACATCTATTCGGGAATCGGTACAAGTCGTTGCTCTGCGACAAGGACAGCTACCTGCTGGAGTTGGTCCGGTACATTCACCTGAATCCTCTACGGGCTGGTCTGGTTGGATCGCTGGAAGGGCTGACGGATTACCAATGGTCGGGGCACGCCGCGTTGCTCGGGAGGCGGTCCGCTCCATGGCAGGAAACTGACGATGTGCTGGCGGAGTTCTCGAGAGATCGGTCTCGGGCGAGGAGCCGGTATTCAGCTTTTCTGGCCGACGGCGTGAGGAAGAGCCGGCATCCCGATCTCGCCAGGGGTTGGTCGCACATGAGGGGAATCATCATGGACGTTGAGTCTACGCAAGAGGGTGGTGGCGGAGGCAATGACCCGCGCATATTGGGTGGAGGGCGGTTCATCGCCCGCGTTGCGGCGAAGGTGGAGGCAGCGGAACGCAGACGGCAGCGGGCAGGCAGGCGGGTAAGTCCGCAGGCGGCCGTACGAGCGGCGGCAAAGGCTGTGGGTGTATCGGCTGATGCAATCCAACGACCGAATCGGCGCCAGGCTGTTGTCATGGGGCGGGCACTCGCGTGTAAGTGGTTGGTCGAGGATCTCGGGATGCGCGGAGTCGCAGTAGCCAAGCTCCTGGGAGTGACCTCGGCGGCAGTGACGCAGGGCGTGCAGCGAGGCCGTCGCGTGGAAATCGAACTGGGAGTGGGGCTTGACTCCGCAACTTAAATACTTAAATACGTCCCCGATGTTCCTGAAGGGGTGGTGGATACCGCGGCGGATACTGTTCCCGCTGACCGTGCTGTGCGGGCTCGCGGTGCTGGCGCTGGCTCTGGTGGCCCAGCCGGATGCCCGGGCGCTGCAGGACGCCGTCACGCTCGTGCCGCGCGCGTGGTTCAAGAACTGGGCGGGGTGGGGGGGGCTGGGGCGGGCGCTGCCGGTGCACGGCCGGGCCGCCCTGGCCGCCGCCGCGATCCTGGCTGCCGCCTGGTGCGCGGGCGGACGGATCCTGCGGTGGCTGGGCGGACGGGAAAGGCCGATCGACGGGAGAGAACGTCTCCTGAGCCGGATCGGCCTGGGTCTCGGCGGCTGGGCGGTGGCGGTGATGGGACTGGCGCTGGCCGGACTGATGACGCCGGTCGTGCTCGCGGCGCTCGGGGTCGTGATGGTGGCGATGAAGGTCCCCGCCGGGGGGAGGGGCGGAGAGGCGGGAGGCGCGCGGGGACTGAGCGTGCTCCTCTGGGCGCTCTCCGGCGTTATCCTGCTGACGGACCTTGCCGCGTCGCTGTGTCCGGAGTGGTTCTCGGACGGGCAGATGTACCATCTCGGGTTGCCCGAGCGGTTGCTGTTCGAGCGCAAATTCTTCCCGTGCCCCGAGAATCTCCTGACATTCCTTCCGCTGAACACGGAGATGATCTACGGCGTGGCGCTCGCCTTCGGCGGGGAGGAGGCGGCCAAGCTCCTGAACTGGTGCTGGGGGGGCCTGCTCGCCCTCGCGGCGGCCGCGCTGGCGGGACGTCTCGCGGGCACGAAGGCCGCGGCCTGGACGGCGGCGCTGGCGGCCTTCCTGTTCGTCTCCCTGCCGGTCACCATGGTCGAGAACGAGATCTCATTCGGCGACAACTTACGGGCGCTGATGGAGACGGTCGCCCTGATCTGGGCCATCCGGGCCGTGCGCGGCAGCCGGGCAGCCCTGGCCGTGGCCGCCGTCTTCGCCGGGATCGCGATGGGGTCGAAGTACCTTTCCGTGATCCGTGGCGGGCTGCTCGCGCTCGGGCTGCTCGTGATCGGGGTCGCCGGGACGAAGGGGAGGTCGCGCGTGCAGCCCGCTATCTGGTTCGTGGCCGTGGCCTCCCTCGTTGTCGCTCCGTGGCTGGCCCGGAACTGGTACCTGGGTGGCGACCCGGTCTACCCGTTCCTCCAGGGGATATTCACCCCGATCCGGTTCACGGCGGCGGACCTCGCCCGCTGGATGCAGGACAACACGCACTACGGCGTGACCGGACAGACGCTCCGAGGCTGGGCCGGAATCCTGTACCGCGCCTCCGTCGCGCCCGGGGACACCGAGTTCGGGACATTCGCCCTGAGCCCGCTCCTGCTCGGCCTTCTCCCGCTCGTCGTTGTCCGGCGGCGATGGTCTCCGGGCGGCGCGCTCGTCCTCGGCGTGATCGCGGGGGAGTGGCTGGCGTGGTCGCTTTCGTCGCACCTGATCCGGTATCTCCTGCCCGCGCTCGCGGCCACGTGCGGACTGTACGGCTGGCTGATCGGACGGGTGGAGGAGGAGTCGCCGCGGTTCGCGCGGGTGCTCATGGGCGTCGCCATCCTCTGGTTCCTTCCCGTCCTGGTCATGCGGGCGCACCACCGGTTCAACCTCGACGACCGGTTCGGGGCGTTCGAGTACACGTTCGGGCGGACGCCGTACACCGACCGCCTGGGCGCGCGGGGATTCGGGGCGGTCCTCAAGGATATGCCCGCCGGGACCGTCCTCCTGGTGGGCGAGGACCGGGTCCTGGGACTGGGCCGGCGGTGGCGCGCCGGCAGCATCTACGACCGGATGCTGGTGAAGGAATGGGCGGAGGATTCCGGGAGTCTCCGCCGGTTCGAGGTCAAGACCCGGCAGGCGGGGGTCCGGGCCGTGATCCTGTACGGGGACGGGTTTCGGGCCTCCCAGGACCGTGGCCCGGGGTTCCGGCTGACCGACCGGGAGCTTGGCGTAGTCAATCCGTGGTGGAAGCGGCTGGGGGTCGTATACCGGCATCAAGGCTGGACGGGCTATGCGATTACCGGCGTCCGCAACCGTTAGCCGTTAGAATAGGTCCCGTGCCAACGAACCGCTCCTCGCGCCGCGCCGTGCGGACCGTCACCATCCTGGGCTCCACGGGATCGATCGGCCGGTCGACGATCGAAGTCATCCGCCGGCTTCCGGGCTTTTCGGTCGTCGGCCTGGCCGCGCATCGCGACATCGACCGGCTGGAGCGGCAGATCCGCCAGGTCCACCCGAAGTTCGTCGCCGTCTGCGATGCGGCCGCCGCGAAGGAGCTGCGCCGCCGGGTCGGCCGCGGCGTCGAGATCCTGCCCGGCCGCGCGGGAGTCGTGGAGGCCGCCGGGCGTCCGGAGGCCGGAATCGTGGTTTCGGCGCTCGTCGGAAGCGCGGGGCTGGCTCCCACGTTCGAGGCGGTCCGGCGGGGGAAGCGCGTCGCACTCGCTAACAAGGAGACGCTCGTCGTGGGCGGCGACTTGGTGACCCGCGAAGCCGCGCGGACGGGAGCCGAGATTGTGCCCGTGGACAGCGAGCACAGCGCCATCTTCCAGTGCCTGCACGGCCGGTCCGCCGGCCTCGTGCGCCGGCTCGTGCTCACCGGCTCGGGCGGGCCGTTCCGGACCCGGCGGTCGCTCGTCCACGTGACGGTCCGGCAGGCGCTGAAGCATCCTACGTGGTCGATGGGGAAGAAGGTCACGATCGACTCCGCGACGTTGATGAATAAGGGCCTCGAGATCATCGAGGCGCACTGGCTCTTCGGACTCGCCGTCGACGCGATCGACGTCCTCATCCACCCGCAGTCGATCGTGCACTCGCTGGTCGAATTCGTGGACGGGTCGGTCCTGGCCCAGCTCGGCCTGCCGGACATGCGCCTGCCGATCCAGGTCGCCCTGACGTGGCCGGAGCGCGCGGCGGTGGCGCGCGAACGGCTGAACCTCGCTAAGGTGGGCACGCTCACGTTCGAGCCGCCCGACGAGGCGCGGTTTCCGTGCCTCGCGCATGCGCGGACGGCGGTAAAGGCGGGCGGGGCGGCGCCGATCGTGCTCAACGCGGCCAACGAGGTAGCGGTCGAGGCCTTCCTGGCCGGCCGGATCCCGTTCCGGTGCATTCCCGCCGTGATCGGCGGGGCGCTGGCGAATCTGCGCCCGAAGGCGCCCCGCAGCGTGGGGGAGGTCCTCGAGGTCGACCGGGAGGCCCGTGTCGTGGCGGCGGGGCTCACGGCATTGGCGACGCCATGACGGCTCTCTATATCGTCGAGCTCGTAATCGGACTGGGATTCGCCATCCTCCTGCACGAGTTCGGCCACTTCGTCGCGGCTCGGCTCGTCAAGATCCGGGTGCTCAAGTTCTCGATCGGTTTCCCCCCGAAGCTTTTCGGGGTGAAGGTCGGGCACACGGAGTACGTCGTCCAGGCGACTCCGTTGGGCGGGTACGTAAAGCTCTCGGGCGAGGAGTGGGAGGAGACGGGGCGCCTCAAGCCCTACGACCTCATGGCCAAGCCGTGGTACGCGAGGATCGGCGTCTATGTCGCGGGCGTGACCATGAATCTCATCCTTGCGTGGGCGATCTTCCTGGCGGTCTACGCGCACGGGATAGAGCTCGGGACCCACCCGCCGGTCGCGGGAGAGGTTTCCAGGAAGGGAGCCGCGTGGGCCGCGGGGTTCCGGCCCGGGGACCGGTTGGTCTCGGTCAACGGGGTGGCGGTCGCCAACTGGTACGACATCTACAACGAGCTCGACCGGGCCGGCGCGGGGAAGACCGCCACGGTGAAAATCGTCCGCGACCGCGCACCGATGACCCTCCCTCTGCCGGTGGCCGCGGAGCTCGGGTTCCAGCCGCGGGTCGATGCCGTGGTCGGGGGGGTCGTGCCCATGGACCGGGCCGACAAGGCGGGATTCAAGGCCGGCGACCGGGTGCTCGCCATCGGCGAACGCCCGATCCGCGGCTGGGCCGAGATGTCCCTGGTGCTCGCGAACGCGCCCGAGAAGGCGGTCAAGGTCCGGGTGCGGCGGGGTGCCAAGACGATCGAGCTGGTCGTGACCCCGCGCCGCGATGCGATCCAGAAGCGGTCGTTCATAGGGATCTCCTCCGCGGCCCCGCTGACGGTGACCAAGCGGTTCACGGCGGTCGAGTGCGTGAAGATGGCGAGCCTGGAGGCGGGCCTGATCGCCTGGGAGATCCCGAAGTCGATCTGGCGCGTGGTGGCTGGGCAGCAGCGTCTGAAGGACGTGCTGGGCGGGCCGGTCATGATCGTGCGGCTCGGGATGGCCAAGGCGGAACAGGGGATCTGGGACTTCCTCCATTTCCTCGGCGTCCTGAACGTCTCGCTGCTGGTCGTGAACCTCCTGCCGATTCCGGCCGTGGACGGCGGCATGATCGTGTTGGCCTTCCTCGAGGGAATCCGGCGACGCCGGTTCTCGATGGCCGTCTACGCCAGGCTTCAGCAGGTCGGCGTCGTGCTCCTATTGGCGCTGGTGGCTTTCACCCTCTTCAACGACCTCGCCAGATGAGGCTCTCCCGGCTCGTATTCCAGACCCTGCGCGAGGCGCCGAAGGAGGCGGACACCGTCAGCCACAAGCTCATGGTGCGCGCCTCGCTCATCCGGCAGGTCGCCGCCGGCGTGTACGAGTGGCTGCCGTTCGGGTGGCGGGCCGTGCTAAAGGCGGCCGCGATCGTGCGGGAGGAGATGGACCGTGCCGGGGCGCAGGAGGTGCTCCTGCCCCAGCTATCGCCCCGCGAGCTCTGGGAGGAGAGCGGCCGTTGGGGGGCGTACGGGAAGAATCTTATGCGGCTCAAGGACCGGCACGAGCGGGACTTCGCGCTGGGGCCCACACATGAGGAGGTCATTACGGACCTGGCCCGCGCGACCCTGCGGAGCTACCGGCGCCTGCCGGCGACCATGTACCAGATCCAGACCAAGTTCCGGGACGAGATGCGGCCGCGGTTCGGGGTCATGCGGGCGCGCGAGTTCATGATGAAGGACGCGTATTCGTTCGACGTCGACGACGCCGCGTCGGAGCGCTCGTACGAGACGATGCGCGTCGCCTACAACCGGATCTTCACCCGGCTTGGGCTGAACTACCGGATGGTGGATGCGGATTCCGGGCCGATCGGCGGGTCGTTCTCGCAGGAATTCATGGTGCTCGCGGACGCGGGCGAGGACATCATCGCCTCCTGCACGTCGTGCGACTATGCGGCGAACATGGAGAAGGCGGAATCCGCGCCACTGCCCGCCCCGGAGGGGTCAGCAGAGGCGGCTCCCGAGGCCATCTCCACCCCGGGTACCAAGTCCGCGAACGCGGTGTCGAAGCTGCTGGGCCGGCCGATCCGGGACATCGCCAAGCTCATGTTCTACCAGGTGGGCGAGGAACTGGTCGGCGTCATGGTGCGCGGCGACCACGAGATCAATGAGGTCCGGCTGGCCCGGCTGCTGGGGGTGGACGAGGTCGTGATGGCGAAGGCCGATACCATCATCGCCAAGACGGGCCTCCCGATCGGCTACATGGGCCCGGTCGACCTGCCCGGGATCCGCGTGATCGCGGACCGGGACTTGGCGGCGATGCCGTCGATCGTGACGGGCGCGAACCGGGTCGACGAGCACCTGGTCCACGTGAAACCGGGCCGGGATTTCACCCCGGCGCTCGTCTCGCCGATCCGGAAGGCGTGTGAAGGCGACCCGTGCCCGAAATGCGGCCAGCCCCTGAAGCTCATGCACGGCATCGAGGTCGGGCACATCTTCAAGCTCGGGCTCAAGTACAGCAAGGCCATGCACGCCGTCTTCCTCGACGAGGGTGGGAAAGAGCAGATGATGGTCATGGGCTGCTACGGCATCGGGGTGACCCGGATCGTGGCGGCGGCCGTCGAACAGAACCACGACGACCGCGGGATCATCTGGCCGTTCTCGCTCGCGCCGTACAAGGCGATGGTGGTACCGGTGGGAGCCGAGCCCGACCTTGTGGCCGCGGCCGAGCAGCTCTACGTCGATCTTGAGGCGGCGGGGGTCGAGGTCCTCTTCGACGACCGCACGGAGGCCCCCGGGGTCAAGTTCGCGGACGCGGACCTGCTCGGCGTGCCCGTCCAGCTCATCGTCGGCAAGACCTTCAAGGCGCGCGGTCTGATCGAGATGCGCCGCCGCGGCACGAAGCAGGGGATCGAGGTCTCGCCGCAGGATGCGGTCGCCCAGGTCAAGTCCCTGGCCTGAGTCCCGGTCACGCCGGCGCGCCGCCCTTCCGCTTCACGATCGCCTCAAGTTCGACCTTCAGCCGGATCAGTACGTCCGTGTAGGTGAACGACCCGAGCTTCTCGGGGCCGCGCTTGAGGTTCACGTGGGTGGGGCCGCACCACAACCCCAAATCGGCGTCGTCGGTCTCGCCGGGTCCGTTGACCCGGCAGCCCATGACCGCGATCGTGATCTCGGAGTCCTTCGCGAACTGCGCCATCTCCACCACGCGCTCGGCGAGATGGACGAACTCCTCGTTCTCGACGCGCGAGCACGAGGGGCACGAGATGATGTTCAGCCCCTTGATCTGGAACCCCTTCGAGGTGAGCCGGCCCGCCTTTACGTCCGCGAGGATCCGGAGCCCCTCCTCGATCTCCTGCGTCTTGCGGTCGCAGGGGACTGTAAGGGAGACGCGGAGCGTGTCGCCGATCCCCTCGGTCAGCAGGGGCTCGAACGCCATCCGGGTCTTGACCACCCCTCCGGGGGGGAGGCCCGCCTCCGTGACGCCGAGATGGATGGGCACGTCCGGCCGCGCCCGGCTGAACGCCCGGTTGGCCTCAACCACCTTGCGGGGGTCCGAGTCCTTGATCGAGACGACGTACTGGTCGAACTTCAGCCCGTCCAGAATGTCGCAGTGGGCGAGCGCGCTCTCGACCGTGGCCGCCACCGAATCGTGCGGGTGGCGGGACGTCACCTCGGGGTCCACGGAGCCACAGTTGACGCCGATGCGCACAGCGCATCCGTGGTCCCGGGCCGCGCCGATGATGAACGCGACCTTCTCCCGGGTGGGCTTGTCCTTTTCGTGGTGGTGGAGGTGGCCGGGGTTATACCGGATCTTGTCCACGTGCGGGGCGACCTTCGTCGCGAGCCTCCAGCTCTCCTGGAGGTCCACGGAGAGGTTCACGGCGCCCTTGGTCTGCTTCCGGATCTCGGCGAGGGCCTCCGCCTCGGCGTCGCTGTCCACGGCGATCCGGACTACCCCCGCGCCCGCGGCGGTCAGCGCCCGGGCTACGGCGACGGTGGGGTCGACGTCGCGCGTGTGGGTCGCGCACATGCTCTGGACGGCGACGGGGAGGCCGCCGCCGATCTCGATGCTGCCGATGCGAACCTTTCGCGTCTTCAGGGACATGAGTGCGATCCCGATTGTCTCATGTCGGGGTTACTTCAACCGGCGGAACCGCCACCAACCCAGGAAGGTGGCGACGGTGGCGACGGCTTCCGCAGCGACCAGCGCCGTGGCGGCGCCGGCGGGGCCCTGCCGGGGGACGAGGAGTACGAGTCCGGCCGCATGCGTCACGAGGTGGGCGAGCGCGACGGCTGCGGCCGTGACCGTGTGACCGCGGACGACGAGCCAGTTCGTGAGCATGGCGCTGACCGTCATCAGGGGGATTGACCAGAGCAGGAGCGAGAGCAGGGGCTGGGCCGGGACGTAGGCGGTACCCAGCAGCGTCCCCGTGATCCATCCTGCGACCGGCGCGCGGGTCGCGACCCACGAGGCCAGGATGGACGCGGGCAGGAGCCCGGCGAGCGGCTTCCAGGGGTTCCGGGAGCCCGGGCCGCGCGCAAAAGAGGGGAAGAGGGCGACGGCCGCGATCATGGGGAAGAAACGGATCGCGTCCAGGAGCCGGTGGGCGACGGCGTAGTAGCCGGCCCCGGGGGTTCCGGCCAGCCCGAATCCGTGGAGCGAAAGCATGCCGAGCCGCCAGGATCCCGTCAGGGCGAGGACCGCGATCGCGAGGGGGGCGGAGCCGGCGAGGTGGGCGGTCAGGGCTCCGGGCCGATGGCGCCCGGGGCGGGGTGCGCTGGCGCGGACCCACGCCCACGCCGCGGCCAGCGCCGCCGCGTGGGCAACGAGCTGGGACGCCGCGAACCCGGACAGCCCGGCGCCGAGGGCGAGGGCCGAGAGTCCGAAAGCGCACGCGAGCACGCTGTCGCCTCCAAGGATCGCGGCCTCGCCGATGATGCGGCCGAGGCCGCGGAGGTAGAAACCGAGGAATTCGGCGTAAGACAGGCAGAGGAGGGCGAGCAGGAGGAGCCAGGTAAGGGCGGGCGGCAGGCCGGACAGGCGGGTGCCCAGCAGGGCCCAGCCGGCGATGACGCACAGGGTCAGCAAGTGCTTGAGCCGCAGGGCGGGCGCGAGGAACTCGGGTCCGCGCGCGGGGGCTCCGGCTGTGCGCCGGGCGAGGTTCTGGTGGCCGCCGAGGTCGGTCGCCAGCGTGACCACCTGCGCGAAGCTGAAGGCCGTCCAGTACACGCCCCAGGCGGCGGGGCCGAGCCAGCGGGCGCCGACGATCGAGAGGGCGACATTGAAGACCCGGCCGGCTCCCTCGACGAACCAGCGGGCCGAAACCAGATGAAGTGCGGACCGGTGGGGTGGACTGGGACGGCGATTCACGGCTGTCGCTCGACCGGGACGGGACGGCCCGTCAGGCTTTGCCGTCGATGGTGCCGACCGCGATCGCGAGCTTCGAGCGCTCCTCGATCCGCTCCACGCGGCCGTCGCGGATCCAGACGATGCGGTCGGAGGCATCGAGCATCTTCATGTCGTGCGTCGCCGAGATCACGGTCACGCCCTGTTCGGACTGGAGCGCCTTGAGCAGGCCGATGATCTCCTTGCCCGTGGACAGGTCCAGGTTGCCGGTCGGCTCGTCCGCGAGGATGATGGCGGGGTCGTTGGCCATCGCGCGGGCGATCGCGACCCGCTGCTGCTGGCCGCCCGAGAGTTCCGACGGCTTGTGGAACAGCCGCTCGCCGAGACCGACGCGCTTGAGGAGGCCTGCGGCCTTGTCGTGGGACTCGTCGTTGTTCATCCCGGCGAAGACCATGGGGAGCTTCACGTTTTCGAGTGCGGACATCACGGGGATGAGGTTGAAAGTCTGGAAGATGTATCCGATCGTCCGGCACCGGAGCCAGGCGAGCTCGTACGCGTCGAGTTGGGCGACATCGATGTCGTTGATCAGCACCTGCCCGCCCGAGGGCTTGTCCAGGCCGCCGATCATGTTGAAAAGGGTGGACTTGCCCGAGCCGGAAGGGCCCATGATCGAGATATACTCCCCGGCGGATACCTCGAGATCCACGCCGCGGAGCGCCTCGACTACTTCGCTCCCGAGCTGGTAGACGCGGGTCACGCCGATGGTCCGGACGATCGTGGGCCCCATAAGGGTCTGATTCTACCTCACCGGGCGGGTTGCGTCGCTGCAAGCATGTTATATTAGGGACAAGATGCGGGTCGGGAGCGCCAAGCAGGGAAGAATCCGGGTCGGTGCCGCGATCGCGATCGCGGCATGGTGCCTTGCGTCTGCAGGCTTTTCCGCGCCCGCGAACCTTGACCCTGCGCCGTCCAAGCCGGCGTCGCCGGCCAAGCCGGCATCTCCCGCTAAGCCGTCCACGCCCGCCGCCCCGAAGTCGCCCGCCAAGCAGGCGGGGCCCAAGAAACCCTGGTTCAAGTTCGACTGGGGGGGTGGCTGGGTGCCCGGCAAAATCGGCGTGCTCGAGGTCGACGGGCCGATCGAGGACCCCCGGTGGATCATCAGCCAGATCCACGCGCTCGACAAGCATCCGCTGGTCCGCGCCATGGTCCTCCGGATCGACAGTCCCGGCGGCGATGTCGGGGCGGTTCAGGAGATCGTCGACGAACTTGTGAAGTTCAGGGACAAGGGGAAGGTGCGGCGGCCCATCGTCGCGTCCTTCGCGGGCGTGGCGGCGTCCGGCGGGTACTACATCGCGTGCCCGGCGGACGCCATCTACAGCAATCCCGGGACGTTGACCGGATCGATCGGGGTGATCCTCGAGTTTCCGGTCGCGGCGGAGCTCCTCAAGAAGGTCGGCATCGAATACGTCGTCATCAAGAGCGGCCGGTACAAGGACAGCGGCAACTTCGCCCGCAAAATGACGCCCGAGGAGCGCGAGATCATGCAGGAAACCGTCGAGGACGTGTACGAGCAGTTCCTCGATGCCGTGTGGGAGGGACGCAGCCGGCAGTTGCGCGAGGCCGTCGCCCGGGAGACCGGGAAGAAAGTCGGGAACGTGCGTGACGGCGAGGCGCGGGCCTGGCTCCGGTCGCTGGCTGACGGACGGGTCTTGTCGGGCCGGCTGGCCTACGACGACGGGCTCGTGGACGAGCTCGGCGGATACGAGGACGCGTTGGACCGGGCCGCCGCGCTCGCGCACCTCCGTGGGCGGCCCGGCACGGTGTCGCCCCCCCGGCGGCGGCGCGAGCGGTCGTGGATGGACTATCTCGGCGGGATGCTGGGTCTCCCCGAACCCTCGGGAGTCACCGGCCGCGCGGTGGCCCTGAAGTACCTCCTGCGCTGACCGCCGTGGATCACGCCGCTCGCCCGGGGGGGCTCTTCGCCGCGGTCGCGGTGGCCCTGTGGGCGTCCGGGGCCTTCGGGTCGGGGACCTGGAACACGCGTGAGGGGGTCTACACCGAGGAGTTCGAGGACACCGCCGGACTCGACCTCATCCAGGCGGTGTCCGTGAATTCAGTGAACACCTCGATCGGGGTGACGACCGGGTGGACCTGGGCCCAGCCGGGACCGAGCGCCACCTACCTAACGGACACCCTCTTCTCGGTGGCGGGGACGGCGACCACATTCGTCCAGGTGGCGACCGCGACGCCGTACGGCGAGGCGCTCGAGCTGTTCCAACGCTTCTACTCGGCGACGGACACGATGGAGTGGGAGAACGACTGTCTGCCACCGGTCAGCACGGCAAACCCCCGCTGCCTGCTCTACCCGATTTCCGCGCAGGGGGCGGAGGTGCTGCATGGAGCGAAGTCGAGGCAGGTCCTGCTGGTGCCCGACGTCGCGGGGTTCAACCGGTGCCAGTCGGACAAGACGTGCCAGGGCTCGGGGGACTACGTCATGGCGGCGCTGTACGTCTATCAGGATGCGAATCGCGACCTCCTGCTGCCGGGCCATCCGTACAACGCCACGTGGTGGCTCCGGTCGCCCGGCATGCACCCCAACCCTCCGCCGACTTCGGGAGCGTACAACGACCGGCTCGCGGGTTTCGTCATCAGCTATACCTACACGACGAACGGCACGATCCGGACCGACTACTTCGGCGGCGCGGATGCCGGGTGCAGCGAGAAGGATCCCATTATCGGGTGTCTGGAGCGAAGTCGCGGCTGTCCCCTGCACCTTCGGCTGTCGGACCCGCCGACGGAAGGCGGTACGGCGACGCTTTACCTGAACACTCCCGGCGTGCCGTCTCAGGCGCCGTACACGCCGTATTCCTTCAGCTTCGTGCCGGGCAGCACCAGGGGGGCGGGGAGTCCGTGGGATGCTAAGGACTGCGGGGAAGACCTCCTCGGCGGGATGAATATCGGTCTGTGCCATGAGCCGCCGGGCGGGACCTGGGGATTCTTTCTGAGCACGACGGGGACGTCGTCGCCGCCGAACAGCAACGATGCCGGCTCCTCATGTGGAACCCCGGCGATTCCGTGCACCAACTCGCGCGCGGCGGCGTCCCTGTTCATCGACGGGCTGTCGATCACGGCCGGGGCGGGGGCCTACCTGTCCCCCGCGTTCGACTCCCTGAGCGACAAGACCCAGTGGATGACGGTGGCATGGAACGTCGACCTCAATCCGGACGCCAAGGGCGTGCGGACTCCCGTCAGCCTCGGCTGGCGCGTCGCGAACACCACGACGGGGTTCGGGTTCTCGAACACGACCTTCGACGCGTCGATCCTGCCCGTGAACGAGGCGGACGAATACGTGATGCCGCCGGCCATGGGGCGCTACTTCCAGTACCGCGCGGACTTCTCGTCGTGGTCCATCGACCTGTCTCCGGGCAATCCGCCTCCTCCGGCTCCCTTCCCCCCTCCGCCCGGCGGTCTTTACGATACGTGGGGTTCCTGCCTGCATTCGGGCATGTCCTACGACGGGTCGCTCCTTCCGCGCGTCCGCCAGTTCCGCGTGGCCTACCAGCCGGACGCGGGTCAGTGCGTGTCGAAGCCCATCACGCCGGGACGCCTCTGGCGCTGGGGGCGGCTTAACTACCAGAAGGGCGACCCCGCGCCGGGCCGGATCGTGTGCGACGTGCTCGACGGGGGAGGCGGGATCATCCTCGCGAACGTTCCTGACGGCGGTTCCCTGGCCGGCATCGACCCCGGCCGGTATCCGTCGATCCGCGTCAGGTTCATGATGTACCGGAATGGGGCGCCGGTGGACCCGCGCGTCTACTGGTTCAAGGTAAGCTATACCCCGCTCCAGGGGTGTCTCGCCTTGAACCGGAACACCGTAAGGATGTCCTACGGCGAGGATGTCGCGATCCGGTTCTGCACGAACAGGACCGGGCTCGTGGACGTGACCGTCCACGACGCGGCGGGCCAATTGGTCAAGCGGCTCTTTCACGGCGAGCTGAGAGCAGGCGACATCTGCCAGAAGAGGTGGAACGGAACGAGCGATCCCGGCGGGCATGCTCCGACATCATGCAGCGACAGCAACACCAACCCGCAGGGCGTGGCGGCGGCGCCCGGGCTCTACTTCGTCACCGTCATGACTCCGGCCGGACGGGAGACCGCCCGCCTTGCGGTGTCGCGCTGAGTCGGCCGTGGGAATACCGGGATTCCGCCGGCGTTCCGCAACGACGCTGGCGGGGCTGTGGCTGGCCGGTGTTGCCGGTGTTGCCGGCGGCGCTTTGCACATTGACCAGCGCCTGGGATCGTGGATGGACGGCTTCGAGGATCTCAAGGGGATCTCGGCATCCCGGCACGTCAAGCTCGTGGCGGGGGGCGGCGTGAGCCTGGACCCGGCTGAACAGGTGTGGACGGTCCCGGCGAACGCGCGGTTCTCCGCGGGGAAGCCGGACCCGACGATCGAGATCCTCGCCCCGGGCTCGAGCGGCGAGACGGTGACCCTCTGGCAGAGGATCTACGAGCCGGGGCAGGCGCTCGCGGTAGCTTCCGCCTGCGCGCCGGTCGGGACGACCGCGTGTCCGATCGACCCTGCCGTGCACGGCGTCGTCAACGGCCGCGCATATCCGCGCGGATTGTCGGGATTTCCCCTCGTCGGAAACGGGAACGCCGCCGCGGCAGGCTGGGATACCCCGGCCGCGCCGGCGGGCAGCCCACCGGCCTGCGCGGGCGTCCAGACTCCCGTGTACGGCGGCATCTCGCCGTTCAGCGGTTCCCCGATCCTTTCCGGAGGGGCCGCGAATCTCGCGGCGGGGCACGAATACGCCGCGAGCTTCTCGGCGTCGGCCGACCACGACGGCAGCGCCGCTCCGTACCTGTCTTTCGGGTTCTGGGATCGTGCGGCGAACCAGACCGCCCCGGGGGCGGTCACGGTGGCAGAGAGCGACCTGGGGCTGCCGCTCAGCACGGCGTTTGCGGGGCTGACCCACGTCACGGTGACCGTCACGCCTCCGGCGGCGACCGCGTCCTATGACGTGCGGGTCGTCTCGCAGGCGGGCTCGGAGCGGCACTGCACGGTACTCGGGCCCGTCTACCTGACGGCCCAGGAAGGCGTCTACCGGTCGCCGGTGCTGGATACCCTCTCCGACCAGACGGCGTGGACACGGATCGAGTGGGACGTGGACCAGAGCTCGAACGACGTGGATCCCGCTTGCGCGTGCCCGACGCCCGGCAGCCCCCTGACGCCGGTCGCGATCGCCTGGGATGCCGGTGCGGCCCCGCCGGTGGCCTGCTCGCAGGCGGTGCCCCTGCCGGTCCCGGGTATCGGCAACGCGCCGGTACCCGCGGGTGTCGGCGGACGCTACCTCGGTTTCTGCGTGACGCTCTATGGGCGCGAGACCGCGGCGGCGGCGGCGAGCGGCCTGGCTCCGACGACGGGAGCCCGGCACTTCTCGGGATGGCGCCCCGTGGTCCGCCGGCTGACCGCTCGCTACTACGCGCGGGCGGCCGAGGTAGTCTCGAAACCCGTGAGCCCCTCGTCGCTCAAGGCCTGGAACAGTGTGAGCTGGGAGGCGGAAACGTCCGGAGGATCCACGGTGGCCGTCGACCTGCTTGCCGCGGATGGCACCCTCCTGTTCGCCGCGATTCCGAGGACATTCCCGCTCGCCGGCTCGCTGGACGCCTACCGGTACCCGTCGTTCGTCCTGCGCGCACGCCTGGCCGCGGATCCCGGCAATCCGGGGGTGAAGCCGGTGCTGAAGGGCTGGAAGGCGACCTGGATTCCCCTGCCCGAACGCCTGATCCTGGACCGGAACGCGTTCACGCCCGGCCTGGGGGAGTCGGTCTCCGGGCTCGTGGCCGTGGAGCGGGACGGACGGGTCCGGGTGCGCGTGCACGACGCCGCCGGAAACACGATCGTGCGGCTCGTGGACGGGTGGTACGGTAGCCAGGCGGTGCGGTTCACCTGGGACGGCCGGGGCGCGGGGGGCCGGCCGGTGGCCGCGGGCATGTACTTCATAACGGCCACCACCGCCGGCGGGGCGGGGACGCGCAAGGTCGCGGTGCGGCGATGACGGCGGCACGACGGACGGCGGCCGTGGTGCTGGCGGTGTTCTTCTGGGGTGCCGCGACGGCGTCCGCGAACGTGCGCATGGACGTGCTGAAGGGCACGTGGCGGGACGATTTCACAGACCTCTCCGGGCTCGTCACGAACCAGCAGGGGGGCTTGGCTTCTCCGAGCGGATTCACGATCGACTCGAACATCCAGACTCTGACCTGGCCGTACAGCACGACGGGCTTCTCCGAGCCGTTCTCGGCTCCGACGGCGTCGATCGACCCGACGATCACGGTGGGGAACCCCGGATCGACGGCCGAGTACCTGTCGCTCTGGTCCGCCCGGTACAACCCCGGCACCCAGCTCGATGTGCCGTATAGCTGCGAGGGTTGGACAGGCGGGACATGCAAGGGCCTGGCGAACAACTACCAGAACGGCGACTACGTGCCCTTCTGCATCCGGAATGCGCCGTACGAGGGGACGAACTGGATTCCGGCGGCGGGCTGGAACGCCCAGGTCGAGATTGGGTACTTGCCGTCGCTCGGGGGGGCGATCGAGTACATCTTCTGCCACAAAGCGAAGAGCCCGAGCGATGGCACGCCGAACCCGCCCGGCATGGCCACCTTCCTCGGCGAGCCCCTGCTCGGCGGCCTCAATCTGAGGTTGCCGGTCGCGAACCGGGGCTACACTGCGACGTTCCTCGCGGGCGCGCTGCTCGGGTCGGGGCACGTCGCGCACACCGGGACGGCGTACCTAATGTGCCAGATCTACGATAAGAACGCGAAATCGGCGGCCGCGTCCGTGACGCTCTACGAGGGCCAGTTCTTTACCGCCACCCTCCCCGAGATGACGGGGAAGTCTCCGCCGGGTCCCGAAGGGATCGATTTCCAGCAGTTGACCACGGTCTCGGTGCACCTCGACGCGGCGAAGAACGTGAGCGGGCACCGGTGGGATCTCCAAGTATATAGCCAGGTGCCGCCGCGCGAGCCCGGGACGGACTGGGGGTGCAGTCACTGCACGATGCTGGGGCCCATCTGGCTCACGGCCGACGAGGGACGGTACACCTCCGGCGTCTTCGACACGCTGTCGACGGCGACGCGATGGGTGAACATCTGCTGGACGGCGAACATGAGCACGATCTACGTCGACAGCCTCGTCAGCGCGCTCCCGCCCGGCGTGCCGCTCACGCCGGTCCGGCTCTCGTACTCGGTCAGCAACTCGGGGCCGGGGCCGCTCCCGGCGATCTGGACGGTCACGCACGGGGGAGAGGCGCTCGCGGGGGTCATCGGGATGAACATGGTGACGAACGCATGCAACCCCATCCACGACACGGCGGGGCTGCCCGTGACCGGGCGGTATTTCCAGTGGTCGGCCGACCTGTTCGGTCGCGTTGCGGCGTCCGGCCTTGACCCGGATCTGGCGCCTTCGCCTCCGAACCTGTACTTCGGGGGGTTCCGTCCCCTCCTGCAGCAGGTGATGGTGCACTACTACGTGTGTGCGGCGAGGGCCCAATCGAGGCGCATCGCGCCGACATCGGTGAAGCGCTGGCGGACCGTGGACTACGTGATCGAGAAGCCCTCTCCCGCCGCGACGATTCGGGTGGACGTTCTGGGGCCGGACGGCGCCATCCTGCTGGCCGATGTGGCCTCGGGCGCTTCGCTCGAGGCCCTGGACCCGTACCGGTGCCCTTCCCTGTCCCTGCGAGCCGTCATGGAAAGCGATCCGGCCGACTGCGCCAAGCGGCCGATACTGCGGGCGTGGCAGGTGACCTGGGATCCTCTGCACGACATCCTCGATATCGCGTGCAACAGCATCCGGCCTGCCCTGGGGGAGGAATGCCTGATGCAGCTCCGCATGGACCGGCCGGGCCCGGCGCGGGTCGAGGTGCACGACGCGGCCGGGCAGTCGGTGAAGGTCCTGCTGGATGCGGACCTGCCCGCGGAGGCCCGCCTGGTCTCCTGGAACGCCCGTAACGAGGCGGGGGTCGTAGTTGCGCCAGGCGTGTACTTCGTGGTGGCCAGGGTGCCCGGGGGGCGTCGGGTCAAGAAACTGGCGGTGATCCGGTGAGCCCGGTAAAATCAGGGGGAATGGGGGATTCGGGGTCGTCGCGCAGGTGGTCCCGCCCTGGGGCCGGCGTGGCCGCCGGGCTCGTGCTCGCGGCCCTGGCGGCGGGTCCCGGAGGCGCGGTGACCAACGGTCAGCAGGCGGGGAGCTTCCTCCTGATCGCCGCGGGGGCGCGCGCGACCGGCATGGGTGAGGCGTTTACGGGCGTCGCGGACGACGTGTCCGCGATGTCCTGGAACGCGGCCGGTCTGGCTCACCTCCGGGGTTTCGAGATTGCCCTGTCCTACACCGACTGGTTCGCCGACACTTCGTTCTCCAGTGTCGGCGTCGCGGCGCCCATCGCCGCGGACCATATCCTGGGAGCGTCCTTCAACTACTTCCACGTGCCCCGCATACTGAACGTGCCCGAGGATGTCGAGCCGGGCGTCGACCTCACGAACTTCGCGGCGGGGCCCTACTACGCCTGGAGGGTTTCCGACCGTTGGAGTCTCGGTGGCGGCCTCAAGTTCCTCAGCACGGGGGTCGAGCAGAACGGCCGGCCGCGCTCGGCCGCGTCGGCTCCGTTGCTCGATCTCGGCGTCCAGTACACAAACGAGGAGCCGGCGATCTCGGGCGGGGTTGCGTTGCAGAACATGGGGTCGCGCCTCAGGTTCCGCGATGCGAACAGCCCGTCGCCGTTCTGGGCGCGCGGGGGGGTGTCGTGGAAGGCCTACGAGGACGAGTGGCTATCGGTCAGGTTCGCCGCGGACGCGTCCCAGCCGGTGGAGACCGGCTACCGGCTCGTGATCCCGAGCGGGGGCATCGGCTCGATCTTCTCGATGTCGCTCAAGCATCCGGTTCAGAACCGGTACAACTACGGAATCGGGACGGAGTGGTGGCTGGCGGGGATTCTCGCCTTGCGCGCCGGGTGGACGGTGCGGGTGGGCAGTGACATCGATTCGCCGTCGGCCGGTGCAGGCCTGCGCTTCTCGGTCGATCCGTTCGTCTACTCCCTGGACTACTCGTACTCCTACTGGTCCGACCTTTCGACCAACGTGTCTCGCGTTTCGTTCAGCATCAGCTTGCGGCCGAGGCCACGCGAGACCGCGGAGTGAGTCCGGCCGGCGTGGCCCGTTTCCGCCGGCCCCTGATCGTGGCCGTGGCGGCGCTGATGGCGGCGGGGGTGTCCCCGGCGGCCTCCGCTCCGTCCGGCGCTCCGCCGGCGGAGGTGAATCCCTGGGGACTCATGGTGAAGCGGGAGTCTACCCGTCTGCTGGCCGTGAGTTCCTTGTCCGGCGCGTTCTGGGGCGTCGGGGAGCGCGGCGGTTTCATGACCTCCGTCGACGGGAAACTCTGGAACCGTCCACGGCCCTTCACGGACCGGACGCTCTACGGCGTGTCGTTCGGAGACGCGACGACGGGCGTCGCCGTGGGCGAGGGCGGGTTCATCGCCTCGACGGACGACGCGGGAGCGACGTGGAGAGCGGCCAAACCCCCCGTCACCGAGGATCTCCGGGGTGTGTGTTTCGGCAGCCGGAACGTCGGGGTCGCGGTAGGGCTGCGCGGCGTCCTGCTCGTCTCGTCGGATGCCGGACGCTCGTGGTCGCGAAAGGACCTGGGGGTGATGGAGTCGCTGATGGCCGTCACCATGCCGAGCCCCAAGGAAGCCTGGGTTGTGGGCGAACGCGGGATCATCCTGCATTCGAGGGATGCGGGGGGGACGTGGACGACGGAGCGGCAACCGTCCGCGAAGTGGCTATACGGCGTCTGGTTTTTCGGTGAAACGGGCTGGGCGGTGGGCCGCGATGGACTCGTCCTGCGGTACCTCATGAAGAAATGGGAGGTAATCCCGGTTCCGGGGGCGATCGATTCGCTCTACTGCGTCTGCGGATCCTCGGGTGACGCCGTCACCGTCGTGGGTGCCGGCGGGAAGGCGTGGAATACCCCGGATGCGGGCGTAACCTGGACGCCCCGGGAGACGGGTTCGCGCGAGGATCTAACCGGGATCGCCCAGACGGGGAAGGTGGCGTGGGCGGTGGGCGGCGAGAACGCCCTCCTGTCCTCGATAGACGGCGGCGATGCCTGGGCGACCTACTCCCTGGAAAACCTGCCTTCGTACGTGGCCGTGTCTTTCGTGGACGATTCGACTGGCTGGGTGGTGGGCCGGGCCGGGCTGATCTGGAACACCCGGGACGGGGGGCGGAACTGGGGCCAGCAGGATGCCGGCATGCGCAAGGATTTCCACGCCGTGTTCGCGGCGTCGCGGCTGCTCTGCTTCGCGGTCGGCGAGAGCGTGATTGTGAAGACCGACGACGGTGGGCTGGCGTGGCGCCGGGTCTGGCAGGAGCCTCCCCTGACGGCCGCCGAACTCGAGAAGCCCAAGGCGCTCCGGAAGCCCCCCATCGTGCTGAACGACATCTTCTTCTTCGACACGCGCCGGGGCTGGGCGGCCGGATCCGAGGGCGTGCTGCTGTACACCGGCAACGAGGGGGAGTCCTGGGAGCGCCTGCGGACCGGGTTCGACCGCGCCCTGTATTCGGTGTGGTTCGACTCGCCGAGTCACGGTTTCATCGCCGCCGAGGACGGCCGGTTGTACGCGACCGATTCCGGCGGGCGCCGGTGGACCGCGGTCTCGACGGGCGGCGGCGGCGAAGCGCTCCGCGCCATCTTCTTCCTCGATGCGGACCGGGGTTGGGCCGTGGGTGACGGCGGGACGATCCTGCGCACGACGGACGGCGGCCGCGTCTGGAAGGAAATGCGGGTCGGCGGAGCCGTGTCCCTCCGGGATGTCTGTTTCGTGGATCGCGCGCGCGGCTGGGTCGTGGGGGACCGGGGGGTGCTCCTGCGCACATGGGACGGCGGAGATACGTGGTCGGCGGAGAAACCCCCGGTGCCGACGGATTTCTACGGTCTGTGGTTCGTGTCACCCCAGCTTGGCTGGGCGGTCGGCGACCGGGGTGTCATTCTGAGATATAGACCTGGAGGGGCGGGATGAACATGCGACGGATGGTGGTGAATGGGACGGCGTGGCGGATGGTCCGGGGCGCGGTCGCGGCCGGGCTGATGGTGCTGGCCGGTTCCGGCTGCGAACCTCCGAGGGAATTCCGGTCGGCGGTGACACGGGCGGAAGTCGTCAGTCTGCCGCGGGCAGGTTGGAAGACCTTTCGGAACATCACCCAGATCCTGAGCATGGCGCGGCAGGGGGATTCCCTGTGGCTGGGCACGCGCGGCGGGGGCCTTGTGCGGTACTCGGTGACGACCGGCGATTACGTGGTCTACACCCAGAGCGACGGTCTCCTGCACAACACCATCCTCGACATCGACGTGGACCGTAACGGCCAGGTCTGGGTCGCCACGCCCGTGGGCGTTTGCTCGTTCGACGGCCGCCGTTGGCAGGTCTTCACGACCGCTAACGGCCTTCCGAGCAATTACGTCCGCGCCGTGATCGTCGACGCGGCCAACACGATCTGGTGCGGTACGGCGCAGGGTATCGCGAAATTCGAGGGCAAGGCGTGGACATCGTTCCAGACCGGCAAGGGCTGGCGGAACAACGACGTGCTGGCGATGGTGGCCGGGAGCCGGTCGGTCTGGGCCGGTACGACGGAGGGGGTCAACGAGTTCGACGGGACGCAGTGGGCCATCAGGACGTCGGACGATGGCCTGCTCGGGACCGAGATTCGCTGCCTCTACGTGGACCCCTACGGGTACCTGTGGACCGGAAGCGAGAAGGGCGTGTCGCGGTTCGACGGGCAGGTGTGGACCAACATCCCGTTGCCGGATCGCTACCAGGATCTGCCCGTAAACGCGATCGCGGTCGATGCGACCCGCCGTCTCTGGATCGGGACTTCCCAGGGCATGGCGATGTTCGACGGTGTCCGGTGGGCCTACTACGGGAAATCCACGGGCCTCCCGTCCGACGAGATCTACTCCCTGCTGGCCGAGGCGTCGGGCGATGTCTGGGTCGGGTGCCGGATGGGCCTGGTCCGGTTCGACGGGGCCAAGTTCGATCTCCAGCCGATCGCCTCGACCCTGCCCAACAACAGCATCCTCGCGGTCGCCTGCGCGCCGGGCCGCGACCTCGTGTATTGCGGCACCGATCAGGGCGTCCTGCGGCTCCTCGCCGGCAAGTGGACATCCATCACCGCCGCCGAGGGGCTGCCGGCCGAATCGGTGCACGCGGTCGCGGTGGATCCGGCGGGCCACGTCTGGTTGGGCACGTCGCAGGGCGCCATCGAAATGAGCGAGAGCGAGTGGGTTATCCGGAAGACGGAGCAGGGCTGGGCGAACAACTATATCCACTGCCTCCTCGTCGAGCCAAGCGGCCGGATCTGGGCCGGGACCAACGCGGGCGTCAACCTTTACACCGACGGCAAATGGCGGACCTTCCGCAAGGCGGACGGGCTCGTCAGCGACACGGTGCTGGCCGTGGCGCTCGATCCGACGGGAGCGGTGTGGTTCGGGACCGACCGCGGCGTGTCGCGCTTCGACGGCGAGCGGTGGATCTCCTATGGGAAGGCGGACGGTCTGTCCGACGACACGGTGCGGGCGATCCTGTGCGATACCAAGGGAAGGGTGTGGTTCGGTACGCAGGCCGGGGGCTTGTCCCGCTTCGAGAGCGGCAACTGGACGACATACACGCAGCGCGACGGGCTCGGGACGGACTACGTGACAGGGCTGGCGCTCGACCGGGAAGGGAATATCTGGGTCACGACCTGGGGGGGTGGCGCGTGCTTCTGGGAGGGCGCGCGCTGGGAGCCCTTCACGGCCACCCAGGGGCTGGCGAGCAATTTCTGCTATTCCGTGGCCGTGGATTCGCGCGGCCGGAAGTGGTTCGGGACCGATTCCGGCGTGAGTGTGCTCGCGGATCTGCGGGTGGAGCCCGGGGCTGGTGTGCCCGTGCGCGCTCCGGCTCCGGTCCAGCGCGCGCCGGAAGCGAAGCCGGGGGCCCCGCTGAAGCCCTACAAGGCTTCTGCTCCCGCGCCGAAAGCCGCCGCCCCGGCGGCTCCTGCACCGATGCCGCCGCCGGTGGCGCCGGCGCCCCCGGTCCCGTCGTCCCCGCCGGCGGCGACACCGCCGAAGCCTGCGGCTTCGGCGCAACCGCCCGCGCCGGCTACATCGGGAGGCTGGAAGTTCCCTGCGTCCGCGGCTCCGGCCGCGTCGTCCCCGCCGGCGCCGGCGACTCCTCCGGCGCCACCGCCGGCCGCTCCGAAGCCCGTCCCGACCTCCACCCCGGCGGAAGCGCCGCCGATGTTCTGACGCGAGTGCACGGGGCAGGGCGGCGGACGCGGATCGGGATGCGGAGAGGCGCATGAGCCTGTCCGACTGGTTCGAGGCGAGGCAGAAGCAGCTGAAGATCCTCATGAAGGGCGAGGAAGTGCCTCCGCCGCCGCCGGGCGTTCGCGGAGCCGCGCCGCGGAAGCCCCTGCCTCCACCCAAGGAACCTCCCCTGTCGCCAAGGCGCCTGTTCATGGTTCTCGAGGTCGCGCTGCTCGTCTGGTCCTGCTGGCTCCTGCCGCGCACCTGGCGGACGATGCTTGGCGGCTGGCCGACCCGGGCGAACTTCATCCCTCCCCGGATCGAGTCCTTCGGGACGATAAGAGACCTGGAGGTGGACGGCCGGAATCTCTGGATCACGGGGCCGGCGGAGCTGACCCTCCTGCACGAAGGCCGACGGATGAAGCCCTGGCAGCGCATTCGCCGGTACCTGCCTTCCCGCACCGTCACCGCGATTTTGCCGACGGGCACAGTGACCTGGATCGGGACGGGGCGCGGGCTGGCCTATCACGACGGAAAGGCGATGCGGAAAGTGCCGGGAAAGGGGACGCCGGGGCGCGTGCACATCACCTGTCTGGCGCAGGATGCCCGGGGGCGGATCTGGGCCGGCACCGCGAAGGATGGGTTGTTCGTCTTTGACGGGAAGGTCTGGCGCGGGTTCAAGGCCGAACTGGCCAGCCCGTACGTGACCTCGCTCGCCCCCGCGGGTGTGAGCGGCGCCGTCTGGGTCGGGCTCTATGCCGGCGGGGTCGTGCGAACCGACGGGGCGAAGTGGACGCCCTGCCGGGAGCCCGTGGAGCTCCGGGGTCACCCGGTGCGCCGGTTGATCCCCAGCGGCGATGACGCGGCCCTCGGGTTGACCGACCGGGGTCTGGCCCTCGTGGCGGTTTCCGGTTGGCAACCGCTCATACCGAAGGGCTGGCCGGAAGGGGAGCCCGCGGTGGACCTTGTGGGGGTGGCGGGGGGCCGGGTGATAGCCGTAACCTCGCGGGGAACCATGCTGGAGCTGGACCGGGCCCGGACGAGCGTGCGTCCCGTTCTCCCGGGCCATTCAGTGACCGCGGTCGCCGGGAATGCCGGCGAACTCTTCTTCGCCGAGGGAGGAGTTGTCTGGCGTCTCCGGCCCGGGCTGGCCGAACCGCTCACCAACTGGGGTTCCTTCTTCGACCCCGCGGGGTGGTTTCCCCCGGCGCCGGATTTCCCTTCCGACTGGCTCGATCCCCGGTACCGGGCGCTCGCCGGCCGGCTGGGGCTCTCGGCGGTATTTCTGGCCTTCGCGTTCCTCGCGCGCGCCGCGCGGTGGCAGCGGTCGCCGGGCAACCAGGCCTGGCGGATTCGTCCGCTTCAGCATGCTTCCGCGGGCGCCCTGGCGATGGCCGCGTTCTACGCCGGTCAATGGATGTCCTGGAAGGACCGGCCCCTGGTGGCCACGACCGCGAACGAACTCGCGCTCTACCCCGTGGCCGCGCTCGTGGCGTTCTGGTGCATCATGCACTGGATCCGCATCATCCGGTTCGAGTGGGCCCTGCGCCGCGACGCTTTCTGGACGGGGGTGGCACTGGTGTTATCGGGCACCGGCTCCTGGCTCTGGTGGGTGAACGGCGCGTTGGTGCCGTCCCTCCTCGTCTGTTCGGTCGGAGGGCTCGTCTTCGCCCGGAGCCTCAAGGGCCTCCGGGCGGGGACCTGGACCGGGGCCAGTCTGGTCCTGGGCATCGCCGTCCTCCTTTTCCAGCAGTTGGCCCTGTTCCCGCCGCTCGTGTTCGCGGCCATGACGTGGGGGAAGGCGGCGATGGGCATGTTCCCGACCAACCCCATGGTGGGCGGATTCCCGGCCGCGCCGGGGTGGCTCGAGTGGGCGCCTGACGGCCTCCACGCGGCCTACGTCATACGCTCGCCCAGCGGCGGCGGAGGGATGCTCGAGATCGTGGAGGGTGCCACGGTCGAATGGCGGACGAACGCGTACCCGCTGCCGACATCGGGCGTGACGCCGAGGTTCTCGCCGGACTCCGCGCGACTCGCGATCGCGGTGCCCGAGGGCCGGGATACCGTGGTCGAGTCCGTCGGGATCGACGGCAAGCGGCGCTGGCGCAGCCGGCTGCAGGGCATGCGCGTCACGGGTGTGCAGCCATGGTGGGAGCCCTCGGGGCGCTCCATGCTGGTGCTGACATCGGTGCCGGGCGGCACCCAGGTGTGGCGCCTTTCCGCGGAGAAGGGCGACGCCACCCGCCTGATCGAGGTTCCGTGGAAGCTGGCCTGGCCGGCGCTTTCCGGAGACGGGAAGCGCCTCGTCTGCGCGGTCGCCCGGGGAGCTACCCCCCGCCTGGTATCGATCGCGCTCGCGGACCGCAAGCCCCTGCTCATAACTCCGGCCCCCGCGAAACGCGAGCTTCCGCTCATCTACTCCCCATCCGAGGAAGGCAAGGCCGTGCTGTCGTTCCTGGAGAGGATTCGCGACGGGGTCCGGGCCGGGCTCGAGTGGTTCCGGCGGCGCACGCAGCAGGTGGCGGGGTTCTTCGGTTACCGGCCGAGAATTCGCGAACTCTGGATCACCCGCCCGCTCTGGACGCCGAAGCCCCCGGCGCCCGGGTTCCGCTGGGCCGATTACGACATGGTCCGCGAGGTTGCACTGTCCGTCGACGGGGGGACGATAGTCTGTGTCGCGCACCGCATCGGGGGCACGGACGAACTCCTCTACATGAACGGCGACGGGTCGGACCTGACGATCGTGTTCCGGTCGCGCGGGATCCTGCACTCCCTCCGGTGGGCCGCTTTCAAGAACCGGATGGCGGTGATCGAGGAGAGGATGTCCGCGTTGGCGCCCTTCCCGGTGCGGACCCTCATGCTCGTCACGGGGCTCCCGGACACCCCCGGCGTGAGCGGCTTCGTGCCGTTCGCCCACTGGGTCTCGGCCCCCGCCTTCTCGGTCGACGGGCAGCGGATCGTGTACGCGGCCCCGGACCGTTTCTGGCGCATCTCGCTCGCGCCGGCCGACACCTTCGGCCTCTACGAGGTGTCGCTGGAGAGCGAGATAGGGGCGTTCGCCCGGCCCC
Source organism: bacterium (assembly GCA_919901855.1). GTDB lineage: Bacteria > Oederibacteriota > CAKKQC01 > CAKKQC01 > CAKKQC01 > CAKKQC01. Next base: position 14,781 of record CAKKQC010000023.1, on the reverse strand, counting down.
CCCAGGGCACGGAGCAGGCCCTTTGAGTCCTTCCGTGACCCTCTGTTAGAATAGTCCCGATATGGTTCAGTCGAACGTTCCGAAGGACGGGAAGAGGGGCCAAGGCCCCAAGCCCATCGCGCCCCAGACCTCGAAGCTCATGGAATACGTCTACGTGAACCTGATCTTCTGGGGCTTCCTCGTGCTCCTGTGCCTCGCGGTCTACGTCGACTGCGCGGTATCCGGGGTGGTCAAGTTCGGCGATGCGCCGGACGAAGTCATGTGGCAGGTGTGCAAGTTCATACTGCTCGTCTTCGGTCTCGGGTTCAGCGCCGTCTCCGTCTTCGACTGGCTCTACGACCGCTACGCGGGGGACCAGGAAGCGGCCGAAGCCGCGAAGTGACCAGCGCGCCGGCGGCCCGTTGGCCGCGGGCCTGAAGGGTCTTTCCCCTCCCCGTCCACCCATGAATCTCAGCGAGCTCGACTACGCATTGCCGCGGGACCTCATCGCCCAGGAGCCCGCCGCCCGCCGGGAGGCCTCGCGCCTCCTGGTGCTGGATCGCGCGTCCGGGGGCGTCACGCATCGCGGATTCGACGACCTGCCTGGCCTCCTGCGCGCCGGGGACTGCCTCGTGCTCAACGAATCCCGGGTCATTCCCGCCCGCCTGCGCCTCGTCAAGGAGGGAACCGGCGGGGGCGTCGAAGCGCTCCTGCTCCGGGACCTGGGGGGCGGGCGCTGGGAGACCTTTCTCAACCCGGCCGGCCGGGTCCGCGCGGGTCTGCGCCTCGCACACGTGAGTGATCGCGTCCGCGCGATCGCCGTGATCGAGGGCCGCGAGCCGTCGGGGCGCTGGACGATCCGCGAGCTCGACCCCGTCCCCGGGGGACTGCCCGCGACCATGGGGGAGATGCCATTGCCGCCCTATATCCGGCGGGACGGGACGGACGGCCAGGCGCGACTCCGGGCGCTCGACGTGGAGCGGTACCAGACCGTGTACGCGCGCGTGCCCGGATCCGTGGCCGCGCCCACGGCGGGGCTTCACCTGACCGAGGCGATCCTCCGTGAGCTCGCTTCGGCCGGGATCGAGACGGTCCGGGTCCTCCTGCACGTCGGGCCCGGGACGTTCCGCCCCGTTACGGCCGAGCGGCTCGAGGACCATGTCATGGATGGGGAGACGTTCGAGGTGGGGGAATCGGAGCGCGGCGCGCTCTGCGCCGCGCTCCGCGGCGGACGCCGCATCGTGGCGGTGGGGACCACGTCCGTCCGGGTGCTCGAGACGCTGGGGCCCGAGGGGCTGGCGGGTGACGGGCCCGCGCGTGGCGAGACCGCGATCTTCATCCGCCCGGGCTACGCTTTCCGGGTCGTGGGCGCGCTCGTGACCAATTTTCACCTGCCGCGGTCGACTCCGCTCGCCCTCGTGGCGGCATTCGCGGGATTGGCCGACGTCCGCCGCGCCTACGCGGAGGCGGTCGAGGCCGGATACCGGTTCCTGAGTTACGGTGACGCGATGCTGATCACGTGACGCCTCCCGGATTCCGCCTCGATGGCCGCGACGGAGCGGCGCGCGCGGGCGTCATGGTCCTGCCGCGCGGCGAAGTGCCCACGCCCGCGTTCATGCCCGTGGCGACCCAGGGCGCCGTGAAGGCGGCTTCGCACGAGGACGTGGAGGAACTGGGGTTCCGGCTGATCATGTGCAACAGCTACCACCTCGCGGTGCGGCCGGGCGTGGACGCGATCGCGCGCGCCGGGGGCCTCCACAAGTTCATCGGTTGGCCGGGGCTCATCGCGACCGATTCGGGCGGATTCCAGGTCATGAGCCTCGCGCAGTTCCGGAAGATCACGGACGAGGGCGCGACTTTCCAGTCGCCCCTGGATGGCGTGACGCGGATGTTCACCCCCGAGAGCGTCATGGGGCTACAGGAATCCTTCGGGTCGGACTTGGCGATGGTCCTCGACGAGTGCCCGCCCGCGGGGTGTACGCGGGAGGCGGCGGAGGCCTCAGTGGCGAGGACGACGGCCTGGGCGAGGCGCGCCGTGGCGGCCCGCCGCTCGGGAACGGGGGCCCTGTTCGGGATCGTGCAGGGGGCCGTCGACCTGGAGTTGCGCGAGCGCAGCGTAGGCGAGGTAGCGAGCCTCCCGTTCGACGGGTTCGCCATTGGCGGTCTTTCCGTCGGCGAGCCCAAGCCCGCGATGCTGAAAACCCTCGACTTCACTGCGCCGTTGCTTCCGGAGGGGAAGGTGCGGTATCTCATGGGTGTGGGGGAACCGGGAGATGTGGCGGACGCGATCGCGGCGGGGGTCGACCTGTTCGACTGCGTGTTTCCCACCCGGGTCGCGCGCAACGGGCTCGCGCTGACCCGGGCGGGCCGCGTCGTGATCCGCAACCACGCGGCCGCGTCGGAAGACGGGCCAGTCGATCCCGCGTGCGCCTGCCCGGCCTGCCGCCGGTACGGCCGCGCGTACCTCCGCCACCTCATCCATGCCAACGAGCTAGCGGGCCTGCGCCTCCTCACGCTGCACAACCTCGCCTACATGCGGGACCTCCTCAAGGAGGCGCGGGAAGCCGTGCTTGAAGGCCGGTTCGCGGCGTGGCGGTCCGCGCTGAAAGCCGTGTGGCGCCCCGGCGACTTCGCCGGCGGCAGCGCCCTTGGCGCCGCGGAGTCCGCATGACCGACCGTAGCGCGCGTCGCGCGGCAGCCGCGGTCGTCTCGATCGCGTGGGCGCTCGCCCCGGGATCCCCCGTCGCGGATTCCACGCTCGCGACCACGGGGCCGAACCTGGCCGTGAATCCGGGCGTGGAGCCGGGGGAGCTGGCGAGCGACGGCACAAATCCGCCGGGGTGGGCGCGCTGGAGCGAGCCGGGCGCGTCGGGGCGGTTCACCTGGGACAACACGGGCGGACGGAGGACCGGCCCGGCGTCGGGGTCCAACGCGGTCATGATCGAGGATTCGGGCCTGCGGACGGGCTGGGTGTCGGCCGCTCCCGTCGCCGTTGACGACCGCAAGGCGTATCTCCTCTCGGGCTTTGTCGCCGTGAACCGTTCGGCGGGCGAGGTGCGGCTCGCGGTCCGCTTCTACGGCGGCGGGGGACTCCTCCGCGAGGTATGGACGCCCGCCGTGTCGGGATCGACGGGCCCCGAGACTAACGCGTGGGTGATCGTGGCGGCGCGGGTCGAGCCGCCGGAGGGCGCGACGCAGGCCGTGATCATGTGCCGGTCGGACCACTTTGTCGGTGCCTCGTGGTTCGACGACATCTCGTTTCACGAGCTGGCGGGATATCTGCCGGGGTACGGGGACGCCCGCGAGGAAGCCTTCACCATCATCGGGGCGCGCTTCCCGCGCGACGAAGCGGTGCCCCAGGCCGCCTTTGACCGCGCGTTCCGGACGGAAGCCGGCGCGGTTGCCGTGACGGTGGAGTCCCTCAGGGTGTCCGGAGGGTTCTGGGAAACCGCGGCCATCTCACTCGACCGGGCGCGCCGGCTCGAAGGCGCCGGGCTAACGGACCTCGAGGCAGGCTGGTCGCGGCGGGGCTGGGGACACCTGCGGGATGCCGCCAACGAGATCCGGCGCGCCACCGTGCTGGCGCGGCGCGACGGCCTCCGGCGAGACCCGCTGATCGCGTCCACCCCCCCATGGCCGTTCCCGTTCGGCGTCTCGCTCGCGTACCGTGGGCCTACCGCACCAGGCGCGATAGGCCTTCAGCTCGACCGGCTCGCGCGCTGGGGCGTGCAGGACGTCCAGATCGACTTCCCGTGGGGGCTCTGGGAGCCGGAAGCGGGGCGGTACGACTTCAACGTTCCCGACGGCGCGCTCGCGGCGGCGGCGGCCAACGGTCAGCGACTCTACGCCGTGTCCGGGCCGCAGTACGCGGGGGTGGGGGGACGGTTGCCGGGTTCCCCCACGTCCCTCATGGGGTTCACGCCGTGGTATCTCCGGGCCCATCCGGAGGGCCCCCGCCCGCGCGCGGGCGGGGGGGGCGGGCGGGATTGCGACGGCATGTTCTGGAAGTTCGCGTTCCTGGATCCGCGGACGCTTCCGGCGGAGCCGGGGTGGCTCGGGTCCTGGCGGACGAGTCTGACCTCCCTCGCGGCCCATGTCGCGGGGCGTCCGGGATTCGGCGGCTGGCTGCTGTCCCAGCACCCATCGCTCGGCGAGGGGCCGGATGCGATGCGGCACCTGGAGAAGCCGGGACTCCTTGGTCATAATCCCGAATACGCGGCGCTCTTCCGGCTCTGGCTGAAGGACAAATACGGCACACCTGAGGCGCTCCGGAAAGCCTGGGGGAAGGGCGCGCCCGCTACGTTCGAGAAGGCGGAACCGCCGGGCCCGGACGCGATCCGGGTGGACCAGGGCCTGACGGCGAGCCGGTACGCGGGATCGCGGGACCGCATCGCGGATTGGTTGCTGTTCCGGTCGGAGGCGCTGGCCGGCGGACTGGGCTGGCAGGCGGGCGTGTTGGCCCAGGCGGGAGGCGGTTCCGCGACCTCCCTGGTGGCGGCGCCCAAGATGGGCGAGCTGGCCCTGACCGGTCCGCTCGACCCGGACGGCGTCGCGATGGACGCGATCGGCGCGGCGGGGACCGGGCCGGTGGCGATGGATCTCGCGCCCGACGCGGTGCCGTTCCCCCTCCTGACGAGATTCCAGGATCTGGCGATCGGCATCGCCCGGGAATCGGGGCCTTCCCGCCCCGTGTGGCTCACGGACTACGAGTTCCACGCCGGGGGTGTGCTGGGGGGCGACGACCGGGAGGATGTATTCCCGGTCGCGTACGCGGCGCCGTACGCGGCCAGCGCCGTGCTGTCCGGGGCGCGCGGATTCTTCCTCCGCGGGTGGTCGGGGCGGCACGGAGCGAGCTCGCTGGCCCTCGCGCCGCGAGAGGGATCGACGGCGCTCACCATCTCGGACGAGGGCCTGGCGGCGCTCGAGATCGGGGGGGCGCTGCGCACCATCGGGCCGTGGCTCGCGGCCGCCCGCCCGGCATCGCCGCGGTACGGGCTCCTGATCTCGTGGCGGACCCTGCTGTTCGAGGATCCCGAGAGCTATCACCCGCTCGCGTTCCTGAGCATCCTCGCGCTCGCGGGCATTCACGACGTCGGGATCCTGACCGAACGGAGCCTGACAGCCGGACCGGTGCCCTACGACGTGATCTTCGCCCCGCACGTAACCAGGCTCCCCGTCGCGTCCGTCGCCGCGCTCAAGGCGTTCGTGGCGCGGGGCGGTCTGCTCGTCGCCGACACTTTTCTCGCGAGCGAGACCGAGGACGGCAAGCCGCGTCGCCCGATGCCGGACGGGCTGGACGAGCTCTTCGGGCTGACGAGCGAGTCGGCCGAGCGGCCCCGGAAGGACGACATGACGGTGGGGGTCACGGACTTGCCGCTCTTCACCCAGATGACGAAGAACGCCATGTTCAGCCTCTCGTTCTACAGCGGGTCGTATCGTGTGCGCGCGCGGCCCGGGACCGAGGTCCTCGCGGTCTACACGGGAGGGAAGCCCGGCCAGGAGGTTCCCGCGATCACCCTGCGCTCGACGGGGCGGGGACAGACGGCGATCTTCCCGCGCATCGGTATCTGGGGGGAATACCTGACCTCGCTCAAGAGCCTCAAGGTCCCGCGGCCGGAACTCCGCGAGCTAAGGATGGGCCGGAGGAGCCATCATCTCAACGCGCTGTTCTGTTCCATGAACCTGCGCGGCCTGCTCGAACGCGCGGGCGCGCTGCCGCCGGCAAGGCTCGTGCAAGCGCCGATCAGCCCGGCGTTCCTCGCCGATCAGGCCCGGTTGGCGCTCGCCGCGGGGGCGTCGTCCACCGAGATCGCGCGGTCGCGCGAGATCGTGCTGGCGACCCAGAAAGGCCTGCCGCACCTGGGCCGCGGCGAGATCGACGGCGTCCGGGACCAGTTCGGCCTGCCGCTCGATCGCGTGGCACCGATCCGCGTCGGCGTCCTTGAGATACCTCCGGACGCGGGGGCGTCTCCCCGCGGCAAGCTCATCATAGTTGCGAGCAACTCGAGCTGGGCCCGGGATGCCGAGATCGTGGTCCCGCCGGGGTCTTCCGCCGTCGATCTGCTGTCGGGAGACGAGTTCGCGGTGACGAACGGGCTCGTCCAGGCGCCCCTGGCGCCGTACCAGACGAGGCTTCTGGCCCTGTTCCCTTGATGGGGGTGGGCCGTTTCGGGTAGAGTATTCCGACCTGAGATCAAGGGGATGGAGGTTCGTCCATGAATCTTTCCGGTTTGCATCTGAACGCGGCAGCGCCTGCCTCACCCGCGACCGCTCCGGCCGCCGGTGCGACGGGGGCTCCCATGCGTCAAGCCCCCTCCGGGGGGGCCATGCTCACGTCCCTGATTCCGTTCGCGCTGATCTTCGTCGTCTTCTACTTCCTCCTCATCGCGCCCCAGCGCAAGCAGCAGAAGGAGCTCGAGCGGATGCTGGCGGCCCTCAAGAAGGGCGACCGGGTGGTGACCTCGGGCGGGCTGCACGGGACCATAGTGGAGTTCAAGGAGGCGGACAGGACGGTCGTCCTCGAGATCGCGCAGGGTGTGCGCGTCACAGTCTCGCGCAGCGCGGTAACGACCGTCAAGCAGGTCGGAGCCCAATAACGGCATGATTGCCCAGTACCGCGACTTCTGGCTCGGCCTCGTTGGCGTCCTGACGGCGCTCGCGATCTGGGCCGTCTGGCCCCTCGAGAAGAAGCTGAACCTCGGGCTCGACCTCCAGGGCGGCGTTCACCTCGTCTACGAGGTCAAGAAGGACCAGCTCCCCGCCGGCACGACCATGCTCGACGCCGTGGACCGCGCGATCGAGATCATGCGGAACCGCGTCGACGCGCTCGGGGTGGCGGAGCCCGTGATCCAGCGGCAGGGCGAAGGCTGGATAGTGATCCAGCTCCCGGGCATGCGGGATCCGCAGAAGGCCAAGGACCTGATCGGGACCACGGCCCTCCTCGAGTTCAAGCTCGTGAGCGAGAAGCCGATGGACGACTACACGAACTCGCGGACGGGGGAGGCGGACCCGAAGAAGATGCCGGCGGACCTCGAACTCCTGACCGGCAAGGACCCGACCGAGCGGTATCTGATCGAGAAGACCCAGCTCATGACCGGCGCGGCGCTCGCGGACGCCAACCCGACCACGGGGGAGCTGTCGAGCGTGGTCGTGAGCTTCAAGATGACGCCTGAGGGCAGTCGGCTCTTCTCCGACCTGACCGCGCGGCACATCGGCCGCCGGCTCGCGATCATCCTCGACGGCAAGGTCTTCTCGGCGCCCGTCATCCGTTCGCGGATCAGCGGGCACGGCCAGATCGAGGGGCGGTTCACGTGGGAGGAGGCGCGAAACCTGGCGCTCATCCTGCGGGCCGGCGCCCTGCCGGCGCCCGTCCAGCTCATCAACGAAGAGGTCGTCGGCCCGTCGCTGGGCCGTGACTCGATCGAGCGCGGGCTGAAGTCCTGCCTCGTGGGCACCGGCCTCGTCCTCGCGTGGATGGCCTTCTACTACCGGCTCTCGGGCGTCATCGCCGACGTCGCGCTGTTGCTCAACTTCCTCTTCCTGCTGGCGCTCATGGCCGTGAACCGGGCGACGCTGACCCTGCCCGGGATCGCCGGGATCGTGCTCACGATGGGCATGTCCGTCGACGGAAACGTGCTGATCTTTGAGCGCATCCGCGAGGAGCTCAAGAGCGGCAAGACCGTGCGGGCGGCTATCGACGCGGGGTACCAGCGGGCCTTGCGCACCATCATCGATTCCCACGTCACGACCCTGATCACGGCCGGGATCCTGTTCTATTTCGGCAGCGGCCCGATCCGTGGGTTCGCATTCACGCTGTTTTGGGGCGTGACCATCTCCCTGTTCACGGCGATCGTCGTGTCGCGCGCGATCTTCGAGATGCGCAAGCAATACGAAAGCCTGTCGATATAGATGGCACACTTCGAGCTCCTTCGCTGGAAGAAGACCGATTGGGACTTCGTCGGGAAGCGGTACATCGCTTTCGCATTCTCCGGGATCATGGTCGTGATCGGGCTCGTGGCGGCCGTCCAGCTCGCCAGGGGGAAAGCGAAGGTCGCGATCGACTTCAGCGGGGGGCAGGCGATCCAGGCCGGCGTCGAGGGGCCCATTGACCTCGATGCGGTGCGTGGTGCGTTCACGGCGAATGGCCTGAGCGACGTCCAGGTCCAGCAAGCGACGGTCGCGAAGGGCGAGCGCCTGCTGATCAAGCTCCGGGGCGCGGAGATGTCGGGGACGTCGGCGGTGGGGACAGGCGGGGAGCTGGTCCGCGGCATCCTCGTGGGCGCCCTGCCGGGATGCACGATCACGATCGAGGGCGTTCAGGCGGTCGGCCCGGCGGTCGGCCGGCGCCTGCAGCAGCAAGCCGGCTGGGCGGTCGTCTGGGCGATCGTCCTGATCATGGTCTACATCTGGATCCGGTTCGAGTACCGGTTCGGGCTGGCGGCCGCGATCGCGACCCTGCACGACGTCATCGCCGTGCTCGGGATCATGTGGCTGATGGGGGCGGATTTCAGCCTCCTGATCGTGACCGCCCTGCTGACGTTGGGCGGCTACTCGCTCACTGACACCGTCGTCGTCTACGACCGCATCCGCGAGAACCTGCGGCTGCATCCGGCCGACAACCTCGAGGTCAACGTCAACCGCAGCATTAACGAGGTGCTGAGTCGTACGCTGGTCACGTCGGTCATGGTGCTGCTGCCGCTGGTCTCCCTGCTCATCTACGGGAGCCCCGTGACCTTCGACTTCTCGCTCGCCCTGACCTTCGGCGTGATCGTGGGCACGTACTCGTCGTGGTACGTGGCCAGCCCGATCATCGTCGAGTGGGAGAACTATCGCCGGCGCCGCGCCGCCCAGGCCGCCGCCATGAGGATGTCCGGCAAACGATAGCCGGGCAGGAGGATCGACCATGGGCAAGTTCGTCCTGAACGTCATCCACCGGCCCGAACTTCTCCCGGAATACATCGACCGGAGCGCGCAGGCGGGACAACACGAGGAGGTCGTCGGCGAGTCGCTGGACATCTTCCGCCTCCAGCAGGAGATGGCCCACCGCCACGGGCTCAAGACCACGATCCAGATGACCTACGCATCGCTGTTCAACCGGGAGTGCATCGGGATCGCGAAGGAGCACCACGAGAAGTTCGGCGACGAGATCAGCCTGACCTTCCTCGGGATCCAGTGCAAGGAGTTCCGGGAGAAATACCAGACCAAGGAGCTCGCGATCTGGCTGTTTTCGCTGGAGGACAAGAAGCGGATCACGGACGACCTCTTCGCGCTCTTCTTCAAGGCGTTCGGGTTCCACCCGACCTCGACCGGCTGCTACTACATGGACGCGGAACACGTCCGGTACATCAAGGAACGCTTCCCGATGGTCAAGATCGCGGTCGCCACCTGCTTCGAGGAAGGCCCCCGCGTCTTCCACAACTGCAACAACAGCTGGTACACGCTGCTGGACGGGGGGCCGTGGACCGCGTGGGTGCCGTCGAAGGAGAACATCCACTGCATAGCCCGGGACGCTTCCGACGATATCGGCATCGTGGCCATCCCGCACCTTTCCCGGGACCTGCTGGCGAGCGTGGATTCCCCGGGACTGTGGTTCGGCACGCATCCGCAGAACATCCTGCGGGGCATGGTCTACGAGGGCGACCAGATGCCCTACCAGCTCAACATGATCGACCAGTACCGGGCGATGGGCGCCCAGAACCGGGGCCTGGGCTACAACATGGTCTTCGTGGGCCCGGGTTGGATGGGGAAGGGCGGCCGCTGGGAGGCCAGCCACGCGCTCTGCGTCAAGGTCTACGAGGACATGCTGTCCTATTACGGCGGGCTCAAGAAGAGCGGCGAACTCGTCGACGAGACGATGAGCGAGTTCGCGGACACCTTCCGCGCCCACCAGAAGGGCTACGACGAGCCGCTGGTCGGGCTCTGGAAGGACATCCTGTTCGGTTCCGGCCAGCAGGTCATGTGGTACGCCGACCCGTTCTTCCGCGTGCTCGTGGACCTGAAGCAGGGGGGCGCGATCATCGACCTGCGCCCTTACGTGGCCCAGCTCAACCGCCCCGTGGGCGTCGGCACGAAGCAGATGCAGAACGCGTGCTACCCGTACCTGGTCCAGTCCCACTACCGGGCGGGGATCTTCACCCACTACGCCGGCGAAGGGGCCATCAAGAGCTGCAAGGTGCGGTACGGGAAGGAGGAGGTGGAGCTGGCGAACTGCCGCACGCACGGAAAGGTCGTCGACGAGGGGAACGCGAGAACGCTCGTCCTGGACCCGGTCACGGTCGAGTTCTCGGGCCTCACGGTCGGGATCCAGACCACGATCCGGTTCCCGCAGGGCACCGGCGAGATCTGGTTCACGAGGAAACTCGTCTCGGCCAGCTTGCCCCAGGCCCGCGTCGAGGTGGACGACTACATCACCTCGTGCCACGGGACCAATGAGTATTCCGAGGATCTCACCGGCGTCACGCTGTCCCTGACCGGTGCGGACGGGAAGGTCGAGTCGCTCGACTACGCCTACCGGTGCCGGGAGGCGGCGGTCGAGTCGGTCCGCGAAGCCGCCGCCGTCGTTCCCCAGGTACAGAGCCGCCTGAGCCTCCGGCCGGAGGGCACCGCGGCGGGCTATTACCGCGAAGGTTACATGTTCGCACCCAACCTGACCCTTGGCCTGAAGAAGACCATCGGCCTGAATGAGGAGCTGACATCATGTCTCAAGGTCGCAAAGGCAAAGTAAACTACCGCTGTCCCGTCTGCTTTGAGCGGGAGTGGGACATGGACATGCTCTGGGACAAGGAGCGCGACGAGTACTACTGCTACCGCTGCGCGTATGTCGGCACGGAGAAGGACATCCTCGCCCGCTACCAGCAGTTCAAGACCCGGTACCGTGACCGCCTGAAGCGGTTCGAGATGTCCTATTTCGACTGACCGCGGATGAACGCCCGCCGACTGCCGCCCCTGCGCGTCGATCCGGGGCAAATCACGATGGCGGTCAAGCCCAATGCCGTGGGGCTCAACGTCAACTTCCTGGCCGATCACGCCGAGTCAAGGCAGCGCGGGCAGGGGTACGTCGCCGCCCTGCGCCGCATGGGGGTCCGGTCCCTGCGCTACCCCGGCGGGGAGAAATCCAACGAGTACCTGTGGTCCTCGCCCCCCTGGGACGCCCCCAGGCCCCGGCTCGGGATCGTCGGCCCCAAGGGCAGACTGCACCTCGAGGGGGGAGGCCGCGTCGATGCGGATGGGCGTTTCCTGGTCAAACCCATGGACTTCGACGAGTTCATGGAGATCTGCCGGGCCGTCGGCGCGCACCCGATCGTGTGCGTGAACCTCGGCGCGGCCTATGTCAAGGATGAAACGGGCGGGCGGCGCGGCACACCGCACGCCGAAGTCATGGCGAACGCCGTGGAGTGGGTCCGCTACGCCAACCGGGTAAAGGGGTACGGGGTCCGGGACTGGGAGCTGGGCAACGAGAGCTACTGGCGCGGGTCCGCGGCCGCGATCGGCGCGGCGGACTACACGCGCGACGCAATCGAGTTCTCGAGGGCCATGAAGGCCGTCGATCCCGGCATTCGTTTCGGGGTGAACGGCCACGTCGGGAAGAGCCTCGTGAGCCCGGCCGATGGGGAGGGCGGCCCGATCTGGTGGCAGCATCTCCTGTCCCGCGCCTCGGCGGAGATCGACTTCGCCGTCATGCACCCGTATCCGTGCTACGAGTGGGGCTCCTACGACTACTACCGTACCCATGCTCCCGGGTTCACCGAGGGCACCGAGGAGGTCGCCGAGGCGATCCGGTTGTGGGCGCCCGCGGCCGACGCTGCCCGCCTCAGGATCCAGGCAACCGAGGCGAACGCCTTCGACTGGGCGGCGAGCCACTGGTACCGGGGCACCGACAAGGGATGGGCCTGGGCCAACGACCTGGGCCATGCGGTCGTGCTCTTCGACATCCTCGGCCAGCACCTCGCCCACCCCCTGATCGACGGCATCCAGGTGTGGACGACCCGCTGGTTTGACAGCCCCTCGCGGCTGGAGGACGTGATCGACGAGGACAACAACCTGCTCCCGACGGGGGAAGCCGTGGGGCTGTGGGGGAGGCACCTGAAGGAGAATCTGGCGACCCTGGCCGGGCTGGCCTGCGGACCCGCGTACGCGGCCTGGTCTCCGCGGACGAAGGAGCTTGCCCTCTTTCTCGTCAACAAAGGGCGTGAGGCGCTCTCCGTCGAGGTTGAACTCGCGGGCCATTCCGGCGAATGGCGGGCAACCGGCGAGCGGTTCTGCGGGGAATCGGAGACCGACCTGCATCCCGAGGTTTTAGTCGTCGGGAGCCTGGGCTCCGCAGACGGGAAGATCGTGTGCGACCTGCCGCCCATGAGCATCACGGTCCTGGAGCTTCGTCCCCGGGGAGCCTAGGAACGCGCTAGAATCTCCACAGGGTTCATACGAGCCGGGGTGGCGGAACGGCAGACGCAGGGGACTCAAAATCCCGCCGAGCCTCCGACGAGGTCAACGAGGAAGTGCTTGGTTCGCCGTGAATATCGCGACGAGGTCTTGGTTTCTTCTTCGATTCGCGTCGAGGAACGGCGTCCGGATTCCCAACGATTCCCGAGGCGATTCCCGGTTGGGCTGTCACGTTCTGGTCACGATCCCCGTGTCCGGTCTGTGAGGTCATCCCTAGCCGCGCAGACTGCGCGGTGACTACGTGCTTGGCCCCCCTTTCCCGTCGAATATCTGGCACGGGCTCTCAGGCCTTCTGTGGGCGCAGGAAGGGCATCCTGTCAGCACTCCGCGGCTGTTGCAGCTTCTGGATCAAGTCCTAGAATGGGCGTATGAGTTCCGGGGTCACGGAAGTTCAAGGCGGTAGCGACTCGCAGTCATCTTGGATAGGTGAACTGGGCGCGATCGTCGCACGATGCAGGAAGGCAGCCAATGGGCTCAAGAACGGGGAGATCGATCTTATCTTCAAGAAGCTCTTTGACGCGGTTGCTTCGGTGGGAGAGTCTTGGTCTGGCTCGTGGATTGGTTACCAAGCCCACGTCTACTACGAGGGATTCAGCCGGCCAGCACCGGATGATGGCTTCAGCATGGAGTGGGGATTTGCCCATCCGTTCGAGGAGGCAGTTTCGGACAATTGGAAAGAGGTTCCATACGATGATGTGCGCCGCGAGATCGAGCGCAGATCCGGGCTGAAGGACTACGAAGCTCAGATCGAGGCTGGCCGGAGGAAGGCGCAGGAGACATTTGCGGAGGCCAAACCGGATGTCCTTGCCATTGTGGATGCTCTCTTGGTTCTACGAGATGATCGTGCCTTGCGTGACCTGAGGAAGAAGGTTGACGAACTAAGAGACCATGACAGTGCGCAGGACTTCATCACATTGCAGCGGCCAAGTCAGGTGGTGTCCCGCGATAGGGAAGCGCTCATGCAGGGAATCAAGGCTCCCCATCATCTTGCGTTCGACGCCTGGCTCACAGAGCAATCGTCTTACGGCGTGCATGTAAGGGATCTTGCCGGGCTGGCTGACCAACTGGCCCGCTACCTACGGCGCTTGAGCGAACTGTCTGGTGGTGCCGCATTGCGGAATGTGTCCACCCTGAGCGCGGGAGGCGGCAAGATCTTCATAGGCCACGGTCGCTCTCCTGCTTGGCGTGACTTGAAGGACTTCCTGGTGGAGCGGCTACACCTGCAGGTGGATGAATACAACCTCGAACCGAATGCGGGAAAGTCGCGGAAGGATCGATTGGAGAAGATGCTCTCGGACGCCTGCATGGCATTCCTCGTCTTGACTGCAGAGGATCAACAGCCTGATGGGACGTTCCGTCCGCGTGACAATGTCATCCACGAAGTGGGGCTGTTTCAAGGGCGGCTGGGTTTCGAGCGTGCCGTGGTGCTTCTGGAGGATGGATGTCAGGAGTTCTCGAACATCCATGGCATCGACCAGATACGATTCAAGCGGGGAGACATCAACTCAAAGACCGAGGAGATTCGCCGGGTTCTGGAGCGTGAGGGGATACGGTTGCAGAAGGGGAAGGCCTAGTGAAAGGGCTGAGAACCTTCACCACTCCGATCTAGACGATTCCCGGTGCGAGGGGCTTGCCTCCATTCACAAGATAGTGTCGGTACGCAGACAAGACATGCTCCGCCGTCCTGCTAGCCTTACCGAAGTTCTCCGCAACCTCATCCAGGCCCGCACGTCCGACCATGTAGTGGGCGACATCGTAGTCGTTGCGTAGTTTGCGGAGTGGCTCGATCTCATCTCGGAAGAAGTCCGGGGCAATGCCGATCATCCTGTAGCGACTTTGATAGTCGGAGTCCTTTGAGGGATCGCCTATGACAGTAGAAACCGCCTTCCAGAGGTTCAGGAATGCATCGGAGAGCAGGAAGATCTGAGATAGCGAGCGGTGCCGAATGGAGTCCGTAGCCTTCATCAGGAACAATGCGTGCTGAAAGTACCCCATGGCCTTCTCCAGAATCTGGTCCGTGCAGTCCCATGCTTGCGCGGCGCTTTCGAGAGCGCCGCGAAGTCGTGGTAGATCATACATCTCGAAATGGATGCTAACTGTGCTGGGCGTCGAGTACCGGTTGGTGTCGATGTTGTCGACCCTGTCCAGGTGGTACGAGATCAGATGATCGGTATACGCGGTCAGATGCAGGGTTAGCCGTTCGAGAATCACCCTCGCAATGGCCTCGGCATCGTCATCGCTCCTGGCGTCGATGTGGAGGCGCGCCTCGTTGTCCTTGATGTCTACTGACATCACTCCGAGCGCCAGTGTGGTGATCACGAAATCATTTCCGGTCTGAGGGCCTGAAGGACCTCTCCGCCT